>CAVQSV010000011.1:0-315286 GCA_963716095.1 Ilumatobacteraceae bacterium | reverse complement strand
AGAGAACAGATGCGCCTGGAATCCGATCCCGTCGATCGGCACCCCGCTGTCGACCAGTGCCCCGATCCGGTCGCGGACAGCACTGCACTTCACCACGGCATCACACGTCGTACGTTCGAGCGTTCGCTCCGGGCACGATCGCCACGCCCGACGCCACAGCGTCTTGGGTGACGGCCAGATCGTCGTAGAAGTCGTCGTAGAACAACTCTGCGTCCGGATCCCCGGAACGGGCTGCTTCGAATGCAAGCCGGATGTAGTCGTCGCCGATCACCTGCTGCCAGATCGTCGGGCGAAGCGAGCCGTCCGGCAGGAATGCATCACCGGACGACTCCCACTGGATGACGACGCCCGGATTTCCGGGTGCCGCGGAAATGTCCCACGACCGTGGTCACGTGGGTGGTCAGCACGTCGGTCAGGGTCTCGCGGTCCAGGTGCCGGCAGCCACCCACGCCGGGACAGCCCCGCCGAGCAGTTCGTGGCCTCGCACCGGCACGCCGGCCTCGGTGGCGAAGTCGACGATTGCCTCTGCTGCGCTGAAGTCGAACGAGTCGGGCTCGGGTTGCACGACCGCCATCGACAGCTCACTGCGTGTGGACAGCAGGTTGGTCTGCTCGACGAGCAACGAGCGATACGCCTCGCGCCCAGATCGTCGGCGTCCACCGCAGCGCCGAACCGAAGACCCGCATCGTCGGCCAGCGCTCGCAGAGATGCGGATTGCGCAGTGCCGGTCGATGGGTTCATCACGAACAGGGCGAGGGAGGCGAAGATCGCAACGAGCGCCGCCGCCGTCCGCGTGGTCTTCTCGAGGGATTCGAGAAGGATCGGGCGGCGAATCGATGTGCGCAGCGGGGGGTCGAGCGGACGGTCATCAGCAGGCCCCGACGGTAGTTGTCTCGCCTCGGTTCCTGGTGGCACGTGGCAGAGCGGGTGTGTGCCATCGTCGGGCCGTGGCCCGGTAGCCTTGAGGAAGGACCACGCACCGTATGGCAACGAGCACCCCCTCAACGACCGTCGTCGTTCCCGGCACCCCATGTGATGACCGCTCTGGTCGGGCCTGCGCGATCACAACCTTCGCCAGATCGAGCAGCGCTTCCCGTCGGCTCGGATCAGCGTCCGCGGCAACGAGGTCCGGATATCCGGCGACGAAGCTGCCGATGTCGTCACCGTGTCGAACCTCTTCGAGGAACTCTCGACGCTGCTGCAAGCCGGCCAGCAACTCGACGATGTGACACTCGAGCGGGTGAGCCATGGTGGGGGCGAGCCAACGACCGAGCGAAATCCTCGGTCACCAGGTGCTTCGAGGTGCCAAGGGGCGCCAGGTCAAGCCCAAGACCGCCGGACAGAAGCGCTACATCGACACGATCGCGGAGAACGTGATCACGTTCGGCAGCGGTCCAGCGGGCACGGGCAAATCGTGGCTCGCCGGTGGCGATGGCGGTTCGGGCGCTCCAGGCAAGGAGGTGCAGCGCATCATCCTCACTCGGCCGGCGGTCGAAGCCGGTGAACGGCTCGGGTTCCTCCCGGGCGACCTCATGGCGAAGATCGATCCGTACCTCCGCCCGCTGTACGACGCCCTGTACGACATGCTCGACCCCGACGCCGTGCAGCGGTTGCTCGAACGCCAGGTGGTCGAGGTCGCCCCGCTCGCATTCATGCGCGGCCGTACGCTGAAGCACAGCTTCATCATCCTCGACGAGGCTCAGAACGCCACGCCCGAGCAGATGAAGATGTTCCTCACGAGGATCGGTTTCGGCTCCCGCGTCGTGGTCACCGGCGACACGACTCAGGTCGATGTGCCGACGGGCAAGAGCGGCCTGGCCGGACTGGAGCGGACGCTCACCGGTATCGACGGCCGGCCTCTCCTTCGTGCGGCTGTCGGGTTCGGACGTGGTACGACACAATCGTCGCCGACATCGTAGCCGCCTACGAAGAACACGACGCCCGGTCTGTCGAGAGCTGATCTCGTGATCGGTGTCGGCGGATGATCGGCCCGGCGGCGACGGTGGTGGTCGCCGACGAGCGGGGCCGTGACGAGTCGGCCGAGTTCACCGTCGACACCGGCCGGTGGCACCGCTTGGCGTGCTCCGACGTTCTGGTCGACGTCGGTGCGAACGGCGAGTTGACCTTGACGTTCGTCGATCGTGGCGACATCGCCGAACTCAACGCTGAGCACATGGGCAAGGTTGGCCCCACCGATGTGCTGTCGTTCCCGATGGACGACGAGCCGCTCGACGGCGTTCCGACCCTGCTCGGCGACATCGTGATCAGCCCGGCAGTTGCGGCCGACCAGGCCCCCGAACACGCAGGCACACTCGACGACGAGCTCGCACTCCTGGTGGTGCACGGGATCTTGCACGTGCTCGGTCACGATCACGCCGAACCCGGCGAGACGGTGGTGATGCGAGCGCATGAGCTCGACCTGCTCGAGCGATTCCACTGGCACGCCCCTGCGCCTGCCGGCTTCCGGCAGAGCCATGGCGACGCAGCCACCTGAGCATTCCTGAGTTGCAGCGCTGGTGTGGTCGCCGGGTGATGAGCGAAGTGTCCGCATTCGGTGCGTTCGCTCATCGCTTCGGGTCGTGCGGCTGTAGCGATGAGCCAAGTGGCCGTATTCGGTGCGTTCGCTCATCGCTGTGCGGGTACGCCGGGCGTGGTCGGCTGCGGCGATAGGTTGCCGACGTGACCTGGCCGACGGGCCCGCCCCCGATGCCGCCATCCGGCTGGTACGACGACCCAGATCAGCCGTGGACGTGGCGCTACTTCGACGGAGCCCACTGGACCGAGCACCGCTCGCCGATGTGGGTGCCACCCGTCCGCGATCCGAAGTCGCTCGCTGTCTGGTTCGACTCGTCGGTCGTCGCGGCGAAGCGAGCGGCCAGGAGGGTGGGGGTGCTCCTCACAGTTGTCTGGCTGTCGCTCGGCGCGCGGCTCGGGTGGTGGCTGGCCATCGCGTCGTTCGACGATCGTCGGGGTCGAGAGCTCCGACGTCTGCTCGACATCGATCAAGGCACGTTGTCACCGACGGGCTCGTCGACGGCAGGTCGAGTCCACGACGGCCGAGGCCGAGCGGGCGTGGGAGTTGCTCCAGGACATCTTCTGGGGTGCTCTGCCGTGGTTGATCGCCCTGACGTTTGCGTTCGTCGTTCTCTCCGCGGTCGTCGGTCGCGTTGGCGACCCGCCCGTGCAGCAACGAGCTGAGGGAGTCGGGGCGCTGGCCGTTTCAGCGCTGCGCCGCTTCCTGCGGTGTTCGGGTCCGGGCTTGTGGTGTTCGGGCTGTTCGTCGTGACATGGGCGTTGGCCTCGATCCCGGTGCGGTGCTGGTCGTCGCCCGCCGATGGCGGGGGAGCAGCGATCGTCCTGACGGTCGTGTTCGTGGTGCTGGCCGTCCTCGTGGCAACGGCCTGGTTGTGGGGTCGACTGACGTTGGCGTCGGTGATCGCCGCCGGCGGTGGTCACGGCCTCGGTATCGGTCGCAGTTGGACCCTCACGCACGACAGGTTCTGGTTCGTGGCGGGGCGACTGCTGATCACCGGCTTGGTCGCCCGGCGGCACTGTCGGGGCTGGTCAGCATTGTCAACACGCTCGGCCAGTTCCTCGGAATCGTTGCGTACGTGGCCATCGTGATGCTCCTGCAGGCGTTCACCGCAGCCGCCGCGGTGATCGTCATCACGGTGTGCGGCCACCTGTCGACCATCGACCAGCTCGACGGGCCCGATGCCGCTCGCAATGCCGAGGCGCCGCGCCGTTGGTGACCGGTTCGTCGCGGACTGCGGCGGGGCATAGTTTCGGCCGCCATGGAGATTTCACTGGACGGCAAGGTTGCGCTGGTCACCGGCGCTTCGAAGGGCATTGGCAAGGCGATCGCGGCATCGCTGGCTGCTTCCGGGGCGAAGGTGATGATCAACAGCCGCAAGCAGGATCAGCTCGAAGCCGCTCGGGCGGAGATGATCGGCGACCGTCGAGAACTTCGCCGCCAACGCCGGCAGCGCCGACTCGGGCAACGGGCGGTCAGTGCCACGATCGAACGATTCGGTGGGCTCGACATCCTGGTCAACAATGCCGCCACCAACCCCTATTACGGACGCACGCTCGAGGTCGACAAGGGTCGGTACGACAAGACGTTCCAGGTCAACCTCGAGGCGCCGTTGCTGTGGTGCAGGGCGGCGTGGGAGCAGTCGTTCAAGGAGCGTCCGGGGACGATCATCAACATCGCGTCGGTCGGCGGGTTGCGTACGGACGGCGGAGGTCTCGGGATCTACAACCTGACCAAGGCCGCGCTGATCCACATGACCCGACAGCTCGCCAGTCGAATTGGGACCCACCCGGGTCGTCGGTATCGCTCCCGGTCTTGTCGCCACCGACTTCGCCCAGGTCCTCGTCGACAACTTCGGCGACGAGTTGGCCGCGAGGATGCCGCTGAAACGCCTCGGAGAGCCACAGGACATCGCCAACCTGGCAACGTTCCTCGCCAGCGACCTGTCCAGCTGGATCACCGGCGAGACGTACGTGATCGACGGCGGCGCAGGCGTCTCAGCCGCCGGCTGACCCGGTCCCGCCCAACCCGCGTCGACGCCCCACCACCCCGAAAAATGTGCGGCTCCGCCCGCTGATGATGCTCTGACGCGGACAATTTCTGCCGCTCGCACGACCATGGGCCGAAATGTGCGCAGATCGTCCCGCTGCTGACGTTCTCGTGCGCACTTTTCGGAAGATGTGGGCGGTGGGCGGTGGGGCCGGGCGGTCGGGCGTCGGTCACGGGGCGGTGCGGCGGAGCTTGCCCAGGGCTGTGCGCGGAAGCGCATCGACGACGACGAGCCGGCGTGGTGCCATGAACGCAGGGTGGGTCTGCTTGACGTGCGCCCGGAGCGAGTCGAGCGACGGTGGATCACCGGCGGGGACCACGACGGCTTCGACGAGCTGACCCCACTCGGCGTCCTCGACCCCGCGCACCATCACATCACCGACAGCGGGGTGATCGGCGAGCGCAGCCTCGACCGCTTCGGGCCAGACGTTCTCCCCGCCCGTGATGATCAGGTCGCCGCGCCGTCCGGCGACGTGCAGGCGGCCGTCCGGCAACCACTCGCCGAGGTCGCCCGTGGCGTACCAACCCTCTGCGTCCACCGGGGACGTGCCGTCCCGGTAGCAGCGCAGCAGCATCGGCGCGCGGACGCGGATCTCGCCATCGGAGGCGATGTCGATCTTCACGCCGTCGAGTGGCACGCCGTCGTAGACGACACCGCTGCCCGTTTCGGTCATCCCGTAGGTGGTCACACAGTTGACGGGGCGGTCGGCGGGCGGGCGGCTCCCGCCGAGCACGATCGTTCGGAAGCGGGTCGGATCGATCCGGGTGAGGGCGGTCGCCACCAGTGACACCAGCGTCGCGCCTGACTGTTCGACTGCGGTCGCATCGAAACCGGGCAGCACAGTCAACGGCGTGCCCGTGTGGAGCGCCCGCGTCACCACCGACAGCCCGCCGACGTGCGACAGCGGAAGACACGCCAACCAGTGGTCGTCGCCCCGGACCTCGAGGCGGTCGCTCGTGGCGCGGGCCGATGCAGCGACGGCGTCGTGGGTCAGTACGACACCCTTGGGTGCTCCGGTGGATCCGCTCGTGGCGACGACGAGCGCATCACCGGGCTCGACTTCGTCGCCGACCCGCATCGCCGCACAGAGCTCCCGTTTGGCGGCGGCAGGGAGACGCTGGTCCACCGCAAACGCGGCATCGCCGGCCTCCCAGGCCTGCTGCAACCGGTCGACGAATCCGAGCCCACCCGGCAGATCGATCGCAACCAGTCGGTTCACGCAGTGATCGGATCGATCGGGGTGATCGTGCCGACCAGCGACTCGATTTCGGCGGCAACGGTCAGACAGCGGAGATCGGTGAATCGATCGCCCATGACCTGCACACCGACCGGGAGCCCATCCACCACTCCAGCCGGCGTGACCACCGCTGGCGTTCCCAACAGGTTCGACGGCACGACGGGCCGGATCGTGTCGGTCATCATCTCGACGGCGGTGTCGGGATCGAGATCGGCACCGGGAGCGAACGCGCGACGTGCCCACGTCGGCGACAGCAGAACGGGATACTCCTGGTGGAAGGCGGCCCACTGCCGCATCAGGCCGTATCGCTCTGCGTGCATCAGGTGGGTGTCGGGGATCTGTGTGGGCTCCGACGACTCGTCGAACATCTCCAGCAGTGAGAGCGCATCGGCGCCGAGCACGAGCGGCAGCAGGTCCTTCTGGGCTCGGATGTCGTCGATCATCAGCATCCGCCAGATGTCGGCGGTGCGCTCGTAGCCGGGTGGCGTCGCCTCGACGACCTCATGTCCGGCGTCGGCCAGGCGGTCGGCGACCGAGCGAATCGCACCGGCGATGCCCGGGTCGGTGGTGCCGCCGGGGGGATCGGTCATCACGGCAATCCGCAGGCGCTCACCGACGGCGGCATCGGTGAGTACGGCGGTCACACTGCGCGGATCCCGCCAGTGCTGGCCGGCGAGGATCTCGAGGCCGGCACGAACGTCGGCGACCTGGCGTGCCATCGGCCCTTCGACGACCATCAGTTGTGCCGAGAGGCCCATGTCCTCGGGTGGGACGACAGTGGCCATCGGGATCACGCCGACGGTCGGCTTGAGCGATGAGATGCCGCAGCAGTGCGCCGGGTTGCGCAGCGATCCACCGATGTCGTTGCCCAGCCCGATCGGGCTCATCCCGGACGCGATCGAGGCACCCTCGCCGCCGCTCGACCCGCCTGCGGTCACCTCCGGGTTCCAGGGATTCAGCGTGGGGCCGTGCAACTCGGAGTCGGTGTGCACCCGCAGTCCGAAGTCGGGCAGGTTCGTGCGCGCGCGAACGGAATCGCGCCGGCTGCGCGTATCCGCTCGACGGTCGGCGCGTCGATCAACGCGACCGCCTCGGCGAGCGCTGTGACTCCCTGTGTCGTCGGCGTGCCGGCGAGATCGATGTTCTCCTTGACGGTGCAGGGCACCCCGTGCAGGCGACCGAGCTCGTCACCGGCGGCAACTGCGGCGTCAGCCGCGTCGGCGGCGCTGCGGGCCTCGTCGGCGAGCACCCGCACGATGGCGTTGAGTGCGCCGTTGCACTGGTCGACTCGGCCGAGATGCGCCTCGAGCACCTCACGGCTCGACACCTCCTTGTTGCGAATCCGATCAGCGAGTTCGAGTGCACCGAGTTGCCACAGCTCTGTCATGGCCCCATCATGGCGCACACATGAATCGTTGGATCACCGGAGCGCGGCCCCGGACACTGCCCGCAGCCATCGTTCCGGTGGCTGTCGGTGCCGCCGCAGCCGTCGGCGAACCGACCGACGTCGTCTGGTGGCGCGTGGCCGCCGCGCTCGTCGTCAGCCTGATGCTGCAGATCGGCGTCAACTACGCGAACGACTACAGCGACGGGGTGAGGGGCACCGACGACGTTCGTGTCGGCCCGACGCGCCTGGTGGCGAGCGGTCTCGCCAGCGCATCGTCGGTGAAGCGGGCGGCGCTGGGCTCGTTCGGTGTTGCTGCCGTGGCAGGACTTGCGATTGCGCTGTCGACGTCGCTCGTGCTGCTGATCGTGGGGGCGGCAGCCATTGCGGCGGGCTGGTTCTACACCGGTGGACCGAAGCCGTATGGCTACCTCGGACTCGGTGAGGTGTTCGTCTTCGTGTTCTTCGGGCTGGTCGCCACCGCTGGGACCACCTACGCCGCAATCGAATCGGTGACCGCCCTGTCCATGGTCATGGGGTGTGCGGTGGGCTCGCTGGCCTGTGCACTGCTGGTGATCAACAACCTTCGCGACATCCCCACGGATCGAGAGGTCGGGAAGAAGACGCTCGCGGTTCGCCTCGGTGATCAGCGCACCCGTTGGTTCTACACCGCGCTGATCGCCTTGGCCTTCGTACTGTCAGCGGTCGCCGCCATCTGGCGGACACCGGTACTGCTCGGACTCGTGGCGATCCCGCTGGCGATCAGGCCGATCCGGCTCGTGCTCGGCGGTGCCACCGGCGGAGCGCTCATCCCGGTGCTCGGCGAGACCGGAAAGCTCCAGCTCGCCTGGGGTCTGCTCGTCACCATCGGCCTCGCCCTCTGAGCGAAGGCGTTACTCGTGGTGTCTGACACCACGAGTAACGGTCCAGGTCGCGATGGCGGTGGCGGTGGCATGAGGTTGTTCGAGGTGGACGCTGTGGCCGGCGTCGGGCACGACGACCAAGTCGGCGTCGCCGAGGCCGTCGACCAGGCGCCTGCCGAGTCCGGTGAACTTGGCGTCGTGTTCGCCGACCAGCACCAGCACGGGGCATTCGATCTCGGCGAGCCGGTCCCACAGCGGCAACTGTGTGCCGGTGCCCGTCGCTCGGAGGCTCGCCGCCAGGCCGGCAGCGGTGTTGCGGAGGCGGTCGGCGCGCAGCGACGTGGCGTCGGTGAGCCCGGCGAAGAGCGCGTTGCGAAGCCACTCGTCGACGAACGTGGGCACACCGACCTCCTCGATGTGATCGGCGAGACGATCGTCGGCGGCACGTCGTGCCGCGCGCTCGTCGGCGTCGTCGAGACCGGCCGTCGCGCCGATCAGGATCAGGCGCTCGACGGCGTCGGGGTGGGAGAGTGCGGCGTGGAGCGCCACACGCCCGCCCATCGAGTAGCCGACGTACGTTCCGGTACCGCCGATGTCGACGAGTCGATCCGCGCTGGCCCACAGATCGCTGTCGGCTGGGGGAGGAGCATCGCCGTGCCCCGGCAGGTCGACGGCGATGGTGACGGCGTCGGTGTCGACGTCGGCCAGTTCTGAGCACAGCAAGCCGCCGACGAGGTCCCACGACCTCGCCGTTTGGGTGAAGCCGTGCGCCAGGACGAAGCGCTGCGAGCGGTCGTGAGCCATCACTCCTGCTCGGCAACCGCCTGGTCGGCCATCTTGCGGAGCACCTGGGCGAACGTCTCGGCTTCCTGGGCTCCGGGTACCGCCCACTGGCCGTTGATCACATAGGTGGGCACCGCGGTGATGCCGTTGTCGTTGGCGACATCGAGTTCGGCGCGGACCTCGTCGGTGCCGCGACCGGAAGCGAGGAACTCGTAGACGGTGTCGCGGTCGAAGCCGACGTCGGCGGCACAGTCGGCGAGCGCGTCGGGATCACCGATGTTCAGCCCGTCGTGGAAGTAGGCCGCGAGCAAACGCTCCTTCATGGCGTCTTGTGCAACCGGTGAATCGGCCTCACCCGACAACCAGATCAACCGGTGGGCGAGCAGCGTGTTCGCCCGCAGGGCACGGTCCATCCGGAACTGGAGACCGACCTCGGCGGCACGTTCCGACACGTTGGCGATGATGGCCTCGGCGCGCTCGTGTCCGCCGAACTTCTTGGCGTAGGCGTCGATCACCGGGCCGGCGACCCCCGGCGCTGCCGTGGGGTCGAGTTGATAGGGGTGATACGACACGTCGAAGTCGACGTCCACGCCCGCCTCGGCGAGCTCGGCCTCGACCTGGGCGAGCCCGGACGCGAATTTGCGCTTGCCGATGTAGCACCACGGACACACCACGTCGGACCACACCTCGACGGTCACCGTCGGTCGCATCGTGTCGTGATCGGAGATCGCAGTCATGATCGACACGGTATGCGCCTATCGTCTGCACACAATGGTCGGCGCAGCAGATCCTCGCCCTGAAGACGTCCAAGCGACGTTCTGCGCAACCCTCGTCGACGAGTGGTTCGCACTGGGCGTTCGGCACGCCGTTGTCGCCCCCGGCTCGCGGTCGACGCCGATGGCGATTGCGCTGACGGATTGCCACGAGATGCAGGTGCACGTCGTGCACGATGAACGCTCGGCGGCGTTCGTGGCGCTCGGACTGGCGCTCGACGGCGAACCAGCCCTGCTGCTGTGCACCAGCGGAACCGCAGCGGCGAACTTCTTCCCGGCGGTGGTCGAGGCGGGGCTGTCCGAGGTCCCGATGATCGTGCTGACCGCCGACCGACCCGACGAGCTGCGCGGCGTCGGTGCGCCGCAGACCATCGACCAGGTCGATCTGTTCGGACGGCATGCCGTCTGGTCACGAGACCCCGGCGTTCCCGCTCACGCCGAGCGGTCGTTGTGGCGTGAGTTGGCCGTCGATGCGTGGACGGCGGCGTCGCAGGGGCCGGTGCAGTTGAACCTGGCCTTCCGTGAACCGCTGCTCGGAGTCGCCGGCGACCTGCCGGAGCGCTCTGTTGGCGAAGCTCGCCGAGCAGTCTCGAGCCAGGGTGGGCGATACCGGGGTGCCGTTCCAGCGCGCTTCACCGAACGAGGGCTGATCCTCGTCGGCGGCCGCCACGGACTGGCGCGTGACGACATCGACACGCTGGCACGACGTACCGGCTGGCCGGTGTTGGCCGACCCGACATCGGGAGTTCGGGACCTCGCAGGCGCAGTCTCGATGGCCGACGGCATCCTTCGAAACGAGTTGTTCGCAGATGAACATCTCCCGGACGTCATCGTCCGCATCGGTCGCCCTGCAGCGTCGAAGGTGCTCGCTCAGTGGACCAAACGAGCAACCGACGTCGGGGGCGTCCTGCTCCAGGTGGGCGGGCCCGGCACGATCGACCCCGAACACAATGTCGCCGCGGTCGTGAGCATCGAGGACCTGCTCGCGGCGGCTCCGGAGTCGTCGGGCACCACCTCGCGCTGGCGGGAGTCGTGGACGTCGGCGGATCGTGCCGCTGACGCAGCTCTGGTCGAGCGCCTTGCCGGTTTCGATGAGCTCACCGAACCAGGTGTCGCCCGCACCGTTGCCGACGAGCTCCCGGCAGACGCCGATCTGGTGGTCGCGTCGTCGATGCCGGTGCGGGATCTCGAGTGGTTCGGTGGGAGCCGGGCGCGCGCTCACGCCAACCGGGGTGCCAACGGCATCGACGGGGTGCTCGGCACAGCACTCGGCCGAGCCCTGGCTGGTCGCCCGACGTTCGTGCTGATCGGCGACCTCGCGTTCGTGCACGACAGCAACGCGCTCACTGCACTTGGTGACCGCGACGCTGATCTGCGCATCGTGGTGGTCGACAACGACGGCGGCGGGATCTTCTCGTTTCTTCCGCAAGCAGCAGCGCTGTCCGACAGTCGGTTCGAGCAACTGTTCGGCACGCCACTCGGCGTCGACATCGTCGCACTGGCGACGTCCTACGGCTTGACGGCTCGTACCGTGCAGGCGGTCGACGAGCTCGTCGAGCAGCTCGCCCAGCCCGGTCCCTGGGTGTGTTGTGTGCCGACCGATCGCCGGCGCAACGTCGAAGTGCACGCCGAGCTGCACGAGGTCGTCAGCGCTGCACTCGACGAGCGATGAGCGAACGGACCAGATGCGGCCACTTCGCTCATCGGTCTGGAGAGGTGCGGGCCGGGCGATGAGCGAACGGACCGGATGCGGCCACTTCGCTCATCGGTCTGGAGAGGTCAGGGCCGCACGATCGCGCTGAGCATGGCCTGGAACTTGGCCTGCGTCTCGGCGAGTTCGGCGAGGGGGTCGCTGTCGGCGACGATGCCGCCACCGGCGACGAGGCGCGCGGAACGGCGATCGTCGGTGAGTTCGGCGCAGCGGATTGCCACGGCCCAGCTGCCGTTGCCGTCGGCATCGACCCAGCCGACCGCGCCGCCGTAGCGGCCACGTTCGAAGCCTTCCACCCGCTGGATCAACTCGATCGCAGCGTCGCGCGGGTGGCCACCGAGGGCAGGTGTGGGCGAGAGGGCCCGCACCAACTCGATCACCGACGGCCCCGGTTGCGACAGCATGCCCTCCATGCGCGTCCCGAGGTGTTGCACGTTGGCAACGGTGACGATCGACGGTTCGGGCTCCCAATCGAGATAGCTGGCCCAGGGAAGCAACGTGTCGTGGACGACGTCGATGACGACGCGATGTTCGATCTGATTCTTCGTGCTGGCGATCAGCTCGGCGGCGATGCGTGCGTCGTTGTCGACGTCGCCGGTTCGTGGGGCGGTTCCCGCGAGCGGGTGTGATCGAACGATCGGCCCGTCGACCTCCACGAGCAGTTCGGGTGACGCGCCGATGAAGCCGTCGATGGAGTAGCGGTAGCTCGACCCGAACGACGCCCGCAGGCGCCGGAGCACGGCGTGAACGTCGATCGGCTCGCTCGAATGCACCACGATCGGGCGGGCGATCACCGCCTTGGTGAGATCGCCGGCTCGCACCGCATCACGCGCTGCGGCCACCGCAGCGAGGTAGGCGTCGACGTCGACGGCGGGTTCGATCGACCAGCTCGCAGCCGTCGTCGCACTCGGCGTGCGCAGCGTGAGGGCGTCGACGACGGCATCGTCGGTGACATCGCCGACGACGGTGACGCTGGTGGCGCCGTCGATCTGCTTGCGGACCTGCACGGACGGTACGACGAGCTCGGCGGGCGATCCGGGAACGAACGGCACGCAACCCAGCGCCACCGGGCCCCCGCCGGGAACCGTTCGGTGGTGGTCGAGCGCGCCGAGGAAGTCAGCGGCCTCGTCGACCGGCACGGTCGCCGCCGTGCCGAGTCCGGCGACGCCGACGGCATTGCGGACGAAGAGCGTGCCGTCGCCCCCGGCGACGTCGTTGAGGTCGACCGGTCCGTCGACGAAGTCGGCCAGCGGCCGTGTGACGGCTCTCATCGCTGGCTCAGGCCCTGGTGGCGACCATCAACTGTGTGAGGCCGCCCGAGAGTTGGGTGTGCACCGCATCGGCGAAGCCGGCCTCGTTCAGCGATGTCAGCATCTCCTCGGGGGACGGAAGATAGGCGACGCTCTTGGGCAGGTAGCGGTAGGCCGCGCCATCGGACAGCAGTGCGCCGATTCGCGGAACCACCTTGCCGAAGTAGATGTCGTTGCCCCAGCGCACCATCGCGTTGCTGGGCACGCTGACGTCGAGGAGCGCGATGCGGCCGCCCGGGCGCACGACCCGACCGAGTTCGTCGAAGAACGTCGGCAGGTCGAGCAGGTTGCGCAGTGCGAAACCACACGTCACGCCGTCGACAGACGCGTCGGGCACGGGGAGACGCAAGATGTCGGTCTGGACGCGGGGCACACCCGACCGGTCGGCGCTCAACATGCCGAAGCTGAGATCCATCGAGATCGGCTCGACACCGCCGGCGGCGAGGTCGATGCACAGGTCGCCGGTACCGCTCGCCAGGTCGAGCACGGTGCTCCCGGCTGGGAGTGCCAGATCGCGAACGGCTCGCTTTCGCCAACGCACGTCGAGGCGGAACGAGATGATCCGGTTCAATCGGTCGTACTTCGGGGCGATCGCGTCGAACATCCCTTGGACGGCGGCGACCTTCTCCTCGCCCTGGGGGAGTTCCTCGGTGTCCCACGAGGGACGCGTCGTTGCGGGATCGGTCACCCGTCTCAGGCTACGGGTTCGGCGGCGACCTGCTTGGCCCAGCGATAGTCGGCCTTGCCGCTCGGCGACCGCACGATCTCGTCGACGTAGCGGATCTCCTTGGGCAACTTGTAGCGCGCGATGTGCTCGGCCGCTGCGGCACGCAACGCTTCGTCGCTCACGTCGTACCCTCGGCGGAGACGCACGATCGCGACCACCTCGTTGCCCCATCGTTCGCTCGGTCTGCCGGCCACGATGCAGTCGTAGACACCGGGGTGCGACTTGAGTGCCGCCTCGACCTCTTCGGCAAAGATCTTCTCGCCGCCGGAGTTGATGGTGACCGAGTCGCGGCCATGCAGTTCGACGATGTCGCCGTCGAGCAATCGGGCACGGTCGCCGGGGATCGCGTAGCGGACGCCGTCGACGACCGGGTAGGTGCGCGCGGTCTTGTCGGGGTCGCCGAGGTATCCCAGCGCCAGTCGTCCCGTCTTGGCGAGCCAACCGATCTCGGGATCGCCCGCTTCGAGCACCCGATCGAGGTCCGCTGACAACACGACGTTGCCCGGCGTGATCTCGAAGGTGCCGGTCGTCGATCCGCCCCCGGTGGACACCTGCGACACCTGGCCGCCGGCCTCGGACGAACCGAGCCCGTCGACGATCATCAGCGTCGGCAGGTGGGCGAGGAATTCGTCCTTGAGTGGGGCGGACAGCGGCGCTCCACCAGACAGCACCACCGTCAGCGACGACAGGTCGTAGCCCGCACCGCGACCGGTCCCGTCGACCGGCTGGTTGGTCGGGTGCTCGAGTTCATCGAGGAGCGGTCGAGCAAATGCATCGCCGACGATGAGCAGGAAGTTGACGCGCTCGCGTTCGACCGTCGACCAGATGTCGACCGGATCGAGTCGTTCGGGTATCGCCTGCACGAACACGGTGCCGCCGCCGAGCCACGTGCGAAAGCTCATCCAATGCCCGGCGCCGTGCATGAACGGTGGAGCGAGCAGCGCCTGCAGGCCGGTGTTGGCCTCGGCGATGAAATCGGCGACCGACGTTGCGGTCTTCGATCCACCGAAGCACTCCACCATCGCATCACCGTTGCGCCACATCACTCCCTTGGGCATGCCGGTCGTGCCGCCGGTGTAGAGCATGTACAGGTCGTCGGGGCTCCACTCGACGTCGGGGCGCTCCGGCGAGGCCGCGGCGAGGGCGTCCTCGTACCAGACAGCGCCGGGCAGCAGCGGATGCCCGGACTCGTCGGGCACCTGGAGGATCACCCTGAGGCGTGGCAGCTGATCGAGTACCTCGGCGAGCGTGGGGGTGAACGCCGAGTGGACGACGACCGCGCTGGCCTGCGAGTCGTTGAGCAGATACAGCAGTTCTTCGGCGACGTAGCGGTAGTTGACGTTGAGCGACGCCACCCGGGCTTTCGAGCGCGCCGAGCATCGACTCGAGGTACTCGTTGCCGTTGTGGAGGTAGATCGCGAGGTGATCCTGTCCGCTCTCGTGCCCGGCGAGACCGGAGCGTTCGGTGGTGACACCGAGGCCTTCGCTGATCAGGTGGTTCGCGAGCCGCCGGGTCCGCTCGGTGACGTCGGCCCACGTGAAGCGCTGATCGCGGAACACGAGGCAGTCGTCGTCTGGGCGCGTGGCGGCGATCGCCTCGTGCACCTCGGCGAGGCTGAATTCAGCCTGAGATGAGGTATCGGTCACGGCGTCAGGCGGGCAGCGCGTCGATGGTCACGGTGCCGGCGCTGCCATCGACGGTGATCGTGGCGCCGTCGGGGATGATCTCGGTGGCGTCGGCCACCGACGCCACGCACGGCACGCCGAGTTCGCGTGACACGATCATCGCGTGACTACCCATCGCTCCGACGTTGACGACGACGCCGGCTGCTGGGACGAACAGCGGCACCCATGAGGGGTCGGTCTGCGGCGCCACCAGGATGTCGCCCGGCTCGAGCCCGGCGGGATCGGCGGCATCCAGAATCACACGTGCCCGCCCTGTTGCGGTTCCGCCAGAGCCGGCTGCGCCCGTCAGTACGGTGCCGGCGGTCGACTGCGCCAGACCCTTGTCGCCCCGCCTGGTCATCTCCGACAGTGCGGGCACTCGGCCGTTGACGATGAAGACCGGCTCGTAGTCGAACAGCGACTGGAAGGTCTCCCACCGCTCGGCAATGACAGCCTTCATCGTGTCGGGGTGCAGGCGGACGCGGTCGAGTTCGGCGTTGGTGACCATGAAGATCTGGCCGACTTCGTCGATCACACCGCGCTCCACGAGGCGACGGCCGAACTCTCTGAGGGCGACGCGCATCTCGTTGATGACGGTCACGACGTTGGTCTTGGCCCGTTCCCGGCCGCTCAGGAAGACCTGCGCAGACTGCAGGGCTGCTTCGAACAGGCCGGCGGTTTCCGGGTCGTCGGCGATCTTGGCCCGGATGTCGGCAACGATTCGGTCGCGCTCGACGACCGACGCACCGGTGCGGTTGGTCGGTGCCTGCGACTCGTCGGAGCGCCGCATCAGATCGATCGCGGCCAAGGCGATCCGTGGCTTGACCTCCCACGACGTCGAGTAGGGGTCGTACTCGTTCTGTGCTCGAGCGCCGTGCTCGAACAGGAACGTGTCGAACTGCTCGAGGAACTCGCGTGCCTCGGCGGAGTCGGACGCCCGAAGTACATCGAGTACCTGGTCGGGCCCGGCGTCGAATGCTGCGGAGACCTCGGCGGAGGCGCCAGCAAGTCGGCCGAGCTTCCACATCGCATGCGACGGTGCTCCGGAGTCGACCTCGATGCCGGCGAGCAGGCGGATCGACAGGGTGGGGTCGCCGATGGCCTCACACACCGCGCCGAGCGCGCCGGGCCCGTTCGGTGCCATCGACGACACGCGCATCGCGTTCTCGAAGGTCTGTTGCAGCACGGGTGCCATCGACCTGGCGCGAGCGAGCAGCGCGGCATCGGTCAGCGTGGACAGGTCGGGTCGGTGCTCACGCAGTGACCGCACCAGCCGGCGGTCGGCGTCGAGTTCCGGCAGCTCGGCAGCCGACATCGACCACGCCATCGACTCGCCGAGTTTGGCCTCGTGCTCTGGCGAGACGTGCCAGGGCTGTTCTTCGTACGGGGGCACTTCATCGCGCTCGTCGAAGAAGGCCTGGTCGATCATCTCGGGCGACGCTCCCGGCATCCGGGCGCCCAGGATGCGCGTCATGGTCAGCGGGTTGTAGACGTACCCACCGAACATCTTGAACAGGTCGGGTGCTTCGGGGTTCTCGAATTCGTCGTAGCTCAGCGCACCGAGATCGATGTACGCGTCGCGCAAGCCGGGCGACATGCCGTCCTGCAGCACCAGTGACTTGCCGAGCGGGCTGAACGGGTCGGGAAACACGTCGGCAGCGTTGCCTCGCGTCCACGCCGGGAACCGTTCCCCCAGTGTCGAGTCACCGATCCACTCGGTGGTGTTTGCGCGGTCGTTCATGGTGTGTTCCCCAGCTCTTCAGACGTTTCCCCAGTACGTCGGCCACCATAGCCAGCGCGCAATTCAGTCTCCTGATCCGGCCTCGTCGCGCTCGCGGTAGTCGCTGAACTTCGCGTCGCGTTCGCTCAGTGCCTGCGAGACGCCGACTTTCGCAAACGACTGGAGGTACTCGATCGACGGTGGCTGATGGAAGCCCAACGCCTGGATCTCGGCGGTTGCCCGGATTCCGGTACGGATGCCCTGCGCCTCCATCGCCCGATGTGCGGCGCGCTTGTTGAGGGCGAGCAGTTCGATCGGGATCTTGGCAACACGTTCGGCAACGGCGAGCACCGCGTCGTCGAGTTCGTCGGCCGGATGCGCCCGGTTGGCCATGCCGGCGGCCACCGCCTCGGTGCCGCTCATCGCGTCACCGGTGAGCAGCGCTTCCATGCCGCGACGGAGCCCCATCAGCCAGGTCTGCCACTGCATGTCGGGCGGTGACATCAGCCGCACCGGCGGATAGCCGATCTTCGCGTCGTCTGCGACGTAGACGAGGTCGCACGCCGCCGCGAGTTCGCTGCCGCCTGCGAGGCAGTAGCCGTGTACCTGACCGATGATCGGCGTCGGCATGTCCCACATCTCGAACCAGTTGTTGACGACATGACGACTCCACCATCCGTCCTGTTTGGCGATCGAACGTTCGACGTCGGTGTTCGGTGCGCCGAGTTCGTAGCCGGCGCAGAAGGCCGGCCCGGCGCCTCGGACGACGATCACCGAGACGTCGCGGTCTCGGTCGGCGCGACGCAGTTCGTCGAACAGCGCCCCGCGGAGCGCATCGTTGAGTGCGTTTCGCTTCTCGGGTCGATTCAGGGTGAGTCGTCGTACACGGGGGAGTGGGTCGTCAACCAGCAGCACGTCGTCGGACATCAGCCGATGTTGGCACCCATCCGACGCCGCGGACGCAGCCGAGCGATGAGCGAAGTGGCCGTATGTGGTTCGTTCGCTCATCGCTCGGTACGTTGCGGGCATGACGAGCTCGGAACGGACTCGCGTTGCGGTGGTCACGAAGGGGCATCCGTTCGACGCCCCGGCGTTCTTCGAGGTGTTCGAGGCGAACGCCGCCATCGAGTGGACGCACGTCGAGCATCCCGACGCACTGGAGCTGGTCGAGCCTGCCCGTGCCGCGGACTTCGACGTGTTCGTGATGTACGACATGCCGGGCATCACCTTCACCCGGGCGGATCCGCCGGCGCGGTTCGATCCGCCGCCGGTGGGGTACCCGGAGCGGTTCCGGGCGCTCCTCGAACGGGGCAAGGGAATGGTGTTCCTCCATCACGCCGTGGCCGGCTGGCCGGCCTGGGAGGAGTACGGCGACATCGTCGGCGGACGATTCCTGTATCAGCCGGCCACGGTGCACGGCAGCGGCTTCCCCGACTCCGGCTACCGCCACGACGTCACCCACACCGTCGAGGTCGTCGACCCGGCTCACCCGATCTGCGAAGGGATCGACCCGAGGTTCGACATCACCGACGAGCTGTACCTCTCGCACGTGTTCGAAGACGACGTCGAACCGTTGATGCGCAGTACGTACGACTTCGTCGACACCAACTTCTACAGCGCCGATCGGGCCATCCGGGGGACGAGAAACGACCGCACCGGTTGGAGCCATCCGCCGGGCAGCAACCTCGTCGCGTGGACCAAGACCGTCGGGCGTTCGCCGATCGCCTATCTGCAGTTCGGAGACGGCCCGCAGACCTACGCGGACCCGACGTACCGCCGTGTCCTCTCCAACGCCATCGCCTGGGCCGCCACCATCCCCGACCGGTGAGCGAACACCCCAGATCTGCGTGGTTCGCTCATCGCACGTGAGGTGGGGTCAGATCTGGCGGTCGCGGCCTTCCCAGAACGGGTCGCGAAGCTTGGCCTTCTGAATCTTGCCGGTACCGGTGCGGGGGAGTTCGTCGACGAAGTCGATCGATCGGGGCACCTTGAAGCCGGCGAGGTTCTCGCGGCAGTACGTCGCCAGCGTCGTGCGGAGATCGTCGTCGGCGGTGACACCGTCGTTGGGCACGACGATCGCCTTGACCTCCTCGCCGAACTCCTCGTTCGGCACACCGATCACCGCGGCGTCACCGACGAGATCGTGCCCGGCCAGCACCCCCTCGATCTCGGCGGGATAGATGTTGACGCCGCCGGAGATGATCATGTCGATCTTGCGGTCGCTCAGCCAGAGGTAGCCGTCGTCGTCGAGGTAGCCGACGTCGCCGGTGGTGAAGACGCCGGGTTCGAGGTGCACGTCGGTGGTCTTGTCAGGAGCGTTGTGGTACTCGAAGTCCATCCCCATCGCATCACGGAAGTACAGGGTGCCCGATTCGTTCGGGCCGAGGCGCGACCCGTCGGCGCCGACGACGATGACCTCCTTGCCGGGCATCGGCAGTCCGACGCTGCCGCCCTTGGCAAGCCACTGTTCGGAGTCGATCATCGTGATCACCGACCCCTCGGTCGAGCCGTAGTACTCCGAGATGACCGGCCCCCACCATTCGATCATCGCCCGCTTCACCGCCGGCGGGCACGGTGCGGCACCGTGCAGCACGAGCTGCAGTGACGAACCGTCGAAGCGCTCCTTGACGTCTGGGGGCAGGTCGACCAGGCGCTTCATCTGCGTGGGCACGAGATGGATGTTCGTCGCCCGATACTGATCGATGAGATCGAGCACGCCGGCGCTGTCGTACTTGTGCTGCATCACCGTCGCCGACCCCG
This sequence comes from Ilumatobacteraceae bacterium, assembly GCA_963716095.1. Taxonomy (GTDB): domain Bacteria; phylum Actinomycetota; class Acidimicrobiia; order Acidimicrobiales; family Ilumatobacteraceae; genus Sva-07. The sequence continues at coordinate 295,770 of CAVQSV010000011.1, read as the reverse complement.
TGATCATCGGGAGGAACGAGTACGCCCACTGCGCCGAGTGGTAGAACGGCCCGCACAGCACGGTGACACCGTTGCCCTCGACCAGGTCGGCGAACCCAGCACCGACGAGCTGCCAGATCGCCGGGTCGCTGCCCTCGGGCATCGCCGACAGCGAACTGCGAACGCCCTTCGGGTTGCCGGTGGTGCCGCTCGTGTAGAACATCGGGCCACCGAAGGTCTGGTTCTCCGGCTCGTCGGGCGAGCCACCGGCGAGGAAGCCGTCGAAGTTCTGGAATCGGCCGGTGGTCGGTGCGCCGATCACGAGCGCCAGTTCGACGGTGGGGCAGTCGTGCTCGTCGAGCGCCTTGATGGCGTTGTCGAGGAACTGATGGCCGACGACCACTGCCTTCGAGCCGGAGTCGTCGAGGATGTAGGCGATCTCGCGGGCCACGAAGTGCCAGTTGACGGGCACGAACGTGATGCCGCTCGACGAACAGGCAAATGCCACCTCGAGCCATTCGTTGCAGTTGCCCGCCACCACCGAGATGGTGTCGCCGGGTCCGATGCCGGCAGAGCGGAAGCTGTCGATCAGCCGATTGACCCGCTCGTCGAGTTCGGCCCAGGTGCGGCTGCCGGTGTCGTCGGCGAGGGCGAGGTCGTTGCCGCGTTCGGCGGCAAATGGTGCAGTCAGGGTCGACATCGATCAGCTCCAGGCGTTCAGGAAAGGGGCGGACAGGTCCGCAGGACCGGCGTATTGCACGACCAGCTCACGACTGGCGAATTGCCAACCGCCGTCACGGTGGACGTACAGGTCGTCGTAGTAGGCGAGCAGGAGCCCGCGCGAGTCGTCGGCGCGGCACCAGTGTTCGATGATGTAACAGCGCCCCGACCCGGTACCGGCGGCGGCGTCGAGGTCGGCGGTGCGGTTGACGACGTTCTGGATCACCGCGGTGAAGCCGTCCATGGCCGAATTCCAGAGCGACAAGATGGCGTCGGCACCCTCCACCCGGCGGCCTTTGCCGAGCTCCCACACCGCATCGGTCGCCCAGGTCGAGATCCACTGGTCGGCATCTCGGCGCACGACAGCGTCGGCGTAGGCGTGGAGGAGGTCGTCGATCGTCGGGTAGCTCATCCGCTGGTGCTCGTCATGTCGTGGTTGCTCCTGATGCGTCGCGTCCCTCGGCGATGTACCGGCGGACCGTGGATTGGAAGTGGCGGGCGCGGATCTCCTGGTAGTTGCCGAGGGTCTGGCCGCGCTTCTTGCTGGCCTTGAAACCCCTGGTCTGCGCCGCGAGGTTGACGGTGTCCTGATCGAGCACCTGCCCGAGCGAGGTCGGCAGGCCCGGCACGGTGGTGTAGCTGTCGTCGACGTCGAGGTCGAACGGCTCGGCCGGCAGCGGCGCCGGACCTGAGCGGGGCTTGGGTCGCAGGTACAGGACCTCGTAGATGCAGCGGTCCGGGTCGGGACCGTCCGGGCGGAAGCGGTAGCAGAGCGGAATCTGCAGGCCGGGGAAGAAGAAGGCGTTGGGAAACAGGAAGTACTCGATCGAGTCGATCGTCTCGGTCACCGACAGCTGCGAGAAGTCGTTGTCGTACTGCTCGCCGAGAACCTGCTGCATGTGGCGGGCGTACACGTCGCGGGCTCGCTCGCCGTCGGGGATCTCGGGCACCTCGTGGCCCGGATTCTTGCGCGCCATCAGCATGTTCAAGATGCCCTGTTCGTCAGGCCGCTTCGCGTCCGGCAGATGCGGGCTCGGGGTGCCGATCGTGTGGATGAACCGGCTGACGTGGTCGCCGAACACGTCGTACTGGGCGTTGGCATCGCCGGCGGTGTAGATCGACTGCGAGTGCGTTTCGAGGATGTGATACGCCTCGAGGAACGCCTCCGCCGACGCCTTCCAGTTGGCAGGCAGCTTCTTGCGGATGTGCACCTCGACGTAGCGATCGGCGAGATCCCAGTCGGCGAAGTGCTCGGGGAGGACGCCCAGATAGTCCTCGAGCGGTGGTGCGATCAACTCGGGTGCGCAGTCGTCGAAGTTGACGAACACGAAGCCACCCCACAACGCCGTTCGGAGCTCCGGCAAGCGGAACTCGTCGGCGGTCACGTGCGGGAAGTCCCACTCGCACGGCACGTCGGTCAGCTCGCCGTCGAGCGACCAGGTCCACCCGTGGAACGGGCACCGCAACTTCTGGCTGAAGCCGACCGATGCCGGTGGCTTGAGCTGGGTGCCACGGTGCAGGCATGCGTTGTGGAACGCCTTGATCGAGCCGTCGGGGCCACGGACGACGAGCGCGGACCGGTCGCCGATGTCGTACACGTAGTAGTCGCCGGGCTCCGGGATGTGTTCCTCGCGGCAGGCCCACTGCCAGGTGCGTGACCACATGTGGTCGTGCTCGGCGCCGGCGAACTCCGGTGACGTGAACTCCGAGTAGGGCACGTCGTCGTCGCCCTCGAACGTGTACGACTCCTCGAGGAGTGCTGCCGGCGGCGGCGTCGAATCGCCGAGAATCAGGTCGCGGGTACTCGGCCCGGGACATCTCGCGTCGCCGGGTCCGACACTGACGGGGGTGGTGGTCTCGCTCACGGGGCCGCCCGCTCGAACTCGACGAGGTCGGTGTGGTCGAGGCCGAACGGAACGCTGGGGTCGAGCGACCTCCTGCAGCTCGACGATGTTGCCGTCGGGATCTCGCGCAGTAGATGGCCCGGAGGCGTGCGTGTCCCAACTCGTCGGTGGTCGGCGGAGGCGCATGGAACGTCATGCCGTTGGCCGACAGGCGTTCGTACTCGGCGTCGATGTCGACCACGTCGACGCAGAAGTGTGTGTAGCCGTGGTCGGCCGGGTTGCGGTCGTCGCGCGGCGGCGCGAGGCGTCGGCGACTCGTACTCGAACAACTCGAGGAAGGCGTTGCCGGCCTTGAGCATCACTTGGCGCGCAGCCGACCCGGAGAGTCCGACCATCCGATCGATGATCTCGCGGTCACGCCATTCGGACGTCATCACCACCTCGAATCCCAAGGCGTCCCGGTAGAAGGCGACGAGCCGATCGAGGTCGGGCGTCGAGAGCCCGACGTGGTGAATGCCACGGATCATCGCGGGCCGCCTGTCGTGTGTTGGTGCATTCCCGTCGCTTCCCCAGACACGGCGCAGAGCCCTCCTCCTTGCCGAACGTTCGTTAGGTTAGTTGTGGCGACGTTGCCGAGTACAGGTCGAGGGGACCGCATGACCGACATCACCGAACCATCGCCTCAGATCGGAGGGGCCACCGGGTCTGCAAGTGCGACGGGGGTCCTCGGTGGCTGACGGGGAGCGGATCGAACTCGGCGACCTGAGCGACCTGGCGGACGGACAGCTTCGCTGTTTCGAGCAGATCGGACCCGACGGCATCGTGGTCTGTCGGGCCGGGGGCGAGCTGTACGCGCTCGATGACAACTGTTCGCACGCCGACACACCGCTCAGCGAGGGGCGACTGCGCGGCTTCGGTCTGACCTGTCCGCTCCATGGCGCATCGTTCGATGTCCGCGATGGATCTCACTCCGGCCCGCCAGCGTGGGAGGGTGTCGGCTGCCATCGGGTCGACGAGACCGACGGCGTTGCGGTGATGGTGCTCGGATCCGGTGGTGGGCAAGCCGACCCCACGCCCTGAGCTGTGACGATTGGTGTCAGACACCAGTCGTAACAGGTTCGGTGCGAGTCGGCTGAGCTCGCCTGGCTACCTTCGCCGCCATGACGACGACATTGCCGACGACGACCAGCGAGATCACCGCCGAGTGGCTGACCGAGGCGTTGCGCGAATCCGGGACGATCGGCGCCGGCACGGCGGTGGCGTCCGTGGTCATCGATCCGGGCGCAGCCGGTGTGGGCTTCATGGGCGAGGTCGGCAAGGTCGGAGTGGTCTACGAGGGCGACGCGACCGATGCGCCGACGAGCGTCATCGCCAAGTTCCCCACCCACTCGCCCGAGGTGGCTGCGATGATGCACCCCACCCGCATCTACGAGCGTGAGCACCGGTTCTACGCCGAGCTGGCGCCGAAGTCGTCGTTGCGGACGCCCGCGATCTACCACGTCACGTGTGAGACCGCGGCGGCCCCCGAAGACGAGCGCTACCTGTTGTTGATGGAGGATCTGTCCTCGCTCACGCTCGGTGACCAACTCGCCGGCCTCAGCCCCGAGCAGGCCGAGCAGGCGCTGGTCGCCCTCGCTGCTCACCACGCCACCTTCTGGGGCGGTGCCGGGCTCGAGGAGGCCGATTTCGTGCCGATCATCAACGGTCCGCTGAACCAGGCCGGCGCCTCGATCTACGACGCCTCGCTGCCCGGGTTCATGGAGGCCTTCGGTCACGTGATCCAGCCCGAACTCGAGGCCTACGTGGCCGGTTACGCAGCTGCGCGGGGTCAGATCCTCGACGACCTCGAAGCGATGCCGCACACGCTCGTCCACTTCGACTATCGCGCCGACAACCTGATGTTCGACACCGACGGCTCCGTGGCGGTCGTCGACTGGCAAACCATCAGCCAGGGCGGCGGCGCCGAAGATGTCGGCTATCTGTTGTCGCAGAACCTCACGGTCGACGACCGCCGTGCCCACGAGACCGACCTCCTGCGGAGCTACCACGACGCGCTGGTCGCCAACGGGGTGGACGACTACTCCTTCGAGTCCCTGCAAGCGGACTACAAGGTCGGCATCGCCTGCGGCTGGGTGATCCCGGTGTTCGCCGTCGGGACGCTCGACTTCACGAGCGAGCGCGCCGTGGCACTGTGGACCGCCGTGGTCGAACGGGCCCAGGCTGCACTGATCGATCACGGGTTCGGCACCTGACGACGATGCCCGACCAACCAGTACGCACAGCAACCCCAGGGAGACAGCGATGACCGGACGCCTCGAAGGCAAGACCGCGGTGATCACCGGCGCAGCGAGCGGGATCGGAGCCGGCACCGCCCGATTGTTCGTCGAGGAGGGGGCCAACGTCGTCGTCGCCGACATGCAGGTCGACGCAGGCCTCGCCCTCGTGGACGAGCTCGGCGACTCGGCACGCTTCGCCGAAGTGAACGTGCTCGACGAGGCGCAGGTCGCAGCTGCCGTCGATCTCGCCGTCGCCGAGTTCGGCCGGCTCGACATCATGTTCAACAACGCCGGCATCGTCGGTGCCGTCGGTCGCATCTCGGAGATGCCAACCGAGGCATGGGACAACACGATCGCCATTCTGTTGCGCGGGGTGTTCCTCGGCACGAAGCACGCCTCCCGGGTGATGCTCGAGCAGAACTCCGGCGTGATCCTCAACACCGCCAGCACGGCCGGTGTGCTCGGCGGATTGGGCCCGCACGCCTACACGGCTGCCAAACACGGGGTGATCGGGCTGACCAAGTCGGTCGCCAACGAACTCGCGCCCAACGGAATCCGCGTCAATGCCATCGCTCCCGGCAACACGGTCACCGCCATGACCGCGTCGGTCACCAGCGGCGACCCCGACGACCTGGACAAGACCAGCGATCGGATCGCCTCGATGTCACCGCTCGGCTATGCCGGCGTGCCCCACGACATCGCGGCAGCAGCGTTGTACCTGGCCAGCGACGATGCGCGCTACGTCAGTGGCCACACGCTCGTCGTCGACGCCGGGCAGACGACCGCCGGGATGGCCCCGAACCGGTTCAACATCGGTTCGAACCGCCAGATCCACGAAGCCGGCCGGACGAGCTGAGTCACACCCGGCGGACCGGGTTGCTGCCGTCCCACCCCGTGGCGGCGCTTCTGACCATGTCGTAGAACCGGGCGAGCGTCGGTGTCCGCTCGTAGATCTCGATCAGGTGGCCCCGCTCGCCGAGTGCGTCGTGGAAGGCGAAGGGCATGCCGGTGCTGGTCTCGGCGTAGAGCACCTCGGGTCGCCCCGAGTCGCTGAGCATCGCGCTCGCATCGGCGAAGTCGTCGACGAAATGGGCCACGTGGTGGATGCCCGACGCGCCCACGATCGGCTCGGCACCACCATCGTGCTGATGGATCAGTTCGACCATCACGTCGCCCCACTGGGCAAATGCGGACGAATGATCGAACGTGCCGCTCCGTCCGCGCAGTCGGGCGTTGACGACCTCGATGTGCTCTCGAACGAAGAACGGTCCCACACCGCGTTCCGTCCACGCCGTTGCCGCAGCCGTGACATCGTCGACGGCGTACGCGATCTGGACGGGCCCTCCGAGCACGGTGGCGACCGTAGCGGTGCCTATGGTCGTCGGCGTGACCGCACCGGTGGTCACCCGACGATCAGGGGGAATCTCATGGCAGTGCTCGACCGTTTCGCACTCGGGGGCGGACAGGCTGTCGTCACCGGTGCCGGCCGAGGGATCGGTGAGGGAATTGTGCTTGCGCTGGCCGAAGCGGGGTGTGATGTGGTGCTGACCGCTCGGCGCGTCAACGAGATCGAGGCGGTCGCGGAGCGGGTCCGGGGCCTCGGCCGTCGGGCGGTGGCGATTGCCGGTGACATCACCGACGGCGCATTCGTCGACGAGTTGGCCGAACGTGCCGTCGCCGAACTCGGCGGGCTGACCCTCTGGGTGAGCAATGCCGGTGGTGCCGACGATCGGACTCCACGGCATCTGGCCGACATGCCCGATCGCCAATGGGACTATCAGCTCGACGTCAACCTGCGTGCGGTCTTCACCGGCGCCCGAGCGGCCGCCAGGGTGATGGACGACGGAGCCTCGATCATCAACATCTCATCGACCGCGGCGCTCAAGGCGTCCCCGAACAACGGTCCCTATGCCGTGGCCAAAGCAGGTGTCGACAGCCTGACCAAGACACTGTCGAGCGAGCTCGCGCCGCGGCAGATCCGGGTGAACGGCGTCGCGCCCGGGCCGGTCCCGACGGAGGTGTTCATGGAGTTCTTCGAGGCAACCGAGGACGACCTCCCCGAGCTCGCGAAGCGGATCGGCGTGCCGCTCGGTCGGCTCGGAACTCCTGACGACGTCGCGAACGCCGTGGTGTTCCTCGCGTCTCCCGCGGCGGCGTGGATCACCGGGCAGACGCTGGTCGTCAACGGCGGCGACCGCTGACTCGCCCACCCCCGTTCCGATGAGCGAACACACCACATCTGCGGGATTCGCTCATCGCTCGCGTTCGGCACCCGCAGGCGATGAGCGAAGTGGCCGGATCTGGTTCGTTCGCTCATCGCTCCGGTGGGGGTCCGGAGGGGTCAGCGGTGCTGGGTGAGTGACTGGATCGTGTGGTGGAGGTGCTGGTTGCCGGACTCGTTGCGACCGAACACCACGTGGCCGTCGCCGATGGCGCCGAGCGCGTCGTTGATGCCGAAGATCGTGGCGCAGTCCTCGTCGCGGACGACGGCTTCGTAGGTGGCCCGCTTCTCCTCGGCCACCTCGACCAGGGTCCCTTCGACCGGCTCTCGGTAGTACTGGAACTGCAGCGTCGTCGACTGGTCGACGGTCGGGCCGGGCAGCAGTTTGCTCAGCATCAACGAGTCGCCGAGCCCGCCCGAGATCGACACGTTCGGGAAGACGTAGTGCACCAGGCTCATGTACTCGGGCAACGTTGCCGGGTCGAACGGTTCCGCAGAGTCGCGGGTCTTCTTGGTCGCGAAGCCGACTCGCACATGCGGCCCGAAGAAGTCGTAGGTGTTGCGGTTGGTGATCGCCTTGCGTCCGATCGTGTTCCGATGCAGATAGCCGATGTGATAGCCGTCGAGATAGCCGTCGGCGGCGAGCTTCCAATTGGGGCTGTCGATCGTGGTCGGCACCCGGTAGGGGTGCAGCTCGTCGAGGCGGAGCGCCTCGAGTGAGGCGCCGAGACCGTCGAGCCAGCTGTCGAGATCGAGCGTGGCTTCCGGATCGAGTGACGCGAACACGGCACCGTGGCGTTCCTCGGTCGGGAGTTCCATCAGGCCGTTCACGTCGAGGTCGCCGAACGAGTCGTCGCCCGGAACACCGACGAGCGCGCCCCGGTTGTCGTAGCTCCACGCGTGGTACGGACAGGTGAACCGTCGCGCAGAGCCGCAGTGTTCCTCGGTGAGTCGTGCGCCCCGGTGACGACAGATGTTCAGCAGTGTGCGCACGGTGCCGTCGTCGCCTCGCACCACGATGATCGGACGTCCGGCGATCTCGAAGGTGATGTAGTCGCCGGGTTCGCGCACATCGCAACTCAGTGCGACCAGGAGGGGGACGCGCAGGAAGATCTCGGCGATCTCGGTGGCGTACTGGTCGGCGTCGGCGTAGGTGGATGCCGGCACCTTCATCGGCGCGTCGCACATGTCGGGCAGGCCTGAGTCGACGTTGGCGCGCAGGCGTTCGAGGAGTTCGTCGAACATGAGGTCAGTGTGGCAGATGCTCCTCCAGCGCCTGCGGCCCGAGTCCGGGCTGCCCACGCCCGACTCCTGCGCTGCCGTCGCTGGTCCGTAACGTCACGGCGATGGATGCCGATGTCGCCGCATTGCTCGATCTGACCGGTCGTGTTGCCGTGGTCACGGGCGCAGCGACCGGGATCGGCGAAGGCATCGCCCGCCGGCTGGGGGCCGCAGGCGCGTCGGTGATCGCGGTCGACATCGATGCCGAGGGCGCCGAACGTGTGGCCGGTGAGATCGCCGGGAGGGCAGTGGAGCTCGACGTCACCGACTCCGAGATGTGCGCCGAGGTACTGTCGTCGCTCGGCGATCGCGTCGACATCTTCGTCAACAACGCCGGCTCGTATCGCGAGGCGGGAAGCATCCTCGACCAGAGTGTCGAGTCGTGGAAGCGGTCGATCGACATCAACCTCGCCAGCCTCTTCAACTGCTGCAAACCCGTCGCCGAAGCCATGGTGGAACGGGGCGATGGGGGAGCGATCGTCAACATTGCCTCGGTCGATGGGTTGCTGTCCTGTCTCGGCCCGAGCTACGACACCGCCAAGGCGGGCGCGATCCACTTCACACGCACCCTTGCCGTCGACCTGTCGCCGCACGGAATCCGGGTCAACGCTGTCAGTCCTGGCGTCGTTCCGGTGCCGACACTCGACCGGATGCACGCGGGCGAGATCGACCACTTCTGGCCGAAGAACCCGTCGGTGAGCGGCCTGATGGGCCCGATCACCACCCAGCGATCATCGAACGTGCCGCTCGGCCGGAAGGGCACCCCGACCGACATCGCCAACGCCGTGTTGTACCTCGCGAGTGATGCGTCGAGCTATGTCACCGGCCAGAACCTCGTCGTCGACGGCGGTTGGACGCTCGTCTGACGCCACCGACGTCACGCATCAGCAACTCACCTGAGGAATCATCACATGACCGACCTGCAGACCCTCATCGACGAGCGCGACATCCGCAACGTCGCGTTTCGCTACTGCCGTGCGCTCGACACCAGGGACTGGTCGCTGCTCGACGAGGTGTTCCTGCCCGACTCGACTGCCGAACTCGGCACGCCGACGACGCTCGTGGGGATCGACGCAATCCGCGGCCGGATCCGCAAGGCGCTCGAACACCTCGATGACAGCCAGCACCTGGTCGGCAACCACGAGATCGACGTCACGGCGGACTCGGCGACCCATCGCTGCTATCTGCAGGCCCAACACATCCGGACAGAGGCGGTCGGTGGCCCGAACTACATCGTTGCCGGTCGGTACGAGGATCGGCTGGTGCGCACGCCGGACGGCTGGCGCATCGCCCACCGCACGCTCACGGTGATGTGGACCGAGGGCAACGTGACCGTCGCACACCCCGACTGAGCAGTCCACAGGTGGCTCACGGAACGCCAGCGATGAGCGAGCACACCAGATCTGCGTGGTTGGCTCATCGCAGAGGGCGGCTCGGGCGGCCCGCACCACGAATCGGCCGCTTGGTCAATTCAGGGACCTTCGGCCCTAATGTGATGCGGCGCCAGCTGTGATCGTGGCGCGAACGACACGACTCGGTTTGGGGGAACAAGACATGCGGCAACGACGACACGCGCTCAGCGGTGCGCTCTACGACGTACTCGACGACGGAACGGTGTCGGTGACCTCCCGGTACGGAGCCACCGGCATCTTCACGTCCGATGGGCAGTGGATCAGCGGTGAACTCACCCACGCCGACCCCCACCTGTGCATCTGGCTCGCCGGACCGCAGCTGCCGCCACGCCTCGGGGTGCTGCCGCGCTTCCGCCAGACCGAAGCCGCCTCGGCGGAGACCCAGGAGATCGACTCGTGACCGCCATCGACTACACGAAACGTCCGAGCCTCACCTACCAGGAGCTGCTCGACACCGACAGCCATGAGGTCCCCGACGTGCTCCGCTGGTTTTCGCCGATGCCTCCGAGCACGGACGACGTCCCGGTCGAGCGGTACACCAGTGCCGAGTTCCACCAACTCGAGGTCGACAAGCTCTGGACCAAGGTGTGGCAGATGGCCTGCCGCGAAGAGGACATCCCGGTGGTCGGCGACCACATCACCTACGACATCGTCGGTCGGTCGATTCTCGTGGTGCGCTCGGACGTCGACGAGATCAAGGCGTTCCACAACGTGTGCCCGCACCGGGGGCGTCGCATCCGTGAGCACGCCGGTCGAGACACCGAGTTGCGCTGCGCGTTCCACGGCTTTGCCTGGGAACTCAACGGCTGCCTCAAGCAGGTGCCGTGCCAGTGGGACTTCCCCCGCCTCGAACCCGATGAGTGGGGTCTGCCCGAGGTGCTCGTCGGCACGTGGGGTGGCTTCGTGTTCATCAACATGGACACCGATGCGGCGCCGCTCGAGGAGCATCTCGGCGACCTGAGCGCGCACTTCGACCGCTGGCCGCTGGAGGAGCGCTACAAGGAGGCGCACGTCGCGAAGGTGATGGACTGCAACTGGAAGGTCGCACAGGAGGCCTTCATGGAGGCCTATCACGTGGTCGCCACCCACCCGCAGCTGCTGCCGAGCCTCGGCGATGCGATCAGCCAGTACGACGTGTTCGGGAACTTCAGCCGGGCGATCACCCCGAATGGCGTGCCGAGCCCGCACGTCTCGTGGGAGCCGACGCAGCAGGACATCTTCGACGCGATGAGCGACCGCAACCTCGACGAGGAGCCGCGCATGATCGTGCCGCTCGACGAGACCGCACGTCACCTTGCCGCCGACTCGGCGCGTGAGGCGCTCCGGCCGGCGATCGGCGATCGGGCGGATGAACTCTGCGACGGTGAGCTCACCGAGAGCATCTATTACACCGTCTTCCCGAACTTCCATCCGTGGGGCGCGTACAACCGGATCGTCTATCGATTCCGCCCATACGGCAACGATCACCGTCGATCGATCATGGAGTGCATGTTCCTGTCGCCGTTCCCAGGCGACGAACGCCCGCCGGCGGCCCCGATCCACTGGCTCGGCGACGACGAAGATTGGACCGTGGCCACTGAGTTGGGCATGCTCGGGCGGGTGTTCAACCAGGACGTCTACAACGTGCCGCAGGTGCAGCTCGGCCTCGAAGCGATGATCAAACCCGGCGTGACGTTCGCCGACTATCAAGAGACCAAGCCGCGCCACTTCCACGCCCTCCTCGACGAATGGATCGCCCGATGACCGCCACGTTCGACGCCACCGACGACTCGGTGGTGCAGTGTCCGTACCCGCACTACCGGGAGATGCGTGACCAGGCGCCGGTACTCGAACTCGACGGGGCACCGTTCGGACGGCCGGGCGAGCAGATCTATGCGGTTTCCCGCTACGAGGACGTCAAGCGCATCCTGCACGAGCCAGGTACCTTCTCGTCGCGCTTTGGCACGCCCGCGGCGAAGCCGTCACCCGAGCTGGTCGAGCGGCTGCGTGAGGTGATCGCCGAGGGTTGGCCGAACGTGCCGACGATGCTCACCGAGGACGCGCCCACCCACACCCGGTACCGGCGCCTCGTGTCGATGGCGTTCACCCCCAAACGGGTCAACGAACTCGAGCCGGCGATCCGCTCGATCTGCACCGAGCTGGTCGACGGGTTCGGTGAGGCACCACGGGTCGATTTCCTCAACTCCTTCGCCGTTGCGCTGCCGGTTCGGGCGGTGGCGGTGATCCTCGAGGTTCCCGAGACCCGCCAGGCCGAGTTCAAGAAGTGGGCCGACTCGTCGGTGGCGGCCATCGGGCGCACGATCACCGATGACGAGCGGGTGGCCGCCGAGCGCGACATCGTCGAACAGCAGCAGTACTTCGCCTCGGAGATCGACGACCGTCGCGAGCACCCGCGCGACGACTTCCTCACCGATCTGCTCAACGCCGAGTTGCCGGCCGCCGACGACATCGAGGGTGGCCCCCTCGGCATGGCCGAGATGCTGTCGATCATCCGTCAGATCCAGGTCGCAGGAAGCGAGACCACCGCCAGCCTGCTCGCCGACGCAATGGTGCAGCTCGCGAAGCATCCGGACGAGTGGGAACGCCTCAAGGCCGACCCGACGCGGGCATCGCTCGTGGTCGAGGAGGCGTTGCGCTGGGCGAGCCCGAACCAGGGGCTGTTCCGCATCGTCACATCCGACACCGAGGTCGCCGGCACGCCGATTCCCAAGGGTTCGACGATCTGGGTGATGTACGGCTCCGCCGACCACGATGACCGGCTCTTCGACGACCCCGAGGAGTTCCGCCCCGATCGGCCAGGGTTGAACCAGCACATCGCCTTCGGTCACGGCATCCACTTCTGTCTCGGTGCGGCGCTCGCTCGGTTGGAAGCGGTGTGCGCGCTACAGGAGCTGGCCTCGCGCCTCGACACGATCTCGGTCGTGGGCGAGGACGACCTGCGCTATGGCCGCAGCTTCATCCTCCGGGGGCTCGAACACCTCGAACTCGACGTCACCTACCGCTGAGTCCGACAGGAGGGGTGAAAACCGCGGGCACAACCCGTGCCGGCGGCGTGCCGACCCACCCGCCGGAAGGTGCCGCACTGCGCGTCGATGAGTCTCCGTGACAACAGGTGTCGTCGAAACTCATCGCATCGCGTGAGGACCATCACCGGTGAGTTTCCGCGACGGCGGGTGTCGTCGAAACTCATCGCTCGGCTCCGGCCGTGGTCGCCGGTCGTGCACCTACGCTCGGGTCATGAGCGCGACAGCAGCGCGAGTCTTCGATGCGGTCTTGTTCGACTGGTGTGGAACCCTCGTCGAACACCCGGCGGCCGAAGATCGCTTTCGGCGAGTGCTCGAGCGCTCGTTCGGCGACAACCCGGAACCCGATACGGGCGCTGCAGCGCTCGGGATCGCCACGCTCATCCTTCCGCTGCAACGTGATCCCCGGCCGCCGCTGCTGGAACGAGTGCTGGCCCTGGCGCTCCCCGGCCGCTGAGGGGACCGATGCAGCCCGGTCCCGACCGCATCGGACACACTGTGACGATGTCGAAGCCGCCTCGCCTGGTCCGATCGGCCGTCGTCGACCTCCCGGTGGTCGAGGCCTCCGGGCTGGCTCGCCGAACTGTCGACGGTGTGGCTCGGGTGCTTGTCGCCGGCGATCGCACGGAGGTCGTCGCCGTCGGCACGTACGAGGCCGCCGGGTTCTCCGAGTGGAAGACGATCGACCTGGCGGGCGTCGACGGGTGGCCAGTGCTCGACGGCGACAGCCAGCTGGAGGCCATCGCCGTCGACGGGGGATCGCTCGTCGCGATGATGAGGGAGGACCCGCCGGTCGTGCTCGTCGCTGCCACCGATGCGCCAGAGTTGCGGGCGACCATCGCGCTGACCGCGCCACCGGGCTCGCCGCTCCATGGACACTGGTCAGACCCGTCGTCTCGTGGCGAAGGGCTCGTCTTGCTCCGAGGGGGGCGGCTGCTGGTCGCCAAGGAGAAACGTCCCCGGGCGTTGGTCGAATTCGCCCCGGTGGGAACGCCGGCGAGCGGGCTGTCGAGCGACGACTTCCTCGCGCCGGATGAAGCCTGGGAGGCGCCGCGAGGGGCCGTCGACTTCGTCGCGACGGCGATGTGGCGCCTGCGCGGGGATGCCAAGCGGGAGTTGGGCGACATCAGCGCGCTCGCTGTGGGTCGAGATCGCAGCCTGTGGCTGCTCTCCGACAAGTCTCGCTGCCTTGCGCGCCTGGCCCTCGACGAGCCGTTGACGCCGTCGAGTAACGAGATTCGACACCTCGGTGAGGTGTGGCGTCTGCCGAAGGGAACGACCAAGCCTGAGGGGGTGGTGGCACTCGACGACGATCGTTTGCTGGTGGCGATGGACACCCGGTCGACGACGGGCAACGGTCTCGTCCTCGAGCGTCCCGAGCGCTGACCCAGGTCTGCGGCGAGCCCGGACCCCGAGCGCATGGCACGGACCGCCAACCGTGGTGCTCGGTCGTGCAGGATGGGTCGGTGCGCGTCGCTGCCTACCAGGCCCCCTATCGGCCCTACCCCTCGGACGGTGGCGTCGAACTCGTACTCGCACACCTCGAACGAGCACAGGCCGCCGGCGTCGAAGTGGTGTGCTGTCCCGAGGCGCTCATCGGGGAATTGGCGAACGAGACCGACGGCGACTCGCCGTCGACCGTGGCGCTGTCGGTGTTCGACGGGGAACTCGAGGCGACGATTTCCCCACTGTTCGGGTGGGGGATGACCATCGTCGTCGGGTTCACCGAGCGCGGCGACGACGGTCAGATCCACAACGCTGCGGCGGTGATCGCCGACTCGACCCTCAGCGGGGTGTATCGAAAGACCTATCCAGGCAACTCCGCCTGTGCCGCTGGTACCGAGCTTCCGATCTTCGAGCACCGGGGTGTTCCGTTCGGGGTGTTGATCTGCAACGACGCCCACTACATCGAGCCGGCTCGCGTGCTGGCTGCCAAGGGAGCCGAGTTCCTCGTCGTCCCTGTTCACGGCGGTCATCGGCCCGCCAAGGAGCAGGCGTGGCGGGCCAGAGGTGTCAACGTGCTCATCGCCCGCGCGGTCGAGAACGGCATCCCGCTCGTGGCCGCAGACGTGACGGGCCGGCAGGGCGAACGCGTCTGCCATGGCACCACGGCGATCGTCGACTCTCAAGGCACGGTCGTGGCGGCGGCGCAACCGCTGACCGAGGAGTGCATCATCGCCGACGTCGCACTCGACGGACTGCGAGGGGGAATCGACAGCGACCTGTTCGGACGCGCCAACCCGGCGGTGTTCGAGCAGTTCGGTGCGCTGTGGACCTGACGACTCCGGCGAGCGATGAGCGAAGTGGCCGTATCTGGTCCGTTCGCTCATCGCTCGGGTTCGGCCCGGGTGGGCGATGAGCGAAGTGGCCGTATCTGGTTCGTTCGCTCATCGCTCGGTGTCGGCGCGGCGGCCTGGGCTCAGGATTCTTAACGTGCCTTCGGTAATCTCGCCGCCGTGACCGATTCGAACGCCGCACTCGCTGACGTGTCGGTCGACGAGTTGTTCGCCCTGGCAGGTCGACGGGCCTTCGTCAGCGGGGGAGCGAAGGGCATCGGCGCGGCGATTGCCCGCCGGCTCGTGGAGGCAGGAGCAACGGTGACCATCGGCGACATCGATGCGGCCACGTCGGCTTCCGCAGAGATGATCGGTTGTGCATCGGTGACCTGCGACATCACCTCATCGGGCGACGTCGAGGCCGCGCTGCGGACTGCCGCAGGGCCTGATGGTCGACTCGACATCGTGGTCAACAACGCCGGGATCTTCCCGACGACCGGGCCGATGCGTGACGCCGGAGACGACTTCGTGTCGCACCTGCTCGACGTCAACGTCCGTGCGACCTTCAGCGTCGCTCGCGAGGCTGCGCGCTACATGCCCGCGGGCGGCTCGATCGTCAATCTCGCCTCCATCGCCGGCCTCGGAGGCGGTGCAGGCATCTCCGCCTATGCGGCCTCGAAGGCGGCGGTGATCTCGCTCACGCGTGCCTTCGCCCGAGAGCTCGGACCGACCGGGATTCGCGTGAACGCCGTGGCCCCGGGTGTCATCGACACCCCCGGCGTGCAGGATCAGCTCGAACCGCTCAGGGCGAGCGGCGTCGACATCGAGTCGCGGATCTCCTCGAACCCACTGGGTCTCGTCGGACAACCGGATCACGTCGCCCGGGCGGTGCTGTTCCTTGCCTCCGATCTTGCCGCGTTCGTCACCGGACAGACGCTCGTCGTCGACGGAGGTTCGACCGCATGACCGGCGAGGGGAGCAACCCGACCCCAACCGTCGAGCAGCTGCTCGCGATCGAGGCCTGCCGCGAGGCGTCGCGTCGGTACTCCTACGGCGTCGACCGGCTCGATGCTGCGGTGATGAAGTCGGCCTACTGGCCCGACGGCACCGACGACCATGGCGTCTTCGTCGGCAACGCCTGGGAGTTCTGCGACCGCGTCGTCGAGACACACGACCGATGGGAGTGGACGATGCACACGACCTCGAACCACCGCGTCGAGATCGATCCCGATGGCGAACACGCTCGAGGTGAAGCTCTCACCGTCGCCCATCTGTTCCACCGCGACGAGCCGAAGCTGTCGACGTTCTACGGCCGCTACCTCGACACCTACGAGTGCCGGGGCGGCGAGTGGCGCATCCTGCATCGCGTCTGTGTCCACCACGGATCGACCGTCGACGACACCCCGAACGCCATGCCCATCCCCGTCGAGAAGTTTCGACAGGGCTCGTTCGACCGCCCCTCCACCAACCGACCGATCGGACCCTGATGCCCCGCTTCGCCAAGGAATGTGCCGCCGCCGACCCGACGGGATTCGCGCTCGTCGACGGGGAACGAGAGCTGACATGGTCGCAAGTGGACGATGCGCTCAACCGTTGCGCCAACCTCTTGCTCGCCGCTGACCGGTCCGGCGACCTGGGGCCCGCACACCGCATCGCCGTGTTCGCCGAGAACGCAGCCGAAACGGCGCTCGCCCATCTCGGTGGGCTCCTCGCTGGGGCGTCGTCGGTGCCGGTGAACTTCCACCTGACCGCGTCCGAGACCGCCTACATCCTCTCCGATTCGGAGGCGCGAGTGCTCTTCGTCGGTCCGGAGACCGTCGAACGAGGGATCGAAGCCGCCCGCGACGCCGGAGTGCCGCTCGTCGTCGGTTGGAACTGTGACGGCGTCGACGGCGTCACCGACTGGGACGACTGGCTCGCCGGTGGTGCCACCGATGACCCGCCCGACGAGGTCGTGCCGCGCCCGAACCTGCTCTACACCTCCGGTACCACCGGCCAGCCCAAGGGCACCGAGCTGCCGCCGACGATGTTCGCCGGTGGCACCAACATGGTCGAGCACCTGGAAGCGCTCGCCCAAGGTGGCTTCTCCGGGTTCGGGACCCACCTGGTGGTCGGGCCGATGTACCACACCGGTCCGCTGTCGGGCATGCGGCTGCTGTGCGCCGGGGTCCCCTCGGTGATCCTCGCCAAGTTCGACCCCGAGGCGACGCTCGCAGCGATCGACAACTACAAGACCGAGTCGAGCGTGATGGTGCCCACGCACTTCGTTCGGATGTTGGCACTGCCCGACGAGGTCAAGGCGAAGTACGACGTCAGCTCGATGCAGATGCTCGCCCACACCGGCGCCAAGTGCCCGGTCGAGGTGAAAGCGGCGATGATCGAATGGTTCGGCCCGGTGTTCCGCGACGCGTACGGGGCCACCGAAGTCGGAACGGTCTGCACGATCACCAGCGAGGAGTGGCTCGAGCACCAGGGATCCGTCGGCCGTTCCGTTCCGCCGTTCACCGCGGTCGTGCTCGACGAAGCGCTGAACGAGCTCCCGTCGGGCACCGAGGGGCAGCTCTTCTTCCGCGATGCCACCGGCCGGGGGATCGTGTACCCGAACGACCCGGCAAAGACCGCAGCGTCGAATCCCGAGCCCGGGCTGTTCACGCTCGGCGAGATCGGCTACATGGACGCCGACGGGTACGTGTACATCACCGATCGATTCAGCGACATGGTCGTCTCCGGTGGTGCCAATCTGTATCCGGCCGAGGCCGAACAACTGTTGATCGACCACCCGGACGTCGCCGACGTCGGCTGTGTCGGTGTGCCGCATCCGGACATGGGCGAGATGCTGATCGCGCTCGTGATGCCCACCGACCCGTCGTCGCCCCCGGACCCGAGTGAGCTGTCCGACTGGCTGCGCGAGCGGCTCAGCCACTACAAGTGCCCTCGCGAGTATCACGTCGTTGCCGACCTGCTTCGCAACACGATGGGCAAGATCAACAAGCGCCGTCTACGAGACGCATGGCTCGCCGGCGACATCGAAGAACTCGTCACCCCCTGACGACGACCGACCCGAAAGGTTCGACATGACCGACATCCAGGAACGACCCGCTGTCGATCCCGACATCTCCGTCGACGACTTCGCCGCGCAGGCGATGCAGTGGTTCGAGGCGAACGCCACGCGCCGGCCCGCAGCGAACGCTGGGTTCGCCTGGGGCGAGGGCGACTTCGATGTGTCGGTGTTCAGCGACATGTCGTTCGAGGACGAACAGGCACACATTCGTGCAATCGCCGAATGGGTTCAGAAGAAGGCGACGCAGGGCTACCACGCCGTGGATTGGCCGACCGAGTACGGCGGGCTCGGTCTGAGCCGGGCACACGCTCGCGCGCTCGGGCGTGTCGAGCGGCAGTTCCAGTCGCCGGGAACCCACGAGCTGGTGAGCGTCACCGTCGGATTGGTCGCCAGCACGATTCGCGTGCTCGGGAGCGATGCGCTCAAGGAGCGGTTCGTGGCCGAGTTCCGTGCGGCCGACACGCTGGCGTGTCAGCTCTTCAGCGAGCCCGGCGCCGGCTCCGACCTGGCTGGCCTCGCCACTCGGGCCGTCCGCGACGGCGACGAATGGGTCATCAACGGTCAGAAGGTGTGGAGTTCGGGCGCGCAGTTCAGCCAGTGGGGTGAGCTGATCGCCCGCACCGATCCCGATGTCAAGAAGCAGCAGGGCCTCACCGCCTTCATGCTGCCGCTCGATGCGCCAGGCGTCGAGGTGCGTCCGATCAAGCAGATGAGTGGCGGGTCGTCGTTCTGCGAGGTGTTCTTCAGCGACGTGCGCGTGTCCGACGACCTGCGCATCGGTGAGGTCGGAGACGGCTGGAAGGTGGCGACGACCACCTTGAGTTTCGAACGTGACCATTCCGAGTCCGGGGGAGAAGGATCGGCGTCGGGCGGCTCGTGGAAGCAGTTGCTCGCCACCGCACGCATGATGGGCGTCACCGATGATCCCGTGATGCGCGACAAGCTGGCCAAGGTCTACATCCACGGTCGGATCGAGTCGTTCACCAACCGTCGCGCCGCCGACCTCGCTCGCTCGGGTACGCCCGGTCCCGAAGGTTCGCTCGGCAAGCTGTTGTGGACCGAGGGCATGACCGAGATGGGCGAGGTGATCGCCGAGATCCTCGGCGCCAAGCTCACCGCTGACACCGGCGAGTGGGGCACCTACGACTGGAACGCCCACTTGCTCGGTGCACCCGGCTACCGCATCGCAGGAGGCTCTGACGAGATCCAGCGCAACATCGTCGGAGAACGAGTGCTCGGTCTGCCCCGTGAGCCACGCGCCGACGCGGGTCCCTGGAGCGAGATCCCTCGTTGAGGGTCGGCGTCAGCCGCTGAGGGTCGGGCCGAGGCCGGACCACAGCAGCTGGCTCACGTCGCGTACGACGTCGTCGAGGTCGCGCGCTTCGTCGCGAAGCCACATCGTGGTCACGACCTGGAGGGCGCCGACGATGGCCCAGGCCCACGTGCGGGCCCCGTCGGCGTCGAGGCCGACATTGGCTCGAGCACCGCTGAACACGGTCACCATCGCAGCGGCCGACCGGTCGACGAGCCGGCGGAACTGGTCGGTGCCCGGTGCGGCGGAGTTCACGAACAGAAAGACGTTGCGGTCGGCCTCGACGGCCACGACGTAGCCGCGGATCGCCGCTTCGAACGCCGCCACCGGGTCGGTGGCCGATCCGGTGGCGGTGTTCACCGACCGGTCGATCTGATCGATCAACGACTCCGACAACGCGGCCACCAGTGCTGCCTTGTCGCCGATGGTGCGATACAGGATGGGTTTGGTCACCGAGGCACCGGCGGCGATGTCGTCCATCGTTGCATCGGGACCACGCTCGCGGATGACCTCCGCTGCTGCGGCGAGAAGCCGAGCGCGATCCGCGACGATCTGGCCGCCCTTGGGCCGTCCGGGACGGCGCCGACTGGTGGTTGCATCGGTGGTTTCGGTCATCAGGGAAAAAATCTACTCCAAGTAAATTGTGAGCGGCGCGACCGTGTTATCTTCGGCGGATGACCGCGATCGAGGACACGCCGACCACCACGCTGCCCTGGCACCTGCGCAACAACTGGGCACCGGTGCTCGACGAACGCACCGACTTCGACCTGCGCGTCGATGGCACGATCCCCGACGTGCTGCAGGGCACCTACGTCCGCACCGGCCCGAACCCGGCCTCGGGCAAGTCCGATCACTGGTTCTTCGGCGATGGCATGTTGCACGGGGTGCGCATTGCCGGCGGCAAGGCCGAGTGGTATCGCAACCGGTTCGTCCAGACGCCGAACATCACCGACAACGACGGCAGCGATCCGATGTCGAGCATGGGTGACCTCACCCGCGGCACCGGCAACACCCACGTGATGCCGCACAACAACAAGCTGCTCTGCCTCGAAGAGGGCCACTGGCCCTGGCAGGTCGACGGCGAGCTCAACACGCTCGGCTACGAGAACTTCGGTGGTGCGCTCACCACCTCGATGACGGCACACCCGAAGGTGTGTCCGGTCACCGGCGAGCTCATCGCCTTCAGCTACCTCAGCCCCGAGCCGCCGTTCCTGCACTACATCCGCATCGGCGCCGATGGTGTGCTGCAGCAGCTCGAAGGCATCGAGATCCCGAACATGGTGATGATGCACGACTTCAACGTCACGCGGAACCATGTCGTGTTCATGGACCTGCCCGTGTGCTTCAACCTCGAAGCGCTCGAGACCGGTATGCCGTTCCAGTTCAACCGCGACGCCGGAGCCCGCCTCGGCGTGATGCCACGCAACGGCACCAACGCCGACGTCCGGTGGTTCGAGATCGACCCCTGCTACGTGTTCCACCCGGTGAACGCCCACGAGTCCGGCAACACGATCGTGCTCCACGTGTCGCGTCAGCCCGAAGCATTCGGTTCGAGCAACGACGACTATGCCGAAGTCGGACGTCTGTGGAAGTGGACGATCGACCTCGACGCCGGCACCGTCACCGAAGAGCAGATCGACGACCGCCCCGGCGACTTCGGCCGCGTCGACGATCGCCTCATCGGCCTCGATGCCCGCTACGGGTACCTGATGGCGATGGCCGGCGAAGGCAACGCCGAGGAGCCGGTGTACGGCTCGGCGCTCTGGAAGTACGACCTCACCACGGGCGCATGCTCCGAGCATCAGCTCGGCGACGGGGTCCGTGGGGCCGAGCCGGTGTTCGCCCCGGCATCGCCTGATGCCGGCGAGGACGAGGGCTGGATCATCAGCCTCACCCACGACACCAACTCTGACGAGTCGCGCCTGATCATCGTCGACGCCCAGAACTTCTCGGCGCCGCCGGTTGCGACCATTCACCTCCCACGCCGCGTGCCCTATGGTGCACACGGCAGCTGGGTGCCAGACAGCAAGATGAGCTGATCGAATCGCCAACGAACACCTGCAATGGGGGACCTGCGGCACCTGCCGTCGGTCGAGGACACAACGAGATCCATCTCGAACAACAGGGGGAAACCACGTGAGAAACCGTTCGCACCGCGTCATCGCGGCGCTCGCAATTGCCGGACTGGTCGCCGCATCATGCGGATCCGACGACGACGGCTCGACCGCAGCGACCACCGCTGCGCCGGAGGCCACGGACGCGCCCGAAGCCACCGATGCACCCGAGTCGACTGAGGCACCGGAGGCCACCGACGCACCCGAGTCGACCGACGCACCGGAGTCGACCGACGCACCTGAGCCGGATGGCGACGGGCCCGAAGACTTCGCCACACTCGCTCCCCCCACTGGGGAACCGATCGTGGTCGGCATGGTCAACACCGAAGGCACCCCGGGACTCGACTTCCCCGAGTTCCGCACCGACACCGATCTGGCCGTCGACTACCTCAACCAGCACGGTGGCTTCGGCGGCCGGCCGCTCGTGGTCGAGCACTGTGCTGCTGCGGGCTCTCCAGAGACGTCTCAGGCAGTGCGCCCAGGAGCTCGCCGGCAAGGACGTCGAACTCGTCATGCTCGGCCTCGACCTCTTCCCGGGCTACGACACCTTCAGTGCCTCGGACATCCCGGTGTTCGGAGCGCTTCCGATTCTCCCGGGCGACTACACGGCCAATGCGCTGTTCGTCACCGGCGGCAACGCCACCACGATGGCCGCAATGGTCGGGCTGGCCGTCGAGGAATACGACGCCCAGTCGATCGGGATCATCAGCGCCGACAATGTCGGCGCCAAGGGTTCCGGTCGGCGCTGATCGCCGCCATCGAGAAGCAGGGGCATTCCGTACAAGTCGGTGAAGGGCGGCGACAACGAAACCGACGCCGGCTATTCCAGGGCTTGCTCCGCGAAGCGAACTGCGGACAATCCGGACCTGCTGGTGTCGCTGTACGCCGACGCCGGTTGTATCGGCGTGATCCGTGCCCGTGCCTCCGCCGGCATCGAGACGCCGATGGTCTCGACGGCGATCTGCTCGAGCGCTGAGGTCATCGACGTCGTCGGCGACGATGCCGTCGGGTGGAGCTTCGTTGCCGTCGGCACGCCCAACCCCACGGCGGCCGAGTCGGTCTTCAACGAGATCATCGCGCCGGTCTACGGTGACGGGGGCGGCTCGTCGCTCGGTCTCGGAGCGCTCGGGATCACGCAGGTGATGACGCTCGCCCGAGTGGCGAACGCAGTTGCGGCTGAAGGCGGAGAGGTCACCGGGTCGGCCATGTTCGACCGCTTGGCCACCTCCACCGACATCCTCAACTTCCCCGACGACAACCCGCTGGAATGTGGACTGTCGCCGCAGTATCCGACGATCTGCAGCTTCATCTTCCCGATCGGCGAGTACATCGAGGGCGGCGAGATCCGCACGGTTCCCGGATTCGAGGCGTTCAACGTCGCCGACTACCTCCCGTGAGGAGCTAGCCCGACTCGGTCATGACCGACTATCTGTTCTTCCTGCTGCTCGGGGCTGGGGCCGGCGCGATCATCGCCGCCCTCGGCCTCGGGCTGCTGATCACCTACCAGGGCTCGGGCGTCGTCAACTTCGCACTCGGAGCGATGGCGACCTGGTCGGCGTACGTGTACGCCGAGTTGCGCAACGGCGTCTACACGTTCCCGATTCCCGGCTTGCCGGATCGGTATCACTTCGCCGGTGGCGACGTCGGGACGTTCTGGGCATTCGTGCTGTCGCTTGCGACGGCGATCGGCATCGGATTGATCACCTACGTGTTGGTGTTCCGGCCGCTCTTCCGCGCGCCGGCGCTCGCCCAGGTGGTCGCCAGTATCGGTCTGGTCATCGTGTTCACGGCGTTGATCCAGCAGCGATTCTCCGACAACGCCGGGTTGCGCGTCGACGCCATCTTGCCGCGTGAGCCGGTGGAGATCACGTCCGATCTCGTCGTGCCTCGCGACGGGCTGTGGCTGGCGCTGATCGTGATCCTGATCGGCGTGGCGATGTGGGCGTCTTCGCGCTTCACACGGCTCGGTCTCGCAACGCGAGCCGCTGCCGACAACGAAAAGGGCGCGGTGCTGCTCGGGTACTCGCCGACGATGCTCGCCGGGGCGAGCTTCGTCCTGGCCTCGTTGATCGCCTCCACGGTCGTGATCTTGGCCTCGCCGATGATCCAGCTGTCGTCGGGGGTGTTCACGTTCGGGTTCCTGATCCCGGCGCTTGGCGCTGCACTGATCGGCCAGTTCCGCTACGTGTGGGCAACCGTCGCCACCGGCTTGGCGATCGGGCTGGTGCAGTCGTCGTTCACGAAGCTGCAGGGCGACCTGAGCTGGTTCCCGGAGTACGGGGCACGCGAAGGTCTCCCGTTCCTGATCATCATCATCGCCATGGTGCTGTTGGGCGAGCGCCTTCCGGACCGAGGGTCGGTCTCCTCCTGGAAGCTCCCGCGTGTGCCGGCGGCAAAGGCCACCCCGTGGAGTGTCGGCATCCCCGTGGTGTTGGCGATCGGGGGATTGCTCGTGCTCGGTCCGCTGTGGCGCGGAGCGATCATGACCTCGACGATCGCGATGGTCCTCGCGCTGTCGCTCGTGCTGCTCACCGGATTCGCAGGTCAGCCGTCACTGGCGCAGATGTCGTTCGCCGGCGTTGCCGGGTTCACGCTCTCGAAGCTGGCGATCTCGTGGGACATCCCGTTTCCGCTCGCACCGGTGCTGGCGGCGCTCGTCGCTGCGGTCTTCGGCACGATCGTCGGCGTCCCGGCGCTGCGCGTTCGAGGGACCAATCTGGCCATCGTGACGCTGGCCGGTGGCGTTGCGATCAACGAGTTCTTCTTCAAGGACCCCCGGTTCGTCGGCGACGCGTCGACCGGCGGTGCCCAGGTGCCGAATCCGAAGGTCGGTGGATGGGATCTCGGGTTGATCCTCGGCAGCGAGGCGTCCCGTCCGGTCTTCGGCATCTTCCTCGTCGTGATTGCGTTGGTGCTCGCCCTCGCCGTGGTCAACATCCGCCGCAGCTCGACGGGGCGGCGAACGCTCGCGGTGCGCTCGAACGAGCTCGCCGCCAGCGCCGTCGGCATCAACGTCGGGCGCGTGAAGCTGCAGATGTATGCGGTGTCGTCGTTCATCGCCGGCGTCGGCGGCTGCCTGATCGCGTACCGATTCGGCGGGGTGTCCGATGCGTCGTTCGGAACCGTGGCCTCGCTCACGGCGCTGGCCGTCGCCTACCTCGGGGGCATCACGTGCGTCAGCGGGGCGGTCACCGCAGGGATCACCGCAACCGCGGGCGTGGCGTTCTTCGGTGTCGGCGAGATCACCGGCAGTCTCGGTGAGTGGGAGGTGTTCATCGGTGGTTCGCTCCTGATCCTGACGGCGATTCTGAACCCCGAGGGCATCGCCGGCGGCATCCGCCAGCAGGTCGGCTGCTCGCAAGCGCAAGGCAGCTGCGTCGGCCGGCCCGAATGCGCCGGTGCACGAACCCGAACCCGTCGCCGTCTGACCTCGTCTCGCCGGCGTGTCCGTCGGGGCACTGATGAGCGAACGAACCGAATGCGGCCAGCTCGCTCATCACTGCTGGCTCGAGGGCGGGCCAGAAACACCCGTGCGGTGGGGTGATGAGTTTCGACGACACCTGTCGTCGCTGAGACTCATCGCCGGGATCGGATGGCCCCCGGGGTCGCGCTGACGTCGAGCCAGTGATACATGGGCTCGCAGAAGTGGCAGATCTTGGTGTCGTCGTAGTTCCCGAACACCCGATGCGTGATTCGTTGCGAAGCAGCTCGGAAACCGGGTGAGAGTCGGCATCGAGCAGTTCAGTCACGCTGATGCCCGCCGAACGATTGGTGCCGGTGATCGTCTCGGTCATTGGCTCATGATCGAGCGTTGAACTCCTCCACGTATGGGCCGAGTACTTGCTGCATGCGCAGCTCCTCCGGGATGTGCTCGACGCCGATCACCCTGTCGATCTCCTCGTGCAGGTGCCAGATCCTGCGCTCCTGATAGTTGATCGGGATGCCCTGCAGCGCCGGCGACGCCATCGAGCGTTGCATCGGTGCCATGTTGCGCTCGTCCTCGGCCATGATCTGGTTGTAGATGCCCCGACGCTGCTCCCAGTGCTCGGGGAGGGCGTCCGGATCGAAGCGCTCTTCGCCTTCGGGCGGCAGCGCGTAGTAGATCCAATCGAGACGGGTGGTGTCCTTGTCGATCGGCCAGAACAGGTTGATCGGGAACCCGATGCGCCCGAGCGGGATGATCGCGTTCGGGAACAGGCTCACGGCCGTGCTGGTGCAATCGACCATCGCAGGCACGCCGTCGATCGCTGGGAACGGGCTCAGATCGAGGTGACGCCAGTCGTCCCAGCCGGTCAGCCCCATCCGCTCGCAGTGTTGCTGCGAGAACGGGGTGATCATTCGGCTGTGGCCGTGCGAATACAGCCCCATCGCCGCACCGCGGTTGTCGAGCACGCTGACGCCGTCGTGGGAGTGGATGTGGCGGAAGTGGTACACCTCCAAGAAGGCCTCAGCGGTCACTTTCCAATTGCACGGCACGATCCGCGACTCGCGGTAGACCTCTCTGAGCTGTTCGCCCTGGAACGGTTCGAGCATCTCCCAGGCGGCACCGAGCCACTCGCGCAGCGGCGTGGCTTCGGGGTTCCGGTTGACGAACACGAACCCGGCCGCGATGTCGCAACTCGCCTGCGGCAGACAGCGTTGCTCCCAGTCGAGGTCGACGAAGTCCCGTTCGTCGGGAACCGATACGAGCGTGCCGCCATCGATCTCGTAGGTCCACGAGTGGTATTGGCATCGCAGCCGCCGCGACGACCCCCGTTCGTCGCGAACGACTGGAGCGCCACGATGCTGGCAGGTGTTGGAGAAGCAGCGGATCTCGCCGTCGGTGCCGCGCACGATCAGCAGCGGGACGCCGAGATCGTCGAAGGTGACGTAGTCGCCTGCTGTGGGGACGTCCTCGACGCGGGCGGCGATCACCCAGGTGTTCGGCCACAGGTGCTGCTGTTCGAGTGCGTGGAACTCGTCGCTGGTGTGGCGTGCGGTGTGGATGTCGTGGAACGCCGGGAAGCCTTCGGGAGGCGCGGTCCGCCCGAACTCGTACCCCATGTCGCGACGGATCCGGTCGATCAGTTCCTCGTCCATGAAGGTGGTCGCGGTCAGACCTTGGTCGTCGTGGCGCCGGCTGGAGAGTTCGCAAACATGGCTTCGGAGTCGAAACCGATCCTGGCATCGGGGTCGATGCGGATCACGACGCGCCCGGGCGAATCCAGGTGACTGACGAATGCCGCTTGCGCAGCATCGTCGCCCGGGCGGACCTTGCGAGCGAGCACGGGATAGAACCAGTCGAGCGTCGCCCGGTCGTCCAGCACCGTGGCGTTGCCCTTGTAGGTGACCGCCTGGCTGATGCCGATGTCGGTGCCG
Organism: Ilumatobacteraceae bacterium; assembly: GCA_963716095.1. Taxonomy (GTDB): domain Bacteria; phylum Actinomycetota; class Acidimicrobiia; order Acidimicrobiales; family Ilumatobacteraceae; genus Sva-07. The sequence continues at coordinate 268,893 of CAVQSV010000011.1, read as the reverse complement.
CGGCTGCTGATGGAGATGGCGACTCGGGGTCGCGCCTCGACGGCCGGAACCCGCTTGCGCCGTCGGGTGCACGTGAGCCAGAACGCGTCGTCGTGGTGGACGAAGTTCATGATGACGCCGACGGGGTCTCCGGCTGAGGTGGTCCACATGAACGTGCACTCGGTCTGTGCGTCGAGCAATGCAGCCTCGCGATCGCCGGACAGCGTGAACTTCGAGACGTCCTCGTAGCTGTCGGTGTACTCGGTGTCGTCGCTGGTTGCTGAGTCGGTCATTCTGCTCCTCGTCGCCGCTGCTCCGAACGGGAATCGCCGGGCATCGACCGGCTAAGTTTCGCCGCTGGTACACGTCGACAACGAAGGGGAGGGGCGATGACGACGAACGTCTCGAACATGGACCGCTGGATCACCGATACCGAGGTCAGCTCACGGTTCCCGTACTACACCAGGGCCAACGCCGACGAGGTCGGCCCCGAGCCCTTCAGCCCGCTCGGATGGAGTCTTGGCTGGATGAAGGGCTGCATCCCTGGAGTCGCCGAAGGGTTCGTGCGCTTCGGCGTCGTGCGTCACGAGGAGTTCGCACTCGACCCGCCGGAGGTGTTCGGCAACTGGGGTGGCTACTTCTACAACCAGCTGTCGCTGCCGCGTACCATGGGCGCCCGGATGCCCGGGGCGTCGCCTGATGCGATCGACAACGCGTACTTCGGGGATCACCCCGGGGTGCCGCCGTACACGCCGCACCCCGACGACGACGACGACGTCCAGAGCGCCAAGCTCGCCGAGACGATGGCATGGGTGATGAGCGCCGAAGGATTCCCTGAGCAGGTCGCGGCGTCGCAGATGGCGATCGAGCACGTCCGCAACCGTCCTGATCTGTCGGCGCTGTCGGATGCCGAGCTGGTGGCGAGAGCCCGCGAGCTCGCCGGTCCGGCCCTCGAGCATGCGTGGACCCAGTACTGCCAGACGGCGCTCGGTATCTCGCTCGGCCCCGGTGCGGTCCAGGCGATCTGCGATGCCGTGGGGCGTGGTGACGATGCTGCGAAGCTGCTCACTGCAGTCGGCGACATCGAATCGGCCGAGGCGCCTGTGTTGATGTGGGACCTGTCTCGCCGGATCAAGAAGTCGGCCTACTTGACCGAGCAGTTCGACGCCGGCATCGACGGTGTTCTCGATCGGATCGGCGCGTCGGATGATCCCGACGCTGTCGGGTTCATCGAGAAGTACAGCGAGTTGATCGCGACGCACGGCCATCGGGGCCCCAACGAGTGGGACCTGCGCCCGCACTCGTGGACCACGAAGCCCTCGATGCCGCTCGGGATGCTCGAGCGATTGCGTCATCAGGACGACAGCAAGTCACCGCTCGAGGCTCGGGCCCGCGGCGCTGCGACCCGTGAGGCGTTGACCACCGAACTGCTCGGACTCGTCGAAGGTGACGCCGAGGCGCACGGCACGCTCCAGGCCGGTATCGCATCGGCGGCGCTGTTCGCTCAGCTGCGCGAGCTCGGCAAGAACTCCTGCATCCGGCTGATCCACGAGGCCAAGCTGGCGTTGATGGAACTGGGCCGGCGAGAAGTCGAGCGGGGCCATCTCGACGACCCACAGCAGATCTTCATGCTGACCGACGACGAGGTCGACGGCTTCCTCGACGACCCCGCATCGATGAGCGCCACGCTGCGCGAACGAGATGCCGCCTTCCAACAACTGGCCGATCTCGAGCCGCCCTACATCATCCGGTACGAGGACGGCGTGCCGCCGATCTCTGCATGGCCCACGCGTGGTCACGGCGGGGGAGCGAGTGTCGCTGTCGGCGACGTGCTCCAGGGAGCGATGGGCGCGCCGGGTGTCACGACCGGCACCGCTCGGGTCGTGCTCGATCCGTCCGACCCGGGAGCGGTCGGGCCGGGCGACATCATGATTGCGCCGACCACCGACCCCTCGTGGGTGCCGTTGTTCCTGTCGGTCGAGGGCATCGTCGTCAACGTCGGCGCCGTCGGCAGCCACGCAGCGATCATGTGTCGCGAGCTCGGGCTTCCGTGTGCGGTGTCGGTGATCGACGCCACCGACCGCATCCCTGATGGCGCCACCATCGAGATCGACGGCTCCACCGGCAAGGTCACCATCCTCGCCCTGCCGTGATCAGGGCAGGAAGCGATGAGTCCTGACGAGATCGACTCGTTCCTGTCTCAGCCCAGCGACGCAGTGTTGAGTGTCGTCCTGGCGTCGGGTCGTGCGATGGGCACGCCGATCTGGTTCCTCTGGGTCGACGGTGTGGTGCGCTTCCAGAGCCCGACGACGTCGGCCAAGACCGCAGCATTGCGTACCACGGGGCGAGCGAGTCTGTGCGTGCACGACCAGCCGCTCCCGCTGGCTCGCTACGTCACGTTGGAGGGCCCGGTGCGCGAGGTCGACTTCGACCTCGAGGCCGACATCGGTGCGGCTGCGCGGCACTACCTGGGAGACGGGGCCGAGGCCTTCCTGGCGAAGATCGAACAGGCGCTGGCAGCGGGACGCCGGTGGGCGAGCTTCGAACTCGATCCCACCTCGGTGATCGCTCGCAGCCAATCGCTCGGCTGACTGCCGGCTCAGGTCCCTTGGGTACTGTCCAGACGTGACGAAGGGGGTCCCATGAGTGATGACACGTTGAGTGAGAACTGGGCAACGCTGTGGGAGGCGTTCGCTGACGCCCAGCCCGATCAGACAGCGGTGGTGGTGGGTGAGCGATCGCAGACGTGGCGTGATCTCGACGATCAGGCGGCCCGGCTCGCGTCGGCCTTGGCCGAGCGTGGTGCAACGGTCGGTACCCGCATTGCCCAGCTGATGTACAACTGCCCCGAGTACCTCGAGTCGTCGTACGCGGCGTTCAAACTGCGCGCCACGCCGATCAACGTCAACTACCGGTACAAGGCGCCCGAAATCGCGTACATCTGCAACAACGCAGGAGCCGAGGTGATCGTGTTCCACGGATCGCTCGGACCTCAGCTGGCCGATGCGGTTGCCGACATGCCGACCGTTCGCAGTCTGCTGCAGGTCGACGACGGCACGCCGTTGATCGAGGGCGCCGAGTGGTATCACGACGTCGTCGCGGCCGCTGCGCCCGCGCCGCGCATCGAGCGCTCGGGCGACGACACCCTCATGCTCTACACCGGCGGCACCACCGGAAATCCGAAGGGCGTCGTGTGGCGCCACGTCGACCTGTTCGGGGCGCTCGGGTTCACCGCGTACATGTCTGCCGGTATCGAGGTGCCGACCACGCCCGACGACGTCGGCCGGGTCGCAGCAGAACTCCGAGCGGACGGCAAGAGCCCGGTGATGCTGTGCGCTCCGCCGTTGATGCACGGCACCGCGTTGTTCCTTGCGATCGGTGCGTTCGTGATGGGCGGCAGCGTGGTGCTGCTCGGCAGCCGATCGTTCGATGCCGACGAGCTCTGGGACCTCGTGCAGCGTCATCGTGTCACCCAGATCTCGCTGGTCGGCGACGCGTTCGCCCGTCCGCTCAACGAGGCGCTCGTCGCGTCCGAAGCTGCCGGGCTGCTCCACGACCTGACTTCGGTGACCCGAATCGTGTCGACGGGGGCGACGCTGTCGGCAGATCAGAAGCGAGCGTTCCAGCGTCGGCTTCCGAATGCTGTCATCGTCGACATGATCGGCGCGTCGGAGGGCGGACCGTACGCCATGTCGATGACCATGCCGGGAAGCGAACCACCCGAGACGGCGGTGTTCACGGCACCGCCCAACGTCGTCACCATCGACCCGCTCACCGATCAGGTGCTCCCGCGGGGATCAGACGTGCCGGGGATGCTCGGAGCGACTGGAGCGATGCCGCGTGGGTACTGGGGCGACGAGGCAAAGACAGCCCAGACGTTCCGCACGATCGACGGAGTTCGCTACACGGTCCCAGGCGATTTCGCCCTGATCGCCGAGGACGGCACCGTCACACTGCTCGGCCGCGGATCGGTGTGCATCAACTCCGGCGGCGAGAAGATCTATCCGGAAGAGGTCGAGGTGGCTGCCCGCAAGCACCCGAACGTGATCGACGCCAACGTGGTGGGTGTCCCGCACGAACGATTCGGCGAAACCGTGGTGCTCGTGTGCTCGGTGGCCGCGCCGACCACCGAGGCCGACATCATCTCCACGGTCAAGGCGTCGATCGCGGACTACAAGGCGCCCCGACGGGTCGTGTTCGTCGACGAGGTGTACCGCGCCCCGAACGGCAAGGCCGACTACCGCTGGGCGAAGGAGCAGGCCCTCGCCGCGACCTGACACCCGAGCGATGAGCGAACGGACCGGATACGGCCACGTCGCTCATCGGTTCGTCGTGGGGGAGTGAGGCGATGAGCGAACGGACCGGATACGGCCACGTCGCTCATCGCTCGTTCAGTCGAGCGCTGCGGACCACCAGGTCTCGAAGTGGGACAGGACGGCAGCGTCAACCAGTTCGACGATCAGACCGCTCGGTGGCTGCAGGTAGGTGAACACGCCGACGCCGTCCCCTGCGTCGGGGTCGTGCTGAGCGCCGACGAGGGTCCAGCCGAGCGACACCAGTCGGTCGGTCTCGGCCTGGACATCGTCGGCCCACACGCCGACGTGATGGGCACCGGACTGTTGGCGGCCGTCCCAGAACGTGCCGGGCGGGCCCTCGAGCAGCTCGATGTGCTGCGGGCCCTCTGCAGAGTAGGTGTACTTCAAGTGGATCTCCTGGGCTCCGCCGTCGGGCGTCCAGAGCGCCTGAGCTGGGTTCTCCCGAGGCTCTGCCCACCTGACGCCCATGCTGGCACCGATCTCATCCATTGCGCGGCCGAGATCAGGCACTCGAACGCCGACGTGGAACAGGCGTTGGTAGTCGATCACGAGACGGTCGAGTCCAGCGCCGCTGGATCGCCGAGGAGGTCGACGACCGTCTTGCAGAACGCGGCTGCCGGCGCTCCGTCGAAGGCACGGTGATCCCAGGTGAGGCTCAGCGTGAGTCGGGTGCGCACGCCGACGTCACCGTCGACGAGCACGACGTCTTCACGCAGGCGGCCGACACCGAGGATCGCCGTGTTGGGCGGGTTGATCACCGGGGTGAACCCGTCGACGCCGAACATCCCGAGCGTGCTCACCGAGAACGTGCCACCCTCGAGATCGGGCAGCTCCAACGCGCCGTTCCGAGCTGCCTCGGCCAGTCGCGACGACTCGGTTGACAGCGAGGTGAGGTCCCGATTCGCCGTGTCGCGAATCACCGGCACGATGAGACCATCCTCGAGGGCGACCGCCATGCCGACGTGAACGGCCGGGAGCAACGCAACGCCGTCATCGGTGATCTGCGAGTTGACCAGTGGGTGTTCGCCGAGTGCTCGGGCGGCGGCGGCGATGATGTAGTCGGTGAAGCTCGGAGCGGTTCCCGACTCCTTGCGAGCGGTGCGGTCGGCGACCACGGCGTCCATGTCGGCATCCATGAACAAGGTCAGCTGGGCCATCTGGCGGAGCGACTCGTGCATGCGCTTGGCGATCGTGCCCCGCATCCCGCCGAGACGGATCGTGCGGGTCGGCTCCTGCAGCGCTGGTGGCAGTGCCGGCGCCGGCGTGGGGTCCGTCGCCGCTGCAGCGTTGCTCGCAGCGATCAGTCCGCGGACGTGGTGTGCCACCGACTCCTTGGTGATGCGCTGTTCGACGGGATCGACCGGCACCTGGGCGAGGTCGATGCCGAGGAGGTCAGCGAGACTCCTGGCGGCTGCGGTGGCCGGTATCGCCGTCGTCCCACCGATCGAGGCAGGCCGCACCGCAGTTGCCGGCGGAGGAGCCGCTGCCGCCGGAGACGTCGCCGGAATGTCGTCGAGGTCGGCGGCGATGATCCGGCCACCGGGCCCGGTGCCGCGGACGGTGCGCAGGTCGATGTTGCGTTCGGTGGCGAGTCGCTTGGTGAGCGGTGAGGCAATGATGCGCCCGGTGTTGACGATCGGCGCGGCCGCCGCCGCAGCTGCTGGTGCCGAAGAAACGGGGGCAGGCGCAGCGGCGGGCGAAGGGGCTGCAGCAGCGGGGCTCGACTCAGCGGGGGCATCTTCCCCGTCGCCGAGGAACCAGCCGATCAGTTCGCCGCAGGCAACGGTGTCTCCGACCTGGCCGACCCGATGCAGGCGTCCGGTGGCGGCAGCCTCGACGTCGGTCTCGGTCTTGTCGGTTTCGATCCGCAGGAGCGGTTCGCCGGCGCTGATCGTGGTGCCGTCGTCGGCGAACCACTCGGTGATCGTTCCTTCTTCCATTGTGAGGCCGAGCTTCGGCATCAGGAATTCAGTCGCCATGGGCGTCCTTTCGTCGGGGAGACACGTCGAACAGTTGTGATCGGGCGGCGGCGACGAGCGCCGCTTCGACATCGATGATGCGCGGTCCTGACGCTTCGATCGACACGGTGATGGTGGCGTGTTCGCCGACCGGTGTGGTCCGTTCACCGTCATAGGCCAAGACGCCGCCGCCGGGAACCTCGACCGTCTCGCCGGGCGCGAGTGGCTCGACCGACTGCACGTGGACGGTGGCGAAGCTGCCAGGCGCCAACGGCACTCGAACACGACGACCGCCACTCGAAGCAGCCTCGTCCCTGCCGAGGCGGAGGAGCACGCCACCGCGTTCGCATCGGCCAACGGGGTGGACTCGCCCGGCGATGCTCGCGACGCCGGTACTCGCCGGTTCCGCGATGGCGGCGACGACCCAGCGGATCGTCGAGGGGTCGTTCACAGCTCGCGCGCCGACGAACGTCGTGTCGATCAATGCCGCCTCGACGAGTGCAGTGTCGTGGTGCGCGGTGTCACGGGAGGGATCATCGATCCGAAGCGCGACGCGTTTGGCCACATGACCGACGTCGGCGATGTCGACGGCACCGGTCGCCACGAGTGCCGCTGCAACCCCGGCTGTGGTGCCGTCGAGCGTGCCGGGGAACACGTTGTTGGTGCCGGTCGAGATCGGGATCAGCGGAGCGTCGGGCCACCCGATCGCCACGTCGCGGCAGGTGCCGTCGCCGCCGAGCACGACGACGGCGCCGGCGTCGTCCTTCCACATCGATCGGGCGGCGGCGACCGAGTCGAGATGGGAACCGGTCAACGGACTCTCGACGAACTCGATCGCGCCGTCGAGACCCTCGACAGCACGCTCGGCCAACTGGTGGGTGTCGGAGCTGAGCAACACCCGCTGTGCACCCTGTTCGAGTGCACCGACGACGGCGCGACGGACGATGCCGATCTTGACAGCGTCAGAGGTCTGCCCGGCGGCCGAGACCAGCCGACGAATGTCCTTGCCGGCGTGGGGGTTGATGATGACGCCGACCGTCGAGATGTCAGCGTGGGCCATGTGCTCAGACGCCGGGGCGGGCGACGGCGGCGCGGATGCCGGCCTGGATGTCGTCGATCGACGGGAGGTAGTGCGCCTCGAGCACCGGTGAGAACGGCACCGGCGAGAACGGCGCTGCGATGCGGCCGACCGGGGCGTCGAGGTAGTCGAACGCCTCCTCCTGGATCTGTGCGGCGACCTCGGCTCCGAGCCCGCCGAAACGCACGGCCTCGTGGACGACGACCACCCGGTTGGTCTTCTTCACCGACTCGATGATCGTGGCGGTGTCGAGCGGCTGCAGGGTGCGGGGATCGATCACCTCGACGTCGATCCCGTCGGCGGCGAGCTGGTCGGCGGCGGTGAGTGCCTCGTTGACCATGCGGCCCCAGCCGACCACGGTGACGTCGTTGCCCTCGCGCAGCACGTTTGCCTTGCCGAGCGGGATTTCGTACTGCTCCTCGGGCACCTCGCCCGACATGCCGAGCAGCCGCTTGTGCTTGATCATGATCGTCGGGTTGTTCTCGCGGATGCAGGCCGTCATCAGGCCCTTCATGTCGTACGGGTTCGACGGGTGCACGACCTTGAGGCCGGGGATGTGGCAGATCAGTGCTTCGAGCGACTGGCTGTGCTGGGCCGCCGCCGACAGTCCGCCGCCACCGCCGGTGGTGATGGTGAGCGGGATCGTGGCGGCACCACCGAACATGTACTTGAGCTTGGCCGCTTGGTTCACGATCTGGTCGAACGCCACGCAGATGAAGTCCATGAACATGATGTCGACGATCGGGCGGAGTCCGGTGACCGCAGCGCCGACGCCGAGGCCGATGATCGCCTGTTCGCTGATCGGGGTGTCGACGACGCGACGTTTGCCGAATTCTGCCTGCAGGCCGGCGTACGACTGGAACACGCCACCGAACGCGCCGATGTCCTCGCCGGCGCAGAAGATGTCGTCGTCGGCCGCCATCTCCTGGCGGACGGCCTCGTTGAACGCTTGGACGTAGCTGAGTTTGCGGCTCATGCCGGCACCTCCTCGCGGGGGCTGTACACGTCGTCGAGTACGGCCTCGGGGTCGGGGAGTGGGCTGTCCTCGGCGAATTGGATCGCCGTTTCGATGTCGGCGCGGAGTTCCTCCCAGATGCCGTCGATGTCGGCGCGGGTGGCGGTGCCGGCTTCGATCAACCGATCCTCGAAGGTGAAGATCGGATCGCGTTCCTTCCAGACGGCGACCTCGTCGTCGGTGCGGTACTTCAATCCGAGATTCTGGACGCCGTGATGGTTGTAGAAGCGGTAGGTCTTCGCCTCGATCAGCGACGGACCCTCACCGCGCCGGGCTCGGGCAGCAGCCTCGACTGCGGCCTCGTGGACCGCGACGACGTCCATGCCGTCGACGATCACGCCGGGCATCCCGTAACCGGCCGCACGGTCGACGATGTCGGTGATCGCCATCGTGTCCTTGCGGGCGGTGAACTCGCCGTACTCGTTGTTCTCGCAGATGAACAGCACCGGCAACTTCAGTGCGCAGGCCATGTTGGCCGCCTCGTGGAACGCGCCGATGTTGGTGGAGCCGTCACCGAAGAACGCAGCCGACACGTTGCCGTTGTCGGAGTACTTGTTGGCGAATCCGGCGCCGACGGCGATCGGGGCGCCGGCGCCGACGATGCCGTTCGCACCCAGCATGCCGACGTCGAGGTTCGAGATGTGCATCGACCCACCCCGGCCCTTGCAGTAGCCGGTCGACTTGCCCATCAGTTCGGCCATCATCTCGTTGAACTGGCCCCCCTTGGCGACCAGGTGGCCGTGACCGCGGTGGGTGGAGGTGATCTGATCGTCATCGCTCAGCGTGGCACACACGCCAGAAGCGACGGCCTCCTGGCCGACGTACAGGTGGAGGAAACCAGGCAGCTTGGCGGCCTCGGCCAGTCGGCCGGCCGCTTCCTCGAAGAGTCGGATCCGCACCATGCGGCGGTGCAGATCCATCTGCAGGTCGGTCGAGAGTTCCATCGGTGTCCTGTCTGTCGGGTCGGGCGGGCTGCGTTGGTGGCGGCTGGGCGGGCTCAGCGGCTCAGGATCGTGACGCCGGAGATGCCGGGTGCGCCGTACACGTGGGTGTAGGCGACCTTGGGCTCGTTGGGTACCTGGCGTTCGCCGGCATCGCCGCGCAGCTGCAGCACGTTCTCGTACACCTGGCGCAGACCGGACGCGCCGATCGGCTCTCCGTTGGCGAGGCAGCCGCCGTCGGTGTTGACCGGGAGGCGTCCGTTGATCTCGGTCTCGCCGTTGGCGAGCATGTGCTCCTGTTCGCCGTGCTCGCAGAACCCGTTCTCGGCCATGTGCATGATCTCCGCACCTGCCTCGGTGTCCTGCAACTGGGCGACGTCGACGTCTTCCGGTCCGATGCCGGCCATCTCGAAGGCCGCCTTGGATGCCGCCGAGGTCGGGCCCGGGTCGTGCTCGATCGAGATCGACGGTGCCAGTACCTCGAACGAACCGAACTTGCGGGTGCGCACGGCGGCGGCCTTGAGGTAGATCGGGCGGTCGGTGTACTCCTTGGCCTTGTCGGCGCGGCACACGATCATGGCGACACCACCCTCGCCGGGTGAGCAGAACATGTACTGGGTGAGCGGATACGACAGCATCAACGAGTCGAGCACCTCCTGCTCGCTCAGTGGCTTGCGACGCCACGCCATCGGGTTGATCGAACCGTTCCGGAAGGCCTTCGAGGCCACCCGGGCGAGGCTCTGCTGGCTGATCCCGTAGTCGTGCATGTAGCGGGTGATCTTCATCCCGAAGAACTGCGTGGTGAGGGCGAGCCCTGAGCCGCCGTACCAGTCCTTGCCGCGGGGGCCCTTGATGCGGAACGCGCCGGGTTCGTGCTTGTCGAAACCGATGGCGATGCCGACATCGGCAGCACCCGACTCGATCGTGTTGACCGCCTGGGCGAGCGCGGTGCCACCGGTGGCGCACCCGTTGACGACGTTGGTGAACGGCAGACCGGTGAGGCCGATGCGGCTCACCATCGTGTCGGCGGCGCCTCCGTCCATCGATCCGCCGACGGCGAACTGCATGTCGGACCACTGCTGTCCGCAGTCGGCGAGCGCACGCCGGACAGCGACCACGCCCTGATCCATCCCGGACACTCCGTCGGTGCGGCCGAACTCGTGCATCCCGATGCCGACGATGGCGACCTTGCTCATGACTGCGCTCCTTCGGTTGCAGCGGACTGTTTCGGTGCGAACGCGTAGGTGACGACCTGGTTGCCGTCGTCGTCGAGCGACAGCGGCTCGAGCACCAGTTCCATCTCCATGCCGATCACCAGCTTCTCGGGGTCGGACTCGGTGAGGCGAGCCTCGACACGCAGTTCGCCCGGGAGTTCGACATAGCCGACGCCGTAGGGAACGAAGTCGTCACCGGTCGGTCCGAGATAGGGCGGCGCCTTCGGCGGGAACGCCTGCACCGTCCATGTCCACAACGTGCCCGTCGTGGAGAGCTCGACGTCGACCTGTTCGTCGAACATGCACTTCGGGCAGCCGCTCTGTCGGGGGAACATGTGGTTGCCGCAGTTCGTGCATCGGCTGCCGAGCAGCTTCGGCTGACCGTCCTCCATCGAGAAAATGCCGTCCGCGACGGCAACAGTGCTGGTCATGTGGGTCCCCTCAGCGCTCGCTTAATGATCGTTCGGTTAGAAAGATTAGCAGTCGGTCGGTCGGGCGGACGTAGTGAACCAGCCGTCGATCAGGGCGTCGACCTGGTCCTCGATGTCGTGTTGGTCGACGTCGACGCCGTTGACCTCGTCGACATGGGACAGCCCGATCAGCAGCATGTAGTACGTCTTGACCTGCGCCGGGGTGAGGCCCGCGACGCGCATCAGTTGTCGAGCGTTCTCGGCCTGCCACGACGAGAGCAGATCGGCGACTTCGGGCTGGCGGATTGCGGCGCAGTGGAGCTCGGCGACCAGCACGCGCGTCGTCGCGAAGTCGGGGCGCAGCCAGAACCGGGCGATCTCGCGGATGCCCGCCTCGCCGGGCAATCGGGTCGTGTTGATCGCGTCGAGTGCGTGCTTGATCGCTTCGACCATCAGCGATGCCTTGCCGTCGAAGTGGCTGTACACCGCCGGCGTCGAGACATCCAGCGCGTCGGGCGATGTCGGCGAGCGTGACGCCCTCGTAGCCGGACTCGACGCACGCATCGATCGCCAGCGCGCAGGAGTCGCTCACGCGTCGGTGTGCCATCGGCGTCGACCTTCGGTGGTCGCCCGATCCGCGGTGTCGCGACTTCCGGTTGGGTCATCTCGTCTCCGACCCTACTGAGCGGGCTGCGCCTGCCCGCGCCCGCCCCGGGGGCGATGAGCGAACGAACCGAATACCGCCAGTTCGCTCATCGCTTCGGGTCGGGATCCGGCAGGCGATGAGCGAACGAACCGCATACGGTCCCTTCGCTCATCGCTCGGAGGTGTTCAGGCGGTCTCGCCTCGAGCCCAGCGCAACGAACGTCGGAGCAACTCGTAGTAGGCGGGGTGCTCCCACGAGCCGCGCTCGATGGTGGGGTAGTAGTCGACCGCCGGCACCATGTCGTAGTGCCCGCGGCAGTGACCGAGCGTGTTGTACAGCACAGCGCCGTCGCCGAGTTCGCGCAGGTACATCACGAGGTGCTTGTCGGATCCGGTGGTCCAGTCGTGCTCGACGAAGCCGCGTGCGTCGCCCGACCACGTGGTGTCGAGCAGCGGTACGAGTGCGTCGCGGTCGGCGTGCTCGGACAGGTACAGCTCGTCGTCGGTCTCGAACGGCTCGATACCGTTGACCAGCCAGTGATCGTCGGTCGCCGGCTCCACCAGGTAGGGCATGATCGGCGGGTGGGCGATGAACTGCGAGCCGAGCGTGTCGGCCCACAGCGGGAACACCCGCGGCGAGTCGACCCCGTTCGGCGTGCCGACATCGAGCGCCGAGTTGGTGCCGTGCAGTGCCACCCATCGGCCCCCGCCTTCGACCCAGTCCCGGATTTCCTGTTGTGCCTCGACGCTCGGGCGCACATTGCAGGTGTAGCTCACCATGATCGAGCCGGCGGCGATGCCGCTGGTGTCCTCGTAATCCGGCTGCACCCGTACTCGGAACTCGTCGTGCTCGGCGAGCAGTTGGAGCAACTCGACACGAGCGAAGTCGATGTCGTGGTACATCCCTCCAGCGACGAGGGTGACGTCGATGCGGCCCATCGTCGCGCTCAGTAGTTGACGCGCTTGAGGAAGCCGCCGTCGACGGTCAGGTTGACACCGTTGATGTGCTTGGCCCGCTGGCTGGCGAGGAAGGTGACCGCGTCGGCGACGTCCTGCGCCGTGCCGAGGTCGCCGCCCGGGTGGTTCTTCTGGGTGGCCTCGAAGAACGGCGCCATGTTGTCCTTGATCATGTTCCAGTCGCCGCCCTCGATGAAGATCGGTCCCGGCGACACCACGTTGCAGCGGATGCCCTTGGCGCCGAGCACCTGCGCCTGTCCCAGCGTCCAGTTGGTGACAGCGGCCTTGAAGGCGCTGTAGCTGCCCGAGCCCGACGCGAAGTGTTCGGCCACGGCGGTGGTGCCGATGCTGATCACCGAGCCGCCGCCATCCGCGAGCGCGTCGGATGCAGCGCCCACGCCGAGGATCAGCGACATCAGGTCGATGTTGAAGTTGTTGATCCACGCATCGGTGCTGCGCGCCGGCTTGCCCGAGGTGTTGTGCACGTAGATGTCGATACCGCCGAGTTGCTCCGCCGACGAGGCGACCCAGGCGGCGAGGGCTTCGCCGTCGGCAGCATCGACTGCGGAGCCGACCACGGTGCCGAGCGACGACATCTCGGCAACTGCGGCGTCGACGCCTTCGGCGTTGCGTGCGCAGATGGCAACCGAGGCACCTTCGGCCAGCAGCGTTTCGGCGATGGCGCGTCCGATGCCCTTGGTGGCGCCGGTGACCAGTGCCTTCTTGCCGTTGAGTCCGAGGTCCATGGTTGTCTCCTGTATCGATGTCGACGTCACTGGGCGCAGGTCGGCCCAGTGGGTTCGAAGCTAATTCACCGAGCGACCGGTTCTGGCAGCCGGACGTGGCCGGCCCGCGGGAGCACACGTCGTCTGCGCGCAGCATGGCGTTCTACGGTGCGGCGGTGGCTGGCGACGACGACGACACGACGACGCGGTCAGGGGAGACCCGGGACGGGGGCGCCGACGCCGACCGTGTGGGGATCGTCACCGGTGCGGCATCCGGTATCGGGAAGGCGGCAGTCGAAGCGTTCGTCGCGGCCGGGACGTCGGTCGTCGTGGTCGACCGCGAGCCGATCGACTGGATCGACCAGCTGGGCGACCGCGTGGTCGCCGTGGTCGGCGACGTCACCGATCCACGCACGAACGCCGATGCGGTCGACGCCGCGCTCGACGTGTTCGGACGCCTCGACGTCGCCGTGTTCAACGCCGGCGTGTCGATGGGAGGCGACCTCATCGACCTCCCCTTCGAGCAGTTCGATCGTGCGCTCGACGTGAACGTCCGTGCGGTCGCGCTGGGCATGCGTGCCGTCGTCCCGGCACTGCGAGCGGTGGGCGGTGGGCGGATCATCGTGACGGCATCGACGTCCGGCATCGGCGGCGACCCCAACATGTGGGCCTACAACACCGCCAAGGGTGCCGTGATCAATCTGGTCAGGTCTGCCGCAGTCGACCTCGGTGCCGACGGCATCACCGTCAATGCCGTCTGCCCAGGCCCCACCGAGACCGGCATGACCTCGCGGATCGCCTCGCTGCCCGAGGTGTACGAGTCGTTGCGGCGCCGTATCCCTCTGCAACGCTGGGGGCGCCCCGAGGAGGTCGCCGCCGTGATTGCGTTCCTCGCATCGCCTGAGGCATCGTTCGTCAACGGTGCGATCATCCCCGTCGATGGTGGGATCACCGCCAACACGGGCCAGTTCCTGCCCCGAAGCACCGAAACGGAGTCCACACCATGAGCTTGATCGACCAATTCGACCTGACCGGACGCGTCGCCGTCGTCACCGGCTCCGGGCAGGGGATCGGGCGGGCGATCGCTTGGGGCCTCGCCGATGCCGGTTGTGACGTGGTGCTCAATGCCCGTCGTCTCGGCGACCTCGAAGTGACGGCGGACGGCGTCCGCGAGCGGGGTCGCGATGCCCTCATCGTGGAGGGCGACATCCGAGACTTGTCGGAGGACATCGCGGATCGGACGATGGAGCGTTTCGGGCGGCTCGACATCTGGGTCAACAACGTCGGTGGGTCCGACGAGAAGACCACCCGCGAGTTGATCGACACCCCTGACGAGGTCTTTCGGGCCCAGCTCGAGCTGAACCTCACCTCGGCATTCCAGGGCTGCAAGGCCGCCGCCAAGCGGATGGAGTCCGGCGGCTCGATCGTCAACATCAGCTCGGGTGCCGGGCTGCGCGGTTCGCCATTCACCGGTCCGTATGCCGCCGCGAAGGCCGGGATGAACAATCTCACCGAAACGCTCGCGCTCGAACTGGCACCGAACATTCGGGTCAACACCGTTGCGCCGGGACCGGTTGCGACGGAAGCATTCTCCGAGGTGCTCGGCACCGATGGCCAGCACGAGGCGATCGCGGCGACGATTCCGCTCGGACGTATGGGGGCGCCCGACGACATCGCCGGTGCGGTGCTGTTCTTCTGCTCGGACGCCGCGTCGTGGGTCACCGGTCAGCTCATGCTCGTCGCTGGTGGGCGCACGCACCGCGTGCATCAGTACCAGCCCAAGAGCGAGTGATCGCTGACGCGCGACACCAGCGCGCCATACTTGCGAGATGGCCGCCAGCGCGAAACCCCGTCGCCTGGGGAGGCCGCCCGACACCGACTCCGCCGAGACCCGTCAACGGATCCTCGAGATCGCCCGCGAGTCGTTCGCGTTCGGCGGCTACGACGGTTCGACGAACCGACAACTCGCTGCGAGCGCCGGGATCACGTCCGGCGCGTTGTACCACTACTTCGGATCGAAGCTCGACCTGTATCTGGCGGTCCATGAGGATGTGCAGCGTCGCGTGTACGGCCGGTTCAACGACGCTGCCGATGGTGCTGACGGCTTCCTTGCGAAGTTCGACGCGGTGCTCGACGTCGCGCACGAACTGAACGAGTCCGATCCGACCTTTGCTGCCTTTCTCGGTGCTGTGCGCACCGACATGCGTCGACATCCGGAGATCGCCGAAGCGCTCGCCACCCACGCGGAGCGCCGCAACGGATTCTTCGTTCGGCTCGTCGACGCTGGCGTCGACAGCGGCGAAATCGCCTCGGCCAATCGCGAGTTCATGAACGAATTCGTTGCGATCATCCTGATCGGCCTCACCGACGGTGTGTCTGACGACGTCGAGCGTCATGCCCGGGCGACCGACTCGATCAAGATGGCGCTGCGCGGCGAATTGGTGGTTCGGCCCGGTCCTTGACCGTCGGCGGGCCCCCGATTCCGTCCGGCCGTCATCGAGGTTGTACGTTTCGTCGTCGAACGAACGAGGGGGTTCACATGGGTGTATTGGACGGGCGCGTTGCCTGTATCACTGGCGGCACGCGAGGCATCGGCCTGGCGATCGCGAAAGACTTCTTGAACGAAGGTGCGTCGGTGGTCGTCAACGGCCGCGACGAAGCCAAGGCCGAACGAACGCTGGCCGAACTCGATGCCGGTGACCGGGCCGCCTACATTCCCGGCGACGTCAAGCAGCGTGAGGTGTGCGAGGCCATCGTCGACGGAACGGTCGAGCGGTTCGGCCGAATCGACATCCTCGTGCCGAACGCCGGCGGCTCGTCGGGCAATGCGCCGATCGCCGACCTCACCGACGAGGCGATGCAGGATGCGTTGGTCTGGAACTTCTGGCACACGTTCTGGACGATGCGTCGGGCCTTCCATTACATGATTCCGCAGCAGTTCGGCAGAGTGATCAACATCAGTTCGGTCGAGGGCAAGGTCGGCAAGCCGGGCCTGTCGATCTACGTCGTGTCGAAGCACGCGATCAACGGCTTGACCAAGTCGGCCGCCCACGAGGTCGGCACGCTCGGCATCACGGTCAACGCATTGTGCCCCGGGGCGATCGAGACCGACACGATGATCGAACAGGGCCCGCCCGCGGCCGAGTCGATGGGCCTCACCTACGACGGGTTGCTCGACATGTTCGCCCAGGAGTCGGCCATCAAGCGGCTCAACGACGTCGAGGACTGCGCCGCGGTGGCGACGTTGCTCGCCTCGGATGCCGGTGCCGGCATCACCGGCTCACTCATCTCGATCGACGGCGGCACGGCTCCTTACTGAGCCGGGACCGGAACGAAAGGAACCATCATGGGAAAGCTCGACGGAAAGGTCGCCTGCATCACGGGCGGCACACGAAGCATCGGCCGCGCGATGGCCGAGGCCTTCGTCGCCGAAGGTGGCAAGGTCGTCGTCAACGGACGCGACGAGGCAAAGGGGCAGCAGTGCCTCGACGAGATGGGCGCCGGCGACAACGCAGCGTTCTTCGCCGGCGACGCAACCAAGCAGGACGCGGTCGAAGGCTTGATCGACTTCACGATCGAGAAGTACGGCCAATTGGACATCTGCTGTCTCAATTCCGGTGGTGTCAACATGACCGCGCCGGTTGCGCAGATGAGCGATGAGGAGTGGCAGCTCGAGCTCGACTGGAATCTCAACCACGTGTTCTGGGGGATGCGTCGCGCGCTCCAGCACATGATTCCACGTGAGTCCGGCCGGGTCATCGTGACCTCGTCGGTCGAGGGCAAGCTCGGCAAGCCCGGGATTCCCGGCTACTCGGCAACCAAGCATGCGGTGAACGGACTCGTCAAGGCTGCGGCGCAGGAGGTCGGCACGATGGGCATCACCGTCAACGCCATCCTTCCGGGGCTCGTCGAGACCGACATCCTCCGGGCGACCGGCCCGGACTCGGCGGTCGCGATGGGACTGGGTTCGTACGAGAACTTGATCGAGGCGTTCACCTCCGAGTCGGCCATCAAGCGGCCGAACACCGTCGAAGAGGTCGCTGCTGTTGCGGTACTGCTCGCGTCGGATGCGGCTCGCAACATGACCGGCTGCATGTTCCCCGTCGACGGCGGGACGATGCCCTACTGACGATCCCCGCGCGGCGATGAGCGAACCCACCAGATCTGCGGGTTTCGCTCATCGCTCACGGTGGTGTCGGCCAGGTGATGAGCGAGTGGACCGGATACGGCCACTTCGCTCATCGCTCGAGGAACTCGAACGTGGTCGCGAGAACGTGCCGCGCGCGGTCGGTGGGATCAGGGAACGCCGCGCGCAAGTGCGCTGAGCGGATCTCCATCGACAGCGCCGTGTGGCGGGGGAGTGCGGCGACCAGCTCGCCGACCGGGAGTTCGCCGGCGCCGAGCGTGAGTCGTTCGTCGAGCGCTTCGGCGATCAGATTCGCCGGCGACGCCAACGGTGCGTCGCAGAGCTGCACGTAGGGAAGTCGGCTCGGATCGACCGCTGCGACGTCACCCGCCGTGCCTCCGGTGCGGGCGAGGTGCAGGTTGTCGATGAGGACACCCGCATTCGGGCGGTCGACCACCTCGAGCGCACCGATCGCTTGGGGCAGGTCGCGGATGGACATGAACGCCATGAACTCGAGGCTGCATCCGATGCCGTGGGGCGCCGCGAGGTCGCACAGTTCGACGAAGCGTTCGATGAAGACCGGGTCCGCAACGCCCCGTGACACGATCAGCAGGTTGCGCGCACCGATCGTCGCTGCGGCCTCGACGACACGCTCGCCGTGGTCGCCGTCGGGGGTCACGAAGATCGGCTCCATGTCGAGCGCGACCAGTCCGGTGTCGTCGAGGCGTCGACGGACGTCGGCAGCGACCTGGTCGGTCCACGACTCCGCGTCGAACCAGACACCGCACGCCGGCCAGCCGGCTTCAGCGCAGGCTGCCACGAAGTCGGGCGGACCCGTCTCCGGACACACGCCTGCGGCGAGAGACAACAGGCGCTCGGTCATCAGTGACGTCACGGTAGGTGGCTCGGTGGCCGCCTTGCTCACCGATGCCGACGGCGCGACGTCGTCACTGCTGCGCCTCGAGCCACGCAGCGGTTGGCCCACGATCGTGGAACTTCGCCCACTCGGTGCAGTGGCTTGAACTCCGGATCGCGATGATTGACGTCAGCGCCGGCCTCGACCAGAGCTGGGCGATCTCGAGCTGGCCGCGATCGAGGCCAGGTGAAGTGGGGTTCGACCATCCGGTGAGCTCGTACGCCGAGCGCGACCATGTCGCGTACCAATCCCAGCGGCATACGAGGCGGCGACGTCGAGCAGCTCCGACGCCCGCGCCTTCGTTGGGTTGATCTGGGTGAGCACGCTTCGGTCGCCGCGGATCACCCGCTCCCTGACCCGTCGTTGTCACGGGTGCTGCCAGCGCCACAGATCGCGAAGGAGCGCGATCTCGGCGCCGTGGTGGATGAACTCGTCGAGCATGTGCAGCACGTACCCGGCCTTCGTGTGGTTCGCGTACTGGCCGCCCGCATCGCCGACGAGTTCGCCGAGGCGGTCATCCGACACCAACACGAGATGCGCATCCCAACGTTCGTGGGCGCGTTCGAGAAGACGAACGGCATTGCGGGCGGTGGCCGGCGGTGCCCCGTCCGGGTCATCGAGGCCGATCGCTGGACCCTGCCGCTCGACACCGAGCCACTCGGGCGCCCGGTTCTCGCCGTACATGTCGATCAGGTGCCACAGCCGCCAGGCGATCGTCGTGAACGGCTCCGGATCGGGCTGTGGGACAACGACATCTTCACGCCAGCGACCGTCCGAGCGCTGGCGGATCGTCCACGAACCCGGCGTCGGCTCCCACAGATACTCGGCGTCGGACAGGCCCTCGAGCCGGGCGCGGGTTCGCTGCCACACTTGGTCGGAGAGGTCGACGAGTTCCGACTTTCTGCTTGCCGACATGGCCGACACCGTAGACGGCAGTCCTCCAACCCGATGACGACGGGGCGGCGCTGGAAGGATGGCCGCCATGGCCGACACGACGCTGGGGGAGTCGCTCGAGGAGCGGATTGCGGCGCTCGGCTGCCCGGTCGACCGAACGATGCTCGACCCCGAGATCCAGGATGACCCGTGGGACTTCTACCAGGACCTCCACGAGCGTTGCCCGGTGTTCCCCATGCCCGAGATCGGTGCGGTGATGGTCAGCCGCTACGAAGACGTCCGCTTCGTGCTCACCAATCCGGAGTTGTTCTCCAGCAGCGGGCGCGGCGGTGGTGCGAAGAAGGGGCTCCAGGTCGACAACGCCCGCCGGTATCAGCAGATCCTGCGTGAACGCGGCTGGGGTCACGTCGAGACCCTGCAGCGAACCGACCCGCCCATCCACACCGGATACCGGCGCCTGGTCGCCAAGGCGTTCCTCCCACGCCGTATCAAGGACATGACCCCGCACATCGACGAGGTCACGGGGGCGCTGATCGATGGGCTGATCGGGGCAGGCGAGTGCGAATTCAACATGGACTTCGCCATGCCGTTGCCGGGCATCATCATCGCCGAAGAACTCGGACTCGACCGGTCGGAGATCCACCGTTTCAATCGGTGGGCCGAGGCCATGCTGGCGCTGGCGATGCGGCCGCTGACCGAGGACGAGCTGCTCGAGACCGTGGAGGTCGAGCTGGAGGCACAACACCATCTGGCCGAGGTGTTCGAGCAACGCCGGTCGGAGCCGGCCGACGACCTGATCTCCACGCTGGTGCACGCCCATGAGGGCGAGGCTGGCGCCGAGCCCCTGTCGGTTGCCGAGCTGCAGAATCTGATGCATCAGCTGGTCACCGGTGGCTTCGAGACCACCACGAGCGCCTTGAACCACGGCATGTGGCTGCTGACCCGTCGACCCGACATCCAGCAACGCGTCCGCAACGATCTCTCGCTGGTGCCGGCATTCATCGAGGAAGTCCTGCGCTACGAGAGCCCGGTGCAGGGTCTGACTCGCCGGGCGACACGGGATGTCGAACTCGATGGTGTGGTGATCCCCGAGGGTGCGATGGTGATGATCCGTTATGCAGCAGCCAACCGCGATGCCGGTGTGTTCGACCGTGCCGACGAGTTCGACCTCGACCGCGAGAAGTCACCACCGCACCTGGCGTTCGGTGTTGGCCCTCATTTCTGCGTCGGGGCCGCCCTGGCCCGCCAGGAACTGATCAGCGCGTTCACGCAATGGCTCGAGCGAACGGCGTCGATCGAACTCGCCCGCCCGTTCGACGGGCCGATTCATCACCCCAGCTTCATCCTGTTCCCGATGACCGAACTCCCGCTCCGCTTCGAAGCGGCCGATCAGAAAGCACCACCGAATGAGTGAACACCCCGAGAACTACGAGGATGTCACCGTGTACGGCCTCGACGACGACGTCGAAGCCGAGATGCTGGCTGCCCAGAACGAATGCACGTTCATCTGGTCGAACAAGGAGGGCTGGCCGGTCGGCGTGATCATGTCGTACGTGCACGTCGACGGGAAGTTCTGGCTCACCGCATCGAGTCAGCGGGCGCGCATCAGCGCCGTGCAGCGAGACCCGAGAGTGTGCATCGTCGTCACCTCGACCGGCTCGAAGATGGCCCGAAACAAGACGGTGACCTACAAGGGGATGTGCACCGTGCATGACGACCAGGCCACCAAGGACTGGTTCTATCCAGCCTTGGCGAAAGCCATCCGCCGCGACGACGTCGAGGGCGCCAAGGTGTTCGAGAAATTCCTCGACTCGCCCCGACGGGTGATCCTCGAAGTCGAGCCCACCCAGCGAATCGGCTACGACGGCGGCAAGATGGGCAAGGCGACCGCCGAGTGGATGAAGGCACAGCAGGAGGAGACATCATGAGTGAACGACTGGGACTGAGTGCCGACGAAGTGCTCACCACCACACGCAGCGTCCGCAAGCGGCTCGACCTCACTCGGCCGGTGCCTCGCGATGTGCTGATCGAGTGCATCGACATCGCGCACCAGTCGCCGACCGGCTCGAATTCGATGCGGTGGCGCTGGATGATCATCGAGGACGCCGCAAAGCGCCAGGCGATCGCCGACATCTATCGGGCCAACTTCGAGGCTGCCTATGCCGGCGCGCCCGAACCCGAGCCCGGCTCGCAGGCCGACCGGGTCAACCAGTCGGCGCGTCACCTCGCTGCGCACCTCCACGAGGTGCCCATCCACGTGATCCCGCTCCTCGCCGATCGGATGGATGAGGGAACCCCATCCGGGCGCCAGGCGTCGCGGTGGGGCGGCATCCTGCCCGCGGTGTGGAGTTTCATGCTGGCGCTGCGCGAGCGGGGACTCGGTTCCGCGTGGACGTCGCTGCACCTCTCGAACGAGCGTGACGTCGCCGAACTGCTCGGCATTCCGTACGACGACTACAGCCAGGCCGGACTCTTCCCGGTGGCGTACACGATCGGCACCGACTTCAAGCCGGCCAAGCGCCCGCCGGCTGAGGAGTTCATCCGCTGGAACGAATGGTCGTAGCGATGAGCGAACGCACCACATACGGCCACTTGGCTCATCGCTGGGATGTCAACGCCTGAGGCGATGAGCGAATGGACCGGATGCGGCCACTTGGCTCATCGCTCGGGTACGTCAGCGGGTGACGGCGGTCAGTGATCCGTCTGTGACGTGACTCGGTGGTTGCCGATGATCGGGCCGCCGACCCAACCACACAGCTGAGGGTCGCATTCGCGTAGGTCGCCGGAGATCCACTGGCCGTCGGTGCCGAAGATCCCCTCCTTGCCATCGAGGGTGACGCGGATGTTGCCCTCGCCGTCCTGCTCGTGCAAGGCGCCCGTGAACGGGTGGATGATGCCCCTCATGACCGGGTCCCCACGCTGACCGGGGTGTCGGTCGTGTCGCTCACGAACTCACCGAGGAGCTGATGGATCCAACGGATCTTGGCTTCTTGATAGTTGGAGAACGTTGCTCCCGGCTTCCAGGTCGTCTCGAGTCCCTTCTGCACCTTGGCCATGTTGAAGACATCCTGCTCGAACACCTTGGCCAACATGCCCAGCTCTGGTGCGGTCGTCCACGCATCGTCGACGCCGAGCTTGCGTTCCGTGGCCGGCGGCGGACGCTCGCCACTGAACGGCGACAGGAAGAACACCTCCATGATCGACGAGCGGTGATCGTCGCCATTGGGCCGGAACCGATAGGTGATGCGATTGAACGCACCCCACGGGTGCATGTTCGGGAACACCGTGTAGTCGATCGAGTCCATCATCTCGGCGTCGCTCATCTGGTCGACCATGTCGCCTGCGGAGGGGCGCCATCGTTCACGCGACATCCCGGCGAGCACGGCCCGAGCGGTCTGTCCCTCTTCGAGCGTGATCGGCGACTCCTGATCGACGCGGACGTCGAGCATCCCACGCAAGATCTCCTGCTCGTCGATCTCGACGTCGCCGAGCAGCGGGCTCGGCGAGCCACCGGGCGTGATCACCCGTGAGCAGCGATCCCACACGTCGACCTGGCTGTTGACGTCGCTGAGGTAGGTGAGGATCTGCGGGTGGGTGGCGTTGACGTGGTAGGCCTCGCAGAAGGCTTCCTGGGCGATCTTCCAGTTGGCATTGATCACACGCGACACATGCGCCTCGACGTACCGATTGCCGAGGTCCCACACCTCGAACTGTTCGATGATCTCGCCGAGGTGGTCTTCGAGCGAGCCGGCATCGGGGTCGGGATTGATGAACACGAAGCCGGCCCACGTGCCGACCTGGCATTCGGGCAGTGTGAATTCGTCAGGCCGCTGGTCGACGTGCGGGAAGTCCCACGCTGCTGGTACGTCAGACAGGTTGCCGGCCAGGTCCCATGCGAACCCGTGGAACGCGCAGCGGATCTCCGAACAGCGCCCGTCGTACTCCTTGAGCTGGCGGCCTCGGTGCAAGCAGGCGTTGGGGAACGACTTGATCGAACCATCAGCCTGTCGGACGACGAGGTACGACTTCTCGGCGATCTCGTACACGATGTAGTCACCGGGCTCAGGGATGTGTTCCTCGCGGCAGGCGAACTGCCACACCTTGGACCAGAGCTGATCGACTTCGCGCCGGTGCCATTCTCGACTGGTGTAGCGCTCGATCGGGATGTCGTCGCTGCCGAAGTAGCGAGGTGACTCGAGACGCAGGACGTCGGGAACCGGGTGCGTGTCGGCGTCGAGCAAGTCCTGGAACGTGGGTCCGGGGAGCGCGCCCCGGTGTCGGCAGCAGGCTGATCGGTAGCGGTCATCTCACCATTATTGACCGTTCGGTGACTTACCGACCGCACCGGACGACGTCGGTCACCGTTGTCGGAGCACTTCGTCGAGGTCGTCCAACGCGCGTCGGTGGTCAGCCACCCGGATGGTGGTCCACCCGAGCGCCACCGGCTCGATCAGGTTCTGGTCGAAGTCGTCGAGGTAGACGATCGACTCGTGGTCGACGCCGAGCCGGTCCCTTGTCGCTTCGTAGATCGCTCGTTCCGGCTTCCGGCTGCCGACTGCAAACGACTCGACCACGGCGTCGAACAGCTCGAAGTCGATGTCGCGCTGCATCGTGGGACGGAACTCGGCGAACGTGTTGGTCAGGAGTCCGGTGCGGTACCCCTCGGTTCGGAGGCGTGCGACTCGGTCGATCATCACGTCGACCACCGTGTAGCCGCCGGGGACCAACAGCCGCTCGATCTCGTCGCCGCGCAGCGACACGTCGTGTGGTTCGGCCCATGGTCCGAGCTCGACTTGGATGTCGGCGACCGCGATCTCGCCGCGTTCGGCGCGATGCCACGGATGCGCGTCGCCGCTGTCGTGCGGACCGAGCAGGATTTGCAGCATGGTGTCCACGCTCACGCCGTGCGACTCGGCCACGTTGCCCAGCTGGTTCCTGATCGACGTGATCAGCACCCCACCGAAGTCGAAGACGACCGCCTCGATCGCCCGCCCACCCCCATCGTGGTTCCCAGTGCCCTGGGCAGGGGGAACCGCGCCGGCCGACACGGCGGTCAGTCGAACGATGCTGAGGGAACGTGTTCGGGCGAATACACCGGGGCGGTGGCGTCGATGCGATGCTTGCGGCTCACAGCACCCTTGAGGCCGCCCTTGCCCAGCATCGTGCGCATGTCGAAGTAGTTCTGGTGCTGGAAGTGTGCCTCCAGCGCCTCCTCGGACTCCCACAGTTCGTACACCTGGATCAGGTCGTCCTGACACGGGTCGGCGGCGAAGCAGTAGACCAGGCAGCCGGGCTCGTCGTCTCGGGTGGCTTTCTGAATCGGGGCCGACTTCTCGATGAGCGCCTGACGGTTGGCGGCGTCGGTGACGGTGATCGCTGCTTCGACTGCAATGAGACTCATGGGACCTCCTGGTGTGCGCTCTGACGTGCGGTGACGGTGCTGCGCCGGTTCGCTCGGGCGAGCATGTGCTGGCCAGTATGGCGACGATGATCGTCGTCCGAACGAGTCGGGCGTACCACCAAGGGGAGATTCGATGCTCGCAGCGCTGATCACCGGCAAGGACACCGTGGAGCTCCGAGAGTTTCCCGACCCGACACCGGCGCCGGAGGGAGTGGTCGTCGACATCGCATTCTGCGGGATCTGCGGTACCGACGTGCACGCCTATCAGTCGGGCCGGCCGTACAACCCGGCGATCTGTGGCCACGAGTGGTCGGGCACCGTGTCGGCTGTCGGCAGCGACGTCACGTCGTTCACCGAGGGCGACCGGGTCGTCGTCGGGGTCGCCCCGGCGTGCGGCCGCTGCACGGCCTGCCACCGCGGCCAGGCCGACCGTTGCGAGGTCACGTTCCTGTCGGCGCTGGGGCGCGACGCCTTGGCGCCGCCGCACGGCGGTTTCGCACCTCGGATCCCTGTCGCGGCGCAGCGGATCGTCAAGACCGACCCGGCACTCACCGATGCGCAGGCAGCCCAGGTCGAGCCGACCACGGTGGCGTTCCATGCGGTGCGCACCAGTGGGTTGCGTCTCGGCGACATCGCCGTCGTCCAGGGAGCCGGCCCCATCGGCCTCGGCACGATGCAGTGGGTTCGCGCCGGCGGCGCCGGGCAGGTGATCGTGGTCGAACCGAACGAACAGCGACGCGAGCTCGCCCTGCAGCTCGGCGCCCACACTGCGGTTGCGCCGGGTGACGAGGCCGACCAGACGATCCGGGAACGCACCCACGGCCTCGGTGCCGACATCGTCTACGAATGTGTGGGACGACCGTTCGCAGTCCAATCCGCCGTCGATCTCGCCCGGCGAGGCGGATCGATGTGCCTGATCGGGCTCGCGGAGAGCGATGCCACCATCTCGCCTGGCGCCTGGCTGATCAAGGAGATCTCCGTGACGTCGTCCTTGGCGTATCTCCACGACGAATTCGAGATGGCGATGGGGATGATGGCCGACGGCCGCGTGCGCGTCGACCCTCTCCACACCAACACCGTCGACCTCGACGGGTTCGAGAGCGCCCTCGCCGATCTCGCAAGCGGTACGAGTGAGCAGACCAAGGTGCTCGTCGATCCCACGGCGGCCCGATGAAGTCAGCAGACACGGTGACCGCCGGTCGATTCCGTCGGCGAACCAACCGATCGGTTAGTTTCGCCTCGACATCCGACCACGCTGAGGTGAATTGACATGGCACTGCTCGAGGCACGTGGACTCACCGTCAGCTACGGCGGTCTTCACGCCAACGACGACATCGATCTCGACTGCCAGACGGGCAAGCTCGTCGGGTTGATCGGGCCGAACGGTGCGGGCAAGACCACCTTCATCGACGCCATCACCGGGTTCACGCCGCTCAGCGAGGGCACGGTGTCATTCGACGGTGTCGACCTCGGCGACACCCGTCCCGACAAACGCGCGGCGATGGGCTTGGTGCGCACGTTCCAGTCACTCGAGCTCTTCGAGGATCTGACGGTCCGCGACAACCTCCTCGTCGCCGCCGAGAAGCCGAAGTGGTACTCGTTCCTCGCCGACATCGTGCTGCCGGGTCGAGGCGCCGCTGCATTCCAGGACCAGGTCGACGAGGCCCTCGAGGCGCTCGGTCTCACCTCGCTGGCCGATGCGCATCCTGGCGATCTCAGCCACGGCCAGCGCAAGTTGATCGGCGTCGCCAGGGCGTTGGCCGCGAAGCCGAAGCTGTTGCTCCTCGACGAGCCGGCCGCTGGACTCGACACCCAGGAGAGTCAACTGCTCGGTCGTCACCTTCGCGGCTTTCTCGACCTGGGGGTGAGCCTGTTCCTCATCGACCACGACATGGGCCTCGTGCTCAACGTGTGCGACGACATCTACGTGCTCGACTTCGGCCAGGTGATCGCCCACGGCCCACCGGCGCAGGTGAGATCCGATCCGGCGGTGATCTCGGCCTACCTGGGCGAGTCCGCCGGCGAGGCGCAAGCCGCCCAAGGCGTCTCGACCGCTGCAGCGCCTGCATCGGTTACGACCGACGACCGGGAGGCGACCACGTGAGCGAGCTGCTGATCGACGTCCGGAATCTGCATGCCGGCTACGAGGGCATTCCCGTGGTGCGTGACCTCAGCCTGTCGGTGGCCCCAGGAGAGGTCGTGGCGTTGCTCGGACCGAACGGCGCCGGCAAGACCACGACACTGTTGACGATCTCGGGCCTCCTGGCCCCCGTCGAGGGGTCGATCGAGGTGCTCGGCGAACCGGTCGACGGACACAAGG
The DNA here is from genome assembly GCA_963716095.1 of Ilumatobacteraceae bacterium. Classification (GTDB taxonomy): domain Bacteria; phylum Actinomycetota; class Acidimicrobiia; order Acidimicrobiales; family Ilumatobacteraceae; genus Sva-07. Next base: position 241,998 of record CAVQSV010000011.1, on the reverse strand, counting down.
CGCATCTGGTCGCCAGGCGCGGCCTCGCGCACGTCCCCGAGGACCGTTCACTGTTCTTCGGCCTGACGGTCGACGAGAACATCAGACTGGGACTCGTCGGCGGGCGCAGCGCCCGGCGCGAGGCTCACGACCGTGCGATGGAGCTCCTTCCGGCGCTCAAGCCGTTGGGCAAGCGCCAGGCTGGGCTGCTCTCGGGAGGTGAGCAGCAGATGCTGGCGATGGCCCGTGCGTTGGTGTCCGATCCCAAGTGCCTGCTCGTCGACGAGATGAGTCTCGGACTGGCACCGATCATCGTGGAACGCCTGTTGCCGATCGTTCGGAACATCGCTGACCAGACCGGTGTGGGTGTGCTCGTCGTCGAGCAACACGTCCACATGGCCCTCGAGGTCGCCGATCGTGGCTACGTGTTGAACCACGGTGAGATGGTGCTCTCCGGTACTTCGGTAGAACTGGCCGAGAATCGCCACGTGCTCGAAGCCAGCTACCTCGGCGAAGCGTCGCTGGACGAGGTGTGAACGGACCGTTCGCCTCCGACCTGCTCGCTGGGCGTACCGCACTGGTGACCGGGGGAGGGTCGGGTCTCGGGGTGGCGATCGCCGAAGGGCTCAGCGCGGCCGGCGCCGACGTCGTGATCGCCGCGCGGCGTCGAGAACGTCTGGAGGCTGCGGCAGAACAGCTGCGAGCCCGTACGGGCGGTTCCGTCGAGGTCGATGTCGTCGACATCCGCGATCGCGAGACGGTCGAGGCGCTGGCGGGCCGCCATCAGGTCGACATCTTGGTCAACAACGCTGGCGGTCAGTTTCCGCAGAAGGCTCGCGACTACAGCCCCAACGGTTGGGCGAGCGTGATCGACCTGAATCTCACCGGCACCTGGGCGATGACGCAGGTGTTCGGCAACCAGATGCTCGCGGCCAACGGGGGCACGATCGTGCAGATCGTCGCGATCGTCGGTCGAGGCATCCCGGGGATCGCCCACAGCGCCGCCGCACGTGCCGGGGTGGTCGAACTGACCCGGACACTGGCCTTCGAGTGGGGGCCGAGCGTGCGGGTGAATGCTGTGGCGCCGGGGGCGTTTCGCACCGAGGGCTGGGAGTCGACCTACGACGAGGAGGTGGGCAACGACATGTCTGGTGTGCCGCTGCCGTATCCCGGTCGGCCGAGCGACATCGCCAACGCCGCGGTCTTTCTGGCGTCGCCTGCATCGTCGTACATCACCGGGGTCTGCCTGCCGGTCGATGGCGGGCACGTGTTGCAGGGGCCGATCAGTGCATTGCCACCCGATGGGTATCCCGAACGCGAGCTTCCGCCTCGCGAGTGAATCGGGGGGAGGTCGTACGATCTCGCGATGGCGACCCTGCTGGCCCACATCACGGTGCGACCGGGCGCCGAAGCCGACTTCGAAGCGATCGCTCGCACGCTCTACGACCGGACGCACACCACCGAGTCCGGGGTGCTGCGCTACGAGTACTGGCGTGGCAGCGAACCTCGCAGCTACTACACGTTGCTGGCGTTCGATGATCACCGGGCGTTCGTCGACCACCAGACGAGCGACCATCACGAGGCCGCCTCGCCGCAGCTCGGTCCGGTGATCGAGCGGATTCGTCTCGAATGGGTCGATCCGGTCGAGGGCGCCTCCCCGCTGGGTCCGACCGAGATGCAGTCCGCACCCGACGACGCTGACGAGCTGACCGCTGCCTACACCGAGCGGTACGCGGCGCTCGTCGCCGATTGGTGGGCGCCCCTGCGCGGCTGAATCACCAGGCGATGAGCCAAGTGGCCGTATGCGGTCGGTTCGCTCATCGCTCGCTGGGTGGACGCGCCTCGGGGTCGGGGCGGGGCTCGCGGCTCCAGAGCACGTCGAAGTCGCGGGCGATGTCGAGCACCTGGAATGCGCGACCGACGCCCACGCAGAAGCCGACGGTGATCGTCAGCTCGACGATCTCGGTGTCGGAGAACAGCTCGTGCAGTCGGTCCCACATCGCATCATCGATGCCGGTGTGATCGATCGCGAACTGCTCGGCGAACTCGGCCGCCAGCCGCTCGCGCGGCGTGAAGTCGGGGTGATCGTGGTACTGGTGGACGTGCTGGTACAGCTCGTCGCTCATGCCTTGCTGCATCGCCGATGCAGCCCGAGTGTTCAGTCAAACATGACACTCGTTGAGCTGTGCGATGCGCATTCGGGCGACCTCGCGTTCGCGGATCGGGAGGCTCGAGCGCTCGTACACGGCTTCGCTCATCGCGTGCAGCCCGGCGCCCATGTGCGGTGCCAGCTGCCAGATCCGTGAGGCTTCCTTGCCGTCGCCGTCGGGAATCTCGACTCGTGCCATCAGGGCTCCTTCGTGAACGGTGTGGTCGTGGGTGCTGCGACCGGTGTCGAGTCGACGAGCTCGTCGACCCATCGGTGAAACACCTGGTTGCCCGGCTCGTTGCGGCCGAACACGAACTCGGTGTTGCCACCCGACGCGAGCGCCGACTGGATGCCGAGGCCCGTCTTGTAGTCCTCCTCGTTGACCACCCATTCGAGGAAGTCGGCGCGTTTGAGTGTTTCGGAGCGCTCGTCCTCAGATGCGTTCTTCGCGATCAGGTGGGTCTGCACCGTGCGGGAGCGGTCGGCGGTCGGGCCGGGAAAGAGCTGGCTGACCATCGCCCCGCGTCCGCCGTTGCCAGCGACGGAGATGTTCGGGAAGACGGTGTGGACGAATCCGACGTACTTCGCTGGGTTCCAGTCGGCCGGCGGGACATCGCGCAGTTCCGGCGTGACCCGCCGGGCGAACGCCACGCGCTGATGTGGCCCCCAGGCGTCCCAGGTCATCACGTTGCCCATCACGTCGACACCCAGCGTGTCGCGATGCAAGATGTCGAGGTGGTAGCCGTCGACGTAGCCGTCGAACGCGATCTTCCAGTTCGGTCCGATCAGGGTTCGCTCGTCGAGGAGTTCCATGTCGGCGAGTCCGAGCTGATCGAGTGCCACGTCGTAGCCGCCCAGCCACTGGTCGAGATCGAGCTCGGCACCGGGTTGCAGCACCACGAACACCAGGCCGCTGCGCTCGTCGCACGGCAGCTCGGTGAGGCCGCGGGTGTCGGCGTCGATGTCGCCGAACTTCTCGCGCCCCGAGATGCCGACCAGGGCACCGGCAGTGTCATAGCTCCAGGCGTGGTACGGGCAGGTGAAGCGGCGCGCCTGCCCGCAGCCTGCTTCGACGATCAGGGCTCCACGGTGCCGGCATGCGTTGATGAACGCCCTCACGGATCCGTCGGCCTGGCGCACCGTGAGGACCGGCACGCCGGCGATGTCGATCGACCGATACGACCCCGGGTCGGGGACGTGCGCGCTCATCGCCGAGATCACCGGTCGGTTGCGAAACAGCGTGTCGACCTCTCGTTCCCAGCGCTGGGGGTCGAGGTAGTGACCGACCGGGACGGCCATCGTGGCGTCGAGCGAGTCGGTGGTGTTCTCGTCGAGATGGGTCAGCAGCCGGCCGGCGACCTGGTGCCAATCGGGCGACCACGGCCGGCCGTGATGGTCGAGTTCGGTCGGCTGCACGAACCGGCCGTATGCCGGCGCGCCGGAACTGCGGGTGTCGACCTCGGTCATCCGACGGGGGCTTCGACGTCGGCCTTCTCGACGGTGACGGGTATCGCGCTCGACACGACCATGCCGGTCACGGGGTCGTGGCCCGCGTCAGCAGAGACGAGCCGGCTGGTCGGTGTGCCGATGTCGCGTACCTTCTCGTCGGTCAGTGACGCACCGCCCCACGAGTGCGACATCGAGATCACGCCGCGCTTGATGTCGTCGGCAGGCTGCACCACTCCCACGAGCGAGGCACGGGGCGATGTGATGCGCACGAGCTCGCCGGCATCGAGGCCGAGTTCGGCGACGTCGTCAGGGTGCATGTAGGCAGGATTGGTCGTGCCCTTGCGCGCCAGCGCCGGCAGTTCGGTGCCGGTGGAGTTGAGAACGTGCTTGAGACGCCGGCTCACCAGACGGAACGGGTAGTCGGTCACGTCGACATCGCCGAGCATCGGATGCGGCTCGGTGAGAAAGGCGGCCAGTTCGGCCATCAGGTCGTCGGGTGCCGGCGTGAACCTGCGCGGTGGCGCCCTCGTCGGCGGGCTGCACGACCGGTCGCATGTCGGGATGGACGACGCGCCGGTTGGCGCGGACCTCGTCGAGCGGCATCCGCGACCCGGCGTAGGAGCGGTCGATGACCTCGTCGGTGGTCGGCCGTTCGGACATGTCCGGCGACCCTCCGGGCAACGGCAGCGTGCTGCCGAGGCGTGACGCCAGCTCCCAGAACACCTCCCACTCGTTGAGGACGTCGCCGTCGCGTTCGACGACCGGATCGGTGTAGTTCGTGTAGGGCTGGCGGAACCAGCGGTCCATCAGGTGCGGGACGTCAGCTCGCTCGAGGGCGAGTGTCGGGGCGATCACGTAGTCGGCGAATTCGGCGGTGGCCGTCATCCGGTAGTCGATCACCACGAGGAGTTCGAGATCCTCGAGCGCTCGCATCGTGAGCTCCTGATCGGGGAACGCCACGACCGGATTGCCTCCGCTGACGATCAGCGCTCGTATCCGGCCATCACCCGGCTCCAGGATCTCCTCGGCGAGCGCGGCCGTCGGCATCTCGCCTCGGTAGCCACGCAGATTGCGGATGCGAGACGGCGGCCCGTTGGTCGGGTTTCTCGGCGGCACGACCTGGGCCCGGTGCGGCATGTCGGGGTAGAGCAGCAACCCGTTCTCGATCAGATCGCCCTCGCGATTGACGCGCCCGAGAATGGTGTTCAGCACCACGACGAGATGTTCGGTGAGGCTCGAATGGGCTGCCATGTTCGGCCCGGTCCCGGTACCGGCAGTACCACGGGGACCGGCTGCGAACATGCGGGCCGCGGCCACGACGTCGTCAGGATCGAGCTGGCAGCGCTCGGCGACCACGTCGAGCGTGACGCCCTCGACTGCGGCGGCCAGTTCGTCGAGTTGGCTGACCCAGCGCTCGCAGAACTCGTGGTCGTACAGGCCCTCGTCGAGCACGATGCGAATCATGCCGGCGAGCAGGGTCGGGTCTTCGCCGGGACGGACCTGGAGGTGGATGTCGGCGAAGCTCGCCAACTCCGTTCGGCGAGGATCGATCACGATCAGCTTCATGCCCTCGGCTTTGCGACGGCGCATCACCACGAACGGGTTGGTGCCCTGCAGCCCGCCGATCGGGGCGTACGACGACACCATCGAGTTGTACCCGATCGCCATGTGGACATCGGAGTCGGTGAAGTTGTGGTATCCGGCCTCCCAGCCGCCGAGTCGCAACCCGGCGAGGCCCTTGGCGGGCTGGTCGATGGTGACCGAGGTGTAGAACGACACCGAGTCGAGCCCCTGGTGGAACGCTCGCGCCGTGGGAACCGCCACCGAGTTCTGGTAGCCGCCGGTGCCGGTGTACGAGGCGACGGCGCGAGGACCGTGCGTGTCGATGATCCGGCGGAGCTCCGCGGCGATCTCGTCGAGCGCGTCCGCGCTGGTCGTCTCCTCGAACGTGCCGTCGGGGCGGCGACGCAGGGGAGCGCGAAGCCGATTGGGGTCGGCCATCTGATCGGGAATCTGGCGACCCTTGATGCACGTGTAGCCCTCGAAGAGCGGGTCGTCCATCACACCGCGAACGGCGATCACCCGGTTGCCGGCGACATCGACCTCCATGGGACAGCTCGCGTGGCAGACCCTGCAGAACGTCGATGTCGTCTGCACCTCGTCGCTCGACGAGGTGGGTTCAGCTGATGCCATGGGCGGGCCCTCCGTAGTTTCCGTACGTGCGTAAACTAACTCGTCGGCTAGTTTCGCACGTCAGTGAGGGACGGTCGAACAAGGGGGACATCGAAGGTGGAACATCCAGGCGCGGTCGAGGCCGTTCGATGACTCATCCGTTCCGATTCGGGTTGCAGAGCTACACCGCACCCACGCCCGCAGCGTGGCGCGGACAGGCACGGCGCGCTCGAAGACCTCGGGTTCAGCACCTTCAGTGTTGCCGATCACGTGATCGGCCCCGGGCCGGCGCTCAGCGCCACAAACCATCCGGTGCAGGATGTCGCGGCCGTGCCGGCCATGGCAGTGGCGATCGAGGCGACGAACACGATCAACATCGGCGCCCGGGTGTTCTGCATCGACTACCGCCAGCCGGTGATGTTCGCCAAGGAAATGGCCACCCTCGACTTCTTCTCGGAGGGGCGTCTGGAACTCGGTCTCGGCGCGGGCTGGCTGCAGGGCGAGTACGAGGCGATGGGCGTGGCCTGGGACCGTCCAGGAGTGCGACTCGACCGGCTCGAGGAGACCATCGCGTTGTTGCGTGCACACTTCGGCGAGGGTCTGGTCGACGTTCAGGGCGAGCACGTGCACGCATCCGGATTCGAAGGGTTGCCGAAGCCGCCGAACGGCGTTCCACCCATCATGATTGGCGGGGGAGCCAAGCGGGTCCTCGGTATAGCGGGGAGCGAGGCCGACATCGTCAGCCTGAACTTCGACAACTCGTCAGGCAAGATCGGCCCCGCCGGTGTCGGCAGCAGCACCGCCGAGCTGACAGCGCAGAAGATCGCCTGGATCCGCGACGGAGCCGGCGCACGCTTTGACGACCTCGAGATCGAGATCGGCGCCTATTTCACAGTGGTCACCGACCAACGCGACGCCACGTTGTCGCAGATGGCGCCGATGTTCGAGCTCGAACCCGAGCAGTTCGCCGAACACCCCCACGCGCTCATCGGGTCGGTCGATTCGATCTGTGATCAGCTGATCGAACGCCGCGAGCGGTACGGCATCTCGTACGTCACGTTCGGGTCATCGGTCGTCGACTCGGTGGCCCCTGTCGTCGAACGCCTCGCCGGCACCTGAGCCACGATTCGCATCCACATCATCAACGGAATGGAAGAAATCACATGAAGGTCGGTATCAATCTCCCGTCACAGTTCCCGTTCGGGAGCACGGCGCAGATGCTGGAGGTCTACGAGCAGGTCGGCTTCGATTCGTACTGGTCGCCGGATCACATCCTCGGGGTGTTCCACCCTGAACTGTGGAGCGAGATCCCACTGTCCGACCTGGCCGCCGACCCCGACGCGTTCTACGACCCGTTCTGCTACGGGGCAGTCGTCGGCACGATGACCGACCGACCGTTCGGCATCTCGGTCACCGACGCCACCCGTCGTGGGGCAGCCGACCTGGCCCGCACGGCGTTGACGCTCAACGATCTCAACCCCGGTGGGTTCATCCTCGGGATCGGGTCGGGTGAAGCCGAGAGCCTGGTGCCGTTCGGCTATCCGTTCGAGAAGCCGGTGTCGGTGCTCGAAGACGTGCTGCGCGATCTGCGATCGCTGCTCGACCACGGTGTGATGGCCGACGGCGGTGCCGGACGCATGGGCCTGCCGCTCCAGGCCGAAGGGCGAGGCAGCCCACCGGTGTGGGTGGCCGGTCACGGACCGCGAATGCTGCGGCTGACCGGCCAGTACGGCGACGGCTGGATCCCGGCCTGGTGGATGAAGCCAGAGGAGTACGGCGAGAAGCGCAAGGTCATCGCCGAGCACGCCGCAGCGGCAGGGCGACCGGCGCCCGAGAGTTCGCTGCTGCCGTTCGTGCTGTTCGCCGAGAGCCAGGATGCCGCAGCGGAGATGTTCGAACGAGAGCCACTCGGCAAGCTGTTCGGCCTGTTCGCCATGGGCCACATCTGGGAGGCCCACGGTCTCGAGCATCCCCTGGGCAACGACTCCAAGGGCTTCGTCGATGTCATCATTCACGATCTCGACGCTGACGATCTGCGCGACGTCGCCTCCACCATTCCGTTCGAGATGGTCTGCGAAGTGCTCTTCGTCGGCAACGTCGACGAGTTGGCCACGCAGTTCGAGGGCTACGCCCGCAACGGGCTCGAACACATCGTGCTCGCCAACATCACCGGCGTCGTCGGCGGCATGGACGAGATCATGGCCCGCGGCATGGAGCTCCCGATGCTCAAGAACGTGCTGTCCGAGTTGTGAGCGCTGCTCACGCCGCGCCGACACCGACCTCCGAGGAGCCCCGATGACCACCGATCTCGCAACGTTCAACCCGTTCGATCCGGCCGCGATGCAGTGCCCGTTCCCGCACTACGCGCAGATGCGCGAGGAACAACCGGTGATGCTGATCGAGTCGGTCGGCATGTACCTCGTCACCAATCACGACCTGGTGATGCAGATCTTGCGCGACCCGGCGACCTACTCGTCGATGTTCGGGGGAGCGAGCATGCCGCTGCCGTCGGGGGCGCGAGCGAAGATGTCGGAGGTGATGGCCGACGGCTACCCGCGTGTCCCGACGATGTTGACCGCCGACATGCCCGACCACACCCGCTACCGGCGCCTGGTGTCGAAAGCGTTCACGCCGAAGGTGATCGCCGAACTCGAACCCGTGATCCGGTCGATCACCACCCGGCTGATCGATTCGTGGATCGACAGTGGGCGGATCGAGTTCGTCGAGCAGTTCGGTGTGCCGTTGCCGGTCGAGGTGATCGCCCACGCCCTCAACGTGCCCGATTCTCGGCTGGCTGACTTCAAGCGGTGGTCAGACGACTCGATCGCAGGCATCGGGACCAACATCACACTCGATCAGCGCCTCGAGGCCGAGCGTGGGGTCAACGAGTTCCAGCACTACTTCGCGTCCGAGCTCGACAAGCGCCGCACCGAACCGCAGGACGACCTGCTCACCAACCTCCTGAACGCCCGAGTCGACGACGACGACCCTGACGTGACCGACAAGCGGCCGCTCGACGTACCGGAGATGCTGAGCATCATCCAGCAGCTTCTCGTGGCCGGCAACGAGACCACCACGAAGCTCCTCACCGAGACGATGCGACTGCTCGCCGAGAATCCCGACGAGTGGACGGCGCTGCAGAACGACCCTGGGCGCGCCCCGAAGATCGTCGAGGAGGCGTTGCGGCTGTCCACTCCGACGCAGGGCATGTTCCGGATCTCCACGAAGGATCACGAACTGGGCGGGGTGCACATCCCGGAAGGCGCGCGGCTCGTGATCGTGTTCGCATCGGCCAACCGTGACGAGGCGCTGTATCCCGAGCCCGACGGGTTCGACCCCGATCGCGACAACCTCCGTGATCACCTCGCCTTCGGAAAGGGCATCCACTTCTGCCTCGGTGCGGCGTTGTCCCGACTCGAGGGCAAGGTGGCGCTCGAAGAGCTGTCGAGGCGGATCGAGAGCTTCTCGCTGCCCGAGAGCAACGAGTTCCAGTACTTCCCCAGTTTCCTCCTCAGAGGGCTCACTCGACTCGATGTCGACGTCGTGCCCGCGGGAGCAACCTGATGTCCGGGCCACTCGACGGCAAGATCGCTGTCGTCACCGGATCGAGTCGAGGCATCGGTCGGGGCACCGCCGTTGCGCTCGGCGAGCAGGGCGCCACGGTGTACATCACCGGTCGCAGCACCGGTGACGGCGAGCTCACGATCGATCGCACGGCCGCATTGGTGGACGAGGCGGGTGGTCACGGCATCGCCGTGCAGACCGATCATGGCGACGACGACCAGATCGCTGCCCTCTTCCAGCGAGTGCGCGCCGACGAGGGCAAGCTCGACATCTTGGTCAACAACGTCTACAAGATTCCCGACCCACCAGCGTGGGGAGGCGGGTTCTGGGATCATCCGATCTCGATCTGGGACGACCAGGTGGGCATCGGCCTCCGTGCGCACTACGTGGCGTCGTGGTATGCCGCACCGCTGCTGTTCGAGGCCGGCCCCGGCGGATTCATCTGCAACGTGTCGTCACCGGGCGGGGAGAGCTATCACTTCAGTTCGTCGTACGGCGCCGGCAAGGCCGGCCTCGACCGGCTGGGCGCCGACATGGCGATCGAACTCGAACCGAAGGGCATTGCGGTCGTCACGCTGTACCCGGGCACCGTGTCGACCGAGTTCATCGTCGAGTGGTCCGGCAAGCGCGACACCGACCTCGAGGGCGCGCAGACGCCGCTCGTCGTCGGGCGCAGCGTCGCCGCCTTGGCGACCGCCGATGACCTGATGGAGCGCTCCGGCTCGATCCAGTGGGTCGAAGACCTCGGCGAGGAGTTCGGCCTGGTCGACGAACACGGCCGTACCCCAGCCAAGTACGCCCGCCGCCTCTGACGGCGCCCATCGCGGTTCCCCGTGCCCAGGGCACGGGGAACCGCAACCGGCCAGGGCGTGCCGTGGTTCCCGGTGCCCTGGGCACGGGGAACCGCGATCAGGTGGCGAGGACGCCCTTGATGGTGTCGACGACTTGATCGGCGCTGGCGCCGGGCGTGATCACCGCAGCGATACCTGCTTCTTTGAGGGGCCCGACGTCTTGGTTCGGCACGATGCCGCCGACGACGACGGGGATCTCGCTGCCGAGCTTGCGTACCTCGTCCACCACCAACGGGGCCAGCGTCATGTGGGCGCCCGACAGCATCGACAGCCCGATCGCGTCGACATCTTCGTCGACTGCTGCCGCGGCGACCGTTTGGGGGGTCTGGAACAGGCCCGTGTAGATCACCTCGTAGCCGGCGTCGCGCAGGATGCGGGCGACCACTTTGATGCCGCGGTCGTGGCCGTCGAGGCCGACTTTGGCGACCAGGATTCGTTCACTCATGATGGCTCCGTCGCTCAGATCACAGGGACTTCGGTGTGGCGACCGAACACGTCGGCCATGGCACTCATCATCTCGCCGAGCGTCGCGTAGACGGTCGATGCCTCGATCAGCGTGGGCATCAAGTTGACCTCGGGGTCGGCCGCCTCGGTGCGCAGCTTCGTCAGCACCTCGTCGACCGCGGCTTGGTTGCGGTCGTGACGAATCGTGTCGAGGCGCTTGCGCTGGCGGGTTTCGTCCTCGTTGGAGATGCGCAGGATGTCGAGGTCGTCGTCGTCGTTGCCCTCCTTGAAGCCGGACACGCCGACGATCACCCGTTCGCCGGCGTTGAACGTGCGCTCGAGTTCGTAGGCCGAGTCGGCGATGCGGCCCTGGAACCAGTTCTCGTCGATGCCCTTGATCACGCCCTCGAGCAGCGAACCGTCGCCGAAGTCGTCGAGCTTGGCGAAGATCTCCTCGGCCTGACGTTCCATCTCGTCGGTGAGTTCCTCGACGAAGTACGAACCACCGAGCGGGTCGGCGACGTTGGTGACGTTGGTCTCGTGGGCGATGACCTGCTGGGTCCGCAGGGCGATCCGGGCCGCCTTCTCGGTCGGGAGGGCGAGCGCCTCGTCCATCGAGTTGGTGTGCAACGACTGCGTTCCGCCGAGCACACCGGCGAGCGCCTCGATGGCCGTGCGAACGATGTTGACCTCGGGCTGCTGTGCAGTGAGCGACACGCCGGCGGTCTGGGTGTGGAAGCGCAGCTGCATCGAGCGTTCGAGTTGTGCTCCGTAGCGCTCCTTCATCCAGCGAGCCCAGATGCGACGGGCGGCTCGAAGCTTGGCGATCTCCTCGAAGAAGTCGATGTGCGCGTTGAAGAAGAAGCTCAGCCGTGGGGCGAACGAGTCGATGGGCAACCCGGCCTGCAGGGCGAGTTCGACGTAGGCGAAACCGTTGGCCAGCGTGAATGCCAGCTCCTCGGCGGCGGTGGAGCCGGCTTCACGAATGTGGTACCCGGAGATCGAGATCGAATGCCACCGTGGCATCTCCGCAGCGGTGAACTGGATGGTGTCGCGCACGAGCCGCATCGACTGGCGCGGCGGGAAGACGAACTCCTTCTGCGCCTGGTACTCCTTCAAGATGTCGTTCTGCAGCGTGCCGCCGAGCCGGGCGCGGTGCACGCCGGCCTTCTCGGCCTGCGCGACGAACATCGCGAAGATCGGTGCTGCCGGGCTGTTGATCGTCATCGACGTGGTGATCTCGCCCAGGTCGATGCCCGAGTAGAGGTCTTCCATGTCGGCCAACGAGTCGATCGCCACGCCGCATCGTCCGACCTCGCCGAGCGACATCGGGTCGTCGGAGTCGAGACCGAGCAGGGTCGGCATGTCGAACGCGGTCGACAGTCCGTCGCCGCCGGACTTGATGATCTCCTTGAATCGCCAGTTCGTGTCCTCGGCCGTGCCGAAGCCGGCGAACATTCGCATGGTCCACAGTCGCGAGCGGTACATCGAGGCGTACGGGCCGCGGGTGTACGGGTACACGCCGGGGAACTCGCCGTCGTCGGGTCCGTAGACCGGCTCGAGCGGCACCCCCGACATCGTCTCGAACGGGCCGGGTCGCAGCGACGAGTTCTCGAACGCGTCGCTCCAGATCTTGCGGTTGTCGGTCACGAGGCGATCGTACCGATCGTGTTGCGAAGGCTGCGAGCCCCTCGATGGTTTGGCACTGCGTAGAGGATCATGCGAAATCTCCGAAGGCTTGGCGGGCGGTGGTGAGTCGGTCGTAGATGGCGATCTGGTCTGCCGGTTCGAGCGGCAGGTTGCGTGAAGACGCGCTTGTTGAGGTGCTCGGTTGCTGCAGTGGCTGCATCGGAACCGGCCGGGGTGATCGTGGCCAGGACGCTGCGGCCGTCGTCGGGGTTCGGTAGCGCGACGGAGGAGTCCGTCGTCGGCCAGGCGTTGCACGACGTTGGTGACGCTCGCCGGGTGCACCTGCAGACGTTCGCCGATCTTGCCGAGTGGGAGCTGACCGTGCTGTGAGAATTCGAGCAGCATCAGCACCTCGTAGCGGGCGAACGTCAGCTGGAACGGTCGCAGTTCGTTGTCGACCCGCGCCAGCAGCTCCTGCTGGATTCGCATGATCGACGTGACCAGAGCCATGCCGTCGGCGGCGTCGGCCCAGCCGCGCCGTGCCCAGTGTTGACGGGCGAGCTCGATGGGATCCTGAGCGAGTGGGATGGTTGTCATCACGGGTCCAAACGAAGAGGGGCCCGGTCCACACGGACCGGGCCCCTCCGACGTTCACGGGTGCTGGCTGATCAGCCGACGCCCCAGAGGGCCTTGAACTGGTCCTCCATGGTCTCGGGTCCGGGCCAACCGTCGTCGCCCAGATCGAGGATCGACTGGGCGGTGTCGGCGTCGCTGACGATGAACGTCGGCAGCTCGGCGTTGGCCCGCTCTTCGGGGTTGTCCATGCCGAGCGACTCGCGGGCCATTGCATCGACCATCAACCAGCCGGCGTACGGCTTGGGGTTGGCGGTCCAGGCAGCGTGGCGGCCGGCGATGATCTCGGGCAGACCGATCTGCGTCGAGAAGTCGACGCCCACGAGGCTGACGCCTTCGAGCAGGCCTGCCTCCTCGAGCGTGTCGGCAACACCGGCCGGCAGGTCGCCGAACGTGAAGTGGACGTAGTCGATGTCCGGGTTCGCCTGGAGGCGAGATGCCACGGCTGCGGGGACTTCGCCGGCGATCAAACTGTCGATCGTGGTGTCGAGCGTCTCCAGGTTGCAGTCGGGGCAGTTCTCCTCGTAGGCAGCAGCGGCGCCCTCGGCCTCGCTGACGAGCACCGGGAAGTCCGGGATGTTCACCAGCAGGGTGTTCGCCGTGCCGCCCGAGTCGGCGATGATCCACTGCGAGATCAGGTTGCCGGTCGCGAACACGCCGTCCGAATCGCCGCACTGGACGAACAGGTTGTTGTTCTCCGGGTCCGGGACGTCGGTCGAGTAGCAGCTGTAGTAGCCGACACCTGCATCCTGGGCTGCAGCGATCTGCTCCTCAGCGGTGGCCAACGGCGAACCGGTGTGGGCGATGAAATCGACGCCCTGGTCGAGCGCCTGCTGGATCGCGGGACCCTGGTCGGCGCTCGTGGCAGGGATCGTCACGACGTCCCAGCCGAGTGCAGCGGCTGCGGCCTCGATGCCTGGCGTGATCGCGAGGCACGACGGCTGCTCGCACTCCAACCAACCGATCGGTCTTCGCCTCGGGGACCCCGTCGAGCGGGATCGTCGGACCGATGTCGGTGGCCGGTTCGGTGTTCGCATCGACGATCGCCTGGGCAGCAGCGACACCGTCGCCACCCATGTCGTCGGTCGTCTCGGTCATGTCGTCGGTGGTCTCGGTCATGTCGTCGGTGCTGTCGGGGGCGTCGGTCGCCTCCGTTGCACCTTCTGTCGAGTCCGAGCTGGAATCGTCGTCGCTGCCGCAGGCTGCGGCCACGAGCGCGAGCGGCACCAGCAGCACCGCGATTCGAGAGCGTTTCGTCATTGGATGTTCCCCCTTGTGGTTGAGCAGGTGGCTGAATCCCTCTGATTCGGCCACCTGGTTAGTTTGACTCTAAACTATTCCGAGGCGCAACGAGCGAACCGGAGGGCGGTTCGCGGACAAGGGGGATGAGTGCCGGCACTGTTGACGATCGAACACCTGTCGAAGGTGTTCCCCGGCCAGGTTGCGCTCGACGATGTCGACCTCACCATCGACGCCGGTACGACGCACGCGCTCATCGGTCAGAACGGCTCGGGCAAGTCGACGCTCATCAAGATCCTGGCCGGCTACCACCAGCCGACCGGCGACCTCGCCACAGCGACATACTTCGGCAACGACCCGGCCGGTGAGCCGCTCGAACTGGGCGACGGCCGCGCCGCTGAGCGCGATGGCCTGCGCTTCGTACACCAGGATCTCGGCCTGGTCGACGGCCTGACCACCGTCGAGAACCTCGCACTCGGCAACGGCTTCACCACCAGGTTCGGCAAGATCAATTGGCGCGCCGATGTCGTGCGCGCACGCTGGGCGCTGGCACAGATCGGCTTCGAGAGCGTCGACGTGAAGCTGCCGGTCGGCATGCTCGCTCCCGCGCAGAAGACCGGCGTCGCACTCGCACGGGCCCTGCTCGGCTGGGAGGACAACGCCCACCTCCTCGTGCTCGACGAGCCGACCGCATCTCTGCCGGCGTCCGATGTGCGCCACCTCTTCGAGGCGATTCGCCTGCTCAAGGAGCGCGGTGTCGCGATCCTGTACGTGTCGCACCACCTCGACGAGGTGTTCGAGATCGCCGACGTCGTGTCGGTGCTGCGCGATGGCCGCCGGGTCACCACCCGACGCGTCGATGGGCTCGACCACGACGGCCTGATCGAGTTGATGATCGGTCACAAGATCGTCCAGGGCCGCAGCGGCGCCGGACCGGCCCGCGACGAGGTCCTCATCGACGTCGAGGACCTGCACGGCGGCAACCTGCACGGGGTCGACCTCCGCGTGCATGCCGGCGAGGTGGTCGGCGTCGCCGGCATCACGGGGTCGGGACGTGAGACCCTCGTGCCGCTCCTGACCGGTCAGATGCCGAGCGAGTCGGGTGCGGTCCAGATCAACGGCAAGTACACCGACAACTACTCACCCAGCGACGTTCTGAGCGCCGGCGGGGCGTTCGTGACGGCCGATCGCAAAGGCCTCGGATTGTTCCCGCTGATGTCGGTGCTCGACAACACCACGATCTGCGACGTCGGACGCAATGCCACACACGGTCGGCTCAACAAGACGTCCGAGCGCGCCGACGGAGTCGGCTGGATCGACCGACTCAGCGTGAAGACCGCGTCGCCGTACACGCCGATCGGAGCCCTGAGCGGTGGCAACCAGCAGAAGGTGCTCTTCGCACGCGGGCTGCGGCTCGCTCCGCACGTACTGATGCTCGACGAGCCGACACAGGGCATCGACGTCGGGGCCAAGGAGGAGATCCACTCGCTGATCGACCGGACGGCGAACGAGGGATCGGCGTTGATCGTGGCCTCGACCGACACCGACGAACTCGTGCGGGTGGCCACTCGCGTGGTGGTGATGCGCAATGGCCGCATCGTCGCAGAACTGGAGGGCGACGACATCAACTCGGCGTCCATCGAGCGGGCACAGCTCGCACTCGCTGATCGAACAGGGGAGCACTGAACACATGACCACGACATCCGACCCGGTTCGCAACGAACCCGCCGACGAGTTCGTCGAACTCGGACCGCCGCCCAAGACGTGGGTGCAGAAGTCGGGACTCGACAAGTACAGCGCGCTGTACCTGTGGGCCGCCTTCATGATCGTGTTCAGCATCACGCAACCACAGTTCCTGACCTGGACGAGCATCAGCCTCGTGCTCACCGAAAAGGCGATCGTCGCCCTGTTGGCGCTGGCCTTCCTCGTCCCGCTCGTCGCGGACACGTTCGATCTCTCGATCGGGATGATGATGGGCTTCTCGATCGCGATCACCACGGCGCTGGCACAGAACACCGGCAACCCGCAAGCGCTCAATGCGATCATCGCCGTGGTCGCCTGTGCTGCGGTGGGATTCGTCTCCGGCTTCATCGTGGTGAAACTCGGGGTCAACTCGTTCATCGCCACGCTCGGCATGAGCCAGGTGCTCACCGCCGCGAACATTCTGATCTCCGGAAACCGAACGATCAACGGTGTGCTCAGCGACGCCTACCGCGACTTCGGTCGCACCAAGATCTTCGGTCTGCCGCTGTACTTCTACTTCGTCATCCTCATCGCGCTGATCCTCTGGTACGTCCTCGAACAGACACCGCTCGGCCGCTACCTGTTCGCCACCGGCGGCAACACCGATGCTGCGCGTCTCTCGGGTCTGCCCACCGACATGATCCGCTGGGGAACGCTCGTTGCCTCGGCCGTGATCGCTTCGTTCGCCGGGCTGATTCACACCTGGAAGGTGGGCACGTACAGCAGCTCGATCGGTCCGGGGTTCCTGTTCCCGGCCGTGGCTGCCGTGTTCTTCGGTGCGTCACAGCTCAAGGGGCGTCCGAACGTGTGGGGCACGCTCATCGCGGTGTACGCCCTGGCCTTCGGTGTGAAGGGGCTGCAGCTCACGTTCACCTCCGGCACCGCCTGGATCGAGCCGTTGTTCGAGGGTGTGTCATTGCTCATCGCCGTGGCACTCGCCAGCCGTCAAGGAATCATCAAGGTCCCGAAGCGCAAGAAGCGGGCCGACGACGAACCGACGAGAGCCGGCCCGGAAGCGGCGTCGCGGGCGCCCGCGTCGTAACCTGGGACCATGGAGAGGCCTGCACCCGCGATCTCGGAGTTGTTGGCCATCCCGGAGTTCGGCGCTTTCGTGCTGTCGGCTCCGTGGCTGGCCACGGCGCCACGCGGCGTCGGTCGGCGAGTTCTCGTGTTACCGGGATTCACCGCCGGCGACGTGTCGACCGCACCGTTGCGGTTCGCGCTGCGTGCGCTCGGGCATCGGCCGGCGCCCTGGGGCCTGGGCCTCAATGTCGGCCCGGACGACGAGACGGTGCGCCAGCTGCTCCGGCGGCTCGAGCAGCTCGTCCAGCAGAACGGCGGACCGATCGACATCGTCGGCTGGAGCCTCGGTGGCATCATGGCCCGCCTGCTCGCACTGCACCACCCTGATCGTGTGCGTCAGGTCATCTCGCTCGGCAGCCCGATCCGTGTGGAGGACCCGGAGGCCAACCTGAGCGAGAGCGTCCGACGGCTCTCGCAGCTCGCCGGTCTCCAACGGGGACGGCGCGGCCACGACCTCACCGTGATCCCCGTCCCGTCCACGGTGATCTACTCACGTCAGGATGGCGTCGTCGCTCCGGCCTCGTGCCTGCAGCCGGTCGGCCCGAGTTC
The DNA here is from genome assembly GCA_963716095.1 of Ilumatobacteraceae bacterium. Taxonomy (GTDB): domain Bacteria; phylum Actinomycetota; class Acidimicrobiia; order Acidimicrobiales; family Ilumatobacteraceae; genus Sva-07. The sequence continues at coordinate 224,514 of CAVQSV010000011.1, read as the reverse complement.
GGAGAACATCGAGGTCCGCGGCGCCCACATCGGGTTGGGTCACAACGCGTCGGCGATCTGGGCGGTCGCCGATCGGTTGGCGCAAGCTGACGGGGTGTGGCAACCGTTCACGCCGCCGTCGGCGATGGCGTGGCTGTACCCCGAGCCGGAGTTCGTCGCTGCGTCGGGTGCCACCACCCGGGTTGCGGGCTGACCTGATGCCGACCTCGCAGATCTCCCGCGGGCACTCCCGGCTGCTCGCTGTCGAGACGCCGACAGCGCTCGGACACACCTCGACGCTCACTGTCGTCGACGCGGCAAACGCTCCGCACCGTTTGAACGCTGCCCTGCTGCGACAAGAGGTCAATGCGCGTCTCGATGAACTGCCGATGCTTCGACAGTCGCTCGTCGAGGTGCCGTTCAACATCGATCGGCCGTGGTGGCGAGACCACCCGGGATTCGACCTCAACTACCACCTGCGCCACATCGCCGTGCCCGACCCCGACGATCCGAACTCGCTTGCCGACCTCGTCGCTCGGATCCACAGCCGGCCTCTCGATCGAAATCGGCCGCTGTGGGAGCTGTATCTGATCACGGGGCTGTCCGGCGGCCGGGCGGCGCTGCTGTTCAAGATGCATCTCGCTGCACTCGAAGCCTCGACGGGGAACTCACTCTGCGCCGGGCTCATCGGCACCTCTCCCGACCTCATCGGAGAGCCGGCCGATCAGTTGAACAACTGGGTTCCCGGCCCGGGGCCGTCGATGCACGACATCAGCACCCGCTTCTGGCGCAACGCTCTCGTCGATCCGATGCGCACGATCTCGACGGTGCCGCGCAGGCTCAACTCGGTCCCCGGGATTCGCAGCGTGCTCAACCCGGCGCTGGCGCTGATGAACCAACGCTCGCAGCGTTCGATCGTCATCGCCGAACAGTCGGGCATCACACCGCGGACGTCGTTCAACACGCGCATCGGCCCGCATCGCCGATGGGCGTCGGCCGAACTCGATCTGCCGCGGATCGGGAAGGTCCGCAGCCGGTTCGGTGTGAGCACGGTCGACGTGCTCACCGCGGTTGCGGGTGGTGCACTTCGATGGTGGCTCCTCCAGCACGACGAACTCCCGCGGGAGTCGCTCAAGGCGCTCGTGCCGCTGTCGGTGACCGACCCGGAGGCGATCGAAGGGATCGCCGGTGCAGTCGTGAGCCTGAGTACCCACCTGCATCGAATCCCTGAGCGTCTTGCGGTCGTGCACGAACAGATCGGCGAGGCCGTCAACCGCCACGGAGCGATGACGGCGGCTGAGATCCGCGGCATCGGTGGGGGCACCCCAGTGGTCGGCATCCTGGCGTCGCGGCTGCTCGAACGCAGTCCGTTGGCCGACCGGCTGATGCCGCCGTTCAACACCACGATCACCTCGGTGCCAGGTTCGAAAGAGCCCGAGTACGCGCTCGGCGCCGAGGTCACCGCCATCTACCCGGTGCTGGGCGTGGTCGACGGGATGGGATTGCACATCGGTGCGATCTCGGTGGGCGACCGGCTGTGTCTCAGCCTGGTGTCCGACCGCGAGCAGATGCCCGACCTCGCCGCACTCGCCGACCGGTTCGTCGACGAGTTCGAACTGCTCGAGAAGTCCAAGCCCAGCTGAGGTGTTGATCGGTGTCGGACACCAATCATCACATCAGACGTAGTAGCGGAAGATGACTTCGGCGACGCAGGACGGCTTGGCGGCGCCCTCGACTTCGAACACGAACTCCTGAGTGACCTGGGCGCCACCGGCGATGTCCTCGACCGAGGTCAGCGTGACACCGAGGCGCAGCTTCGCGCCGACTGGTACGGGCGACGGGAACCGGACCTTGCCGGCGCCGTAGTTGACGCCCATGGCCACACCGGACACGCCGAAGATCTGCGGCGACAGCATCGGGCCCAGCGAGAGCGTCAGGTAACCGTGGGCGATCGGGCCCCCGAACGGGCCGGCCTTGGCGCGTTCGGGGTCGGTGTGGATCCACTGATGATCGCCGGTTGCGTCAGCGAAGGTGTTCACCTGCTCCTGGGTGATTTCGACGTACGGGGAGTAGCCGAGGTGCTCGCCGACGAGGGTCTTGAGTTCATCGATGCCGTTGATCATGCGGGTCATGCACCTGAGCTTGGCAAACTGGGCAGGTGAGCAACGAAACCGAGAGTGCAGCAGGGTCGACCGAGTCGGGTGATCACTCGGGTTTCCGCTCGGGTTTCGTGACGTTCGTGGGGCGGCCGAACGTGGGCAAGTCCTCGCTCGTCAACGCCATCTGCGGTCGGAAGATCAGCATCGTCTCGGACAAACCTCAGACCACCCGTCACCGCATCATGGGGGTGCTGACCCGTCCCGAGTCGCAGCTGGTCTTCGTCGACACGCCCGGTTTGCACAAGCCCGTCACTGCGCTCGGCGAGCGCGTCAACGCCACCGCCCTCGACAGTGTGGGCGACGTCGACGTCACGTGCCTGGTCCTCGACGCCACTCACGCCTTCGGCAAGGGTGACCGCTGGGTGGCCGATCGCATCGATGTGGCCAACTCGATCGTGATCGTCAACAAGATCGATGTCGCTCGCCCCGAACAGGTCTTGAAGATGTTGGGTGCTGCGAGCGAGCTGGGTGCCGACGCGTACTTCCCGATGTCGGCAGTGAGTGGTGAGGGGATCGGTGCACTCGTTGCGGATCTGACCGATCGGATGCCCGAGGGGCCGCGATATTTCCCCGACGACGAGGTGTCCGACCTCCCCGAGGAGCGATGGGTGGCCGAATTGGTACGCGAGCAACTGCTCGCCGTGACCCGAGACGAACTGCCGTATTCGATCGCCACACAGGTGACCGAATGGGAGTGGCCGCGCATTCGGGTCGACATCGTCGTCGAGCGCGACAGTCAGAAGGGGATGGTGATCGGCAAGGGCGGTCAGATTCTCAAACAGGCCGGAGAACGCGCCAGGGCCCAGCTGCCCGAGGGTGTGTACCTCGAGCTTCGGGTCAAGGTCGACAAGGACTGGCAGCGTCGCCCGGAGCGGGTCCAACGCCTCGGCTACTGACCGGCACCAGCAACCCGTGGGAGCTCAGGGCGTCGTCGTGGACGACTGGTCCGACTCGTCCGATTCGTCCGCAGGAACCGTCGTTGCAGCGTCGTCTTCGTCGTCAAGGGGTGCCGGTGGATTGACCAGCAGGAGCGAGTAGTCCTCGTATGAGAGTGGTTCGCCGACGTCGGACAGCAAGCTGTTGCCCTTCTTGACGGCGATCAGCTCGCCCTCGATGGTGAAGTTGACCAGTCCGACCCGCCGGAGACTGCTGATCATCGTCATCACGATCTGAGCGATCGCCTCCGTCTGTTGCGTACTGGGGATCTCGGCGAAGGTGTCGCCGTCGAGGTCGACGGTGAGCACGGCACACGACTCGGTGGAGCTCACGATCAGCCCGTCTTCGATGAGCGTGTCGAGCCCGACATCGGGCGGTGGCCCTGCCTCGAGCACGTCGGCGACCTGGTCGGCCGAGAAGCCGGGCGGCAACTCGATCACCACCGGCTGCAGCCGACCCCGGCTGAGGAAGTACACCTCGGCCGGGTCGAGCCGGATGGGCGTCGTCGTGCTTGCAGCAGTGGTCGTGTCCGGAGTCTCGGGCATCGTGGTGGTCGTCGTCGACGTCGTGGTCGACGTCGCCGCAAGGCCGAACGGGACCTCCGCCGGCGGAATCTCTGCGAACGTGTCGTCGCCCGTCGGGACACCACAGGCAGCGCTGATCACTGCCAGTACGACGAGGGCAGCGAGCGTCGCAGTGAATCGTCGACCGGTCATGATTCACCGTCCGGACTGACCGGCGTCACCCGCACCGGGAGCTCGACGACGAATCTGGCTCCTCCGCCGACTCGATCCTGCACCCACGCGGTGCCGCCCATGGCAGCGCTGTGTTCGGCCACCAATGCGAGACCGAGGCCGGTTCCGATGCGATGGCGGGCAGCGCTGCCGCGGGCGAAGCGTTCGAAGATCCGATCGCGTTCGCCCTGTGCCACACCTGGACCGCCGTCTTCGACGGCCAGCCGGAATCGATTCGACGGGGCCGCGCTGAGTTCGATCCGCAGCGCTCCGCCGCCGTGGTTGCGCGCATTCTCCAACAAGTTGCCGAGAATACGCTCGAATCGCACCTTGTCGATCGCGACCTCGCTCGGAGTCCTGCGGGCGGCGACGATAGGTACGTCCGGCTCTCCGTACCTCGCTGCGACTCGCTGCGTGAGGTCGATCAGGGTGACGTCTTCGATGTTGAGGTCGGTTGCGCCAGCGTCGAGTCGGGCCAGCTCGAGCAGGTCGATGACCATGCTGTCGAAACGACGCACCTGGTCGACGACCACGTCGAGCGCCTGCTGTGTCCGTTCCGGAATGTCGTCGCGTCGGCCGTCGAGGACTTCGACCGCGGCGGTCAGCGCCGTGATCGGGGACCGCAGTTCATGGCTGACATCGGACGCAAACCGTGCTTCACGTTCGATGCGATCCTGCACGGCGTCGGCCATGTCGTTGAACGACCCGGCGAGCCTGTCCAGGTCTGGGTCCGATTCGGGCTCCAGTCGAGTATCGAGTCCGCCCGAGGCGATGTCCGCTGCTGCGTCGGCGACCTGGCTGAGCGGTCGGAGCAGGCGGCGGCTGGTCGCGAGACCGAAGAGCGTGGCGAGAACGAGTGTGCCGAGCGCACCGAGCGCGAGCGCTGTCAGGATCGCGGTGAGCGTCGACTCGGTCTCGTCGAGTGGGAAGGCCTCGTAGTAGCCGGTGTCGTGTTCGGCGATGTAGACGCCGACCGTGAGATGGTTGGAGCCGTCGATGGATGCGTTCTGGACACCAGATGCGCCAGAGCGGACCGACTCGACGAGGCGTTCGGGGAAGTCGGCGATCGGGTGCAGCACGCTGGTGCTGGCCCGTGGTGCGCTGGGATCGGCAGCGCTCAGTACAGCGAATCCGTCAGCGTCGGTGCGCAGTTCGTCGTCGAAGAACACCCCGATGCCGCCCGGGTCGACGGTGAGCTGCTCCCGCACCAGATCGGCGTTGTTGAAGGCCTGTTGGCGGGCGGCGGTCTCGTCGTCGGCAAGGAGGTTGTTGCGTGCGAATCCGTAGGTGACACCGATGAGCACCAGGCCGGCGAGCAATGCGATGAACGCGAAGAACAGCGTGACGCGGGTGCGCAAGCGGAGTGTTCGGGGCCGAGCCACCGAAGCAGTGTTGCAGGTCGGGTGGCCGGGGGTTCACCCGCTGCCGGTGGAATGCCAGGGGGAGGAAGGCACCCCACCGGGGCAGCGTGAACAGTCATCATGATGGAGCACCTGTGTGACGGACTCTTGCGAGAAGTGTGCGATTTCGGTAACAAAGCGTCCGGTCTCGGCGTTGCGCGAGTCACACTGGCAGTCGCTCATGGAATCACTGCTGTTCATCGAGGACGACGACGGAATCCGCTTGGCGCTGTCGATGGCGCTCGAGGACGAAGGCTACGAGGTGCGTCAGGCACCCAACGGCGGCGACGGTCTGGCCGAGTTCCGTCGTACACCGCCTGATCTGGTGCTGCTCGATCTGCGCTTGCCGGACATGTCGGGATTCGACGTGTGTCGGGCGCTGCGCGCCGACAGCATCGTGCCGATCATCATGATCACCGCACAGACCGACACCCACGACATGGTGGCCGGCCTCGAGGCGGGAGCCGACGACTACGTCACCAAGCCGGTCGTCCCCAAGGAATTGGCTGCACGGATCCGCGCCCTGCTGCGTCGCGTCCATCTCCAGGGCAGAGCGACGACGCCAACGGCAACGCGCTTCGGTGACATCGAGATACGGCGAGAACAGGGCATCGTGTTGAAGGGCGACGACGAACTCAGCCTCACCAAGACCGAGTTCCGGCTGATGTGTGAATTCGCTGACCATGCCGGCGCCGTGTTGTCGCGCGATCAGCTGCTGGAACGTGTCTGGGGCTATGAGTACCTCGGCGACTCGCGACTGGTCGATGCGCACGTCCGCCGCCTTCGCCTGAAGGTGGAGGATCACCCCGACGATCCGAAGCTGATCGTGACGGCCAGGGGTATCGGCTACCGCTTGATGTCCTCGTGAGTGTTACTCATGGTGTCAGACACCATGAGTAACACTGCTCACTTGGCGTAGAGCGCTTCGATTTCGTCGGCGAACTTCGCCAGGATTCCACGCCGCTTGAGCTTCGACGTGGGCGTCAGCAGCTCGGAGTCGGGCAGCCACTCCTCGCCGAGGATCCGCACCTTCTTCACGGCCTCGGCGTTGTTGAAGCCCGCCATCACTTCGACGAGGCCCGCCTCGATCTCGGCGACCACGTCCGGGTTCTCGGCGAGCGCTGCCATGGTCGCATCGTCACCCGACAAACCGTGTGCGGTTGCCCAGGCTGCTGCTGCGTCGGGATCGAGCACGACGAGGGCTGACATGAACGGTCGCTGCTCGCCGATGGCACACGCCTGGCCCACCAGCGGAATCATCTTCAGTTCTGCCTCGAGGTTGGCCGGGCTCACGTTCTTGCCGCCAGCGGTGATGATCAGTTCCTTCTTGCGGTCGACGATCTTGAGATAGCCGTCGTCGTCGATCATGCCGATGTCGCCCGTGTGCAGCCAGCCGTCGCTGTCGATCGTCTCGGCCGTCTGCTCGGGCTTGCCGAGGTACCCGACGAAGTTGTTGCCCCCGCGGCAGAGCACTTCGCCGTCGTCGGCGATCTTCAGCTCGACCGCTGTGGCTGCACGCCCCACGCAACCAGGCTTGGGGTCGTTGGCCCAGGTGAGCACCGCGGTGGTCTCCGACATGCCGTAGCCCTCGGTGAGTGGGACGCCGATCGCGCGGAACCAGGCGAGGATCTCCGACGGAAGTGGCGCGGCGCCGGTGATGCAGATCTCGGTCTCGTCGAGGCCGATCAGGCCCCGAACTGTCTGGAAGGCGACCTGGTCGAGGAAGTTCCAGGTGTCGATCTCCTCCTGGGTGGCGGTCCCGCGGGTCATCTTCTCGACGATCGGAAGCGCCGCTTCGACGGCGTCGTTGAACGCCTTCGACTTCTCCGGGTCGCCTGCGAGGGCAGCGTTGACACCTGCATAGAGCTTCTCCCACACGCGCGGCACGCCGATGAAGACGTTCGGGCGTACCTCTCCCGTGTAGGCGGTGAGCTGTGAAGTCTCCGGGCAGCACGTCACCTGCGCTGCGAAGTCGAGCAGGTAGTAGTGACCGAGCAACCGTTCGAAGATGTGGGCCATCGGAAGGTACGACAGGTGCTTCTTGCCCGCGAAGTCCTCGATGTCCGTCTGGTCGCGCATCGACTGGCCGACCGACTCGAGCGTCCATGCGATGTTGCTGTGCGACAGCATCACGCCCTTCGGTGGGCCGGTCGTTCCCGAGGTGTAGATGATGGTGGCGATGTCGTCGAGCGTGGCGATCTCGGACAGTTCACGCAGGTCCGAAGGGGCCGCGGTTGCGAGGTTGGCGTACGGCACGACGCTGTCGCCGGCGGTCTCGGACGGCTCGATCATCACGATGGTCTCGAGTGTCGGCAAGGCCTCGCGGACCTTGAGGAACCGTTCGAGGAAGGCGTCGTCTTCGACCACGGCCAGCTTGGCCTTGCAGTCGTTGATCAGGTACTCGATCTGTTCGGGGGCCGAGGAGTTGTAGATCGACACCGGAGTCGCTCCGAGGAAGAGCGTGGCGATGTCGAGGGCGTGGAACTCCGGCCGGTTGCGCATCATCAGAACGACGGTGTCGCCCTTGCCGACGCCGAGGTCGGCGAGTCCGGTCGCCAGGCGCGCCGTGAGCTCGGCCAGTTCGGTCATCGTCCAGCCGTGCCATTCGCCTGCGGCGTCCTTCCAGCGCACGACCTCGACCGACGCGTTCGCGTCGAGGTTGCTGAGGAATCGTTTCCCGAGGTTTTGTCCGACGATGCGGTCGTGCAGTTCTTGGCTGGTGGTCATCCGACCATTGTCGCGCGTCCGGAGGCGAAGTGACACATGGCACCCGCAACTTCTGCAGGGTCGGTTCAGGTCGGGTCGAGGAAGTGCACCACGGCGTCGGTGAACACGTCGTTTCTGTCGCCGGCGATCATGTGTGCCGCACCGGCCACATCGACGTAGTCGGCGTGGGGCACCATCTGCAAGAACTCGTCGACTTCGGCTTGGGTGACGAGATCGGACAGTCTGCCGCGAACGAGCAGCACCGGAAGCGTGAGCCGCCGGGCGATGGTCTCGAGTTCGCCGTGATGGGCGTCTCGTGCGTGCTCGCTCTCGCCGCCGGTACGCATGTTGATGAACGCGGGATCCCAGTGCCAGCGCCATCGCCCGTCGGCGCCGAGGCGGAGGTTCTTCTCCAACCCCGACAGATCTGTCGGACGCGGCCGATGGGGTTGGTACGCAGCGATGGCATCGGCCGCGTCGTCGAGCGACGCGAACCCATCGACGGCGTCCTTGCCCATGAATTCCAGGATGCGGCTCACACCTGCGGCGGCCGGCCGAGGGGTGATGTCGACGAGCACCAGGGCCGAGAAACGCTGTGGCGCGGCGTCGACGGCATGCAGCCCGGTCATCCCGCCGAGCGACGCGCCGACCCAGGCGATCGGGTCGCCGATCCACTCGGCGACAGCCAGCGCGTCGTCGCGGTAGGCGTCCATCGAGTAGTTGCCGTCCGCGTCCCAGGCCGAGTCGCCATGGCCGCGAAGATCGATCGACACCACGCGGTGGCCATGGGACGCCAAGACCGCCGCGGTGCCTCCCCACGAGTGCCGTGTCTGGCCGCCTCCATGTGCGAGCACCACGGGCGGGCCGTCGCCGGGCCATTCGTCCGCGGCGATCCTCATGCCGTTGGTGACAGGGATCGTGACCGTTCGATTCGGAGCGGTCATCGTGCGGTCGGCGACCACTTCGGTGGCCGTTTCTCGGCGAAGGCCGCCATTCCTTCGGCGGCATCGGGGCCGTTGAACATCTCGTTGGAGAGCGTTGCCATCGCAGCAAACGCCGCGTCGCGGTCGGTGTCGGCCACGGTGTGCAGCACGCGCTTGGTGGCGGCGACGGCGGCCGGAGCCCCTTGGAGGATGCCCTCGCACAGGTCGTCGACGGTGGAGATCACGTCGCTGCTGACGTGGGTGACCAGGCCCATCTCGCGGGCGGAGTCGGCATCGAACGACTCTCCCGTGAGCATTGCGGCAGCGATCCGACTCGGGGCCACGCGCCGGAGTATGGGCACGGCGATGATCGCCGGGGCGACCCCGATTCGGACCTCGGTGAGTGCAAACGTGGTCGAGTCGTGGACCACGACCAGGTCGCAGGCGGCCATCAGCCCGATGCCGCCTGCACGTACCGCTCCGTTGACGACTGCGATGGTGGGGCACGCAGCATCCATCAGCCGCTCCAGAGCGCCGACGAACGGCGATGAGTCGGCAGACGCACTGCCCGCAGCAGCGCGCTCCTTGAGGTCAGCGCCAGCGCAGAACGCCGGACCGCGATGCGTGAGCACGATGGCGCGGGCATCGACCGCCTCGGCTTCGTCGAGGGCGCGGTGGAGATCGCTCAGCAGTTGGCGCGACAATGCGTTGCGGTTGTGCTGGGAGTCGAGCGTGATGGTGGCGATTCCATCCACCACGACACAGTCGACCACCCGGGGGTCGTCTTCGGGGGCGTTCATGGGGCACGACGGTAGCGATCGTCGGGTACTTGGTCACCAGTGCATCGTGTCCGAGGACGCCCCGACCTCGCGCTGACTACAGTCAGGGATGTGAATGACGACATGCTCAACAAGGTTCGTACCGGCCAGGGTTTCATCGCAGCGCTCGATCAGAGCGGTGGGAGCACCCCCAAAGCCTTGGGGCTCTACGGCGTCAGCGACGACGCGTGGTCGAACGACGACGAGATGTTCGACCTGATGCATGCGATGCGCACTCGAATCGTGACCTCGCCGGCGTTCACGGGCCACAAGGTGCTCGGCGCGATCCTGTTCGAGCAGACCATGGACCGCCAGATCGGCGGAAAAGGGTCAGCGGAGTTCCTCTGGTCCGACAAGCACGTCGTGCCGTTCCTCAAGGTCGACAAAGGCCTCGCCGACGAGGCCGACGGTGTGCAGATGATGAAGCCGATCCCGGGGCTCACCGAGTTGTGCGAGCGCGCGGTCGGTCTCGGCGTGTTCGGCACCAAGATGCGTTCGGTGATCAAGCTGGCGAACCAGGCCGGGGTCGAGGCGATTGTCGACCAGCAGTTCGAGGTCGCCAAGGAGATTCTCGCTGCGGGTCTCGTTCCGATCATCGAGCCCGAGGTCGACATTCACAGCCCGGAGAAGCAGGCCGCGGAAGCGCTCCTTCGCGACCGGATCGCCATGCAGCTCGATTCGCTCACCGACGATCAGCCGGTGATGCTGAAGCTGTCGATTCCTTCGGTCGACGACTTCTATGCCCCGCTGATTGCCCACCCGAAGGTGTTGCGGGTCGTGGCGCTGTCCGGCGGCTACCCACGCGACGAGGCCAACGAGCGGTTGTCGCGCCAGCACGGAATGATCGCCAGTTTCAGTCGTGCCCTCACCGAGGGTCTCAGCGCCGGTCAGAGCGACGAGGAGTTCGACACGATGCTCGGCGCCACCATCGACGGCATCTTCGCCGCCTCGATCACCTGATCACGCCAGGGGTCAGACCCCAGGCGTGATCGTCACTCGGTGGTGATGCCGCGGAGGAATGTCTCGACGTCGCCACGAACCTTGGTGCGTTGCATCGGTGGCAGCGCCTTGATGATGTCCCAGCGGTACCGCGCTGTGCCCAGTCGCGGATCCATCACAGCCACGACGCCGCGATCGGTGGCCGAGCGGATCAGACGCCCGCAGGCCTGCGCAAGCATCATCGATGCCCGCGGGATGTCGATCTCGGAGAAGGCGGTGGGTCCGAGCTGTTCGCGGCGGGCGCTGAGCAGCGGGTCGTCTGGGCGGGGGAACGGGATCCGGTCGATCACGACGAGCGACAGCGTCTGGCCGGGTACGTCGACGCCTTGGAACAGTCCGGCAGTCGCGAACAGGCACGTCTCGTCGCTGTCGGCGAACGCCTTGATCAGTGCGGGCTTGGGAAGATCTCGCTGGGTCAGGATGGGAAGGTCGATGCGGTCGCGGAGCGCCTCTGCGGCCTCGTCCATCGATCGCCAGCTGGTGAACAGCGCCAGTGTTCGTCCCCCGGCTGCGGTGATCAGGGCCTCGAGTTCGTCGTGGACGGCCGCTCGGAATCCTTCGGAGTTCGGATTCGGGAGGTGCATGGCGCAGTAGAGCATCGAGTGGTGCTCGTAGTCGAAGGGGCTGCCGACATCGGCGACCTCGACCTGGTCGTCGGCGATGCCGACCCGAGTGGCCAGCGATGAGGGAATGGTCGCACTGGTGAGCACGGCCGTTCGCTGCGACCAGACCCCTTCGACCATCGCGGGGCCGACGTCGAGCGGGGCGACCTCCAAGCGAGGGGCGTCGCGGGAGCCCGAGACGAACGCCACATAGCCCTCGCGCCCTTCGATGGCGATGTCGAGCTGTTCGATGGCGCGGCCGGTCATCGTCTGAGCGCGAAGGCGTCGCTGCTTGGCGTCTTCGTTCTTGGTGTCGATGGCCACCAGCACTTCGTTGGCCCGACCGAGCCGGAGGCGGGCGTCGGTGAGCACCTCCTGCACCGAGTCGGGCAGCGGCGTCGACAGCCGATTGCCGACGTGAGCGCTCAGGGCGTCGCGGAGCCCTTCGGCGATCTCAGCGATCGAGCCAATCAGCTTCGGATCGTCGAGAATCCGTCGAATGATTCCCGACAGCGCGGTGAAGCGGCCGGGGGCGATCTCGACGCCCACGGTGTCGCTCATGATGTCTTCGAGTACGTGCGCTTCGTCGAAGACGACCACGTCATGCTCGGGCAGGATGGCGCCGCCGCTTGCCACGTTGAGCCCGTAGAGATGGGTGTTGACCACGATCACGTCCGCGGCAGCGGCTCGGCGGCGTGCCTGCTCGGCGAAGCACGGGTCGCCCAACGGGCAGCGATCAGCGCCGGGACACTCGTCGCTGCCAACGCTGACGGCGCGCCAGGCGCTGTCCGACGGGGTCCAGTCGAGTTCGGCCATGTCGCCCGTCGCGGTCGTGCCGGACCACTCCGCCAGGCGCTTGATCTCGACCTTCGTGGTCAGGGCCATCGACTCGAGTTCGAGCTGGCCCTGGTCGTCGGCGCTCATCTCGCGGAGCCGTTGGAGACAGACGTAGTTGGATCGACCCTTCAAGATCGCCCAGTCGAAGTCGCGACCGATGTGTTCGGCCAAGAACGGAAGATCCTTGGTGGCCAACTGGTCCTGAAGTGCCTTGGTGGCGGTCGCAACGACCACTCGGGCGTCGGCCTCGATCGCTGGGACGAGGTACGCCAGCGTCTTGCCGGTGCCGGTACCCGCCTGGACGACGAGGTGGCGCTTCGTCGCGATTGCGTCCGCGACCAGTGCGGCCATCTGCTGCTGGCCGACACGTTCTTCGGCGTTGTCGAGCGCAGCGGTGACCCTGGCGAGTGCCTCGGTCATCGAGCGAGCGCCAACGCTGCGTCGAGCTCGCGCTCGTCGAAGTCGGGCCAGGGAGCCTCGGTGAAGTAGATCGCCGCGCCGGCCGCTTGCCACAGGAGAAAGTTCGAGACACGCAATTCACCGCTCGTGCGCACCAACACGTCCACCGGCGGGAGTTCCGGGAGGTAGAGGTGTTCCCCGATCGTCTCGACGGTGACCCCGTCGTCGGTTTGTCGAGCGGCCTCGACGGCGGCGACGAGTTCGGACCGACCGCCGTAGTCGAACGCGATCGTCAACACCATGCCCGTGTTGTCTGCCGTGTCGGCGATCGCCTTTCGGATCGCACGTTGGACATAGCGAGGGGTGCGCGCCATCGGTGAATCGAAGGGACGACCGATCCACTGGACACGCACGTTCAGCTCGTTGAGTTCTGCGACGCGACCGAAGAGCTTCTCGTGCAGCCCCAGGATGTGGCGAACCTCGGGGCGCGGGCGCTGCCAGTTCTCGGTGGAGAAGCCGAACACGGTCAGCCACCCGATGTTGCGCTGTACCGCAACGCGCACGAGCCGGGCGAGATTCTCCTCGCCTTCGGTGTGGCCTTCGGTGCGCGGAAGCCCTCGCCGTCCCGCCCAGCGACCGTTTCCATCCATGATGCAAGCCACATGAAGCGATGCCGCGGGCTCGATGCGAGGCGGTGGGGGATCGGCTGGCACGAGGCCCCACGTTAGCCAGCCAGCTTCTACGGGGCGTGGCGTGGAACAATGGTGACGTGGCAGCTTCGATCACGAGCGCGAGAACTGGATCGCCAACGGCGGGTGCTTCGGTCTCGACGGGCACTGGCCGTGCAGGCGACCCCACACGCCAGCTGCTCCGTCACATCATGGTGGTCGGTGGCACGCTGCGCGACTGGGACGACCTCGGCGACGATCGGTGGGACGACCGTGTCGAGCGACTGGGCGCGATTGCCGACCAGGCGGGAGCATCGTTCCTCACGTTGCGGGCGTTCGAGCCGGGCATCGACCCGGTCGATCTGCAGTGGTGGCAGCGTGAGGTCGGATCATGCCATGTGATCGTCGACCCGTGCGGCGATGGCCGGCAACGTTTCGCGGAGGCGATGCAACGCTTGCACGGCGATGAACCGGTCAACGAGGCCACTGTGGCCGAGGCGCTGTACGCGCCGGCGGATTGCGAGCCCGACCTGATCGTCGTGCTCGGCGAGTCGACTCGACTCCCACCGTCGCTGGTGTGGGAATTGGCCTACGGCGAGCTCGTCTTCCATCCGATGGCCTGGCACGAGCTGTCAGCCGACCACCTGCTGGAAGCGATTGCCGACTTCGCTCGTCGTCAACGTCGCTTCGGTGGCCTCGAAGAAGACGGCTGACGTGGCGGCGTCATTGCGGTCACGTAGCGCACCGTCGTGAGCGAGCTGTATCGGGACACCGGGGTGGTGCTGCGGACCTACAAGCTGCGCGAGTCGGATCGCATCGTGGTGTTCCACACCGCCGAGAACGGCAAGGTGCGCGCAGTCGCCAAGGGGGTTCGCAAGACCAAGTCGAAGTTCGGCGCCCGCCTCGAACCGATGAGTCACGTTCGGTTGCTGCTCTACCGGGGCGCGAACTCGACATCGTCAGCCAGGCCGAAGCGGTCGAGCCGCTGTCGCCCATGTTGTCGTCGCTCGATCGTGCCTCGCAAGGGCTTGCGGCGGTCGAGGCTGTCGATCAGCTGTCGCTGGAACGCGAGCCCAATCCACAGCTGTATCGGATGCTGGTCGGCGTGCTTCGAACGATCGCCACGTCACCGTCACCGCTCAATGTGGCAGCGTTCTACTGGAAGCTGCTCGCCAACGAAGGCATGAGGCCCGAGCTCGACCGGTGTGTTCGCTGCGGCGAGACCGAGCCCGGCGTTGAGTTCGTAGCGTTCGACCTCAACGAAGGTGGTGTGCTCTGTCGCTCGTGCCGCTCTGGGCAGGCGATCAGCCAGGGAGCGCTGACGATTCTGCGCGAGGTGCTCGGCGGACAACTGGTCCAGGCGCTCGCCCGCGACGAGTCGCCGCTGACTCACGAGGTCTCTTCGCTGGCCACACGTGCTCTCGAGTTCCACATCGAACGTCGTCTGAAGACGGTGGCGATGTTCGAAACGCACTAGTGGCGGAACCCGGACGCCAACCCACGTTTGGGTTGCGGTTCGGAAGGGGCGGTCCGTCGAAACTGCAACGCAAACGGGGTGGGGTGCGTGGGTAGCCTCGTCGCCTATGCCTGCCACCGACCTCGAACAGATCGTCAGCCTCTGCAAACGCCGCGGCTTCGTCTACCAGTCGGCCGAGATCTACGGCGGCTTCCGCTCGACGTACGACTATGGGCCCCTCGGGTCATTGCTGTTGCGCAACGTCAAGGACGCTTGGGTTCGCTCGATGGTGCAGCAGCGCGACGACGTGGTGCTGATCGACGCCGCCATTCTCAGCCCGCCACAGGTGTGGCAGGCATCGGGTCACCTCGCGAACTTCTCCGATCCACTGGTCGACTGCACCGAATGCAAGACCCGACATCGCCTCGACAAGCTCGACGACCCGGACACCTGTCCGAACTGCAACGCGACGAACAGCTTCACCGAGGCGCGTGAGTTCAACTTGATGTTCAAGACCCAGGCCGGCCCGGTCGAGGGCACTGGCGCTGACGCCTATCTGCGTCCCGAGACGGCGCAAGGGATGTTCACCAACTTCGGTCAGGTCCTGCAGACCGCCCGCAAGAAGCCGCCGTTCGGGATCGCCCAGGTCGGCAAGAGCTTTCGCAACGAGATCACCCCACAGAACTGGATCTTCCGGACACGCGAGTTCGAGCAGATGGAACTCGAGTTCTTCGTACCGCCCGAAGAGTCGGCGCAGTGGTACGAGTACTGGTGCCAGGCCCGCCTCGACTGGTACATCGATCTCGGCATTCCACCCGAGATGCTTCGCTTGCGGGCTCACGACGACGACGAGCTGTCGCACTATTCGAGCGGCACCTCCGACGTCGAGTTCACCTTCCCGTGGGGCTTCGACGAGCTCGAGGGCATCGCCCAGCGTTCCGACTACGACCTGAAGCAGCATTCCGAACATTCGGGTGAGCGGCTCGACTACTTCGATCCACAGACGAACGAGCGCTACGTGCCGTACGTGGTCGAGCCTGCGGCCGGAGCCACCCGCACGATGGCGGCGTTCCTGCTCGCCGCCTACGACGAGGACGAGGTCAATGGCGAGGCACGCACCGTGCTTCGCCTGCACCCTCGCCTCGCCCCGTACAAGGTGGCCGTGCTGCCGCTGTCGAAGAAGGACACGCTCACCCCGTTGGCGCACGAGGTGCGCCAACTGCTGGCCGATCGCTACATGGTCGACTACGACGAAACCCAGAACATCGGCAAGCGTTACCGGCGCCAAGACGAAATCGGCACACCGCTCGCGGTGACCGTCGACTTCGACTCGCTCGACGACCACGCTGTCACGGTCCGCGACCGCGACACCACCGAGCAGGTACGGGTCCCGATCGACCAACTGCTCGCCACCATCGGTGACCGGCTGGGGTTCTAGCCACAACCTGTCTCAGTTGAGGGTCGTCAATCGGACACGTTCGGACGGGGACTACGTGCGGGGTCCCGAGTCAACGCACCCGCACTACTTCGGCCGGATCCGTGACGCTCAATTCGCGGACCGGACCGAGCGAAGTGTGTGACCCAGAGTCAGCGGTCGGCAGGAATCGACAGGCTGTCCTTCGGGCAAGGCGGGCCAATGGTGGCGGCCAGCTTCGCGGAGTGATCCCGCACACGAGATCAACCCCGTCAGCTCTCCTCGGATGCGCCGGTTACCGGTGGGACACGCTTGCAGTTCGGCGGCTGGATCTCAGAGAAGGCACTGGTCGGGTGCACCCTCGACGAGGCTGGTCCGACCGAGGGCGTGTCAGCCGATCGTCACCCTTCCAGTTTCGGGGTGGGAACGGTCCGCTGACCATCGAGGACTTCGGGTCGGGTTCGATAGAGGCGGACCGTGTAGTTCCACCCATCCATGACGTAGAGGTGGTTGTCATGATCGCCAGGCGTTGGCGCCAGATCAATGGTGACCGACCCGTCGGCATCGGGCACCGCGGCAGCACCGTTCAAGTTGTAGGCGCCGAATTCGTTCGGCTCGAGGAACCCATCACGGTTGTAGACGGTGACGGACCAGAACGCGTCAACCGGTACGTCGCCGAAGACGATTTGATACTGGCCGGACGGAGGAGGAGTCGAGTCGACAAAGTAGAACGCTTCGTCGCCAGCAAGCACGGCGTGATCGGGATGACGAAGACGGCTGCCTTGGAGTACGCGAGCGAAGGCATCAGAATCAACGCCATTTCTCCTGGTCTCACCGAGTCCGGTATGACGGCTGGTTTGGACCAACGCCCGGAATTGGCGGACGACTTGATCGCTCTGATTCCAATGGGGCACATGGGTCTCTCCCAGAACATCGCAGATGGTGTCGTCTGGCTGTGCGATGACACCGCCTCGTTCGTCACTGGTCATGTACTTGTGATCGACGGCGGCCAGACCATCGCGTGAACAGAACGAGCAGGCCCAGCGCGGCATCGCCTGACGGAGCAACGAACTCCCCCGGATCTGCGGAAGGGGGTGAGAGGATCATGCCGCGCGTGCGGCGACCTGATGGCGGGCACAGATGTCACCCAAGTGGGGTGATCCGGTCTGGTTGTCGGACGGCATACGTTGACACCGAAGAGACGCCGCTGGGCGAGTTGAGGAGTGATGCGTGATGAGCGATCAGTGGGATGAGCTGCGAGGGCTCGCGTTCTCGGAGAGCTACCCGAGCGCGGAGGCGTCTGAGCGGCTGGTCGATGAGATGTTGTTCCAGCGCGCGTGTCAGGTGGTGTTGTGGTCGTTGCCGGCGATCAGCGTGTAGGCCATGAAGAAGGGCTCCGAGGAGGTCTTCGGGTCCGGCAGCAATCTCTTGGTCGTGTGGAAGGACCGCCTGAACGCGCAGACGTTGATCAGCACGCCGAACAGCGACGTGATCTACGCGCTCGGCTACATCGATCTCGCCGTCGACGGTCCCACCGTGGTGGAGGTGCCGCCACGCCAGCAGGGGATTCTCGACGACTTCTGGCAGCGGCCGATCACCGATGTGGGCTATGTCGGGCCGGATGAAGGCGATGGTGGCGAGTATCTCATTCTCCCGCCGGGCTGCGTCGGGTGACGTGCCCGACGGCTTTCACACGTTCACCTCGCGGACCAACAACGTGTTCGTGTTCTGGCGGGCGTTCATCGAAGACGGCGACACCGCCACGCCGGTCGAGCTGATCGAGCAGACCCGCATCTATCCGCTTGCCGACCGAGCTGCCCCGCCGGAGATGGTGTTCCCGAACGGGTCGACCACCCCGGCGCACATGGTGTTCCCCGAGGACTACGAGTACTTCGAGATGCTGGCCGAGTTCGTCGAGGCGGAGTTCGTTGCTCCCGAGGACATGGCGATGCGCGGGATGATGGCGTCGCTGGGGATCGTCAAAGGCGAACCGTTCGAGCCCGACGACCGCATGCGCAGCATCCTCGGTGCGGCCGCCGAGGTCGGCGTGAAGATGGCCAAGGCGATCCGGTTCGGGGACTACCTGCCCGACACCAGCGTACTACGACGACCGGCAGTGGCACAACGTGTTGAACGTCCTCGACGTGGAGTTCAACGAGGACACGTTCCTGAACCTCGACGCTCGGGTCGGGATGTTCACGATCGGCTACTCGATCAGCCCCGCGATGGTGATGAACATGGTCGGGAAGGGCTCCAAGTACCCCTTCGCCTACCGCGACCAAGACGGCAACTACCTGTCCGGTGGCCGCAGCTACCGGCTGCACCTTCCCGCCGATGTCCCGGCCGCCAACTTCTGGTCGGGGACCCTGTACGACGCGGCCAACGTGTCGGGGCTCGACAATGGTCAACCGTTCCCTTCGATCGGCTCACTCGACGACCTCGCGTACAACGACGACGGCTCGGTCGACCTGTACTTCGGCCCCGAACTTCCCGCCGGTGCGCCCGAATCGAACTGGCTGCGCACCGTGCCGGGCAAGGGCTGGTTCATGCTGTTCCGGCTGTACAGCCCGACCGAGGCGTTCTTCGACCAAACGTGGCGACCCGGCGACTTCGAACCGATCGACGACTGAACAAGGAGACAACGATGTCCGAGCAACAACGTGAAGACCTGGCGTACGCAATCGGCGTGCAGGCCTACATCTGGGGTTACCCCGTGGTGATCAACGAGAATCGGAGTCGTGTCGGGATGGCCGGCGGCACCGAGATCATCCCGCACATGCTGCGCGGTCCTCTGAACACGTTCGTGCACGCCAAGGAGTTGCTGACGCCGGACTTCGAAGACGTGCAGTCACCCAACAACGACACGCTCTACACCACCGCCTGGCTCGACCTGCGCGACGAGCCGATGGTGATGCATGTCCCGAACATGGACGGTCGCTTCTACACGTATCAGTTCGTCGACGCGTACACGAACAACTTCACCTACGTCAGCCAGCGCACCCGTGGATTCAAGGAGATGGACATCGCCATCTGTGGTCCCGGCCACTCCGGTGCGTTGCCGGCCGGCATCGAGCGCATCGACGCTCCGACACCCACCGTGTTCATCATCGGTCGGCTTGCCGTCGACGGACCCGACGATGTTCCCGCCGTGCATGCGCTGCAGGACGAGATGTTCCTCGGTCCGCTGAGTGGCTGGGCTGAGCGGCGTCTGGCGGAGCCTCGGGTTGCTGAGCCCAGCGGTCACATCGGCCCACTCGCGTTCTTCGAGGACCTCGGTGACCTGATCGCCGACAACCCGCCACCACCGCACGACGCGGGTCTCCTGGGACTGTTCGCCCAGATCGGACTCACCGTCGACCACGGATTCGACCCGTCCACCCTCGATGAACCGACGCGGCGCGGCCTGGAACGCGTCGTGGCCGACGGCGAGAACATGATCGCCGGCGCCGCCCAAGGCCTCGGCAGCGAGATGAACGGGTGGCAACTCCCGCCCGTTGCCACCGAGTACTTCGGCACCGACTACCTCTACCGCGCCGCGGTCGGCTGGCAGTCGATGTACGTCAACGACCCGATCGAGGCCTACTACCCGCCGATCTACACCGACCTCGACGGCGCACAACTCGACGGCTCGGCCGGCTCGTACGAGATTCGCTTCCCAGGCGGACACCTGCCTCCAGTCGATGCGTTCTGGTCGATCACCCTCTACGACCTCGAGAAGCGACTCATGGTCGACAACGACATCGAGCGCTACTCGATCGGCGACCGCACCGCCGGCCTCGTTCACGGCGACGACGGCGCACTCACCATCACCATCGGGCACAACGCCCCGGACGGTGACGCCCGAGCGAACTGGCTCCCAGCGCCCGCCGCCCCCTTCTACCTCCTGATGCGTCTGTACCTGCCATCCATGGAGGTCCTCAACGGGACCTACGAGATCCCCGGCATCCACCGGCTCCGATAGCACCGCACGCCCCCGATTCGGTGCCCGAGCGTCGTGTCGGATACGGCACGAAGCTGCTGGCGGGCGAGATCACCTTCGGGATCGTCGTCGAAGGCCAAGTTGCCACAATCCCAGGCCAGGCCAGGCCAGGCCACGCGACCGAAGCACGAACTCTCGAAGAAGTCTGATCGTTCGCCCCTTGTCGCGGCGACGCGGACGTGGCACAAAGAGCGTAGAGACATCTGACTTCCCGGGTGGTCACCGAGCGAAAGAGGTGGTTCCGGTGACGCGAAGAACCAAGGTGATCGGGTTTGGAACGATGCTGGTGGTGGTCGGGCTGGTCCTCATCTACCACTTCGGTCTCGCATCGTTGTTCCACTCTCCAGTTTTCGGCGAGTACAGGTTGAGCGATCCGTTGACGATGGAGGTGTCGTCTCGTGCGGTGGTCACCGACGACGTCGAGCTGCTGCGCTGGACCACCATGCCCGAGTTCGTCTCGCCGCCCGATGACATCCGGGTGCAGGGTGTTGCGACGGGGTCCGAGATGATCTTCATGGGCATCGCTCCCGCCGATGCGGTTGCCGGATACCTCGATGGCGTCGTCCACGATGAGATCACCGCCTGGGAATCCAGGGCGGACGACATCACCGATGTGGTGTACACCAGGAACGACGGTGCCACCGATCCTGCCGCTCCGGAGACCGAGGGGTTCTGGGTGGCGTCGGTGAGTGGCAGTGGTGAACAGGCCCTCGACTGGACGATCGAGACCGGCGAGTGGGCTCTGGTGATCATGAACGCAGACGGCTCGCCCGACGTTTCGGCCGATGTCCGGTTCGGGGTTGCGAGGCTCTCCGCCCTCCTCCCCATCGGCTTGGTGTCGTTGGTCGTCGGGCTCGTGGCACTGGTCGGCGGCGGCCGACTGGTCACGTCCGTGCCATCTCGGCCGGATGAGACCCCCCGCTGGACGGTGCGGGGTCGCTCGGTGCTGCCGACCACTGTTGCAGGACGCGTCGCAGTCCTGTGCGCGGTGTTGACCTTCGTCCCGTACACCACCGGGACGATGTTCGGCGCCCCCATCTTCGTGTTCCTCGCCGTACGCAAGGGTGATCGGAGCCTGGCGTTGGTGCTCCCCCTGCTCGTGTCGATCCTCCCGATCGCGCTCATCGCCATGATGGTTTGGGGGATTCTCGGCGGGTAGCTGCGGACCGACTGGCAGCGACGAGCTGGGTGAACTGCTTTGCGCCGCAGACAGCATCGGGGTTCCCTCCCAGGTCCTCGTAGTCATCGACCTGATCGACAAGCCAGTCCACGTCATCGAACGACGGTTCGATGAGGCGGCTCTCGATCTCCGCCAGACACCTCTCGCAGGACCCCGGCCGACCCATGCACGGAGATCCGCCGTGGCACCACATCGACGCTGCAGGTGTGGGCGTCAAGGCTGCGCACCGGTCGGCGATGGACCACCGGCCGCCTTGCATGCGATGGCGTGGCTCCGAAGTGCGGTCGGGGACATCCGAACGTTGTCGGAGGCGGCACTACGGACTGCCAGCCACTACGGTCAGCTGCCATGAGCCAAGTAGCAATGATCGCGAAGTTCACCTGCATCGATGGAAAGCGTGACGACCTGTATGCCGGTCTCGCCCCGATGATGGATCATGTCGGCTCCGAAGACGGGACGTTGCTCTATCAGCTGCTCGAAGACCCGAACGACGCCAACGTTGCGTACATGTACGAGCTGTACAGCGACGGCGATGCCCTTCAGGCCCACAGCACGAGCGACGTGATGAAGCAGATCATGAACGCGTTCGGTGGCGTCCTGGCGGGTCGGCCCGAGCTGACGATGCTGACCCCCGTTCGCGGCAAGGGTCTCTGAGCGACAGCACCACATGGCGGCGACCTACCTCGACAAGATCCTGGACCGCCACCGCCAGGCCGCCACAGCCGACGACCGCCCTGTCGAGCAGATGCTCGACGCAGCACGAGCACTGCCTCCGACCAGGGGATTCCGAGCAGCGCTCGCAGCGCAGCCACAGTTGGCGGTGATCGCGGAGATCAAGCGGCGGTCGCCCTCGAAGGGAGACCTGAACGTCGGGCTCGATCCCGCTGCACTGGCAGCCGACTACGAGCGCGGCGGTGCAGCCTGTCTGTCCGTGCTCACCGACGTCGAGCACTTCGGTGGATCGATCGAGGACCTCCGGGCGGCGCGTGCTGCGTGTTCGCTACCGGTCATCCGCAAGGACTTCACGGTCAGCGAGCGTGACGTGTTGGATGCCCGGCTGATGGGCGCCGACTGTGTCTTGCTGATCGCGGCAGCACTCGACCCGTCCGAGCTCGCTGCGTTCCACGACCTGGCCGTCGACGTCGGTCTGGATGCACTGGTCGAGATCCACGACGAAGTCGAGCTGGAGCACGCGCTTGCAGCCGAGGCGACCCTGATCGGGGTCAACCAGCGCGACCTGGTCACCTTCCAGGTCGATCACGCACGTGCGGTCCGGATGGCCGGAGTGATTCCCGATCAGGCGGTCAAGGTCGCCGAGTCGGGTGTTCGCGGAAGCGACGACGCCCGTTCGCTTCGAGCGGCGGGTTACGACGCGGTGCTCGTCGGTGAGACCTTGGTGACCAGCGGTGACCCCGCCGCCGCGATCGCCGACCTCATGGGCTGAGCTGTCATCGCCAGTTCGTCAGGCGACGGCGAGCCGGTTCAGCCGGTCGGGACGTTGAGCATCTCCCAGCGGGCGATGCCGTCCTCGATGCGCTGATTGAGTGTTTCGAGGATCGTCACCCGGGCCCACTTCTTGTTCTCGCCTGACACGATGTCCCAGGGTGCGAGCTGGTGATCGGTGCGCTCAAACATGTCCTCGGCGGCCTCGATGTACTGGTCCCACTTGTCGCGATTGCGCCAGTCCTCGTCGACGAGCTTCCAGCTGCGCAACGGGTCGTCCTGCCGGTTCTCGAAACGTTTGAGCTGCTCGTCGGGGCTGACCTGGAGGTAGAACTTGACGAGGATCACGCCTTCGAGGACCAGGCTGCGTTCGAACTCGACGATCTCGTTGTAGGCACGGGTCCACTGCTCGATCGTTGCGAACTTCTCGACGCGCTCGACGAGGAGACGCCCGTACCAGCTTCGATCGAACAGACACATCCCGCCCAGGCCGGGCACCTTCGTCCAGAATCGCCAGAGGAAGTGGTGTCGCTTCTCCCGGGTCGAGGGCTTCGCGTAGGTGTACACGCTGAAGTGTCGGGGGTCGAGTTTCTCGACGATCCGCCGGATCGCACCACCCTTGCCGCCGGCATCGGCGCCCTCCATCACGACGAGGAGGCCCGGGCCCGGCTCGCCCCCACCGATCTGGCCGCCGAGGGTCAGTCGGAGCTCCAAGAATCGCGCCTGTGCAGCTGCCAATCGCTTCTCGTACTCGTCGCTGCCGAGCTTCGCCGACAAGTCGAGGTCATCAAGTCGTCCCATGCGCTCCCGACGATACGCGCATTGGTGGCTGTTCAATGAATCTCTCGTCGGTGCCCCGTGGCCGGTACCGTGGCCGACGATGTTCGTCAAGATCTGCGGGATCACCAACGAAGACGACGCGTTGCTGTCGGTGGCGATGGGCGCGGACGCTGTCGGCTTCAACTTCGTCTCGGGCTCGAAGCGGCAAATTTCGCCTCAGATCGCCTACGACATCAGCCGGCGCCTGCCGCCGGAGATCCTCACGGTCGGCATCTTCCGCAACGAACACCCGACCAGGGTCCTCGACCTGGCGCATCGGGCCGGAGTGAAGTGTGTCCAACTGCACGGGCGCGAGACGGCAGCCGACACCCAGCAACTCGCCAACTCGTTCCGGTGGGTCATCAAGGTCTTCAGCGCGCTCGACCCGAACCTGCCGAAGGCGGACCAGTACGGGACCGACCTCATCATGATCGATGGGCCGGATCCGGGTTCCGGGAAGCTCTTCGACTGGTCGCTCGCCGGCGACGCGCCGGACTCGGTCAAGCTGATCTTGGCCGGGGGCTTGAACCCCGACAACGTCGGCGCAGCGATCACCGAGGTGCAGCCCTGGGGAGTCGATGTCGCCAGTGGCGTCGAGACGTCGCCCGGGAAGAAGGATGCGCTCGCCGTCAAACGATTCATCGAGAACGCCCGTGCCCACGCGTCGACGCCGTACGTCGGCGACGATGACCTGCCCTACGACTGGGATTTCGAATGACGACCATCGACGACCGCCCCGCCAACGCCGACTCGCTGTCGGCCCCACCGGACGCCACAGGTCGCTTCGGAGAGTTCGGTGGACGCTTCGTTCCCGAAACCCTCGTTCCGGCATGTCAGCAGCTCGAGGCGGCCTTCGACGAGGCGTGGGCAGACCCGGAATTCCGAGCCGATCTCACACGTGTGCACACCCAGTACTCGGGGCGCCCCTCGATCCTCACCGAGTGCCACAACCTGGGTGAGCAGCTCGGCATTCGACTGATCCTCAAACGTGAGGACCTCAACCACACGGGATCGCACAAGATCAACAACGTGATCGGCCAGACCCTCCTCGCGAAGAGGATGGGCAAGCAGCGCATCGTCGCCGACACTGGCGCCGGTCAGCACGGCGTCGCCAGCGCCACCGCGGCAGCGCTCATGGGGCTCGAGTGCACGGTGTTCATGGGGGCGGTCGACGTCGAGCGTCAAGCGCTCAACGTGTTCCGGATGAAGCTGCTCGGCGCCGAAGTGCACGCAGTCGAGAGCGGCAGTCGCACGCTGAAGGACGCGGTCAACGAGGCGATGCGGCACTGGGTGGCCAACGTCACCGACACACACTTCTGTCTGGGTTCGGTCGTCGGCCCACACCCGTACCCGTACATGGTGCGTCAGTTCCAGTCGATCATCGGCGACGAGGCGCACGCTCAGATCCAGGAGATGACCGGCACGATGCCCGACGTCGTCGTTGCGTGCGTCGGCGGCGGCTCGAACGCGATGGGCATCTTCAGCGGGTTCGTCGACGAGCCCGCCACCCGTCTGGTCGGCGTCGAACCGGCCGGCGGCGCGGCCATCGGCCGAGGCACTCCCGGCGTGGTGCACGGAATGCGCAGCAACTTGATGCAGGACGAAGTCGGCCAAGTCGAAGAGGCGGTGTCGATCTCGGCCGGCCTCGACTACCCGGGCGTGGGCCCCGAGCATTCGTACCTCGCCTCGATCGGTCGGGCTGAGTACCCGTCGGTGACCGACGACGAAGTGATCGACGGGTTCCAGCTGCTGTCGCAGACCGAGGGGATCATTCCGGCGCTCGAGTGTGCTCATGCGGTGGCATGGATCGAGCGTGAAGCGCCGAAGATGCAAGGCCAGACGGTCCTGATGAACCTGTCGGGCCGCGGCGACAAGGATGTCGCACAGATGATGGACATCCTCGACGGTCGACTCTGATGAGCATCGAGAGTGAACTCCGAGCCAAGCGCGAGCAGGGACGAAAGCTGCTGGTGCCGTACATCACCGGTGGCTATCCGGGTTGGCAGGATGCCATTCGGGCCTGTGCGGCCAACGGAGCTGATGCGATCGAGATCGGTATTCCGTTCTCCGATCCCGTCATGGACGGACCCGTGATCCAACAAGCGTCGCAGTACGCACTCGAACAGGGGGTGACGCCGGCGTCGATCCTCGATGAGGTGCCGTCGCTCGACGTCGACATCCCGCTCGCAGTGATGACCTACTACAACCTGGTCCACCACCCCGGCCCCACCCGGTTCGCCGACCAGTTGCAGCGCGCCGGGATCAGCGGTGCGATCCTGCCCGACCTTCCATTGGAAGAGGCAGGGCCCTGGTGCGAGGCGGCCGACGCAGCCGGGATCGAGACGATCATGTTGGCTGCACCGACTGCACCAGACGATCGCTTGCCGCTCGTCGCTGCTCGCTCGCGCGGGTTCCTCTACTCGGTTGGACTGCTCGGTGTGACCGGGGAGCGTGAATCGCTCGCCGAGACCGCCACGGCCCTCGCTGCCCGCCTGAAGGCGATCACCGATGTGCCCGTCCTGGTCGGTGTCGGCGTGTCGAACGCCGAGCAGGCCTACCAGGCAACCCGGATCGCCGATGGCGTGATCCAGGGGGCCAGCATGGTGCGCCGCCTGATGGACGGCGGTCCTGACGCCGTCGGCGAGTACGTCGCCGAAGTTCGCGCCGCCATCGACATGTGACGATTGGTGTCAGACACCAATCGTCACATCGAGCCGCCGAACGGTGCGCCATCGAAGCGATTGACGCTGGCAAACGACTCGACCGGGTTGCGCTTGAGCTTCGTTGGCTGGTGCACCGGATGGCCGAGAAAGATCGTCGTCACCAGCGCATGGTGCTGCGGCAGCCCGAGTGCCGGAGCGGCAGCCGGCTCGACTCGACTGAGGAACGTGGTCATCACGCCGCCGAGGTCGTGGGCCCGTGCCGACAGCATCAGGTTCCAGCAGAACGGGTAGATCGACGCACCGCCCGTGACCGCTGCCCGGTCGAGTTCGGCGTCCATCATCGCCAGCTTCGACAGATCGGCGGCCACGGCCAGCACGACCGGGATCGAGTCGATGTTCTCCAGCAGCGCGTTGGCCTTGTTCGGCACGATCTCGTCCGGCTTGACGTAGTCGACGACGTTGAACGGGTTCCCACCGATGGCGGCCGTCTCCATGTATTCGTCCCAGACCGGCTGCATCAGCATCGCCAGCTCACGGCGCAGCATCGTGTCGTCGACCACCGCAACCCGCCAGGGCTGACGGTTTCCGCCCGAGGGCGCGAATCGGGCGTCATCGAGGATGCTGGTGATCGTCGCGTCGTCGACCGGTTCGTCGGTGAACGCACGAACCGTGCCGTTGCTGCGGATGGCCTCGCGAATCTCCATGCGAGGAACGTACCGGTGTTGCGATCGGTGTCTGACACCAATCGCAACATCAGCCGTTGGCGGCGACCTTCTGGCGGACGATGTTGAGCGCGCTGCCGGCCTTGAACCACTCGACCTGTTCGGGGCTGAACGTGTGCACGGCCTCGAAGTCGATCGTGGTGCCGTCGGGCTTGACGATCTGACACTGCACGTTCTCGCCCGGCACGGGAGGCAGGCCGCTGACGTTGATGCGGTCGCCCTCCTCGATGAGGTCGTACGTGTCGGGGTCGGCGAACGTGAGTGGCAGGAGGCCCTGCTTCTTCGCGTTGGTCTCGTGGATGCGAGCGAACGAGCGGACCAGGATCACCAGTCCACCCCGGAAGCGAGGCTCCATGGCGGCGTGTTCACGTGATGAACCCTCGCCATAGTTGCGATCGCCGACCGCCACCCAGTTGATGCCGGCCTCGTGATAGCGCATGGCGATTTCGGGGTAGGGGCGAGTCTCGCCGTCGGTGATGTCCTTGCCGGTTCCGGCTTCACCGGTGAACGCGTTCACTGCGCCGGCGAACAGGTTGCCGGAGATGTTCTCGAGGTGCCCTCGGTACTTCAGCCACGGGCCGGCGGCCGAGATGTGGTCGGTGGTGCACTTGCCCTGCGCCTTCATCAGCACCGGCAGGCCCTGGTAGTCGTTGCCGTCCCACGCGAGGAATGGCGCGAGGAGTTGCAGGCGGTCGCTCGTCGGTGAGACGGCGACCTCGACGCCGGAACCATCTGCCGGGGGAGCGGTGTAGGTGTCGACGCCGGGGTCGTAGCCGGCATCGGGCAGGACTTCGCCCTGCGGTTCAGCCAACGTGATCTCGGTGCCGTCAGGTGCGGTGATCGTGTCGACGGTGGGGTCGAAGTCGAGCCGGCCGGCGAGCGCGATCGCCAGCACCGTGTCGGGCGACGTGACGAAGCTGAGCGTCTTGGCCGAGCCGTCGTTGCGCTTGGGGAAGTTGCGGTTGAACGAGTTGACGATCGTGTTGGGCTGCCCGGTGACGGACTCGGGGCGCGACCACTGGCCGATGCACGGCCCGCACGCATTGGCCAACACCGTGGCACCGATCGCCTCGAGATCGGCGAGGAGGCCGTCCCGCTCGATCGTGGCGCGAACCTGCTCGGAGCCCGGTGTGATCAGGAGTTCGCACTTTGCGGTCAGGCCGGCAGCAGCAGCCTGACGGGCGATCGAGGCAACTCGTGTGATGTCTTCGTAGGAGCTGTTGGTGCACGAGCCGATCAGGCAGGCCGAGGGCTCGAGCGGCCAGTCGTTCTCACGGGCGGCTGCACCGACACCGGCTGCGCCGACCTTGTGGGCGCGGTCGGGGGAGTGGGGCCCGTTGATCAACGGCTTCAGATCGTCGAGGTCGATCTCGATCACCTGGTCGTAGACGGCGCCGTCGTCGGCGCGCAGATCGTCGGCCACCTTGTCGGCGGCATCAGCGATCGCCTCACGTCCGGTCGCCTTGAGGTACGCCGCCATGTTCGCGTCGTACGGGAAGTGCGACGTCGTGGCGCCGATCTCGGCGCCCATGTTGCAGATCGTGGCCTTGCCGGTGGCGGAGATCGAGTCGGCTCCGGGCCCGAAGTACTCGACGATCGCGCCGGTACCGCCCTCGACGGTGAGCACGCGGGCCACCTCGAGGATGACGTCCTTCGGGCTGGACCAGCCGCTGAGCGTGCCGGTCAGCTTGACGCCGATGACCTTCGGCCAGCGCACGTTGAACGGGAATCCGGTCATCACGTCGACCGCATCAGCGCCGCCGACACCGATTGCGACCATGCCGAGACCGCCGGCGTTGGGGGTGTGGCTGTCGGTGCCGATCATCATGCCGCCCGGGAACGCGTAGTTCTCCAACACGACCTGGTGGATGATCCCGGAACCGGGCCCCCAGAAACCGATGCCGTACTTCGCCGACACCGAACGCAGGAAGTCGTAGACCTCCTTGTTGGTGTCGACGGCCACGCCGAGGTCGATCGAGGCGCCGACCTTTGCCTGGATCAGGTGATCGCAGTGCACGGTGGACGGAACCGCGGCCTCGGTCAGACCGGCGGTCATGAACTGCAGCAGCGCCATCTGTGCGGTTGCGTCCTGCATGGCGACGCGATCGGGGTGGAAGTCGTTGTAGGTGCCGCCTCGCTCGATGGCCTCGTTCGGATCGGCGAGGTGGTTGATCAGGATCTTCTCGGTCAGCGTGAGGGGATGGCCGAGCCGCTCACGGCCCGCAGCCACCCGCCCGGGCAGGGTGGCGTAGACGCCCTCGACGAGTTCGATGGGGGTGGTGGCGCCGTTCTGGCTGGAGGTGCTGCTCGCGTCGGTCATGTAGACAACTATAATACAAGTTGCCGATCGCGCAACCAGTGT
This sequence comes from Ilumatobacteraceae bacterium, assembly GCA_963716095.1. Classification (GTDB taxonomy): domain Bacteria; phylum Actinomycetota; class Acidimicrobiia; order Acidimicrobiales; family Ilumatobacteraceae; genus Sva-07. Next base: position 195,316 of record CAVQSV010000011.1, on the reverse strand, counting down.
GGCGGCACCGGGAGGAACCGTGCGACAGATTCGCTATCAGGAGATCGCCGACGAGCTGCGAGAGCTCGCTCGTCGATCGCCGGCCGGGTCGGTGCTGCCGTCCGAGTCCGAGATGTCGACCCAGTTCGGGGCGTCCCGAGTGACGATTCGTCGTGCACTCGAACTCGTGCGCGACGACGGGCTGATCGCAGCCCGCCAGGGTTTCGGGTGGTTCGTGGCCACCGAGCCGGTCCCGCAGAGCCTGGCATCGCTCGCCACGATCGAGTCGCACCTCGAGGGTGTGGGCAAACTGTCCGAGCGCAAGATCGAGGAGTTCGCGTACGAATCGGCACCGGAGCGTGTCGAGCGGGTTCTCGGCGTCGACCAGGTCCTTCGAGTGAAGCGCGTCAACCTCGCTGACGGTGAACCGTTCGCCGTGGTCACCGTGTGGTGCCCGGCGGAACTCGGTGCGCACCTGTCACGCAAGGACGTCGAACGGCGACCCTTCTACGAGCTCCTCGACGTCGAGCTGCGCGGCGCGACCCAGACCATCGGCGCCGACCTCGTCGGCGAGGCCGATGCCCGGCTGCTCGGTGTGCCCGCTGGTTCACCGGTGTTGCGCTGTCAGCGGATCACCACCGACGCCGCCGGGAGGGCAGTGCTCGTCAGCGAGCACCTGTTCCCCGCCCATCGAACCGAGTTCGTGGTCGACCTGCCTCAGGCAGAGCCGTCGATGACCCCCAGCGGGCTGCGCATCGTGGATTGACCGCTCACGACCGTACGCTGGGGCCGTGGGGATGATCAACACGTTCCGGTCGGTCGTGCAGTTCGATCGGACACCATCGACCCGGTCGAACGCCGACTGCAGCAGTGTGTCTCCGTCGAGGACACCGGCGTATCGCACAGCGGCGGCTTCCCCGCGGTGTCTTCGACTACATCGACGGCGGTGCCGAGGACGAACGTACGATCGCAGCGCAACGTCGACGCCTTCGCCCACTACGAGTTCGAGCCGCGCGTGCTCCGCGACGTCAGCGATCTCGACACCTCGACGACGCTCCTCGGTCGTCCGGTGGCACTTCCGCTCGATCCTCGCGCCCACCGGGTTCACCCGAATCGCTGATTCGCAGGGCGAGCTCGCCGTGGCTCGTGCGGCAGATCGAGCCGGAATCCCGTAGTCGCTGTCGACCATGGGCACACGCTCGATCGAAGAGGTCGCCGAGGTGCGCAACGGCGACAAGTGGTTCCAGATGTACACCTGGCGCGACCGAAGCCTCGGTCAAGGAACTGGTCGCTCGCTCGAAAGTCGCCGGCTACACGGCGGTGTGGCTCACCGTCGACACCGCAGTGCTGGGCCGGCGCGAACGCGATGTGCGTCGGGGAATGACGCTCCCCCCGAAGATCGGCCCCGGCACGACTCGTCGACGGTGCGATCCATCCTGCGTGGACCTGGCGACTTCCTCCGAAACGAACCGATCACGTTCGCCAACGTCGTCGGCCTCAGCGATGAAGACGGCAGCAGTGCGATCACGCTGTCGGAGCACATGGCGCGTCAATTCGATCCGGCGCTGTCGTGGGACGACGTCGAGTGGCTGCGATCGGTCTGGGATGGGCCGATCGTGCTCAAAGGCATCCAGACCGTCGCCGACGCCAAACAGGCAGTCGCGGCGGGAGTCGACGGCATCGGCCTGTCGAACCACGGTGGTCGGCAACTCGACGACGCGCCGGTGCCGATCGACCTCGTCGAACCCGTACGCGACGAGATCGCCGACGGTGCCGCCATCATCTGCGATGGCGGGGTCCGGCGGGGGAGCGACATCGTGAAGGCAATCGCCCTCGGAGCCGACGCGGTCTCGATGGGTCGCCCGTACCTGTACGCGTTGGGCGCTGCAGGTGAACGTGGGGTCGATCAACTGCTCGAGTTCATGCGCGAGGGCACTGGAGCGCACGATGGCGCTGCTCGGGCGTGCGAACGATCGGCGAGATCGATCGTTCGCTGGTACGACGACGCAACAGCTGAACTGCGACACTCGGCGGATGCAGCTCCACCTGTCCGCTGACGAAGTCCTCACGACGACCCGCTCGGTCCGCAAACGGCTGGACTTCGATCGGCCGGTCGACCGCGCCGTCGTCGAGGAGTGTCTCGAGATCGCCCTGCAGGCACCGACGGGCTCGAACAGCCAGGGATGGCAGTTCGTGATCGTCGAGGACCCTGCCAAGAAGCAGGCGATCGCCGACATCTACGCCCGGAACTTCGCCAAGTACGCCGCGATGGCGCGCTCCAATCAGTACGAGCCGGGGGACCTGCGCCACGAGCAGAAGGATCGCATCACCGATTCGGCCACCTACCTCGCCGAGAACTTCCACCGTGCACCGATGCTGCTGATTCCGTGCATCGAAGGCCGCCTCGACGGCGTGCCGGCGTTTGCGGGAGCGTCGCAGTGGGGGTCGATCCTGCCTGCCGTGTGGAGTTTCATGATGGCGCTGCGAGAGCGGGCGATGGGCTCGGCGTGGACCACGATCCACCTGATGGACGGCGGCGAAGCCGAAGCTGCCGAGTTGCTCGGCATTCCCTTCGAGCGGTACACCCAGGCCGGGCTGTTCCCGATCGCGTACACGATCGGCACCGACTTCAAACTCGCCAAGCGTCTCCCGCTCGACACGGTGCTCCACTGGGACGCCTGGTAGCCGGCAGCCGAGCGGGTCCGTTCGTCCTGTTGCGGCTGCGGATGCGAGACTCTCGTCCATGTCCGACCGCGTGCTCATCTCCATCACCGACGGCGTTGCCGATGTCGTGTTCAACCGCGCCGACAAGCGCAACGCCCTCGACAATGCCATGTTCACCGCAATCGCCGAGGCCGGTGAGCAGTTGAAGTCCGAGACGGGGCTGCGCGCCGTTGTGCTGTCAGGTGACGGCGCCTCGTTCTGTGCCGGCCTCGACTTCTCGTCGTTCCAGGCCATGGCGGGCGGCGACGATGCCGAGAGCGCGGCGACGCGCTCCGACGGAAATCCGGGCCAGATGAAGGACGGTCGGATCACCCACCTCGGCCAGCAGGTGTGCTGGGTGTGGCAGGAACTCGAGGTTCCGGTGATCGCCGCAGTTCACGGACACGCACTCGGCGGCGGCCTCCAGATCGCGCTCGGTGCGGACATCCGCATCGTGCACCCCGACACGAAGATGTCGGTGCGCGAGGTCTACTGGGGTCTCGTGCCGGACATGACCGGCACATTCATCCTGTCGAAGCTGGTTCGCCCCGACATCGCGAAGGAGCTCACCTTCACCGCCCGGGTCTTCTCGGGCGCCGAAGGCGCCGAGATGGGCCTGGTCACCAAGTTGAGCGACGACCCGAAGACCGATGCGATGGCGATGGCACACGAGATCGCCGGCATGAGCCCGGGCGCGGTGCGCGGCGCCAAGTCGCTCTTCAATCGGATCGCCAGCGACGGTGCCGCCGAGCAGTTCGCGGAGGAGCGACGCCTGATCGGCGCCCAGATCGGCACACCGAACCAGATCGAAGCAGTGATGGCCGGCTTCGAGAAGCGCCCGGCGGTCTACGCCGACGTCTGACCGCGTCCCGTCGGCCCGGCACGTCGATCTGTGTGAGCAGCGACGTCGAACCTCGCTGTCGGGCCTCGCGCCGAACGGGCAGTCGGTCGCTGGTCAGCCGTCCCAGAACCGGCGGAGGCGGGCGACGAAGCGGTCCGGGTCGACCAGGTGTGGATAGTGGCCGAACGGTCGGTCATCGTCGGCCCAATACTCGACCTCGGCTCCAGGGATTCGCCCGGACAGCCAGTCGCCGTAGCCGTCGCCGGGATCGAGGCCGAACAGCGCGAGGTACGGCACCGCCCGGCCGGCATACCCAGCGAGCGCGGCGTCGACAGCTGCAGCGATCTCCTCGACGGGTTGGGTGAGCAACAACTCCCAGGCACCGAGCACCACCTCGTGATCCGCTCGGCGCAGCGCGTTGACGCGCTGCGCCTCTGACGCCTCGAGGACGTCGCCCATCATCATCTCGAACATCGCATCGATCACGAGCTGGTACTGCTCGGGGTCGCGCAGCATCGCCTCGGCCGGCGCCAGCTGCTCCTTGAACGCGTCGAGCTGCAATGACTGATCGATGTCGACCACGCTCGCCACGTCGAGCATCGAACCCGCCGCGGTGACGACGGCGCCGCCGAGTGAGTGGCCGACGAGGTGGGGCCGCTCGACGCCGGTTGCGGCCATCACCGCAGCAACGTCGGTGGCCATGGCGGCGAGGTCATACGACTCTGATCGGCCCGACTCGCCGTGGCCACGCAGGTCGAGGGTGATCACGGAGTGCCCCGTGGCCAGCCGCTCGGTGACAGGATCGAACGCAGCAGCGGACTCGGTGATGCCGTGGACCATGACCACCGGGTCGCCAGTACCGGTACGGCTCCAGGCAATCGAGGTTCCGTCGGCCGCTGTGGCACGGTGCGCGTGACTCATCGCCCGAGTCTGGTCGCCGCGATCACGAGCGAACGAACTTTCGCAGCGGCAGGTTGGGCCTCTATGCTGTGACTTCCCCCGACTCGAGCCAATGTTGTCTCGAGCACCCCGTGCGAGCAGGTCATCGTCGACCGCTTCCACCGGTCATCGACGACCGGTATCCCCACGGGGACCGTGCAATCTCGAGACACGCGGATGTGATGATGCAGCAGCCCCCGGGCCCGATCGCCCTGTACGACCCACGGAACGAGCACGACTCCTGCGGGGTGTCGTTCGTCGCCCATCTGAAGGGCGTGCGCTCGAACGAGCTCGTGCTCACCGGGCTCAAGGCGCTCACCAACATGGAACACCGCGGTGCCACCGGCGCCGAGCCGGACACGGGTGATGGCGCCGGCATCCTGATCCAGGTGCCCGACGCGTTCTTGCGAGCCGTCGTCGACTTCGAACTGCCTGCGGCGGGTGCCTACGCCGCCGGCACCGCGTTCCTGCCCGCCGATCCGATCCCGTGTGACAAGGCGATCGCGGCGATCGAGGCGACCGTCGAAGAGGTTGGGCTCACGGTGCTGGGTTGGCGTGACCTCCCGGTCAATCCGGAGTGCCTGGGCCAGACCGCTCGTGCGGCGATGCCGACCTTCAAGCAGCTCTTCGTGTCCGATCCAGACGGTGCGACCGGCATCGATCTCGACCGCAAGGCATTCGTGGCGCGCAAGCGCAGCCGTCGTGAACTCGAGGGCGAACTCGACACCTACTTCGCGTCGCTCTCGTCACGCACGATCGTCTACAAGGGCATGCTCACCACCCCGCAGCTGAGCGAGTTCTTCCCCGACCTGCTGGACCCACGCGTCGAGTCGGCACTCCTGCTGGTGCACTCGCGCTTCTCCACCAACACGTTCCCGTCCTGGCCGCTCGCGCACCCGTACCGGTTCGTCGCGCACAACGGTGAGATCAACACCGTGCAGGGCAACCAGAACTGGATGCGGGCACGAGAAGCGATGCTCGAGAGCGAGCTGCTCCCGGGTATCGACCGTTCGTTCCCGATCTGCACGCCCGGTTCGTCGGACACCGCCCGTTTCGACGAGGTGCTGGAGCTGTTGCACCTCGGCGGCTACCCGATTCACCACGCCATGCTGATGATGATTCCCGAGGCATGGGAGAACCACGAGACCATGTCGCAGGAGCAGCGCGACTTCTATCGGTTCCACGCTGCGATGATGGAGCCCTGGGACGGCCCGGCGAGCGTCACGTTCACCGATGGCGACATGATCGGCGCCGTGCTCGATCGCAACGGGCTCCGGCCCAGCCGGTACTGGGTGACCGACGACGATCTCGTCGTCATGGCGTCCGAGGTCGGCGTGATCGACGTCGAGCCGTCGAAGGTCGTGGCCAAGGGCCGGCTGCAACCCGGCAAGATGTTCCTGATCGACACCCGCCAGGGGCGCATCGTCAGCGACGACGAGATCAAGTCCGAGCTCGCCGCACTCCACCCGTACGGTGAGTGGCTGGAGCAGGGGATGGTGGCGTTGGCCGACCTGCCTGCGCGCGAACACATCGTGTTCAGCCACGACAGCGTGCTCCGACGTCAGCAGATGTTCGGCTACACCCACGAGGAACTGAAGATCCTGATCACTCCGATGGCTGCCAGTGGGGGAGAAGCGCTCGGATCGATGGGTACCGACACTCCGCTCGCGGTGCTGTCCGAGCGACCGCGTCTGCTGTTCGACTACTTCAAGCAGCTGTTTGCCCAGGTGACCAACCCGCCGTTGGATGCAATCCGCGAGGAGGTCGTCACGGCGGTGTCCTCGTCGGTCGGTCCCGAAGCAAACCTGCTCGAGCCCGGACCAGAGAGCTGTCGCCAGCTGTCGCTGCCGTTCCCGATCATCGACAACGACGAACTCGCCAAGATCATCCACATCAACGACGACGGAACCCGCCCGGGCCTGCAGGCCAGGGTGCTCTCCGGGCTCTATCGTGTGGCCGACGGAGGCGACGGGCTGCGATCGGCACTCGACAGGATCTGCCAGGAAGCATCCGATGCCATCGAGCAGGGCACCCGCATCATCGTGCTGTCCGACCGCAACGCCGACACCGTCGACGCTCCCATCCCGTCATTGCTGCTGACCGCTGCGGTACACCATCACCTGGTGCGCACCAAGCAGCGCACCATGGCCGGTCTCATCGTCGAGGCCGGCGACGCACGCGAAGTGCACCACATGGCGCTCCTGGTCGGCTACGGCGCAGGCGCGATCAATCCGTATCTCGCCTTCGAGTCGATCGAGGACCTGATCGCCGAGGAGATGCACGGCCTCGGTGCGATGGACCCCGACAAGGCGGTCAAGAACTACATCAAGGCCTGTGGCAAGGGCGTGCTCAAGGTCATGTCCAAGATGGGCGTGTCGACGGTGGCGTCGTACACCGGCGCTCAGATCTTCGAGGCGATCGGCCTCGGCAAGAACGTCGTCGACACGTACTTCACCGGCACGATCTCGCAGCTCGGCGGTATCGATCTCGACCAGATCGCCGCCGAGGTCGCCGCTCGCCATGAAATGGCCAACCCCACGCGACCCGAGGAGCGGGCCCACCGCAAGCTCGAATTGGGCGGCGAGTACCAGTGGCGCCGTGAAGGCGAACTGCACCTCTTCAACCCCGAGACGGTGTTCAAGCTCCAGCACGCGGCGCGTGCGAAGCGCTACGACATCTTCAAGGAGTACACCGCCAAGGTCGACGACCAGTCCGAGAAGCTGATGACCCTGCGCGGCTTGTTCGAGTTCGCCGACGATCGACCGTCGGTTCCGCTCGACGAGGTCGAACCGATCAGCGAGATCCTCAAGCGGTTCTCGACCGGCGCGATGAGCTACGGGTCGATCTCGGCCGAGGCACACGAGACGCTCGCGATCGCGATGAACCGGCTCGGTGCCAAGTCGAACACCGGTGAAGGCGGCGAAGATGTCGACCGGCTCTACGACCCCGAGCGCCGCTCGTCGATCAAGCAGGTCGCCTCGGGTCGTTTCGGGGTGACGTCGGAGTATCTGACGAACTCGGACGACATCCAGATCAAGATGGCCCAGGGCGCCAAGCCCGGTGAGGGTGGCCAGCTCCCGGGGCACAAGGTGTATCCGTGGATCGCGGCCACCCGCCACTCGACGCCCGGCGTCGGGCTGATCAGCCCGCCGCCGCACCACGACATCTATTCGATCGAGGATCTCAAGCAGCTCATCCACGACCTCAAGAACGCCAACCCATCGGCTCGTGTGCACGTCAAGCTCGTCGCCGAGACCGGGGTCGGCACGGTCGCCGCTGGTGTCTCGAAGGCCAAGGCCGACGTGGTGCTGATCTCGGGCCACGACGGGGGTACCGGTGCGAGCCCGCTCACGTCGCTCAAGCATGCAGGTGGCCCATGGGAGCTCGGCCTCGCCGAGACCCAACAGACACTGCTGCTCAACGGGCTGCGCGATCGGATCGTCGTCCAGGCCGATGGTCAGATGAAGACCGGTCGTGACGTCGTGATCGCTGCGCTGTTGGGTGCCGAGGAGTACGGATTTGCCACGGCACCGCTCGTGGTGTCGGGCTGCATCATGATGCGGGTCTGCCACCTCGACACCTGCCCCGTCGGAATCGCCACCCAGAACCCCGAGTTGCGCTCCCGCTACAGCGGCACACCGGAGTTCGTCGAGACGTTCTTCGAGTACGTCGCCGAGGAGGTGCGCGAGTTGATGGCCGAACTCGGCTTCCGCACGATGGACGAGATGATCGGCCATGTGGAAGCGCTCGACGCCCGTCGGGCCATCGCCCATTGGAAGGCGTCCGGGCTCGACATCAGCCCGATCCTCGCCGTCCCGCAGAATCCCTACGAGCAGACGTTCATCCAGAGCGTCGGCCAAGACCACGGTCTCGACGAGGCCCTCGATCAGCAGCTCATCGAGCTGTCGCAACCCGCGATCGAAGACGGCCACCACGTCTCGATCGATCTGCCGGTGCGAAACGTCAACCGAACGGTCGGCACCCTGCTCGGCCACGAGGTCACCAAGAAGTGGAAGGGCGCTGGTCTGCCCGACGGCACGATCGACATCACTCTGACCGGATCGGCCGGGCAGAGCCTGGGTGCCTTCGTGCCGGCCGGCGTCCAGATCCGTTTGGTCGGCGACGCCAACGACTACGTCGGAAAGGGCCTCTCGGGCGGGCGCGTCATCGTGCACCCGCACCCGTTTGCCCCATTCGTCGCCGAAGACGAGATCATCGCCGGCAACGTGATCGGCTACGGCGCAACCGGTGGCGAGATCTTCCTGCGGGGCATCGTCGGCGAGCGCTTCTGCGTTCGCAACTCCGGTGCCACCGCAGTGAGCGAAGGTGTCGGCGACCACGGATGTGAGTACATGACCGGTGGCCGCGTCGTGGTGCTCGGGCCGACCGGCCGGAACTTCGGTGCCGGCATGTCCGGTGGCATCGCCTACGTCTACGACCCGACCGAGGTGTTCGCCAGCAAGGTCAACTACGAAATGGTCGAGCTCCAGGCGCTCGACGATGTCGACCGTGAGTTCCTCGCCGAAACCGTTCGCCGACACCTCGACCTCACGGGATCAGCGGTCGCCGAGCGGCTCCTCGACGACTGGGACAGCGTCGGTCGGCTCGTTCCGCAAGGTGATGCCCAAGGACTATCAACGAGTACTCACCGTGATCGCCGAGTGCGAGGCCGCCGGCCTCGACGAAGCAGCCACTGTCGACAAGATCATGGAAGCAGCGAGGGCCTGACATGGGAGAACCGACCGGATTTCTGAAGTGGGAGCGTGAGACGCCCGAGCGGCGCCCGGTCCCGGTGCGTCTTCGCGACTGGAACGAGGTGTACGAGGAGTTCCCCGAGGATCACCTCAAGCACCAGGCCGGCCGCTGCATGGACTGCGGCATCCCGTTCTGCAACAACGGCTGTCCGCTGGGCAACCTGATTCCCGACTGGAACGACCTCGTCTACCGCGATCACTGGCAGGACGCCATCGAGCGGTTGCACGCGACCAACAACTTCCCCGAGTTCACAGGCCGTTTGTGTCCGGCTCCGTGTGAGTCGTCCTGCGTCCTGGGTATCAATCAGAACCCGGTCGCCATCAAGCAGGTCGAGGTCGAGATCATCGACCGTGCGTGGGACGAAGGGTGGGTCACCCCGCTGGTCCCGGCGGTTCGGACCGGCAAGCGTGTCGCGGTCATCGGGTCTGGTCCCGCCGGCCTCGCCGTTGCGCAACAGCTCACTCGTGCCGGCCACGACGTCGTGGTGCTGGAACGATCGGACCGCATCGGCGGACTGCTGCGCTACGGCATCCCCGAGTTCAAGATGGAGAAGCGGCACATCGATCGACGCATCGAGCAGATGGAAGCCGAGGGCACCGAGTTCCGCACCAACGCCGTCGTCGGCGAGAACGTCGACATCGAGGTGCTGCGCGCCTCGCACGATGCCGTGGTGCTGGCATGTGGGGCAACGGCATGGCGTGACCTGCCGATCCCCGGCCGCGAGCTCGGCGGCATCCACCAGGCCATGGAGTATCTGCCGTTCGCGAACCGGGTGCAGCTCGGCGACATCGACCACTCACCGATCGATGTCAACGGCAAACACGTCGTGATCATCGGCGGCGGCGACACCGGGGCGGACTGCCTGGGTACGGCGCATCGTCAAGGGGCGGCGTCGGTGACCCAGCTCGAGATCCTCCCGAAGCCGCCCGAGCATCGTGGAGCGAACAACCCCTGGCCGCAGTACGCCATGACCTACAAGGTCACCTCCGCACACGAGGAGGGCGGCGAGCGGCTCTTCAGCGTCAACACCGAGCAGTTCCTCGACGACGGCGGCGGCCGGGTGCGGGCGCTCCGTCTCCATGAAGTCGAGTTGGTCGACGGTGCGTTCGTCAAGGTCGAGGGCACAGACCACGAGATCCCCGCCGACTTCGTCTTCCTGGCGCTGGGCTTCGTCGGGCCGGAGAAGGGTTCGTGGCTCGACTCGCTGGAGGTCGCCTACGACGCCCGCGGGAACGTCGCGCGTGACGCCAACTACATGACCAACCAGCACGGGCTCTTCGTTGCCGGCGACATGGGCCGTGGGCAGAGCTTGATCGTCTGGGCCATCGCCGAGGGCCGCGCCTGTGCCGCCGGCGTCGATGCCCACCTGATGGGCGAGACCCGACTGCCGTCGCCGGTGAGGCCAACCGATCGGCCTTTGATGTGACAGTCGCCTCACGTCAGCGGCGCTGACGACACCGGCGGTTCCCGAGGGCGTACGCTGCTCGGCATGCAATCGTTTCGTTCCTCGACCAGCACCCGCCGTTTCGGCGCGCTCGTCGGTCCTGCGCTGATCGGCGCAATCGTTCTGTCATCGTGCGGCGGCGGTGAAACCGGCGCCACACAGTCGACCATCGACCTGAGTGCAGCGTCGACAGCGTTCGTGGTGCGCCCGCCGGCCACCACCGTGCCGCCGGCTGACACGGGGGATCCCGGCACCGTCATCGATGGCACCCAGGAGTACGAGGTGCAGCCGGGCGACGCACCGTTCGTGCTCGTCTCCCGTTTCGAGGTGACGCTCGAGGACCTGCTCGCCGTCAACGAGTGGACCAGCGCCAACCAGTTCCCCTTCCCGGGCACGGTCATCCTCATTCCGCCGGGCGGCAAGTCGGTCGCCGCCTACCTGGCGGGGAACACGGCGGGCTCCGAGGAGGCGACCACCGACACCGGGTCCGACACCGAATCCGAGAGGCACCGAGGATGGTGCCGACAGCGGTGCGACGGACACGATCCCCGACGCCGGTGACAACTGCGCGCCGGGCAGCTACACGATCGCCGAGACCGACACAGCCCGGACCAAGGTCGCTGAGAAGTTCGACGTCACGGTCGAGGCCCTCGATGCAGCGAACGTCAGCACCCCTGGCTACAACGCGTTCTATCCCGGTCTCGAGATCGTGATCCCGGCCAAAGCCGACTGCTGACGTCGCCGTCCGCTCTCCCAACCCTCTCCGAAAAATGCGCACGACGTCGTCGTGAGCGGGCGCTTCTGCGCACATTTCGGGATCAGCGGCGAACCCCACCCGAAACGTGCGCAGATCTGCCCGCCGGCGACTGTCGGGCGCACATTTTTCGGATCGGGTTGAGGGTGAGGGTTACTGGAAGACGAAGTTGGTTTCCTTGACGACGTCCATGGTGGCACTGCTCGCGATCGAGTAGCGGTGGCCCGGGAAGAGGATCGTTTCGTCGGGTACTTCGGCGAGGCGGCGCAGGCTCTCGAACATCTTGGTGGGGTCGGAGCCGGGGAGATCGGTGCGACCGCATCCCTCGAGGAACAGCGTGTCGCCGGCGATCAGCCGATCATCCACGAAGAAGCATTGGCTCCCTGGTGTGTGGCCGGGCGTGTGCACGAGGGAGATGTCGATACCTCCGACGCTGAGCACGTCGCCCGAGTCGTGCCCGACGAGGTGGTCGCTGTCGACCGAGGTCGACTTGGTGACCCACTCGACCTCGTCGCGCTGGACGTGGACCGGGCAATCGACGTGGTCGAGGAGTTCGGCGATTCCCTCGATCGTGTGCCCCATCATCGAACCGCCGACGTGGTCGGGGTGATAGTGCGTGGCGAGCACGCCATTGACGGTCATCCCGTCCGCGCCGACCAGGTCGATCAGGTCCTTGACGGCATACGCAGGATCGACGAGGACGCACTCGCCCGTACGCCGATCGCCGACGGCATAGACGAAGTTGACCATCTGTGACGCGAGCGGGTCGCCGACGGCGAAGTCACGCCCGGACAGCAGCTGACGGAAGTAGAGCGGAGAGGTGGGCACGTGCCTACGCTAACCCCGTGTCGACGGAGCCCCAGGTACGAGCACTCGAGCAGATCACCGACGGCCAGGAGATCCCGTTCGGCGGCGACCGCGTGACGGTCGTCTCGGCCGAACTCGCTGCACGTCATCGACCTGGTGACCGTTTGATCGTCGTGCAGTCCACCGGGGCGCTGCTGCTGATCCCCGCATCGGTCGATTCGCTGGTCGCCGACACGGTTCGCGGTGCCAGCGAGGCATTCGCCGAACTCGCCTCGGCAACCGACGAGCAGATCACCGACTTCTTCGACCGCTTCGCAGCGGCGCTGGCAGACGACGAGACGTTCGCACCGATCGCCGAAGCCAACGCTGCGGACGTTGCGGCAGCCGCTGCGCGGGATCGATCGACCACTCGGCTCGTACTCGACGCCAAGATGCGTTCCGACATGGTCGCCGGCCTGCGGGGCTGGCGTGACTCGTCGAGCCGACGGGACGGTGTCGTCGACCGCATCGATCACGACGCATGGTCGGTGGAGGCACGGCGGGCACCGCTCGGTGTGGTCGGCTTCGTCTTCGAAGGGCGCCCGAACGTCTTCGCCGACGCATGCGGAGTCGTCCGCACCGGCAACGCGGTCGTGTTCCGGATCGGTTCGGACGCACTGGGGACCGCTCGGGCGATCGTCGACCATGCACTCGCGCCGGCGCTGCGCAGTGCCGGCCTCCCGGAGGGGACCGTGCGACTCGTCGACTCGCCGACCCATGCTGCGGGACACGCGCTGTTCGCCGACCACCGGCTTGCGCTCGCAGTCGCACGGGGTTCCGGCGCCGCCGTCGCCGAACTCGGAGCCGTCGCCTCGCAGTCGGGGACGCCCGTCAGCCTCCACGGCACCGGTGGAGCATGGATGGTGGCGGGACTGGACGCGGCACCAGCAACGCTGCGAGCGGCGGTCGAACACTCGGTCGACCGCAAGGTGTGCAACACGCTCAACGTCGTCGTGCTGGTACGCGAGCGAGCCCACGAGTTGATCGACGCAGTGCTCGCCGGGATCGATGCGGCGGCATCGACACGGCAGACCAGCGCCCGACTCCATGTCGTGGCTGGGAGCGAGGCGTACGTGCCGTCGGAGCGTTTCGAGCGGATCGTCTCGATCGGCCGGGCCGGGGGTGCCGTCGACGAACCGGCCGCATCGACGATCGCCGTGGGTGGTTTGGCGATCGAATGGGAATGGGAGCGATCGCCGGAGATCACCGTGGTCGTCGTGGACACGATCGCCGACGCCGTCGAGCTGTGCAATCGGTACAGCCCTCGTTTCGTCGCGTCGATGGTGTCCGACGACCACGCCGAGCACGACCGGTTCTATGCCGCCATCGATGCGCCATTCGTCGGCAATGGCTTCACCCGGTGGGTCGACGGCCAGTACGCATTGAACGCTCCGGAACTCGGTTTGTCGAATTGGCAGTTCGGGCGCATGCTCGGGCGTGGAGCGATCCTGTCAGGCGACAGCGTGCACACCGTTCGCTACCGGGCGACCGTCGCCGACCACTCGGTCAGGCGCTGAGTTTCGCCCGGCGTCGACGTCCGCCCGGCGTTGATGCCGGCGCCGAGCCGCGAAATCGCTGGCCCCTGTCAGCGCCAGATTCCGGTGATGTCGACGATCACGTGGGTCAGGGCGCTCGAGGTGACGCACACGGACCCGGAACTGTCGAGCTTCACGTTGACACCGTTGGCGAGGGCCGTACCGCCCCCAGCGAAGTTGAGGTTCGAGACGCCGGTTCCGTTGCCGCAGGGGACGACGGTCAAGAATCCCGGCGCAGCCGCGCCCACCGAGGTGACGTTCAGCGAGGCGGCCTTGGCCGCGGCGTCGATGCCGCGATGGCCAGCAGCCTTGACCTTCAGCGTCTTGCCGGGCGCCAACATGATCGGGCCGTTCCCGCCGTTGAGGCCGGGATGCGTCTGTCGCGTGTCGGTCAGGCGCAGGGGCCTGATGGGCACGAACTTCTGACCTGTGCTCTCACCGAACCAGCCGGTGATGTCGACGATGACGTGCGATGTCACGTTGCTCGTGAGACACACGGTGCCGTCGGCGGCTGTCGGCACGATCACCGAGTTGGCCCGTGCCTGACCGAAACGGGGGTTGATCGAGGAGACCGACGGCTCCTTGGCATCGCACGGGAACACTCGGATCCAGCCGGTCTGGTCGGGAAGCACGCCGGTGAGGTTGAGGGCCACCGCAACGGCTGCCGACGGTGCCGGGCTCCCGGCTCCTTCGACCCGCACGCGCAGGACCTGGCCTGGACGAAGCGGCTGGGCCTTGGGGCGTGAGTCGTAGAGGCGTTCGGGTGAGACGGGTTTGAAGACCTGGCCGGCGCCGGGTGAGACGTAGCCGTTGACGTCGATGATGATGTCCGTCGGCTGGCTCGAGAACAGACAGAGGTCGCCACCGTCGAGCGGGATGATCGCCTGGTTCGGGACGCCGTCGTTCGCCTCGTAGTTGAGTGTGGAGAAGGACGGGTTGGTCTCAGCACAGTTCGATGCGGTGAAGTACCCCGCAGCCGGAGCTCCCACGCCGGTGAAGTTGGCACTGATCGCCTTGATGTCGCCAGGCAGACCCCGGCGGCCGGCGATCTTGACTCGCACCTGCTTGTTCGCAGGCAGGCGACCGAGCGTGATGCCGTTGCGTGAGTCGGCGAAGCGGAACGGCGTCACCGCCTGGAACGGCATCTTGTTCGACAGGGCAGTGGTCGTGCTCAGTGGAGCCGGCGGGGCGGCCGGCGTCACCGTGAGCGGGGCGGCCGGGTCGACGTTGAAGCTCCAGTTGGCATTGCCGCCGTTGGAACCCACCGAGACCGCATAGGCGCCCGACACCAGGGGAGCAGCAGGAACCACGACCACTGCGTTGTCACCGGCGAGGAGCGACCGGGCCACGCCGCTCGTGTTCGACTGGGTGAGCACACAGGTCGGCACCGGACCGTTCGGGCCGGTGAGCGTCGCATTGGCCGCGCTGACCGCTGACGGCATCAGCGCGATCAGTGGAAGACCGACCTGTTGACCGCTCCACCCACAGAAGGTGCGGGGATCGGGTGACTCGGCGACGAACCGGGTCATGCTCGTCGTTGCCCCATCACCGGGGAACACGACCGGGGACGTTGGCTTTGCTGCACTCCAGTCGTTGCCCCGAATGACGTCGAGCGTTGCGCCCGACTTCCACTGACCAGCGGATGGGTTCGGCGGGCTGGAACACATGCCGAACGCCGCTTGCTGCAGCGACGGACGCAAGATGCCGATGGCGTGGAAGGGGCCGGACATCCACAGGTTGATGTGGCTGCGTGCCGTGGCCGACGCGTTGCTCGAGACGGCGACGTTGCCGCTGTTGCCCGCCTGATCGCCATCGGAGCTGTAGCCAGGTGTTCCGGGCGTCTCGTCGTGGGCGATGCCGTTGAGCAGCATCCAACACGAGTGGTTGCGCGCTCCGGTCGACCAGGCCGGATTCTCGACCACGGGCGCGAGCCCCGACTGGGCTCGGAAGACGTTGACGGTGCCCAACCAGTCATCGTGGGCCGGCTCTCCTCCGCTCGCGTCGGTCGGCGACGAGGCGAGGACCAGGGCTGACGCGATCGTTGCGAGGCTCACGATGGCGGTCGTCCACCTCGATCTCGATGGCGCCGAGTGCACTGTGTTGCTGGTCATGAGCGAGTCCCTTGGCAATGCGCTGGTGCGGCTGTCAGCGCTGGTTCCCTGCTTCATCGGGGCCGGCGAGTACGTTCTGGAACGATCTTGAGAAAAGCCAGACGATCACGCCGTGCCCGATGACCTCCCCGCTGCCACCGCCGATCCCGGGGACTGCCGTCGTCCCGGTGCCCGCAGGCGTGCCGCCACCGCCACCCGACGTGCGATTCGCGTCGACGTTGCCCGTGGTGGCCGCAGTCGGTGCCGTTTCGGTGCTCACCGTCTCGCTGTTGGGGTCGAAGCTCCTCCTCGACGCCCTGGTGGGGTTCGGATGGCCCGTGGCGGTGTACGTCGCGCTGCTGGCAACGGTGGGCTACGGGCCATCGCTGTGGTGGTGTCGGTTCGCGAGCCGGCGATGGGGAACCGGTCAGCTGCGTGCCGACATCGGACTCACCCCGCGCCTGTCGGACCTCGGGTGGGGCCCGGTGATCTGGCTCGGAGCGATCGTGGCCCAGATCGCCGTCGGAGCCGTTGTCATCGCGCTCGACGTGCCGATCGTCGGCAATACCGAAGGGATCGAGGAACTCACCGCTGACCGGACCTACGTCGTGTCGATCGTGATCAGCGCCGTCGTTGCGGCCCCGATCGTCGAGGAGATGGTCTTTCGCGGCGTGGTGATGCGGGGACTCGCCAGCCGACTCCCCATTGTGGCCGTGGTCGTGGTGCAGGGGCTGCTGTTCGGTGCTGCCCATGTCGACCCCGTGCGCGGCGTCGGCAACGTCGGTCTCGTCCTGGTGCTCTCGGGTGTCGGGATCGCCTTCGGCGTGGCGGTTGCGCTACTCGGCCGGATCGGTCCGACGATGGTGGCGCACGCGATCTTCAACGCCGCAGTGCTGCTGGTCGTGTTGACCGGCGTTGCAGATCGTCTCGATGACGCATCACTCGAACGCGTCGAAGAGGTCGGCGTTGTCGATCAGACGGATGGAGCCCACGCGGACGGCGATCGCGATGCGGACGGCTCCAGGGCGGCGATGGTGCTCGTCGATCTGCCTGAGCGGGCAGAGCGTTGAGCTGTCGAACACCTCGACGTAGTCCAATGCTGCCAACGGTTGCGACGTGACTGCGGCGCGGGCGGCCCTGATCACACCGTCGACGGTCGAGTCGGCCGATGCCGCGTACTCGAGCGCGGCCGAGATCGCTGCCGGTATGCAGATCGCCGCGGCCCGCTCAGGTGCGCTCAGTCGGCGGTTGCGGCTGGACAGTGCCAGGCCGTCGTGCTCGCGCACGATCGGGTGGCCGATGATGTCGACGCCGAGGTCGAGGTCGCGAACGAGGCGGCGCACGATCGCCAACTGCTGGAAGTCCTTCTGACCGAACACCGCGACGTCGGGTCGTGTTGCAGCGAACAGTTTGGTGACGACGGTGGTGACGCCGTCGAAGTGGCCCGGACGCGACGCTCCCTCCATCAGCTCCGACAGGCCGGCGACGTTGACCGTCGTCGAGAATCCGTCGGGGTACATGGCGGCGACAGTCGGGACGTACACCACGTCGACGCCCGCGTCGTCGCACGCTCGCAGGTCATCGTCGAGCGGCCGGGGGTAGTGCTCGAAGTCAGCGCCCTCGCCGAATTGCAGCGGATTGACGAACACCGAGACGATGACTCGGTCGGCGCGCCCAGCGGCTGAGGCGATCAGCTCGAGGTGCCCCTGGTGGAGTGCACCCATGGTGGGGACGATCGCGATGCGCTCGCTGGAGGCGCGGGCCGCATCCGACCATGCGCGCACCTCTGCCGGGGAGTCGATGGCGATGGCCACGGAGTGAACGCTAGTGCCTGGAGGTTCGCCCACCCCGGGGGCGCCCTGTCGCCGACGGACACACCTCGGTGTACGACGGCGCTTCGCCGAGCGTGGTTGCCGCCAGCGCTGCATGCGTGCAGGCATCGGCGAAGGTCGTCGCTGCAGCGTGCAGGATCAAGTTGAGCGTGCTCTGGCGCGACGGTGTCGATCGCATCGCAGCAGGGAGGGCACCAAGATCGTGCTCGCCGGTGGCGAGGCCGAAGATCGTGTCACCATCGAAGACCGAGTGCGCCGGCCGAATCGCGCGGGCCAGTCCGTCGTGGGCGACGTCGGCCATCTTCGACGTCTCGGCTTTCGAGAGTGCCGCCGAGGTCGCAACGACCCCGATCGTGGTGTTCAAGCTGGCCGCTTGACCGCCCAGCTGGGCGACGAGCCTCCGGCGATCAGCGGTGGTCGGTCTGCGGAGGTCGAACCGCGATGACTCCCAGGGCAGCGCGGTGGCGGGGTCGATCACGCTCCCGTTCGAATTGACGACAGCGACCGCTCCGACCTGCACGGCCAGCGGGGTCGATGACATGGCGTCAGAGATGACGACCGTGGTGCTTGCGGTTCCGACACCGCCCTGCAGCCCTCCGGCTCGGGCGCCCGTTCCTGCGCCGACCGAGCCCCACGAACGCTGGCGAACTCGAGCTGAGGCGATCGCTCGACGACCGAACTCAGCGTCCGGACGACGATCGAAGTGACCGGCACGACCGAGGTCGAAGATCACCGCTGCCGGGACGACCGGAACGACGCCCTGAGGCTCATCGGCCGGACCGACTGGGAAGCCCAGCGAATGCTCCTCGAGCCAGTCGACCACGCCGCCGGCAGCCGCAAGCCCGAACGCACTGCCACCGGTGAGGCAGACCGCGTGGATCTCCTGGATCAAATTGTGGGGCGCGAGGGCATCTGTCTCGCGAGTGCCCGGACCGCCGCCCCGGACCGACACGCCCGGGGTGGCACCACCCGGGACGAACACCACGGTCGTGCCGGTCTGCCACCCACGCCCGCGCGCGCTGGTGGTGGCCGACACGAACGCCGGTCACGTCGGCAATCGAACCCACCGGCGTCGAGGTGCCGTCGCGAGAAGCCGGGCCGTCTGAGCGTGGAGCCATCAGCCCACTGTACGAACGATCGGTCACCGACGATGAGCGGATGAGGCAGCGAGTTCGTTCATCGCTGCCGACCCCGCTGGCGAACTAGCGTCTGCAGTCGTGCTCGAACGACCACCACTCGACGACAGCTGGTTGCAGCGTGTGCGCACCGGCGCCAAACGAGCGGCAGGTGAGGGTGTGATCCGGGCGTGGGAAGCAGCTGTGGAGCTCGGGGCGATCGGCCCCGACACGCGGCGGGGCAAACGCTTCGGCCACCTCGGCGCCGGCAGCGTGATCTGTTTCCCGGCCAATGCTCTGTTCAACGAGCGGTACATCTCGATCGGGAGCGGCACGATGTTCGGTCCCCAGATCACATTGTCCGCCGGCATGGTGCCGGGTCAGGAAATGGTGAGCAACCCGGTGATCTCTGTCGGCGACCGCTGTCTGATCGGCAAGGGAAGCGGCATCGTCGGTCACCTCGAGATCGTGGTCGGCAACGACGTCTGGACCGGACATCACGTCTACATCACCGACCAGAACCACGGCTATGGCGACCTCGCGCTGCCGATCTCTCAGCAGGTGATGCCCGAGCGACCCGTGTCGATCGGCGACGGTTCGTGGCTCGGACACGGCACGGTGGTGCTGCCCGGAGCGGTCGTCGGCCGCCACGTCGTGATCGGCGCGAACAGCGTTGTCACCGGTCACATCCCGGACTACAGCGTTGCGGCCGGTGTGCCGGCCCGCGTGATCAAGACGATGCAGCCGCCCGAGGCCTGATCGCTCGGGTCGGAATCAGACTGCGGGGTCAGACCACTGAGCCGCGGGGCGGCGCACACGTGGGCATCTCGTTGTCGAGCGTGAACTTCTCGATCCGCTCGGTGATCGGCACCCCGTTCACCGCGGTTTCCGTGAAGGGGACGTTCTCACCCGCACGCAGCTGATCGGCGTACCGGTATCGATCGTCGAGCAGGATCCGGTACTCGGCCTCCCAGTCCGGGACGATCGCTTGCCCCTTCTCGTCGCTGGGCGGGACCGCCAACAGTTCGTCGAGCATCTCGCCCAGCAGGTCGGTCGATTCGTCGACCAGGTCAGCGCGGACCGAGAGGTCTACAGATGCCTCGGCTTCGAGTGCTCTGAGTTGGAGGTCGTAGTCGACGCAGATCGCCTCGGCTCGCGCCGCCCAGGCCGTGTCCTCGATCTTGTTGACCGCTTCCTTCGGGGCGAAGAAGAGCGCCCAGACCCAGAACGCCAGCAGCAGAACGATCGAGCCGTACAGCAGCACGCGACGGACGGGTGAACGCCTCCACCGGCCCGGCTGTCCGCCGGGGACATAGCTCGGTGGTCCCGGAACGGCGGGTGTGTCGATGCTCACAATGTCTCACGATATGACGCCTCACGGCTGGTAGAAACGTTGCGTGCAGCCCGCCGATGAGACCACCGACGACACCGTCGCGCCCGCCGACGATCTCGGCGGACACGGGCGGGCGCGCCGCAACATTCGGTTCGTCGTCGACCTCGTCAGATTGCAGCCGCGCCTGTTCGCGATCGCCGTCAGTGGTGCAGCGGTGTTCGCGCTGCTCACCGTGGCGTCGAGCTTCGCGATCGGCCAGGTGATCGACAACGTGATCCTCCCGAGCTTCGAAGATGGCGGTGTTTCGACCAGCACGGTGCTGGCCAGCCTCGGCCTGGTGATCGGTATCGGCGTCGTCCGCTCGGTGGCGATCGTCGTCCGCCGCAGTTTCGCGTCGATCACGATGTGGCGGGTCGCGCAGAGCCTGACCAATCAAGTCGTCAGCCGCTACGTCGAGCAACCAGCGAGCTGGCAGAACCGGCGACCAGACGGCGACCTCGTGCAGCGTGCCGGCGTCGACTCCGAAGCGACGGTGAGCGTTCTGGCACCGATCCCGTTCGCGACGGGCACCGTGATCATGCTGATCGCCTCGACGATCTGGATGCTGATCATCGACGTTCCGCTCGGCCTCGTCGCTGTCGTGGTGTTCCCGCTGCTGTTGATCACCAACGTCGTGTACGAGAAGTCGGTGTCGGTGCACTTCACCCGCGCCCAGGATCAGCTCGGTGAGTTCTCGGCGGGGGTCCACGAGAGCTTCGAGGGCGTGCAACTGGTCAAGTCCTACGGCGCCGAGGATCGCGAGACTGCTCGCCTCGGACGGCTCGCCGACCGGGTCAGGGGATCGCGGGTCAAGGCGATCCGTCTCCGCAGCTTGTTCGAAGCGCTCCTCGACGTGATGCCGTCGCTGACGAACATCGCGCTGGTCGTGATCGGCGCGTACCAGGTGCGTTCCGGTGCGGTGACCATCGGCGAGCTCTCGAGCGTGATCTTCTTGTTCACGCTGCTGATCTTCCCGTTGCGTCTGATCGGCTACACGCTGTCCGAGCTCCCTCGTTCGATGGCTGCCTGGCGGCGCATCCGGGAGGTGCTCGACGAGCCGATCGAGGCCGATCCCGTCGAGGCGCTCGGGGTCGCCGGTGACGGCATCGGGGTCGAACTCGATGGCGTCACGTTCGCCCACGAAGGCGACGGCCCGCCGACGGTTCGAAATGTCGACCTGGCGGTCCGTCGCGGCAGTGTCACCGCGCTGGTCGGACCGACCGGGTCCGGCAAATCGACGATCGCACAATTGGCCGTCGGGTTGGTGGGTCCAACTGCAGGTGAGGTTCGTCTGCAGCCAGGAGCGCGGACGATCGTGTTCCAGGAGGCGTTCCTGCTCAGCGGCACCGTTCGAGACAACATCGAACTCGGCACCCGGTTCGACGACGACCTGGTGTGGGAGGCCCTCGACCAGGCCGCAGCCACCGAATTCGTGGAGCGGCTGCCGCTTCGGCTCGACACGGTGGTCGGCGAACGTGGTGTGAGTCTGAGCGGCGGACAACGCCAACGCCTCGCGTTGGCGCGCGCGCTGGTCCGACGACCGAGCCTGCTCGTGCTCGACGACACCACCTCCGCGCTCGATCCATCGACCGAGGCACTGATCCTCAATCGGTTGAGGTCGCGGTTGACCGACTCGACGGTGTTGATGGTCGCATCGAGGCCCTCGACCATCGCCCTGGCAGACGATGTCGTCTTCGTCGCCGATGGAGAAATCGCGGCGCACGGGAGCCACGACGAGTTGCTCGCGGCGACGCCCGCGTACCGGGAGCTGGTCGAGGCGTTCGAGTCGGACCGGACCGAGAGCGGGTCGAACACCGCCGCGACGGCGGCTGGGACGGTCGGCTCGTGAGCATCGACCCGACGCTCGTGTCGAAGGCGGGCACGCTCACGCCACCGAGCCAGGACTCTGCGATTCGGACGATCGGTCGAGGGCTCGAGACTGCGCCCGTACTGCGGCAGGGGCTGGGCGTCACGTGGCTCTTCGCCGCTCTCGGGGCCGGTGGTCGAGTCGTGGTGCCGATCTTGATCCAGCAGGCGATCGACCGCGGGATCACCGACGACGGAGTGCGCATGGACGTCATCGTCCAGATGGCGCTCATCGCCGTCGCCGCGGTCCTCGTGTCGGGGTGGGCCTTTCGGGTGGCGTCGCTGCGTCTCGGTGAGCGGAGCGAACGGGCGCTGCATGATCTGCGTGTGCGTCTGATCGGCCACATCCACCAGCTCAGCCTCGCCGACCACAACGACGAACGCCGTGGGGGCCTGGTCGCCCGTGTGACGAGCGACATCGAAACACTGGCGCGATTCTTCCAGTGGGGCGGCTTGGCGTGGCTGGTCGACGGCACCTTGATGGTGATCGTCGCCAGCGTCATGCTTGCCTACGACTGGGTGCTCGCACTGGTCGCCTTCGCCGTGGCGATCCCATTGGTCTTCGTGCTGCGTGCTGTGCAATCACGCCTGCTCGTGGCATACGACCGGGCACGCCACAACAACGGCCAGTCGCTGGGCGCGATCGCAGAGCTCGTCTCGGGTGGTCCGACGGTGCGGGCCTACGGAGCCGGCGAGACGATGTCCGAACAGGTGAGGGAGTCGGTGGAAGTCACGACGACCTCGCAGATCCGCGCTGCTCTGATCGGAGCGTTCCTGTTCCCATCGGGCGAGGTCTTCTCCGCCTTCACGGTGTCTGCGGTGGTTGCGGTGGGTGTTTGGCGTGGGCCCGAGAGCGGTCTCACGGCCGGTGCGCTGGTCGGGTTCGTGTTTCTCACGTACCGATTCCTGGAGCCGATCGCCGAGTTCACCGAGCTGATCGACACGACACAGATGGCGGTGGCTGGGCTCCGTCGCGTGGTGTCGGTCCTCGACATGCCGATCGGGCCGCCGCAGCCGGACGACCCCATCCCGCTCCCGGTTGGCCAGCTCCAGGTCGACATTCGCGAGGTGACGTTTGCCTACCGGAACCGTGACGACGGTGAGCCGGACACCGCGGTGTTGAAGGACATCGACGTCACCATCCCGGCCGGACAGCAGGTGGCGATGGTCGGTGAGACGGGCTCGGGCAAGACCACGCTCGGTCGCCTGATCGCTCGCTTCGCCGATCCGACGGTCGGCGAGATCGACCTCGGTGGAATCCCACTGCGCCAAGTCGATCGGGCGGATCTGCGGCGGCGTCTCGTGGTCGTCTCGCAGGAACCGTTCCTGTTCGACGACACCGTCGCTGCGAACGTCGCGTTCGCTGACGAGCGTGCAGAGCTCCGCGAGGTCGAGCGAGTCGTCGATGACCTCGGAGTGCGCGACTGGGTCGAGTCGCTGCCGAACGGGCTGCTCACCAGCGTCGGTGAGCGTGGCGATCAGCTGTCGGCAGGCGAGCGACAACTCGTTGCACTGCTTCGCGCTGGGCTGGCCGACCCGGACATCTTGATCCTCGACGAAGCGACGTCATCGGTCGACGCGCTCACCGAGGTCCGCATCGCCCGTGCCCTCGAGCGGCTCGCTGCCTCGCGAACGACGATTGCGATCGCGCACCGCTTGTCGACCGCTGCCCGCGCCGATCGTGTGCTGGTGCTCGATCACGGCCGATTGGTGCAGGACGGGCCCCACGACGCGCTCATCGCCACCGCCGGCCCCTACCGCGAGCTCTACGACGCCTGGGTCTCCGCCACGACCGTGTGAGCGGCACCGAACGTCAGTCGAGCGCGAGGCCGAAGGGGAGTGGGCCGTTGACGTCGTTCACGATGCAGTCCACATCGTCGAGCGACACCTGGCGCTCGACTGTGAACTCGATGCTGTCCCCGGCTGCGACCTCGTCGACATCGGTGCGACCCTGTCGGTCGACGTTGTCGGTGCCGCGGCGGACGAAGTCGACGACGATCGAGAAATCCGCAGTGCTGTCGCCCAGGTTCGTCACGGTGCCCGTCGCAGTGGCCCGTGAACCGGCCACCGTGCACGACGTGATGGTCACCTCGTGGGGCGCAGGATTCAAGTAGTCGTCGTAGACGCCCACGACGATCACGGTGAGTACCACCCCGAGTACGCCGGCGATCAGCCCGCTCGCGCCGGTGGCGAGGCCGACGATCGCGCGGTTGCGCCCGACGCCGGATGCCTGCGACCTGCGGAGTCCGACCAGGCCGAAGGCCACTGCGAGGATCGCGGCGATCGCTCCGAAGACCACGATGAACGGCATCCAGGCCGTGGCGACGCCAAGGATGCCGAGCACCATGGCGGCGCTCGCCAGACCATTCGCTCTCCCGGTCGTGGTGCCGTCGCCATCGCCCGGGGCGACTTCGAGGCCAAGCGGATCGACGAACCGGGTGCCGCTCGCCGACACGTCAGCGGTCCACGCAGCGCCATTGAAATAGCGGAGCTCGAATCGCCCCATCGGATCGGCGTACCAGCCGGGCTGGACTCCGCTGTCGTTCGCCACTGCCGGGCAAGCTACCGGCGCCTCCTGCCCGTACAGTCGTCGCCCATGGAGATCGTGTTGATCCGTCATGGTGAACCCGAATGGGTGCGAGACGGCCTGGCGGTCGTCGACCCTCCGCTCACCGATCGAGGCCACCGCCAGGCCGAGCGTCTTGCCTCGTGGCTGCGCGACGAGCAGTTCGACGAGGTCTTGGTGTCGCCGCTGACGCGGGCGCGCCAGACCGCGGCGCCGCTGCTCGATGTGTACGACGTGGGCGAGGTGATCGATCCGTGGCTCGAAGAGATCCGCGATCCGATGTGGCACGGCAGTCCCGCCCAGAAGGCGGCTGACGCCTACGCCGAGCTGAAGGGGCGGCCCGCCGAGGATCGGTGGCACGGGCTCGACGGCGGCGAGTCGATTCGTGACTTCGTCACCCGTATCCGTGCCGGCGCATCGGAGTTTCTCGCCGATCGGGGCGTCGTCCGCTCCGACACCGAACTTCCGGTGTGGCAGATCGCCGAGCCCGGCGCCCGGATTGCGCTCGTCGCGCACGCCGGAACCAACTCGGTCACGATCGGACACCTGCTCGGATTGGATCCGACCCCGTGGGAGTGGGACCGCTTCGTGCTCGGTCACACCTCGGTGAGCCGCGTCGAAGCGCTGCCCCTCGAGGACGGATACACCTTCTCGCTCACGAAGCTGAGCGATCTCGAACACCTCGACCGCGGCGAGCGAACTCGCTGACCCGCCGCCCATCCGCTGCGGAGTGACACGCTCTCAGGATCTACCGTCGGCGACATGGCCGACGCACCTGATCCCGACCGACTGAAGTTCTACTCGTTCTCGGTGTTCACCCAGCTCAACGGAGCGGTGACCGCTGGGATGATCCACCTCGGCGACAAGCTGGGCCTGTTCAACGCGCTTGCAGCAGCCGACGCACCGGTCACCACGACGGACCTGGCCGAACGCACCGGCCTCGACGAACGGTGGGTCCGTGAGTGGGCCTACAACCAGGCAGCAGCGAAACTGATCGCCGTCGACACCGACGTGGCCACGCCGGGTTCGGAGACGTTCTGGCTGACGCCGGAGGCAACGGCGGTGCTCGCTTCACCGGATCATCCAGCCTTCGGGATGGGGATGTTCCACCGATTCCCGCAGACGATGGCCGCGCTCGAATCGATGCCCGAGAGCTTCCAGACCGGGGTGGGTCACGACTACGACAGCCACGGACCGGAAGGGGCGGTCGGCATCGAGCGCAGTTTCGAACCGTGGAACCGTCATCACCTGATTCCCACCGTGTTGCCTGCGTTGGACGGGGTCGTCGAGCGCCTCGAGACGGGAATCACCGTCGCGGACATCGGCTGCGGAGCCGGGGGAGCGGTGCTGCTGATGGCCGATCGGTTCCCGAACAGCACGTTCGTCGGCTACGACATCTCTCGCTACGCGCTCGATCGCGCCGAGCACCGACGTCAGGAAGAGGGAGCCGACAACGTGCGCTTCGTCGACCCACGTGACGAGCCACTGCCCGCTGACGGCACGATCGACCTCGTCACGACGTTCGATTGCATCCACGACATGACCCACCCGCAGGAGATGATCGGCGCGATCTCCGAGGCCATGGCGCCTGACGGCACCTGGCTCCTGGTCGACATCAAGGGGCGAGAGACGTTCGCCGAGAACGTCGAGAAGAACCCGATGGCGTCGCTGATGTACGGCATCAGCGTGTTGTCGTGCATGTCGTCGGCACTGTCTGAGCCCGGCGGCGCCGGACTCGGGACGCTCGGCCTCCCCGAGTCGAAGGCTCGTGAGATGGCAGCCACCGCAGGGCTCCACACGTTCCGAACGCTCGACGTCGAGCACTCGGTCAACTCGTTCTACGAGGTGCGCCGCTGAGTACGGTGCGACCATGAGCGACGCGCCGGCAAGTGACCAGATCGACCTCGATGGAGTGAAGGCGTTCGCATCCGGACTGAGCCCATGGGCTCACCTCGCAACCGTCGGTGCCGACGGTGCACCCGACGTCGTGCCGGTCCACCCCTGCTGGGAGGGCGACATCTGCTGGCTCATGGGTGGAACCGATTCGGTCAAGGCGCGCAACATCGCGGACAACCCGAACGTCGCGATGCACTGGCAGGTCACCGAGAACGGCGATGGTGTCGAGATCTGGGGCACCGCCGAAGTCCTCGACGACATCGACACGAAACGGCGCCTCTGGGACGGCGTGTTCGACTACGACCTCAACGCGTTCGCTCCCGGCGGTCCCGAGAACTCTCCCGGTACCGGGTTCATCGCGATCACGGTCGATCGGGCACTCGTGGTGAAGCAGTACGGCATGGGTGGCATGCAGCGCTGGTCGGCCTGACGCCCACGTGTCCGTGCCTGATACTGCGCGTCTGACCTCGTTGTCGCGGTCGATCGAGGGGTCGGTGGCGATCGTCACCGGTGCCGCGAGCGGCATGGGCCGTGCGACCGCGATGCTGTTCGCCGACGAAGGGGCTCGAGTGGTCGTCGCCGACCTCGGAGCCGACCGGGTGGCTGCGGTCGTCGACCGCATCAACGAGGTGCATGGACCTGAACGTGCCATCGGGGCGGTGTGTGACGTCGCAGACCACGCGCAGTTGCGTTCGATGGTCGAGCGAACCGTCGCCTGGGGTGGACGACTCGACATCGTGGTCAACAACGCCGGGGTCTCACTGATCACCTCCGCGTTCCAGGACGAGGCGGAGTTCGAGGAGAACTGGGCTCGCACGCTCGACATCAACCTCACCGCCCAGGCCCGGCTGGCTCGGCTCGCGCTGGCGCACCTCGTGCACTCAGGCGCGGGACGCGTCGTCAACATCGCCTCGACCGAATCGATCGTGGCAACCGGCGGCCTCGCGGCGTACGCCGCATCGAAGGCCGGTGTCACCGGGCTGACTCGCAGCCTGGCGGTCGAGCTCGGGCGGCACGGGGTGACGGTCAACTGCATCTGCCCAGGCCCGATCGACACCGGGATGACCGAGGCGATTCCCGACGATGCGAAGGCGACCTACGCACGCCGTCGAGTCCCCCTGCGCCGCTACGGGCTGCCCGAGGAGGTGGCCCACATGACGCTCAGCCTGTGCCTGCCGGCCGCGAGCTTCGTCAACGGCGCCACCATTCCCGTCGACGGCGGCATGACCGTGAGGCACACCTGACCTTGCAGCGATGAGTTTCGGCGCGACCCGCCGTCGCGGAAACTCATCGGTCGTCAGCCGCTCCAGCCGTCGAAGAGGCCGCTGAGTCCGGTCGGGTCATGACGGCCGATCGCCAACTGCTCGAGGATGCCGATGCCCTCGTGCTCGCCGAGCCCACCAGTGGTGGTCGCCCGCACGATTGCCTGTACGTGCAGTCGATCGGGGCTGGTCGGGTTGTCGACCGGAAGGTCCCACCGTTCCCCACCGACCTCCATCTCGCCCTTCCAGACGCCGTGGCTCCATTCCGGGTGGAGATAGCCGAGGCCGGCCATCTGGAACTCGAAGAGCGGCTCGACGCGGATCACTGTCGGTTCGCCGGTCCACGGGGTCAGCGTGACCTCGAACCACTCCGCAGTTCGAGTGCCGGCACGCCAAGCGATCTCGTAGTCGACCGAACGCATCGCTTCGGGTGGAGCTGCGCCGTCGGGGCCCGCGACCGGGGCGACGAAGCCGGTCTCGTGCCAACGCCTCCCGTCGAACAGTTCGTTGACGTCGAAATGAGTCGAGAACGTGTCGAAGTTGAGGGGCGCCCAGAGCCAGAAGAACTGTGGGTCGGCGACCGGAGCGCCGGTCGGCGCACGCTCCCCGACGCTCCGGATTCCCCACGATCGGTCACGGCACCCCAGTGTCTCGCCCGGTGCGAGATCGTGGAGGACTCCGTCGATCTCGATCCAACCCTCCCAGCCACCGAACTGGGTCAGGCGTGTGTAGTCGAATGTCACACGCAGGCCGATCTGCTGAAAGAAGTGTGGTTCCTCGATCGGCGCCGACCTGCGAACGAACGTGAGATCGGCCCGCAGCCCCTGTTCCGGAGCGTCGACGGTGACCCGGAGCGCGTTGAGCGGCTCGAGCACCTCGACCTTGACCGGGCCGACCTCGTTGGCGTCGGCGCGGTCGGACGGCGCCCGGCCCGAGGCATGCACGCTGATCTGGCGGGCGGCAGGGGTGCCGCCGTCGGCGACCACGCTGAACGACGCATCGACCACATGCCGATTGGGGTAGAGCCCCATCGCCGTTGCGAAGAACAGTCGGGTGTCCTTCGTGTAGCCGTTGAAGAAGTAGCGGTCGTAGTGGTTGATGTCGCTGGAGGCCGTCTGGTTGACCGGACGCGAGGTCTGATGGATCGGAAAGTCGTCGAACGAACTCAGCACAGAGCTGACGCTAGCCATATCCTGTGTTGACGATGGACCCCGACAGCGAGGACCGCTCACGATTCACGATGTCGCTCCGCCGTTACCGGCAGATCGCGATCGTCACGGTGGCCGGCGTGTGCTTCCTCACGATCGCCGGCGCCGTCGTTCGTCTCACCGGCAGTGGCCTCGGCTGCGACGACTGGCCCAACTGCAACAACGAGCGCTTCATCGATGTGTCCAGCGGCCACGCTGCGATCGAGCAGATCAATCGGCTCGTCAGCGGCCTCGTCGGGATCCCGACGCTGCTCATGGCGATCGGTGCCTTCCGGGTCAGGCCGGTCCGTCGAGGCCTGAAGGTCCCGTCGATCGTGGTGCTCGTTTCGATCCTCGGCAACGGCGTCGTCGGCGGAATCGCCGTACGCGGCGACCTGCACCCCTTTCTGGTGCAGTCGCACTTCCTGCTGGCGATGGTGTCGATCGGATTCGGTCTGTGGGCGATCCATCGTGCTCGGCCCGAACCGGTACTGCCGGCCAGCTCCGTCGGCGTCACCCCGCAGCTCGCCGGGCTGTTCGTCCTGCTCGGGGTGCTGATGGCCGCAGCGCTCGCCACGGGCACGGTGGTGACGGGCGCTGGACCGCACGCAGGCGACGAGACCGCACGTCGGTACGGCTTCGACATCTCGACGGTTGCCGAGATCCACAGCGTCACCGTCTGGGTGGCGGTCGCAGCGTTCCTCGTGCTCGTGGTTGCACTGCGACGAGATGCAGCCTTGTTCGACCGGCTCTCGCGCAACGTGTCGACGTGGATGTTCATCGCGGTGGTGCAGGGCGGTATCGGATACCTCCAGTACTTCAACGACATCCCTGCGGTGCTGGTCGCTGCACACGTCGCAGGCGCAACCGCACTGTGGGTCGTGACCGTGCAGCTCATCCAGGCGGCTGTCGAACCGCTCGGGGTTCGGGTGCACCACATTCACGCTGCTGAAACACGATCTGAACCTGCGATTACACCTTCGCCGGTGCCTGGCGCCTAATGTGGCGCCCCGATGCACTCGGGCACCCGCTGGCGATACTCGGTCCTCCTCGGACTCCTGGCAACGCTGTTCGGCGCGCTCGCCGCATCGCCGGCGTCCGCCCAGGACGACGACGGCAACAGCGCAGGGGTCGCGCTCTTCGGACAATTGACCTACGAAGATCCCGACACGGGCGACGACATCGCTGCGGTCGGCGTGACCATCGAGGCCGAAGGAGCCGGCACTGCAGACTCGGACGAGAACGGCGAGTTCCGAATTCTGGTTCCGTCGGCCGGCGACTACCCGGTCACGCTGGTCATCGAGACGCTGCCCGACGGCGTCAACCTCCGAAACCCCGATGCCAACCCGCTGACTGCCACCGTCAACGACCGCGACCGCCGGATTCTGTTTCCGCTCGTCTTCGGTGAGGCCGAGGAGTCAACTGCCGGGGCCATCTCGTTCCGACGTGTCGCGCAGCTCACTGCTGAGGGTCTGAAGCAGGGGTTGTACCTGGCCATGGCTGCGATCGGACTGACGCTCATCTTCGGAACGACCGGTCTGGTCAACTTCGCGCACGCCGAACTCGTCACGTGGGGCATGCTGGCCACGTACTTCTTCAACTTCTACGGGCTCGCAGGAGTGATCGGATTCCTGGCACCGCTGCCGCCGCCGTTCGGAGGCGGAGTCAACCTTGTTCTTGCCGCGGTGCTCGGCATGTTGGCCGGCGCGGCGCTCGGCTGGTTCCTCAACCGGTTCATCTTCCGCGGTGCGCGACGAGCAGGCGTGAGCCTCATTGCCCAGATGGTGATGACCATCGGCTTGTCGATCGTGCTCCGGTACCTGTTCGTGTACCTGTTCCGCGGCGCACCCCGAAGCTTCGGCGACTTTGCTGCACAGCGCGCAATCTCACTCGGTCCCATCGAGCTGACGCCGAAGGACCTCATCGCGATGGGGCTGTCGATCTTGATCCTCATCGGAGTGGCGAGCTATCTCGAGCTCACACGGATGGGCAAGGCGATGCGGGCGGTGTCGGACAACCGTGACCTCGCCGAGTCGACCGGCATCGACGTCGAGCGGGTCATCTCGCTCGTGTGGATGTCCGGTGCGGCGCTCGCAGCGTTGAGCGGTGTGTTCTTCGGTCTCGACCAGGTCAAGTGGGACTTCGGCTTTCGCATCCTGTTGCTCATCTTCGCCTCGGTCACCCTCGGCGGACTCGGCAGACCGTATGGCGCTCTGGTGGGCGCGTTGATCGTCGGATTGACGATCAACCTGTCGACGCTGTTCATCGACGCCGAGGTCAAGAACATGGTTGCCCTGCTCATGATGGCGCTGATCCTGATGTTCCGACCCCAGGGCATTCTCGGGCGAGCTGAGAGGATCGGCTGATGGATTGGGGATTCATCCTCGAGCGGACCTTCTCGACGATGTTCGGGGTGGAGGTCATGGTGTTCGCCATGGCTGCCGTCGGGCTCAACGTGCAGTTCGGCTATGCCGGCTTGCTGAACTTCGGTCAAGTCGGTTTCATGGCCGCCGGGGCCTACGGTCTGGGCGTCAGCATCAGCTACTTCCAGTGGAGCTTCGCCGTTGGATTGCTGTTCGGCGTGATCTATTCGATGGTGTTGGCGCTGATCCTCGGTGTTCCAACGCTGCGACTACGCGCCGACTATCTCGCGATCGTGACGATCGCAGCGTCCGAAACGATCAGATTGTTCGTCAGATGGCGTCAGATGAAGGACATCACGGGAGGATCGGAAGGCATCGGCGGGTTCGCCGACCCGTTCTACGACGTCGCACTGAACCCGTTCAACCCGGGCCAGCGGTACGACTTGGGTCCGTTCTCCTATCTCGGACGCGACCTCTGGGTGCTCACCGTCGGTTGGGTGTTGCTGATCGTGATCGTCCTGCTGGTCAAGCGGTTGATGGGATCACCGTGGGGTCGAGCGCTGAAGGCGATCCGCGAAGACGAAGATGCCGCCCGTGCACTCGGCAAGAACGCCTACATGTACAAGCTGCAGGCGTTGATGCTGGGCGGAGTCATCGGTGGAATGGCCGGCATGCTGCAGGTGATCCAGAAGGGTTCGATCCAACCGGACACCTTCAACCCCGTGATCACGTTCACGATCTGGGCCATCCTGATCCTCGGCGGCCCAGGTCGGACCTGGTCGCCGATTGTTGGTTCGATGATCTACTGGACGCTGATCTCGTTCCTCGAGAACGTGCTGCGTCAACTTCCCGACGGCCCCGCCGACACCTTGGAAGACACGATCAAGCTCAACGACTTCAACATCAGTCAGCTTCGCTTCATCCTGGTGGGACTCGGACTGTTGCTGCTCGCCCGGTATCGACCCCAAGGCATCTTCGGTTCCCGAGAGGAGATGGCGCTCGATGACCGCTGACGAATCGATCCACAATCCCGTGGCCGGGGTCTTCGATGACGTGGTGCCCGTTCCGGGATCCTCCAAGCCCGATCCGATCCTGATCGCTGATGAGGTCGTGCGGCGTTTCGGTGGCCTCACCGCAGTGAGCGTCGACCACCTCGAGATCCAGCGCGGCGCGATCACTGCGCTGATCGGCCCGAACGGTGCCGGCAAGACGACCTTCTTCAACCTGCTCACGAGCTTCGACAAGCAGGACGCCGGGAGAATCCAGTTCGACGGGGTCGACATCACGGGAACGGCATCCCACAAGCTTGCAACCGAGGGGATGGTGCGCACGTTCCAGCTCACCAAAGCGCTCTCGCGGATGACCGTGATCGACAACATGAAGCTCGGCGCCACCGATCAGGTCGGCGAAGGCTTCTGGAAGGCGCTGCTTCCGATCTGGGGTGGTCAGGAGGCCGAGATCGAAGTTCGGGCCGATGCCCTGCTCGACCGCTTCAACCTGACCCACATGCGAGACGAGTTCGCCGGCACGATGTCGGGCGGACAGCGCAAACTGGTGGAGATGGCCCGCGCCTTGATGACGGAGCCGAAACTGGTGATGCTCGACGAGCCCATGGCCGGCGTCAACCCGGCGCTGACCCAGTCGCTGCTCGGACACGTCAAGGGGTTGCGA
The DNA here is from genome assembly GCA_963716095.1 of Ilumatobacteraceae bacterium. Lineage (GTDB taxonomy): Bacteria > Actinomycetota > Acidimicrobiia > Acidimicrobiales > Ilumatobacteraceae > Sva-07. The sequence goes on along the minus strand of CAVQSV010000011.1, from coordinate 162,300 downwards.
GCCGAGGGCCGAACGGTGATCTTCGTCGAGCACGACATGGACGTCGTTCGTGACATCTCGGACTGGGTCGTCGTGATGGCCGAAGGCGCCATCATTGCCGAGGGTACGCCTCACGACATCGGAGCGAATCAGGAAGTCATCGACGCCTATCTCGGCGCCCACGCTGACGGCGACGTCTTCGAGGACATCCAAGTCGAGGTTGCAGCCGAGGCGGAACAATTCGGTGGGAGGCCGTCATGAGCGACGACTTCCTCGTGCACGTCGACAACGTTCGCGCCGGCTACGTGCCTGGAGTGGACATCCTCAACGGCTGTTCCCTCGAGCTGCGCGAAGGTGAGCTGCTCGGCATCATCGGACCAAACGGTGCCGGCAAGTCCACGCTGTTGAAGGCGCTGTTCGGATTGCTGTCGGTCCGGGAGGGCGCCGTGCTCTATCGGGGCGATGACATCTCGGGTGCATCTGCTCACGAACTCGTCGAGCGGGGCATCGGCTACGTGCCGCAGCGAGACAACGTCTTTCCCTCGCTGACGATCGAGGAGAACCTCGAGATGGGCGCGTTCCTCCGGCCGAAGCAGGTCAAAGAACGAATCGACTACGTCGTCGAGCTGTTCCCTCGGATCGGCGAACGGTTGAGCCAGCGCGCCGGATCGCTGTCGGGTGGTGAGCGCCAGATGCTGGCGATGGGTCGGGCGCTGATGATGAAGCCGTCCGTGATCCTGCTCGACGAGCCGTCAGCTGGTCTCTCACCCGTGCTGCAGGACCAGGTGTTCATGCGCACACGCGAGATCAACAAGTCGGGCGTCTCGGTGGTCATGGTCGAGCAGAACGCTCGCCGCTGCCTGCAGATCTGCCACCGCGGCTACGTGCTCGATCAGGGGACGAACGCCTACACGGACACGGGTCCCAACCTGCTGAACGACCCGAAGGTGATCGAGTTGTACCTCGGCACCCTCGCCCAGGGCGACTGACACACCGCAACGCCTGCGCCAGCAGCACGGAGCGAGCCATCCGCGCCGGGTGATCGGCGCTGTCGCCCCGCCGGCCAGAACGCCACCACGCGAAGGAGCCCGCCACATTCGTGGCGGGCTCCTTGCTGGTGTTCAGGTGTTCAGGTGTTCAGCTGGCGAAGACGTAGACGTCAGCGCCTTCCAGCGGGCCGTCCGGTCCGTAGAGGGCGATACGGAAGCTCGCAGCTGCGGGCTCGCCTGCCTCGACGAATTCGTACGGGCCACCGAGGCCGTCGTAGTCGATGTCGGTGCCGGCGTCGACGAGCGCGATGCACTCCTCGTAGGTCAGGCACTTCTCGCCATCAGCGGTCACGCCGTTGATCTCTGCCGCGATGGCCGAGGGATCGTCGGAGCCGGCAACCGCCGCAGCGAGCGCCGTGATGATGATCGAGTCGTAGGTCTCCGCGCCGTAGGCGTACACGCCGCCCATGTCACCTTCCGCGTCGAGGCGGTCGGTGAAGTCGGAGATCGACGCGAGGTCGACCGACGGGGTGGTGAACTTCATCCCTTCGAGGATCGAGGGATCCGACATCTCACTCTCGACGCCGAGGTTGCCGTCGACGCCGTAGACCGGAAGGTCCGCCGGGCCGATGCCGCGCTCGTTCATCGTGGTGAGAATGCTGGCGCTCTCGGCGAAGCCGATGACGACGATCGCATCGGAACCGGCTTCGACGAGGGAGTCGATTTCGGCGTCGAAGCTCTCGGTGTCCACCGCATAGGCGAGGAACTCGTCGATGGTGCCACCACTGCTCGTGAAGTTGTCCTGGAATGCCTCGGCGAGGCCCACGCCGTAGCTCTCCTGGCGGTAGAGGACCGACGCGGTCTCAGCGCCGTCTTCGAGCACGAGGTTCGCGAGGACCCGACCCTGGAGCAGGTCGGACGGTGCGGTACGGAAGTACAGGCCGTTGTCCTCGTAGGTCGTGAAGTCCGGCGAGGTGTTGGCCGGGCTGAACTGGATGACGCACGAACCGGTGATCTTGTCGATCACGGTCTTCGAGACAGCCGATGAGGCTGCGCCGACGACGACGTCGGAACCGGCTGCGAGCAGACGGTCGACTTCGAGGTTCGCAGTGTCGGTCGTGGTGTCGCCGGAATCGCCCTGTTCGAGGACGACGTCGGCGCCGAGCACGCCACCTGCAGCATTGATGTCCTGGACAGCCAGGTCGGCACCGGCGATCTCGGGCGGGCCGAGGAACGACAGGTCGCCGGTGACCGGCAAGATGGTGCCGACCGTGAGCACGCCGTCGGTTTCGCAGCTGCCGTCGAGCTCGCCGCCGTCGCTGCTGCCATCGGTGGTCTCGGTTGCGTCGGTGGTCTCGGTTGCGTCGGTGGTCGCGGCGCCTTCGTCGGAGCTGTCGTCATCGCTGCCGCATGCTGCAGCAACGAGCGTCAGCCCAACGAGGAGCGCACCGACGCGTTTTGCGCGTGATGTTCGCATGTTGTGGTTTCTCCCCCTTGTTCGGATACGGGCGGGATTGCCCGTATTTCAAGGTCCCGCAATTGTACGCATCGTGCAGGGTGAATGCGAGGCACTACGTTTCCGCAGCGTGAACGAATCCTCCAGCGCTGATGGCCCCGCCGACCCCGACACCGAGGTCCGCTACGACGTCGTCGACCATGTCGCGACGCTCACCTTGAACGCCCCGGACCGGATGAACACGATTTCCGGGCCGATGCTGTCGCAGATCAGCGAGCTGCTGCTCCGTGCCGATCATGACGCCGAGGTGCGATGCATCGTGCTCACCGGCGAGGGACGTGCGTTCTGTGCGGGCCTCGACTTGCAGGCGCAGATGGCCGGCCCGAAGGGTGGGCTCGGAAACCTCGGTGGCGGCGACGCGACGTTCGGTGGCGAGTTCGACCTCCGCAGCGCACCGCCCGTGGTACTGCACAACCTCGACACGCCGACGGTCTGTGCCCTCAATGGAGGGTCGGCCGGCTACGGCCTCGATCTCGCCCTCGGGTGTGACATCCGCATTGCAGTGGACACCGCCAAACTCAACCCTGGCTTCGCCAAACGGGGGATCGTGCCCGAGAGCGGTGGAACCTGGCTGTTGCCTCGCATGGTCGGCTACGCCAAGGCCGCCGAGATCGCCTTCACCGGCCGAACGCTCACCGCCAACGAGGCACTCGAGCTCGGCCTGGTCAATCATGTGTTCGCAGCCGATGAGTTCGCCGAGCGGACCACCGCACTGGCCAACGAGATCGCCTCCAACGCGCCGTTGGCGGTCCGTGCGATCAAGCGCATGATGCGTGCCGCCGAAACCGAGACCTTCGAGCAGAACGTCCATCACGTCTTCCTGCAGCTGCTGCCGCTGCTGCGCACCCAGGACTTCTCCGAAGGCGTTGCTGCGTTCATGGAGAAGCGAGACCCCGAGTTCCACGGTCGGTGAGTCCATCGTCTCCGACGCCCGGTGCTGAGCGCGTCCAGCCGATCGGGCTGCTCGAGGGGCTGGCGACCACCCGTGCGATCCGTCGCTACACCGACGAAGCCATTCCCGACGACGACCTGGCGGCCATCTTGTGGCATGCAGGTCGCGCTCCGTCGGGCTCGAATCGTCAACCGTTTCGGTTCCTCGTGCTTCGAGACGGCCCGAACGCCACCGAGGCCAAGTCGCTCCTCGGCAACGCATTCCGCGCGGGCTGGAATGCGAAGCGCCGAGCACGACGGATATCGCCCGTCTCGCTTCGCCGATTCGATGCAGCGATACGTCGACCGTTTCGAGCAGACACCGGTGGTGGTCCTCGTCTGCCTCGACCGGTACCGCAGCCCGTCGCCGTACGAAGGCGCCTCGGTCTATCCGGCTTGCCAGAACCTGCTGCTCGCAGCACGAGCACTCGGGTATGGCGGCGCACTCACCATGTGGCACCTCGGCGTCGAGGCCGAACTCCGCCAGGTGCTCGACATCCCCGAACACGTGGCGCTCTCGGCGTGCATCACGCTCGGCGTGCCGGAGGGCAGGCACGGTCCGGTGAAGCGCAAACCCGTGGACGAGGTTGCGTTCGATGATCGATGGGGCCAGGCCCCGAGCTGGGTCGGAGACGACACCGGCGGCCACCAGCAGTAGCGTCGGCGCCGTGCCCTTCGTTGCCGGTGTCGATTCCTCCACCCAGTCCACCAAGGTCGAGATCCGCGATCTCGCCAGTGGTCATGTCGTCGGTGCAGGTTCGGCACCGCACGCTGCGGTCACCCCGCCGATCAGCGAACAGGATCCCGCCTCGTGGTGGGAGGCACTTCAGACTGCGTGGGGTCACGCGGTCGAGTCGGTGCCGGGTGGAGCAGCGGAGGTGTCTGCCATCAGTGTTGCCGGGCAACAGCACGGCATGGTGGCATTGGATGCTCGCGACCAACCCGTGCACCCGGCCAAGTTGTGGAACGACACCGAGTCGGCCCCCGACGCCGGTTGGCTCCTCGGCCAGGTGGCGGGCCGAGATGCCGATGGCAACCGGATCGACGACGGGACCGACGCGTGGGCCGCAGCTGTCGGCAGCGTCCCGGTGGCAGCATTCACCGTGACGAAGCTGTCCTGGCTGCACCGAACGAACCCCGACGCATGGGAGTCGATGGCTCGTGTGCTGTTGCCACACGACTACGTCACGCACCGGATGACGGGGGAGTACACCACCGATCGAGGCGATGCATCGGGTACCGGATACTGGTCGCCGGCGACGGGGGAGTACCGGTGGGACCTGCTCGCGGTGATCGACGGCGATCGCGACTGGACCGACAGGGTGCCGACGGTGCTCGCACCACTCGATGTTGCCGGCGAGTGGAACGGCGTCACCGTTGCAGCAGGTACCGGTGACAACATGGCGGCCGCACTGGGCCTCGGGCTCGCACCCGGCGACGCAGCGTTGTCGATCGGTACCTCGGGCACTGCCTTCGCAGTGTCCGATGCACCGACCGCCGATCCCTCCGGCGCTGTCGCCGGTTTCGCGGATGCGACTGGGCGGTTCTTGCCGTTGGTGTGTACTTCCAACGCCGCCAAGGTGCTCGACGCGATCGCTCGGCTGCTCGGGGTCGACCACGACGAATTCGACCGGCTGGCGCTCGCCGCGGTCGGCCAGTCGAATCTGCCGGTGCTCCTGCCGTACTTCGACGGCGAACGAACCCCGAACCGGCCAGACGCCACCGGACTGCTCGGCGGCCTGCGCAGCGATGTGACCCGCGAGCAGCTCGCGCTCGCCGCGGTCAACGGCGTGGCCTGCGGGATGCTCGATGCGCTGGATGCGCTACGGGACTTCGCCCCGGTGACAGGTCGAGTGGTGTTGACCGGCGGCGGAGCACGATCGTCGGCACTTCGGTCGGTGATCGCCGGCCTGCTCGACGAACCACTGACGTTGGCCGGCGTCGACCAGGCGGTCGCTGCCGGCGCTGCGGTCCAAGCAGCTGCCGTCGCAGGTGGCGACGACCATGCCGCCGTGCAGCGGCGCTGGGGCCTCGATGCCGGCAGCGGCGCCAACATCGAGCCGGTCGACTCCGGCGATCTCCGGGCCCGCTACGCCGAGCTGCGCGACGCCAGCAGCTGATGTCCGCGCCCGACCCGCTCGCCGAGCTGGGCCTCGAGGCCGGGGCGACCCCTGACGACATCCGCTCCGCTCGGCGCCGACTGGCCAAGGCGCATCATCCCGACCGCGGCGGCGACGCCGAGTACATGCAGACGGTCAACGAGGCGGCCGACGCAGCGCTCCTCTCTGTCGAAACGCAACCGCAATCGGCGGGTGATCGCCCGAGCGAACGCCACGATGCCCAAGCTCGCACACCTCAGGACGGCGAGGTCTCGGGCTACTCGAGCGACGTGCCGTCGTTCACCGTCGAGGCGCTCCCCGTCGAGACGTTCGAAGCGATGCTGGTGGTGGCGTCGTGGCTCGGTGAAGTGCTGGACGACGACCCGCCCTACCGGCTCGAGACCTACCTGACCGAGCCGCTGGACTGCTGGTGCCGCCTGGACGTCGTACCCGATGCCGGTGCGTCGACGGTCAGCCTCACCGTCGGCGGCATCGACGGCGCACCGGCCCCCGATGTGCTCACCGTGCGCGACGCGTGGGTCAGCAACCTCAACACCGTCGACTGGCCCGACATGTGACGTGTGGTGTCTGACACCGAACGTCACACGGGACGTGGGGCGGCAGCTTTGGTGAGGCGATCCCGGATGGCATGGCCGAGGCCGTGCGCTGGTGGCAGGACGGCGATGAGCGTGGTGACACCCCGATCGTCGGCGTCTCGCAGGATCGCATAGAGCTCCCTGGCGTAGGTCACGAGGTCGTCGGTCAGGTCGAGCACCTCGGCCCCGATCGTGCCGGCGCGGAGCGCCGCGGCATCGTCGGCGGAGTCCACGACCCGGACGGCACATCGCGGCGCGTAGTGCGAGGCGAGCATCCCACTTGCCCGACTGGGGCCCGAGGCGCCGGCTACGACCCCGAAGAGGAGTCGTTCCACGTCCTCCACCGGAATCCCCCCGGCGCGGAGCAGTTGTGGCGGCGAGCTCGCGCAGTCGATGATCGTGCTCTCGACGCCGATCGGGCACGCCCCTCCGTCGAGGATGACGTCGCGCCGGGGGTCGAGGCGTCCTCCGAGGTCGCTCAGGACGTGGTCGGCGGTGGTGGGGCTCACCGCGCCGAACCGGTTCGCTGATGGGGCTGCCAGGCCCACACCGCAGCGTTCGAGCAGTTGCCGGGCAATCGGGTGTGCCGGGACCCGTAGGCCGACCGTGTTGCGTCCACCGGTGACCTCGTCGATGACGTCGGCCGCCCTCGGCACGATCAGCGTGAGTGGGCCCGGCCACCCGGCCTCGGCGAGCGTCGCCGTCGTTTCGGAGACCTCGCCGGCCCAGTCCGGAAGCTGGTCGATCGAGTGCAGATGCACGATCAGCGGGTGATCTGCAGGACGTCCCTTCACGTCGAAGATCCGCGCCACTGCGGCGGGATTCGTCGCGTCTGCCGCCAAGCCGTACACCGTCTCGGTCGGGATCGCCACCAGACCACCGGCCACGATGACCTCCGCTGCGCGTCCGACGTCGGTGGTGACCAGATCGTCAGTAGCCATCGCTGAGGATCAGATGGCGTCGAGGAACTCGAGGGCGGCGTCGAAGAACCCGAACGACTCGGTGGTGGCGAAGTGATCGACATTGCGCAGCGTTTCGCATCGGCCGTTCGGGAACGCTGCAGCGAGCTCGTCGCCCGGGTGGACGAAGTCGCGGTCGCCCACCACGACCAACACCGGGCAGGTGACCGTGGCGCACCCCTCAGGAGTGATCGCAGCGGACTCCGGTCGCTTCATGACCGCCGTGAGCGCTTCGAGGTCGTTGCCGGGCTGACTGGCGTACTGGGTGAACAACCGCACGGTGTTCTCGAGACCGGACGGGTCGCCGCCGCCGGCGACCAGCTCCAAGCCGGCAACGATCGCCCTGGTGCCCTCGTCGGTGCGGTCGAAGATGTTCTTGCCGATCCCGGCAAGGACGATGCGGTTGAACCGGTGTGGCTGGGCGATCGCCAGGCGGAGCAGGGTCATCGCTCCGAGCGAGAAGCCGACCGCATCGACGGGCGCGCTCGGGAGCGCATCGACCACCCGTTCGGTCAGATCCGCATAGGCCGCGACGTCGTGCGGTTTCGGTGCAGTTCCGTGTCCGAGCAGGTCGACGCCGACCACGTCGAGGCCCGCGTCTTCGAGGAGCGCGGTGAATCCGCTGCGCTGCCATGTCGTCTCGAACGACCCGCCCCACCCGTGTACGAGGACGACAGGTGCAGTAGATGAAGTGGTCATGGACGAGCAAGGCTACGCCCTAACCTGTGCTCGCTCGTCAAGCGAGTGTGGACGGCCATCCTGGGCGCCTGCACCAGGAGGAACCACATGCGCATGCTTCACCCCGACCCCGGCTTCGATCTCACCTACAGCGACGTGTTCATGGTGCCGAGCCTGTCGGATGTGCCCTCGAGGATGAGCGTCGACCTGCGAACCCCGGATGACATCGGCACGACCATTCCGTTGGTGGTGTCGAACATGACGGCAGTAGCGGGCCGTCGCATGGCCGAGACCGTGGCGCGTCGCGGCGGCATCGCGATCCTGCCGCAGGACATACCCGTCGACGTCGTCGGCCGGGTGATCGACTACGTCAAGCGGTGCCACACCGTGTTCGAGACCCCCATCACGCTCGAACGGGACGCAACCATTGCCGACGCACTGTCGCTGATCCACAAGCGAGCACACGGTGCGGTCGTCGTGGTCGACGACGGCGCGCCGGTCGGTGTGTTCACCGAACGTGACGGTGACGGATTCGACCGATTCACGCAGCTCGAGAACGTGATGAGTTCGAGCCTGCACATCGTGAGCCCGGACATCGAACCCGCCGATGCGTTCGATCACCTGGAGGAGAACCGACTGCGGGTGGCGCCGGTGGTCGACGACGGACGCCTGCTCGGGGTGATCACACGGGAAGGAGCCCTGCGGTCCACGATCTATCAGCCGGCAGTCGACGACCAGGGTCGGCTGATGGTCGGGGTGGCTGTCGGCATCAACGGCGATCCCGCACGTCGGGCGAAGGAGCTGATCGGCCACGGCGTCGACGTCCTGGTGATCGACACCGCCCACGGCCACCAGACGCGCACACTGCACGCGATCGAGTCGGTTCGTGGCGCGTTGCCCGACGCGAAGATCGTTGCCGGCAACGTGGTGACCGCTGACGGCACCCGTCAGCTGATCGAAGCGGGTGCGGACGTGGTGAAGGTCGGCGTCGGGCCCGGGGCGATGTGCACCACCCGGATGATGACCGGTGTCGGGCGCCCGCAGTTCTCCGCCGTCGTCGAGTGCGCCGACGAGGCCAAGCGCCTCGGCCGTCACATCTGGGCCGACGGCGGCGTGCGGTTCCCACGCGACGTGGCCTTGGCCCTCGCGGGTGGAGCGGCCAGCGTCATGTTCGGGTCGTGGCTCGCCGGCACCCACGAATCGGCTGCCGACACCCTGCGCGATCCCGATGGCCGCCTCTACAAGGAGAGTTTCGGGATGGCGTCGAACCGTGCGGTGAAGCACCGGACGCAGGGCGACCATGGTTTCGAGCGTGCACGCAAAGAGCTGTTCGAGGAGGGCATCAGCACCTCGAGGATGTACCTCGACCCCGAACGGCCGAGCGTGGAGGACATCATCGACCAGATCGTGGCCGGGCTGCGTTCATCGTGCACCTACGCCGGTGCCGATTCGATTCCGGAGTTCCACGAGCGGGCGGTCGTGGGCGTGCAGAGCACGGCGGGCTACGACGAGGGGCGGCCGTTGGGGGTGTCGTGGTGAGCGGTGATCTGAACGGTTCGCCGATTGTCGTCGCCATCGACGGGCCAGCCGGTGCGGGCAAGAGCACCGTCGGGCGTGCGGTTGCCGGGCGGCTCGGACTGGAGTACCTCGACACGGGTGCGATGTATCGAGCCGTGACGTTCGCGGCCCTTCGCCGGGGCATCGATCCGACCGAGGAGGCCGATGTGGCTGCGCTCGCCGGCACGGTCGAGATGACGATCGACGATTCGTCGGTCGTCGTCGACGGCGTCGACGCCACCGTCGAGATCCGGGGTCGGGAGGTCACCGCGGCTGTGAGTGCCGTCGCCTCCAACGGGCAGGTGCGATCCGAGATGGTGAGGCGTCAGCGAGAGTGGGTCGACGAGCACGCTGGTGGGGTGGTGGAAGGTCGGGACATCGGCTCCGTCGTGTTTCCGGATGCGACGTTGAAGCTGTTCGTCACGGCGTCGCCCCGCGTTCGTGCGCAACGTCGTGTCGCCGAGATCGGGGGAGACGTGGCCGAGGTCGAGGCTTCGATCATCGAGCGTGACCGCAAGGATTCGACGCGCAGCGAGAGTCCTCTCACCGAGACCGACGACGCTGTCGTCGTCGACACCACCGGCATGTCGATCGAGGACGTGGTCGACCACATCCTGGGGCTGATGCCCACATGACCAAGCCGAAGACGTATCTCGCCTCGCACTCTCGGGCGAGCATGATCACCTATCGAGTGTTTCGTTCGCTGGTGTGCTGGCTCACCCAGGCGATCACCCGCTTGCACATCGACGGGCGAGAGCACCTTCCCCCGACCGGCGCCTACGTGTTGGCCCCGGTGCATCGCAGCTACATCGACAGCCCGATCGTTGCGTGTGTCAGCACGCGGCGCATCCGATTCATGGGCAAACAGGAGATGTGGAAGTATCCGCGTCTCGGGTGGTTCTTCTCGGCGCTCGGTGCGTTCCCGGTCAATCGCGGTACCGCCGATCGTGAGGCGTTGGCGCGTTGCATCGCCGTGCTCGACGGCGGCGAGCCGCTGGTCTTGTTTCCCGAGGGTGAGCGCAAGGACGGCCCCCGGGTGCACCCGCTGTTCGACGGTGCCGCATTCGTGGCTGCCCGTGCCGGTGTTCCGATCATTCCGGTGGGCATTGGCGGTTCGGCCCGAGCGATGCCTCGCCACGCGAAGATGATCCACCCGAAGAAGGTGCACGTCGTGATCGGACCCCCGATCACCGTCGAGGTCGGCCCAACAGGTCGTGCGCCACGACGAGCCATCACCGAAGCATCACAGCGTCTGGCAGTCGAGCTGCAGGAGCTGTTCGACCTCGCCGAAGCCCGAGTCGGCTGACACGAACCGGCTCGGGACCGATGGCCTCAACCTGTTGAACTCCGGATCTGTTCCCCGGTCCAGGTCACATAGTGCCGATGGCCTCTGCAGTTGCCCGGAGATTGAGGCGCAGATGGTAGGTGCCGGGGTATCCGAAGCGACCGGGGTCGTCCATGCCGAGCATTCCTTCACAACTCTTCAACCCGATCACCAATCGGGCCATGGAGTCCCTCTTCAAGGACTTCGACGTCGAACGGGCGCGTTCGCTGCTCGCTCGCATCGACGGTCTCAACCCGGCGCCAACCGGAGTGAGTGTCGATGCTGTGGAACTCGCTCACTGCAGCGCCGAGTGGATCCGAACCGGCCGGCGTACCGACCGGGTGGTCCTGTATCTGCCCGGCGGTGGATGGGCGTTGCGCAGTCCGCGCACGCACCGTCGCCTCGCCGCTGCGGTGGCAGAAGCAGCCAACGCCGACGTGATGCTGGTGTTCTACCGCCTCGCGCCGGAGCACCCGTTCCCGGCGGCCCTGGAGGACTGCGTCGGGGGCTATGAGCAACTCCTGGACGACGGTGTCGAACCAGAACGGATCGTCATCGGCGGCGATTCCGCCGGCGGCAATCTGGCCCTCGCGTCGCTCCTCGCGCTACGCGATGACGCGACACCCTTGCCTGCGGGTGCGTTCGCTGTGTCGCCCTGTACGGACATGAGTTTCAGCGAAGGCGGTGCACGCATCGAATTCGGCGACTCCGACGCGTTGTTTCCGGAGTCGGCCGACGCACGCGAGAGCGACCCACGCATGTTGTACGCCGCCGGAGATCCAACCGTGCTGGATCATCCGTACGCCTCACCCTTGCGGGGTGACCTGAGCGGCCTCTGCCCGGTGCTGTTGCAGGTGGGCAGCACCGATTGGCTCCTCGATCAGTCGACCATGTTCGCCGAGCGAGCGCGTGCGGCCGGGGTCGACGCCGAGGTGGAAGTGTGGAGCGGGCAACCGCACGTCTGGCACACCATGCCGTTTCCGGAAGCCCAACAGGCGTTCGGGCATCTCGGCGACTTCGTGCGCCGGTGTTGCCCCTAGAGACCGGCGGGACGGACGACCAGAAGGGGAACGGAGACGAGGAGGACGAGATGGAACCGACCGGCGAACAGTATCTCCGAGGGCTGCGCGAGGATCACGCCAGATTCTCGAGAGTGTTGTCGATGATCGGCCGCGACGCGCAGCGTCTCCTCGACGAACCCGAGGCGGTCCTGCCGCTGCTCTCCGAGGCGGTGGACTACGTCGTGAATTTCCAGAACATCCACCACCATCCCCGCGAAGAGATCATGTTCGCGAAAGTCGCACGTGCATCGGAAACACTTGCCGGGACGTCAGCCATCCTGACGCGGGAACACGAACTCGTGGATCGTGCAGGCGAGGAGCTGCTGGCCACACTCGACCGGGCGTCTCGCTCCACCTCGGAGCGTTCGACGCGCCAGGAACTGGCCCGCCAGTTGGAGCGTTTCGCGTGGTCGATGCGTGCCCACATCGCCCAGGAGGAGGAGATTCTCTACTCCGAAGCATGGGACACGTTGTCATCGGCGGACTGGGACGACCTCGCCGCCTCAGCACCCGATCCACTCGACCTCGATCAGGACGATCGCTATCCCTTGCTCGCCGAGTACGTCAGCGGCGGTCGGACGCACAGCACCGTGCAGCTCGACAGCAGCCCGCTCGGGAAGGCGGTCGAATCGCGGCTCGAACAGCTCTCCGCTGTCACCCGCCGGCTCGGAGGGGTCACGGCAACGGTCAGACGACAGCAGCGGGAGGCATGCGAGCTGACCCTCGAGTCGGTGAGAGACATTCCGAACGTGCCGCTACTGCATCCGCAGCGGACGCTCAGAGCGAGTGGTGACACCGCGCACGCGTTCACCGCTGCCTCCGTGCGCTGGCTTCGCGAATGGCGCGACGTTCTCGATGACCGGACGTGAGCGCGGCGGGCCGCTGGGTCAGACGCGGGTGACAGGTGGGGGTTCCCAGGTGCCGTCGAGCGCTTCGGGTTCGGGCCAGTAGATGCGCATTGCCAGGTAGAACGGTCCGGCGGGCGCCGGCAGCCAATTCGCCCGTACCTTCCTCGGTGTCGGGTTCGTCGTGCTGGATGTGCATCGTCAGCGATCCGTCATCGCCGGTCACCAGGCCGGTCGTCGTGGAGTTGATCAGGTAGCGGCCGATCGGATTGTCGACCAGGTAGCCGGCGACGCCGTCGTAGGACGTGTCGTACATCGTGACCGACCAGAACGCCTTCGCCGGCGGGAGCGTGTCGAATCGGAGCCGGTAGGCGTTGTCACCCGACAGCGGTTGGCCGTCGCTGTCGATGCTGGTCATCGGGTAGAACGCCTCGATCTTGTCGTTGCCGCCCCACCCGGCCATCGCCCCGGCCGCCCGGAGCAGGTAGTCGCCGTCGAAGAACTCGCGGTCTCCGAATGCGTCGATGGCCATCCATCCATTGACCCTGTCGCCGAGATGGCCGGCCTTGTCAGCCATCTCGGCTCGTGCCCGTTCGACTCCGGAGCGAAGGGCGGTGCGGGTGTCGTCATCGAGGTCGTCGGGGTCGAACGGCAACCCAGCGCCGATGCCGGCCCGAGCGAAGCGCTCGAACATCGCCTCCTCGTTCGGATGTGCGGGTTGGCACCATTCGAGCAGGCGGTTGACGTAGCCGATGAACCGTTCGTCGCGCGATGCCTCGTCGTTCCACACCGGCCAATCGAACGCCGGTGCGGTTGGCGATTCGGTGCCGAGATGGGCCGACAGCGTCTCGATTCGGTAGGCGTCCATGATCGGTCGCAGCGTCTCGACATCGTCGGGGCCGAGCAGTTGGGTCCGCCCGATCACGATCACCAGATCGGTCTCGAATCGCAGGACGTCGGTGAATCCGTCCGGCACGTCGCCGGTGAACCCGGGACCGACCAGCAGGTAGGACCCGGCGTCCGAACCGGTCGCGCGCGAGCCGACGAAGTGCGGATTCGTCCCGAACAGATCCACCAGCTGCATCACGTAGTACCGGTCGGTCACCGCCGGCACGGTCAGCACCAGGGGTTCGGCTCGGAGGTCCAGCGCCGCGGACGAGTACGGCGTGTCGGCGTTGGGTGAGATGACATCCTTGTAGTTGTGGTCGAGCGTCACCGGGTCGCCGTGGATCTCGTTCATCGGACCGCTGTAGGACGGCAGTGACGGCACCAGGAACGCCCCGAAGCACGCGCGGTACCCCATCAGCATCGGAAACGAGAAGAGGTATGCCTCCTCCGCGATTGCTGCAATCTCCTCCGACGACAAACGACGCTCGACCATCACGGCCTCCTCACATCTTGCGAACCGGCTCTCACCGTCGCGTGGTTCCCGCGGGCCTGCCAGGGCACTTCGTCATGACTGCACCGCAACCACAACCGCAACCGCAACGCTCGATGCGGGATGGTCAGATCAGCGGGTCGTCGAGCTCGGTGGGTAGTGAGCGGTAGGTGCGTCGGGCTCGACGCAGCGTCACCATGTCTCGCAGACCCCAGTACGTGACCAGCTTGAAGGCTTCGATCACGATGCCGCGATGCATCTTCGACGTGCCTGCCACCCGGTCGCGAAAGGCGATCGGCACCTCGACCACGCTCAGCCCTGCCTGGACGACCCGGTAGGTCATCTCGACCTGGAAGCCGTACCCATCGGCCTGCACGCCGTCGATGCCGATCGTGCGCAACGTGTCGGCTCGATAGACGCGGTAGCCGGAGGTGGCGTCGTTGAGCGCCAAGCCGAGCACGAGGCCGGCATAGCGATTGCCCCACCGTGAGAGCCAGGTGCGGCGGCGGGGCCAGCCGATCACCGAGCCGCCGGGGATGTAGCGCGAACCGATGACGAGGGCGATCCCGCGATCGGCGAGGTCGAGCATCATCGGCAGGTCGGCAGGATCATGCGAGAGGTCGGCGTCGATCTCCACGAGCGCGTCGTAGCCCTCGTCGAGACCGATGGCGAACGCATGCAGATACGCATCGCCGAGACCTCGCTTCACCTCGCGTGTTTCGAGCCGGACGTTGCGGTCGCTGGCGGCGATCTCGGCGACGAGTGGGCGCGTGCCGTCGATCGACATGTCGTCGATCACGAGCACGTCGGCAGCGGGGGCGGCGTCGCGGATCCGTTCGATCACGCTGGCGATGTTCGCCTCCTCGTTGTGAGTCGGCACGATGATGAGTGTGCGCACGACCAGCGGACCCTAGTTCGCCCGCTTCGGGCCAGTGGGCATGATCGCCGCCGTGGTCACCGCAGCGACGCAGAGCCACACGAGTGGGGCGGTCCACGTGAAGCGACTCGGCCAGTCAGGTCCTGGCGGATAGTCGTAACGCCACTCCAGCAGGATGATCGCGCCAGCAACCAGGGATCCTGCGACGAGCACGATCACCAGGGGTACCCACGGGCGCAGCGGTGCGAGCAGGAGTACCAACAGCGCACCGACTGCCGGAATCGGCCCGGCCAGGAAGGCAATCCCGGCGATCCAGGCAAACGCCAGCAGCCAGCTCTCGCGCCAGGTGCTCCCCGATCGTTCCGTGCGGACAGCGGGAGGTGAGTCGTCGGCGTGTAGCGAGTTCGCCAACTGGTCTCGACGGGTGATCCACAGGACGATCACGACCGCGAGCCCTGCCAGGAGCGAGAACCCCAACGCGATCGTGACCGGGCGCTGCGGCGTCCATTCGAGCACGACCGTGCGAGCGTTCGCGGAGCTGGGGAGCAGCCAGCCGTTCGCGTAGCCGTTGATCAGCACCGGCGTTCCGAGTGACTCGCCGTCGACGGTTGCGGTCCATCCGGCGTTCCAGCTCTGGGCGAGGACGAGCCACGTCGTCGTGTCGGCAGCGTCGACGGTCAGTTCGAGCCGTGTGTCGCCCGCGGAGACGGTGGAGACGGCGGGAGGGGGAGTGGCCGCAACAGGTGTCGGGCCGGTCAGCCCGTCGAGGACGAGCCGGTCGAGGTCGAAGCCCGAGAACGCTCCCGGTGTGACGCGCAGTCGGTGGGCGCCGTCGGTCAGTTCGATCGGTGGCCCGCATCCCTCGACGACCAGTTCCTCCCGGTCGATTGCGTCGCCGAGGGTTCCTGTGACCCGCACCGGGACGGCGACATCGTCGATCGCGACCAGGTCGGCACGACAGGTCTCGTCCAGCTCCGCTGCTCGATCGAAGGAGATCTCGGCGTCGGCTCCGAATCGGATCTCGCTGATGCCGAGCGGCAGGACGATCGGCAGTCGGGAGAAGTACTCCGGACTGGTGCGCTCATCGACCGCCGTCACCGTGATGGTGGAGAACAACGAGCGGTAGCCGTCGATCTCGAGTTCGGTGGACGACGCGCCCGTCCACCGGTGCGGTCGGTGGGATCGCCAGGGTGCGGACCGTCCCGCCGTCGTCCGTCAGCGCGATCTCCGCGGGCACCGAGTGCATGCCGTCGTCGAGCCACGACAGGGTCATCGTGTCAGCGACGACCGCATCAGGGTGCTCGATCGACACCGACGCCTCCGCCGCAGCGTTGAACGGCGTCTGCCAGACCGTGGCCGGGTCGTCGTCGAACGCCGACGCTCCCCGTGAAGCCGGGCTTCCACGGAGTCGCCGATCGGCGATCACGAACGCGTCGTCCTCGAACACGACCGACAGCACGTCCTCGCCGGCATCGGACGAGAACGCGCGCTTCGCCGGACACCGCGAACGAGCGGCCGGCGGGCACGACGAACTCGCGGACCAGCGTGGTCTCTCCCGGACCCTCGTTGGGTGTGGCCGGGTCGATCCGCTGCCGGGTGAACACATAACTCAGGCGGTGGTCCTCGATGGTGCCGGTGTCGACGATGTCGAACGCATCGAGACTCGGAACCCGCACGATCCGGTCGTCGCGGACCCCCGGGATGACGACCTCCGCCAGGCCGATGCCGGGCCACGCGCTGTAGTCGGAGAGCTCGCCGACGTTGTCGCGGCGCACCTCGAACCTCAGCGTCTGGAACGAGTCGGTCGGCAGTTCGATCGTCTGGCCGGGGAAACCGCGGGAGTTCTCGTCGAGGATGACGTCGAACGTCGCCTCCGTCTCGAGGCCGGCATCGAGCGTGAGCCGACCCTCGACGATGTATCGGTTGACGGCGCCGGTGATGGGCTGGAGGATGTCGATCGTCGAGGTGGTGACCCGGTCGACGAGGTCGACCTCCCACAGCAGGCCGGTCGTGGGTCCGAAGGCCCCTGCCCGCCAGGCGGTGGAGGGGTCGCCGTCGATGGCGAACGCCGGTGCGTCGCCGGTGGTGAAGGCCACCCGGTTGCCGTAGTAGCTGGCCCTGACGTCGGCAACGTCGGCCACGTGCGCCGCCACGGTCTGACGCTGCTCGTCCGTCTCGCGATCGGGCAGGAAGACGTCGAGCTGCTGGTTGCCGGGGTCGGGGTCCAGGCCGATCGCACCGTCGGCGGTCTCGAGCGCCCCGAGGTTCGCGCTCACGGTGGACCAGTGCCGCGCCTGGCGACGATTGGTGTCGGTGACGATCCACCAGGGGTCGGATCCCAACATGGCTGGGTCGAATCGGCCAGTGGCCGCGAGGTCGTCGAGGGTGGCGGCGAACAGGAGGGGACGGTCGGGATCGAGCAGTCCAGCGCCGGCGAGATCGACGATGCCCTCGGCGCTGCCCGCCAGCACGACCGGCGACTCTGCGGGGAGCGCTCGGGCGAGGGGCGCCGGTTGCAGATCGAATGCTGCGACCGCCGGAAAGGTCTCGACGCGGTCGACGTCGGCGAGTGTGCGTTCGTCGATCAGCGGGATCTCGGTCTCGTCGCGGACGATGGGGCCGGTGTAGTCGGGGGGTCCGAGCGCGTCGAGGACGTCGGGCCAGAGTGCGCCCGGGCGTGCGAGGAGGTATCGCTCGTGCTCGAGGTCGTTGCGGGTCGCCACGGTGTCCACGCCGAGCAGGCCGGCGATGGGCTCGAGCGTCTCCGGTTCGAACCAACCCTCGGGGAGTCTGCGCTCGAACGCGTTCAACAGGTCAGCCGTGGCCACGCCACCCTGGAGCACGATGTCGCGGGCGAGATACGGCCGGTCGAGGATGCCGGGCAACGCGGCGTCGACCGTGCCGCCCCACCGGTAGTTGGCAAAGTCTGCGGCAGGGATCTCCCAGACGCGCCCGGTTCCCTCGTCCCGAGCGTTGGCATCGAGCCACTCGGCGTACTCCGTGACGTAGTCGGGCAGTTGCTCATCGCGTTGGAGCGACGACGACAACGCACCCAATGTGAACCACGGGAAGAACTGCACCGCAACGAGGGCGACCATTCCCACGGGTGCCACCAGGTCGCGGCGCGAGAAGCCGGTCAGGCGGGGGGTGCGGTCCGCGATTCGTCGTCGCAGCCACTCCGTGCTCGCGGCCAGCCCGAAGGCGAGTGCGAGCGTCACCAAGGGTGCAGCGCGCGGTGTCGATCGCAGCGCCAACCCGGCGGTGGTGTCCGAGGCGAACCAGCGGAACAGACGGCCGTACGGTGTCGAGTTGTCGAGTGGCGCAGCACCCACGGCGACGGCGAGTCCCACGACCAGGAGCACCGCGGTGGTGGCGCGGCCGGAGAACCGGGTCAGGAAGCCGAGCAGCGCGATCCCGGCGAGGATGAAGCCGATCGCCATCACGGGAACCGAGTCGAAGTACGGTCCGGCGGGCTCGACCCAGGGATCGAGCCGGTCGCCGCCGTAGAGGAACCAGTAGCCGAGTCCGCGGATGATCTCCGCGGGGGTGCTCGCCTCGGCGACGGACTCGTAGGTCTCGGTGTAGCGCAGGATCGGGATTCCATAGGCGCCCTGTACGCGCAACGCCACGATCCACCACACCGACACGGCGGCCGACAGCACACCGATCTTGGCGGCCGCTCGCACGGCCGCGCCGACTCGCACGCGACCGGTGGCCACGTCCGTGACGAGCCAGATCACGGGGCCCAGGCCCGCCAGCACGAGCGAGGTGGCGTTGACCGATCCGACGAGCGCCACGATGACGGCGAACTGGGCTGCGGGCTTCCAGGACCTGGTTCTCGCGGCCTTGGCCGCCAGGAGGATCATCCACGGCAGTGCGGCCCACGGGGCGAGGATGATCGACAGGCGGGCAAGGTACGACAGCACGTAGGGGCTGAACCCGTAGGCGAACCCTGCCACGAATGCACCCGACGCACTCCAGCCCAGCCAGCGTGCGAGCCGGTAGGTGCCGTATGCCGCTGCGAACACGATCGTGCCCCACAGGAGACGCTGAGTGATCCAGTCGGGCAGTCCGATCGCATCCATCAGCCAGTAGTACGGGCCGAGCGGGAAGAGGTAGCCGATGTTCTGGTGCGGCACCGTTCCGGCGCCCACACTCGGGTCCCACATCGACGTCGCCTGGGCGAGCAGCGCAGACGGATCGATCGTGAGATACGACTTCGTGTCAGCGCTGACCCGACCGACGTCGGTCAACAGGATCGGTACGTATGCGAAGAACGCGAGCAGCAGTGCAGCGGTGCGGTTGGGGAACCTCGAGGCACGTTCGATCATCGCTGTGACGGGCCCTGGCATCGTTGGCAAACGTACAGGTTCAGCCCGGCTCGCTCGCAGCGTCCGGTGCGAACATGGCGCCGACGGCGATCGAGATGGTCGCGTAGAGCGCAAGTCCGTTGAGGTGGTCGAAGGACAGCGTCCATCCCGCGTCCGGGAACGGGCGGTCATTCCGAACGATCCAGAGCACCGACGCCGCGACCGTGACTGCGCACAGCACCCCGGTGAGCTCCACGAGTCGCTCGGGAGCCCGTGGGCGCATCGAAGCACCGATCAGGAGGGCCGCCGGCACCAGTGACACGGCACCCCAGATCGGCGAGATCAGCAACCCGCTGGCCACAACGAGCGTGAGCGCGGACACCCGCATCCGCCGCCCCGACGGTGTGCTCCAGATGCGGCTCGGTCTCGGGCTGCGTGCGCGTTCGACGACCGGTCGCACCGCGACCGACGCAATCAGCAGGCACAGCAGCGCTGCAAGCGCTGAGACGGACAATCCGATGGTGACCGGTGTCTGGGCGGTCCACCGGAAGGCGATCGCTCGCGGCTCGGACGATGGCGACAGCAACCATCCGTTGAAGCCGCCGTCGACCGGGATCGGCGACCCGAGTGACTCGCCGTCGAGTGTGGCCTCCCACTCGGTGTTGAAGCCCTCGCCGAAGACGACCCAGCATCCTGTCGGACACGGTTCCACCATGACGTCACGCGTCCGAGGGTCGTTGCGGAGCACCTCGACGCCGATCAACGAATCGGCGGTGGCCGGCGCCGGAAACCCTGCGTCGGCGAGCACGACCCGATCGACCGAGAGAGCGGTCGCATGGGCGGTTGTACTGGCGAGGTCGTGCGAGCCGGATCCGACGACGATGGGCTCGCAGGCCCGAGCCATGAACGACTCGCCTTCGAGCAGCGCACCTGCGGTCGTCGTGAACGAGAACCCGATCTCGCTCCCGTCGACGGTGAGCAGCGACCCCAGGTCACTCCCACCATCGGCGCAGGTCGCAGAGATGACGGCGTCGTCCTCGATGCGGACGACCTCGATGCCGTCGGTCCCGGTGAGTTCACTGATCGCCGCAGGCAGTGTCCGGGGGTCACCGTAACGACGGTCGATCGTGGTCACCGGCTCGATGGCGGTGATCGTGATCGTCAGCGGGCCGCCGGCGTCGGCGACGGCTGCTGGGAGGTCGACGACGCTGCGTCCGTCCACGTCGGGGGGCGGGACCGTGGTCTCGACGACCGCAGGGTCGGCGCCGCCCCGCTCGACTCGGAGCGCGGTGATCGGCGAGGACAGTTCTGTGGGTTGATCGATCACCAGCGAACCGCCGAGCGGTCCGACGTCGTCGAACCGAAGGACGGCTCCGACGGCGCCGTCGAATGGGGTCATCCAGGCCGTTGCAGGGTCGCCGTCGGCGGCGGCGGCACCACGTTGCGCGACGCCACCGGTGACGCGGTCCGACGCGATGGGGGCCGCTGCGCTCGAGGCAGGACCGAGCAGCGCTGCGAGGTCGGCATCACTGGCACGCCGGTCGAGACGCAGGGTCACGCTCGCATCCATGGTGCGCGGCGAGGGCAGCTCGAATCGTCGGAGGAGCTGGCGCTCCGGGTCCGAGCGCCACGGGTCGGTCGAATCGACGCGCAAACGGGTGAAGACCATCGCAAGGGGCGGTGCGTCGACCGTTGCGAGACCGCCGATCGCGTCGATGGGTGGTCGGATCCATTCGGTTGTCGCCCCGAGTCCGAGGTCGATCTCCGGCGAACCCGACCCCGGCGAGCGCTGCCGCGAGCGGTGCCTCACCGGGCACTGTGCCGGCGATCTCGACGTCGATCGTGCTGGCGGTGCTCGCCGCCGGGATCTGGACCTCCTGGCCGCCCTCGAGGGACGACTGGTCGACGGTGACCTCCAGCGGCGGTTCGTCGTCGACCGTGATTCGCACCGTGCTGATCGATCGACCGCCGCTCGGAATCGGTGCTTGGACGAGGAGGAGCGACTCGGTCGTCGAGTCGGGTGCGGTGATCGTCAGCCGGATGCGCTCACCGACGGGGTCGCCATGATCGCCGACCCGCCAGGCGGTTGCGGGGTCGCCATCGATCGCCCGCACCGCGCGGTCTTCGGGCCGATAGGCGAACGGCTCGCCGTAGCTCGACGCCACAGCCTGCACGGGCCCGTCCTGGACGGCGATCGTCTGCAGCGCAGCGTCGTCGTCGAACACGGCGAGGCGCTGATCAGCGGAGGTCGCTGTGAGCACGTCGGCGTCGGGTCCGCCCGGCTCGGTGTGACCGCGGGTGTCCTGCGAGCCACGCCAGTGGCGCGCCTGGTCGCGATTGGTGTCGGTGACGATCACGGCCCGCGCCTCGGCGAGGGCGGCAGCCAGGTCGTCGGTGTCGCCGCTCGACCTGATGAGTTCGTAACCGGACAGCAGCCCGGCCTCTGCAGCGTCGATGATCCCGTCGCCCGATCCCGACAGCACGATGGACTCGGTCTTTGCCCGAACGACTCCGGTCGGCTCCTCCACGGCGATGAGCGCCACCGGCGAGTTCGCCGTGCCGACACGAGCTTCGACGAGCGCTGCCGGGTCGGTCATGTCGACCTCGGGGACGTTGACGACCGGATCGCCGAAGCGCAGCGGAGCCTCGAGACCATCGCGCGCCGACTCGGTGAGCAATTCGTCGAGCAGCTCCGGACGGGCGGTCCGGAATCGTTCGAAGGCTGCGTCATTCGACAGC
Source organism: Ilumatobacteraceae bacterium (assembly GCA_963716095.1). Taxonomy (GTDB): domain Bacteria; phylum Actinomycetota; class Acidimicrobiia; order Acidimicrobiales; family Ilumatobacteraceae; genus Sva-07. The sequence goes on along the minus strand of CAVQSV010000011.1, from coordinate 140,463 downwards.
CAGACGGTGTCAGCGCCGAGCAGTCGGCTGACCGGCGCAACCGCGTCGGGGCCGAGCGTCAGGTCCTGCACCCGGTCGTCGAGTGCGAACAGCAGATCCATCGCGCCGGATGCACCGAGCGGGAGAAGGTCGCGTGTCACCACCGGCTTGTCGGTCAGTGCCACGAGCGGATGGTCGGTCGTGTAGCCCCATCGGAATGCTCCGAACTCGGCACCGGGAAGCTGCAGGACGCGTGCCGTCTGGTCCGTCGTGTCCAGGTGGGTGGACGCCTCCTGCCAGGCGGTCGGGGGATCCTGATCGCGATCGATCGCCGGATCGACGAGCGCACGGTTCCAGAGCGCCGGCAGGCTGGCCACGATCACCGCAGCCAGGAGGCCGGTTGCGGCGAGCTGGACGATCCGCTGGCCCGGCGCGGGAAGTCGGAGACGGGATCGTGCAGCCGAGATCAGTCCGCCCGCTCCGAGCCCGATGCCGAGCAGGAGCAGGGGGGCCGCCCGCGTGCTGCTGCGCAGTGCGAGCGCCAGTCCCGCCTCGTCGTCGCCGAGGAGCAGGTTCATCAACGGTGACGGATCGTCGATCGGGTGGACCCCGACCGCGAGCACCATTCCCACACCGGCGCACATCGCCGCGAAACGGCGATGCTGCCATGACGTCAGCGCCAAGCCGAGCAGACCGACGACGATGACCCCGTACCCGAGCGCAATCGTTCGCACGCTGACGAGGTGGTCGAGCGAGGCGGTGGTGGTCGCTGCAACCGGATCGCGCTGGTAGAAGAGCCAGTAGCCGAGCCCGCGGAGCACCTCCGAACCGGTGGCGTTCCGACTGACGTCGGCGAGCGTCTCGGTGTAGGCCAACACCGGTGCGCCGCTACGCGATTGCACGTACAGCATCGAGACCCACCACACCGACACCGACACGCACAACGCACCGATACGGGCAGCGACGGCCAGTGCGGTTCGCCAGGCGATTCGGCGCTGCCAGGCGACGTGGACGATCCACAGCACGGGGGCCGGGACGATCATCGCCAGCGTGGTTGCGTTGGTCGAGCCGACCGTGGCGACGACGAGTGCGATCAGGGCCGGGTCGCGCCAGCGTGCGAGGCGAATCCGGATGCCCTCGCCGGTGGGCACCTGCCCGAGCGTCGCACGAACGGTCAGCCCGACGATCCAGCCCAACCCGGCCCAGGGGAGCAGCAACAGCGACGTGCGCGAGATGTAGGCCAGCATGAACGGCGCCAACTGGTAGACGAGCGCAGCGATGAACGCCCCGCTGCGCGACAAGCCGAGAAGACGTGCCGTCCACAACACTCCGGCGCCGGCCAGGAACATGATCGTGGCAATCCACAGCCGATGGGCAATCCAGTCTGGTGCGCCGAGTGCGTCGAAGAACAGGTACCACGGGCCGCTGGGCCACAGGTAGGTGATCTGCTGGAACGGAACCCAGCCGGCGAACTGGTCGGGCTCGAACGTGGAGGCGGCCCGTCCGACGAGCCCGGTCGGATCGAGGTACAGGTAGAGCTTGGTGTCGGCGGGCATCCGGCCAGGCGAACTGGCAAGGGCAGGGAGGTAGGCGAGCAATGCGAGAGCACCGACAGCCACGGCGGTGGCATGGCGGCTCGCTCGTGCCCTGAGGCTCACGTCGAGGTGTCCGTCATGGGATCACGCCGAAGACTGCGTACAACCCCGTGAGCGCAGCAAGCCCCGCCCCGCACAACACGAGCGTGACGTCCCATCCGGCATATTCCCAACTGGCGCGGCGGTGATCCGGCTCGTTCTTCGGTTCCGGCCACCACGCGGCGACGGCGATGAAGAACGGAAAGGCGGTGAACAGAAAACGCGGACGTGCCGTGACGGTCTCGGGAATCAGCATCAACGCGACGACCACTGCGCAATAGGCCACGAGTACCCATGGCAGCCGGACCCTCCAGGCGCAGTACACCATGCCGAGCAGCGACAGCACCGTGAGTGCTGTCAGTGCGTCGGTCGGCGATGACAACGGATTGGTGACGAACCCGAAGGTGTTGGTGACAGCGGTCGCGCCGAAGCTCGTTCCCTCCGCCCACGCTTCGCGTTGTACGCGGAACCAGATCCAGCTCTCGCCGGCGGTGGAGCCGACGTACAACTGGAAGAAGACGAACCCGATCGGCGCCAGGGCCACTGCGACGAGAGAGGACCAGTCGCGTGAACGCCGTATGGCGAAGAAGCTGGCCACGACGCACGCAGCAACCAGTGCCACGCCGTTCGGGCGCGTAGCGGTTGCCAACGCGGCGGCCAGGCCGGCCCACAGCCATCGTTCGTCGAGCAGCAGAATGAGACACGCGGCTGCGAGCACGATCAAGAGCGCCTCGGAATAGGCGAACGACAGCACCACGCTGCCCGGAAAGATGGCATACAACGTCATCGCGCGTGCCGCGACATTCACGCCGTAGAGCCGGCGGGCAAGGATGCCGACGAGCACCACGGAGATCGCGCCGAGCACGAAGTTGAGTGAGAGTGCGGCGAACGTGTCGCCTCCCGGGAGCACGACGTCGAGTGCGCGTGCCATCCACGGGTACAGCGGGAAGAACGCGGCGCGGGCCTCGAGCTGCTCGTAGGTGATGTTCGCTGGCACGCTCGACGGGTACCCGCCGCGGACGATCTCGAGGTACCACTTGCCGTCCCACGAGGTGAGCACCTGACCGATGACGGAGCCGGCACTGGGCTCGGCCTCGCCGTCGGCGCGGGCATCAACGGCGATCTGAGCTGCACGCACCGCAGTACCGGCGATGACGCACAGGCGAGACACCACGTAGATCGCAAGTCCCACGGCGAGTGCTCGACGCCACGAGGGCTCGGCCCCAGGGGGTGCGCTGATCTCGCTGTTGTTCGAGAGCGGATCGTGGGAAGTGTCGGTCATGTGCGTGTGGGAATACGCCCGGAACTGGGGCTTCGCAGACGCTAGCAGTGTGTCGCCGAGCGACCCGGGCACCGGTACAGTCACCGTGCATGCCGGTCCACCTGCCTGACACCGTCGAGACGGCCGTCGGCCATCTCGACGAGCACCCGGAGTCGAGCGTGCTCGCTGGGGGCACCGACCTGATGGTCGAGGTCAACGAGGGCCACCGCCGGCCGGACGGCGACGTGGTCGTGGTGAATCGGATCCCCGAACTTCGATCGTGGCGGCGGGACGAGTCGTCGGTCACGATCGGCGCTGCGGTCACCTATCGCGAGATCGAAACCGGTCCGCTCGCGCTGATCGTGCCAGCGCTCGCAGAGGCGGCCCGTACCGTCGGCTCACCTCAGATTCGCAACGCCGGCACACTCGGCGGCAATCTCGGCACCTGCTCGCCGGCGGGTGACGGGCTGCCGGTGTTGGCGGCACTCGACGCCACCGTCGAACTCGCGTCCGCGGCCGGCCGCCGCACGATGACGGTCGCCGAATTCATGGTGGGCCCCAAACGCACAGCGCTTCGCCCTGGCGAGCTCATCGTCTCGGCCACCATCCCGCTCATCGACGGTTGGCAGGGCTACTCGAAGGTCGGCGTCCGCAACGCCATGGTCATCGCAGTGGCGAGCGCGTGTGTGGTGCTCGACCGCGCGGAACGTCGGGCGGCGATCGCACTCGGTTCGGTGGGACCGACGATCTTGCGATGTTCCGAGGCCGAGGCGTTGCTCGGGTCATCGATGGACTGGTCGACGCTCCGTGTCGACGAGACGACGCTGCAGCAGGTGGGTACCGCGGTGTCAGCAGCGAGTCGCCCGATCACCGATCATCGTTCGTCGGCCGAGTACCGCCGCCATGCCGTTGGTGTGTTGGCCCGGCGTCTCGTACGCCGAGCCGGCGAACAGGAGGTGGCCGCATGAGCCACGACAGCGATCACTATGTCCTGCACGTCAACGGGGTGCAACGAGAGGTCACCGACTCGTGGCTGGGCGAGAGCCTGCTCGACGTGCTGCGTGATCGACTGGGATTGATCGGCACCAAGGGTGCGTGTGAGCAGGGCGAATGTGGATCGTGCAGCGTGATGCTCGACGGGGTGCTGGTGTGTTCGTGCCTCGTCATGGCGGCCGCAGCCGTCGACCAGCCGATCAAGACGATCGAGGGAGTTGCCCCTCCAGGCTCACCGAGCGACGTACAGGCTGCCTTCGTCGAAGCGGGTGCTGTCCAGTGCGGGTTCTGCACGCCGGGGCTGATCATGGCCGTTCACGAGCTCCTCGAGCGATCGCCACACCCGTCCGACACCGAGATCCGCGAGGAACTCGCCGGCAACGTGTGCCGCTGTACCGGCTACGGGCGCATCATCGATGCCGTCCAGCAGGTGTCGGTCACGCGGGGGAGCGAACCGACATGACCGATCTGGCGAGCCGCACCACCGACGTCACCCGCTCGGGAACGATCGGAACCTCGTCCGCGCGCCCCGACGGTGTGGCCAAGGTGCAGGGGACCTTCGAGTTCTCCTCCGATCTGTCGGCGGACGGATGCCTGTGGGGTGCAACGCTGAGATCCCCGCATCCTTCGGCGCGTATCCGTTCGATCGACGTCAGCGGCGCGTGGCGCATCCCTGGCGTCGAAACGGTGATCACCGCAGCGGATGTGCCGGGCAAGCTCACCTACGGTCTGATCGCCGACGATCAGCCAGTGTTCGCCGACACCGTCGTCCGCTACGTCGGCGAACCGGTCGCCGCGGTTGCCGGCGACGACCCCGAGACGTGTCGCAGGGCACTCGACGCGATCGTCGTCGACTACGAGGTGTTGACGCCGCTGCTCGACCCGGAAGCTGCGATTGCCGGCACCCACGAACCGATCCACCCGGACGGCAACGTGATCCGTCACCAGCGCATCGTGTGCGGCGATCCCGATGCCACTGCCGATGTGGTGGTCGAGAGCACCTACGAGATCGGCATGCAGGATCAGGCCTTCCTCGGCCTCGAAGCCGCGCTGGCCATCCCCGACGAGGGAGGTGGCGGAGTCGAGCTGCACGTCGCCACCCAGTGGCTCCACGAGGATCGCGGACAGATCGCTGCGTGTCTCGGCCTTCCGGAGGAGGCAGTGCGTCTCGTGCTCGGTGGGGTCGGAGGCGCGTTCGGAGCCCGAGAGGACATCAGCCTCCAGGTGCACACCTGTCTGCTCGCGCTTCGCCTCGGCCGGCCGGTCAGGATCGCCTACAGCCGCGGCGAGAGCTTCCTCGGCCACGTGCACCGGCACCCGGCCTCGATCTGGATGCGTCATCACGCACGCGCCGACGGCGAGATCGTCAAGATCGAGTCTCGGATGGTGTTCGACGGCGGCGCCTATGCGTCCACGTCGTCAGCGGTGCTGATCAACGCCGTCACCCACACCCAGGGGCCGTACCGGTGCCCCAACGCCGTGGTCGACGGCTACGCGGTGCGAACGAACCATCTTCCGTGCGGTGCGATGCGCGGGTTCGGTGTGGTCCAAGCCTGTTTCGCACATGAATCACAGATGGACAAGCTGGCGCTCGCCTGCGATCTCGACCCTGCCGAGATCCGCCAGCGCAACGCGATGCGCACTGGCGACCGTCTGATCACCGGACAGCCCGTGCTCAACGTGGCGCCCGTCGACCGCTGCATCCGTGAGACCTCCGCGTTGGCGTTGCCCGACGAGCCCGTTGGCGGACACCCGCTGGCCGATGGCTCGCTCGATGTGATGAAGATGCCGGGAGCTGCGGGCCGAACCGCCGGGCCGGGCGACATCGTCCGTGGCATCGGCTGGGGGGTGGCGATGAAGAACCTGATGTACTCCGAGGGCTTCGACGACTACTCGACCGCACGCTGCCGTCTCGCCGATGGTGTCGCCACGCTGAAGTTCGCCACCGCCGAGGTCGGCCAGGGATTCGTCACGATCGCTGCACAGATTGCCCGCACACTCCTGGGTGTCGACGACGTCGTGCTCGACCGCATCGACACCGGCGTCGGCTCAGCCGGCTCGACGTCGGCGTCGCGACAGACCTGGATGAGCGGCGGTGCGGTCGACCTGGCATGTCGAACCGTGCGCGAGTTGATGTTCGAACACATCGGGCAGACGCACGGCGTCGACCCGCTGCGCCTCGCCATCGAGGGGACCGATGTCGTCGACACCGTGTCGGGCTGGCGGATCGCCGTCGGTGAGGCCACCGCCGGCGCGTCGTTCGACGAAACCGTCGAGTACCGCCATCCGCCCACCACCGAACTCGACGAGAACGGCCAGGGCAACTGCCACACCGCCTTCGCGTTCGTGGCGCACCGCGCCGTGGTCGACGTCGATCCCGAACTGGGCTTGGTCAAGGTCGTGCAGATCGCAACAGCGCAGGATGTGGGCCGCGCGCTCAACCCGCTGTCGGTGCTCGGCCAGATCGAAGGTGGCATCGCCCAAGGGCTCGGGCTGGCGGTGATGGAGGAGATCATCCAGATCGACGGTGTGATCCGCAACGGCAACTTCACCGACTACCTGCTCCCGACGTTCCTCGACATGCCAGACGTCGTGGCCACCCTGGTGGAAGAGCCCGACCCGCACGCGCCCCTCGGAGCGAAGGGTGTCGGCGAACCGCCCTGTGTGTCGTCGACACCGGCGATCGTCAACGCCATCCGCGACGCACTTCGTCAGGTCGACGGTGTCGGCAAACCACTCGATCGGGTACCCGTCCGCCCGAGTGACATCTGCTTGTGACGACCCACGGCCTATCGTTCGACTGATGCCTCCCCAGGTCGCCAGCAAGACCGAGCTGTTCAAGCTGTTCCTCTCCGAGCAGAGCGACCCTGAGCCGTTCTACAACAAGCTCGCCGATCGGACGCTCGCGTTGATGGAGCTGCCGCTCGACGGCGCCCGAATTCTCGACCTCGGCTCCGGGCCGGGCCACTACACCGCAGCGCTCGAGCGAGCGGGAGCCACGGTGGTGGCGGTCGATCTCGGCAAGGACGACATCGCCGAAGTCGTCGCGAAGGGCATGTCGGGCATCGTCGCCGACGCCGCGCGCCTGCCGTTTCCGGACGGTGCCTTCGACGGAGTGTTCAGCTCGAACCTGGTCGAACACGTCCCCGACGTCGGGCCGTTGTTCGACGAGATCCAGCGCGTCCTCAAAGTGGGTGGCTGGGCCTGGGTGAGTTGGACGAACTGGTACTCGCCGTGGGGCGGTCACTTCATCACCCCGTTCCACTACCTCGGCCCGAAGCTGGGCTACAAGGCCCACGTCAAGCTGCGCGGTGAACCACCGCACAACCGGGTCTACGACGGGTTGTGGCCCGCGCACATCGGTCCGACGATTCGTGCGGTCGAACAACGTCCGGGTCTCGAGATCCGCTCGGCGGTTCCCCGGTACTACCCGTCACAGAAGTGGATCATGAAGGTGCCCGGGTTCCGCGAGGTCGCATCATGGAACTGCCTGCTCACCCTCGACCGCATCCCGACCTGAATCTGTTACTCGTGGTGTCAGACACCACGAGTAACAGTCCCGCCCGCTAGTTTCGGGCTGCATGTCTGACGAGCGCGAGATCATGACCTGGGACGTCTTCGGAACGGCATCGAGATCGCTGGCGCAGATGGTCGTCGACGACGACTACGAGCCCGACATGGTGCTCGCCATCGCCCGTGGCGGACTGCTGATCGGCGGGGCGATCGGCTACGCGCTCTCGGTCAAGAACGTGTACACGATGAACGTCGAGTTCTACACCGGGGTCGACGAGCGGCTCGAAGTGCCACGGATCCTGCCGCCGGCCCCGGACTTCGTCGACGTGTCCGACGCCAAGATCCTGATCGTCGACGACGTCGCCGACACCGGGCACACCCTTCGCTCCGTGCAGGAATTCTGTGACGGCAAGGTCGGCGAGGTCCGCACCGGTGTGCTCTACGAGAAGTCGCACTCGGTGGTGAAGTGCGACTACATCTGGAAGCGCACCGACAGGTGGATCAACTTCCCGTGGAGCGACCAGGATCCGGTCGCCAAGCGCGACTGGGCTGTCAAGGACGCCTGATCACATCAGGGGTCGGACCCGCGTTGTAACGCTCGCTGTCAGACGCCGGCTGCGCTGGGGAACGCCCGGCGCTGGGCCTGCTTCAACCGCTCTTCGAGGCGCTTGGGGTGGACGATGCCGAGGAGCTTGCCGTCGTTCCACACGGTGACGATCGGCCGTCTCGGATCGAGACGGGAGAGCACCGTCGACAGGTCCTCGTCGAGCGAGGCCTGCGCGAGGTTGGTGAACGGCACCATGAGTTGCGTGAGCATCGTCAACGACCGGCTCTCGGACGGCACGGCCCACAGCTGGTCCTCGAGCACGAGCCCGTCGAGTTCGCCGTCATCGCCCACGACCGCCACGGCACCGGCGGCGCCGAGCCGCTGGCGTTGATCGATCATCGAATCGGTGTCCATGTCGGATCCGGCCTGAGCGATGCCGAAGAAGGTGAGATCGCGGACTTTGACGCCGTCGAGTTGTTCGGCGACATGGGACGTCATGATCTCGGCGCGGGCATTGAGCGCGATGAACAGACCGGTGATCATGAAGATGACACCGAATTGACCGTTGAGCATCATCACGAAGCCGACGCCGACCAGACCCCAGCCGAGCACCCGACCGGCGTTGCCTGCGTCGCGCATCGCCCGATACTTGTTGCCGGTTCGCGCCCACCGAACGGCTCGGAGCACACGTCCGCCGTCGAGCGGTGCACCGGGCAGCATGTTGAACACGGCGAGGACTACGTTGAGCGAACCGACAATGAACAGCACGTTCGATTGCATCGCGAACCCGAGACCGAGGCCGACGATGCCGATCAGCAAGCTGACGGCGGGACCAGCGACGGCGATGAGGCCATCGGCTCGGGCGCTTGGAGACTCACGATCGAGTCGGGCGACGCCCCCGAGCGCCCACAGGTCGATCGACTGGGTGTTCACGCCGTAGCGGCGAGCCACCAGCGCATGGCCGAACTCGTGAGCGAGAATCGATGCGAAGAACGCAGCCGTCAGGATGACGCCACCGACGATGCCGAGATCGGCGGCGAAGATCACGCCGAGCCACACCGCGATGATCGCCATGCTCCAGTGCGCTCGCACCGGTATGCCGGCGTAGGTGCCGAGACGAATCGAACCGGGGGCCATGGCGGGGGAGTGCTCCTTTCGAGCGAACATGTGTTGGTGTCAGTCTATGAGTTCCAACGATCCCGGTGCCCGCGGTATTCCACCGCCCGAAGCGATGAGCGAACGGACCTGATGCGGCCACTCGGCTCATCGCTGGCGCGTCGCAGTGTCGAGCGATGAGCGAACGGACCTGATGCGGCCACTTGGCTCATCGCGCCTGGTCAGGAGCGTTGCTCGAGGATCACCGTGGCGCAGTTGCGGCCGCTGGCACCCCAGACGCCGGCACCGGGGAACGTTGCCGCCCCGGTGAGGTAGAGGCCGTCGACGGCGGTCTCGTACTTGGTGAGCTCGGGGTCGGCGTTGCGGAACGCGGCGAGCGGGCCTCCGGCGAAGCTGGTGGCATGGCCGGCAGGTAGATGGAAGTCGCGCTCGTACACCTCGGGCGTCATCGCCCTCCACTCGATGATCGAGTCGAGAAAGCCCGGTTCGCACAGCCCGGCAAACGCCTCGAGCCAGCGTCGGGGTTCGGCCGAGTTGGGCCACCCATCTGCGAACCCGAAGGGCGTGTACAACGCCTCCACGGAGAGCACATGGCGTCCCTCGGGCGCCAGCGACGGGTCGATCAGGGTCGGCACGTTGACCAACAGCCCAGGACGATCGAGGATCCGCCCCTCGGCCATCATCGCGGCACCACGATCGATCTCGGCCAATGGGGGCGAGATCGCCGACGTGGGCCCGAGTGGTCGATCGAAACCCCGCAGCACCGGCGGCGCCGAGAGCACGGCATCGATCTTCGATTCGTACCCTTCCTCGTGGCGAGCGCTGCGCCAACGTCGAATCAGGCCACTGGCCGAAGGCGGCGGCGACTTGAGCCAGCGCAGAAACGTGTCGTGCGGGTTGCAGGCCGACACCACGATCGGCGCGGCGATCTGGGTGCCATCCACCAGGGCGATGCCACTGACGCGATCACCGGTGCACATGATCGTGTCGACGGGACTCGTGGTGCGCAGCGTGCCGCCGGCGCGTTCGAACGCTGCGAGCAGTGTGGCAGGCACCTGTCCGCTGCCGCCCACGGGGCGACCGACCGTGCCGACGTGGCGCATCGCATGGGTCAGTGCGCCAAGTCCGCTGCCCGGCATCTCCGGCGAGATTCCCCACACCATCGGCCCGGTCAGAGCCGCCGGCCCCAGTATCGCTTCGTCGTCGAAATACGATCGGAGTACATCTGCAGCGCTTCGGCGCGACCAGCGCATCAGGGTGCCGGCGCCGCTGAAACGGCGTCGCAGTGCGAGCCGGGTGAGTCCGGCAACCGTGGGCGGTTCGGAGGCCGCCTCGAAGATCATTCGTACCGCGGGCGCGGCGGTTTCGACGTATCGGCGGTAGCCGGCGACCTGGGTGGGGAAGTGCCGACCGATGTCGTCGAGCGTGGCCTCGAGGTCACCGTGATGCGACCATCCCTCGCCGACGGCGGCGCTCGCCCACGAGAAGTTGTGTTGCGCCGGCTCGACGTCGATGTACTCGAGCCCCAGCGCTCGAAGGCCGAGCTCCTCGATCACCGGTGTCGTACGGAAGGTGAGGTGGTCGCAGTTGCAGATGTTGACCGTCGCACCGGCGAACTGTTCGCTCGAGGCGGTGCCGCCGACGTCGGGCCGTGCTTCGACGAGCAGGGTCGACAGTCCCGCGCGAGCGAGGTACGCGGCGGTCACCAGACCGTTGTGGCCGGCGCCGATCACGACCGCATCGAAATCTGCGCCCGGAGATCCGGATGCGGAAGGTGCAGACGTCACCGGGACAGTCTCTCGCGGTTCGGTGTCCACGGCGTAACGTGCCGATGTGGCTTTCGTTTCCCGCAACCTGGCCGACCTCCGGGCGCCCGACGTCGCCCGCCTGGTCACCGATCGCAGCATCTTCGTCCAGCCGCTCGGTGCGATCGAGCAACACGGCCCGCATCTGCCGTTCAACACCGACCTCGTGATCGCCGACCGCGTCTCGCAGGCTGCGATCGAGCGGGTGGGCTCCGACCTCGACGTCTGGATGCTGCCGCCGTTGGCCTACACCAAGTCGAATGAGCACGCCTGGTCGTCGGGCACGATCTGGCTGTCGGCCACCACACTGCTGGCGGTGCTCGACGACATCGGACGGTGCGTCGCCACCACACCGGCACGCAAGCTGGTGTTCTTCAACGGGCACGGAGGCAACTCGGCGCTCGTCGGCGTGGCGAACCGCGAGATCCGACTCGCCCACGGCCTGATGACGTTCCTTGCCCATCCCGGCGTGCCGCCAGATCAGGGCGGCGTCTCCGCACCGGACGAGCTCGGTATGGGCATCCACGGCGGCACCGACGAAACCTCGATGATGCTGCACCTCGCCCCGCACCTGGTCGACATGTCGACAGCGACACGCAACGTGCCTGCCGATCTCGCCGACAATCGGTACGTGAGGTTCGGGGGGCCCGTCGGATTCGGCTGGTTGTCGAACGACTTCGGCCCCGACGGCCACATCGGGGATCCCACTCCGGCCACCGCCGATCGGGGCTCCGAGCTGTTCGATCAGGCCGTCGATGCCTTCTGTGAGGCACTCGCAGAGATCGCCGCATTCGAGTTGCCGGTTCGCTGAGATGGCGGCGGAACACTCGAACCTGTCCGAGCTCCGGATCGACACCGGCCGCCTCCTCGGACGGATCGACGAGCTCGGCCAGATCGGACGGATCGACGGCCCCAACGGTGAGTGGGGCAACGCTCGTCTGGCGTTGACCGACGCCGACCGGGCCGGGCGTGACCTCGTCGTCGCATGGATGCGCGAGCTCGGATTGGAGGTCACGGTCGACGCGATCGGCAACGTCGTCGCAACCCGGGCTGGGACCGACCCGTCGCTTGCGCCAGTGATGGTCGGGTCGCACATCGACACCGTCGGCACCGGCGGACGATTCGACGGGAACCTCGGTGTCCTCGCCGGCCTGGAGATCGTCGAGACGCTCACGCAGGCGGACATCACCACGGAACGTCCGTTGCAGATTGCGTTCTTCACCGATGAAGAAGGATCGCGCTTCGCTCCCGACATGCTCGGGAGCCTCGTGTTCGTCGGCGGGCTGCCACTCGAGGATGCCCTCGGCCTCGTGGCCGCCGACGACGGGGCTCGCCTCGGTGATGAACTGCATCGCATCGGCTACGACGGTGAAGCGCCGTGCCCGACGACGTCGACGCCGCATGCGTACGTCGAGCTCCACATCGAGCAGGGCCCGATTCTCGAAGCGGAGGGCATCACGATCGGTGTGGTCGAGGGTGTCCAGGGCATCTCGTGGACCGAGATCACCATCGTCGGCCAGTCGGCCCACGCCGGCACGACGCCGATGCGTCTCCGCCACGACCCGGCGTACTGTGCCGCTGCCATCGCCACCTACGTTCGCGACCTCACGCAGCATCTGGGCGCCGAACAGGTCGGCACCGTCGGGCGCATCGACGTGTATCCGAACCTGGTCAACGTCGTTCCGGCCCGAGTGGTCCTCACCGTCGATCTGCGCAACACCAGCGAACGCATCCTGCAGGAGGCCGAGTCGCGATTGGCCGCCTACCTCGAGGAACTGGCCGACACCGAAGGGGTGGAGATCTCCACGACCTCTCTGGCCCGGTTCGAGCCGGTCGACTTCGACCCCGCCATGGTCGACCTCGTCGACGCGACCGCACGACGCCTGGGACACAGCACGAGGCGAATGTCGAGCGGAGCCGGTCACGACGCCCAGATGCTGGCCCGGGTCTGTCCCACCGCGATGGTGTTCACACCCAGCGTCAACGGGCTCAGCCACAACATCGCCGAGTTCACCCACGCAACCGACATCGAAGCGGGCGCGAACGTGCTGCTGCAGGTGGTGCTCGACCTGCTCGACGGCCGACCGGGACACCGACCGGTGAGCACCCGCTTCGACCTGGTCACGCTCGACTCGCCGGACACCGGACAGACTCGCCCACTTCTGGTCGGCGGTACTCGATCTCCACGAGGTCGAACGCGAGGACGGGGATCGTTGGATCGTGCTGGCCGACGCCGACGGACGGCGCTGCATCGGACTCCAGCGGGGTGCGACGCGTCAGGGTTCGGTACACCTCGACGTCGCGTGTGCTCCTGGCGCGTTCGAGGACGAACTCAACCGTCTCAGCGCGCTCGGGGCGGCCTCGCTCAGCAAGCCACGCCGCGAGCCATACGGGGCAATCGCCAACCTCGCTGACCCCGACGGCAACCCGTTCGACCTGTGCGCGTACTCGTGACGCGAACGAGGGACGCTCGCAAGAGCGTCCCTCGTCGTATTGCTTTGCTGAACCGGCGTCAGCTCAGCGCGGGTCCTCGCGTGTTCAGCGTCCGATGGACTCGTCGATGAACTCGTTGGTGTAGGCGCTCTCGGCGGTGTAACCGTCCGGAAGCGTGATGCCACGGTCTTCCAGCACGACTGCGAAGTCGTCGAACAACGTCTGGATGCGCTCGGGGTCGAAGTTGCCGTAGGTGTCGTCCGGGCCGTTCGAGCCGTAGCCGTCTTCCTCGAACAGCTCGAAGGCACGAGCATTGAGTTCGGGGGAGAGGACCCAATAGTTGTTGTAGGCCTCGGTCACCTCGAGCACCACGTCACCGATCGGTTCCGGGTTGTCGAGGTAGTCGACCCACGCCTGCTGGAGCACAGGGACGAGCACTTCGAGGCACGGCGACAGTTCGTCGAGCCTCTCGGTGAGCACCGAATAGGCGGCCGGGTACGGCTGCCAGCCGAGCTCGTGGATGATCGCGTAGTCGACCGGTGCTGGGGCGCCGTCCTTCCATTCGATCTCGTTCTCGTACTTGAAGATCTCGTTGGTGGCGAATCCCTGCTGGATGAAGTTGCCGCCGTCGGCGACCCACTGGTCGGGTGCGCCGCCATAGTTGGGATCGCTCTGGCTCTCATCGAGGTAGCCGTTCGCGATCATCCAGTCGATGTAGGTGGCCTCGCCGAAGTGCAGCACGCGAGCGCCGGTCGCTCCGATCGACGCTGGGTCGGTCGGATCAGCGTCGAGCTGCTCGGGGTCCCACATGATCATCTGTGGGTTGACCTCCAGCGTCGTCGCAACGGCCGTGACCTCGACCGTGGGCGAGCTCGCGATGGCGTCATCGGTGTTCACGTAGCCGAGGGTGATGTCCTGGTCGGTCTTCATCACGGCGTTGACCGGCTGGAACTCGATGGCGTCGCCACCGGCGCGAATCTCCACGGTCTCGATACCGCCGACGGCGTAGGCCGGGTCGATCGGACCGGAGTACGTGAACAGCGACGGATCGGACTCGCCGCCCGCTCCGATCAGCTGATACGTACCACCGTGCTCGGTCTCGGGCCACCAGTCCTTCTGGATGACGAGATTGGTCGGGCAGACCGCCTCGCCGTCCGTCATGTCGTCGGTGCTCTCGGTCATGTCGTCGGTCGTGACTGTTTCGCCGTCGGTCGAGGCCGACTCGCTGGAGCTGTCGTCGTCGCTGCCGCAGGCCGCGGCGACGGCGCCGAGCGCCACGACGAGCGCGAGCGCCTTCTTGGTGGTTGGTGTCATGTGGGTGCTCCCCCTGAGGAGTTGGTATGGGTGTCTGGGATGTGGATGTGGGTGTTGCTTCCGTGCCGGGTTCACGAATGACCGGACTCGGATTCGTGCCAGCTGCGCAGCGACCGGTTCGACAGCCAACTGATCAGGCCGTAGATGGTGACGCCGAGCAGCGACGCGAGGATGACGCCTCCGAAGAGGCGCTCGTAGAGCAGTTGTTTGGCGTAATTGTTCAGCAGTCGGCCGAGACCGAGGTCGCCACGGCTGAAGAAGAAGTCGGCGACCAGAGCCCCGACGACGCACAGACCGGCTCCGATGCGCAGCCCGGTGAAGATCGACGGCATCGCCGCAGGCAGCTGCAGCTTGCGGAGCTGCGTGAACCAGCTGGCACCGTGCAGCTTGAACAGGTCGAGGTGGCCTCGATCGACCGACTTCAGGCCGAAGAGGAAGCTGGTGAGCATCGGGAAGATCGCAACCAGCACGCACGTGACCACCCGCGCTGTCCGAGTCGGCCCGAACCAAATCGAGAACAGCGGCACGAGCGCCAGGACCGGAATCGTCTGCAACACGACGGCGTACGGAAACAGTGCGCGCTCCAACGTGCGGTTGTAGGCCATCACGATGGCGCCGATCATGCCGAGGACCGTCGCGATCACGAAGCCGTACAGAGCGATTCGGGCGGTGTTGATCAAGCCTTCGAACAACTCCGATCGCGCGACCTCGTTGAAGAAGGACTCCTGGATCACATCGTGCGGCGGCGGCACGATGAACCGGCGATTCTCGCTCAGCAGCACGTAGTGGGTGAGGTACCAGAAGCCGACGAACAGTGCGAACACCAGCAGGATCGGGCCGTAGTGCCACAGCGCCGCAGCAAGGCGCCCGCGGGCTCGGACCTCCGGCGGCGCCTGCGCACTCTCGCCGTCGCTCCGAGGGCCGTCGAAGCCGATCTGTTCTGGCTCGGCGATGATGGTCATCCGTGCGCCTCCTTGAGGTACTCGGACACTTGCCCGGACACCTCGGCGAATTCGGCCTCGTAGCGGAGTTCGGGTCGCCGGGGATAGTCGAACGGGATGTCGATGTCGGCGAGGATGCGCCCCGGGCGACCCGACATCACGATCACCCGTGTCGACATGAACACGGCCTCGGCGATCGAGTGGGTGATGAACAGCCCGGCGAAACCGACGCCGGTGAACAACTGCAACAATTCGTCGTTGAGCCGTTCGCGGCTGATCTCGTCGAGGGCGCCGAACGGCTCGTCGAACAGGAACACCTTCGGGTCCATCACGAGCGATCGTGCCAGCGAACAGCGCATCTTCATGCCACCGGACAGTTGCTTGGGATGCTTGTCCTGGTGCCCGTCGAGCCCGACCAGTTCGATCGCCTCGGCCGCTCGTCGCGAGCGCTCCTGTTTGGGCATGTGGTGGAGTTCGGCGATCAGCTCGACGTTTCGTTGCACGGTTCGCCAGGGGAGCAGCGTCGCATCCTGGAAGACGTACCCGATCGACTCTCGATCGACCTCACACGTACCCGAGGCGTTCTCCTCCAGGCCTGATGCCACGCGGAGCAGGGTCGACTTGCCGCACCCCGACGGACCGACGACGGTGACGAACTCGCCTCGACGCACGGAGAACGACACGTTGTCGAGGGCGTGTGTCCCATCGGCGAACACCATCGACAGGCCATCGAAACGCAGCGCAACGTCGTCAGACGGGTTCCCAGGAGTGGCGGTGGCTGTCGACGTTTCGGCGCTCGTGGACACGTTGAACAATTCTCCCTCGCGGCCACCCGGATGTGGCAGCCTCGGTCGACCCTATGGCGGTTGTGCAACTCCGGTGAGTCACATGTGTGTACATCGTGTTTCAGGCCGAGGGCACCGTGCGGCCGCGGTGCCACACCATGCGATCATTCGGTCCGAACGCGATTGCTTCACGAACAGTAGCCGCGCGCACGGCAAGCAGATCAGCCCGCTCGCCGGGGGCCACCGACAGGGTGTCGCGCCGCAGGATTCGTGCGGCGTTGTCGGTCACGGATGCCCATGCTTCGTGCGGCTGGAGATGGGCCGTCATGACCATCAGGCCGGCCGTTTCGAACGGACAGGCGCGACCGAGCGGGTTGAACGGATCCTGCAGGTTGTCGGCTCCAGCTGCCACGTCGACGCCGGCCGCTCGCAGCGCAGCGACCGCCGTGAGCCCGCGTGGCATCGGCGCTGATCCGCGGCCTTGGAGGTAGAGGTTCGTGTGGGGGAGGGCGACGACGCCGATGCCCGCTCGCAGCGACGAGCTCAGCGATCTCGCGTTGACGCGTTGCCTCCTGCATTCCGAGGCTGACGCAATGACTGGCCGTCACAGAGTGCTCGAAGCCGTCGGACACCATCGTGGCCAGCTCCACCAGTCCCGTCGCCGCCGGGGTCGAGCGTCTCGTCGGTGTGCAGGTCGACGCCGACGCCGTGGTCCGACGCCGTCTGCAGGAAGAACGCAGTCGCCTCGGCGGATCGGCCGTCCTCCTCCAAGTGGGGGCATCCACCGACGAGGTCGGCGCCGGCATTCGAGTGCATCACGGCAGCAGCGCCCGTTGGTCAGCAGCGTCCGGCCCCGACGACCGGCCACCCGCACAGCGCAACGATCTCGACGTCGATGACGTCGACCACGCGTCGGCGAACCT
The DNA here is from genome assembly GCA_963716095.1 of Ilumatobacteraceae bacterium. Classification (GTDB taxonomy): domain Bacteria; phylum Actinomycetota; class Acidimicrobiia; order Acidimicrobiales; family Ilumatobacteraceae; genus Sva-07. Next base: position 123,219 of record CAVQSV010000011.1, on the reverse strand, counting down.
CGGTCAGTGCTTCGATGCTGCGCAGCCCGTGCTCCGTTGTCGTGTCGGCGTGTGTGCGAACCGTGCGGTAGCCGTTGCGGGCCATCAGTCGAGCCGCTCGTTCGGCTCGCTCGATCGTCTCGTCGACGTTCAGGAGGTGCCGATTGGCCTTCATTGCATCGATCGCGCCCATCAAGTCGCCGGTCTCGTTCGGGATCTGTTCTGCCAGGAACGCCTTGTCGAGGTGGGCGTGCGGTTCGACCGCTGCAGGGACGACGATCCATCCGGCGAGTTCGGTGACCGTCGATCGGCCAACCGGAAGGTCCGGCCCGACCTCGGTGATCGTGTCGTCCACGAGACGGATGTCGTGGTCCGGTCGTGTGACGCCGGCGTGAACAATCGTTGCCTGCCGTAGGAGCGTGCTGGACATGTGCGCGAAGCTAGCCCGATGACCGAACGCCCCGATCTGAAACTGGGAGCCTTCTTCTTCGGAGGCGTCGAGATGGACGACGCAGGTGCGGGTGCCCCTGCACCGATGGATCGTCGCTACTCGAACGAGGCCTGCTGGCAGGCGACGCTCGACTACGTCAACTCGGCCAAGGAGGCAGAGCGCCTCGGGTTCGACTCGTTCTGGACCACCGAACACCACTTCCAGTACGAGGGCTACGAGGTCATCCCGAACGGGCTGTTGATCTCGACCTGGATCGCAGCGCAGACCACGAAGCTGCGCTTCGGCGCGATGTTCAACGTGGTGCCGCAGTGGAACCCGATGCGCCTCGCTGAGGACTTCGCCACACTGCACAACCTGTCGGGCGGTCGAGCGATGCTCGGGGTCGGGCGCGGCACGGTGCCCCGTGAGGTGCTGCACCTCAACGACAAGGGGGTGTCGATCGGCTCGATGGACAACCCCGACCAGGTCGCCGCCGACCTCCACAACCGTGAGATCTTCGAGGAGTCGATGGAGATCATCCGTCGAGCGTTGAACCAGGAGAGCTTTTCGTTCCAGGGCAAGCACTTCCAGATTCCGATTCCGGGCATCCCCGACCGCGGCGAGACGGTGCAGGACCTCACGCTGATCCCCAAGCCGATTCACCCGTTCGAGATCTGGCAGGCGGTCACGTCGCCGCCGACGCTCGACTACGTACCCATCGTCGACCACGGTGCCGTGTTCTGGAACCAGCACTACAGCTTCATCAAGCGGTTCTGGGACACGTACGGCGAGAAGTACCACGCCGCGCACGACATCGAATTGGCTGCGCACGAGAAGCGCATGCTCGTCGTGTCCTACCGGATCGAAGACACGATGGAGGAGGCTCGGGCGTCAGCGTTGCCCGGTCACGACGAGTTCTGGAAGTTCCTCGGCCCGTACGGCTGGAGCCGGGGCTACATGGGTCCCGACGGCAAGCCCGCCCAGCCGGGTCTGATCCCGACGCTCGACGAGTCGATCGAGAACAAGACGATCCTGGTCGGCCCGCCCGAGCAGGTCGCCGAGGGGATCGCCTTCTACCGCGACCTGCTCGGACTCGAGTACCTCACGCTGTTCCCGCACCTGCTCGGCGACCCCTACAAGAAGGCCGACGAGCAGATGGCCCGCTTCGCCGAAGAGGTCCTGCCCGCTCCTGTGATCGGTCGACCGGCTTCTGCGTGAGCGGGAACGGCCGCGTTGGACCTTGTTGCCCGCGGAGACCGTCTTGCCTCAGGCGCCTGCGGCGGAACCGATCACCGCTCGCGGGTCGGCGGCGCCGGCGAACATGCCCGAGGGTTCGACCACGATGGCGTGGGCGTGGCCGAATCCGGAGTCCCAGGCCGGACGCTCCTCGCTGCGGTGGCCTCGCGCAGCCAGGGCGTCGACCCAATGGCTCGGGGCGTGTCCCTCGACGTGGACCAGCGGCCCGCCGGCGCCGGTCCAGGTGTCGAAGCCGGTGTCGGGGCCGTGGAGTATCCAGCGGGCGGCGTCGATCGCCGCGGTCGGCGACTGGCCGTGGTGGAACAGGCGCGCTGCGATCTGCAGCAGGATCTGTGGCTGGGCGTCGCCGCCCATCGTGCCGAACACCGAGGCGAGACGCCCCGACTGCGTGGCGACGGCGGGGGAGAGCGTGTGGGGCGGGCGGCGGCCGGCGCCGAACTCGGCCGGGTGGCCGTCGATCAGGTTGAAGCCGATTCCTCGGTTGTGGAGGTTGATGCCGGTGTTCGGCTCGACGAGGTGGCTGCCGAAGCCTGAAGCGTTGGACTGGATCAGCGACACCCCGATACGACGTCCGTCGCGGTCGATGCCGGCGGTGCAGAGATAGGTCGTGTCGCCATCGACGCCCGGCGCCGGACGCTGGCTCGCGTGTTCGAGACCGATCAGGTCGAGCCGCTGATCGATCGCATCGAGCAGCGCGCCACCGTCTGCTCCTTCGTGCAGCGCATCGGGTCGATCGAACCCGGCTGCGCTGGCTGCCTCGATCAGGAGATGCGCCCAGCGCTCGTCGTCGGGGTCGTCCGGCAGGTCGAGTCGCTCGGCGAGGCGAGCGCCGCCGAGCGTGAGGTAGCCCTGCGAGTTGGGGCCGATCGTGTGCAGGTCGACACCGAACGCGCTCGTGGTGAGCGGCTCGACCCAGTTGGCCTGCACCGTGCCGAGGTCGTCAGCGTCGAACAGGCCGTCGCCGAGTTCGAGCAGCCCGTCGCCGAACGCGCCGAGATAGAAGCCATCACGTCCGCTGACGGGAAGCGCTGCAAGCACGAGGGCAGCACCAGGGCGGCGAACGGTGGCGCCCGTCGTCGTCGCCTGCGTCGCCAACTCGCTCAGATTGTGGCGGCTGGGCGCGTCGAGGCGGCGAAGCGACCCGACGAGGAGGGGGCTCGCCGGAAATCCCTCAGCGGCCAGGCGTCGGGCCGGTGCGAGGACCACGTCGAGCGGCAGCGAGCCGAATCGTTCGTGCAGTGCAATCCATCCATCGATGCAGCCTGGGACCGTCACGGAGCGAACGTCGAGCTTGAACGGCATCTCTGCTCGACCCTCCGCTCGCAGGGCGGCGGCGTCGGCGCCCTTGCCCGCTCGGCCGGATGCGTTCAGTGCGAAGGTCTCGCCCGGGGTGTCCGGGTTCGCCGGGTCGTCGATGTGGATGAGCGCGAAGAGGTCACCGCCGATCCCGCAGAGGTGCGGCGCGGTGATGGCGATTGCGGCGTTGGTGGCGATGGCTGCATCGACGGCGTTGCCGCCCTGGGCGAAGATCGCCAACCCGGCCGATGTCGCCAACTGGTCGGCGCTGGCGACCATGTGGCGCGGGGCGCGGACGGTGGATCGAGGGGTGGCGATCGACATGCGTGCGACGTTAGGTCGTCACCGGTGTCGTGACCCTGCCGACCTCGAGAAGCGATGAGCGAAGTGGCCGCATTCGGTTCGTTCGCTCATCGCTGCCGCTGGGTCTCTCCTGGCGATGAGCGAAGTGGCCGCATTTGGTTCGTTCGCTCATCGGCGAGCGACTTCAGGTCGGCGGGCCGTGCCACTCGTCGCGTTCGACGAGCACGTCGCGGAGCACCTCGGGCTGATCGGTCATGATCCCGTCCACCCCGAGGTCGAGCAGCCGGTGCATCTCGACGGGATCGTCGATCGTCCACACGTGTACGGGGACCCCACGACGGTGGGCGTTGCGAACGAACCGTTCATTGACGACGGTGATGCCCTTCGGCCCGCTGGGAGCTCCGTAGCTCACCGGCACCTGGGCGACCCGGAGGGCGTGTCCGGACATCCGGCCGACGAGGCGAAGCGATGCCACCTCCTGCGGGCTGGTGCACGACAGCAGTTCGGGTCCGAGCAGCGTGCGCAGCTTGGTGAGGCGGGCATGACTGAATGCGCCGAGGCACACCCGGTCGATCGCTTCGTACCGCCGGATCAGCGCCGCCAGCGGACCCGCTGCCGCATCCGACTTGCAGTCGATGTTGAAACGGACGTCGCTGAATCGCTCGAGGAGTTCGCTCATCAGCGGAATGGATGCCCGCCCGTCGACCCGGACCGCGGCGAGTTCCTCAGCGGTCATGTCAGCGATGTGGCCGTCGACACCGCAGGTACGCGACAGGTCGGGGTCGTGGAACGCCATCAAGACTCCGTCGGCACTCAGATGCACGTCGGTCTCGAGGTGGCGGTAGCCGAGCGAGACGGCGTGCTCGAACGCCGGCATCGTGTTCTCCGGGGCAGCGCTCGTTCCGCCACGATGGGCGAAGGGGATCGGACCCGGCCAGTCGAGATACGGGTGCATCGTGGTCACGTCTCGACCGTAGCGAAGCCGATGGCGTTCGACGGGTTGTGGCAGGCCAACCCGTCAGCGATGAGCGAAACCCGCAGATGTGGTGGGTTCGCTCATCGGTGAGGGGCTGGGACTCAGATCGAGCGGCCCGCTTCCTTCCAGTACTCGTCCTTGAGCAGGCGCTTGTAGAGCTTGCCGGTCGGGTGGCGGGGGAGTTCTTCGCGGAAGTCGATCGATCGCGGGCACTTCACGTCAGCGAGTTCGGTGCGGCAGAACTGGATCAGCTCCGAAGCGAGCGCAGATGCCGCAGCGTCGTCGGCGGGCATCTCGACCGGGTGGACGACGGCCTTGACCTCTTCGCCGAAGTCGTCGTTCGGCACCCCGAACACGGCGACGTCGAGCACCTTCGGGTGGGTCACCAGGATGTTCTCGGCCTCCTGTGGGTAGATGTTCACCCCGCCGGAGATGATCATGTACGCCTTGCGATCGGTGAGGTAGAGGAAGCCGTCGGCGTCGAGATAGCCGACGTCGCCGAGCGTGGTCCAACCCTTCGAATGCCGTGAAGCCGCCGTCTTCTCCGGGTCGTTGTGGTATTCGAACTCGGCTTCGCTCTCGAAGTAGACGGTGCCGGATTCGCCTTGGGCAACCTCTTCGCCGTCCTCGCCGACGATGTGCAGCACGCCGACGATCGGCTGGCCGACGGTGCCTTCGTGGGCGAGCCAGCTCTCACTGTTGCAGTAGACGAAGCCGTTGCCTTCGCTGCCGGCGTAGTACTCGTGGATCACGGGGCCGAACCACTCGATCATCTGCTTCTTGACCGGCGCAGGGCACGGCGCGGCGGCGTGGATCACCGTTTCCAAGGACGACACGTCGTACTTGTTGCGGGTCTCCTCGGGCAGCTTGAGCATGCGCACGAACATGGTCGGCACGACTTGGCTGTGGGTGATGTCGTACTGGTCGACGAGCGACAGGTACTCCTCGGCATCGAAGTGCTCCATCGCCACGATGGTGGACCCGATCGCGTGAACTGCAAGGCAGAAGCGCAACGGAGCAGCGTGGTAGAAGGGCGCTGGCGAGAGGTACCGCTTGGTGTCGTCCATCCCGAAGAGCAGTTGCAGCAACCCCTGCACCGCGCCGGGGGAGGCGTCGAGCGGCTCGTTCGGGAAGGCCCGTGTGATGCCCTTGGGCATGCCGGTGGTGCCCGACGAGTAGAGCATGTCGAGCCCGGCGACCCGGGCTTCGTCGAGGGGCTCGGGCGACTGTTCGGCAACTGCGCTTCTCGTAGCTCTCGTAGCCGGCGACGGTGCCGTCGACCATCAGCCGCAGCTCGACGTTCGGTGTGGCGTCGATGATCTCGATCGCCTGGTCGGCCTTGTACTTGGAGGTGATGTACGCCCGAGCACCGCAGTCGTTGATGATGTACTCGAGTTCGTGGCTGGTCAGCCGTGACGAGGCACAGGTGTAGACGAGCCCGGCGTAGTGGCATCCCCACACGATCTCGAGGTAGCGGTCGTGGTTCTCCATGCAGATGGCGATGTGGTCGCCGGGCTGCAGCCCGGCAGATCGCAGCAGTCGGCTGAGCCGGTTCGCTGCCGCGTCGAGCTCGCGGTAGGTCTGGGTGAAGCCGGAACCGCCCATGATCAGTGCTGGCTTGTCGCCGTGGGTGTCGAGATGTGCGCCTGGGAACATGGCGGGCAACGTAGCCGACTCGACTCCTTCGACGCATGGCGGCGCTACGGTTCCTCCATGGTCCGAGCACGCTTCGCCGAGATCATGCAGCGTGGCGGCACCGCGGTTCCGCTCGACGAGGCTGCGCTGCTGATTTCGACGGCGCTGCAGCCCGGGCTGGACGAAGACGTGTGGCTGGCCGCCCTCGACTCGTTCGCGGCGGGATGCGAAGGGGCGACGCCCGAGGCTGTTGCGCGGCACCTCTTCTCCACCGAGCACTTCACCGGAAACCGCACTGCCTACTACGACTGGCGAAACTCGTGTCTCGACCGGGTGATCGAGCGTCGCATCGGCATCCCGATCAGCCTGTCGGTGCTGATGATCGAGGTCGCTCGCCGCGTCGACGTCGACCTGGTGGGAGTCGGTCTCCCGGCGCACTTCCTCGTGCGGGTCGCCGGTGACGAGAACGCGTTCTTCGACCCCTTCGACGGTGGCCGACGCCTCGACCGTGCCGACGTTCGCTCGCTGTTCGAGCACGTGACGAGCGGTCAGGTGCCGTGGAACGAGCAGTTCCTGGCGCCCACCTCGAACCGCGACATCGTGATCCGCATGCTCAACAACCTCAAGAGCGTGTTCGCCGGACGTTCCGACGCAGTGCGGCTCGCGATCGTGATGGACATGCGGGGCGCGGTCCCCGAACTCGCCGAACTCGAAGCCGCCGAGATCACTTCCTCGGCTGCCGTCTTCAACTGATCCAGCGATGAGCGAACTGGCCGTATTCGGTCGCTTCGCTCATCGCTCGACGCCGGTTCGGTCGTACTCGCTCGACAGGATCCGGGTCACCCACGGAAAGTACGGTGAGCGTCCATGACGATGACCGACAGCAGCACCGAACTGACCGCCGACGAACAGCGCGTCAGTGCACTCGTCGACGAGCTCCTCACTGCGTTCCCGCCAGCGACCACCGAGCCGAAGGAGTTCCTCGGCCAACAGTTCGACCGCGGCCTCGCCTGGGTGCACTTTCCGGAGGGTCACGGCGGACTCGGCCTGAATCCGAAGCTGCAGAAGCTGATCAACGAGCGGGTGTACGCCGAGGGCGCACCGAATCCGATGTACCGCAACCCGATCGGGCACGGCATGACCGGTCCGACCGTGGTGGCGTGGGGGAGCGACGACCAGAAGCAGCGCTACCTCCGCCCGCTGTTCACCGGTGAGGAGATCTGGTGTCAGCTCTTCTCCGAGCCCGGGTCCGGCTCCGACTTCGCCGGGTTGTCGTCCACCGGAATCCAAGATGGCGAAGAGTGGATCGTCAACGGCCAGAAGGTCTGGACCACGTTGGCCCACCTGTCCAAGTGGGGTCTGCTCGTCGTCCGCACAGATCCCAACGCTGTCAAGCACGCCGGTCTCACTGCGTTCGTGGTCGACATGGAGGATCCGACGGTGGAGATCCGCCCGCTTCGTCAGATGACCGGTGAAGCCGAGTTCAACGAGGTCTTCTTCTCCGACACCCGCATCCCCGATGCCGAGATGCTCGGCGGTGCCGGAGACGGCTGGCGCGTGTCGCTCACGACGCTGATGAACGAGCGGGTGTCGATCGGCGGCACGATCCCCACACGGGGCTCGGGCACGATCTCGGCGCTGGTGCAGACGTGGCAGCAGCTGCCCGAGTCGGCGAAGGGTGCGGCCGAACTCGACGAGGTGATGAAGCTGTGGGCACGAGCCGAGGTGCTGCGTCTCACCAACATCCGAGCGAACCAGAACCGCAAGATGGGCGACCCCGGGCCCGAGGGGTCGATCGGCAAGATGGCGTCGGCCGATCTGAACAAGGACATCTACGACGAGGTCATCAACCTGATGGGCGCCGATGGTCTCCTCTACGGCAGCTACGAGATGATTCGTCCCGAGACCGCAATGGGCTCCGACACCCTGCAGAAGGCGTTCCTGCGCAGCCGCGCGAACTCGATCGAGGGCGGCACCACCGAAGTGATGAAGAACATCCTCGGCGAACGGGTCCTGGGCCTGCCCGGCGACATCCGTGTCGACCGCGACAAGCCCTGGTCCGAGGTGCCACGCAGCTGACCCGAGAGCGATGAGCGAAGTGGCCGTATCCGGTCCGTTCGCTCATCGCCGCCGGGTTGACTGTCACCGATGAGCGAAGTGGCCGTATCCGGTCCGTTCGCTCACCGCTCGCCGGGTTGACGCGTCAGCGATTGAGGCTGGCGAGGACGTCGCTGGCGCCGAGGCTGCGGTCGTCCATGCCGGGCCGATCGAGCAGGCTGCCACCGAGCAGCACCGTCGACGCCGCCTCGATCGATCCCTGCAACTCGCGAATGTTCCGAGGGGGCGGGAAGTACTCGTCCTCTTCGGTCACGTCGACCAGTTCGATGCCGCCAGCCGGGGCGAGGAAGTCCAGCACCTCGTCGACCAACTCTTCGGGCGCCGAGGCGCCGGCGGTGACGCCCACGATGCCGGTGAGGTCGGCGGGCAGCTCGTCGACCGAATTGATTCGATAGACCTGCTCACAGCCTTCCTCACGGGCGAGCTGCTCGAGTGCACGGGTGTTCGACGAGTTGGCGGAGCCGATGACCACGACGATGTCGCATCGGTGTGCGAGCTCCATCAGCGCCGCCTGCCTGTTGGTGGTGGCGAAGCACAGGTCGCTCCGCCCCGGAGTCCAGACATCGGGGAACCGTTCCTTGACACGAACGGCGACGCCCTCCCAGTCGCGGTGTGACAGGGTCGTCTGCGCCAGGAGCGCCACCGGTTGCTCCGATGGCTCGAGCGCGTCGACTTCGTCGACCGATTCGACCCGATCGATCGCGTCCGGGGCCACTGCCATCGTGCCGATCGCCTCTTCGTGGCCGACGTGTCCGACGTACACGATGCGGTAGCCCTTGCCGGCACGCACCTTCACTTCGTGGTGCACCTTGGTCACCAGCGGGCACACCGAATCCACGACGTACGAGCCCCGGCTGCGCGCCGCTTCGACCACTTCGGGGGCCGAGCCGTGCGCCGACAACATGATCGGGCTACCGACCGGCACCTCCGCGATGTCGTCGACGAAGACGACGCCCTGGTCACGGAACCGGTCGACCACCAGCTTGTTGTGGACGATCTCGTGGTAGCAGTAGACGGGCGCCGGGAAGGTCCGGACCATCCAGGCAAGCGCCTTGATCGCCATTTCGACTCCGGCACAGAACCCACGGGGCTGCGCAAGGAGCACCAGCTCGACGCGTGAGTCGCTGTTGGTGGATGACATCCGATCCCAGGCTACCCGCGACACCGCGCCGGTAGCCTGACGAACCCATGTCCGACACCACCCGCGTCCTGAGTGACGACCGCCGTGCCAGCGAGCACGAGATCCAGCGAGCAGCGCCGTCGCGCTCGCTCGCTCCCGTGGTCGTGTCGGTCACTGCGGGGTCCCCGGCCGCCGAGGTCGGTGTGCTGGCCGGTGACGAGATCGTCCGGATCAACGGCGAGGTGCCCCGCGACATCATCGAATGGCAGATGGCTGCCGACGAGGCCGATGTCGAACTCGACGTCTCCCGTGGCGGTCTCGATCTGGCGTTCTCCGTCGAGAAGCGCGCCGGCGAACCGCTCGGTGTCGACGTGTCGAGCGCAGTGTTCGACCGGGTCCGCACCTGCGACAACCACTGCGAGTTCTGCTTCATCTACCAGTTGCCGAAGGGCATGCGGCGAAGCCTGTACCTGAAGGACGACGACTACCGCTTGTCGTTCCTGTACGGCAACTTCACCACGCTGACTCGTTTCACCGAGGCCGATCTCGAACGGGTGATCACCGAGCGCCTCTCACCACTCCACGTCAGCATCCACGCCACCGACCCCGACGTGCGCAGCCAGATGCTCAAGAACCAGCGCGGCGCGATGAGCCTGCGTTGGTTGCGTGCACTGCTCGATCACGACATCGCTGTCCGCGGCCAGATCGTGGTGTGCCCCGGCGTCAACGACGGCGCCGTGCTCGCCGACACGATGGCAGGCATCCTCGATCGCTTTCCGGAACTCGACTCGGTCGCCGTCGTCCCGCTCGGCATCTCGAAGTTCAACGGTGAGGCCGCCATGCGGTTCCACACCACCGAAGAGGCGCAGGCCGTGGTCGACATCGTCGCCGACTGGCAGGACGTCTTCGCGGCAACGCTCGGCAAGCGGATGGTCTACGCCGCCGACGAGTACTACCTGATGGCACAGCGCCCGTTCCCGCCGGCCGAGCGCTATGACGGCTTTCCCATGCACGAGGACGGCATCGGGATGGCTCGCACGTTCGAAGCCGAGTTCCAGGGTCGCACCGCCGACGCCACCGGCGTGCGACGCGGCTTCTTCGCCGCGGTCGACGCTCCACCGAACCCGGCTGCATACACCGGGCTCCGCACGAGCACGCCATGCGCAAGCGACGTCGCCGAGGGGAGCGCCTCGATCTCGCTTCGGCCCCGCCGGACTGCGCCGATCGGCATCCTCACCGGCGAACTGGGCGCACCGGTGATCTCACCGCTCGTCGACTCGATCGATCGCGACGACGTCCGAGTCATCGCGGTGCGCAACGAGTTCTTCGGTGGGAACACCGGGGTGACCGGCTTGATGACGGGCGAAGACGTGAGCCGGACACTCGCCGCACAACCCGAGGGGCACCGCTACTTGCTGCCCGACGTGTGCCTGTCCGACGAGGGACGATTCCTCGACGGGCTGACCATTGGCGACCTTCCCCGGGTCGTGGAGATCATCGAAACCGACGGCATCGCGCTCCGTGCCGCACTGGAGCCAGCGTGACCGACATCGACGACACCACACCGGACGAGCCCGATACAGCCGCTACCGGGGGAGCAGCCGACGCCGAGGAGGGCGATGAGCTCGCCACCGTCGTGATCATCGGGCGCCCCAATGTGGGCAAGAGCACCCTCTTCAACCGGATCGTCGGCAGCCAGCAGGCGATCGTCGAGGATCGGCCTGGAATCACCCGCGACCGCAAGGTCCTCGAAGCCGAATGGCTCGATGTGCCGTTCCGCGTGGTGGACACCGGCGGATGGATGCCCGGCGGTGACGTGCTCGACGCCAAGGTGAGTCGACAGGTCGAGGCTGCGGTGAAGGAAGCCGACGTGGTGCTGTTCGTGGTCGACGCGTCGGTCGGCTTGACCGACGACGACCAGCAGATCGCGAACTGGATTCGGCGTTCGAAGACCGAAGTCGTCGTTGTCGCGAACAAGTCCGACAACGAGCGTCGCGAAGCCGAGATGTGGGAGTTCATGAGCCTCGGGATGGGTGAGCCGGTGCCGGTCAGCGCGCTGCACGGTCGACGTGCCGGCGACCTGCTCGACGTGGTGCTCGACCGATTCCCCGAGGAGCTCCGCAAGCCGGCCCACAAGCCGATCGATCCGTGGAAGCCGCTCGATGACGACGACGCCGCAGCGGCGGCTGAGGCGGATGCCAAGGTCCCCCGTGTCGCCATCGTCGGCCGCCCGAACGTGGGCAAGAGCACGCTGTTCAACCGGCTGGTCGGGGCGGACCGTTCGGTGGTGCACGACATGGCCGGCACCACCAGAGACTCGATCGACACGATGGTCGACACCGACGACGGGCCGATCGTGTTCATCGATACCGCCGGGATGCGTCGCAAGGGTCGCATCGACGATTCGGCCGAGTACTACTCGTTCGTTCGTGCGCTGCGGTCGATCGACGACGCCGACGTTGCGTTGCTCGTGATCGATGCGACCGTCGGTGTCACCGCGCAGGATCAGCGACTTGCCGAACGCGTCGACGCCGCCGGCTGTCCGATCGTGCTGATCCTCAACAAGTGGGATCTCGTGGGCACCGAGGCCCGCCTCGAGATTCAGGCGGAGGTGGCGCGGATGCTCGGGTTCGTCGCCGACAGTTCGGTGCTGAAGATTTCGGCGCTGTCGGGCAAGAACGTCGACAAGCTGCGTCCGAGGTTGCAGGAAGCGATCGGGCAGTACCACACGCGTGTTCCGACCCGCGACGTCAACAAGGTGATCGCGGCAGCGCAGCAGCGTCAGCCGATCGGCGGCGGCGCCAAGATCCTGTATGCCGTGCAGGGCGCGATCGATCCGCCGACGTTCACGTTGTTCGTCAACCGTGAGGTGCCACAGCACTACCTGCGGTACATCGAGCGCACGATCCGTGAGGAGTTCGGGCTCGGTGCAACGGCGATCAAGATTCGTGTCCGCAAGCGCCAGTAGTTCAGGGTCGAGTCGATGAGTGGGAGCTGCGATGCCCTGGTGTGAGGAGTGCGCCAAGTACTGGACGCCGAACGCGATGAACGACGACGGCACCTGCCCGAGTTGTGGGCGTGTCGTCGAGGAGCCGGGCACGGCCGATGGGCGTGACGACGAGAAGGCGCCCTGGCATTTCAAGCTGATGGTCGTGGCCCTCGTGATGTATCTCGGTTGGCGGGTCGTCGAGATCTTCACCTGACTGGGCGCCCCGGAGCAGTTCGGGTGCGTTCGGGTTCATGCCGCTCGCCCGGCGGTCGTTGCCGCCACGGGTTGGGGTCGACTTCGGCTGTGCACGGTGCCGTCCGGCAGCGTGATGGTGAGTTCTCGCGTGTGCGGGTCGAGGTCGAGTACCCAGCCTCCCTCGTGGACCAGGTGGTGATGCCGTGCGCATCCGGGGATGAGCGAGTCGAGGTCGGTCTCGCCCTGATCGGCGGTCCATTCGGCGATGTGGTGGATCTCGCACTGGTCGAACGGCACGTCGCACTCGCCGATGCCGCAGGTGCGGTACATCGATCGGAGCGCCCGGCGCTGGTCGTTGCTGGCCAACCGCCGACTGCGGCCCAGGTCGAGCGGGACACCAGCACCGTCGAGTACGACCGGGATGATGTGGGCATCGCAGGCGAGCCGGCGCAGTGTCTCGACGGGGAGGACGGTTCCGTCGTCGAGTTCGCAGATCGACGCCTCGTGGAGTCCGGTGGTGACCGTCTCGAGGTCGACGAGTGCCAGCAATTCGACCCGCCCGGGTCGACGCTGCCGACTGGTCGAGGTGGCGAGGTCGACCAGGGCGTGCGCAGCGAGTTGTTGACGCGAGTGCTTCGGAGTTGGCGGCATCAGCCGCCAGCGTCCGAGTCTCGGCATCGATGGCGCGGAAGAGGCGTGCGCCACGCTCGGGGTCGAGTTCGGCCCGGAGCCAGTACATCCCCGTGGCGTCGTTGATGCCCTTGGCGAGGCTGACAGATTCTCGTTGGCGGGCCGCTCGTTCGAGCCCTCGGTCTGCTGCGAGTTGATCGACGAGTCGGGCGACATACCTCTTGAACTGGCCAGGCGTGGTCGAGGCAGCCTGCTGGGCCAGCTCGTCGTCGTAGGAGAGCAGCTCGGTTCGCTCGGCGTCGTTCATCGTGTGTGCGGCAGCGGCGACGCTGTCGGCGTGTTCGTTTCCGATGCGGCCAGCGCCGAGCTGCTTCGACATCGACGGCAGGGAGCCGAGGGTTTCGGCCCGTCGAGCGGTTCGAGCGGCTTCTCTCGGAGAGCAGACACCGCCGGCGCTGATGGCCGCGTCTGCCGGCGCTCCGGATCCGGACGCCGCAAGCTCGTTGGCCCGACGGGCGATGGCGTGTTCCGTCTCGGCGAGGAAGCCTCGAATCCGGCGCAGGTCGCGTAGTCGCAGGGCCACCCCGGCGGCATCGAGCGTGGACGGTTCGGTCCGCTCGAGCTGCTCGACCAGTCGGCTCATCGACATGGTTCCATCATGACCAGGGGGTGTCACAGAGTTCGCGGGATGGCGAAGGCATCGGTGCTCTGCGTCGATAGAGTCTGCGCTCCACATGCACACGGGCTGTGGCGCAGCTTGGTTAGCGCGCTTGTCTGGGGGACAAGAGGTCGGGAGTTCGAATCTCCCCAGCCCGACGGATCTACCAGGGGTTTCTCGTGAACGAGATGCCCCTGGTTCGCGTTTGGATCACAAATGGGTCACAAGAAATCAGGCGGCGGTCGATCACGTGACACCGATGGCGCACGGCGGCGACCGGTTTGATCCAGCGAGTCTTCGAGCGGCGCACAGTGCATGTACTGCGTCGGTTGGGGCGACGGTGCGGCGCCCGGTGTGGGAATTCGTCCTCGTCGTGAGTGGTGAGTTGGTCGGCGCCGTCGGTGGCGACCTCCGGCCCTTCGTGTTCCAAGAAATCTGGCACATGTGAGAAGGTGGAGTGCTGCAAGCCCCACATCTGGAGGGAAGGGTCACATGAACAGGTTTCGTGAAAATGACGGTCGGCCGCGGTTGTGGCGTTCGAGGTGGGCGGCGATCGGCGCGGCCGTTGCGGTCACGCTGGGAGCGGGCGGGCTCATCACTGTCAACGCTGCGGAGGGTCCGCCGTCGTCGGTGGTGACGATCGACCCGATTCGCATCCTCGACACGCGCAACAACATCGGACTGACCGGCCAATTCCAGTCCGGCGTCCCACGCAAGCTGCGAGTCACGAACTCGGACCTCACAGGCGCATTGCTGAACGTGACCGTCGTGGCCCCAACCGCCAACGGGTTCTTGTCCGTGCGTCCCGGCGATGCGACCGGGACCCCTTCGACGTCGTCGATGAACTTCGTGGCAGGCGACATCGTTTCCAACTCCGTGCAGGTCGGGCTGCCCACCTCGGGCAGAAACAAGGCGCAAATCGAGATCACCTTCGACGCGTACGGCGTGAGCGGGCCGACCACCCACGTGCTGGTCGATGTCGTCGGCTACATGTTCGAAGGCGAAGGGGCCCCCGGCCCCGTTGGACCCGCCGGACCCGTTGGACCCGTTGGACCCGCCGGACCCGTTGGACCCGTTGGACCGCCGGCGCGGACGGTGCGCCAGGCGCTGACGGTGCGCCAGGACCGCAGGGCGAACCAGGAGTGGACGGTGCGCCAGGTGCTGACGGTGCACCGGGACCGCAGGGCGAGAACCAGGCGCAGACGGCGCCCCAGGCGCTGACGGTGACGATGGAGCACCGGGAGCGAAGGGCGACCCCGGGGCACAGGGGCCGAAGGGCGATCCCGGCGAGAAGGGTGAGTCCGCACTCCGCACACTTCAGCAGACGCAAGCCATGGCGTCGAGCGACAGTCCAGCTACCGCATTCAGTCCGAATTGTCCTTCTGGAGAGACGCCGATCGCAGGCGGCTGGTCTTGGCCAGGGGCCGGTTCGTACCCCGTCAGTATTTGGACCAGCTACCCATCCGGACAACAGTGGGCCATCGACCTCACGATTCCAACCGGTGCGAGCACTCCAGCTTCGGTGAACGTCACGGTGTACGTGACCTGTGCAGTGATAGCCCCCTGATTCCTCAGCCTCGGTTGGTTCGCTCTACGGCATCCAGAACTGCATCGTCCCGATACTCCGCACCGACCGTCCACGTGTGAGATGAGTCATCGAGCGCCTCGGGCGCTACACGACCTCGAAGCGCTCGAAGACGACCTCGATGTCAGGGTGCATCTCTTGGCCCATCGCGGCGAGCGCCCGTGTGAAGCAACGGGTATGCGCATCGAGCCAGTGGGCGCGGGTGCGGTCGCCCTCGCCTTCGTCCCAGGCGAACCGATCGTCAACTGACGACAGTGGGCCAACTCGCACGTCGGTCGTTCGGATGATCGCGGCCGGGCGACCCGACCCATCGCACGCAACCCAGTAGTCGCCAACTGCAGGCACCGCTTCGTTGGCCGCTTCGAGCTCGGCGATGGTGCCGCACGTGGCCCGCTTGGGGCCGTTCACGACGAGGTCGGCGAGTTCGTTCGCGAGCTCGAAACTGTCGCCGAACTGGAAGGCATCGGCGAACTCGAGCGAGTCGTCCAGGCCATGCATCTGCTTGAAGGACCGCCAGTAGCCGTGTGCTGCCGCCATGTCCACTCGGCCCAACGGTGTCCCCTCGGTCTCTGTCACGTTCGAACCCTAGGTTGCGGTCGACCGAGCGCCACGGCCGCCCCGAACGACACACAGCGCGCGCCCGTGCCGACGGTCTCATGATCTCTTGACTCACCCGGAGACCCGAGTCTGCCGAGTCAAGAAGTATGAGTGGAATCAGCTGGATCTGACGGACATCACCGTGACCGATGGGCTCATACCGCTGGGTTGATCGACAGCTTCACCCTCGTCGCGTCGGCCATCCGGAACCGGTCGCCCGGATCGAGCATCTCCTTGGACAAGAAGAAGCAGTACTCGCAGTCGAGGGTGCAGATCGGCCCCGTCGGCTTGGCGAGCACGTGATACGCAGGGAACGTCCTCATCGTCTCAGGCTCCCAGAATGGTCGTCCCGTCGTCCCCTCGGCCGCTCGCCCACGGCGACACGATCAGCCGTCGTCCGCTGCTTCCTTTCGAATGCGTGGGCTCTGGCGGAGGACTGCCCGGGGGTTTCCGCCACTCAACAGCGGTCGGCGTTCCGCTCAGAACTCGGATGCCCGCACGCCGAGGATCTCGCATGAGATCTCGTCGGGGGTCACCCAGTCTGCTGGCTCCGTCACCGTGTCCTCGGACACGCGGACCGATTCGCCAGGAGCAACGAGCTCGACGGAGGTCGACGAGTCGGCGAATCTCGCCCCACCGTCGCCTCGCAACGCATAGTGAATTCGCAGGTTCTCGGTGGAGTCGAACGGACTCGTCGTCGCCAGCGTGATCTGAATGTCACCGAAGTCATCGATGCCGTCGACTTCGCAGGCACTCGAGTCGGGTGGCGGCTGCACGTCGTCGAAACCGAACCCCTCATCGATCTCGAGCACCTCACAGGCGACATCTGCACCGTCGACGTCAGCGGGGAGTTCGGTGATCGTGTCGACCTCGGCACGGATGACCTCCGCCACCTGCGGCAGGTCGAACGAACCAGAATCGGTGTGGAAGCGAGTGCCCGCTCCGTCGAGCAGCGCGAATGAGATCTCGACGGCCGGGACGGGACCGAGCGGGTTCGCGAACTCGACCTCCACCTGCATGTCCCCGAAGTCATCGACGCCCCGGTATCCGCATCGAGGATCCGTGACCTCGACGACCGTGGTCTCCGGTGCCTCGCTGGTTGCTGGGGCATTGGTGGTCGCCGGTGTATCGGTTGTCGTTGGAGCCTGCGTCGCCGGCGTTGCGGCAGTCGTCGACGGATTCGTATCGGTCGGCGATGTCGTTGCGGTCGTCGTCGTCGCCCCGGTGGTCACGAGCGGCACGGTTCCAGTGGACGCCGAGTCGTCGTCTCCTCCGGCGAGGGTTGCGACCGCCCCGACACCGACGACGACGAGCACGATTGCGCCAGCGATTGCCCACCATCGCTTCCACCAGACGGGCCCGGCACCGTCGGCGGCCGGCTCGCCGGCGCTCGGCGGCCCCGAGGGCGGCGGAAAGCTGGGAGGAGGGAATGAACCCATGTCGCTCATCGACATCCGACCGTAGCCCCGACGGGCGCCGCTCTACTGGCTTCTCGGCAGGGGGCCACGCACTGGGGAACGACCCCGGGGTCGACGTCTCGGCTGACGGCTCGCGTCAGCGGTCGCGAGTCCAGCGGCAACCGAGGACGGTCGGGATCTGCTCCTGGCCTTCGTATTCCGGGAAGCGAGCGACGGTCCTGGCGCTCGGCCCGCGTTCGATCAGTTGCTCGAGCCGCCAGCCCGCGGTCGCCGCCGCGTCGAGCAACGCGCCCATCGAACGGTGATAGAGGACGACCTCGTGGCCGTCGACGTGCTGCGCCAGCGAACCGGACTCCAGGTAGTCGCCCCAACGCCACAGAATTGCGCCGCTCTCGTCGACCAACGGCTCCGAGTCGGGCACGGTGGAGACCGGATGGTTCATCGCCACCAGCAGGTGGCCGCCGGGTTTCACCACCGTTGACACCTCGCTGAAGAGCCGTCGGTGGTCCTCCACCATCTCGACCACGCCGATGCACACCGCACGATCGAAGCTGTCGGGTCGGACCCACCCCAGCCCCGGCAGACTCGCCCGGACAACCGGCCCAGCGTCGGCCGCCACGGTCAGGAGGCGGCCGGAGATGTCGGTCCCCACGATCGGCGCTCCGACGTGGCGCATCACTTGCCCCTCACCGCAACCGAGGTCGAGCGTCAGACCACCGGTGCCGCCGATCAGCTCATCGAGCAGTTCGAGCAGGTCGGTGGAATCCCGAGGATCATCTCGGACCGTCTCGACCCACCACTCGGCGATCTCGTTCCACGGCTCGGTCACGAGCCCGGGGACTTGCCGCCATCGGTCATCGACGCGATGGTAGCGGCGTCCGCAAACCACCGCTGGCTGAGAGCGACGCTCCGGCGGTGACGCGCTCCTGTCTATCGTGGCGGTGGTCGACCGCACGCTCATCCCGGCGTGGGCGGTCGACACGATCGGAGCTCGGCAATGCCACACGACACCAGCACGGTGCTGGGGATCAACCACATCGGCCTCACGGTGAGCGATCTCGATCGAGCGCTCGCGTTCTACGGCGACGCGGTCGGTCTCGAACTCGCCGAGCGCCGAGCGGTCGACGATGCTCCGTGGCAACAACTGGCCGCCGGCCACTCGACAAGATCCATCGACGTCGCAATCCTTCGCGGCCCGAACGCTCGGCTGGAGCTCGCCGAGCTCGGAGCCGGCGCCCACTCCGAGCCGGTTCCCGTCGTGGGGCCGGGCTTCACCCATGTGTGTTTCCAGTCGCCGGCGGAGTCGAACCTCTATGCCTCGCTCGTCGGCCACGGTGCCACCGAGGTCAGCCGAGCAGCGCCCGTCGACCTCGGCGGCTACGGGGTTCGGTACGGCTATGCCCGTGACGACGACGGCATCATGTTCGAAGTCGAACAGCTCGACGCGCCCCGATTCGACGCTCAGGTCTGGATTGCCCACGTGGCACTCGTCAGCCCCGACATCGACCGCCTCGTGGCGTTCTACACCGACCTCCTCGGAGTCGAGCCGTATCGGCGGGCCAACAAGGTGGCCGGCCCACGAATCGACGAAGTCACCGGGCTCGACTCGGTGCACGTCAGAGCGGCGTGGTTCAACGTCAACAACATGGTGCTGGAACTGTGGGAGTACGTCACGCCGCCCACCCCCGAGCCGAACGCAGTGCGATCCCTCGACGCAGTCGGCTACCACCGTTTCGTGTTCGAAGTCGGCGACCTCGACCATGAGATGGTGCGCCTCGCGGAGTCGGGCGTCGAGCTGATCGGCGCGCCGACAGCCACCGGAAGCGGTGCTGGCCGGTGCGTCTACGCCCGCGACCCCGACGGCAACCTGTTCGGCCTGCTGGAACTGCCCGAGGGATCCGATGCACGTCTCGAACGGTTGGAGCGGATCACCTGGTTGTGACCGTCCGTGCCAGGAACGCCCGTATGACCTGGTTGACCTCGTCGGGATGCTCGATCATCGGCCAGTGCCCGGTGTTCGCCATCCGGTACACCTCCACGTCATCGGCGTAGTTGGCCAGCCCATCGAGGAAGGTCGGCACGAACGTGCGGTCGTCCTCTCCCCAGATCTCCAGCACCGGACTCGGCGTGCTCGCCCACCGCGACGGCCACGCCTCGAAATCGTCGAGTTGATCGGTGTCGGGGATGTTGGCGCGATACCAGTTGATGCCGGCGTCGATCGCCCCAGGAACCGCCAGTGCGTCGCGGAATTGTTCGTCGAGGTCGGGTCCGACGTGGGGGAGTGCCCGCAACGGGGCGTAGGCGTATTCCCACAGGTCGCGACCCCCGTTGCCGGTCATGAATCGGTGGTGCGAGCCCGATCGCATCGACCACATGTACGTGGATCGAGTGCGCTGCTCTTCGGAGGTCCTGAGGAGCTCGATCAGTTGGTTGTACGGCGGTGCGGCGATCGCGATCAAGCCGCTGAGGCGATCGGGCAGCGCCTGGGCGTAGGCCCACGCCATCGCAGCGCCCCAGTCGTGGCCGATGAGGCTGTACGGGTCCGTGCCACCCACCGCCAGTACGAACCGGTCGAGTTGATCGACGAGGCGTTCGACCCGGTATGCGGAAAGATCCTCGGGTTTCGACGACCGATTGGCGCCGAGCGCGTCGATCGCCACCACACGATGGTCGCGAGCCAACGCGTCGACCTGGAAGTGGAAGCTCGCCGAGCACGAGGGAAAGCCGTGTACGCAGACCACCAACGGCCCGTCGCCGGCCTCGACGTAGTGCAAGCGGATGGCGTCGAGTTCGACGACGCCGCGGGTGCGCTCGGGGCTCACCGATCCTGCTGCGCTGACGAGTCCGACGGCCGTCGACCGATCATCTCGTCGCGGAGCCGTTCCGGGTCGGCAGCTTTGGCACGGTCGCGTTCCACCAGCTCAGGAGGTACGTACCAGTGGATCCGGTCGGCGTGGTAGGCCTCCCACGCGCACGCTGCGACGTCGTCTGGCGGCAGTGTTCGACTTGCGTCGGTGCGATCGACGTTGGCACGAGCCATGTTCGGGAACGGCTGCTCGGCACCGTCGGACGAGTACAGCGTCGCGTCCCACAACGGGGTGTCGATGATTCCCGGCGAGATGTCCGCCGCCCGGCACCCGTAGCGGGCGAGTTCGACGCTGAGCGCTTCGGTCAAGCCCTTCACCGCATACTTGGTCGCCGAGTACACGGCCAACCCTGCTGCCCCGAACGTTGCCGCCGACGACGACGTGGTGAGACACAGCGACCCGGGCGTCTGGCGAAGCAGCGGGATCGCTGCGTGAATGCCGGCCAGGACGCCGACGAGATTGACGTCGACCACCCGCATCGACTGTTCGAACGGCACGTCGTCGAACAGTCCGCCGATGGCGATGCCGGCATTGTTGAACATCACGTCGAGTCGCCCGTCGGTCGCCTCTGAGAATCGGGCCATCGCCGCGTCGAAGGCCTGCTTGGAGGTGACGTCGAGGACACCGGTGAGGCAGCGGTCTCCGAGTTCGGCACGCAGCCCCTCGAGGGCTCCCTCGTCGACGTCGTACCCACCCACGAACCATCCTTCGGCGTGAAAGCGCTTCGCCGTGGCCCGACCGATGCCGCTCGCTGCGCCCGTGATGAAGATCGTGTGTTGCTCCATGAACGCCCCTGATGTCGATCAGCCCGACAGCGTGTCGACTGCTCCCAGCGCAAAGACCTTGATCTCGCGATGATCTGCACGTTGACGGTAGTGCCCGTAGCCGGCGTAGTTCTTTGCTGCAGCTTCGAACACCCGGTCGGCTTCGTCGGCGTCGAGCTGTCGGGCGATCACGTCGACCGCAACGTCGCGGTACGTCACGGTGGCTGCCGGATCGGCCTCGAGGTTGTACACCCAGCCCGGGGTCCGTTCCTGGCCGTAGTTCGAGCCGATGATGGCGATGTCGTCACCGTATGGGGTTCCGACGAGCGGCATCGTGCGTTGCTCGCCGGACTTCGCTCCCGTGGTCGTCAGCATGATCACGGGAAGTCCGGCGGTCAGGCTCGCCACCGTCGCTCGACCCTTGGTGGATCGGAACACCACCTTGTCGAACGGGTACAACACCCGCTGCGCCGTCCAGGCTCCGGGGCGGCTCGCCGTCACCTTCTGCGTGAGGCGTTGCGCTGCATTCGGCGGCCGCAGCTCGTAGCCGAGTTGTTCCAGCACTCCCACCATCGGTCTCCCTCTTGTCGATCGAGCCCGGACGGTAGCACTGTGGCGTCAGTGCCGACGATGGGCGATCAGCGCCGCAGCCACGCCGGCGGCGGGGAGCGCCGAGCTGAGCACCAACGCCGGGCGATAGCTCCCACCGATCGAATCGATCAGTGCAAAGAGTGCGGGGCCGATGGCGCTGCCGATCACCATGGCGCTCATCTGTAGTCCGGCGATCGCTCCGAGGTGGCGTCGTCCGAACAGTCGCGGGAGTGCAGCCGATGTCAGCGGCGCATAGCAGCCTTGGGCGACGCCCCACGCAACGATCGCGATCACGGCGGCGACCGGTCGATCGAGCATCGTCACCGTGAGGTACATCACGACCTGCACCGCCGACATCGCCGCCGCAATGTAGAGCGGCGAGATCGTGTCGATCAGCCAGCCTCCGAGCAGGGTGATCGGGACGGACACGAACGCGATCGGAAGGAAGATCTGCACGATCCGGTCATCGGCGATGCCGAGTTCGGCGCCGTAGTCGAGGATGTGGAACGTGAGGGCGGTCGACGTCGAGGCCATGGCGACGACGGGGATCGCCACTGCCCAGAAGCGCAGGTCGCGCACGACCTCGTCGCGTGTTGCGTCGTGGTCGCTTCCGATCGCCAGCCGCGCGTCACCGGGCGCAACCGGTGCGGCGAGGCCGCCGTCGATCTGGAGCCCCGATGTCTCCGGGCTGTCGCGGAACAGGAGCAACACGATGGAGCCGATCACCACCACGAGGATCACGGCGAGGATCCGCCACGCAGTGCGGAATCCGTCGATGTCGATCAGCGCCAGCAGCAGCGCAGGGCTCGCAGCGAAGGCGAAGCTCATCACGGCGTTGGACGCGGAGGACACGAGGCCCCGTCGCCGTTCGAACCACTGCGACACCATCGTGCGAGACGACAGCGTCAGCAGCCCTTGGCCGGTGAATCGGAGGCAGCCGAATCCGACGCTCATCGCGACGAGGCCGAGCGCCGTGGTCATCGGCCCGACCATGCTCAACCCGACCAGGGTCAGCGCCAGACCTCCGACCGCGACGAGACCGACACGCCGAGATCCGTAGCGATCGAGTGCGCGCCCAGCTCGGGGGAGCAGGAACCCGCTCGAGCCGGTGCCGATCAGATATGCGATCGACAACTGCAACCGGGTGAGGCCCGTCGTGGCGGTGAGTTCGTCGGTGAACACGCTGACCCCGGCGGTCTGTCCGGGCACCGACGCGAGCACACCGATACTGCCGACGACCACCACGACCCAGCCGTAGTAGAACGGCACCTTCGACGGGTCGAATGGCCATCGATCGCCTGTCCTGGCAGTTTGTTCCTCGCGCTGTTCCGATGGCGGTGCGTCAGTCGTCATGACGGTCCGGATCGTTCCTGCGGAGTGCGGCCTGCAGTTTGGCCACCGGGTCGACGGAGGGGAGGATCCGCCGACTCTCGCCGACGACGCCGGCGCGTCGGGCCACGATCTCGTTCAGCTCTCCGCCGACCAGCAGGATCAAGCAGACGATCCAGAACCACGTCATGCCGAGCAGGATCGCCCCCGCAATGCCGAGCACGGCGTTGCCACCACCGGCGAGCTGGATGTACCAGCCGTAGCCGACCGACACGATGAACCAACCAACCGCCGCAAATGCGGCACCGGGCACGTCATAGCGCCACGGGGTGTGGTGGTTCGGCCCGACGTGGAAGATCGTGGCTGCCCACACGACCAGCACCACCAGCGCCGCAACGACCCGCAGGATCAGGGGCACCCCGGCACCGGCCGACAGACTCCAGAGCCAGGTCGACAGCGCCACCGTGGCGATCGTCCCGAAGCCGAGTCCGAGCGACGCGAGACGCAATCGGACGAAACCCCGCGATTCGTCGATGTCGTAGACCA
The DNA here is from genome assembly GCA_963716095.1 of Ilumatobacteraceae bacterium. Classification (GTDB taxonomy): domain Bacteria; phylum Actinomycetota; class Acidimicrobiia; order Acidimicrobiales; family Ilumatobacteraceae; genus Sva-07. Next base: position 99,936 of record CAVQSV010000011.1, on the reverse strand, counting down.
CGTCGAGAGCACGTATCAGTCCCGCGAACCCGCGCGACACGGTCACCAACGCCAACAGCAACGACACCGAGAACAACCCCGCCTTGTTCTGGTCGAAGATCCCGTCGATCGCGGTTCGGAGTTCGTCGGCTTCGCTGGTGAACACCCGGTCGACGAATTCGAACGTCAGGCGACGCAGCTCTGCAGTCGCCTCGTCGCCGAGCAGCGACAGCGTCGCCAGCCCGGCGAGCAGGGTCGCCGGAAGGCTGAGCAACAACCAGAACGCAACGCTTGCAGCTGCGTCGACTGCGTTGTCGTCGATGGCCTCGCGGGTGAGCTCGCGCACCGTTCCGAACACGGAAGTTCGCCCACGCTGCGGGCGCGTCACGACGGAGCGGGTGCGACCCTCGGCGTTTCCGTCGGGAGCCCGTGCAAGTGAGCGACGTCGTTGTAGCGCTGCAGACGCCAGTCACCCGATGCCACCGACACGAATTCGGTCACCGAGGTGTTCAGCGTGTGCAGCTCGAACCCACCGGTGATCGGGGCGCGGAGCAACTGGCGAAACGTGGCATCGATGACGCCGCCGTGGCACGAGATGACCACGGTGGCACCTCGGTACCCCTCGACAGCGGACTGCAATGCGGTGCCGACTCGTGCGTGGAATGCGGTGGTCGTCTCCCCACCAGGAAAGATCTCCACGTCGGGGTCCGTCCAGTCCGGCGTGCCGAACCGTTCGACGTAGGCATCGAAGGTCATGCCGTCGATTTCTGGCCCTGGGTCGTGCTCGCCGAAGCCTTCGTCGATCACCATCGAGAGCCCAGCGAACGCCGGCGCGATGGCTTCGGCAGTTTCGATCGCTCTCGGGTAGTTGCTCGCGATCAAGACGTCGGCGGAGAGCTCGCCGGTGGTGGCCAACCGTTCGCGAAGTCGTTCCGCCTGCTGGCGGCCCAGGTCGGACAGGCCGCTGCAGCTGCGGTGGCCACCGATCACCCGGTTGACCGTCACGTTGGACTCTCCGTGACGGATCAGTACGAGTCGGGTCGTGGTCGTGTCGCTCTCGGCCATCGGGCGCAGGGTATCGGCGATGTCGACTCGGCTCGGTGCTCGGTGCACCGCTACGGTACGAGCGTTCGAACCTGGGGGTGAACATGCATGAGACCGAGCTGATGCCGGCACGTTTGGCAGCGTTCCTGCAACTGCATCGAGACGACGTCGAGTCGATCGAGGTGACCGAGTACGAGGAGATGGCCGGTGGTTACAGCCGGTCGATGGCCAGAGCCCGTGTCCGCTACACGAGCGACAGCGTGACGCTCGAGGAGACCGTGGTGTTGCGTGGTGATCCGCCTGCCGGGCACTCGATGATCGAGACCGATCGCGATCACGAGTGGGCGGTGCTCAACGCGCTGACCGAGATGGGCGTGATCCCGATCCCGCCGGCGCGCTACTACGACGGGTCGGGCGAGCACCTCGGCACCAAGGCGATCGTGATGGATCACGTCACGGGTGGCTCGCTCCAGTCGCTGATCGAGGACATGGTCGAGTTCGGCGACCACCCGACCCGACTCGCCCGGCAGTGGGGTCAGATCCACACGATCACACCTGAGCAGCTTCCCGACGCAATGCCTCGCCCAGACAGCTGGGATGCCCGGATCGACGAATTGATCGCAACGTGGCGCCGGTACGAGGGCGCGAGCGTGAACAGCAATCCGACCTGGCGGTACATCGCAGCCTGGCTCGAGGCCAACAAGCCGCCCCCGCTGCCGTTGCGCCTGACCCACGGCGATCCGCAGGCCCCGAACGTGATGATCGACCACGATGGCAACTACCAGGTGGTCGACTGGGAGTTCGCAGCAATCGGCGATCCCCGCGAGGACCTCGGTTGGTACAACATCTACTCCACCGCCGCTGGTCCGAATCTGTACGAGTCCGACCCAGAAGCGTTCCTGGCCGCCTATCGAGACGCAACGGGGTTCGGCGAGGTCGAGGTCAACCAGCTCACCGTCGGCTACTTCACCGTCTTGTCGTCGATCAAGATCCTCGGCACGATCTGCAATCAGCTCGACAAGTTCGCACTGGGTGAGAACTCCGGAGCGATGACCGCACTGCAGATCGGGTCGATCTCGTTCGGCCACGACAACTTCATCAACGCCATCACTGGGATGCAGGCAGCTTTCGATGCGATGGCAGCCGCCGCCGAAGGAGCTCCATCATGATCGTCCGTCCCACGACCGCACAGCTCCTGCGCGACGTCCGTCACGAGCTCACCACAGTGGTCGAACCCGAGGTCCACAGTGCCACGGCGCAGGTCGCGCTCGAGCAGATCGACATCATCCTCGAACAGTGCGCAGTCCGATCCGGCTCGGAGATCGCCTGGATGGTCGAGGAGATCGACGAGATCGAGGCGTACGCAGCCGACGTCGCCGCAGCGACGGACGACGCAGCCACGAGCGCTGCGCTCGACGCTGGTCGCTCCGGTCGCAGTGGGTCGCTTGCCCTGGACGATCTGGTGCTCGACTACAACCTCATGTCGGAGGCGCTGTCCTGTGCGATCGAAGCCTGTATGGCCGACCCCGCCCAGCGCGAACTACGCGACCGGGGTGTCGAGATCCTGCGGGTGCGACGCGCCGAGCGCGAGACCGTCGTCCGGGCGAACTGGCGCCTCGTCGGGCGCGGTTGAATCGGCGAGACTCTGACCCGAAGGCATCAACCAGCCGCTGTTGAACTTCTCGGATGCGTGACCCGCTCGAAGGATTGTCGGAGTCTGGCGCCATCCGCACCGGCGTTGGCTCCCAACATGTGGTCGCAGCGTTCGAACCCATTCATCGAGCCGCGGTAGCGATGGTTCATGAGCGCGAGGGCTCAGCGTCGGTCTACGCCTACGGATCGGTCGTCACCGGTCAGGCGAAGATCGGAGTGTCCGATGTCGACCTGCTCACCATCGGTCTGACGCCGAGCGATGCACGTCTGATCGGTGCAGATCTCTCGACCCGATTCGCCGACACCTGTCGGGGCGTCGAGATCAGTTCCACCGAAGGTGGCGACTTCGTCGGTCACGACGACGAGTCGTACGGGAACCGGGTGTTTCTCCGCCACTACTGCGTCCTGCTTGCTGGACCCTCCGGGCACCGGCCCACGCACGACTTCGCCGGGGACCGTCGGGCAGCTCGCGGGTTCAACGGCGACCTCGGCAGACACATCATTCGGTGGCGACACGCGCTCGACTCGGGCGACGACCCAGGGCCCGTTGCTCAACGGATGGCGCGCAAGTCGCTGTTTGCGGTCGCTGGACTGGTCAGCATCCACGATCGCACCTGGACGACGGACCGCGAAACGAGCGCAGATCGCTGGGGCGACATCGCTCCCGAGCATCAGCCCGGACTCACCCGTCTGAAGTCGTGGACGTCGACGACGCCGGACCCGCCGACAGAGCAGGTGCAAGAGGTGCTCGACGGAACCGTCGAGACGATCCTCTCGGCGTTCAGCGAACTGATCGGATTGTGGCCGGACACAACCCGTGACTCCATGGCACCCGAGTAGCGCCGGTGGCGGCCCGGGGGTCGTCAGAGCCCGCAGACGACGAAGTTGTTGTCGAGCGGCGTCAACCCGGCATCGACCGCACGATCCCGAAACTCGACGAGTCCGGGCTGTGATGCGATCCAGTCGAGGCGGTCTTCTTGGCCGGCGGTCACCGGTTCGAGCTCGAACACGAACGCGCTGAAGGCTTCAGCGAAGTCCTCTTCGGGGTTGGTCGCTGCGTACGGGCCGAAGAAGCCCTCGTCCTGGTCGCAGCGGGCATCGGCATCGGTGGGGGAGTCCTCGATCGGGTCGACGCTGTCGAGGAGCGGCCCCGACCAGAACTCCTCGATCCACGCCAGCATCAGCGAATCCTCCAGGTAGCAGCCCTCACCGTTGAACCAGGTGGCGCAGCCGTCGATCGCCTCGTCGGTGCGGTCGAGTTGGTTCGAGGTGGCCGTGAAGACATGGCTGAACTCGTGCGCCAGCGTGAGGAGGAGTTCATCGGGGTCTGCGACCGCATCGACGGTGTTCACCGACATCTGGAACGCCGAGCCGTCGGCGTCGATGGAGGTGACGAAGGCCAGCGTGTCGGCTTCGGCGTCGCCGTCGGGCTCGAATCCTGCGAAGAGCAGCAGATCAGCCAGCTGTCCTCGTGGCGTGATCGTGGCGAGGGAGTCCCAGGCTTCGACGATGACCGGGTCGTCGTCGCCGAAACACAGCTCGCCGAGTTCTCCGTCGTCGACCACATACGCCGACGTGAACGCAAAGCCCTCGTCGCCGCCCGTGAGCGCATCTTCAGAGCAGTCGACTTCGTCTGGGAACGACTCGGCGCTCGACTCGGCGCTCGACTCGGCGCTCAATTCGTTCCGGTTGTCGTCGCTTCCGCAAGCGGCTCCCGCGAACGCGAGCGCTGCTGCAGCCAGCAGCGCGCCGAGTCGTCTGGAGGGGTGCATCGGCTGATCATGGCAGGCGGTTCTCCCGACGGGCCTGATCATGGTGATTCGACCTAGGGTGCGGCCATGCAGACGGACACGCAATTGGTGTATTCCGAGGACGAGTTGATGCGGGATCACCCCGACCTCCGGCCGCACATGATCCTCGGGCAGCGCGTCCACGGCGGCTTCGACGCCGACGGCAAGTACCAGCCGCCACGGGCGCTGGTGCGTGAACGCGCACTCGACGCCTGGACCGGTGCCATGCGCGATCGGGGCGGAGACGTGTTCGGTGCCGACTCGTCGCTCCTCGCCGGCGTGCGGGTGGTGAACGTCGACCAGCAGCGCGTACTCCTCCGCAACGGCATGGGACGCTGGTTCTGGAACCAGCTGACGGTGACCGGCAAGATCGAAGCCCGCGGTCGGCTGCTCGCCGACGTGGCGTTCCCGGATCTGCAGCCGGTGATCGTCGACGACATCTCCGAGATGGCGATCGGCCACCTCGGAGGCGGTCTGTTGCTGGCGCACGGACTCGATGAGGGCGGTCAGCCCGATCTCGGCGTCGGCGGCCACGACGTCATGTGGTTCCTCGCGCGTGACCTCGCATTCGGCACCGATGCGTATCCCGATGTCGACCCACCGGAGAACATCGGTCGACCCGATGCGGGCACCCGGTACATGCCGGAGCTTCCACCGGAGATCGAAGGATTGATCTCTCTGCTTGCGAACCTGCTGATCATCGAGTTCCGCGCCGAGCTCGGGTTTGCCGAGGCCCAGGCGATCCTGCGCTCGCCCGATGTGTTCACCGATCGGCGTGACGACGCCGAGCTGGCGGCCGAGATCATCGAGCGGATCCGCATCGACGAGGAGATCCACGTCCGCTCACTCTGCGTGTATCTCGGCGAACTCCTGTCGGTCACCTTCCGGACCAACGACGGGGGAACGGTCACCGGACGGGAACTGATCGACCGGTTCTGGGGTGGCATGGTGCGCTGGGCAACCGTCGACCAGCCATCGCTCACCGCACCACAGGTGCGCTCCGACGTCGAGGCCTACATCGCCACGCATCCTGAGGCCGATCGAGTCCTCGCCGAGTTCGACGCCGTCGCCAACTGAACGCTCAGCGGAGCTGGCAGCTGTCGGCGTTGCGGAGCCGAGCGCGAAGCGCCCACCAGAGCAAGCCGATCGACGCAACAGCAAGAATCGGTTGCAGCGGCTCGAACCACTGACGTGCGCCGGTGGTGCCGAGCGCCACGATCACCAGCTTGTTGCAGACCGGGCAGCCGACGGCGAAGAACGAGAGAAGTCCCGCGACACTGCCCGTGCGGGTCGGTGCGTCGAGTTCGTCGAGCTGCATCGGCTCGACGTCGTTCGGTACCGGCTGACGGACGTAGGTGGCGGCGAGCAGCCCGCCGAGTACTGCGGTGACGATCAGCGTTGGGTACGACCACCATGTCACGGGCACCGGACGACCGAACACCGGGTTGGGGATCACATCGGTCGGCACGCCGATCAGGACAGCAACCCCGACAGCTGCGATCGCAGCGATGCCGTACTGGCGCGGTGTCCAACTGCGCAAGTTTTGCCAGATGGTGTCCCGCTGATCGGGGCGAACGTCGAACTCGATCACGCGGTACACCCTATGGGGTATGAGCGCCGCTGGGAACCTCGCGTTGTCCGCTCGTCACCGCATCGGGGCGAGCTGCGCAGTGGCTGCGCCGATCACGTCGTCGAAGCGTGCAGCGACGGCGTCGAACCAGGCGGGGTCGTCGTCAGCGAACGCTGCACGAACCTGGGCACGCACGTCCTCGGAACCCGGCCCGAGCGGATCGCCGGATGCGTGGAGCACGGCGTCGGCGCGCAGCGACTGCAACACCGTGACGGTGTCGACCGTGCCGAATTCGAGGGCGGCGGCGGTGATCTCGACGTCGGGCACCAGCCGATCGACGGCACCGAGCCAGTCGCCGCTCAGGTTGGCCGACACGCTCTCACCGTCGAGCATCGATCGCACGTCACCCCACCATGCCGTGCCCCGCTGGTAGCCGGGTGCGTCGCCGCCCTCGTGGGAGATCAGCTCGCCATGCCCCCATGGCCCGAGTCCGGTGTGCAGATCGATGACGCACAGACGCGTCGCCGAGCCGACGAGGTCGCCGATGTGTTCGTCGAGCCAGCGGTGCGACCAGACCGGGCCGGCGCCTCCGTAGAAGACCCCGGTCGGATGCGTGTACTGCCCGCCGCTGACCACCTCCTGCAACCGGGAAAAGCCGACCTCCTCGGCGTAGGCGAGGATCTGCAGCGTGGTCGACTGTTGGGTGTCGTCGTCCCAGGCGTCCGGTACGAGTAGATGCGCCAGGCCGCCGTAGTCCTCGTTGGCTGGAGGCGGCTGCGACCAGTCGACGAAGTTGCGGTTCAGGTCGACGTTGTCCTCGTTGACGCGACGCACCCAGGCGAAGCCGTACGGGTTGAACGCGTGCAGCAACACCACACGCAGGCCCGCTGGAACGCCGTCAGGGCCGACGGTGTCGAGCCAGTGGTGCTGCAACGCCGAGCCCGTGAAGCCCTCGACCCCGTGCGTTCCCGAGACGATCAACAGCACTGCAGGTGCATCGGGCTCCCCGAGTGTCGCGACGTCGAGGGCAAGCGCACCTCCGTCCATCCCCGCGACCGGGTGCGGGTGCGTTGCGATCGTTGCGCCGGCTGCCAGGGCGGCGGCCAGGAAGCGCTCGCGTGACTGTTCGTAGGTGCTGGTGAGGCCGTGATCGGACATTGCCCAGTTCTACCGCACGGGGTGGCATTGCACCGACGGCTACGGTTCGCTCATGACGTACGTAGGGGATCGTGTCGTCTTCGACGCCGACAGCCATGTGATGGAACTGCCCGGATGGCTCGAGCAGTTCGCCGATGCCGCCACCGCCGAGGTGCTGCGCCCGCTGGCATTGGGCGGCGCTGGAGCGCTCGCCGACCGGGCGGTCGAAGATGCCGCTGCACGTCAAGCTGGGGGAGTCGACACGCTCGATCCCGACCCGGAACAACTGCTGCGGCCGAAGGGATGGGGCGCCGTTGGTGCCTTCGATTCCACCGAGCGCTCGTTCGTGCTCGACCAGCTCGGCTTCGCCGCGCAACTCGTGTTCCCGACCTTCGCCGCCACCCAGTTCTCCGGCCGCGACCACGACCTCCTCTACGGCGGCACCGAGGCGCTCAACCGGGCGATGGCCGCGTTCTGCGCTGACGACCCGCGCCTCCTGGCTGTTGCCTCGGTGCCCTGGGGAGATCCTTCCCGGACGTTCGCCGCTGCCCGTCGGGCCATCGCCGACGGCTGTGCCGCGGTGATGGTGGCGAGCGACCTCCCCAGAGGAGTGGTGTCACCCACGCACCCGGACCATCACTCGCTGTGGGCCCTCCTCGAAGCCGAGAACGTTCCGGTGGTCACCCACATCGGCGGTGGCGGCCGCCCGGTGCGCTCCGGCTTCCACGACAACGGGCACACGGTCACCGACTTCCTGGGAGGCGGCGAGAACGTGCGGGCCAAGGACTTCATGGCGATCCACCAGCGACCCGAGGTGTTCTGGGCAGCGCTCGTCCTCGACGGCATGTTCGAGAAGTTCCCGGGCCTGCGCGGCGCGTCGGTCGAGGAGGGAGCGATGTGGGTGGTGCCGTGGATCCGTCGGCTCGATCGCGCGATGCAGTTCGCCAAGACCGAGGCACCGCTGCGCGAGCTCACCAAGTTGCCGAGCGAGTACGTACGCGAGCACCTGCGGTTCACACCGTTCGCCGGTGAGCCCGTCGGCTGGATGATCGAGCAGGCCGGTGCCGAGTTGTTCATGTTCTCCTCCGACTACCCCCATCCCGAGGGCACCAAGGACCCCGTGCAACGATTCGAGTCGACGATGGACGGCTCCGACGATGCCACCCTCGACAGCTTCTACCGGGCCAACTTCGAGGCCCTCTACCGCGGGTCCGTCCCCGCCTGACAGGACATCGCCCGTGAAACTCCTCTGCACCGCCGACCTGCACTACCGCCTTCCGCAGTACGACTGGTTGGTCGAGCACGCCGGCGAGTTCGACGTGGTCGTGATCCCGGGCGACCACCTCCAGGTGATCGGCGCGGCACCACTCGAGGTGCAGATCGTGGTGATCTCGAAGTACCTGAGACGCATCGCCGACCACACGCTCGTGCTGGCATCGTCAGGCAACCACGACCTCGACGGCCCGGGGGCCACCGGCGAACAGGAGACCGGGTGGCTGCGATCGCTGGCGGGGGAGCGGCTCGTCGTCGACGGACAGTCGAACGACCTCGACGGCACCCGTTTCACGGTGTGCCCCTGGTGGGATGGACCGCTCACGCGGCAGCGCGTCGATGACCAACTCGCCGCCGACGCCGCCGACCGGCCCGAGCGTTGGGTGTGGGTGTACCACTCGCCGCCCTCGGACTCACCGCTGTGCGTCGCCGGCCCGGACAAGCAGTTCCCCGACCCCGACCTTGCGGAGTGGATCGACCGGTACGAACCGGATCTGGTGATCTGCGGCCACATCCATCAAGCCCCGTGGGTGTCCGGCGGCGGGTGGATCGACCGACGAGGTACGACCTGGATGGTCAACGCCGGGCACCAGCCCGGTCCGATGCCCGCGCATGTGGTGATCGACCTCGACGAGCGATCCGCCGAGTGGGTTGCGCTGCCAGATCGCGAGCTGGTTGAGCTGGCTCAGTAATCGGGGTCCGGGAGACGCGCCGACCCCGTCACCACCGTGCGTGTCTGATGGTGCATGAGTGTGCTGAGCACGTCGTCGAGCATCCCGAGGTGGCCCGAATCGTCGGCGTACTGGCGTTGGATGTCGGCGAGGTGTCCAGTGAGATTGTCGAGTCTCGTCGCGAGCGCACGTGCGACCTCGAGCAGCACGTCGGGCCGAGCGGTGAGGTACGCCGCACCGTCGTCGGCCCAGAGCGCCGTCGTCTCGCGTTCGGCCCGCATCGTCGCCGTCGCTGGACGCCCGAGCACGGTCGACATGTCACCCAGAATGGCGCCGGGAGCGTCGATCGAACCCAGTGCGACGCCGTCGCGTTCGATCGCGATCGCGCCGTCGACGAGAATCACGATGGCGCCGAACGGAGCGCCCTGCTCCACGAGAACATCGCCGGCGACCACGTGCCGAAGCGGAAGATCGGAGCATCGTTCGACGAGGCCAGCCACCACGTCATTCTTGCACCCCTGCCACGGGCGATGCCCCGATGCGACAAGACGTAACCTGGCGTTCATGTGCGGCCGATTCGTCTCCACCGCTGGGCCGGATCGCATCGCGGCCTACTTCGACACCGTGTTGCCGACCGAAGCCGTCGCCGACTCACTCGGCGAGAACTACAACGTCGCCCCGACGCAGGACATCCATGCCGTCGTCGCCCACGCGGACGGCACCGCACGCGTCGACGCGTTCCACTGGGGCCTGATCCCGAGCTGGGCCAAAGACCGCAAGATCGGCTCGAAGATGATCAACGCCAGAGCCGAGACGCTCGCCGAGAAGTCGTCGTTCAAAGGGCTGCTCAAGAAGAAGCGCTGCATCATTCCGATGGACGGCTTCTACGAGTGGAAGCCAGGCGTCGACGGAGGCCCGGTCAACGCCAAGGGCAAACCGCTGAAGCAGCCGATGTTCATCCATCGTGTCGACGACGAGCTGCTCACGGTCGCCGGGTTGTGGACGGCGTGGAAGGACCCCGACGACCCCGACGGCCGCTGGCTCCACAGTGCCACGATCATCACCACAGCAGCGAACGACACGATGCGCCCCGTGCACGATCGGATGCCGGCCATTCTCACTCCGGATCGCTGGGCCACCTGGCTCGATCCTGCCAACGACGACATCGCGCTGCTCGAATCACTGCTCGACGGCGGGCCACCGGAGCTCCTCACGATGCAGGCGGTGTCGACCGAGGTCAACAACGTGCGCAACAACCGAGCGGATCTCCTCGAGCCGATCTGAGGCGTCAGTCGCTGACGCCTGCGGCGCCCGCGGTACGGAGTTCACGACGAATCGCGTCGGCCCAGGCCGCAAGGTCGTCGCGGTCGACATGTGTCGCAGCGTTGGAGAAACTCAGCTCGGCCATCGACGAGGTGGGAATGACGTGCACGTGCGTGTGGGGGACTTCGTAGCCCGCCACGATCACGCCGACACGTTCACACGCGAACGCCGCACGCTGGGCCAGCCCGATGGTGTGCGTGACAGCGAAGAGATGCGCTGCGAGGTCCGGGGGAGCGTCGATCCAGTGATCGACCTCGTCGATCGGCACCACCAACACGTGCCCGGGCGCCATGGGATTGATCGACATGAACGCAACGCAGCGATCGTCACGCCAGACGAAAGTGCCGGGGAACTCGCCGTCGATGATCTTCGTGAACACCGTGCTCATGCTCGCACCCTACGCTGTGGCCCGTGACCGACGCCCCACGACCCGATGCCGATGCCGCTCCGGGCGTCGACGCGGCGCCGGTGTCGATGTTCGACGGAATCTGGTCGATCCCCAACGCGTTCACCCTGGTCCGTTTGCTGCTCCTGCCGGTGTTCCTGTGGGTGCTGTTCGGCCTCGACAACCGCGCCGGCGCAGCCGTGATGCTCGGTGCGCTCGGTGCCACCGATTGGGTCGATGGCTACCTGGCACGACGGCTCGGGCAGGTCAGCGAGTTCGGCAAGGTGTTCGATCCGACCGTCGACCGACTGCTCTTCCTGGTGGCGACGACGGCGATCATCATCGACGGATCGATCCCTGTGTGGTTTGGGCTGGCCGTCCTCGCCCGTGAGATCCTCGTCGGTCTGATGATGGCGATCGCCACGCTCGTCTACAAGATGCCCCGTATCGACGTGACCTACTGGGGCAAGCTCGCCACCTTCTTGCTGATGTTCGCCGTGCCAGGGTTCCTGATGGGCAACAGCGACTTCGCCGGCGCAGGAGCCTTCGAGATCGCCGCGTGGGTCGTCGGCATCCCCGGGCTGATTCTGAGCTATTGGACCGCTATCGCCTATATTCCGCAGGTGCGTGCAGCGATCGCATCCGGCGCCGCTTCTCGTTCTGTCTCACTCACCGTCGACACGTGAACTCAGGTACCGTTTCTCCCATGGACATCCCCGCCGAACTCCGCTACTCATCCGATCACGAGTGGGTGCGAGTCGACGGCACCACCGTCACGATCGGTATCACCGAGTACGCCCAGGACGCACTCGGAGACGTCGTGTTCGTCGAGATGCCCGATTCGGGCCTGGCAGTCGCGGCCGGCGACTCATTCAGCGAGGTCGAGAGCACCAAGTCGGTGAGCGACATCTACGCCCCGATCACGGGCTCGGTCGTCGAGGTCAACGCCGCACTCGAGTCACAGCCCGAACTCCTCAACAGCGACCCCTACGGGGAAGGGTGGATCTGTCGCATCGAGGTCGCGAACGCATCCGAACTCGACGGGTTGATGGACGCCGACGCGTACCGCGCGTTGACGGAGGGGTGAGATGAGTACCTACGTGTTCTGCAATCAGTGCGGTCACCGCAACCCACCGACGAGCGCCTTCTGTTCGAGCTGCGGCTCGCCGCTCGATTCGCTCGACGACCGCACGATCACCCTCACCGCGGTCGACCCGCTGCAGGAGGCACCAGGCCCCGACGACGATGTCGTCGTCGCGGTCGGTGAACTGCCGAACGAGATCGGCGTGCTCATCGTGCGTGCAGGCGCTCAGGCCGGCGCCCGGTTCCCCCTCAGTGGACCCACCACGCGGCTCGGCCGACATCCCGAGTCCGAGATCAGCCTCGACGACATCACCGTGTCACGCCGCCACGCCGAAATCGAGCGGACACCTGAGGGGCACGTCGTGTCCGACGCCGGCTCGCTGAACGGCACGTACGTCAACCAGGAGCGCGTCGACCGAATGACCCTGCGTCACGGCGACGAACTCCAGATCGGCAAGTTCCGGCTCGTCTTCTTCGAACGTCACGATGGCTGAGTCGCCGACCCCCAACCTCGCTGCGTCGCCGGCCGGCGGGCACCTCTCGATCGGCGAGGTCCTGGCGCTGCTCCTCGAGGAGTTCCCCGACGTCACGATCTCCAAGATCCGGTTCCTCGAGAGTCAGGGTCTGATCGACCCCGAGCGAACGGCGTCCGGCTATCGCAAGTTCTACGCCGACGACGTCGAGCTGCTGCGTTGCATCCTGCGTGAACAGCGCGAGAACTACCTGCCGCTGCGCGTGATCAAGGACCGCATCGACTCCGGCGAGATCGACCCGACCGGCGAGCAGGCCCGACCGACCGAGGCCCCACGCGGAATCAAGAACGTCGGACGCGCAGACGACGTGCCCCAGCCAGGCAGCCACCCGAGCGCTGGACGTTCCCACCGCGAGCCGTCTGGGAACGGTGCAGCTGACGAGCCGCTGACCGGCGCAGCGGCGCTGTTCCAACGCACCGACGGAGCAGCCCCAGATCCCAGCACGTCCGACGAGCCACCGCCCGTCGCCGCTGTGGCGACCACTGCGGCGACCACTGCGGCGACTTCTGCGGCGGCGTCGCCGGCGCCGACGGCGCCGTCCCACACGTCGGCGGCGGCGGGCAGCGGACCGATCGAGTCGGCCGGAGCCGTCCTTCCCGGGGTGCTCCTCGACGCCGACGAGCTCTGCGCAATGGCGCAGATCACCCGAGCGCAACTCGCCGAGCTCGAGACCTACGGTGTCGTCGCCGGCGCCTCCCGAGGCGATGGGGGCCCCTTCAACGAAGACGACGTCGAGATCGCCACCATCTCGAAGCGGTTCCTCGACGCGGGCATCGAGCCCCGGCACCTTCGCGGCTGGCGGGTGGCTGCCGACCGCGAGGCGGGTCTGCTCGAACAGTTGATCCAGCCGCTGCTGCGCCAGCGCAATCCCGAGGCCCGGGCGCAGGCGATTGCGCAGTTGACCGAACTCGAAGAGACCGGCGGCCGCCTCCGCTCGGCGATGATGCGCTCGACGCTGCAGCAACACGCCCCCTGAGGTTCGAGGTCCGGCAGCCGACATCACGTGGCACCCGGCGGCCCGGTACAGTGGCCACGTGGTCCCCTTGGAACTGATCGGCGTTCGGGTCGAGATGCCCGCCAACACACCGATGCTGTTGCTGCGCGAGGCCGACGGTCGCCAACGCCTCCTGCCGATCTACATCGGGAGTCCCGAAGCCTCGGCGATCCACTACGCGCTCGAAGGCGTCGAACCGCCGCGGCCGCTCACCCACGACCTGTTCTTGAACGTGCTCGGCGAACTCGACACCACCCTCACCAAAGTGGTCGTCACCGAGATGCGCGATCGCACCTACCTCGCCGAACTGCACCTCGACACGCCCGGCGGCGAGCGGGTCATCTCCGCTCGACCCTCGGACGCGATTGCGCTTGCGGTGCGTTGTGGCGCCGATCTGTTCGCGTCCGACGAACTGATCGACGAAGTCGGGCAGGAGCCCGTCGCCGAGTCCGACGAGGACGCAGCGGAGATCATCGACGAGTTCAAGGACTTCATCGACAACGTCAGCCCCGAAGACTTCGGGGCCTGAGCCGGTTGCGCACGCGTCAACGGTTGACGCCGCGCGACGAACGCCGTAGTGTTCACGATCTCACATGGCCGTAATTTCGTACGTGTGAGGCGCGGCGGGCTTCGGCACGTTCGTGATGTTGGGCAGGACGAACCGGAGGCAGACCGTGGAGAACACGAACACACAGGACAGAGGCGCTGACGCCGAACTCGGCTACAGCGGCACACAGACCGCCAAGGTCGTGGGAATCTCGTATCGCCAGCTCGACTACTGGGCGCGAACCGACCTGATCCGTCCCTCGCTGAGCGATGCCACCGGCAGTGGGAGCCGCCGGAGCTACTCCTACAACGATCTCCTCGAGTTGAAAGCGATCAAGAAGCTGCTCGACTCGGGCATCAAGCTCGAACAGGTACGCAAGGTCTTCGCCTACCTGCGCGAGCACGTCGCCACCGACATCGCTGCTGCACACATCGTGATCGACGGCGGCAGCGTGATGCTCTGCGACGGCGATCAACTCGTCGACGTACTCAAGCACGGCCAGGGAGTCCTGAACGTGTTGTCGCTCGGCGGCGTGCGCGACGAACTCGAAGCCGATCTCGCTCCGGTGTCGATCGAGGCACCGAGCGACACAGCCACCCAGCGCCGGACGGGATGACCCTCCGGCAGTCTCCACTCGACGCCGAGCATCGCTCACTCGGGGCCACCATGGTCGAGTTCGGTGGGTGGGAGATGCCGATCGCGTACCCCTCCGGCACGATCGAGGAGCATCTTGCGTGTCGCACCCGCGCCGTCATGTTCGACGTGTCGCACCTCGGAACGGTGCGAGTGGGAGGTCCTGACTCGTTCGATCGGCTCCAATCGACTCTCACGAACGACTTGGACAAGATCGGTCCGGGCCGAGCGCAGTACACCCACCTGCTCGACCCAGGCGACGCCTCGGTCGCCGACGACATCATCGTCTGGTGGCGTTCGGACGACCCAGAAGTGTTCGACGTGATGCCGAATGCGTCGAACACCGACGGGGTGCGCGCAGCCGTCGGCGGCGACGACATCACCGAAGAACGTGCGGTGATCGCCATCCAGGGCCCCGACGCCAGAGCGCTCGCATCGACCGTGTTGCCCGAGGCCAGCTCCGTCGGCCGATTCCGCGTCACCTCAGCGTCCTGGAACGATGTTCCGTGCACCATCGCCGGCACGGGCTACACCGGCGAGGACGGCGTCGAGATCGCCGTCCCAGCGGAGCATGCAGCGCAGCTCTGGCGGGCTCTTGCCGGTGCCGGAATCGTGCCCGCTGGGCTCGGCGCCCGCGACACGCTCCGGCTCGAAGCAGCGCTGCCGTTGCACGGCCACGAACTCGGACCGGGCATCACCTCGCTGCAGGCGGGCCTCGGATGGGTCGTTGCCTGGAACAAGCCGGTGTTCATCGGTCGCGAGGCAGCGCTCGCCGAACGAGACCGGGGGATCACTCGGCGCCTGGTCGGCATCGTCACCGACGGCCGGCGTCCAGCACGCGCCGGCTGCGAGGTGTCGGTCGACGGCACGGTGGTGGGGCAGGTGACCAGCGGCAACTTCTCGCCGGTCCTGGAGCACGGGATCGCACTCGGTTTCGTTCCGCCGGACACGGCGGAGGGCACGGCGGTGACCATCGACGTGCGTGGCAAGGACCTTCACGGCCGCGTGGCCGCCACTCCGTTCGTCGGTCGCTGACGTTCAGTCGCCGCTGGCGACCGTTGGAGCAGCGCCACCCGACTTCTTCTTGGCCGGTGCCTTCTTCTTGGCCGGTGCCTTCTTCTTGGCCGGTGCCTTCTTCTTGGCCGGTGCCTTCTTCTTGGCCGGTGCCTTCTTCTTGGCCGGTGCCTTCTTCTTGGCCGGTGCCTTCTTCTTGGCCGGTGCCTTCTTCTTCGCCGGAGCTCGCTTCGCTGCAGCCTTCTTCTTGGCCGGTGCCTTCTTCGCGACGGGCTGCTCGGCCGGAGCGGGTGCAACCGATGGAGCCCGTTCGACTGATGGTTCGACCGATGGTGCGATCACGTCCGAGAGGGCCGCTGTGGCCACTGCGCGGCGCCGGTGCGTTGGGGCGGCTCCCGGGAATTCGGAGACCACCGAAGAGCCCACCGGCGGATTCAGCAAACTGGGTGAGCGGACCCAAGCGCTTCGACACCTCGCCCAGGACGTCGGAGAACGTCCCGATCTGGGCTGGCAACTGGGCAAAGGCGGGTGTCGCAAGTGTCTCGGCGAGGCGATTGAGCCCCGGCGCCACCGCCATCGCCGGACCACTGACGACCTGCATCATCTCGTCGGCGGCCTTGACGGTACGGGTCACCTGCGGGATCGCTGCACGAAGCGGTGGTTCGATGTCGGAGACCAGCGAGTTGATCCGCTCGGTGGTTTCGTTCAGGTTCTCCATGGTCCGATTGAAGTTCTCGACGCCCTTGAGGAACTCGTCGACGCCCTTGCGGAACTGTTCGATCGACCTGACAGTGCCCGACAGGGGAGTCGCAAACAGTGTGAACAGGTCAGCGAGCGGATCGGGACGGTCATCGGGCATGTCGACGACGCTAGTGCGCAATCGCACCACGAGCAGGGCCAACCTGGCAGCGGTCGTCCACTGCATTCCCATCGGTGTCTACCAGATCGATCGCCCAACATCGGCCAGGGGTTCGAGCGCAACGGGCGAGGGGATGTCGATGACCAACAAGGGCGGCGAATCGTCGATCGGCACCTCGACGCCGCCCGAGTAGCGATCGGCGACCTCGACCTCACCGACAGTCGCGAACGACTCGCTCGACTGACTGCACCGAGCTGACCCGACCTGCGCCTGCGGGCCGATGCTGGCAGCAACGCATCGGGCAGCACCCCCCGGGGGGAACAGATTCTCGACCTGGTGCGTCTCGATCAGGACCAATGCCTCGGGTGCC
This sequence comes from Ilumatobacteraceae bacterium, assembly GCA_963716095.1. Taxonomy (GTDB): domain Bacteria; phylum Actinomycetota; class Acidimicrobiia; order Acidimicrobiales; family Ilumatobacteraceae; genus Sva-07. The sequence continues at coordinate 83,079 of CAVQSV010000011.1, read as the reverse complement.
GCACAGGCGCCGAGGAATATTGTGGACTACCAAACGAGGGAGTATGGGGGAACCCGAGATGACGGAATCGACGACGACCGAGGGGAAGGTCGGCGGCAGCGGCCTCGACACCGACACGCTGCTGATGATGCTCGACGCGCTGGGTGAGTTCGTCGGACACGAACTCACCCCGAAACTGCAGCTCGAACTCGATCACGACGATGTCTGCCCCGAAGACATCGTCCGGGCGATGAGCGACCCCAACCAGCTGGGCGTGCAACTGATCTTCGTACCCGAGGCCTACGGCGGTATGGACGGAGGAGCCTTCGACTCGTACCGAGTGTGTGAGGTGATGGCCCGCCACGACATCGGCCTCGCCACTGCGGTGTTCGCCACGTTCCTCGGCAGCGACCCGATCCTCGTCGGCGCCACAGAGGAGCAGAAGCAGCTCTGGCTCGGAGCGATCGCCGAAGACGGGATCCTGTTCGCCTACGGCGCCACCGAACCCGACGCGGGAAGCGACCTGGGTGCGATGAAGACCACCGCGGCCCGCATCGAGGACGACAACGGCGTGGTCACCGGGTATCGCATCAACGGACGCAAACAGTGGATCTCCAACGGCTCGATCGCCGACAAGATCACGATCCTGGCGCTGTGCCCGGACGGGCCATCCTGGTTCGTCGTCGACAACGACACACCCGGATTCGATGCGGCACATCCGGAGGACAAGCACGGCATCCGGCTGTCGAACACGGCGGCGTTGTTCCTCGATGACGTCGAGGTCCCCGCCGACCACCTGATCGGCGGGGTCGAAGGCAAGGGTCTCGTCCAGGCCCAGCAGGTGTTCGGCTACACCCGCATCATGGTGGCCGCCTTCGGTCTCGGGGGTGGCTGGGAGGCACTCGATCGAGCGATCGCCTATTCGCTCGAGCGCTACCAGGGAGGTGCTCCACTCTCGGAGAAGCAGGGCTTCACCCACAAGCTGATCGTGCCGCACGCGGTCCGCCTCGAAGCGGCGCGCAGCTACATCGAGGAGTGCGCCGACAAGATCGACCGGGGTCTCGGCGAGCACGGGGCGATGAACACCGAGGGCGCCATCGCGAAGCTGATGGCAACCGAGGCCGGCAACGCAGCTGCCGACGCTGCGATCCAGGCGCACGGCGGCTACGGCTACACCCGCGAGTACGTCGTGGAGAAGATCAAGCGCGACGTGCGCATCACCACCATCTACGAGGGCACCTCGGAGATCATGGAGATGACGATCGCCCGCGACCGTTGGCAGCATCACCTGAAATCTGCGGGCAGCTACTACCGAGATCGCGCCAGCGAACTGAGGAGGTTGCATGCGGTCCACCCTGACGTCGGCGCCGAGCATGCAGCGCTGGCCGCGGAGTCGATGGCGGCGATCCTCGACGCCTGCAGGGTGGCCCGCCTCACCCGCAACCAGCACGTGCTGTTCCGGCTCGGCGAGCTGATCACCCACGTCGAATGCGCCGAGTCGCTCGCCCGTCAGGCAGCGCTCGCACTCGACGGTAAACGCCACGAGAAGAGCCTCGACCGATTCGACGGCGCGACACTGGCGGCGATGGGGCGGGTGTTCGCACGCGAAGCCGCCCAGAAGACCGCCCAGGAGGGTGTGCGCTGGGTGGCCGGATCGGTCACCGCCGACAGCGCCGACGTCGGGGCGCTGCTGGCGACGATCCCGCACGACGCGATCCGCATGGCCCAGACGGGTCTGCTCGCCGACATGAACGTGGTGGCCGACGCGCTGTACGACCGCAGCAGCACATGATCGTGCCCGCCCCACGACCAACAACGACGCCGCGACCGCACCACCGCGCTCGCCATCTCGAAGGAGCACCCGCTGATGTCTGACGGCTCGACCGTCCCGAGCACACCCGTTGCTGTTGTAGGGGTCAGCGCGATCATGCCCGATGCGCCCGACGCCGACGCGTTCTGGGCCAACATCACGAGCGGCCGGTACTCGATCAGCGACGTGCCGATCGACCGGTGGGACCCTGCGTTGTACTTCTCCCCGGACCACGCCGTACCCGACAAGACCTACTCCACCATCGGCGGGTGGGTCCGCGACTACCCGTGGGATCCGATCAGGTGGAAGCTGCCCATCCCACCGAAGGTCGCTGACCAGATGGACGACGGGCAGCGCTGGGCGATCAGCGCTGCCCGCTCGGCGCTCGTCGACGCGGGTTGGCCCAACTGGAGCACCGACTCCGACAAGGTGGCCGTGGTCATCGGCAACGCAATCGGTGGCGAGAAGCACTACCAGTCGAACATGCGCATCGAGCTCCCCGAGGTGCTGCGCGACCTCGAGAGCTCCGAGTCGTTTGCAGCGCTCACCGCCGAACAGCGCCGCCACATCCTCGACGAGACCCGCGAGCACTTCCTCGCCCACTACGGCGAGATCAACGAAGACACCATGCCTGGCGAGCTCGCCAACGTGATGGCCGGCCGGATCGCCAACCTGTTCAACTTCCGCGGCCCGAACTTCACCACCGATGCAGCGTGCGCGTCAGGGCTCGCAGCCATGAGCGTCGCAGTCGAAGGACTGATCGACCATCGATTCGATGCTGCGATCACCGGCGGAGTCGATCACAACATGGGGGTGTCCGCGTTCGTGAAGTTCTGCAAGATCGGTGCGCTCTCGGCCACCGGGACGCGTCCCTTCGATGCCGGTGCCGACGGATTCGTGATGGGGGAGGGTGCGGCGCTGTTCGTGCTCAAGCGTCTGGAGGACGCCGAACGCGACGGCGATCGGGTTGCCGCTGTCATCCTCGGCATCGGTGGATCCAGCGACGGCAAGGGCAAGGGCATCACCGCACCCAACCCGATCGGCCAACGCCTCGCTGTCGAGCGCGCCTGGGAAATTGCCGGCGAGGACCCCGCCTCGGTCACCGCAGTGGAGGCCCATGGCACCTCGCACGCGTGTGGGCGACGCAACCGAGTTGGCCAGCCTCACCGAGGTGTTCGGCACCGCTGGTGCAGCGCCGCGCAGCGTTGCCCTCGGGTCGGTGAAGTCCAACGTCGGGCATCTGAAGGCCGCTGCGGGCGCAGCGGGCGTGTTCAAGATGATCCGCAGCCTCGACAGCAAGGTGCTCACCCCCAGTCTCAACTTCAACGACCCGAACCCGAACGTCGACTGGGACACTTCGCCGTTCGCAGTCACCACCGATCTGCGCGAGCTGGCCCACCCCCGCCGGTGGTGTGCGCCGCGGCGGCGTGAGCGCCTTCGGCTTCGGTGGGACCAACTTCCACGTGGTCCTCGAAGAGCACGTACCGGGCCGCCACCGGCCGCCGCCCAGGGTCTTCGCTGGCGCGAGCGTGCCCACGAGTGCCGCCGCAGGCGCACCTGCCGCCACGGGACCCACAGCGACCACCGCAGATCCGTCCAAGCCGCCGTTGCGCGGGGCGCTGGTGCTCGGTGGCCGCGACGACGGCGACCTGATCGCGCAGGTCGAACGGGCACTCGCCGATGCCCGGCGAGGAGTCGCACCTGCCCCGACGCGTCCCGACCCCTCGATCGGGGGTGCGCCCGTGCGAATCGCCGTCGATTTCGCCGACGCCGATGATCTGGCCAAGAAGCTCGACAAGGCGCTCACCGCGCTCACCGGCAACAACGCAGCGGTCTACCGGATGCTGCGCCAGCAAGGTGTGTTCGTCGGAAGAGGACGCGCGCCGAAGGTGGCGTTCCTGTACACGGGTCAGGGGTCGCAGTACGTCAACATGCTTCGCGAGCTGCGCGACATCGAGCCGATCGTGGCCGACACGTTCCGCGAGGCCGACGAGGTGATGACTCCGCTTCTCGGGCGACCGCTGACGTCGTACATCTTCATCGACGGCGACGACCCCGCTGCGGTGAGCCAACTCGAGCAGGAACTCCTCCAGACCGAGATCACCCAGCCCGCGGTGTTGGCCACCGACTCGGCGATCAGTCGTCTGCTCGACGCGTACGGGATGCGTCCCGACATGGTGATGGGCCACAGCCTCGGCGAGTACGGCGCGCTGATCGCGGCGGGTTCGCTGACGTTCGGCGCGGCGCTCGAGGCGGTCAGCGCGCGCGGCACCGAAATGGCGCGGCTGTCGGTCGAGGACAACGGAGCGATGGCTGCGGTCTTCGGCCCACTCACCGAGATCGAACGGATCGTCGACGCCACGCCCGGCTACGCAGTGATCGCCAACATCAACTCCAACAACCAAGCCGTGGTCGGCGGCGGAACCGACGCCGTGCTCGCAGCGATCGACGCCTTCACTGCTGCCGGGATGCAGGCCATCCGCATCCCGGTCAGCCACGCCTTTCACACCTCGATCGTGGCCCCCGCGTCGGTACCGCTGGTTGCCACCCTGCAGCGCCTCGATGTGCGCCCGCCGAGCGTTCCACTGGTCGCCAACGTGACGGGCGAGTTCTATCCCGCCGATGCCACCACCGACACGATGCTCGACTACCTCGGCAAACAGGTCGCCTCGCCCGTGCAATTCGTGAAAGGGCTGCACTCGCTGTACGACGCAGGCGCTCGTCTCTTCGTCGAGGTCGGCCCGAAACGGGCCCTGCACGGCTTCGTCGAGGACGTCCTCGGTGACCACGACGACGTACTGGCGGTGTACACCAACCACCCCAAGCTCGGCGACGAGACAGCGATCAACCAGGCGCTCTGCGCCATGTGGGCCTCGGGCGTCGGATTCGACGAGCCAACAGCATCAGCGACACTGGCACCGACGCCCACGCCGTCGGCCTCGGTGGCGACGCAGTCTGCTCCTGCGACCTCTCCGGTTGCGTCGTCAGGAGCCCCGGACGATCGCATCATGCAGCTCGGCCAGCTCTTCGCCGGGGTGATCGAGGAGGGCTTGAAGATCTACGGCGCCGACCCGATCACCACGACACCTCCGGCGTCGCCGGGGACGGCGTCCTCGCCCGTTTCCGGGCAGCAGCCGGTCGACGACGAGCCGGTGGTGATCACCGGCGCAGCGCTCGGCTTGCCCGGCGTCGAGCACGTCTTCGACGACGCCAACATCGGCCGGATCCTCGCCGGCGAGCAGTTCATCTCATCGCTGCCCGAGGCTGCTCGCGTCCGCATGGCCGAGATGCGCATCACCCGAGTCGTCAAGAGCGAGTCGGGCGGTGGGAGCTTCGAGACGATCGACGACCCCGCCGACGTCATCAAACTTGCCGGGCTGCACGCCCCGATCGACGTCGTCGAGCAGTTCGCGGTCGAATCCGCCCGCGACGACGCATTCGACTCGACGACCCGGCTGGCCATCGGTGCCGGCTACGACGCGCTCCGAGACGCCGGCATCCCGCTGGTGATGCGCTACAAGACCACGACCCTCGGCACTCAGCTGCAGAACGGTTGGGGCCTGCCCGACGACCTGCGCGACGACACCGGTGTCGTGTTCGCCAGTGCGTTCCCCGGCTACGGCCGCTACGCCGAGGAGATCGAGGCCTACACCGCCGACCGGACCCGCCGCGAGCACCTGCTCGCCCTCGAGGGCGTGCGGACGCGCCTCGACGGCGACACTGCTGCCACGGCCGAAGTCGACCGTCTGATTGCCGACCTGCGCGCCGAACTCGAAGCGAATCCGTACGAGTTCGACCGCCGTTTCCTGTTCCGTGTGCTCTCGATGGGTCACTCGCAGTTCGCAGAGATCATCGGCGCCCGGGGCCCGAACACACAGATCAACGCAGCGTGTGCGTCCACCACCCAGGCGATCGCCGTGGCAGAAGACTGGATCCGGTCGGGTCGCTGCCGCCGTGTGATCGTGGTGTCAGCTGACGACGCCACAGGCGATGCGCTGTTGCCGTGGTTGACGAGCGGATTCCTGGCGAGCGGCGCCGCGGCGACCGATGAACGAGTCGAGGACGCGGCGACGCCCTTCGACCGAGGGCGCCACGGAATGATCCTCGGCATGGGCGCTGCAGCGCTCGTGATCGAAGCAGCCGGTGCGGCTCGCGAGCGTGGCGTGCAGCCGATCTGCGATGTCCTCGGTGCCGTCACCGCGAATTCGGCGTTCCACGGCACGCGCCTCGACGTCGAGCACATCGGCGCGGTCATGGACGCCGTGGTGCGACAGGCCGAATCTCGCGGCATCGACCGGTCGGCAATCGCCGGTGAGACGATGTTCGTGTCCCACGAGACCTACACGCCTGCCCGCGGCGGTTCGGCCGCCGCCGAGATCAACGCGCTACGTCGCGTGTTCGGCGATCAGGCCGACCAGGTCGTGATCACCAACACCAAGGGATTCACGGGCCATGCAATGGGCGCCGGAATCGAGGACGTGGTGGCGGTCAAGGCACTCGAGACCGGCATCGTGCCGCCGGTGCCGAACCTGCGCGAGCCCGACCCCGAGCTCGGCAACCTCACCCTGTCGAAGGGTGGACAGCACCCAGTGAAGTACGCGTTGCGGCTCGCGGCGGGCTTCGGCTCGCAGGTGGCAATGGCGCTGCTGCGGTGGACCCCGATGCCGGACGGACAACGGCGCCGACCCGACCAGCTCGGCTACTCGTACCGCGTCGTCGATCCTGCAGCCTGGCAACGGTGGCTCGATCGCCTTGCGGGCCACGACGGCGCTCGCCTCGAAGTCGACCATCGCCGGCTCCGCATCGTCGATGTCGGTGCCCCGACGACGTCGCGCCACGAATCCGCCGTTCCGGTGCCGTACTCGGCGCAGGCGAAGGCACAGGCGATGAGCAACGGGGACAGCGCTGCTGTCGCAGCACCAGCACCCGCCCGTGTTGCGCCCGCACCGGTCGCCCCTGCGCCGCCACAACCCGCCGCAGCCCCACCGGTACCGCCGACACCGGTCACAGTCGCTCACGACCCGACGCCCACAGCAGTCGTCGGTGACCCCGTTCTCGATCAGGTGACGTCGGTGGTCGCGGAGATGACCGGCTACCCGGCAGATCTCCTCGAGCCGGATCTCGACCTGGAAGCCGACCTCGGTGTCGACACCGTCAAACAGGCCGAGGTCTTCGCCGCAGTCCGCGAGCACTACGACGTCGAACGCGACGACAACCTCCAACTCCGCGACTTCCCAACCCTGCGCCACGTCGCCGACTGGGTCCGCAACAAAGCCGGCCTCGACGCCGCCCCAGCAGCGGTCACCGCGCCAGCACCAGCCCCAGTTGATGGGCGAGCGGCACCAGCAGCCACAGGTGGGGACCCGGTTCTCGCCCAGGTGACGTCGGTGGTGGCGGAGATGACCGGCTACCCGGCAGATCTCCTCGAGCCGGATCTCGACCTGGAAGCCGACCTCGGTGTCGACACCGTCAAACAAGCCGAAGTCTTCGCCGCGGTCCGCGAGCACTACGACGTCGAACGCGACGACAACCTCCAACTCCGCGACTTCCCAACCCTGCGCCACGTCGCCGACTGGGTCCGCAACAAAGCCGGACTCGACGCCGCCCCAGCAGCCGCAACGGCCGCTCCCGCTGAGCCGGCCGCCCCCGCAACCGCAGGAGACCCAGTGCTCGACCAGGTCACGTCGGTGGTGGCGGAGATGACCGGCTACCCGGCTGACCTGCTGGAACCGGATCTGGACCTCGAAGCCGACCTCGGTGTCGACACCGTCAAACAAGCCGAGGTCTTCGCCGCAGTCCGCGAGCACTACGACGTCGAACGCGACGACAACCTCCAACTCCGCGACTTCCCAACCCTGCGCCACGTCGCCGACTGGGTCCGCAACAAAGCCGGCCTCGGCGCCGCCCCAGCAGCCGAACCAGTGCCCGCACAGGTCGCAGCAGCACCAGCTGCCCCCGCCCCTGCGGCGACAAGCGACCCGGTGCTCGACCAGGTCACGTCAGTGGTGGCGGAGATGACCGGCTACCCGGCTGACCTGCTGGAACCCGATCTCGACCTCGAAGCCGACCTCGGCGTCGACACCGTCAAGCAGGCCGAAGTCTTCGCCGCAGTCCGCGAGCACTACGACGTCGAACGCGACGACAACCTCCAACTCCGCGACTTCCCAACCCTGCGCCACGTCGCCGACTGGGTCCGCGCCCGCGCCGGCCTCGAGGTTGCGCCACCTGCCTCCGAACCCGTCGATGGAGGAGCGGCACCAGCAGCCGCAGGTGGCGGCGACCCGGTGCTCGCCCAGGTGACGTCGGTGGTGGCCGAGATGACCGGCTACCCGGCCGACCTCCTGGAACCCGACCTCGACCTCGAAGCCGACCTCGGCGTCGACACCGTCAAGCAGGCCGAAGTCTTCGCCGCAGTCCGCGAGCACTACGACGTCGAACGCGACGACAACCTCCAACTCCGCGACTTCCCAACCCTGCGCCACGTCGCCGACTGGGTCCGCGCCCGCGCCGGGCTCGACACGGCCACGCCAGCCCCACCAGCGTCGAACGACGCTCTGGCACCGGCAGCTGTTGCGCCCGACGTCGTGAAGGGTGACCTCGACGCCGTCGATGCGCTCCCGCGGCGGGTTCCAGTGCCGTCGTTGCGGCCGAACGCCAACCGGTGCGTGCCGACCGGCGTCGACCTCACCGGCGCGCGTGTCGTCGTGATGCTCGACGAAGGCGGTATCGGTGCGGCACTGGTCAAGCAGCTCAACGGTGCCGGAGCAGAACCGCTCACCATCGAGGCGGGCACGACCACCGACGACCTGCTCGAGCAGCTCGGTGCCTGGCACGACGAACGCCCCGATCAGCGGCGTCTACTGGCTCCCCGCGCTCGACGACGACGGCGACCTCGACGACTACGACCTCGATCGCTGGCGCGAGTCACTGCGACGGCGGGTCAAGGCGCTCTACGCCACGATGCGCCATCTCTACGACGCAAGCCCGTTCCTCGTCTCGGCGACCAGGCTGGGCGGCTACCACGGATACGACGAAGCCGGGGCAACGAACCCGCTCGGCGGTCCCGTGGTCGGATTCACCAAGTCGTACAAGAAGGAACGACCCGACGCCCTCGTCAAGGCGGTCGACGTCGCGGTCAGCCGCCAGACCACGGCCATCGCGAACCAGCTGATCGAGGAGACGCTCTTCGATCCCGGCTGCGTCGAGATCGGACGCGTCGGCGACCATCGGTTCGGTGTCGCGTTCGTCGAGCGGCCGCTTCCCCCACGCGACCCGGACACCGCCGTCGACGGGGCGATGCAACTCGGACCGGATTCGGTGTTCGTGGTGACCGGCGCCGCCGGCAGCATCGTGTCGGCGATCACCGCCGACCTCGCCGAGGCCTCGGGTGGCACCTTCCACCTGCTCGATCTCACGCCGACACCGGACCGCGACGACGCCGACCTGAAGGCATTCGCCGACGACCGCAACGGGCTCAAGGCCACGATCGCTCAACGGATGAAGGCGGCCGGCGAACATGCGACACCCGTTGCGATCGAACGCGAACTGAGCCGAATCGAACGCCTCAACGCTGCGCTCACCGCTGTGCAGGCCGTCGAAGCCGCCGGTGGCACCGCTCACTACCACTCCGTCGACCTCACCGACGCCGACGGTGTTGCCAGGGTGATCGACGACGTCCGCGAACGCAACGGTCGCATCGACGTGCTCCTTCACGCTGCGGGCTTGGAGATCAGCCGGAATCTTCCGGACAAGGAACCCCGCGAGTACAACCTGGTGTTCGACGTCAAGAGCGACGGTTGGTTCAACGTCTTCCATGCTGCACACGACATGCCGATCGGAGCGACTGTGGTGTTCTCGTCGGTGGCGGGCCGGTTCGGCAACCAGGGACAAACGGACTATTCGGCTGCGAACGACCTGTTGTGCAAGATCACGAGCAACATGCGTCGCGATCGGCCAACGACGCGTGCGCTGGCCCTCGACTGGACGGCGTGGGGCGGCATCGGGATGGCCACGCGCGGTTCGATCCCCAAGATCATGGAGATGGCTGGGGTGCAGATGCTGCCCCCGGAAGCCGGTGTTGCCTGGATCCAGCGTGAGCTCACGGGCGGTGACCATCGCGGCGAGGTGATCGTGGCCGGCCAGCTCGGAATGATGGCCGCCGAATATGACGACCAGGGCGGGGTTGCCCCCGACGCTCGTACCAGACGACGAAGCGCACGGACCCATGGTCGTCACGGCGACGATGAGCGTGCACGACGGGGTGGTCACGGAGGTCACCCTCGACCCGACCGAGCAGCCGTTCCTGTTCGACCACCGAATCGACGGCACGCCGGTGCTGCCGGGGGTGATGGGTATGGAGGCATTCGCCGAGGCTGCCCACCTCCTCGCACCTGACCACCACGTGTTGGCGGTCGAAGACGTCACCTTTGCGGCGCCGCTCAAGTTCTACCGCGACCAACCGCGCACGATCCGCGTCAGCGCGGTCGTGCAACCCGACGGCGACGAGCTGGTCGCTCACTGCGAGCTGAGCGCCGAGCGGTTGTTGCCCGGAAGCGACACGCCGCAGCGCACCGTGCACTTCACCGGTCGAGTGCGCATGACAGCCGACCCGGTCGCCCCGGAGAGCGCGACGCCGCCCGGCGACCCGAGTGGTCCGACACTCGACGCCGAGCGTGTGTACTCGTTCTACTTCCACGGCCCCGCCTATCAGGTGATCTCCACTGCATGGCGGGCAGGGGAGTCGTCGGTGGCTGCGCTCGCCGATCCGCTGCCCGACAATCACGCACCGCCGGCGCTGCCGCTCGTGACCGCCCCTCGTCTGATCGAGCTGTGCTTCCAGGCAGCTGGGCTCTGGCAGGCGGGCCGGGAGGATCGGCTCGCGCTGCCGAGCCGGGTTGCGAGCGCCTCTTCGGTTGCCGACTCGTCGACGGCGACCGGGTCGCTGCGGGTGGTCGCCACCGAAACGACAGCGGGGGAGTACACCTGCGTCGTCGTCGACGAGTCCGGCACCGTGTTCGCCCGACTCGACGGCTACCAGACGATCGCGCTGCCGGCGCCGATTCCCGACGACGTCGCAGCCGACCTCCACGCGACCTACCGGACCTGATCAGAGGCATTGAGCCATGGAAGCCCTCGGACGCCCGGTACATCGACTGGCAGTCGTCGACGAGGGGGAGAGCGCGGTACGGCTACTGACTGCCGTCGGTGGGCTCAACGCCACGGGCGATGCCCCGCCGATCACCACAGTGCTGTTCCATCGCGACCCCGAACCTCGCCCCTGGTACGGGCGCGAGGCGGACGAGGTACGACCGCTGGTCGACGCGTCCGGCTCGTCGCCCGAGCCAGATGCGTCACTCGCGAACGAACGCGTGGTCGCATCGCTCGGCAGGGCCGGTGTCGACACCGTCTGGCTCGGAGCGTCGGTATCGAACGCACGGGTCGAACTGATCGAGGCCTGCGAAGCCGCCGGAATCGCTGTGGTCGGCCCCAGCGCCGCGACCCTGCGTCGACTCGACTCAGACGTCACGGGCGGTGCAACCGACCGGGCGCCGACCGGCCCGGTGCGGCAGGTCGAGATCGACGTTCTCGCCGATCATCACGGCACCGTCTGGAATCTGGGCGGGCGCGACGTCAGCGTGCGCACCAGGTCGCACACCATGCTCGCCGAGGCACCGTGCGCGGCGATCTCCGAGGAGATGGGGCAGCAGCTCCGGACGGCGGCCACCGAACTGGCCCGCTCGGTCGATCTCCGAGGCGCCGCTGTCATCACCTACCTCCACAACGGCGTCGACTTCGCCCTCGACGGCGTCGATGCAGCCGCCCCGCCCGACCACGCCACAACCGAGGAGCGCACCGGCGCAAGCATCATCGGCTGGCGCCTGCGCGTCCACCGGGGCGAAGCGCTGCCGCCGTCCGAACCCACCGGCGACGGCGTCGTCGTGGAGGCGCGGCTGCATGCTGAAGACTTCGAGCAGGCCGACAGCATCGCCTCCGCGTCGGTCGCGCTGCTGTCGTTTCCCGTCGGCACCGGGGTGCGTATCGATGCCAATCGCCGCCCCGGCGATCCGGTGACTCCCGGCGACTCGTTGCTGGCGGTCGTGAGCGCATGGGGGCCGGATCGCAGCGTGGCCCTCGGCCGGGTTCGGCGTGCGCTCGAACGCACTGCCATCGTGCTCGGGGGCGCGGCCACCAATCGCACGACGCTGCTCGAACTGCTCGCCCATGGCGACTTCATCCGTGGTCATGTCGACGAGTCGTGGGCCGCCCGGGTACTCACCGGTCGGCCGACATCCACCCTCGAACCCGTGGCGCTGCTCGCCGCCGCCGTCGAGTCGTACGAGGCCGACCGACGCCAGGCTCGAACGGCGTTCTTCGCAGGTGCCGCACGAGGTCGACCCGCAACAGCCCGTCGGCATCGGCGAGGGCATCGAGCTCGGCTATGCCGGCACCTCGTATCGCCTCGACGTGCGATGCGTCGGCTACGGCCGGTACTCCGTGCAGCACGGCTCCACGGTGGCCGACGTGTCGGTCGACGAACTGGATGCCTTCGAGCAACGAATCGCTTGTGGAGGCCGCCGCCATCGAGTGGTGACGGCTCCAACGGCCAACGGTTACCGGGTCGAAGTTGGGCCGGTCCGCCCATCACATCACGCGTCACGACGGAACAGTGGTCCGTGCCGGCTGGCCCGCACTGGTCGTCCAGGCTCTGGTCGAGCCCGGCGACGAGGTGGTTGCCGGCGATCCGGTCGCCGTGCTCGAGTCGATGAAGATGGAGACCACCGTGACGGCACCCGTGAGTGGCGTCGTGATGTCGGTGGACGTCACCCCCAACTCGCAAGTCGAGCAGGGCGCGCCGCTGCTCCACCTGCGATCGAACGCGGGGACGCAGACGTCGGGCGACTCCTCTGAGTCACAAGTCGTCGACCTGTCCGGGCTGAAGCAGCCGATCGATTTCACCCGCAAGCCATGCGAGCGCGTGTACGGCCCGCTGGGCGACTATCTGCTCGGCTACGACCTGGCTCCCGCGGAGCTCCGCAAGTTGCTCACTCAGCAACGTCGCATGGCGGAGATCGCTGAACCTGGCGATGCCGCGCTGATCGACTGCGAGGACAGCCTCCTCGACATCGTTGCGGAGCTCGGCTCGCTGTACCGACCCCAGAGCGAAGCGGAGACGGGGACCGAGAACACCCAGGAGTACCTGCTGTCGTTCCTGCAGTGGCTCGACGCCGACCGTGCCGGCCTCTCCGAGAGCTACCGTCGACGACTGCAGCGGGCCTTGGGGCGCTTCGGTGTGCGCGGGCTCGACCCCGGTCCCGAGCTCGAGTCTGCGCTGATGTGGCTGTTCCGATCGCTGTCGCGGCTCGCCGAGCTCACCCCCATCGTCGCTCGCAATCCTCGAACGCCGCCTCGAGCACCGCGACGCACTGATCGGGCTCGCTGACGCCGACATGGGAGCCCGCCTCGACCGGCTGGTCGCCGCCACCCAGGGCCGCCAGCAGTTGATCGCCGATCTCGCCAGGGACGTCCGCTTCCACTACTTCGACGAGCCACCGTTGGAGGCCGCCGCCTCCGAGCGTCGCGCCGAGATGGTCGAGCACCTCGAAGCCCTCGCCGCCGACCCGGAGCGACCGGATCGAGACGGTCTCTTGGAGCGTCTCCTGTGGTGCCCCGAACCGTTGCGCTCGTTGCTGACGTCCTCGTGGCAGGCCGCAGCGCCCGACGGGTCGGCACTCCGCAAGGTCGTGCTTGACGTCCACATTCGTCGCTTCTACCGAATCTGCGAGCTCGGCGACATCCGACACCATCACGTCGGCGAGGGAGCCGACGGGATCCAGTTCGCCAGCGCAGACTTCCGATGGGACGACCGAGACGTCCACCTCGTCGTCGGCTATCTCTCGCTCGACGAGCTCCCGGCCTGGTCCGCAGCGATCGCTCCTCACCTGACAACGGTGGCTGCGGATCGGTCCGTCGTCGTCGACCTGGTGACATGGCGCGACGGCGAGCGCCCCGAGATCGACGACCTCGCGACCATCGTCGCAGGCCAGCTCGACCATGCCGACTTCGGCCGGCCGCTGCACCGAATCGACGTCACCGTCAGCAGCACGGAGGGCCCAGCTGCCGACCACCTGCGCACCCAGCACGTCACGTTCACCGGGGCCGCCGCCGGCGCCTTCGAGGAGGAGCGGCACTCTCGAAACCTGCACCCGATGCTCGCCGAACGGCTGGAGATGTGGCGGCTGTCGAACTTCGAGCTCGAACGCCGGCCCTCGCCCGAAGACGTGTATCTGTTCGACGGCGTGGCGCACGACAACTCACGCGACCACCGCCTCTTCGCGTTGGCCGAAGTCCGTGAACTGGGCACGACGACCGACCCGGTGACCGGCTCGACCTCGTACCCGCGCCTCGAACGTGTCGCTCTGCTCGCCGTTGCGGCGATGCGAGCCGAGCTGACCCGCTACGCCCAACGGGATCGACCCGTCGCAAACCGGCTGGTGCTGAGCGTTCGCGAGCCGTGGACACTGTCGACAGCGGAGACTGCGGCGATCGGAGCCCGCTTCGCGCCGCTCGCGGCCCGCGTGGGGTTGGAGAAGGCAGTCGTGAAGGTGCGCGTGCCCAGCCCTGACGGAACAGGCCAGCTGCGTGACGCCGTGCTTCACATCGAAAACGTCGGCGACAGTGTCGTGGTACGCGAGGAGCGTGCCGGCGACCAACCCGTCCGGCCGCTCGGGAGCTACCGCCAGAAGGTGCTCACCGCGGCCCGATTCGGTTCGCCGTATCCCTACGAGATCACCCGACTGCTCACCGACCACACCCCGATCGACGGGCTGCCTCGCGACTCGTTCCAGGAACTCGAGTTGGAAGCCGGCAACGACCCACAGGGTGTCGACGATCGCCTCGTCGCCGTCGACCGAGAACCCGGCAACAACACCGCCCATGTCGTCGTCGGCGTCGTCACCAATCACACCACCGTGGTGCCCGAGGGGATGCGTCGGATGGTGCTGCTGTCCGATCCGACACAGGGGCTCGGCAACCTGGCCGAACCCGAGTGTCGACGAATCAACGCCGCGCTCGCTTCCGCGCTCGAACAGCAGATCCCCGTTGAGTGGTTCGCCGTGTCGAGTGGCGCGTTGATCGCCATGGATTCCGGTACGGAGAACATGGACTGGATCGCACTCACACTGCGACGCCTCATCGAGTTCACCCAGGCGGGTGGTGATGTCAACATCGTCGTCACCGGGATCAACGTCGGTGGCCAGCCGTACTGGAACGCCGAGGCCACGATGCTCAACCACACCAAGGGAATCCTGGTGATGAGCCCCGCCTCGACGATGGTGCTCACGGGCAAGCAGGCACTCGACTTCTCCGGAGCGGTCAGCGCGGAGGACAACTTCGGTATCGGCGGCTACGACGCCGTGATGGGCCCGAACGGCCAGGCCCAGTATTGGGCGCCATCGTTTCCGGCGGCGTGCGAGTTGCTGCTCCAGCACTACGAACTGACCTATGTCGTGCCGGGGGAGCGGTTCCCTCGCCGGCATGCAACCGCAGATCAACGACAGCGTGATGTGCGGTCCAGCCCCCACGCCGAACTCGCGGCGAGCCCGTTCACGACGGTCGGCGATGTGTTCTCGGCCGAGTCGAATCCCGACCGCAAGCAGCCCTTCGACATGCGCTCGGTCATGGCCGCAGTCGCCGATACCGACCGTGACCCACTCGAACGATGGAAGGACCTGCGCGACGGTGACACGTCGATCGTCTGGGACACCACGATCGGCGGCATTCCGGTGCTGCTCTTGGGCCTCGAGTCGCACACCGTTGCCCGCACCGGGTACGTGCCAGCCGACGGCCCGTCGGCGTGGACGTCGGGCACGCTGTTTCCGCACTCGTCTCGGAAGACGGCCCGAGCGATCAACGCAGCGACCGGCAATCGCCCGCTCGTGGTGCTCGCCAACCTGTCGGGCTTCGACGGGTCGCCCGAGTCGATGCGGCGCCGACAGCTCGAGTTCGGGGCCGAGATCGGGCGTGCGGTCACCAATTTCGACGGGCCGATCGTGTTCGTGGTGGTCTCGCGCTACCACGGTGGAGCGTTCGTGGTCTTCTCCAAAGCGCTCAACGAGTCGATGGAAATCGCTGCGGTCGAGGGTTCGTTCGCTTCGGTGATCGGCGGTGCGCCGGCGGCCGCGACGGTGTTCGCTCGCGAGGTGAAACAGCGCACCGAACGCGACTCCCGGGTGCAGGCAGCCCGTGAGGCGCTCGCAGCCGCCGCCGGCACCGACGCAGCGGTGTTGCGCTCCAACTTGACCCTGGTGACCGAGCAGGTGCGATCGGAGAAGCTCGGTGAAGTCGCCGACGAGTTCGACGCTGTCCACACGATCGAACGCGCCCTTCGTGTCGGCTCGGTCGATCACATCATTCCAGCCGCCGAGCTGCGCCCATACGTCATCGACGCACTCGAACGCGGCATGGCACGCTTCACCTGACCGTCAGCGACACCGATGAGTCTCCGCGACGACAGGTGTCAACGAAGCTCATCGCACCAACGTGCAGACCCGTGCCGATGAGTCTCCGCGACGACGGGTGTCAACGAAACTCATCGCACTGTGCCGAGGGCTTGCGTGCTCGAGCTCAGCAGGTCGGTCGATCGAGCCAGGAGTGGTGGGGGAGTGCCGATGCAAGGTCGCTGCTGGTCGCCATCACCTCGGGCGGCTCGGCCGGAGCGGCCATGGCGACCGTGAGCAGGAACACAGCCGTCGCGCCGCCACCAACCAGGCATCGGTCCGTCGGGGCCGGTGACGGTCATCCGACTCCAGCCGTCCGAGCGGCGTCCACCGGGGGACAGGTCGACCTCGACCGTTCGGGTGTCGGCGCGGAGGCCGACCTGGCGGACCTTCAGCCCCGCCTCCTTGGCCGACCAGATGAGGTTGGCAGCCTCGTGACGCTGATCGGCGTCGGCGAGCGATCGAACGTGGTCGCGCTCGGCCTCCGTGAAGAAGTCGTCCACGAATCGGTCGCTGCGAGGCTCGACGACCTCGAGGTCGATGCCGAGGGGACCCGAAGCGGCCCGATCGGGACGGCCCACGAGACAGACGGCCCACCCGGAGCGATCGCTCATCGACACGTCGACACCGGCAGGCTCCCCGTCGAGCAGCACGAAGGGCGCTCCGCTGCTGTGGTGGCGCACCTCGATGCGGGCAACCGAGAGCGACGAGCTGTCCATGTCGAACGACGCAGCGACCGCCTGTTTGGTCGTCCAACGTCGCGTCAAGTACTCAGTGCGGCGCTTCGTGAAGCGGATCGAGTCGACGTGGTTGCGCTCGCCGGCGGTCAGCCACTCGCCGTTGTCGGGGACATCGGCCTCTCCGTGCGCGAGCCACCACATCGCACCAGTGTGCCTCACACGAGCGACGACTCGTACGCCTCCAGCGGTTCGCACGAACACACGAGATTTCGGTCGCCTTGTGCTCCGTCGATCCGTGACACGGCCGGGAAGTACTTCTGCGCGCGCAGGCCCACCACGGGAAAAGCTCCGAGGTCGCGCGGATACGGACGACCCCAGTCGCCGAGCAGGTCCTCAGCCGTGTGCGGCGCGTGCCGCAGTGGGCTGTCTTCGAGTGGCCAGTCGCCGGCGACGACCCGGTCGATCTCGGATCGGATCGAGATCATCGCGTCGCAGAAGCGGTCGAGTTCGCGCAGGCTCTCGCTCTCGGTCGGTTCGATCATGAGCGTGCCGGCGACCGGGAAACTCATGGTCGGCGCGTGGAATCCGTAGTCCATCAACCGTTTGGCAACGTCGTCGACGGTGACGCCGGTCGTCTTGGTGAGCCCTCGCAGATCGATGATGCACTCGTGGGCGACTCGTCCGTGTTCGCCGCGATAGAGCACGGGGAAGTACGGATCGAGGCGTTCGGCGATGTAGTTGGCGGCAACGATCGCCACGCTGGTGGCCGACGTCAGCCCCGCTCCGCCCATCATCTCGATGTACATCCAGGGGATCGGCAAGATGCCGGCGGATCCGAACGGAGCGGCCGCGACGGCGCCGACCGGCTGGTCGTCACGCAGCGGGTGGCCGGGAAGGAACGGCGCCAGGTGGGCCCCGACTCCGATCGGGCCGACGCCGGGCCCGCCCCCGCCGTGCGGGATGCAGAAGGTCTTGTGCAGATTGAGGTGGCTCACGTCGGCACCGAACCGTCCAGGCCGAGCATGGCCGACCAGTGCGTTCAGGTTCGCCCCGTCGACGTAGACCTGACCGCCGGCATCGTGAATCAGCGCGCACAGCTCGCTGACACTCGCCTCGAAGACGCCGTGCGTCGACGGGTAGGTGATCATGATCGCTGCGAGGCGTTCGCCGACCTGGGTGATCTTGTCGCGTACGTCTGCCAGCTCGACGTTGCCGTGGTCGTCGCATGCGACGACCACGACGTCCATTCCGGCCATCACGGCGCTGGCGGCGTTCGTCCCGTGTGCACTCGACGGGATCAGACACACCGTGCGGTCGTTGTCCCCACGCGAGCGGTGATAGGCGCGGATCGCGAGCAGACCGGCGTACTCGCCCTGACTGCCGGCGTTCGGTTGCAGGCTGACGGCGTCGTAGCCGGTGATCGTCGCCAGGCGCTGTTCGAGGTCGCGGATCAGCTCGAGGTAGCCCTCGACCTGATCGACGGGGGCGAACGGGTGGATGTCGGCGAACTCGGGCCAGGTGATCGGCACCATCTCGGACGTGGCGTTGAGCTTCATCGTGCAGGACCCGAGCGGGATCATCGTGCGGTCGAGGGCCAGGTCGCGATCGCTCAGTCGACGCAGGTAGCGGAGCATCTCGTGCTCGCTGTGGTAGCGCTCGAACACCGACTGGGTGAGGAAGTCGTCGGTTCGGCGCATCGAGCCGTGCAAGCCGTCCGGTGCGGCGTCGACATCGTCGACGGGCCGGCCGCCGAGCGCCGCGACGAGGTCGTGCACCTGGTCGAGCGTGGTCGTCTCGTCGAAGGTCACCCCGACGTGAGCGTCGTCGATTCGCCGGATGTTGAACCCGGCATCGAGTGCTGCGGCAACGGCGGCGTCCGCCGAGTCGACGGTCATCGTGAGGGTGTCGAACCACGAGTCGTTGCGCAGCTCGACACCCCCCGCACGGAGTCCGGCCGCGGCGACCGACGTCAGGCGCTGCACCCGCTCCGCGATCCGCACCAGTCCGTCGCGTCCGTGCCAGGCCGCGTAGAGCCCGGCGATGTTCGCCAACAGCACCTGCGCGGTGCAGATGTTGGACGTGGCCTTCTCGCGCCGGATGTGCTGCTCGCGCGTCTGCAACGCCAGGCGAAGCGCCGGACGTCCTTCGGTGTCGACGCTCACGCCGACGATGCGACCCGGCATCGACCGGGCAGCGCGGTCGTGGGCTGCGAGGAAACCGGCGTGCGGGCCACCGAAGCCCATCGGTACACCGAACCGCTGGGCCGAGCCGACGGCGATGTCGGCACCCAACTCGCCGGGTGACACCGTGAGCAGGCACGCCAACGGGTCGGTGACGACCACAGCGATGCCACCGAGCTCGTGGACCTGCGCGATGGCTCCCGACCAGTCTTCGACGGCGCCGGAGGAGGTGGGCAAGCTGAACACGGCACCGAACAGACCGTCGCCGGCGGTCAGCTCCTCGACTCCACCGACGACGAGGTCGATTCCGACCGGCTCGGCCCTGGTGCGCAGCACCGCGATGGTCTGCGGATGGGTGTCGTGGTGGACCACGAAACGATTCGACGACGACTTCGATTGCCGTCTTGCCATCGTCATGGCCTCGGCGGCGGCTGTTGCCTCGTCGAGCAGCGAGGAATTGGCGACGTCGAGCCCGGTGAGTTCGGTGATCAGCGTCTGGAAGTTGAGGAGCGCCTCGAGCCGTCCCTGGCTGATCTCGGGCTGGTAGGGGGTGTAGGCGGTGTACCAAGCCGGATTCTCGAGGACGTTGCGGGCGATGACCGGGGGAGTGATCGTGGCCGTGTAGCCCATGCCGATCAGGCTCGTCACCCTGCGGTTCCGACCGGCAAGAGAACGCAGTCGCTCGATGGCTTCGTGCTCGGGTACGCCGTCGGGCAACGCGAGGGGAGTGTCGGAGCGAATCGGTGCCGGCATGGTCTCGTCGAGGAGGTCGGCGAGCGAGCCGGCGCCGATCGCCTCGAGCATCGCCGACACCTCACCGTCGGTGGGTCCGATGTGGCGGCGCGTGAACTCGCCGGGCTCGATCAGGTCGTCGAGTGAGCGACTTCGGTGGGGGTCGCGTCGGGGAGCGGTGTCGGGCACGGGGAAGCCTCCTGGGGTGGATCGGACGGTTCCCCGGCTGTCATCGATACCTGAGAGTTTCACCCGGTGCGAACCCGGGCTTTCCCCGTCGGCGACCGGTGGGCACCTTCGCGAGTCGGTCGACTCGGCGCCCGCCAGCACTTTCCAGCGTGCCTCACCCGAGCGGTCCGTGGGCCTGAGAGATTCCGGGGAGGTTGCTCCTTCGGCGCCGCCACGCGTTCAGATGTGACGGCTCTCCCGCTCGAGTGGAACGGCGATTCAATTGTGCGGGCAGCGTATCGCTCACACCCCGAGGGGTGCGGGATCCAGCGCAGACCGAATCGGTGTGCTCAACCGCGTGGTGCGGTGATGTTGCAGCCGTCGATGGGCTTGACCAGCGGGTACGGGTTCACCGCTGCACCGCCACGTGGGTGCACCTCGAAGTGCAAGTGGGGTGTCGCGGCGTTGCCGGTGCTGCCAACGGTGCCGATGACCTGGCCTGCGTTCACCTTCGTGCCGAGCTTGATGCCCTCAGCAAAGGTGTCCATGTGCAGGTAGGTGAAGTAGGTGCCGTTGTCCTGGGCGATGCGCACGCCGTTGCCGGCCAGCGTTCCGGGTCGATCGACATAGACCTTCGAGATCGTGCCGGAGACCACTGCGTAGAGCAGGTTGCCGCGAGCGCTGATGATGTCGACGCCCTGATGGAGCCGTCCACCGCTGCGTGGTGCCTTCCAGGTGTCTCCGAAATGGCATTTGCCCTGCACCGGGAACGCGTCGAGCGAGACGCCATCCGACGATGGGGGAGCAGGCGCCGGGGCGGCGACACTGCCGAGCCGGTCGGCGGTGGCCTGGTCGACCTTGCCGGTAGCGGGCAGACCCTCGCGACGCTGGAACGCCAGCAGCGCCCCGGAGGTCGCAGCGCCGAACACACCGTCGGCACCACCGGCAAACGTGATCCCGGCCTTGAGCAGCGACTGCTGCAGTGCCTTCACACGGTCGCCACGCTCACCGAACACTGCGAACCCGACAGGACTGCTGACGCCCTGGGGGGCGCTCGACGAACCGAGCCCCAGCGAGGCGGCATCGGCGCTGGTGACCACGCCCGTCTGCTGACGCCCCGCTGCCTTCTGGTATTGCTGCAGGGTCGCTTTGGTCATGTTGCCGAACGCGCCGTCGGCGCCGCCGCGCAGCGCGAGACCGGCATCCATCAGGGCTCGTTGCAGCTCTTGGACGAGTTTGCCGCTCGAACCGACGCGCAAGCCGACGTGACTCGAACCGGGATCAGCCGGAGCGGGTGCTGGTGCGGCTGCGGGTGCCGGAGCGCCGGCGGTCAGCTTGAGTTTCGACACCACGACTTCATCGACCACACCGGTGGTGGCGATGCCGTTGGCCTGCTGGTACGACGTCAGCGCGGCAGCGGTCACGGGACCGAACACGCCGTCTGCGCCGCCCCGCACCGAGATTCCCGCGGCGATCAGCGCGCGCTGGAGCACTTTGACGTTGTTGCCTCGGGCCCCGGTCTTCATCCCGACGAATTCGGTGCCGGTTGCGGCAGCTGGGGGTTGCTTGGCGACGCCCGCAGGACCCGCCGAAGCTGTTGAGCCGCTGCCGAGCTTCAAGCGAGAGGCGGTCGCTGCGTCGACCTCACCGGTCACGGTCAGACCATTCCACCGTTGAAAGTTCGAGACCGCCGTCTTCGTGGCAGGACCGAACGCGCCGTCGGCACCGCCGGGCACGAAGACTCCGAAGGCCATGAGAGCCGTCTGCAGTTGCTTGACCGCGTCGCCGGTTGCGCCGACGCGGAGGTTCCCCGACTGCGACGCAGCGGCGGGGGCCGGTGCGGTCAGGCCCAGTGCAGCAGCCGTCGCCTCGTCGACTTGGCCCGAGGTCGTGAGACCCGAGCGCGATTGATAGGCGGTGAGCGCCGACTTGGTGGCCGGACCGAAGAATCCGTCGGCGCCGCCGGGGACCTTCACACCAGCGTCGAGCAGTGCGTTCTGGAGCGCCACCACGTTGTTGCCGGTTGCGCCTTGACGCAGGCCGACGACCACCTCGGAGAGTTGCGGCGACTGCACGACCACCGGCGAGGCAGATGCGGTCATTGGGAGTGTCGAAATGGTCAATCCGGCGATCGTTGCGACACACAGACCACGAAGGCCGAAGCGTGCGAACTGACGCGCCGAACGACGTCGAGCGCTCGGAGGCGGAGGAGTTGGGTGCACGAGGGATTCTTCGGCACCTCGGCTGCGGCGCTCAAGTCGGCGCCGACCAGCTCGACTTGAGATCGAGCGTCTTGCAAGTTGATGTCAACTGGAGGTCGATCCACAAACAGCCTGGTCGGCGCTCCGCGGCCGTCAATGCACGACGGCACCACGGGGGAGGGCCTCCGATCGACGATCGAAACCCGATATGACATAACGACGATTATGGGCGTTCCTGATGGAAGGGTCCGGTTCCCGCTGCCCTGGGCACGGGGAACCGGCCGCAGCTGAAGGCCTCAGGCGGCGCCGATCTCACGGTCTCGCAGCGGGCGTGCGGCGTCGAGCAGCCACGCCAGTGCATCAGCGAGTTCGCCCTTGCCCGGCGCACGGGCACCCGCCAGATCGCGTTCGACGTCCTCGACCGCACACGCCAGGACGTACAGCTCGTCGTGCAGCGCATCGAGCTCCGAACGGGCCACCACGAGTTCGTTCTCGCTCAGCTCGAGCTCAGCCGCTCGGTGCCTGGCCACCCAATCCCATTGCCGACACCGACCGGAGCAGAACACGCGTGGCCGACCGGGCCCGGTGCGTTCCGGCAGTGCCCGACGGCACCATCGGCAGTGTTTGGTCGCCGATCCTCCGCTACTGGCACCGTTGGCTGATTCCGTCATGACGATATGATACCGATCTCGCAGGTGTGAGTCGGCGATCCGCCTGGGAGACTCACGAGGTGACGACGCTCCCGCCACCGCCCGCCCGTGCCTTCGCCAGCGACAACGCCGCTGGCGCACATCCCGCCGTGATCGAGGCCGTGTTCGCCGCGAACGAGGGCTCGGCGCTCGCCTATGGCGACGACGAGCACACCCGGGAATGCAGCGCCCGCTTCCGCGACCTGTTCGGCGCCGACGTCACCACCCGGCTGACCTTCAACGGCACCGGGGCGAACATCGTTGCGCTCGCAACGTTGCTCGGATCACTGCCCGGACCGAACCACGCCGTGGTCTGCACCGACTGGGCCCACATCGCCGTCGACGAGACCGGAGC
Source organism: Ilumatobacteraceae bacterium (assembly GCA_963716095.1). Taxonomy (GTDB): domain Bacteria; phylum Actinomycetota; class Acidimicrobiia; order Acidimicrobiales; family Ilumatobacteraceae; genus Sva-07. The sequence goes on along the minus strand of CAVQSV010000011.1, from coordinate 59,790 downwards.
CCCCGAACGGGCGCTGGCAACCAAGCTGATCGATCTCGTATCACCCGACGCCAAACTCGTCCCCGAGCAGCTGACCGAGGTCGCCCACGCGCAGGGCGTCCAGCACCACGCGCAGCCGGGCGTCGTCTCGATCACGCAGGCAACCGAACTCGGCACGCTGTACAGCGCCGACGAGATCGCAGCACTCTGCGATCGGGCCCACGCCCTCGGCATGCTCGTCCACCTCGATGGTGCCCGCATCGCCAATGCCACAGCAGCTCTCGGTGGGACGCGCTCGGCGCTGCGGGCGATGACGATCGACGCCGGGGTCGACGCGGTCAGCTTCGGCGGCACGAAGAACGGTCTGCTCGGGGCCGAAGCCGTCGTGTTCCTCTCCCCCGCTGCCGCCGTGGGTTCGCAGTACGTCCGCAAGCAGGTGACCCAGCTGCCGTCGAAGATGCGCTTCCTGGCGGCGCAGTTCAACGCGATCCTCGACGACGATCTCTGGATCGGTCTCGCCGCCCACTCCAATGCGATGGCAACGCTGTTGCACGAGTTGACGTCCGGGATCGCAGGTGTCGATCTCGACCGTCCCCCGGCGGTCAACAGCCTCTTTCCCCGCCTGGCGCCAGAGGTGATCGGCCCGCTTCGCGACTGGTGCTTCTTCTGGGACTGGGATCTGAGCGCTCATCAGGTGCGTTGGATGACCGCCTGGGACACCACGCCGGACGATGTGGCGACCTTCGCCGAGGGCGTTCGGCTCCTCATCGACGCAGGTTGAGAAGTTTCTCGAATTTCCTTGCTTGATGCAATTGACTCGGTAATCGATTCGGCTTAGTCTGCGGATCGCTCGGGGCCATCCGGTCACGACAACGGGGACTTACCACACGGGGGTGTGTACATGTCGGCCATCGAACTCGACCGCATCGCAACCGATGACGATTGGATGCGTCACGGAGCGTGCAAGGGGCTCACGCAGCTGTTCTTCCCAACAGCGGCAGAACGCCCGCAAGCGCGCGAGCGCCGCGAAGCCGCAGCTCAAGAGGTATGTGCGGGCTGTTCGGTTCGGGTCGACTGCGTCGAGTTCGCTCGCCGCAACCACGAGTACGGGTTCTGGGGCGGCGAATCCGAGGACGAACGTCACGCCGCCGGGTTCCGCCTGATCGCCCCCATCGGCATCCGCGCTCGCGCGAGCTGAGCGCCGTCGCACTCCATGGCGTTCGATGTCGTCGTGGTCGGCAGCGCCAACCTCGACCTCGTCGCCACCACCGCCCGCATGCCGGGCCCCGGTGAGACCGTTCTGGGCTCGGGCTTCTCACAGCACCCCGGGGGCAAGGGCCTCAACCAGGCGGTGGCCGCCGCCCGAAGTGGCGCCACCACGGCCTTGATCGCGGCGATCGGCGACGACGACGCCGGCACACTCCTGCGCTCGGTGGCCGAACACGAGGGAATCGACACGTCACAGATGTCGTCGGTGGCCGACATCCCGACCGGTCGTGCGGTGATCATCGTCGACGACCGGGCCGAGAACAGCATCGTCGTGATCCCCGGCGCCAACGGCCGCTCCCGGTTCGAGTCACTCCCCGCCGACGTCGCTTCGTCGACGGTCGTGCTCGCCCAGCTGGAAGTGCCGCTGGCGACCGTCACCAACGCCTTCACCGCGGCACGAGCGGCCGGCTGCCGCACCGTGCTCAACCCAGCGCCTGCACCCGATGGCGGGCTCCCCGCGGAACTCCTTGCGCTGTGTGACGTGATCGTGCCCAACGAGCACGAAGTCGACGTACTCGGTGGCGTCGACCGGCTGCTCACCAGCGGGGTCGGAACGGTGATCGTCACTCGCGGCGCTGCCGGGGTCAGCGTGAGCGAACAGTCAGGCGGCACCCCGTGGGCGGTCGACGCCTTCGATGTCAGCCCGATCGACACGACGGGCGCAGGCGATTCGTTCTGTGGAGCGCTCGCAACCCAGCTCGCCACCCGGGCCGACCTGCGTCACGCCGTCCGCTACGCCGCTGCCGCTGGAGCCTTGGCCACCACGGTGGCCGGCGCAGTGCCGTCGATCCCCCACGCCGCAGCCGTCGACGCCCTCATGGCCGCCTGAACGCGCAGCGCCACCCCGCAGCGGTGAGCCAAACCCGCAGATCTGGTGTGCTCGCTCATCGGAGCGGGTGCGGCGGGCGTCAGGGATGACGAAGCTCGACGCAGGCCCACCCGTCGAGCACGTCGGTGCTCACGACCTGCATCGGCGCGAGTGCGTCGATGACGTGCTGATGCGACCCAGCGAGGATCCCGCTGATCACCAGGCGACCGTCGGGCCGGGTCACCCGACGAAGGTCGTCGGCCAGCGACACCAGCACCGGTGCGAGAATGTTCGCCACCACCACGTCGAAGTCGCCGTCGATGTCGGCCAACGGTGCCGAGTCGACCTCGACCAGCTGCTCGACCCCGTTGCGGCGTGCGTTGTCGATCGTCGCCTCGATCGCCGGCGATGCCACATCGATCGCCCGCGCCGGTCGCCCGAGCAGCATGGCCGCCGTCACTGCGATCACGCCGGTGCCGCATCCCACGTCGATCACCTCGGTCGGGCCGGGGTCGCTGCGGAGCAACCGGACGAGCGCTCGCAGCGACAGCAGCGTGGTGGGATGGTCACCCAGGCCGAACGCGCCTGCCCGGCTCGACGTAGACGGCCGTGGCGGACCTCGGCGCCTCCTGCCAGGCGGGCACCACCACCAGCTGGTCGTCGACCCACATCGGCGACGCGAAGTCGCGCCAGCGTTGTGACGCTGCAGCGTCGACGTCATCGACGTCGACGACGCGGTGGTCCCACCGTCCCCGCAACGCTGCAACCGCACGTTCGATCGCCTGCTGCTCGTCACCGACGGATGTCCACAGCTCGACCCGTTCGCCACCGTCGCCGGCGCGTTCCTCGATGGCGCGCACCCCGAGCCCCCACAGCACGTCGGAAGCCGCCTCGACATCGCTGCCCTCGGCGGTGACCACGAACGCCCGCATCAGTCGAGCCGGCGCAACGACGTGCGGTACTGCTCGATCCGCTCGACGTAGTGGCGGGCGCTGGTGCGAATGAACTCCGGGTCGACCCGATCGAGCTTGATCACCGCCGGCGATCCTGCGGCAAGTGCACCGCTCGGCACCTCGACGTCGTTGAGCACCACCGAGTTGGCCGCCACGATCGCTCCGCTGCGCACCACCGAGCGATGCAGCACCATCGACGCGTTGCCGATGAGGACGTCATCGTGGATCCTGCATCCCTCCAGATGGATCAGATGGCCCAGCACGCAACCGTCACCGACGATGGTCGGCCATTCGGGGGTCGTGTGCAACACCGCGTTGTCCTGCACGCTCGTTCGCTCCCCGATCTGGATGAGCCCGCCGTCGCCGCGTAGCACCGCCCCAGGCCAGACCGACGACTGCGCTCCGATGGTCACCGAACCGATGATCACCGCATCGGGATGCACGAAGGCGTCGTCGTGAATGGTCGGTTCGAGATCACCCAGTGCGTACACAGCCATGGCGCGCACGGTAGCGGCCGCTGCGAGCGCACCGCCCGCTGCAGCGCGACTCGTTGGAGTTCTCGCCTGTCGAACCGGTACCGTTGGCGGAATGTCCCGACGGATCGATATCGAGCTGACGAGCGCGCTCGCCGATGGCTCCTGGACCTGGCGCGCCGCTGGCGCCCGCAAGCCGAACGGAGTGGTCGATGGTTCGATCCTCCCCGCCGGGTCGGAGGTTGGCGATCTCCTCAAGGTCGAAGTCGAACAGATGCTCGACGGGATCGAAGTCCAGGCGATCATCAGGGGACGCGAGAAGCCACAGGACTCGAACCTCCTCGAACTCCTCCCCAGCGATCGCCCGTTCGAAGCGGTGATCGAAACCCGCGCGAAGCGTGACCGTTCCGACCGCGGCGACGGTCGAAAGCGTGACGGCAAGAACAAGCGTGACGGCAAGAACAAGCGCGATGGGCGCTCCGACGGCGGTCGCCGCAACGAGAACCGCCGCCCACACTTCGAAGCCCCGCCTGAGATCCCCCAGCGGCCGAAGCCGAAGCGGCTACGGCCCGGCAAGGCTCGCCGCAACGAGGTACTCGCAGCGCTGCCGGAAGAACAGCGTCCGATCGCAGAACTCGCACTCCAGGGCATTCCTGCGGTTCGCGCTCGTGTCAAGGAAGACAACGCGAAGCTCGAAGCAGAGGGCAAGCCCACCATGCCAGAGGCGAGCGTCGTCAAGATGGCCGAGGACCTGTTGCCGAAGCTGCGCGTGGCCGAGTGGCTCGACCGAGCCGACGCAGCCAAACGGCAGATGGAACACCTCGATCTGCGCGATCTGCGAAGTGTCGTGGCCGCCAGCGAGGACTCGATCGTCGCCCGCGACGAGTCGACACGTGAACTGGCCGAAGAACTCCGCGCCTCGCTCCTGAAGAAGCAGGACGAGGAGCTGTTGCTCTGGTTCGGCGACATCGACGCCGCCATCGGTGTCGGACGAGTCATTCGAGCGCTGCGCCTGTCGTCGCAGCCACCCAAGGCCGGGGTGATGTTCCCTCCCGAACTCGCCCGTCGCCTCAGCGAAGCAGCGACCGCCGCGCTCCTGCCCGACGACCCCGCCGATCGCTGGATCGCCGTGCTCGAGGCGACGGCGTTCTCACCGGTACGCACACTCGTGACACCGACTGTTGCTCCCACCACCGTCACCGACGACCTCCGAGCCACGGCGTTGCGCCTCGGGCCGGCACTCCCTCAGATCGCAACGCTCCTCGGCGTCGACGTTCCCGCCGGCACTCCGAAGCCCAAGCCGCTGCGTCAGCAGCCGGCGCGAAAGCGTGCCGGCAAGCCGTCGGGCCCCAAGCCGGGCGGCGATTCAGCAAGCTGAGAGTTCGCTCGCCGACGTCGTCGCAACCTACGATTCTCGGCCATGTCAGAGATCGTCACCTATGAAGCCCGCGACCGTGTTGCGCTCATCACCCTGAATCGGCCCGACGCCCGCAACGCCGTCAACGGCGACGTTGCGCAGGCCATGGAGGCCGCCATCGACCAGATGGAGGGTGACGACGCCATCTGGGTTGGCATCATCCAGGCCAACACCGAGGGACAGAACAATCCGGTCTTCTGTGCCGGAGCCGACCTCAAGGCGATCAACTCGGGACAGGGCGGCGCACTGAGCACCGAACGTGGCGGCTTCGCCGGGTTCACCTATCGCGAGCGCAAGAAGCCGGTGATCGTCGCCGTCGACGGCTTGGCAACCGCCGGTGGCTGCGAGATCGTCCTCGCGGCCGACATGGTGATCGCCACGACACGGTCGGCATTCGGCCTGGCCGAGGCCAAGCGGAACCTCGTCGCCGGTGCCGGCGGACTGTTCCGACTGCCTCGCGCCATCGGACGCAATGCCGCCATGGAGCTGATCCTGACCGGTGAGCCGTTCTCGGCTGCACGCGCCCACGAGCTGGGCCTCGTCAATCGGCTGGTCGAACCAGGCACGGCCACCGAGGAAGCACTGGCGCTCGCCGGCCAGATCACTGCGGCTGCACCGCTCGCAGTGTGGGAGAGTCGCAAGGTCGTCCTCGCCGCCGCCACCGAGGACGACGACACGCTCAAGCAGATGACCGACGCTGCGATGGGCGTGGTGATGCGCTCGGAGGACATCGGTGAGGGACTGACCGCCTTCATCGAGAAGCGTGCTCCCCAGTGGAAGGGCCGCTGACCCCGACATCGTCCCGTCAGAGCGGGCGGTACGTGGTGATCAGACGAGCAACGATTCCTGCTCGTTCGTAGAGGTTCTTCGTGTGCCGGTCGCCCGGCAGCGCCTGACCCTCCACGGCGACCGCCCCGAGCGATCGGCCACGCTCGATCGCCTGGGCCAGCAATTCGTCGCCGAACCCGAGCTCTCTCGCCTCCGGTGTGACCCAGACCTGATCGATGCGCAAGATGGCGTCGTCGCCGACCGCTGCGATCAGATATGCGATCACGACGTCGTCGATCACTCCGACGAAGACATCGGATTCAGCAGACCGTCGACTCCACGCCCCGTCGGTTGCTGGATGCTCGACCAGCCAGCGATCGCCGCCTCGTTGACCAACGAGTGCTGCGCGCGCCTCGCGCTCGAGTTCGCAGAGCTGGGCTGCGTCGGCCGCGGTGGCGAGACGGACGATCGGGTCGATCACGTCGCGTCCTCGACGGCACGCAGCTGCTCGATCTTGCCAAGGATCGTCCGGCGGTGCCGGCCGGCGCGCTCGTAGGTCTCGATCGCCTCGAGCTCGGACACATCGAGCCCAACGAGTTTCGACACGATCTGAGCAGACGACAGGTGGTCGTAGTCGATGAGCGCGAGTGCATCAGCGGTTGGCGGCTCGCCGATCGGCTTCGATGACCCGACGTCGGGCTGGACCGGTTGCGAGACGAGCTCGGCGTCCTCGGACGGCGTTGGTCGGTCCGCTGACGCTTCGGTCGGCAACAGCCGCTCGCGCAGCTCTCGGAGGCCCTGATCGACGGCCAGTTTGCCGAGGAATCGCGCCAGCACGAGCTCGCGACGGACGCGATCGGCGGCAGGTGGCACCTTGTCGACCACGACGGGTACCGCATCGATCACGCGTCCGCTCACTTCGATCGGCACCACCAGCGCCAGCTCGGCCAGTCTGGCGAGCGGTGAGCGCGGTGGGTCAGGACGAGAAGATGGGGCAGTCGTCATCGCCGACTGGACAATTCGGAGCGCTGGTCCTCACGAGGAGGAAGCACGAGGAGCAGAGCTGCTCGTCGACCTGCTTGGGCTGCAGTCGTTCGCCGCCTTCGCCACGGACTTCGGGCTCGTCTTCCTCTTCGTCGTCATCGTCATCTGCGGCGACCATCCGATCCTTCAGGATCTTGTCGAGGTCCTCTTCGACGTCGTCGTCGGTGAGCAACTCGTCGTCGTCATCATCCTCGTCGTCGTCAGCCGCGCGCTTCTTGCGCTTGGTGCGCGGCGCTGCTGCTGCTGCGTCATCGTCGTCATCGTCGTCGTCGGCCACATCGTCGTCATCGTCGTCGTCGGCCACATCGTCGTCGTCGGCGAGCTCATCGACGTCCACGTCGAGTTCGTCGTCGGTTTCAGCTTCGTCCGATCCCTCGTCGTCAAGGGTGTCGTCGGGTTCAGTGATCTCGTCGTCAGCCATCTCGTCGTTTCGGTCTCATCGTGCGTACGGGGGGTTGCGGCGGGAGCATAGGCCTCCCCGGCCGCCCGACCGGGAGACCGCCGCTGTGACAGGCGTCACACCCGGCGGGAGGTCGATGTCACGACTCGCTGCGGCGAGCCTCGGCACGCCGCTCCGACTCGAGCCGTTCGAGTTCGGGGGCCTCCGTGGTCATGTGATTCATGGCTGCGGCAACCGCGTGGTGGCCGGCGCGTTCGGAGATCAAGCGATGCATCTCGAGCGCCACCCGCCGGTACGAGGGATGGCCCTGCGGCGACGAACGAAGCTCGAGCATGTGCATCGCTTCTCGGGCGTTGAACTGCATGACGTACCGCATGCGGAAGGCCATCGAGACCGCATACGAAGCCTGATCCGGGAACTCGGCGTGCAGCGCGTCGTAGAGCGACGCCGAACGCTCCATCGCCTCGTCGAACTCGCCGCGGATACCGGCCTCGTCGACCAGCTCCGGTCGGGTGTATCCATGGTTCGGCGTGAGCCGCTGCCACTCGATCGTGAGCATCCGGTGGCGCTGCATGTCGCGGAATGCCCCGTAGTCACTGAGCACGTCGAATCGGTAGAACGATCGTTCGAACGCACGACCGGGCTTGTGACGACGGTTCTCGCGCTCGCCCACGTACGCACGGATCAGCGACACACGCTCGTCGACACCGAGTTGGCGAACCCGTTCCAGCAACTGCTGCTCGGGAAGCGTCGAGTGCGAGTAGCAGATCGCCGCCAGCAGCTTGTCTTCGGCCTCCGGGTCGAAGTCGACCAGTTCGACCTCGGCGGCCGGCTCGACCGGCGTCGAGCCGAACAGGTCGCCGACCAGTGCGGCCGTGTCGTCTCGTGTGGCTGCGAGATAGTCGCTCCAACGTCCCCCACGGTCAGCCAGGTCGACACGACGCAGAAAGCTCGGGATCACCTTGCGCAGCTCGTGCAACATCAGGTCGGCGTACTCGCGGGACTCCGGCAGCGAATTGGCGCGCATGCGCAGCAGCAACGCCTCGAACGCCTGCCCGGTGCCGTAGATCCCGACGTTCGATGTCGCGGCAGCCGGCAGGATCCCACGCACCGCGTCGAGCGCCTTGGCCCTGGTGGCCGTCCGATACACGAACTCGCTGTCGTCGGGACCCCGCACGACGCTGGATCGAACATGCTCGGTGACCAGATCGACGCTGCGGCTGTACGAGTCGAAGATGCGGTCGAGATCGCCGACGTAGCGGGTCCCGAGCGGGCTGGAGAGCACGGCCGGATCGCGGTAGTAGCGGTACCGGCCCCCGAGGCGTGTGTCGTAGGCGATGTAGCGGGTGCTCTGCTCGAGGTAGCTCATCAACCGACCCCACTCGAGGATCTTCGTGAGCAGGTTCGACGCTTGTTCGCACGCCAGATGCACGCCGCCGAGCTGGGCAACCGAGTCGTCGCCGTAGTCGAAGAAGACTCGCTCGTACAGTTCCTCGGCCCGATCGAGACCGATCGTTGCGTCGACCGAGTGGTCGCCGCTGACGTCGAGGTCGCCGACGAACTCGTCGAGGAAGAGGCGGCGAAGCGACTTGTGGCTTCGGCTGTAACGGGCAAAGAGCGCGCCCTTGACGACCTCGGGCAGGTTGACGAGCGCGAACACCGGACCATCGAGGTTGGTGAAGTAGCGACGCAGCACATCGGCTTCGTCCGCGCTGAAGGACTCGGGGACGTACACGGCCACGATCGAATACTCTACGGGTCAGCACCACGGCGGACCGGGATCTCGCACCCGCCCTGAACAGGGGTTCCGCGGATCTGATACCGATCAGGCGTACACGACTGCCGCATCAGCGACCACCAGCACGCTGATCGATGACGCTCGACCCACCCGGCAGCCATCGACCACGACGTCGAGTGCACGTGGGAAGGACCACTCGTGCGAGCGCACCGACCGCGTCCTGATGTCGGGGTGCGGCAGGTGCGTCGCCGATCGCAACCGACGTCGGGCGGCCAACCGGTGGCGCAACGACATCGTGCTCTCGACTTCGAAGACCTCGACTCGGCCGTCGTTGGGGTGGCCCCGCGGAGCGACGTCCCAGTCTCCGATGAACTCGGCATTCATCACAGCCAGGATCGGTCCACGCAACCAGTGTCCACGGTGCCAGGGCGAGCGGGCCACCACATGAGCGCAGGCGACGACCGCTTCGCCCCCGTCGAGGCTCACCTCGACCAGGTCGATCGGCATCTCGTTGAGCATGCTGCGTGTCACCGGCTGACCGCTGGGGTCGTGTGAGGCGCCGACGCCGAGCGTTCGTGCCAGATCACCGCGGGTGACCTCGACCGGCGAGCCGGGGCGTCGGTGCAGTGCTTCGACCACGTCATGGTCGCTCGCGGCGACCACGAGCTCATCCGGTCGCGCCACCAGCCGCCCCCATTGATCGCCCGGCTTGATCGTCACGTCGGTGCCGCGGCCGGTGTCGGCGCGGAACTGTCGGCGACGACGCCGCGGAACGCGGCAGCAGCAGCGCTCGCCGACGCTGCACGGGTGGCTGCATCAGGTGCGATGACCGCCAACTGGCGCAGCAGGTCGATCAACTGCTTCATGTTGCGCACGAAGTCACCTCCGGTCAGTTCGTCGTCACCGACCACCTCGGCGAACCCCTCCCCCGCCACCCACGCGTACGCGATTGCCGCAAAGGTCGGATCGGGCGGGCGATGTTCGCCCAACCCGACCGATCGCTCGGTGGCTTGCAGGTCCTCGCTGATCGCGGCGAGCACGCGCCACCGTTGACGCACCACGTTCGACGAGAACCACGGTGCTGGCGGAGCCTCCGAGCTGCGGTGCTCGTACACCACGGTGGACATCAACGCGGCGACATCGGCGGCGCCCAGACCGTCCAACACACCCGAGCGAACGATCTCGGCGACGAGCAGGTCGGACTCGTGAAAGGTCCTGGCGAGCAACCCGCCGGCGTCGGTGAGCGACCACGACGAACGGTCGAGGTAGCCGTACGTCGCCAACACGTCGAGCACCCTGTCGAACTCGGTCGCCAACGAACTGTTCTTGCCGCTCACCCGGCGTTCGAGATCGCTGATCTCGCGCTCGATGCGGTCGGCCTGCGCTGCCGACTGCACTTTGGCGCGGAGATCGGGATCCTGTGCGACAGGGTGACGATCGGCCAGGGCGCCGCCGTCGTGACTCCGACGCCGCTTCGTGCTCTGCGACGGCCGTTCCTTGAGGCTTCGGAGTCGCCGGGCGACGTCGTTGCGGTAGTCCTTCCGATTCGGCGCATAGGTCGCCGGCAGCGAGATCGAGCCGATTTGGCGGGGTGGTTCGTCGAAGTCCTCGGCGGTGACGTAGACCGTCTTGGCCGATTTCGTGATCAGTGTGAGTCGGAGCCCACCCTTGCGGTTGGCGCTCGCGACCACCGCTGCAAGCCCCTTGTAGGTGCCCTTCACCACGTGAACCACCGAGCCGGGCCGCATCGATGCCATGGCGTCGTGGGTGTCGCGGAGCCGATCGGCGCGCCCAGCGGTGCGCTGATCCTGCTCGCGCGCCCGCAGCGCCCGGTAGGCCTCGATGTCACCGAGTTCGCTGTGCGACGCTGTGCGGAGCTCGGCTGCTGCAGTTCGGCGGCGTTCCAGGCGAGCTTCGAGTCGGACGACGTCTCGGTCGGCCTGATACTGCGCGAACGACAGGTTCAACAGGCGGTGTGCCTCATCGTTGGAGTAGGTGCGCACCAGGTTCGCTGCCATGTTGTACGTGGGGCGAAACGCCGATCGGAGATGGAACGACGAACTCCCCGCCAGCTCGGCGACCTCGTCGAAACGCACCCACGGCGACCACAGCACCACGGCGGTACCGAGGTCGTCGATGCCACGGCGGCCGGCCCGCCCGGTCAACTGGGTGTACTGGCCCGGCGTCAGGCGTTCGTGGTGTTCTCCGGTGAACTTCGTGAGCTTCTCGATCACCACGGTCCTGGCGGGCATGTTGATCCCGACGGCAAGCGTCTCGGTCGCGAAGACGACCTTGACGAGACCCTCGACGAAACAGGCTTCGACGACCTCCTTCATCGGCGGCACCATCCCGGCGTGGTGTGCGGCGATCCCGCACTCGAGCTGGGCCACGAACTGGCGGTACCCGAGTACTTCGAGGTCAGCATCGTCGAGACCGCCGAGGCGGGCGTCGATGATCGCCTTGATCGCTGCGCGCTCGCCGCTGTCGACCAGGTCGAGCCCAGCGTCCGCACACGCCTTCGCCGCCGCGTCGCACTGGGCACGACTGAAGATGAAGTAGATCGCCGGCAGCAGCCGTCGACGTTCGAGCAACTCGAGCGCTTCGACACGACCCGGCGGCGCCAGCACGCGCCGACCGGAGCCTCGGTCGTTGCGGCGGTTCGATCGATGGTCGCCGCGTTGCGGCCGCCCCCGCGCCCCCGACTCGTCGAGCTGAACGGCATCGCGGTTGAGGTGGCCATCGACGAAGACCGGCAGCATCCGCAGCCGATCGTTGGTTCGGTCCGCCACGAGATACTCGTTGTCGAGACGCACCGGGCGCCGCCGCTCGACGATCGCCGCCGTCGTGCCACGCACGGTGGTGATCCACTCGGCGAGCTCGTCGACGTTGCTGACCGTCGCCGACAGACAGACCAGCCTGACGTGCTGGGGCAGGTGGATCATCACTTCTTCCCACACCGGACCCCGGTACGAGTCCTGCAAGAAGTGCACCTCGTCGAGCACGACCAGGCCCAGATCATGCAACAGGCGCGACCGCCCGTAGATCATGTTGCGCAGCACTTCGGTGGTCATCACCACGATCGGTGCGTCGCCGTTGATCGAGTTGTCGCCGGTGAGGAGACCGACCTCGTCCTCCCCGTGCGCTGCCACGAGGTCGCGGTACTTCTGGTTCGACAACGCCTTCACCGGCGCCGTGTAGAACGCCCGCTTGCCGTCGTCGCGGGCCGCAGCAATGCCGTACTCGGCAACCACCGTCTTGCCGCTCCCCGTGGGAACGGCGACCACCACGTGCTCACCTCGGTCGAGGGCGTCGAACGACTCAGCCTGGAAGCGATCGATCGGAAATGGGTATCGAGCGACGAACGTCTCACGCAGCCGGGCGCGAGCGGCATCTGCGCTCATGCGTCAGTTGGGCGTCGACGGACGACCAGCCAGCCGAGCAGGATCGCCAGGAAGTACAGCACGACCATCGGCAGCCCGAGCATGCCCATCGTGACCGGATCGCCCGACGGGGTGATCACCGCCGAGATCACCGCGATCGCAACCAAGGCGATGCGCCAGCTCTGCAGGAGCCGTTTGGGGGTGATGACACCAAGTGCCTGCAGGCCGAAGACGAAGACGGGCAGCATGAATCCGAGACCGAACGCGAAGATCATCAGCCCGATCAGCGACACATAACTCTGAACGGAGTAGATCTGGTTGACGTCGGAACCGGACCATCCGATCAGGAAGTCGAGCGCCTGACCGATCGTGAAGTAGGCAAGAGCTCCACCAGCGACGAACAACACGACCGACGTGGCGACGACCGGGATCGCCCACTTCTTCTCCTGCTTGTTGAGCGCCGGCACGATGAACCGCCAGACCTGCCACAGAATCACGGGCAGCGCCAAGACGATGCCTCCGTAGAGGCCCACACGGACCCGCGTCGCGAGTCCTTCGGTGGGGCTGAACACCGCCAAGTCCGGGTCGCAGAAGTCCTGCGGTTTGCGATCACAGAGATCGACGTACGGCTGGAGCAGGAACTCGAGCACCTGGTCGTAGAACGCGATGATCAGGACCATGCCGACCGCCACGGCCAGCGCAGAGCGGATGATCCGCACACGGAGCTCGGCGAGATGCTCGGTCAGCGTCATCGAGTCGTCTGCCGACGTGTCGTCGTTCTCGGTGGCCACGTCTTCGTCGGTGCTCACAGCTCGTGATCGGCATTCGCTGGTGGTTCGCCCGGTGTGGCGACCTGGCTGCTCCCGGGATCGAGCACCCCTTCGAACGGCGTCGCTCCGCTCCGCCGGGTGTCGGCGGTTCCAGGCGTCGGGGCGGCCCAGTCGTTCTGGGGTGCCGGGTCAGCCGGCGGCGCCGCCTTCGCAGCGTCGTGGAGCACTCGCTGCTCGGCGTCGGCTTCGGCCATGAGCTTGGAGGGGTCGGCGGCGTCTCGGACAACCTGGGCCGTCTCGCGCATCTCGCGCATCGGTTCGTCGAGAGCCGACTTCAGCTCTGATTGGAAACCGTTCCCCATCTTCTTGAGCTCGGAATACGTCTCGGTGAACTTCCGGACCGCATCAGGCAGCTTCTCGGGGCCGAGCACGACGAGCGCGAGCAGCAAGATGACGATGATCTCGCTGCCCTGCAGATTGAACACGGGCGCAGTCTACGGGCCTGCCATCATGAGAATGAGTGCAACAACGTCTCCCATCTCTCCTCGATCCTCCGGTGACCTTTGCCCATCGCGGTGCGCGGGCCCACGCCCCCGAGAACACCATCGAGGCATTCGAGCTCGCTCTGCGGCTCGGTGCATCCGGCTTGGAGAGCGATGTCTGGCTCACCGCCGACGGCGTGGCGGTGCTCGATCACGACGGTGTGGTCAAGAAGGGGTTGCGAAAGCGGCCGATCTCCGACTTCGAGCATGCTGAGCTGCCGGAGCACATCCCGACGCTGCGTGAACTCCTCGACGCGTGCGGCACCGGCTACTCACTCTCGCTCGACCTGAAGGATCCCGGGGCGGCCACGGCGATCGTGGAGGTGGTCGCTGCTGTCGACCGTTCACTGCTCGAACGAACCTGGCTGTGTGAGGCGAGCCTCAACCGGGTGATCGAGCTCCGGGAGATCTTCGGCGACACGCCGATTCGCCTGCTGCAGACCACCCGGCTCGAGCGGATCAAGGGCACGCCCGAGCGCCGAGCCGAGTATCTGAAGCGTCACCGTGTGGACGGCATCAATCTGCACCGAACCGATTGGAACGGTGGCCTGGTGGCGCTGTTCCACCGGTTCGGTCTGCACACGTTCGGATGGGACATGCAGCACGAGCACGAACTGCGTGACGGCCTCCGCATGGGCCTCGACGCGGTCTACAGCGACCGAGTCGACGTGATGACCGACGCATTTCGCGCCGAGATCGGCAGTTCGCCGATCTGAGAAGCGCTCAGAGCCACTGCCAGTGGCTCTGCGGCCAGAACACCACGAAGGCCCGCCCGACCAGGTCGTCTTCGCTGATCGTGCCGATGACACGCGAATCCTGCGATCCGCCTCGGTTGTCGCCCATCACGAAGACATGATTGTCCGGCACCGGTTCAGTGGCGCTGTAGTCGCCTCCACAGTTGGTGGGCGTGACGACCTCCGGATCGAGATACGGCTCGTTGAGCACCCTCCCATCGATGAGGACCGTGCAATTGCGGACCTCGACCAGCTCGCCCGGCAGCCCGATGACTCGCTTGATCAAGTCGCGTTCGGAGGCGCCGGTGACCTGGTGCAAGACGACGACATCGCCTCGGTTGGGGTCGTGGAGGCGATACGAGAGCTTGTTGACGAACACCCGGTCGTTGGTGTCGAGCGTGGAGAACATCGACTCGCCCTCGACGACGAAGTGGGCAATGACGAACGTGCGCACCACGAACGCGACGAGCAGGGCAACGGCGATGACGACCATCCAGTCGAAGAACGCTCTGGCACCAGGCGGCAATCTCGACGCGCTGGCACCGTCGCCGAGTGGGCCCTCGGGCGGTTCTGCGGGTGGCTCCACCGGCGGCGGGTTGATGGTCTCTGACGTCACGCGGGCCCAACGGTAGCCCGCCGAGCACCGTTCGAAGAGGCGATCAGAGTGATTCGATGAGACGCTCGACCCGTTCGTCCCGGCTCTTGAACGGGTCCTTGCACAGCACGGTGCGCTGCGCCTGGTCGTTGAGCTTCAAGTGGACCCAGTCGACGGTGTAGTCACGCTTGCGTTCCTTGGCTCGCCGAACGAAGTCGCCGCGCAGACGGGCACGGGTGGTCTGAGGCGGGAGGTCGATGGCCTGTTCGATGTCGGAATCGGTGCAGATCCGCTCGATCATGCCTCGATCCTGCAGCTTGTAGAAGGGGCTCCGCGTTCGTGACACGTCGTGGTACTGCAGGTCGAGCAGCTGCACCCGTGCGTGGCCGAACGGCAGGTCGTGGCGCTCGCGGAACGCTTCGATCAGCTTGTACTTGATCACCCAGTCGACCTCGCGGTCGAGCAGCAACGGATCCTTCTCGATCGTCGTGATGCAGTGCTCCCACATCTCGAGCGCCTTGAGTTCCATGGGTGGGAAACCCTGCGAGTCGGCGTAGCGCAGCGCTCGGTCGAGATACTCGCGTTGGATGTCGAGCGCGGAGACCTCCCGGCCGTTGGCCAGGCGCACCGTGCGCCGGCACGTGATGTCGTGGCTGATCTCGCGGATCGCCCGGATCGGATTCTCGAGTGTCATGTCACGCAGCACCACATTGGGATCCTCGAGCATGCGCAACATGCACGCAGCCGCGCCGACCTTGACGAAGTTGGTGTATTCGCTCATGTTCGAGTCGCCGACGATGACGTGGAGACGCCGATATCGCTCGGCATCGGCGTGCGGTTCGTCACGCGTGTTGATGATCGGCCGGCTCCGGGTGGTCGCCGACGAGACACCTTCCCAGATGTGTTCGGCGCGTTGCGCGATCGAATAGGTCGCTCCCCTGGCCGTTTGCAGCACCTTGCCGGCACCGGTGTAGATCTGACGCGACACGAAGAACGGGATCAACACCTCGGCGTAGTGACCGAGATCGTCGTCGCGGCTGGTGAGGTAGTTCTCGTGGCACCCATAGGAGTTGCCTGCCGAGTCGGTGTTGTTCTTGAACAGGTAGATCGTGCCGCGGATCGACTCTTCGGCGAGGCGCTGCTCGGCCGACTCGACGAGCTGTTCGAGGATCCGTTCGCCGGCTTTGTCGTGGACCACGAGTTCGTACAGCGAGTCGCACTCAGGCGTGGCGTACTCGGGGTGCGAGCCGACGTCGAGGTAGAGCCGCGCACCGTTCTGCAGGAACACGTTCGAGCTGCGCCCCCACGAGACGACGCGACGGAACAGGTACCGGGCGACCTCGTCGGGGCTGAGCCGACGCTGGCCCCGCAGCGTGCAGGTGACGCCGTACTCGTTCTCGAGCCCGTAGATGCGTCGCTCCATCAACCGCAACCTATCGACAGCGACAGTGTGGCGTCCGGTCAGGGGCGACGGAAGGTGACCGTCGCCCCGGGTCGACGCTGCACGAGGCTCGACAGGTCGTCAGGATCCACGACAGCGATCACCGGGTACCCGCCGGTGGTCGGGTGGTTGGCGAGCATCACGATCGGTTCCCCCGTCGGCGTGATCTGGATCGCGCCCTCCACCAGACCGATGCTCGACATCTGCGGCTCGGATCGGGTGCTGCGCTGGAAGTCGCCGGTTTCGAGGCGCACCCCGACTCGACTGAGTTCATTCGTGATCCGCCAGGGCCGTTCGATCAGCATCTGTCGCCCCCCGACGAACCAATCGTGCTGCGGGCCGTCCCAGATGCGCACCGCCCGGTCGGCAGGATCGCGAGCCGGGGCGTACTCGGCGCTGAGGTCGGTTCCTGGGTCGACGCCGATGTCGAGCAATGTGTCGCCCGCAAGTGCTCCGGGGCCGAGGTGGCCGAGCGTGTCGACGCTGCGCGATCCGAGCACCGGCTCGACGTCGATGCCGCCGCGCACCGACAGATAGGCCCAGACCGAGCCGCTCGGCGCATCGATACGGAAGCGATCGCCCTTCGTGAGCGTGTGTCGACTGGCATCGGTACTGCGCGCCACCACCACCGGGCGGAGCGCTTCGACGATCAGCGCGCCCATCGTCTCGATCGTGGCCGCACTGGGCGGGTTGCCGACGAGCCGGTTCATCAGGTCGTGTGCCTGTCGGTCCACCGGCCCGGCAGTGGGCACACCGAGGTGAGCGAGCCCGAATCGCCCATGATCCTGCACGGTGGTGGCGAAGCCGACCTGGACGATGCGCAGTGCGGGACCCGTGGTCATCCGGACACCATTCGGAATCTGACCGCCCGCCCCGGCCGAAGCAACGCCGGTGGGTCGCTGTCGACGTCCCAGAGCGTGTGGGTGGTGTGGCCGATCACGTGCCAACCCCCCGGCGACGCCGATGGGTACACACAGCTGTACCCGGCCGCCACGCCGACCGAACCGGCAGGTACGGAGAAACGGGGGGTCTCGCGCCGCGGAACGTGCAGCCGAGGATCGATGCCGCGCAGGTAGGCGAATCCTGGACTGAAACCGCAGAAGGCAACGCGATAGCTGCCGGTCGCGTGCAGACGAACGACATCGTCGACGGAGACCTGAGCTGCAGTCGCCAGCGCAGCGATGTCCGGGCCGTCGTAGACGACATCGATGGTGATGGGCTGCTCACCGTCGGGTTCGACGGGCGCCGGGACCACGACGTCGAGCACGGCACCGATCTGCTCGCGGCGCTCCTGCATGCATCGGACGACCACGGTGGTCTCGGCCGGCACGATCTCGACCACGCCCGGAACGCCGATCGCGGCGAGCGCTGCGGCCCAGCCGGGCGGGTCGTCGACCCCCTCGACCAACCAGGCGCGTGGCCCGTACGGACGCCGCTCCATTCCGATCAGTGAACGCGGGCGCTGGGGAAGATGCGGAGGAAGTTCTCGGCGTAGAAGTTGTCGCGTACCACGTCCGCGCGGTCACCCAGCGATCCCTCGAAACGACCGATCGGGTCCTTGCCGCCCTCGACGTGCGGATAGTCGCTCGAGAACAAGTACAGGTCGTCGGACGACTGATCGATCAGCCCGCCGATGTCTTCGAACACGTAGGGCGTGAACGCCATCTGTGCACGCAGAGTCTCCGACGGGGTGCGCTCCAGCTGTGCCAGGTACTGGTCGACCTTGCTCCATGATCGCACCACCCAATCGAGCCGGGTCAGCATCGCCGGCACCCAGCCTGCGCCCAGCTCCACCGACGCGCCACGCAGGTCGGGGTGCTGTTCGAACACGCCGTCCATCACCATCACCGAGAGGAACGTCTCGGGTCCCTGGTGCAGCACCGCCATGTCCTTGCTCCGAACGTTTTCACCGCCGCCCATCCAGTCGCGAGCCGCTGGGCGGCCCGTGTTGGCCCACCGTGGATCGAGCTGCAGCGGGGCGCCACCGACGTGCAGCAGAAACGGTGTCTGCGACTCGGCGAGCCGAGCCCAGAACGGTGCCAGGTCGACGTGGCCCGGCGACCGCTCCCCTGCGGGGTGATGCGGTACCCAGATCGCCTCCATCCCCGTCGCAAGCGCGAACTCGAGCTCGATCAGCGCGTGGTCGGGGTCCTCGAGGGGCACGATGCCGACAGCCATGAGACGGTCGTCGTCAGCACAGAACTCGCTCATCGCCCGGTTGTGCGCCCTGGTCGCGCCGTAGCGCACCTCGTTCGACAGCTTGCGGCTCGGCGAGAACGGCGTCGCGACGCTGTGGGTGGCGAACACGAGTTGCTTGCGAAAGCCGAGCATGTCGAGTGCGATCGACCGGTCGTCTCGATCGAATGCGCCGAGTGCCTGGATCTCCTTCGACTTCGCGATCAGTTCGTCGCCCAGCGCGACCTGTGCGTCGATGTGTGCCGAGCTGTGCCGCTTGCCGTTGGCGACGATCGCGTCGACTTCCTCATCGGTGACGAGTGAGGCGGCGTAGCTGACCTGTGGAATCTGCTCGCGAATGCCGGGGTCCGCGTAGTCACGCAGGAAATCAGGCAGCTCCATGATGTGGCTGTCGGCGTCGTAGAACGGCCGGTGAGCCGGTGCGTAGGTCATGTCACGAAACGGTAGACGCCCACCCCCGCCGCATCGAGTGCCGAACGAACGGCTCGTGCGAGATCGACGGCTCCCGGCGTGTCGCCGTGTACACAGATCGAACGAACACGCAGGCTGACGACCGAGCCGTCGACGGCGACCACTTCGTTGTCGACAGCGATCCGAACCGCACGCTGGGCGACCTCATCGGGATCGGTGAGCACGCTTCCCGGCTCGCGTCGCGACACCAGCCCTCCGTCTGGCCGGTAGGCGCGGTCGGCGAACGCCTCTGGAACCGGCGTGAGACCTGCGGCCTCGGCAGCAGCGAGGAGTTCGGAGCCCGGCAGTCCGAGGATGGCGAGCGACGGGTCGTACTCGGCGGCCGCTGCCACCAGGGCCTGCGCGGCAGATGGATGCGTCGCGGTGGTGTGATACAGCGCTCCGTGAGGTTTCACGTAGGTGATCTCCGCGCCGGCGACCTGGGCGAAGGCGTCGAGCGCACCCAGTTGATAGAGCACGGCATCTCGCAGCTCGTCGGGAGCCATGTCGAGATGACGGCGGCCGAACCCGGGCAGGTCCGGGAACGACACCTGGGCACCGATCGCCACGTCGTTGTGCGCGGCCAGCCTGCACGCCGCACGCAGCACCGAGGGGTCGCCCGCGTGGAAGCCACACGCAACGTTGGCGCTCGTGACGATTCCGAGCATTGCAGCGTCGTCACCGAGGGTCCAGACCCCGTACGACTCCCCCAGATCACTGTTGACGTCGATGGCGACCATGTACCGATGGTACGCCTCCCGGCGCCGACGTGCCTGCGTGCCAAGCTCACACCGTGGCCACCTGCGACGTCGACAAGGACCTGTTGGTCCGGGAGCTTCTCGTGCGTCGGGCTTGACAGCCGCGATCTTCGCAACCGATACCGTGCGCTCATGGCACCCGGCATGCGGCTGCGATCACTGGGCCGCGCGCTGGGACTCGGAGCCGTGCTCGTGTGCACTGCAGGTGTCGCAGCAGCGTGCACGACGACGACGACGCCGCCGAGGATGTCGGGGCACTCCGAGATCACTCGTGACCGCTACCTGGTGGTCGACGGTCTCGACATGGCGGTCGATGCGTTCGTGCCCAACTCGCCCGGGCCGTGGCCGGTCGTCGTTGCGTTTCACGGTCGTTCGAACGAATTCAAGGATGCCGGCTCCAACACCATGATCGCCGCGGCAGCAGCAGCGACCGGTTCACTGGTGTTCACTCCGACGTGGATCGCCGGCGACCCGTTTCCGCTCGATGTGGGCGACATCGTCGACCTGCGCCACGCAGCGAGCTGCGCGGTCGCATTCAGTCAGGAGTGGGCCGACTGAACTCGGTGGGGACGCCGCCGACACCGTCGTCTACGGCTTCTCTGCGGGGGCCGGTCCCGCATTGGCTGCGATGGTGGCGCCGACTGGCGACGTTCCGGGCTGCGAGACCGCGCAGGCTCCGCTGCCGGTGCGCGGCGCGGTACTCGGCGACGGCGAGTACTTCTTCCAGTCGCAGCCCTTCGACGATGCGTTCGGCGAGGATTTGCCGGCAATGCAGGACGAAGTTGCACGATTGGTCGATCGCGATCGCTGGCCGACCGATCTCGACGCACGGGCCGTCGTGTGGGCCGCCGAGTCGGGAACCGCACCGCGCCCGCTGGACGATCCCACAGCCCCGGGCTGGCTCGCCGAACGTGACCCGGACGGTTCGATCCGGAGAGATCTCGACGCGCTCGGCCGGCTCGACGACGAAATCGTCGACTACGCCGACGCCGCCCACTTCATCGACCTTCGACTTCGCGAAGCAGGGGTCCGCACCCAGCTCGAGATCTTCCCTGGCGGGCACACCGTCGACGACAAGGTCGCCCGGCTCGTGGTCGCCATCGGTTCGGTCGGAGCGCCGTGAAGGCACGAGGCATCTCCGAGAGCGGGTGATCCGGCCCTGATGCGCGTCAGGCGCCGAAATCGGCCTTCGAGAGCCGGTGGAAGCAGCGACGACCGTTGGTTCGCGCCAGGTCGGCGACCTCGAGGTCGTCGTCGGCGATCTCGCGGTCCGGACCCGCGAGTGCGGAACGTCCCACGGCCAGCGCCGCAGCGCGATCGAGCCCGTCCGTCCACGTCTCGGCCAGGCGGGCATTGATCGCCTCGGCGTCACCGCCGATGGCTGCGTAGTCGCGCTCGTCGACCACGGTGCCGTCGTAGAGGATGAGGAACATCTGGTCACCCGCCGGCTCGAGGCCGACCTCGGCCACGAGGATCTCGACCTCCATCGGCTTCATCTCGTGGGTGAAGATCGTGCCGAGCATCTGGGCGTAGCTGTTGGCCAAGCTGCGAGCGTCGACGTCGTCGCGGGAGTACTGGAACCCTTTCAGGTCTGCGGCGCGGATACCAGCAACTCGCAGTTGGTCGAATTCGTTGTACTTGCCGACGCCGGCGAACGCGATGCGGTCGTAGATCTCACTCACCTTGCGCAGCGTCTCGGACGCGTTCTCGGCGATGATCACGATGCCCTCGGCGTAGCGGACCGCAGCGAGCGCCCGTCCGCGAGCGATGCCCTTCCGCGCGAAGTCCGCACGGTCCTTCATCATCTGTTCGGGAGCGACGTAGAACGGCTGGCTCATCGCGTCCGCACCTCGTCGACGATCGCCTCGTATCGAGCGGCGAGATCGTCGTCACCGAGTCGGCTCCACCCCGTCGCGTCGATCGTGGCCACCACCGGGTAGATCCCCCGAAGTGCATCGGGGCCTCCCGTCGCAGAGTCGGCGTCGGCGGCTTCCCAGAGGGCCCTGGCGGCCAGATTGACGGCATCGTCACGACTCATGTCGGCGTGGAAGCCGACCTTGATGACGGTGCCGGCGTGCAAGCTGCCCGATCCGGTGGCGACGTAGTCGCGCTCTTCGTAGCGCCCGCCAGTGGCGTCGTAGTCCCAGAGGCGGCCGCACTCGCGACGCAGGTCGTAGCCACCGAAGATCGGCACCACCACCATGCCCATCATCGCCTGCTGCAGGTTGCCACGGACCATCATCGACAGCTGGTTGGCCTTGCCTTCGAGGCTCAACGAGGTGCCTTCGACCTTCTCGTAGTGCTCGAGTTGGAGCTGGAACAGGCGAATCATCTCGAGCGCTGTTCCTGCAGCTCCAGCGATGGCCACGCCGCTGTAGCGGTCGGCCTCGACGACCTTTTCCATCGTGCGATGCGAGATCAGGTTGCCAGAGGTCGCCCGTCGATCGCCCGCCATCACGACACCGTCGGCGTAGGTGAGCGCAACGCAGGTGGTGGCGTGCGGCACCGAGAGCTCGCGGATCAGATCCGTGGACGCCCCGGCACCCGGTTCGGCGCCGAGTCCGACGCGGCGCAGCAGCTCAGGAAAGTTCGACCCCGGGTCGTCCGAGGTCGAGAACAGCGGCATTGTCACGAGTTACTGTCCACCCTTTTGCACATACGACTTCACGAAGTCCTCGGCGTTCGTCTCGAGCACTTCGTCGATCTCGTCGAGCAGGTCGTCGAGTTCGGCCTTGAGTTTGTCGCCGGTCTCGGTGACCGCTGGCGCGGCCTCGGCAGCGGTTTCGGTCTCGCGACCGTTCGTCTGCTTCGACTTCTGGGTGCGTTCTGCCATCAGCTGGTGCTTCCCTTCAAAGAGTCGGATGTCGGTGAGTTGCGTGTTCGTGTTCGATCATTGGCCGAGGCGGTCGAGGAGCTCCCCGGCCGTCTCGCAGTCGTCGATCAAGGTACCAACGTGCTCGGCGGTCCCGCGTAGCGGTTCCATCATCGGCACCCGACGCAGCGGATCGCGTCCGACGTCGAAGACGAGCGAGTCCCAGTTGGCCGCAACGACGTCGTCGGGATACTTCTGCAGGCAACGGCCACGAAAGTACGCACGGGTGCTGCTCGGCGGCTCGGTCATGGCGTCGGCAACTTCGCCGGGCGAGACCATCGTGTCGAGTCCTGCCCGGAGTGCCAAGCACCGATCGACACGCAGATCGTGGTACTGCAGGTCGATCGCTTTCAGCTTCGCCGATCCCGAGTCGATGCCGTGGCGGGCGGCATAGCCGTCGACGAGTCGCTGCTTGGCGACCCAGTCGACCCAGTTCGCCACCGATGCGGGGTCGGCTTCGAGGCCGGCCAACACCGTTTCCCACCTCGACAGCACGTCGGCGCCCACGTCAGCTCCGACGCAATCGAGACCGTGCGACTGCTCGTACTTGCGGGCCCGCTCGAGCAGCCCCCACTGGATCTCGAGGGCGGTCGCCCGATTGCCGTCGCGCAGCATGATCGTCTGGGTGAGCGACGGATCGTGGCTGACCTGGCGAATCGCCGCGACGGGGTTGCCGAGCAGCCACTCGTCGCCGAGTTCGTCGTCTTCGATCATCGCGAGGATGATCGACGTCGTGCCGACCTTGAGGTAGGTGGCGACCTCGCTCATGTTGGCATCGCCAACGATCACGTGGAGCCGCCGGTACTTCTGCGCATCGGCATGCGGCTCGTCACGGGTGTTGACGATCGGGCGCTTCAACGTGGTCTCGAGACCGATCTCCTCTTCGAAGAAGTCGGCTCGTTGACTGAGCTGGTAGGGCACGTGGTCGTCGGGACGGCCAGGGAGTTCGCAGCCGACCTTGCCCGCTCCACAGAACACCTGCCGGGTCACGAAGTGCGGCGTGATCTGTCGCGCCAGACGTCCGAACGGCGTCTCCCGTGCGAGCAGGTAGTTCTCGTGGCAGCCGTAACTGTTGCCCTTGCCGTCGGAGTTGTTCTTGTGCACCACGATCTCGCCCTCGTCGGGAAGCAACGACCTCACGTGCTCCATCGACGCTCGGACGATTTCCTCGGCGGCACGGTCCCAGACCAGCGCTTCTCGGGCGGTGGTGACCTCGGGGGTCGAGATCTCGGGATGCGCGTGATCGACGTAGTAGCGCGCACCGTTGGTGAGCACGGCGTTGACCAGCATCGTCTCGACCTCGGGGGCGAGGGAGGTGTCGAGTTCGAAGCCTCGGGCATCGTTGGCGGGCTGCTCGTCCTCGAAGTCCCAGCCGATGCGGCCACGGTCTCGGTTCGTGGCAGCGACGTAGGCGTTGATCAGCATCGACGACGCCGACACCGGGTTGTTGTCGCCGCCGCGCACAACGATGCCGTACTCGGTCTCGATCCCGCAGACCTTCGGAAGGGCCATCACCTGAACCTAGCGGAGCCCGGCACGCGGGCGACGTTCAGCTCGCGGTTCCCCGTGCCCAGGGCACGGGGAACCGCGAGCGCGTCAGAGGACGTCGAAGCGGATGCCGGCGTGAGCTTCGAGGCGTTCGACGAGGGCATCACCGAAGGCGCTCGCCGGCGTCCAGAAGCCGCCGCCGGTGTCAGCAGGATCGAGATCGAGGAACGCAACAGCCGACTCGCCCAGCATCTTGGCGGTCGAGCCGTAGCCGGGATCGGCGTCGCCGGTGACCTTGGTGCGCACCTCGTGTCCGTCTGCGGTGACCCCCACGAACCGGAGGTCGAAGTATCCGGCTTGCTGCTTGGCTTCGCTCGGACCGGCGCCCGGCTTCGGAATGACCTTGCCCAGAAGTGCGCGAGTGGGACCGAAGCTGGCTGCGCCGGCAAACGCGGCGAGGCCTGCGGTCATGCCCCAGGCGGCCGCTCCCCCGATCAGGCCGTCGCCGGTCATCATCGTTTCGCCGTAGGTGAAGTCGCGGCCCCAGGGTTGGCCGAGCAGCGCGTGGCTGCGCAGCACCACCGCCGAGTTGGTCGGAGCCATCACGAACGGTGCAACCCAGCTCTCGAACCGGTCGTCACGAGTCGGTCGGGACATCCCCGGCTGCTTCGGCCCCTGGCGCAGGTCGACCGGCGCCAGCACGTACGGATCGCTGACCACCTTGCGGAGGTCCGGGTCGTCGGCGAGTTCCTCGAACATCGCCATGCCGCTCGCCGCGGTACCGCCGCTGACGCCACCCTTCGCGCCCTTCACCGACATCCGCACCTCGACACACGGTTCACCGAACTGCTCGATCGCGCGTTGCTGAGTGAACCAGGTACCCAGGTCGGACGGGATCGAATCGAATCCGCAGGTGTGCACGATCCGTGCACCGGTCTCCTCGGCGCGGCTCTGGTGCGCGTCGATCATCCGGCGCATCCACTGCACTTCGCCGGTCAGGTCGCAGTAGTCGCCGCCCGCCTCGACGACGGCGGCAACCAATTCGGAGCCGTACAGCGCATAGGGCCCAACGGTCGACGCCACCACCCGGGTCGAGCCCGCCATCTCGTCGAGCGCCGCCCGGTCAGCGGCGTCGGCCACGATTCGAGGCACGTCTGCACCGGTACTGCTCGCCACCTCGTCGAGCTTCGACGCGCTCCGACCGGCGATGGCCCATCTGAGGTCCCCGTCGGTGCCGTGGCGCCGCACGAGGTACCTGCAGAGGATCTGGCCGACGAAGCTGGTCGCCCCGTAGACGACGACGTCGAACTCGCGATCGGCGCTCACAGGTACTGCCCCGTCGCCACGCGCTCGATCGCCCGTCCACCGGACGGATCGGCCTCGGCGGCCTCCGACACGAGCGTGCGGATGAAGACGATGCGTTCGCCCTTCTTGCCCGAGATCTTCGCCCAGTCGTCGGGGTTGGTGGTGTTCGGGAGGTCCTCGTGTTCTTTGTACTCCTGTTTGATCGACGCGAGGAGATCGTCGGTGCACACACCCTTTTCCCCACCGTCGATCACCCGTTTGATGGCGAGCTTCTTGGCCCGCCGCACCACGTTCTCGATCATGGCGCCCGACGAGAAGTCCTTGTAGTACAAGATCTCCTTGTCGCCGTTCTGGTAGGTCACCTCGAGGAAGCGATTGGCCTCGTCGTCGCGGTACATCTCGGTCACGGTGGCGTCGATCATGTCGGGGACCGACTGTCCCTTCATGATCGGGATCTCCTCGGTGAGATATCGAGCGAAGATCGCCTTGGCCGCTGCAGCGTTCGGACGTTCGATCTTGATCTTCACGTCGAGACGGCCAGGTCGGAGGATTGCGGGATCGATCAGGTCCTCACGGTTGGTCGCTCCGATCACGATCACGTTCTTCAGTCCTTCGACTCCGTCGATCTCCGACAGCAGCTGCGGCACGATCGTCGACTCCATGTCGGAACTGATGCCCGAGCCGCGGGTCCGGAACATCGAGTCCATCTCGTCGAAGAACACGATCACCGGCCAGCCCTCGTCGCTCTTCTCGCGCGCCCGCTGGAACACCAACCGGATCTGTCGTTCGGTCTCGCCGACGTACTTGTTGAGGAGCTCCGGACCCTTGATGTTGATGAAGTAGCTGTGACCCTTGCCTTCACCGATCGTGTCGGCCACCTTCTTCGCAAGGCTGTTCGCGACCGCCTTGGCGATCAACGTCTTGCCGCACCCGGGTGGCCCGTACAGCAGGATCCCCTTCGGCGCGGGCAGCTGGTGCTCGGCGAACAGATCCTGGTGGAGGAACGGCAACTCGACCGCGTCCGCGATCTGTTCGATCTGGTCGTCGAGGCCACCGATGTCGGTGTAGGCGATGTCGGGCACCTCTTCGAGCAGGAGGTGTTCGACCTCGGGTCTCGGCAGCTTCTCGAGCAACAGGTTCGAGCGCGTGTCGAGACGCAGGTGGTCGCCGTTGCGGATGTGGGTGCCACGGATCGCGTCGGCGAGCTCGCAGACCCGTTCCTCGTCGGCACGCCCGACGACCACGATGCGAATGCCGTCCTCCATGACCTCCTTCACCGTGACGACCTCGCCGGTGATCTCGGGCGTGCGCGCCATCACGACGTTGTAGCTCTCGTTCAACACCACCTCGGCGCCACGGTCGAGCAGTTCGTGGTCGATGTCGGGATGCAATGCCACGCGCATCTTGCGCCCACTGGTGAGGATGTCGACGGTGTCGTCGTCGTTCTTGCCGACCACGACGCCGTATGCCGACGGTGGCTGCGACAGCTTGTCGACCTCGTCGCGCAGTGTGGCGATGTGCTCGCGAGCCTCGCGCAGGGTGTACGACAGCTTCTCGTTCTGTCCGACGGCGGCGGCGAGCTGCCCCTTGGTCTCGAGGAGCCGTTCCTCGAGCGAATGCACCCGCTTGGGTGCGTCCGCGAGGCGAGCTCGGAGATGGGCGATTTCGTCTTCGAGGGCGGCGAGCTCGGTTCGCTCGTCCGCCCCAGCATCGTTGGTCGACCGGGGATCGTCCGCAGAGGTTGCCATGGACCGAATGTACACGCGGACACCCGAAGCATGTTTGCACGTGCTTGGCCGTGTAAACTGGCCGACGTAGGACAACCCCCACTCAACGAGGAGCCCCACTGACATGAAGGTCTGGATCGACCAGGATCTGTGCACCGGCGACGGCCTGTGCGAGGAGATCGCCCCCGACGTCTTCACCCTGCTCGACGACGGCCTTGCCTATGTCGTCGAAGGCGACAAGATCTTCGCAGAAGCCAAGGGCAACGCCCAGGGCGCCGAGGGCCTCGCCGAAATCCCCGACGGGCAGCTCGAAGCAGTCATCGAATCCGCCGAGGAGTGCCCCGGCGAGTGCATCTACATCGAACCCTGACAGCTCTCGCTGGTCACTCGCTGCATCAGTTCCGAGGAGGAGAAGTCGACGAACGGCCCCGAGGCGCAGCCTTCGGGGCCGTTCCGGTTCTGCGGGATCAGGTGGGGTTGCGGCCGAGGAACCGGGCAACGCTCAAGAACGCCGTGTGCGCCACCATGCGGTGATCGGGGCGCACGGCCTGACCCTCGATGTGCCAGCCCCGGTGGAGCACCTCGATGGTGCGGGCATCGATCCACTTGCCCTTCAACGCCTCACGCACCTGCACCGCCTGCGTGATCGATGGCGTGTAGGCCACCAGCAGCCCGCCGGGCTGCAGCACCGCTTCGGCATTCGGCACGACATTCCACGGCTCGGGCAGGTCGAGCACGACCCGGTCGAACATCCCGAGCGCCGGATCGATGCCCTCGTAGCTGTCGGCGATGTGCACCTCGTAGCGATCGAGCGCCGCGGTCCCGAGGAAGCTCTCGACGTTCTTGCGGGCCCGGTTGGCGAAGTCCTCCCGGATCTCGTAGCCGACGATGTCGGCGCCGTAGCGGAGCATCGTCATCGACAACGCTCCGGAACCGATGCCGGTCTCGAACACTCGGACCCCTGGTCCGATGTCGGCGAGCATGCAGATCGGAGCAAGGTCCTTCGGGTAGATCACCTGGGCACCGCGTGGCATCTCGACGACGAAGTCCTCGAGCGTCGGACGCAACACTCGATACTCGGACCCCTTCGTCGACCGCACGACGACGCCTTCGCGTTGGCCGATCACATCGGTGTGCGCCACGAAGCCGTTGTGGCTGTGGAACTCGCCGTCGTCGACCAGGTCGATGAGGTAGCGACGCTTCTTGGTATCGAGCAGCAGGGCCTTCTCCCCTGCTGTGAACACTCCGGTCATCGTCGCTTCCCTCTCGTCAGCACCATCTCGACCGGCACGGGTTCGTGCGCGCTCGACTTCTCCACCAGCCGGCAGAACGCACAGATCTCACCGGTCGTCGGCGATCCACAACGCGAACAGTCGTTCAATTCGCCCGCCGCCGCGGCCGACTGGCCCACCAGCAGCGGCGCCATCCGGTCGAGGAAGCCCAGGTAGAACGAGGCCTTCGCTCCCGGAGAGTTCGCCTCGATCGCGTTCAGCGACTCCTTGTACGACAGATGCCGGTTCCCGGCGGCGATCGGGCACTCCTCGACGACGTAGTCGATGCCACGCACCAGGCACCACGCGGCCATCTCACGTTCGGTGAGGCGCACCAGCGGCTTGACCTTCTTGGGAAACCCTCGCCCGGCCGGCAGCACCGGCATCTGGCGAGCGAGGTAGTCGATGTCCCAACGCAGCGTGTTGCCGAACAGCACAGCGGCTTCGTCGTCGAGGTTGTGACCGGTGACGACGACGTCGTAGCCGCCGTCGAGGGCGGCCTGATCGAACAGGCGCCGCTTCGACAGACCGCAGGCCGAGCACGGCACCCGGCCGGTTGCTCGTGAGGCCGTCGGAACGTCGTAGCCGTAGTCCTCGCGCAGGTCGATCGTCTGCAACGTGAGACCTCGTTCGTCGGCGAATCGGCGCACGTAGCCGCCGCTGTCATCGGAGTAGTCGCCGATACCCAGACCGATGTACAGCCCGTCGGCGCGGTAACCCGCCTCGATCAGCATGTCCCACACTGCGAGCGAGTCCTTGCCACCGCTGACCGCGACGAGGATTCGGTCGTCGGGCGTCAACATGTCGAAGTCCTCGATCGCCTTGGTCATCTGCCGTCGGCACAGCTGCTGGAGGTGCTCGGCACAGAACTTGGCGTTGTGGCGCGGCAGGTCGATGACCGCTGGTGCCCTGCAGACGCGGCACTTGCTGCCGACCGCAGCTCATGTCAGCGCTGCCTCATGCTGCGCCGCCGGAGATGACCGGACGCACCTCGATGGTGTCGCCGTCTTCGAGGCGGGCATCGCCGGGCACGAGTGTGCCGTTGCAGATGACGAGATGAGCCTCGCGACTGCAGGTCGAGATCGTCGAGCAGGCGGTCGACGCTGCGGTCCCCGGGCACCTCGATCTCCCGCCGCGGGTTGCGCAGCAGGACCTTCACGATGCCTGCTGTGCCGCCTCGAGGTCGGCACGTGCGTCGGCTTCGAGTGTCTTCTTGGTCACTCCGGCGCGCTTCGCCTGGCGGCGGGACAACGGTGCTGCCGCAGCGACGGTGAGCACGCCACCGACACCGATCGTGCGCTTTCCGAGCGGTTCGGGCTGCTTGCCGAACACCTTCTTGATGGTGCTGCGGCCGAACACGATCGCCGCCACGACCTTCCACAGTGTGCTGGGGCCGAGCACGCCCTTGCGCATCGCGTTGCGTCGGATGAGGAACGACGGGCGCAGCGTGAGGGGGATCAGCGCCATCAGATGCGTCGGATCTCGACGACTGCGCTGCGCTTCTTGCCCGAGCGCTTGCCGAGCAGGAAGAAGATCATCAGCAACACGACACCGCCGGCGGCGGCAGCGGTCGCGATGGTCGACTTCTTGTCATCGACCTTCTCCTGCACGTCGCCCTGGAGTGCCTTGAGCTTGTTCTCGAGGTCCTGCGGTGTGATCTTCGGTGTGGCCTCGGCCGTGTTCTTCGCCATGACGAAGGCTCCTTACTTCGGTTCCTTGTGGAGGGTCGACTTCTTGATTCGCATCAGCGTGAGCGCCAGCAGTGCGCCCGCCACGACCAACACGATCAGGTACGGGAGCCACGACAGGTTGCCCGACGCCGAGCGGTCCCACTCGGTCTGGATCAACCGAAGCAGACCGAGCAGCATCAGCACCAAGCCGAGTCCCAGCAGCGCGGCGGCGGCGAATCCGTAGCCGAGCCAGTTGCCGGCGCCCTTGAGCGGCCCCAGTGTCTCCTGCTTCGCGTACGCCTTGACGTAGTCGATGACCTCGCCGACCGAGGCGTCCTCGGCCTGCTTTGCCTTGTCGGCCTGCCGGGCGAGGCGCTGTTCGAGATCGCTGGTGTCTGACACGGTCACCGTTTCTATCACGAAAGGCGGAACTTCAGCATTGCTTCGACGTCGTCGAGGATCTCGTCGAGCACATCGAGCCGGGTCGCCGGGCCGGGCGCGGACAGCAGCCGGAACCGGTCGGCCGGGCCGATCGGCGCAAGTGTGGCGAGGTGGTAGGTGGCCAGCAGCGGGTCATCGGAGATCTCGTCGTCGCCGGTGTCGACGGCGTCGCCCTCGCTGGTGAGCTCGCTGACCGGGTCGTTCAACCGGGCAGCCACCCTCGCCGCGAGTGCTCGCGCAGCGCGTACGCGAGCATGCGACGCGGCGACGTTCACCGCCAGACCAGCGGCATCAGGGTCGACGTCAGGCCAATCGTCGACGTCGGCGAGCGGGTACGGATCGTCCGGCAGCCAGGCGTTGATCCGGATACGACGGGTGCCAACGGCGACGAGCGCATACCGGTCCTCGTCGATCGCATCGACCTGCAGCATCTGGGCGACGGTGCCGACCGACGTCCGGTCGTCGCCACCGCCCGTCTCCCATCCGTGCGAGATGAGCACTTGGCCGAACTCGGGCTCGCCGTCGTCACGCAGACAGTCGCGCACCATGTCGCGATATCGCGGCTCGAACACGTGGAGCGGCAGGATCCCGCCGGGGAGCAGGACCGACCCGAGTGGGAACATCCTCATCACGCCCATGACGATCAGCGAGGCCCCAGCAGGGCCGGATCGGGTGCGGTCGGATGGACGGCCAGGCGGTCGGCCAGCGCGCTCCAGAACGGGAGGTACCCATCGGCGGTCACGTAGCCCGCACCGTTGAGCACGAGGGCGAACTGCAGCGTCTCGCCGTTGGGTGCGTCGAGGTAGCCGGCGAGCGCCTTGACTTCCGGCGGCTCGGCGTCAGCGGGCGGATTCGTGAGTGTGCCGGTCTTGCCGACGAGGCTCCCCTCGACCGGCGAGCCGAGGAAGTCGTCGATCAGGGTGCCGGTGCGCCCCGCCACCGGCAGTCCGTCGACGGCAGGACTCGGTTCGAGATGGTCGAGCACGGCGACCAGCGTGTCACAGGTCAGACGATTCTCGGCGCTGAGCCCCGAACCGTCGGCGAACACCACTTCCCCCATCGGCGCACCCCATGAGGACACCGTGCGTTCGAGGACTTCGAGACCGGAAGCGGTGGTACCCGGCTGCGCCAGGCTGAAGCCGAGTTCTTTCACCAGCATCTCGGCGGTGTCGTTGTCGCTGCGGGTCAGCATGTCCGCCACGATCGCGGTGAGCGGCGGCGACTCCACCGAAGCGATCACGGGCACCCCCGGCTCGAGCAGACCGGCCTCCCAACCGCCCGAGACCGACACCCCGCGATCCCGAAGCAGTCGGGTGAACTCGCGGGCTGCAGCCTCGCCGGGATCGCGCTGGCGAGCACTCCTCCCGACGACGATGCCGTCGTTGACGACCAGACCACCGATCGGCCCTGCGTCGACGTATGCCACACCGCCGCCCCAGGTCGGGTTGGCGTACTCGTCGTCGTACCTGCTCGCGTCACCGACCACCGAACCACGAATCGACGTGATCCCCGCCCCGGCGACCGCATCGGCCAACGCATCGAGTGCCGTGCTCGCCGCCGGTACATCCTCCGACGGCGGGGCACCGCTGGCCACCAGCGACGGATCCCCACCGCCGACGAGATAGAGATCGCCGTCGACGACCCCGTCGACCGGAGCTGGCGCGGCAACGCTGGTCGTGAACTGGAAATCGGCTCCGAGCACCTCGATCGCCGCTCCCCCGACGAGGAGCTTGTTGGTGCTCGCAGGAATCACCGCGAGGTCGCCGTTCCAGGACGACACCGCGCGACCGTCGACCGACACGGCCAGACATGAGCGTCCGTCGATGAACGCGGCGAGCTGTTCGAGCGCGTCCGCCAGTTGGTTGTCGGCACCGATGCGGGCGAGATCCGCCGGCGCCCGTCGGAGATCGAGCACCGAGGTGGTCAGCGCCGGGGCGGGTTCGGTGCTGGGTTCGAACGTCCCCGCTTCCACCGACTCACTGGCTTCGTACTCGTCGGCGACGGCGTCGCTCCACACCAGCAGCCCAGCGAGCGCTGCCACAGGGATCAGCCCGAGTGCGACCAACCCGAACAGCGGTGCCAGCCGATACCGAACCGGCACGCTCGGCGCTGCTCGCAGATCGTGACCGTCGCCGAGCGCGCTGCGAATCGTCGTTGGTCACCGGGGCCCCAAGTCGGCCGGTGATGCTCCGGCTGGGTAGGTGTCGAGCGCATCGGCGAGGTCGTTCCAGACCGGGCGGTATTCGCTCTGGTCGGAGATCGTCGGACCGTTGAGGACCAGCGCGTACTCGACGGCGCTGCCCCCCTCCACAGGGAGAAAGCCGGCCAGTGCCTTGACCGCTGGAGGGTCGACGTTGAACGGCGGGTTGTTCAGGGTGCCCGTCTTGCCCCGGAGTCGACCGGCGACGGGGTGGTCGGTGAACACATCCGACAGTGTGCCGGTCTGACCGGCCACCGGGAGACCCTGCCCGATCGGCGACTCGAAACCCGTCTCTTGGAGCACGGTCAAGATGGCATCGCAGGTCAAGCGGTTGTCGAGGCTCAGCCCCGAACCGTCGGCCAGCACGATCGCTGTGACGTCGACGTCCCAGTCGACCAGTTGCTGTCGCACGAGCGCCAGCCCTGCCTCGCGGGTGCCGCTCGACGACAACGTGTAGCCGAGCTCCTTCACCACCATCTCCGCGGTGTTGTTGTCGCTGTTGCCGAGCATCTCGGCGATCACGTCCGACATCGGAGCCGACTGGATCGAGGCGACCTCGACCGCGTTCAGCGGTGCGGTTCCGGTGCGCGCATCGCCGCCCACCGACACTCCACGAGCTTCGAGCAACTGCGTGAACTCGCGGGCGGCGGCCTCATTGGGGTCGTCACCGCGCAGCGGGTCGCCCAACACACGCGAGTCGTTGGCCATGAGCGCGTCGTACGGCCCGGCTTCGAGGCCGGCAACACCGTCACCCCAGCCGGGTGCGAAGTACTCGTCGTCGTAGCGGCTTCCGTCGCCGACGACCCCGCCCTGGACAGCGGTGACCCCGGCCGCCACGACCTGATCGGCCAGTGCGTCGAACGACGTCGGCGAGGTCACCGGATTGCGTTCCAGGTTCGACGTCG
This sequence comes from Ilumatobacteraceae bacterium, assembly GCA_963716095.1. Classification (GTDB taxonomy): domain Bacteria; phylum Actinomycetota; class Acidimicrobiia; order Acidimicrobiales; family Ilumatobacteraceae; genus Sva-07. The sequence goes on along the minus strand of CAVQSV010000011.1, from coordinate 26,196 downwards.
GGTACCAGTCCGACGACAGCAAGGGGTCTCCCCCGCCGACCAGGTACAGATCACCCTCGATGGCACCATCGACGGGTGCCGAGTCGACGACCGCTGTGGTGGTGTACCGGAAGTCCGATCCGAGCAACTCGAGCGCCGTCGCGGCAACCGGAACCTTCTGTGTACTCGCCGGGATCACCGCCAGTTCGGCGTTGCGGTCGCCGATGGGGACCCCGTCGACCGACACGGCGCCGCAGGAGCGGTCGTTGAGCGACGAGAGGAACGGGCTGACCTCACCGGCGAAGGTGTCGGTGTTCAGGTCTCGCGAGATGATCGTCGGCACGCGGCGCAGCGTGAGCACCGACGTCGACAACGCTGGGCCGGGTGCGGGACGCTCGACCGACGAATCGACCGGTGGAGCCGCCACGTTGTCGCTGACCTGGCCAGATGCCCACGACGAGATCGCCGCGAGCACCAACGCTGGGACCACGGCCGCCGCAGCCAGCACGATCCACGGCCCCGGCCCTCGCGGGCCTCGCTTGCGACCGGGGTGCCGTCGGGGATCGGCGCGTCCTTCGGCGCCGCCACCTTGGCTCACCGGCTGTGCGCCTCGCGGTACTTCGCAGAGCGAATGAGGTGTCCGAGAGCGGTCACGGCGTGGCCGCCACTCGGGTAACACAGACGACCGAGACGCCGCACCGTTGCCGGGCCGGCGTTGTCCGGATCGGCCACGGCCAGCTCGGTGGCGACCAGGATGGGCTTGCCGTTCGCGACACTCAGTTCGTGGGCCGCCTCCGCGAATCGTTGGTCCTGACGCTCGTGATAGGCGACGATGCGCTCGAGGCCATGGTCCGGGTAGAAGCGGCCCTCGCTCATCATTCGCGCCTGGTTGCTCTGGATCCCGATGCCCAGGTAGATCACCGCATCGACATCGGGGTGTTCGGCGATCAACGCCATCACTTCGGGAATCGTGTCGCGCACCTCGCCGCCGGCGCAGTCCACCGGATTGTTGCGGCTCCAACGAGGCGGCAGTTTGCTGTCGATCGCCGCCTGCAGGTCGCTCGGCAGATCCATCAGCACGATGTCGGGGTCGCGGGTGATCGCGTCGGCGGTGACCACACCCCAGCCGCCGGCGGTGGTGAGCACGATCGTGTTCGGACCACTCGGCAACGGCTGGGTCGCGAACGTCGCCGCTGCCTCGTAGGCCTCGGTGACGGTTGCGGCGCGAGTGATACCGGCGGCTCGGCACTCGCCGTCGAAGATCTTGTCGTTGGCGGCCAGCGCACCGGTGTGGCTGGCGGCAGCCTGGGCACCACCTTCGGTGGCGCCGCCCTTGACGAGCACGAGCGGCTTGCGTGCCGCTGCGCCTGCCAGCTTGTCCATCAGGCCACGCCCGTCGACGATCCCTTCGACGTAGGCCAACCCGACCCGGGTCTCAGGATCGTCGGCATACCAATCGAGGTAATCGGCCACGGTGACCGCTGCGGCATTGCCGGCCGACACAGCGCGGCTGATGCCGACCCCGCTGGCACGAGCCATGTTCATGAAGCTCGACACGAAGTTGCCGCTCTGACTGGCGACTCCGATGCCTCCCGCCGGCGGATAGGGCGCCACGATCTGTGCACAGAGGTCGGCGGGCGTACTGACCACACCCTGACCGTTCGGGCCGGCCAGCAGGATGCCGAGCTCGTCGGCCAGCGCGACGAGTTCGTCCTCGGCTCGTTGGCCCTCGTCTCCGGCCTCGCCGTAGCCCGCGGATGTGAGGAACGCTGCGCGAATGCCCTTGGCGGCACATGCTCGCAGCAGATCGGGATTCGCAGCAGCCGGCGTGCACACGAACACGAGGTCGATGGCGTCGTCGGGCAGATCGGCGATGTCGGCGACGGTCTGCACACCGAGCACCTCCTCACCCTTCAAGTTGGTGCCGTAGACCCCGCCGGCATAGCCGCTCGCCAGCAGGTTGTGCAGCGAGACGAACCCGAACTTGCCCGGGTGCGTCGATGCCCCGGTGACCAGCACGCCCTTGGGATCGAACAGGGCACGGAACTGCTCATCCGTCGGACGACTCCGCGCCGAGGTTCGCGCACCGGCCGTTGCAGCACCGAGTTCGACCAGGCCGTCGACCGCGACGACGGCGCCGTCTGGCTGCACGATCAGGGGGTTGATGTCGACGCTGGACACATCGCTGCGTTCGACCGCGAGTCGGCCGAGTCCGACGATCACGTCGACGAGTTGCGCCCGATCGACAGCGGCCTCGCCGCGGAACGCATCGAGGAGCTTCTGTGTGGCGAGGTCGTCGATCATCTCCGCAGCCGTGGCCCCGTCGACCGGGGCCGGTCGGAACACGACATCGGCGACCGCTTCGGCGAGGATGCCACCCACACCGAGCATCACGGTTGGTCCGAACTGCGGGTCGCGAATCACACCGGCGATCAGCTCGCGATTGCCTGAGATCATCGGAGCGACCAGCACCGACACCTCACCGTCGTCGGGCGTCGCGGCACCAAGCAGTTCGGCGGCAGCGGCCTCGACGGCCGCTCGGTCGCCGAGGCGGAGCTTCACCAGGCCCCGCTCGGTCTTGTGGGCGATCGCGTCGCCGTTCAGCTTCGCGACGACCGGGTACCCCATGTCATCGGCTGCAGCACCTGCCGCGGTCGCGTCGGCGACGAACCGCTCAGGTGCGATCGGGATACCGAAGTCGGCCAGCAGGGCCTTGGAATCGCGCTCGGACAGGGTGGTGTTTGGGGTCGCCATGCGCGCTCCACGGTACTCGTGCACACCTCGGCAGATGCGGTCACCGGCCCCGTTACGTGTGGTGTCTGACACCAAACGCAACGGGTTCGGGTCAGGAAGCGGGCGACACGTTGTAGGTCAGCACGCTCTTGGCGATCAGACGACCGGACGTTGCCCCGACCGCTTCGCTCTCGCAGAACACCACGGTGCGGCCACGTTTGGTGACCCAGCCCTCTGCGACGACGTCTTCGTCCTTGACCGCGCCGATGTACTGCACGTGCAGGTCCACGGTCGAGTAGCGGTCCTTCGGTCCGAGCACGGAGCCGACCGCCGGAACGAGCACGGCGTCCATCAACGAGGCGATCGCGCCACCGTGCACGACTCCACCCGGGTGCAGCAGCTCCGCCTTGAACGGCATCCGCATCCGGCAGTAGTCGATCCGGGTCTCCTCCACCTCGAGGCCGATCAGCATCGGGTAGAAGACGGTCTCGGACTTGCCGAACTTCGCCCAGCGGGCTGCTGCCTCGTCGGACAGGGGTTCGTACTGATCCGCTCGGGTCATCGAACGATCATGACGGCATCAGTGCGGCGTGGAAGAACTCGATGATGTGCTCGCTGCGCCGATCGAGTGCTGCAGGGGCGAGCGGGTCCTCGTCGAGCAGTCCTTCCAGGAACGGCGAATCCGAGAAGTAGCTGAGCAGCGCGCCGTACCCCGTGAGCAGCAGTTGCTCGGGGTTGTGCGTGCGAAACACACCGGCGTCCATCTCGCGGCGGAAGTAGTCAGCGGCCTGATCGAACATCGGTCGCAGCACCGCGGCGAGATCGATGCCGAGGTGCGACCCACCGTCGATTGCCTCGCGGCGCATCAGCGTGACATAGCTCGGGTTGTCAGCGAAGTAGCCGAAGCCGGCACGCAGCACCTGTTCGACCTTCGGCCACCCCGTGGCGGTCGACTCGATCGCGCCGGCCAACCGTGCGAACCAGTCAGACAGCAACCGTTCGAACACCTCGCCGTAGAGCGCATCCTTCGAGGCGAAGTGGTGGAGCAGGCTGGGCCGCCGGATCCCGACCTCTGCTGCGATGTCGTTGAGCGACGTACCGCTGTAGCCGGCGTGAGCGAAACACGAAAGCGCCGCATCGAGGATCTGGTCACGTGTGGACCGACCCTCGATGGGCGCTTCGATGATGACGTCGTTCGATTCGCGGGCGGAACCCTCAGCGGCGGCGATCGGATCCGACATGGTGTCGGCGAACGCTACAGCCGCGAAAGCCTGGCGAGATCAGGCCGGCGGGTACACGCCCATCTGCTTGGCCTTGTCGGTCTGCCAGAAGATGTCGGCGATCTCGTCGATGTAGGCGACCAGCTGCTCGCCCACAGCTGGATCCATCGACTTCTTGGCCTCGCCGGCCTGGTGGATCGCCTTCCAGAACAACTCGTGGAGCTGTGGGAACGCCGCAAAGTGGTCGGGGGCGAAGAAGTCGGCCCACAACACCATCAGATGGTGCTTGGTCTCTTCGGCGCGTGCTTCCTTGATCGAGATGCAGCGGGCGCGGAAGACCTCGTCGTCGGACTCGGCGTACTTCTTGGCGGTCTTGACCACCGACAGCGCCTCGATCTTGGCCTGGGCCGGGTCGTACACCCCGCAGTACAGGTCGCAGTGGGCGTGGGCAACGGTGGCCGAAGCGAACAACTTGGCGAACATGATGGCTCCTCAGAGTGCAATGGTGGGGTGTGCTGTGCTGACGATTCCCAGGGGGACGTCGGGTCGAAACATACACTCCGCAACCGTGCAGGTGCCCATGCCACGTCGATTTCGGGTGGCAGATCGGTCGATGGAACCAACACTGGTCGACGGCCAGGGCCTGATCGCCGTTCGCTGGCGGTCGGCCCGCGTCGGACAGCTGCGCTGCTTCGAGCATCCCGAACGCCCCGACTTCTGGCTGGTGAAGCGCGTCTCGGCCGTCCACCCCGGCGACGAGATGTCCGTGCTGTCCGACAACAGGGAGGCCACGCTCGCCGACTCGCGCTCGTTCGGTCCGGTACCGGTGGCGGGGTCGTACCGAGTGATCCTGCGAGTCCCGAAACGCTGGACGTGAACCCCGTTCCGATGAGCGAGTCACGCAGATCTGGTGCGTTCGCTCATCGCAACGTGCGTCCGTAGCCTGGGTCACCATGCAGATCGTCTCCGCACTGTTCGTCGAGGAGTTCGCCATGCGCGAGGCTCCCGGGCCGTCGACACGCATCGACCTCACCGGCGTGATGTTCTCGATGGCAGCGCCATCACCGGCGCCGGTGACGATCGAGCCGCACCTGATCGGCCTGATCTTCTGCCCCGAGAACGAGGAGGGGTCCGGGGTGTTCGAGGTGGTGTTCCGGCGGGGCCTCGACGACGACAGCGAGCAGGTCGCACGAAACGTCAGCCCGTTCACGGTCGAGCCCGGCAAGTTCACCTACCGGCTGGTGCGCGGGGAGCTGGAGTTCCCCGACTACGGCCAGATCTTCGCCCACTGCCGGATCGACCACGGCCCCTGGCACATCGTGCCGTTCACCCTCCTTCCTCCCGCCTGATCGTTACAGCAGGGGTCAGACCCCACCTGTAACCCACATGGCGGTCGAAGCCATCGGACCGGCGTGTGTCGTTACAGGTGGGGTCTGACCCCTGCTGTAACGGGTACCCTCGCCCGCGTGTCGTTGACAGCAGAACAAGACCAGCTCGCCGTCTCGCTGATCCGGGGGATGGCGATGGACGGCCCGCTCGCCGCCAACAGCGGCCACCAGGGCACCGCCATGGCGCTCGCCCCGCTCGGCCACGTGCTCTACAGCCGGGTCATGCAGCACGACCCGGCCGACCCGTCGTGGCCCGATCGCGACCGTTTCATCCTCTCCAACGGCCATGCGTCGATCCTGCAGTACTCGATGCTGTTCCTGTCCGGCTACGGCCTCGAACTCGATGATCTGAAGAGCTTCCGCCAGTGGGAGTCGGCCACGCCCGGTCATCCCGAGGCCGGTCACACCGCCGGCGTCGAGGTCACCACCGGCCCGCTCGGCCAGGGATTCGCCAACGCCGTCGGCATGGCGATCGCCGAGGAGAACCTGCGCGCCCGTTTCGGTGCCGAGGCACAGGACCACTTCACCTTCGTGATCGCCGGCGACGGCTGCCTGATGGAGGGCATCAGCCACGAAGCAGCCTCGCTGGCCGGCCACCTCGGCCTCGGCAGGCTGATCTGCGTCTTCGACGACAACCTGATCACCATCGACGGACCGACGAGCATGTCGACCGGCGACGACACCGCAGCCAGGTTCCGGGCCTACGGCTGGGACGTCGTCGACCTCGGCGAGATGGCCGACGACCTCGATGGTCTCGAAGCCGCGTTGAACGCGGCCAAGGCCGAGACCCGGAAGCCGTCGCTGCTGATGTTGCGCTCGCACATCGGCGAGCCCTCGCCTGACCACACCGACACCGCGGGCGCGCACGGGAACCCCTTCTCGGCCGACGACGTGACCCGCACCAAGGAAGTCATGGGCATTCCCGACGAAGCGTTCTGGGCGCCGGACGATCTGGTCGCGGCATATCGCACCGCAGTGGGCGAACGCGGTGCTGCAGCTCGTGCGGCATGGATCGAGGCCAGCGCGGCGGTGACGTCGTCGACCGACTGGCAGGCAGCCTGGGCCGGCACCGGCACCGACGGTTGGGACGCAGCACTCCCCTCGTACGACCTCGGAGAGTCGGTCGCCACCCGCAAGTCGATCCAGCGGGCGCTCGACGCGACCTACGACCAGCTCCCCGGCTTGATCTCGGGTTCGGCCGACCTCACCGGCAGCAACGGCACCGGGCTGGCCCGCACGACCGCGTTCACCGCCGACGACCGCTCGGGCCGCTACCTCCACTACGGCATCCGCGAACACGCGATGGGCGCCGCACTGGTTGGCATGGCCCAGCACGGAGGCACCTTGCCGATCAGCGGCACGTTCTTCGTCTTCTCCGACTACATGCGCCCGTCGATCCGTCTCGCGGCGCTGTCCGGCGCAAAGGCCTGCTTCGTGTTCACCCACGACTCCGTCGGCGTCGGCGAGGACGGTCCGACCCACCAGCCGGTCGAGCACCTCGCAGCGCTTCGTGCCATCCCTGGACTCCATGTCGTGCGCCCGGCCGACGGCAACGAGACCATCGAGGCCTGGGCCGACATCGTTCGCCACGACGGCCCCTCCGCCCTGATCCTCAGCCGCCAGAACATCCGGGTGGTCACCGACGGTTCCGCGGTCAGGCTCGGCGCCGGCATCGTCAGCGACTCCGATGCCGCACCCGAGGTCGTCCTGATCGGCACGGGCAGCGAGGTCGAGGTGTGCGTCGATGCCGCCGACCGGCTGCGCGAACACGGGCGCAACGTACGGGTGGTCAGCCTGCCGAGCTGGGATCGATTCAGCGAGCAGGACGAGCTGACACGCGACGCGATCCTGCCGGCCGGCGTGCCTGCGCTGTCCGTCGAAGCCGCCACCACCTTCGGTTGGGAACGCTGGTCCGACGACTCCATCGGCATCGACCGCTTCGGCGCCAGCGCTCCGGGCGGTCTCGTGCTCGACCGGCTCGGCATCAACGTCGACCACGTCGTCGAGCGCGCCAACGCGCTCCTCGCCTGAAACCCACGTCGACTCCGAAAGGAACCCATGTCAGACAACCGGATCATCGCCCTCCACCACGACGAGCGCCAGAGTGCGTGGCTCGACAACCTCAAGCGCGACTACATCGCTTCGGGACGACTCGTCGACATCCGAGACGGTGGTGTCCGAGGCCTGACCTCGAACCCGTCGATCTTCCAGAAGGCCATCCAGGACTCGCACGACTACGACGAGCAGTTCTCCGAGCTGAACGCTGCCGGCGCGCCGATCGACGAGGCGTACTGGGCAATGGTGATCCGCGACATCCACAGCGCGTGCGACGTGTTCTCGAAGGTGTACGACCACTCCGATGGCGTGGATGGCTACGTGAGCGTCGAGGTCGCCCCGAGCCTCGCCCACGATGGCCCCGGTACCGAGACCGCCGCCCGCGAGCTGCATCGGCGGATCAATCGTCGCAACCTGATGGTGAAGATCCCGGGCACGGAAGCAGGGCTGGCCCCGATCGAGCAGATGATCGCCGAGGGTCGGTGCATCAACGTCACGTTGATCTTCAGCCTCGACCGGTACTCCAGGGTGATCGAGGCATACATCGCTGGGCTCGAACGCTTGGCCCGAGATCCCGACGCCGATCTCTCCCAGGTCGCCAGCGTGGCGAGCTTCTTCATCAGCCGCGTCGACTCCGAGGTCGACGAGCGCCTCGAGGCAATCGGCTCCGACGATGCGCTGGCGTTGCGCGGCCGGGCTGCGGTTGCGCAGGGCAAGCTCGCCTACCAGTTGTTCCTCGAGGCGTTCTCGGGACCGCGCTGGGAGGCACTCGCTGCACGAGGCGCACGGGTGCAGCGTCCGTTGTGGGCCTCGACGTCGACCAAGAACGAGGCGTATCCCGACACGCTGTACGTCGACGAGCTGATCGGGCCCGACACGGTCAACACCCTGCCGGAAGCCACCCTCGAGGCATTCGCCGACCATGGCACGGTCAACCGCCGGGTGGACGCCGACGTCGATGCGGCGCGGGCAACCTGGAAATCGCTCGGCGAGGTCGGTGTCGACATGGACGACGTCGCTGCCCAACTCGAGCGAGAGGGTGTGGCGAGCTTCGCCGGCGCCTTCGACGAACTGATCGATGCCCTGACGGCCAAGGCCGCCACCCTCACGTGACCGGCCGCTGAACCGGCCCCGATCCAGCCACCAGCGTCCCCGATCCCCCATCCCGAAACTTGTGCGCCGGGGCGTCACCGATGCAACGATTCGCGCACGTTTCCGAGGGCCGTCCGAAACGTGCGCGTCAGGACGGCACCAGCGGGACGATCTGCGCATTTTTCGGGGTGGGTGCTCGACCTGCGATCAGACGTCGACGAAACGGCGGGGATAGCCCTGAGCACCGTTGGGGGCGACCGGCGCCGTTTCCTCGGTCTGGGGGATGCCGTTGCCGTCGATGGCCCTCGACTCGATCATGTGGCGGCCCGGTTCGAGTTCGAGCGTGAGCATCCACTGAGCCCAGGTGTCGTTCGAGGGCACTCCGCCGAGTTCTGCCTCGAACCACTCACCTTCGTCGGCTCGCACCTCCACACGGGACACGCCTCGGTGGATCGCCCAGGCGATACCGCCGACGATGACCTCGTTGGGCGTGGCACCCCGTCGGTCGGTGTCGATGCGTGACATCGTCTTGATCGGTCCGCTCTTCGACCAGCCCCGCGGCACCCAGTAGGCGTCGTAGTCCTCCCACCGCGTCAACTCGATCTGGGTGACCCACTTGGTGGCCGAGACGTAGCCGTACAGGCCGGGCACGACCATTCGGACCGGGTAGCCGTGGCGAGCGGGCAGCGGCTCGCCGTTCATCGCAATCGCCAGCATGGCATCGCGGCCGTCCATCACGACCTCGGTCGGCGTTCCTGCTGTCCAGTCGTCGATCGACCGGCTCACGATCTGCGTCGCGTCCGGCTGCACCCCTGCCTCCTCGAGCACATCGCGCAACAGCACCCCTTGCCACAGGGCGTTGCCGATCAGGTCGCCACCCACAGGATTCGAAACGCACGACAGCGTGATGTACCGCTCGACCTGGGGACGAGCGAGCAGGTCGTCGAACGTCAGCTCCATCGGGTTGTCGACCATCCCGCCGATCTGCAGCTTCCACGAATCCTTCGACACCTGCGGCACGACCAATGCCGTGTCGATCCGGTAGAAGTCGGCGTTCGGGGTGACGAACGGGTCGAGACCGTCGAGCGGGAGTCGCGCATTCGCCGGCAGCACACCGGCTGGGGTGTCGGCGGAGGGAAGGCTCAACAACGTCCGCTCGTTGTCGACCTCGAAGCGCTGTTGGAGCAGCCGTCCGAATCCTCCGGCAAACACGGCGATCGAACCGATCCCGATGGCGCCACCCACGAATCGGCGACGGTCGACGCCCATCGGTTCAGCAACCGGTTGCTGCGGATCAGCCGTGGTCGCTCCGCGCGCTGGTCGCGGCGCCAGGTAGAGCAGCACCGCGACCGACACCCCGGTACCGATGATCGTCGGCAGCAGCTTCACCAACGTGGGTTCCGGTCGGGTCAACACTGCCCAGGCACCGATCACGCCGGTGACGCAGGTGAGGGCCACCGCGGCCGAGCGAGCACCCCGCATCGCCAACACGCCGACCCCGATGCCGATCCCGAGCAGGACGACCAGTGCACCCACGACGAGCACGACCTTGTCGTTGGTGCCGAACGTGTCGATCGCCCAGTCCTTCAACGGGCGCGGAACCCAGTCGATGAACACCTGCCCGACCGGGACCACCGGCGAAGAGGTCCGCTCGAACAGCCCGACGACCAGTTCGGCAGCAGCGAGCCCTGCGCCAGTGGCGATGAGGCCCAGCAGCGGACCCATCCATCTGGGCCCGTACGATCGTGCATCCATGGAACCAGATGTATCCGACTCCGGAGCCGCCCAGGCCCGATCCATCGTCTCCGAGCTGGGTGTTTCCGAGAATGTTCGACTCTCGGAAGAACTCGTTTCGGAAGCGCTGGGACTCATCACCGATCAGCCTGACACGCTCGATCTCAAGATCGCCACTGCAGCGCTCGCCGAGATGCGCGACGCGTATGCGATGTTCGAGCCGTACAAGCAGCGCCGCAAGGTGTCGATCTTCGGATCGGCCCGAACCAGCGCCGACGATCCGCTCTACGAATTGACCGTTGGGTTGGCTCGCACGCTCGCCGAACACGGATGGATGGCGGTCACCGGCGCCGGCCCGGGGATCATGGAGGCTGGAATGGAGGGGGCGGGTCGCGAGATGTCGATCGGTGTGTCGATCCGATTGCCGTTCGAGTCCGGTGCGAACTCGATCATCGCCGGCGACGAGAAGCACGTCAGCATGAAGTACTTCTTCACCCGCAAGCTGATGTTGATCAAGGAGTCGCAGGCCTTCGTGTGCTTGCCTGGCGGCTTCGGCACGCTCGACGAGATGTTCGAGCTCCTCACGCTCACCCAGACCGGCAAGGGGATCCCGGTTCCGATCGTGCTCCTCGACTCCCCCGGCGATCCATTCTGGGAAGGCGTCGACACCTTCGTACGCGAGCAGTTGATCGCCCGTGGACTGGTCTCGACCAACGACGTCGATCTGTACTCGATCACCAACGACTGCGACGAAGCTGCGCGGATCATCAACGACTTCTACGCCAACTACGACTCGATTCGTTACGTCGGCGATCACGTGGTGATCAGGCTGCGTCAGGGTCCGACCGACGAGCAACTCGCCGAGCTGAACGAGCGGTACGGCCATCTGGCCTCGCGGGGAGCAATCGACCGAGTCGAGCCGTTCAAGGTCGAGCGGCGAGACGGCGACAAGGTCGATCTCGATCGGGTCTCGTTCATCTTCGCGAAGCGTGGCTACAGCGACCTGGTCGCCATGATCCGCACACTGAACGGCTACGTCTCGTCGAGCTGACGGAGCACGCAGGTGGCTGCACTCGTCGACGACCAACTCCGGCGACGTCTCCTCGTCAGCCGCCACCAGCTCGGCACCTCGGGACGAGCCCAACGGACGATCATGCAGTCGGCGCGGGCGCTCGCCCTGATCCACTCGACCGATCCCAGCACGCCGTACCTGTCGCTGCAGGCTCGCACCTCGTCGTCGCAGAGCGACATCGATGCGGCCTTCTACGATCACCGGAGTCTGCTGCGCCACACGACGCTTCGGCGCACGGTCTTCGCGATGCCGCTCGACGTGGCGGCGCTCGCCCACCACTCCTACAACGGACGTCTCGTCAGAACACTGCGCACGAACCTGCTCGGCTGGATCGCGGCGAGTCCGGACACGTCGATGCCGTCCGCCCGTTTCCTCGACGAGACCTCCGATGCCGTTGTCGATCTGTTGCGTGCCGGTGGGGCAACGACCGGGCGGGCGTTGGCCGAAGCACTCCCTGCACTCCAGGTGCGCTTCGACCCCGCGCCGAGTGCCTCGACGTCGATGCCAATGCGAATCACGTCGCGGGTGCTCGAACTCCTCGCGGCCGAGGGGCGGATCGTTCGTGGGCGACCGACCGGCCGCGACTTCACCTCTGCGGCCTGGGCGTGGGAAGCCATCGATGACTGGATCGGTGCAGACGGCATCCCCGAACTCGATGCCGACGAGGCGCTGACCGGGCTGATCGCACGGCACCTCGCCACCTTCGCTCCGGCCACGACGACCGACTTGGCTTGGTGGTCCGGGCTCCCGAAAGGGCCGATCCGTGCCGCCGCCACACGTTGCGGTGTGCGCACTGTGTCGCTCGACAACACCCGAGAACCCGCGTTCGTGCTGGTGGGCGACGACCTGGCCGCACCTCCGCCGAACGGTGAGGTCGCTCTGCTGCCCGGGCTCGATTCCACCACGATGGGATGGAAACAACGCGGTTGGTACGTCGATGACGCCGTCGAAACTGGCATCTTCGACCGCAACGGCAACGCCGGCCCGACGGTGTGGTTCGAGGGCCGAGTCGTCGGAGTCTGGACGCAACGATCCGACGGTGAGATCGTCAGCCGGCTCCTCGACGACATCGGGTCCGACGGCCAGGACCGAGTCGATGCCGAGGCCGAGCGTCTGCGGGAATGGCTCGGCGGTGTTCGGGTGAAGTGGCGCTTCCCGAGCCCGATCAGCAAGCACCTCAGCTCGTGACAGCGGCGCCGTCGCTCACGTCTCGTCGAGTTGACGGAGCACCGCAGCGGCCTTCTCGATCGCTCGACGCGCCTGCATCAGCTTCTTGTCGTCAGCGGGCCTGACGACCTCACCGTCGGCGACGGCCTCGCGCAGGCGGTCGAAGGCCATCTCGTCGAGATCGGCGGCGATCGTCTCGAGCCGCTCGACCAACGCGCCGTAGTCGCCGCTCATCGGTCAGCCACTCCCAGCGCCTCGGCAACCACGTCGACCGGGTGACGAACGGGGAGATCGAGCACGGCGCCGAGATGCATCGAACAACCGGGGTTCCCGCTCGCCACCGAGCTGGCCTTCGACCGCTCGGTGGCTCGGTCGATCGATGCGACCTTGCGATCACGAATCTGGCCGGCGAGTTCGGGTTGCAGGGCTGAGTAGGCGCCACCAGCGCCGCAGCACAGCCCGTCGTCGTCGAGTTCCACGACGTCGGCAACGTGGGCGAGCAGCGCTCGTACGGGTTCATGCGCCTGCTGGACGTGACGGAGGTGACACGGGTCCTGGACGATGACTGTTGGGCGCTCTGCCTCGGGCTTCGGCAGTCGGTCGAGTCGCTCGGCGAGCCATTCGGCGATGTCGACGACCCGGTCACTGAAACGACGTGCATCGTCGGTCTCGAGCAGGTGGCCGTAGTCCTTCATCGCTGCTCCGCATCCGGCGGAGTTCACGAGGATCGGCGCCGTGCCCGGCATCGAGGCCATGACTCGCTGGGCCAGGGAGGTCGCTTCGTCGTGGAGTCCGGCGTGGACGTGCAATGCCCCACAGCAGCCACCGCCCCGGCCGGGCACGGCCACCGTTGCACCGGTGAGGGCGATCAGCGCGGCGGTGTTGCGGTGGGTCGGGCGTTGCCAGGCATCCATCACACAGCCGGTGAACAGCCACACGTCGTCGCCGGTGGCCTCGACCTCCGGGGCGCGTCGCAGCGGGAGCGGCGGCACGCCGAAGCGCTTCGGTACGAGTCGGAGGCGCTGCCCGACGGCGATCGCTGTCGAGCCGGCCAGCAGCAGACCATGGCGCGGCAGGACGCGGAACCCGATCCGTTGCCACCACGGTGTGATCCTCCCAGCGGTGGCCGAGCGCGGTTCGGGTCTCCTCCATCAGGCTTCCGAACTGCACGCCGCTCGGGCAGGCGGTCTCGCACCCGCGGCACTGCACGCAGGTCTCGACGAAGTCGATGAAGTCGTCGTCGATCGGAAGCTCGCCACGATCGACCGCTCGCATCGCGTCGATGCGTCCGCGCGGCGAGTACTTCTCCTCGCCCGTCACGCGGAAGGTCGGACAGTGTGGAAGGCACAACCCGCAGCTCACGCACGTCGAGGCCCGCTCGGCATCCAGCCCGAGCACCGACAGGCCGGCGGGCGACGGGGCGGTGAGATCCATGGCCCGCATCGTAGGAGTCGGAAGCGCGTCAAGCGGGTTCGACCATCACGATGGTGAGTACCCGAGATGCTGTCATCGACACCGAGCAGGTCGCACGACGATGCGGACACGCCCGCTTGGGCCCATACTCGGAGCTCCATGCCCGAAGGCCACACCATCCACCGAATCGCCCGCGATCACGGCGCGCTGCTCACCGGACGTGTCGTGCGGGTGTCCAGTCCGCAGGGACGTTTCACTGCTGACGCCGAGCGTGTCGACGGAGCCGTACTCGAACGAATCCAGCCGTACGGCAAGCACCTCTTCTACGAATGGTCGACCGGCGAGGTCGGCCACGTGCACCTCGGCCTGTTCGGCAAGTACCGAGTGCAGCACACCGATCACTCCCCCGACCCGATCGGTCAGGTTCGCATGCGCCTGCAAGCCGAACCAGACGACCACCACGAACAGTTCGTCACGGTCGATCTGTCCGGGCCGACCGCCTGCACGATCGACCCACCATCGGTTCGCAAGGACATCCTCGCCCGGCTCGGCCCCGACCCGATCCGTCGGGGATCGAGACCCGATGCGATGGTCGCCCGTATCTCGAAGAGCACCCGCGGCATCGGCGATCTGCTCATGGACCAGGCGGTGGTGGCCGGTGTGGGCAACGTGTACCGAGCAGAGGCACTGTTCGTCGCCGGCATCCACCCGCTGCGGCCCGGAAGCCGATGCGAGCCCACCGAACTGGACGCGCTCTGGGCAATCGTGCAGGGGATGCTCCGTCAAGGCGTGAAGGACGGCCGAATCGTCACGGTCAGCCGAGACGACCTCGGGATCTCGCCGCGGGCACGCATCCCGCGTCGCGAGGCCACCTACGCCTACAAACGAGACCGATGTCTGCTGTGCGGCGACGAGATCCAGCGCATCCAGATCGCGAACCGCACGAGCTACCACTGCCCGACGCATCAGCCGAGCTGACGACCTAACCTGGCCGGATGACTCCCGTCGACCGCATCCCCGACATCGTCCAGGACCTCCAGGCCGGATTTCGAGCCGGCGTGCTGCGCGACGTCGAGTCCCGCCGCATCCAACTGAAGCGGCTGCGTGACCTGTTCGTCGAGGAGGAGGACCGACTCATCGACGCGCTCGTCGCCGACGTCGGCAAGCCGCGCATCGAGGCCTATACGACCGAGATCGCGTTCACGGTCAACGAGATCGACCACACCCTGAAGCACCTCGATTCGTGGACCAAGCCCGAGAAGGTGAAGGTGCCACTGACGTTCAAGCCCGGCAAGGCGACGCTGCGGCCCGAGCCGCTCGGCACGGTCTGCATCATCGCCCCGTGGAACTACCCGGTCCAGTTGCTGTTCGCTCCACTCGTCCCGGCACTGGCAGCTGGCAACACGGCGGTGCTGAAGCCGTCCGAGGTCACCCCCTCGGTGGCTGCGCTGGTCGAGGAACTCGTCCCCAGGTACTTCGACACGTCCACGGTTGCGGTCGTCACCGGCGCCGTCGACGAGACCACGGCGCTGCTGCAGGAACGCTTCGACCACATCTTCTACACCGGCAACGGCAAGGTCGGCCGCGTGGTGATGCGCGCTGCGGCCGAACACCTCACACCGGTCACCCTCGAACTGGGCGGCAAGAGCCCGGCGATCGTCGCCGCAGATGCGAACATCGACGTCGCCGCCAAGCGCATTGCGTGGGCGAAGTTCCTCAATGCGGGCCAGACCTGCGTGGCGCCCGACTACGTCCTGGTCGAGGACGTCGTCGAGGACGAACTGCTGAGCAAGCTGGCCGATGCGGTGACAGCGTTCTACGGCGACGACCCGCGCCAGTCCGACGACTACGCCCGCATCGTCAACGAACGTCATCACGATCGCCTGATGAAGCTGCTCGGCGACGGCGGCTTCGATGCCACGGTCTTCGGTGGTACCGGCGACCGAGGGAGCCGCTATCTGGCGCCCACGGTCCTCTCGGGCGTCAAGCCCGACGCCGCCGTGATGGACGACGAGATCTTCGGTCCGATCCTGCCGGTGCTCGCAGTCGGAGATGTCGACGAGGCAATCCGTTTCGTGAACGACCGAGAGAAGCCGTTGGCGTTGTACGCATTCAGCAGCGAACAGGACACGCTCGAGCACATCGTTGCCAACACCTCAGCCGGTGGGGTCACGCTGAACCATGCGGTACTCCACCTCGCTGTACCCGATCTGCCGTTCGGTGGG
Organism: Ilumatobacteraceae bacterium; assembly: GCA_963716095.1. Classification (GTDB taxonomy): domain Bacteria; phylum Actinomycetota; class Acidimicrobiia; order Acidimicrobiales; family Ilumatobacteraceae; genus Sva-07. Next base: position 10,118 of record CAVQSV010000011.1, on the reverse strand, counting down.
GTCGGCGAGAGCGGCATGGGTTCGTATCACGGCAAGCCGGGGTTCGACACCTTCAGCCACTTCAAGGCGGTGCTCGACAAGCCGACCCGCCCCGACCCGGCGCTGATGTATCCGCCCTACACCAGCACCAAGCAGAAGATCATCCGCAAGTTCATGTAGGGCGCGACAGCCGCCCCTACTGCGCTGCCCACGTCGGTGCGTCTGCCTCGCCACGCCAGAATCGCAGTCGGCGCTCGGCCTCGGGGCGTGCTTCAGGACTGCTGAGCCCAGCGATCACTCGCATCAGCGTGGCTGCCACCAGCCGCAGCTCGGCGAACGCGAGGGCCGAGGGAACGTGGAGGAATGACCGTCCGTATCCATCGGCGAATGCCGGGTAGACGTCGGCATCGCCGCCCCAGCGATCGTGCAACGTCATCAGCGGGCCGTGGTCCCATCCGGCTGGCGCTCGACACAGCAGGTCCCAGTCGAGCAGCACGGGCCCTTCCGGGCTCATCATCACGTTGCCAGGATGCAGGTCGCCATGGCACAGCACCGTGTCGCTGAATCGGTCCCAGCCACGATGGCGATCCACCGCAGCAGTCAGACCATCCAGCGCTGCACCGTCGAGCGCATCACCGGCTCGCTCGACGAGTGCGTCGAAGTCCCACCACGGCAGCACCGACGGCGATGGCACCGGAATCGACGACGGCAACTGTCGGTGATCGAGGGCATGCACCTGATGCACCATGGCGCCGACTTCGACCCAGTCGATCGGGGCATCCGACTCGCGCACGCGCTCCCACGCCGTCACGCTCATCGGCCCATCGACGACGACGTCGGTGCGGCGCGGCGCGGGTACCCGGATTCCCTCTCGGGCGAGGAGCTCGGCAAGCTCGATCGAAGCGCCCGCCGGCACGCTCGGGGTCGCTACCCGGAGCACCACGTCGCCACTTGCGAAGATCGCGTTCATACCGTGGCGGAGCAGCACGGGCCGACCCAATCCCCAGTGCTCCGCTGCTGTGCGCGCTGCGTGCGTCGCTGCGGAGAGGTCGGTGATCGGCACATCGACATACGCGCGCGCTGCGTCGACGCCCACGATCAGTGGCTCGACAGAGGATCGATGCCCGGGTTCAGTCGCCCCGACGGGTCGAACTCGGCCTTGATCCTGGCGTTCATGGCCGCGACGACCGGGTCGACTGCGCGCTCGCTCGCCTTGCGGCTGTGGTGGACCACGCCCACCCCGATCTCGGCGACGAACGGATCTCCGTTGCGAGGAAGGTCGACCAGCGCCGCCGGCGGCAGCGACCACCGATGCGACGGCAAGTCCGGCGGCCCCGCAACCGGATCGAGTTCGAACCGCCGAACCTGCTCGGCGACATCGTCAGGGTGACCCTCGAGCAGCACCCACGTCGTCGTACCGTTCCACAGCACCGACGTCGGCCGATACAGCCCGACCGCGAGGTCCCAGGGGTCGGCTGTGCTGGAGAACCAACGCTCGGACGTCGGCAGCGGACGCGTCCGCAGGATGACGTCACCGATGAAGCCCAAGGTACCTCGCGACCCGACGATGAGACGGCAGAGGTCGAAGCCGCTGACGTTCTTCACGGTGGGGCCGCCGCCCTTCACGACCTCACCAGCCGCCGACACGTACCGAACCTGCAGGAGCGTGTCGCGTACCGGACCCCAGCCGAGACGTCGCAGACCGCTCTGGCCCACGGAGAGGGCGCCGCCGACGGTGCCGCTCGACGGCATGGCGACGCATTGGCCGTGTTCGGCAAGTGCTGCAGCGACCTCGGCCGCCGGCGTGCCGGCGCCACAGCGCATCGTCATCTCAGCCGGTTCGATCCAGTCGATGCCGACCGGCGCCGACACCGCACGCACCCCGTCGACTGCACCCCCACGCGTCCCGAGACCGACCACGCAGACCGGTCCCGAATCACCGACTTCGTCGGCGAAGGCTGCGACCTTCGCCTCGAGTTCGGTGCTCACACCCACGCGCCGTCGGGGACGCTGTGCACGTCGCCGCAGGTCGCCGGGCTCGGGAGGACCTTGTCGGGGTTCGACAGCAACTCGGGATCGAACGCCCGGCGCAGATCACCCTGAGCAGCCAGGTCGACCTCGGAGAACATCAGCGGCATGAGGTCGCGCTTCTCGAGACCGATTCCGTGCTCGCCACTGAGCACACCGCCCGCTGCAACCGACACGCGTACGATCTCGTCGCCGGCTGCATGTACGCGTTCGGACACACCGGGCTCGCGAGCGTCGTACACCAGCAGCGGGTGAAGATTGCCGTCACCGGCGTGGAACACGTTGAGCACCAGGAGATCGTGACGTCGGGCGATGTCGTAGACCTGCGCGAGCACTTCGGGGAGTTTGTGGCGCGGCACGACCGTGTCGTGCAGGTAGTAGTTCGGCTTGATCCGGGCGATCGCACCGAACGCCGACTTGCGTCCCTTCCACAGCAGCGCCCGCTCCGCATCGTCGGCCGCGACCCGAACGGTTCCGACATGACGTGCAGCGGCCAGTTCGCGGATGTGCTCGATCTGGGCGGCGACGGTGGCCGGCAGGCCGACCACTTCGATCAGCAGCGCTGCGGCCTGATCGACGGGGAGACCGGCGTGGATGAACTCCTCGACCGCCTGCAGACACAGCTGGTCCATCATCTCGACGGCGGCGGGCACGATCCCCGCTGCAATGATGTCGCTGACGAGCTGGGCACCGTCGGCGACGTCGCCGAAGTCGAGCAGCATCGTGGCGACATCCGGCGGATTCTGCATCAGCTTCACGCACACCCTGGTGGCCACACCGAACATGCCCTCGCTGCCGACGAACGCCCCGCGTAGGTCGTAGCCATCGGGCTCGGGTTCCTCCCCGCCGAGCACGGCGACCGAGCCGTCGGGAAGGACCGCCTCGACGGCGAAGATGTGGGCGCTGGTGACGCCGTCGGCCAAACAGTGGGGACCACCGGAGTTGTTCGCCACGTTGCCACCGATCGAGCAGGTCTGCTGGCTGCTCGGGTCGGGGGCGAAGTGCACACCGAGGTGGGCGATCTGTTTCGACAGGTCGAGGTTCAACACCCCGGGCTCGACCCACGCTTGCCGGTTCACCGCATCGACCGACAGGATCCGATTCATCTTCGACGTCGAGATCACGATCGATCCGGGAGCGGGAACCGCTCCCCCGGCCAATCCGGTGCCCGACCCGCGGGCAACAAACGGCACGCGGAAGTCGTTGGCTGCTCGCACGACTTCCTGCACGTCCGCGGTGGACTCGGCAAAGCACACGACCGCCGGCTGCCCCGACAAGTTGGACGCGTCGTGGCGGTACAGGTGGAGTTCCGCGGCCGCGTCGCGAACCTGATCGGGGCGCAGGCGTGAACGCAACCGCTCGACCAGCGGCGAGGTCATCGGCGCGCCTTGTTCTCCTTGGGACGCATCACGATGACCCGACCGCTGTCGACCGGAACACCGTCGACATACACCCGGTCGTCGGGCGCCACGTGTTCGTCGAGCGAGGTCAGCCGGCCTTCGCGACGCGCACGGAGTTCGTCCTCGGTGTGCTTCATCACCTCGCGCCCTTCGCGGAACGCATCGGTGACCACCGACGTCTTGGCCTTCACCGTGCCGACGGCCGACTTGGCGATCTGGGCCGGCGCGATCTGCGAGGCGGTCTCCTTGACCTTCTTCTTGGCGTAGCTCGCCGATGCGAGGCCGGCGACGACTCCGCCGGCGAACCAGGTGACCCGCTTCATCATGCGCGCTTGCTCCGTTGTGATGTGTCCGCAGACTCGATCTGTATGGGTTCGACGGCGACCGGGCCGATCGACGAGCTCTTCGGTGCGCCACGCAGGCGCGAAATGGTTCGTGACGTCCCGCGGGCGAACCCCGCTGCCTTGATCATCGGCGACGAGAAACTGGTTCGAGCGACCCGGCCGCCGACGGCATCGCCGATGGCCTCGGCCGAGCCCAGCACGCGGTCGAATCGTTCGAGGTCGGCGCGAGCCTCGTCGACGGTGGCGCGAGCCTCGTCGGTGGTGTCGAGGAGCTCGCGGATGAGTGGCGTGGTCTCCATCCGGAGTTGGTCGACTTCACGCCGGACGTCGCGCAGCGTGTCGAGAACTCGCATCAGCACCACGATCAATGCCGCGAAGCCGATCGAGCAGAGCACAGCTGCGACGATGAGGACCAGTTCTGCGGCGGTCATTCAGGCGCCCCGGACCGATCGGTGGTGTCGTTGCGGCGCTGGCTCATTCGCTTCCCGATCGAAGCTTCGTCACCGTGGACGCCGGGCTCGTACCAGTGGCGATGCTGCAGCGAGTCGGGCAGATACTGCTGTTGCACGGTTCCCGACGCATGGTCGTGAGGATAGTCGTAGCCCGCTCCATGGCCCAGCGTCTCGGCCCCCTGATAGTGCGCATCGCGGAGGTGCGCGGGAACTTCGCCGACGGCGCCGTCGCGCACGTCCGATCGTGCGTTCCAGATCGCCAGTGCGCTGCGATTGCTCTTCGGTGCCGTGGCGAGGTAGATCGCTGCCTGCGACAGGTTGAGTTGCGCCTCCGGGAGCCCCACGTGTTCGAGTGCGTGAGCAGCGGCCACCGCCACCTGCAGCGCGCCGCTGTCGGCCAAGCCGACGTCTTCGGAGGCGAAGATGATCATGCGGCGGGCGATGAAGCGGGCGTCCTCACCGGCTTCGAGCATTCGGGCCAGCCAATACACCGCAGCATCCGGGTCCGACCCGCGCATCGACTTGATGAATGCACTGACCACGTCGTAGTGGTCGTCGCGCCCGTAGCGAAGCGCCGTGGTCCCCAGCGCTGCTTCGACGTGTTCGAGTTCGACGTGTCGGTACCCGGCCAGCGCACACGACACCTCGAGTGCGGTGAGTACCTGGCGCCCGTCGCCGCCGGCACGATCGATCAGCAGTGCGACCGCGTCGTCATCGGCCGTCGCCCCTTCGGCCTGGAGGCCACGTTGCGCCAGGACTTCGATCGCGGCCCGGTCGAGTGGTTCGAGACGAAACAACGTCGAACGGCTGCGCAACGGCGCGTTCACCTCGAAGAAGGGGTTCTCCGTCGTCGCCCCGATCAGCGTCAGCGTCCCGTCCTCGACCGCTGGGAGCAGAGCATCCTGTTGCGACTTCGAGAAGCGATGGATCTCGTCGAGGAACAGGATCGTGCCCTGGCCACGTTCCCCGAGGCGCTGCCTGGCCCGCTCGATCGTTTCGCGGACGTCCTTGACGCCGGCATTGACCGCCGAGAGCTGCTCGAATGCGCGGTCGGTGCTCGCAGCGACCGCCAGAGCAAGCGTGGTCTTGCCGGTGCCGGGCGGACCCCACAGCAGGGCGGAGGTCAGCCGGTCGGTCTCCACCAGACGGCGAAGCGGCTTGCCGGGGCCGACCAAGTGGTCCTGGCCGACCACGTCGTCGATCGAACGGGGGCGCAGCCTGGCCGCCAACGGTGCGCGGGCACGTCGCTGTTCCTCGGCGGCGACGGCGAACAGGTCGTCGCTCACGACGCCAACACGGCTCGATACACGTCGCTGCGAAAGCTCACGACCTGCTCGATCAGCCAGCTCCGCTCGACCCAGCGCCAGGCAACGAATTCGATGTCGTCGGGCGTTGGGGTGACATCGTCGTCGATCACGCGGAAGAAGAACCAGCGCTGCACTTGGCCGAGACGCTTGCCCTCGGACCTCACGTGGTCGGGGAACTCGTAGGCCACCCACGACGGGTGCTCGCCGACCAGTTCGACGTCGCGCGGGCCCAGGCCGGTCTCTTCGCCCAGTTCTCGCCAGGCAGCGTCGCTCGGGGTCTCCCCCACGTCGATGCCGCCTTGGGGAAGCTGCCACGCACCCGGGACGTCACTGCGCTCGAAGGCGAGCAGCTCGCCACGCGAGTTGGTGACCACCGCCACCACTCCGGCCCGGAAGTTCGCGCTCGGCATCGAGTGCCCGCTATCGGCCAAGGCTGCGAAGGCGATCGCGGACGTCGGCGAAGTCGTCGTCGAACTCGAGGATCGTGGTGAACCAGCGGCGAGCACTGATCGGATCGCCCAGTCGGTCGTACAGGTCGGCCAGCACATACCACTGACGGAGATGGAAGTCGCGAACGGCTTTGGGTCGCTTGGTGGCGGGTTCCATCACGGCGAGCGCAGCACGAAGTTCATCCTGGTCGGCGAGCGCGCCGGCAGCGACCATGCGCCCTTCGGCCATGATGTCGTGGCTCGGCGATGCGTCTTTGATCTCGCCCCACACGGCGTCGACCGCAACCCAACGGCCCTGAGCACGCTGGCAGTCGGCGATCACTGGCAGCAGCGCAGGATTCGCATGGAGATCCTGGGCGGCTTGCAACGCAGCCACCGCCTGTTTGTACTTGCCGAGGCGGTAGCTGGCGAGTCCGACGAGTTCGTGGGCAGCGGCGACCGAGGGCGCCTCCTTCGCGATGGCGGTGGCGATCCGGCGAGCCTCCTGGAAGCGTTCGCGATCGAGCGCCTCCGATGCCTGCGCCAGCCGCTCGGTCAGCCGTGCCCCCCGTTGGGAACCGAGGGCATCGGTCAACTCTGCAGCGACCTCGGGATCGAGCGGCTTCGGCGGCCGACGTTTGGAGGCCGGAGCGTCACTCGCCGAGGCGCGACGGGCGGCATCGGTGGCTTCACGTCGCACCGACCCCTCGTCGATCCACTGCTCGGTCGTACGCGATTCGATCTTGCGACGTTCGACCTCGGGATCCTGCGGAGCCCGAGGGGCCCGACGTTCCTTCACCGCCTTCGATCGGCGCTCGGCCTCGGTCATCGGCTTCGGCTTCGGCCGTCCTCGCTGATCGCCGCGACTCCCAGCCCGATCGTCTCGACCACGCCCGCCGGATCCGCCGCCGGAACGATTGGATCCACCCGGCTTGCCCGATCGATTCGAGGAGCCCGGCTTACCCGATCGATTCGAGGAGCCCGGCTTGCTGGCCGGGCGACCGGAGCCGTCTCGACGTGCGTCGTCGCGGCGCGGTGGGCGGGAGTTCGAGCCGGAAGACATGGGTCGCCATGCTACGGCTCGATGGGCCCCAACGCGGGCAACGGACGCCGAAAACGCGAAGAACGCACTGCCGGCAGACCCGGTCAGTGCGTTCCTCGATCGAAATCCGGCGACGTCCTACTCTCCCAGGGGATCTCTCCCCAAGTACCATCGGCGCTGACAGGCTTAACTTCCGTGTTCGGGATGGGAACGGGTGTGACCCTGTCGCTATGGTCACCGAAATCAGTTGTCAAAGAGAGGTGACCCCCTCAAGGACTCCAGAGCAAGCACGAGCTGTTCAAAACCAAGCCCTCGGCCGATTAGTACCGGTCGGCTGAACGTGTTACCACGCTTACACCTCCGGCCTATCAACGTGATGGTCTCGTCACGGGCCTTACTGCGTTAACCGCATGGGAATACTCATCTTCAACCGGGTTTCCCACTTAGATGCTTTCAGCGGTTATCCCTTCCGTAGGTAGCAAATCTGCCATGCTTCTGGCGAAACAACAGACACACCAGAGCTACGTCCGTCCCGGTCCTCTCGTACTAAGGACAGCAGTTGTCAGTATTCCTTCGGCTGCGGAGGATAGGGACCGAACTGTCTCACGACGTTCTGAACCCAGCTCGCGTACCGCTTTAATGGGCGAACAGCCCAACCCTTGGGACCTGCTTCAGCCCCAGGATGCGATGAGCCGACATCGAGGTGCCAAACCTTCCCGTCGATATGGACTCTTGGGGAAGATTAGCCTGTTATCCCCGGGGTACCTTTTATCCGTTGAGCGACCACACTTCCACACGTGATGGCCGGGTCACTATGCCCTACTTTCGTACCTGCTCGACTTGTAGGTCTCGCAGTCAAGCTCCCTTGTGTCATTGCACTCGACGGCTGATTGCCAACCAGCCTGAGGGAACCTTTGGGCGCCTCCGTTACTCTTTAGGAGGCGACCGCCCCAGTCAAACTACCCGCCTGGCGCTGTCCCTGATCCGGATCACGGACCGAGGTTAGAGCTCCAAAGTACGCAGGGTGGTATTTCAACGATGGCTCCACACTGGCTGGCGCCAATGCTTCCAAGCCTCCCACCTATCCTACACAACGCAATTCAAAACTCAACACCAAGTTATAGTAAAGGTCCACGGGGTCTTTCCGTCCTTCCGCAGCTAACGAGCATCTTTACTCGTACTTCAATTTCACCGGGTCTATGGTTGAGACAGTGGGGAAGTCGTTACGCCATTCGTGCAGGTCGGAACTTACCCGACAAGGAATTTCGCTACCTTAGGACCGTTATAGTTACGGCCGCCATTCACTTGGGCTTAGGTTCACAGCTTCGCTCCGAAGAGCTAACCGTTCCCCGTGACCTTCAAGCATTGGGCAGGCGTCACAGCGTATACAGCGCCTTGCGGCTTCGCACGCTGCTGTGTTTTTGGTAAACAGTCGCTACCCCCTGGTCTGTGCCACCCTCCTCAGCTCGAGCCGTAAAGGCTTTCACCAAAAAGGGTCCTCCTTCTTCCGAAGTTACGGAGGTAATTTGCCGAGTTCCTTAACCATAGTTCTCCCGCTCGCCTTGGTATTCTCTACCCGCCCACCTGTGTCGGTATGGGGTACGGGCTCTGTGCCAACTCATTGCTGGGCTTTTCTTGGCAGCATGGAATCAGTGACTTCGCGGTATGTCGCTCGGCATCGCGTCTCAGCGTTACGGCTCCAACTCTCATCGGAACCCGCCTACACGCTTACCCCAGGTCTACCATCGCCTGGGTTCACTTATCCTCCTGCGTCCCCCGTCAACTATCCGCCAGCTGCTCGGTCGGTTCGCTCACCCGAAGGTGAACAGCCCCAACGTTGCGGCTCTTGGACTTGGCGCGGGCACAGAGGTACTGGAATATCAACCAGTTGTGCATCGACTACGCCTTTCGGCCTCGCCTTAGCTCCCGACTCACCCTGGGGGGATTAGCCTTCCCCAGGAACCCTTGGGCTTTCGGCGGAGGGGTTTCTCACCCCTCTCTCGTTACTCATGCCTGCATTCTCACTCGATGGCGCTCCACGACTGGTTTCCACCGCCGCTTCGCTGCACCATCGACGCTCCTCTACCGCTCCGAATCGACCGAAGTCTCATCGAAGCCCATAGCTTCGGCTCAGGACTTGAGCCCCGTTACATTGTCCGCGCAGGATCACTCGACCAGTGAGCTATTACGCACTCTTTCAAGGGTGGCTGCTTCTAAGCCAACCTCCTGGCTGTCTGTGCAATCCCACATCGTTTTCCACTTAGTCCTGAATTAGGGGCCTTAGCTGATGATCTGGGCTGTTTCCCTTTCGACCAACGAAGCTCATCCCTCGTGGTCTCACTGCCGCGCTCTGGAGTACCGGCATTCGGAGTTTGATTGGGGTTGGTAAACTTGTAGGTCCCCTTACCCATTCAGTGCTCTACCTCCGGTACTGAACACACGACGCTGCACCTAAATGCATTTCGAGGAGAACCAGCTATCGCCGAGTTTGATTGGCCTTTCACCCCTATCCACAGCTCATCCCCGCCATTTTTAACTGACGTGGGTTCGGTCCTCCACGGAGTCTTACCTCCGCTTCAACCTGGCCATGGATAGATCACTCGGCTTCGGGTCTACAGCATGCGACTCTACGCCCTATTCAGACTCGCTTTCGCTTCGGCTTCCCATCACTGGTTAACCTTGCCACACACCGTAACTCGCAGGCTCATTCTTCAAAAGGCACGCCATCGCGGCCATGCCCGAGGGCATGACGACGCTCTGACTGTTTGTAAACCAACGGTTTCAGGTACTATTTCACTCCCCTCCCGGGGTACTTTTCACCTTTCCCTCACGGTACTGGTTCACTATCGGTCGCCAAGGAATACTTAGACTTATGGGGTGGTCCCCACAGATTCACGCCGGCTTTCACGGTTCCGGCGTTACTTGGGATGACAGGCGAATAGTACGTACATTTCGGATACGGGGCTGTTACCCACTTTGGCCGACCCTTTCCTGAGTCGTTCTCCTATGCAGCACTTGTAATTCGTGACACATCTGATGCTGTGTCTCCTGGTCCCACTACCCCGCACCAGCAACGCCATCAGGCTTGGCACTGGCACGGTTTGGTCTCTACCCTTTTCGCTCGCCGCTACTCAGGGT
>CAVQSV010000010.1:0-212132 GCA_963716095.1 Ilumatobacteraceae bacterium | reverse complement strand
ACCGAGACCGTCTCGGTGGGAGTGGACGACGAACCGTCGGGTTCGACGACGACTCCGCTGGTCTCGATGCGAATCACGGCGGCTCTGACAGCATCGAGCGTGGCGGTCTGCCCGTCGACGTTGGGTGGTCTCGTCGACGGAGGTCTCGACCGTGGAGTTCGACCCAGTGTCGTCAGAACACGACGCTCCCATCAACGCAGATGCGAGCAACAGCGGAAACAGTCCGAACGTTCGCATCAGACCGGGGAGGTCGTCCAGTGTTGGTACCGGTGCTTCGGCGTGACCCAGACGGAGTCGACTGCGCCACTCGCGCCGGCTGGTTCGGGCAGCAAACGACCTGCCTGCCATGTTGGTATCGGTGCCGGACCTGGCCCGCCGTTGCCTCTGATCAGAAGCCTGCTCACCATGTTCGGTGTGACTCATCGACAATCCTGTCGTCGCAGTTCTCTCCCAGGCCGGCACTGACCAATCAGTACCGACCGAGAGTCACCGCAACCACGCTTGCAGAACTTGTCGCAGGATCTGCTGGAATACGTTGCAGTGCAGCTTCGACCGCGGAGCGCGGAGTCACCCAACCGAAGGAGCGACCGATGGCCAAGAACAAGAAGTCCAAGAAGGCAGACAAGAAGGCGAAGAAGTCGGACAAGAAGTCAGCGAAGAAGTCCAAGAAGGCCGCCAAGAAGTCAGCGAAGAAGTCCAAGAAGGCCGCCAAGAAGTCCAAGAAGAAGTCCAAGAAGAAGTAGGGCTGACGAGGTCCCGTCGGAGCCACGCCGCGCGACGAGATCGACCAGGCCGATGCATCGCGTCCAGGACACGACGATGCCCCGGCCGGACTCCGCCTCGCCAAGGCTTCGGGGATGGGCACGTCGGCGGACGAACTGGCCACCACGGGCGATCGAATCGGACAGACAAGCGAGCACGTCGGCTCGTCCCGACTCGTCGCAGCCGTACGCGTCGCACACGACGCGAAGACGTGTGGGTTTGTCGTTCGACGCCCAACCCAGGCGTGATGCATTGGCGTCGTCGTCGATCGGCACGCACATCCGTGCGAACGCTGCGAGATCGAATTCTCGCCGTCCCGGGGCGGCGAAGTCGAAATCGAGGAGCGCTACGGCGCGCCCGTCTCGGAACACGACGTTCTCCAAGCAGACATCGTTGTGGCACATCACTGGTCCACCGTCGGCGTCGGCAAGTTCGCTGCTCCACGACGCACCGTCGAGAGACGGCCCCATCGATGTGTCGTGAAGTCCTCGGATCAGCGCCGCGACCGACGCCAACGCTTCGTCGGTCTGGGCCCACGACGGGTACGGCGGAAGCGGAACATCGCTCGGCACGAAGCGCAGACGTTCGCGACCGTCGGGATCGATGGACACCGGTTCAGAAGCGCCGTGGAATCCGCGTGCCCGGAGCGCGTCAGGAACGCGTGGATCGAGGCCGAGTGTTGATTCGAGGGACGCAAGACGTGGTCACCCGACCGGACCACAGCGCCGGCGTTTCGCGACACCACCCTGAAGGATTTCCTCGCCGTCCACATTCACGATCTTCTCATTGCGGCGCGAGCCGACCGACAACACGTCGATCTTTCCGGCCACGACGCCGACCGACACACGCGAGCTCGGCCCAGGTGCACAGCGCAGTAATCCCGTCGGCGGCTCCCCAGCCGGACACGGTCAGTGATCGCGTTGTGAGCTGTTCACTGGACGGGTCAACCATGACAAGAGGCCGTTGTCGCAGGCTGCTCCACGGGTCGGATCGCGGATCCACGGGTGTCTCCGAACCAGCGAGCGGGACGACACAGTCCGTCAGTAGAGGTCGTCCCGGTAGTTCTGTTCGAGGTCGTCGGCGACCACCGCCACGAGGTTCTGGTCGCCCAGGAGTTCGCCGATCTGTTTGGCGATGGGGTGGCGCTCGGCTTCAGCCTCATCAGGTGCGGCCCAGAGCTTGGAGCGGATCATCGCCTTCCCGCAGTGGAAGAACGCTTCCTCAACGCCGACGATCGTCGCCATCAGCGCCGGCTTGCCCGTGACCGCGAGCCGATCGAGCAGCTCGGGGTCGCCCGTCAGGTGGGCCGTTCCATTGATCCGATAGGTCTCGCGCTGGCCGGGGACCATGAAGATCAGCCCGATGCGGCCGGTCGCGAGCACGTTCCGTGGACCGAATCCGAGCGAGTTTCCCTTTCGTTCGGGGATGGCGAGCGTCGTGGAGTCCACCACGTGGACGAATCCGGGTGGGTCTCCTTTGGGAGATGCGTCGAGTCGGCCGTCGGCATCACATGTGGCGACAACGATGAAGGGTGAGCGCTCGATGAACTCTTGGGCCGTTTCATCGATCTCTGTGCGAAGTTTGATCTTGACCCGCTCGTCAGGCGAGCCGATGAGTGCGATCAGGTCGTCATCGGTGGTTACGGCGTGCGGATCGGAAAGGTGCGTTCGGGCCATCCCGCAAGCCTGCCACCACTTGGTCACCCGATCTGCACGTCGAACGCCAGCCGAGTCGGACCGACCCCGCGCCCACCCGGCCGCCGATGCGACTCGAGCGCTTGACACCGCACCCGAAGTCGCGGTGGGCGACACCCGGTAATGGCCCGAGTGCATCGCTCGATAGTCACGCCGGTGACCAGCGAACCGGACGCGATCGGTGGCGGCGTTGTGAGCTACGTGTTGGACAAGCCGACCCGCAACAACTCGCCGGCTCTCGAGCTCGGGACGACGCGTTCGCTGGCGCGGTTCTCGCGTGGGGTCTTACGCTGGGGATGACCGATCGGAGGTGCCGTTCGCTGGCGAGTTTCCCTCTTGAGCGCTTCGTCGGTATGGCGGCGGCCACCAGATGAGGTCCGCCAAGTTGCCGTTCGAGCGAGACGTCCCCGACTGCATCGAGGAAGGCAGGGCCTTGCTTGCGGGAGTCCGGTCGGCCAGATCGGCCGGCCACGCAGCACTCGGCAGGTCAGCGAGACCCCGCCGCGATCCGATGCGTCCTCTTGAGAGCAACTCCTTCGGACGGGCTGCAAGCGGCGGTGCGCCAATCGTTGGATCGACATGGTCCGCCGAGCGGAATGCGGAGCCGGAATCCGACCCGGGCTCGATGTAGTACAACGAGTGAGTCAGCATGAGCTGACGACCATGGGGAATGGAGAAGATCATGGACGTTCGATGCGTCGTCACCGGCCACGACAGCAACGGCAAGGCAGTCTTCGCGAGCGACGAGATGGTTGCACCGATCACACTTGCGGCGATGCCCGGATGAGAGTTTCACCGTTTGTGGGGCTCCGACGGGCCGCAGACCTATCCCGATGCGGGGACGCAACCGGACGGGCCCGCCTACTTTCCGCCCGTTGGAGGATTCAGGTTCGGTCTGTTCACGATTCCCCCCGAACAAGAAGCTGACTACCCCGAGGACATGCAGGGCGCGATGGCAGAAGTCGAAGCCAAGCTGCCCGGGATGATGGCGCACACGGAACTCGACGACCCTGGGATGCACACCACGGACACGACCGACGACGAGATCGTCCTGTCCGGGCAGATCGTGCTCGAACTCGATGACGGCGCCGAGGTCACACTCTCACCCGGCGACACCGTGGTGCAGAACGGAACACGCCATCGCTGGCGAAACCCAGGCACAGAACCCGCCGTACTTGGCGTCGTCCTGATCGGAGCACACCGCAGCTGAGCGGACCGTCCCGGTTCCTCGACGCCCCGAGTGGAGGCAGAGAATCGGCGAGGTCGATCGGCCAACAGCGGCGGTCAGCTCCCGAGTGCCGACGCGAGCGCTCGTCCGGTGGTCCGCGCGTTGAGGTATGGCTCGGGGTCGTGCGCACGATGACCGTTGTCGACGCCCAGGTCGATCACCCGATCGCCGAACCAACGGGCGAGCTTCGGTTCCGCGCAGGCCTGGTCACCGACCGACGCCACGTTGACCCAGCGGTCGATCGAGCCGGGCCACACCCCGACCTCGTCGGCGACTGGTGGTCGGAGGTGGTCGAAGACCCAGTCGCCACCGAGCGGGGAACCGATCGTGAGCAACGTCTCAACCGTCCACTCGGGGTGCTCACACAGCGCCTCGTAGGCCACGACCGTGCCCATCGAGTGGGCGATGATCACCCCGTGCTCCGGTGTGACGACGGCTTCGACACGACCGCGCGCCACGGCTCGCAGCTCGTCGTCCGTGAAGTAGCGGCCGAGCTGATTGATCAGCTGTCGCAGCGTTTGCTTCCCGACCGCCTTGGCGATGACCTCCAGGCCGTCCGGGCCGGCAACCGCTTCGATCACGTCGGTCAGCCCGGCATCCTGCGCGATGTGCAGGAGGTCGTCGTCGGACGGGCGACCGTCGGCGACGTTGGAACGGAACAGATCGCCGTAGAAGGCCATCGCCACGTCGTCGGGGTCGATCGTTGCACCCGCGTGCCAGAGCCCGTCGCGGATGGCCGGCACCCATCGTGCGGCGACCTCGTGTGGACCCCACAATTGGTGAAAGGCCCCGTGCACCCCGACGATCGTCGCCATCGTTCCCTCCGCTGTCGTGGTTCTCGCTCCCGCCGGCCGATGAGCCGACGGGTTCCGATGCGGACCATAGCGGTCTGACCCTCACCGTCAGCCCGCTGACGCCGCCGCAGGACGCACCATTTGCGTGTCGGCGCCCGGGAGTTCAGCGCAGGGAGAAGGCCGAAGGCTCCGCTGGATGTCAGTCCGGCAGGTAGCCGACGGTGAGGGCTTTGGCGACGGCCTCTTGGCGTCCGTGGACATCGAGTTTGTCGTAGAGGGTGACCGTGTGCTTCTTCACCGTCGCCGAGCGATCAGCAACTGGCGTGCGATCTCCTTGTTGGAGTAGCGGTCGGCCAGCATGACCAGCACATCGAGTTCGCGGCCGGTCAGACTCGGTTGACCGGCGATCGCAGCGCCGCCATCGTCTTCGCCCACGACAACCACATCCCCGAGATCTCTCGGCGTACAAGATGCGCTCACCACTCCAGAACCACTCCACCGCGGCATGCTCGCCACCGTCCTGATCGGCACTTCAGATCGACTCGACGATCCTCAGCACCCACTCATGATCGCGCGTGGGAACGCTCGGTCGGCCGGCCGGCCGGCACCGGCATCGGCACGATGGTCTTCACCGTCAACGACGGTCTCGGCCTCCAGACGCGACGAAGCCCCGGTCGGATTGCTCCGCACCAGGTGTTCAGGGGTGGCCACGACGGGACTCGAACCCGGGACCCCTACTCCCGCGTCCAGATCGTCCAGCCGCTCCGCTGTCGCCGGCCGGCGCTGATCGCTGGCTCGGCTGCTGCTTCGGATCAGTCGTGGATCACGATGATGACGGCGGGTCGACCGCGCTCGGTCGACTGGTGGTCATGCCGAGCTGTGCCATTGCGCCAGCCCAGTCGATGTAGTGGGTGACGAGTTGCTCCTCCGAGCGGCCACCCACGAGTGACATTCCGTGCACGGTCAGCTCTCGATTGGTTCGGCGGCGATCCTCCAGCACCGAGTCGAGACAGTCGACCGACCATCGGATCGTGGTGAACCCGCCATCGGCCACGAGGACGGTTCGCACCGTGAGCTCGCCGACGTCGAACTGTTCGCCGAGCGAGGCGCGGATCGCATCGACCATGCCGGGCGCAACCTCGTCGACATCGGCTTGCACGACCTCATCGAAGATGTCGTTGGTGTAGGGCATCAGGTCCTCCTCAGGGTGCTACGAACGGTCGAGGTGTGGCGAGCACACCGCCATCGGGTTCGGACGGCGCAACAGTGACGAGGCCCTCCTGGCCGACGTAGTCGGCAGGATTGAGCCGAACTTCGAACGTCTGTCCGACCGGTATCACCTCGACCGCCCACGATGGTTGGGCCTCGTTGTGACGATGAGTGATCACCATCGACCCGGCTCGGCGCTCGACGCCGTTGATGACCAGGCTTGTCGGGTCCACCTCGAAGTCGGGAGCGACCTTGACCAGCGCGTGATCGGCGGGCCGATCGAGCACCGTGCTGCCCTCCGTCGGGGTCGCGAAGATCACCACGACATGCCGACCCGGGCGGTGGTACTCCCGCCGGGCGGACCCGCGTCCATCCGGCGATGAGTGACCCATCCCTCGAACCAGTTCTGCCCGCACTTCCAGAACAGATCGATCGGCCAGTGCCTCGGCGGCTGGTCGGGAACCGGCTCGTTCTTCGCGACCCCGAGCGCCACCTCCAGCGCCGTTCGGATGGTCAGCCGGGTGATCCCGTTGACGTCACCGCTGTAGTTGTCCCACATCATCGCCGATGGGTCGGGACCCATCCCCAGCCACTTGTCCCGGAAGTCCTCCGCGTACGATGGCGGCGGCTTGGCGGAGAGATTGGTCGACGCCGAATGCGTCGAGCTCCCACAGTTCGACGTACGTCGGGTCGTCGCTCTCCTTGCGCAACTCGCGCAGTGTGTCGACCGCTCGGGCGGTGTCCGCATTCAGGTAGTCCTCGACGACCGAGAACATCGGCCCCTTCTCGAGGTAGTACGGCATCGGTGGCATGCTGACCCCCAGTCAGTCAAGCGGGGTCCGAATGTTGAACCGGCTTCGACCCCGCACGCAAGTGTGCCACATCTGGAATCACTCGCCGGCCGGTTCGACGACGAAGGTCTCGACTGCGAGCGTCGAACCCCTTCAGATCGAGCCGGCCGAAGGCAGCCAGCGGGCGTTCGGCTGACGATGCCACCGCTGCCGATGCCAAGCCCGTACCGTCGCGGGCCGCGCTGCACAGCCGCGCCGCCTCGATGACCGTCATCCCGAAGAGGTCGCCGTCTTCTCGACTGAGGGGCGACCCCAGGGCAAGCCCGGCTCGAATCCGCATGGGCACGCGACCTCCGTGGAGGCGGCCATGCTCGAACTCGCCGAGCAGCACCTCGGTCGCTCTGACCGCGTCGGCGGGGGTGGCGAACCAGGCGAACATCCCATCTCCGGTGTGCTTGAAGATCACTCCGCCGTGGCGGCGCACCGTCGACATCACGAGATCGTCGTGCTCGTCGAGCACCTCGAGCCACGTCTCGTCGCCGAGTGTTCTCGTCAGGTCGGTACTCGACACGATGTCGGTGGTCAGCACCGCCCGCGCGATCGGACGACCCGGCTCGGATCCGAGTTGGTGCAGCCGATTCTGGCTGATCACCACGCCGGCGAGCATCCCTGCCTCGTCTGCTCGCCGGAGCGCGGTAGCAGCGTGCTCGGCTGCCTCAACTCGATCGTCGACCACTCGGCTGGCGAGCAGCTCGAGCAGGATCAGCTCGAACTGGAGCCCTTCGCTGCCGGCATGCGCCATCGCCTCGTCGAGATGGTCGCGGGCATTCGACTCGCCTGCTGCGACGGCGACCTCGGCGCGGATCCGCGGGAAGTAGTGCGGCCACCCGGGCGAGATCGATACCCCGGCGGCGAGCACGTGATCGATCTGCGGGGCGAGCGCCTTGGCGCCATCTCGATCGTCGAAGTCGACCGCTTCGTCGGCCGCCGAACCGAGTGCGGCCAGCGTCGACATGTCCGGCGTCCGATAGGCCGATTTCGAGCGGCGCGGCTGCACGTCCATCGAACCGGCGAACAGCCGATCGAATCGGGAGAGGGCTCGGCGATGCGACCCGGCGCGCTGACCGACCGACTCGAGCTGCCCGAGAGCATCGCGGGCGCCTTCGATGTCGCCACGGATTGCCCGGCCATAGGCAAGCGCCGGGTAGAGCAACCCGGGGCTGAACGCATACGACGTCCTCCGGAACATCGCGGCTGCGGCCTCGGCCTCGGCTTCAACCCGCGGGTCGCCCCTCACGGCGAGCGCAATCGTTCGTAGACCTCCACCGAAGCTGCACTCGGCCCAGTGGTGGCAAGAACGAGCCACCTCCATCCCATCGGCGACGCCTCGATCAGCCTGATCGAGACGACCTCTCATGAGATCGATCATTGCGACCCGGTGCCGGCTCGACGCCTCGTGCCAGGCCGACTCGGCGACCGCGCTGGTCTGAACCGCCCGCTGGAAGCAGGCCTCCGCATCGTCGAGCCGCAACCCGGCGGCGTGCTGGAGACCTTCGCCGATCTCGACCGCCCACGTGCTGAGCGGATCTCCCGACAAAGGAGCAGCTGCCCGCGCCTGCGCTGCCAACTCCTCCCCTCCCTCGACATCGAAGGTGGCGAACCGGCACTCCGCGGCCATTGCCAGGAGAGCCGACCGCCAGCGATCGAGCCGTTCGTCGGGGTCAGCGGCGAGCGATATCAGTTCGGCTTCGTCCTGAGCGGTCAAGGCGCCGTTGCCGAGGGTGAGCAGCCCGCGTGCTCTCAGGATCGTCGAGGTCGCGACGACTTCGACGTCCGCTGCTGGATCGGCCAGATCGAGGGCTCGCCGGAGATGCTCCACACAGCGCAGGTTGTGGTCACGAAACGCGGCTTCACCGGCCACGTACCAGCGATGGGGACGGTCGGCCCAGGGCGTCTCGGCTCGCTCGTCGGCCAGCAGTGCCGCCTCGTAGTGGTCGGCGGCCAAGCCCCAGGCGCCGGCACCGTGAGCGTCGACGCCGGCGCTCCAGTTGATGGCGGCGACCACCTCGGCAGGCGCGGAATCAGGCACCAGGCGCAAATGTGCTGCAACGGCTCCCGGTGCGAGCATCGACCGCAAGGGCTCGGATGCCACCCGCTCCGCGATGTCGACCGTCACAGCGCCCACACGATCCGAGCCCATCGACTGGAGCACCGCGTGTCGATAGAGCGAGTGTTCGAACGCCAGCGTGCCACCGTCGAATGCGATGAGCTCTGCGTCGAGCGCAGGAGCAAGAACCTGTTGGTGCTCTGCGCCGAGCAACGCTTCGAGGGCGCCGACATCGACCCGACCACCAAGCACTGCGAGCGTGTCGACCGCACGCTTCGTGATCCGGGGCAGCAGGGAGTATTTGCCCTCGAGGAGGTCGAGCCCAGCCTCGCTTGCGTCGGCCTGGAAGCGTGAACTCGACGAGGATTTCAGACGAGCCCGTACGAGCAGCGGTGATCCTCCGGTGATGTCGATCAGCGTTCGGAGTTCGGTTCGTGAGGGGTACTCCCCTGTCAGGTCCCGACAGAGCTCGCGCACCTCGACCTCGTCGAGAGGGCCGACGTGCAACTGCCGAGACAGCGACTCACGCGCCAACCGGTGCGCCGCCCGCCGCCCGGGCTCCGACCCCTCGCCGGCGCGCACCGTCACAGCGAGGAGCAGCGAGAGCGGTGCGGCCGACGTTCCGATGACCACTGCGAGGTGTTGCACGAATGCGAGCGTCGCTTCGTCGGCCCACTGCAGGTCGTCGACGACGAGCAACACGGATCCGGACTGGCTCGATCGGACGACCGCATCGATCGCCCGCGTCAGACTCCCCGAGCCGGACCCACCCCAAGGGCCTGCTGTGCGCTCATCGGGTACCAGCGCTTCGGTGCCACCGGGGATCGAGGCCATCAGGGGCGTGGCTGCGAGCATCGGAACGTCGACGCCCTCCACCGCCGCCCCCCACGAGGTCAGCGATCCGGCCGAGCGCGCCTCCTCGAGCAGCCACCGAAGCAACTTCGTCTTTCCCATGCCTGGCTCGCCACGGACGATGACGATGCGCGGGGCGCCACCGGTCGACTCGGCGAGCCACTGGGTCAGCGCCGTCTGCTCGTCGAGACGGCCGACCAGGTCGTTCGAGGATCGTCGTGGGGCCACGCATGGGAGTCTTCCCCACCGAGCGCCAGCCGTCACCCCCGATTCGGATTCGGACACGACAAGCGCAACTCGCTCCCCGAGTTCTGCTGGAGCTGCGACGAGCGCTTCACCTGCCACGGACGCTGCCCGAACAATCCGGTGTCTCAGCCAGTACGAGACGAAGCCCCGGTCGGATTACTCCTCACCAGGGCTTCAGGGGTGGGCACGACGGGACTCGAACCCGGGACCTCTACCGTGTCATGGTAGCGCTCTAACCAACTGAGCTACGCGCCCGTAGCAGAGCGGTACGTTACCAAGTCGTGAGCCCCGCCCCACACTCGCCGCCCTCGTTGCCGGTGATCGATGTGGCGCCGCTACTCGACTCGAATGCGACCGAGGCATCGCTTGCCGACACCGCCGCCCAGATCGATGCCGCCTGTCGCCGAGTCGGATTCTTCTCGATCGTCGGCCACGGGGTGTCGATCAGCCTGCAAGATCGCCTCGAGGAAGCCGCTCACGGGTTCTTCTCGCTGAGCGACGCCGCAAAGGCCGAGAACGCGATGGCCAGGGCCGGGGCGGCCTGGCGCGGCTGGTTTCCGGTTGGTGGTGAGCTCACCTCCGGCGTTCCGGATCGCAAGGAAGGGATCTACTTCGGAAGCGAGCACCCGCCCGATCACCCTCGGGTGCTCGACGCCACTCCCCTGCACGGGCCCAATCAGTTCCCCGCCGGGTCGAACGACCTGCGTCTCGCCGTACTCGACTGGCTCGATGCGCTGCGACCAGTTGCCGACGGCGTCATGCGCGGCCTGGCACTCGGGCTTGGACTGCCGGCCGATTGGTTCGAGCAGCACCTCACCAGCGACCCGACCGTGCTGTTCCGCATCTTCCACTACCCGCCCGCGGACGCCGGCACCGAAGCCAACACATGGGGAGTCGGCGAACACACCGACTACGGCCTGCTGACGCTGTTGGCGCAGGACCACCTCGGTGGGCTCCAGGTACGCGCAGTGGACGGAACATGGATCGATGTCGAGCCGACGCCGGGCACGATCGTCTGCAACCTGGGCGACATGCTCGAACGCCTCACCGGCGGGCGCTACCGGTCGACCCCGCACCGGGTGCGCAACACCTCCGGCCAGAGCCGCCTGTCGTTTCCGTACTTCTTCGATCCGTCGTGGGATGCAACCGTGCCGACGTTGCCGATCGAGGCGTCACCGCTGCCCCCGGCCGACCGATGGGACGCCAGCGACGTCACGGAGTGGGACGGCACCTACGGCGACTACCTGACCGCCAAGGTCGCGAAGGTCTTTCCCGACCTGTTCAGGGACGTGCGCGCGCAGCGCTGACCCTGCCCGAGCAACTCAGGGAACCGGCGGCGGGGCAACGCCGACGACCGAACCGTCATCGGCCACGCCGATGCCCTCGGTCGGAGGCACCGGGGGTGTCCCGACGCCAACCGTGGAACCATCGTCGGCGACGCCGACACCGTTGGACGGGGGCAGTGGCGGCTGTGCGACGGCGACGGTCGACCCGTCGTCGGCGACTCCGACACCTTCGCTCTGGAGCAGTTCAGGCGGCTGTGTCGACAGCGCGTGAGCGAGCTGGTGGAGCGAGAGCGCGTACTCCCAATCGTCTCCGCCCACTGCAATGGGCAGCTCGGCCTCGAGGTACCGGCCAGCGTCGATGCCGCCACCGGCTCCGCTGGAGAATCCTCGACGACGGGAACCTCTGGTGCAGCGGTTGATGTGGCGGCGACCGTCAGCACTTGCGGTTCGACGGCTTGAACGGCCTCGACGACGGGCGGTGTTCGAACGAGCCCTCGGCCAGCGCACCGCCTGAGGAGAGCTCGAGCGCAACCGACCCGGTGGCAACGATCGAGAGCGCGCCGACAGCGAACATGGCCAACAGCGCTTTGCGTTGGGCCCGCGTTGCCCCCATCCGGTCGAGCAGGTCATCGAGCACCATCTCCTGGCTGGCACCGAGATGCTCGGCCAGTTCACTGATGTCGGCGTTGCGCAGCGTGATGGTCGGTTCACGGAGCTGACCGCGCATGCGACGCACCAGCACCAGATAACTGTGCAGCAACGACTCGCGGTCGCCGTCACGGAACGTCGCTTGGACAGGACCGACGGTGAGATTGCCCGCGCTGATGATCAGCGGCGTGCGGGGCAGGGTCGTGGCAGCGTTCATCGATCGAGTCACTTTCTCGGCGGTTGTCTCCAACAGCCTTCGGCACACGACGTCGTCTTCATGAGCGAATCCGGTGAGTTCTGTGGCGACATCCTGCCACGAACCGGGCCAGATGTCCACAGGCCCCTGTGGAAAGTCTCGACATCAAGTTCAGCCTTGGGGCGGTGCTGCTCACTCGACCTGAGGTCGAGGTCGGATCAGCGAAGCCTCGACGACACCTCGTTGGCCATCAGCCGCCCAGCTCTGGTGAGCACCACCCGATCCGCGGCGACAGGGTGCGCAACCACCAGTGACTCGAGCACGGCCAGCGTGTCGGGATCGAATGCCGCCGCGGGCACGCCGTCGCGGGTTCTCAGCGCCAGCTGCAGCGCCTCGAATCGTCGGGTCTCCGCGGTGAGCGTCTCCGACGCCGCTTCGACGGACTTGGCGAGCGTGACGGCCTCGATGTAGCGATCGGGTGTTCGGAGATTCCACCAACGCCGTCCGGACGCGTGCGAGTGCGCAGCGCACCCGAAGCCCCGATAGTCGTCCTGGTTCCAGTACAGCTGGTTGTGCCTCGACTCGTGGCCCGGCTTCGCCCAATTCGACACCTCGTAGTTCGAGAGACCGGCCGCGACGAGCAGGTCGTCGACGAGTTCGTACTTGTCGGCCTGATCGTCGTCGTCGGGATGGCGATCGGGCTGCGAAGCGAGCGGCGTGCCCGCTTCGACGGTGAGCCCGTAGGCCGAGATGTGCGGGGGGTCGAAGGCCAGGACCGCCTCGACGGTCTCGCGCCAGTCGTCGATCGACTCGCCGGCAGCGCCGTAGATCACGTCGAGATTGAACGACGCCATCCCAGCCGATCGGATCGCTTCCACAGCCCGCTCGACGTTGCGCTGGTCATGGGTGCGGCCGAGCGCCCGCAACACATGCGCCGACATCGACTGGACACCCAGGCTCACACGGTTCACCCCGGCGCTGCGATAGGTCTCGAGCAACTCGACGGTGACGTCGTCGGGGTTGCACTCGACGGTGATCTCGGCACCATCGGCGACCGGGATCGAGCTGATCACCTCGGCGAGCGCTTCGCCGGGTACCAGAGTCGGCGTGCCGCCCCCGACGAACACGGTGTCGGCGACACGCATCTGCCCGGTCACCGCGGCGGCGATCTCGGCGCGGAGTGCGTCGAGGTAGCTCGACACGAGGTGTCCACGGTCGGTCCACGTCGCAAACGCGCAGTAGTCGCACTTCGATGCACAGAACGGGATGTGGAGGTACACCCCGAAGTCCCCCGACGTCTGCGCCATCTCCACAGTCAACCCGTTTGATGAGTGCGAGCGCGCCCTGCGGCGCGCGAACCGGCTGAACCGGTCAGGTGCCGGGCACGAACAGCAGGTCGAGCGCGGCGAGGCGTTCGGCCACCTGATCGACCGGCACGTCGAGCATCGCCGCAATCGAGCGGGTGTCGTCACCGCGCACCGTGATCACGCGACCGTTGAAGTCCTGGCGTTGCACCTGGATCAGCTTGAGGTATCGGGCGAGCATCTCGAACGGCGACCCTTTGAGCTGCACCAGCTTGGCCACGTCGATGGCCAGCTTCTTGTACGCATGCGAAGCGATGGCCGCAGCCGCTTCGGTGCCGGAGATCTCCCGCGGCAGCAGCTGCTCGACCGAGACCGCATAGAACTGCGACAGCCGATCGAGGCGGGGCACCGACAGCGCCCGCTCGCCACGCTCGTACGCACCGAGCACGGACGCCTTGAACTCCTGGTTCGACTGCGCCTCGACCTCTTGCAGCGACAGTCGCTTCTGCTTGCGAATCACACGCAGTCGTTCGCCCACTTGTCGGCTGTATGCCGATGGAGCGTCGTCGTCGATCATGTTCATCCCGGTTCCCGCCTTTGCTGTTCGCTCGTTCGGTGGCGCCCGCCAGCCGATCCCGCCATTACCCGTGGGTAACCACCGCAGCATAGACGGTCAGCGTTCGAATGCCACGCAGAGTGTGGAAACGGCGACGGCGGCCGTCTCCGTTCGCAGGATGGTGAGGCCCAGGTCGATCGTGTCGCTGGAGGCGGCCAACTCCGCATCGCTCCAGCCTCCTTCGGGGCCGACGGCGATCGAATGGTCCCCTGCGGTCAATGCCCGCCCACCGGGTTCGGCCACGACGAAGCCATCGAGCAGGTCCACCGCGGGCCGAGGAGCCTCGACGACCAGACGCCTCACTCGCCGGCTCTGTCGAGCGGCCTCATCGGCAATGCGCTGCAGGCGAGCGAGCTGGCGAGGAACACGGTCGGCTTTCCACCGAACGACCGATCGGTCGGCATGGAGTAGGACCAGCCGATCGACACCCAACTCGGTCACCTTCTGCACCATCCAGTCGAGGCGGTCACCCTTCGGCATCGCGGCTGCGACCGTGATCGGGCGGGAGGGAGCCGGCTCGGCGACGATCTCGGACGTCGCCTCGAGTCGCAGGCTGTTCGCGTCGACCGCTGCCACCGCCAGGCACCATCGTCCGCCACCATCGGTGACACCGACTGCCTCGCCGTCTCGGAGACGCAGCACCGTTCTCAGATGGTGCTCGGTGTGCTCGGTGATCGACAGGTCGCCGGCATCGCCCCTGAGCTCGTCGACGAGAACATGCGCCTTCGTGGTTCGCAGTGCAGCGCGGTCAGGAGGCGCCATCAGCGTCGAGTCCCGCCCCTCAGGAGAACGCTGACTTGATACGCGAGAACAGGCCTTCTTTGCCGTTCCCGACGACCTCGCCACGTCCCTCGGCGTACTTGGTCAGCAGCTCGACCTCACCGTCGTCCAGCTTCGTCGGGATGTCGACGCGGATACGTGCCCGCAGGTCGCCGCGACCACGGCCACGCAGATGTGGAACACCCCGCTGCCGCAGCACGAACTCGCGTCCGGGCTGGGTGCCCGGCGGCACGACCAGGGTTTCGGTGCCATCGAGTGTCTCGAGTTCGATCTGGGTGCCGAGCGCAGCCTGCGCGATCGAGATCGGGACCTCGGTGACCAGGTCGTGGTCGTCGCGGACGAAGGTGTGGTCCGGAGCCACCCGCAGATGGACGTACAGATCACCTGCACCGCCACCGCGTGGCCCGACCGCGCCACGACCCGTGAGTCGCAGCGTTGATCCGGAGTCGACGCCGGCGGGGACATCGACCTGGTAGGTCTTGTCGGTGGTGACCCGCCCCTCGCCGCGGCAGGTACCGCACGGCGTGGTGACGATCTGCCCGAGGCCGCCACAGCGGCTGCACGGGCTTGCGGTGACCATCTGGCCGAGCAGGCTCTGGCGAACGCGCTGCACCTGACCGCTGCCTCCGCAGTCGCTGCACGTCACCGGCTGGGTTCCCTCGCCGGCACCGGAGCCATCGCAGTCGCCACAACGGGTGGGCAGCTTGAGCGAGACCTCGATCTCGTCGCCGAACACGGCCTGCTCGAAGGAGATGTCGGCGATCACCTCGATGTCCTGCCCGCGGGGTGGGCCCGACGGGCCACGCGTGCGGCCGCCGCCACCGAAGGGGCTCCCTCCACCTCCGCCGCCGAAGAATGTCTCGAAGATGTCGCCCAGTCCCCCGCCGAACAAGTCCTCGGCTGAGGGTCCCCCACCGCTGGCGCCGCCGACGCCCGCCTCGCCGTACCGGTCGTAGCGGGCGCGCTGCTGGTCGTCGGACAGCACCTGGTAGGCCTGGGCCACCTTCTTGAACTGCTCTGCCGCCGCAGCGTCATCGGGGTTCGCATCCGGATGGAACTCGCGTGCTCGCTGGCGGTACGCCTTCTTGATCTCGTCGGCCGAGGCGGTGCGCGGCACACCGAGGAGTTCGTAGTAGTCAGCCATGGGAGGCCCCATCATGCCGTGACTTCGCCACGCGGACTCAGCCTTCTTCGATGCGGTGGCCGAGCTGCTCGCTGACGACCTCGACGGTGGCGAGTGCCTGCGGGTAGTTCATCCGGGTGGGGCCGAGCACGCCGACCGAGCCGAGATGTTCGCCGTCGATCACGACCGGGGCGACCACGACCGAGCATGCCGACAGCGGCTCGACACCGTGTTCGACGCCGATCGCCACCGACATGCCGCGATTGACGATGTCGCTGACCAGGGTGACGACCACGAACTGCTGCTCGAGAGTTGCCAGCACGGAACGCACGATCTCCACCGCGTCGAAGGCGTTGGCAACGGCGGCTGCGCCCCCCGTGAAGACCTGCTCGGGTGTCGCAGTGGCGTGGAGCGCATCAAGTGCGTCTCGACAGAGCCGATCGACCACCGCATCACCGGTCTCGGACACCTCGGTGATCGAGCCGAGTACCCGCCCGTCGAGCGCCGCCGACAGGTGCGCACCTGCTGCCGACAGCTTCAGATCGTCATCGCCCTCGACGAGTTCGAGCGCGACGTTCTCGACGGTGCCGTTCGCGAACACGACCACGACCGTGGCAGCGTTGGCCGACAGCGACACGAACTGGATCCGGCGAACGGCCACGGCCTCGGCCCGCGGCCCGACGACGACACCGGCGTTGTTGGTGAGCGTCGCCAGCAGGTTCGAGGTCTGGTGGAGCATCTCCTCGAGCCGGCCGTGCGCCGCCGAGAAGAACTCACCGACCTGCCTGGTGGTGGCCGTGTCGAGACGGCCCGGTTTCGTGAGGTGATCGACGAAGTAGCGGTAGCCCTTGTCGGTCGGGATGCGACCCGCCGACGTGTGGGGCTGTACGAGGTACCCCTCGTGTTCGAGGTGGGCCATCTCGTTGCGAACGGTCGCCGACGACACGTTGACGGTGGGCGCCTCGGCGATGTGGCCGGACCCGACGGGCTGGGCCGTGGCGATGTACTCCTGCACCACAGCACTCAGGATCGCGGTCTTGCGGTCGTCCAACATCTGGCACTCCAGCCTACCGACTGCCAACCGCCCGTTCACCGCACCCGGTTCCCCCTGTCGGTTCCCCCTGCCCTGGGCACCGGGAACCACGACGAGAGCAGCGGTTCCCCGTGCCCTGGGCACGGGGAACCGCACGGAACTACGACGTGAGCGACTTGAGGCGGCGGAGGGCTTCGTTGCGTTCCGTCTTGTGATCGAGCATCGGTTCCACCGGATTCGGAACCCAGCGCGCGACGTACTCGCCGTCGGGGTCGTAGCGCTCCTGCTGCAACGTCGGGTTGAACACCCGGAAGTACGGAGCTGCGTCGGTGCCGGTGCCCGCCGCCCACTGCCAGCCGTGGTTGTTCGATGCGAGGTCGCCGTCGACCAGGTGCTGCATGAACCAGCGCGCACCCCACTGCCACGGCAGGTGAAGATCCTTGACCAGGAAGCTGGCAACGATCATCCGCACCCGGTTGTGCATCCACCCGGTGGCGGCGAGCTGACGCATGCCCGCGTCGACGATGCCGAAACCGGTCTCGCCCGCCGTCCAACGGTCGAATCGCTTCCGAGCGTCACTGTCGGTGTCGACCGGCATGTCGTCGTACTTCGAGTTGAGGTTCTCCCATGCGGTCCTGGGCTGTTGGAACAACACGTCGGCGTAGAAGTCACGCCAGGCGAGCTCGCTGGAGAACACCGTGTGACCCGCTGCGCCGGCACCCGATGCGTCGAGATCGGCCAGGAGCTGCCTCGGGTGGATCGTGCCCCATTTCAGCGCCGGCGACAGCTGGCTGGTGCCGGCCACGGCGGGCCGGTCGCGGCGGTCGTCGTAGGAGTCGACGCCATCGTGGAGGAAGCTCCGCCAACGGTCGAGTGCCGCCTCCTCCCCCATCGAAGGCACCTCGCAGCCGGGTTCGGGCCGATCGAACATCCCATCGGAGACAACAGCAGCGCCACCGGTCCCGGCCCCGAGCCATCGGGTCTCACCGCCAGGCGGGTCGTACGGTCGTTCCCAGCCGGCCTTGCGCCACCGCTTCGAGAACGGCGTGAACACCGCGTAGGGATCGCCGTCGTCCTTGCGCACACCACCGGGCGCGACCGCATACGGAGAGCCGACGCCCTTCAGGTGCCGGCCGGACTCGGCGAGCGCGTTCTTGACGGCGGTGTCGCGGCCTCGACCGTACGGGGCGTAGTCGCGGGCGACGAAGACGGTGTCGGCCGCGAGCTCGGCGGCGAGGGCAGGGACCGCCTCGGCCGGCTCGCCATGGCGGATGACGAGCCCGACGCCGACGGTGTCGCGCAGGGAACTGTCGAGCGACGACAGGGCATCGTGGAGTGCGGCGAGACGGGGCGCTCCCGATGCAGCGAACGTCGGGTCGACGACGAACACCGGGATCACCTCGGCACCGTCAGCCGCTGCAGCCAGGAGCGCCGGGTTGTCGGCCAGGCGCAGATCTCGCCGGAACCACATGATCGATCGCGAAGTCATCACCTCAGTGCTACCCGATTGCGCCGGCGTCCACTCCGCCGAAGCCGACCCGGATCTGTGCCGTCCAGGTTGCGGTACGGTCGACGGCGACACGAGGGGGGCATCATGCGGATCGACATCGGCGATGGGGTCAGGCTGTACGTCGACGTCGACGGGCTCGGCATGGTGCCAGTCGACGGCCAGATGGTGCAGCGACCGACCCTCCTGCTCCTCCACGGCGGGCCGGGCCTCGACCACGGCTCGTACAAGCTGGGCATGCACGAGATGCGCGACGTCGCGCAGGTCGTGATGTACGACCACCGCGGCAACGGGCGCAGCGACCGGCGAAGCACCCGACGAATGGAACCTCGACACGTGGGCGGACGACGTCGTGCGGTTGTGCGACGCATTGGGGATCGAGAAGCCGATCGTGCTCGGCAACTCCTTCGGCGGCTTCGTCGCCCAGCGCTACCTGAGCCGCCACCCCGACCATGCGGCAGGCGTGGTGCTGGGCTCGACGCTTCGCCGCTGGAGCACGGAGGCATCGGTCGAGGCCTTCCGCCGCCTCGGCGGCGACGAGGTCGCCGAGGTCGCCGCCGCATTCTGGACCAACCCGAATGCCGACAACCGGGATCGATACCTCGAGGTGTGTGGCCCGCTCTACACCCAGCAACCCGGGAACCTGTTCACTGCGATCGAGCCCGTTCGCAACACGGAGCTGTTCGCGCATTGGAACGACGGCGAGAACCGGACGTTCGACTTCGCCGACGACCTCGCAGCCGCCAGATGCCCGGTGCTGGTGCTCGGCGGCGAACACGACCCGGTGACCCCGATCTCCGGTTCGGAGGAGATCGTCGCTGCGCTCCCGACCGAACTCGTCCAGTTCGAGCGGTTCGCCAACAGCGGGCACGGGGTGTTCCGTGACGAGCCGGAACGGGCAATGCGACTGCTACGCGAGTTCGTGGTCGCGAACGGCTGAGATGCTCCGGCAGACCGTCAGGCCAAGCTGATCGAGTCGCCGGGGCGGACGGTGCCGGACTCGACGACCACTGCACAGATCCCGCGGAGACGGAGGTCCTTGCGGGAGTTGATCCAGCGTGCGGCGTCGATGCCGTAGCGGTCGGCGAACTTGGCACAGCCGTTGTGCGGCTTCGTCGTCACTTCGATCAGGGCTCCGCCGACCGTGAGCCGGGTGCCTGCCGGGCAGTTGGCCTCCGCGAGGTCGAAATCGACGATCAGCTGATCGCCTGCGGGCGGCCAGTTGGAGCGGTCCGGCCCGGCGACGGCCTCGAGCGCCCGGGCTGACATCAGGTTCAACTCACCCAGCGGGTCGGCCGGACCACCACCAGGCTTCGAGCTGCCTCGCTCCACGTAGTTGTCCCCGACGAGGCCGACCCCAGGCTCCAGTTTCGCGTCGTCGAGCACGATCCGCTCACCCGTGGAAGGTCGGGCGACGACCAGTTCGACGCGGCCGACGCTCGACGGTGCCCGCGCGATGTGATCGATAGCGGAATCGAGTTGATCCGTCGTGGCCGGCATCAGTCCAGTATGACCGACCACGTCGACCCGACCGTCCGACTCTCGGAACTCGGGCCAGACACTGACCAAGGACCCGTGTGCTGGGTGGGTCCGCAGCGAGATGATCGACGTGAGAGCTCGGAAGGCCCGGGCGGGAGGAGGCTGCCATGCGTGCGTTGATCGTCTACGAATCGATGTTCGGCAACACCCACGCGGTCGCACAACACATCGCCGAAGGGATCGACACCGCTGCCACCACCGAGGTCGTCTCGGTGCACGACGCAACGCCCGAGACCGTCGCAGCTGCCGATCTGATCGTCATCGGCGGCCCCACCCACGTCCACGGGATGTCGAGCCAGCGAAGTCGGGCCGGCGCAGAGGACATGGCAGCGAAGGACGACGACCTCGACCTCGACCCCGACGCCTACGGCGACGGCCTGCGCGACTGGTTCGGACAGCTCGCCGACGACGCCGGCGCCGACCGACTCGCGGCTGCGTTCGACACCCGCGTGCACGGCTCGACGTT
Source organism: Ilumatobacteraceae bacterium (assembly GCA_963716095.1). Lineage (GTDB taxonomy): Bacteria > Actinomycetota > Acidimicrobiia > Acidimicrobiales > Ilumatobacteraceae > Sva-07. The sequence continues at coordinate 191,951 of CAVQSV010000010.1, read as the reverse complement.
GCTGACCGGACAGGCATCGAAGGGCATCACCAAGCGGCTGCGTTCGCACGGCTTCGACCTCGTCGTCGACGGCGAGAGCTTCTTCGTCGAGAAGTCGAACCACCTCGAAGCGGGCGAGGCCGAACGCGCAACCACTTGGGGTCGAACCGTCGCCGAGGCCGCTCAGCGCGCACTGGCCGGCTGAGTCGACGACGACCGGCGCACCCAGGACGGGCGGCGCGTCCAGAGCCGCTCGATCCGGTAGAGCGGGGCGAAGGCGACGAGAAACAACGGCATCGGGAATCCGATCAACATGAACGCCAGGATCCCCACGTGCATCAGCCACGTGGCGATCACCCACGCGGTCCGGATCCGCCCGCCGAGCAGCGCGAGGGGCGCTGCCAGCTCGACGACAATCGTGGCAGCGGCAGCGAAGGGCCACACCCATTCGAGACGCACTCCGAGCTCAGCGAAGGGCGACGGCGCACCCCCGAGAAGGTCCAGCCGTGCCGCGGCGTACGCGACGTGATTGCGCAGTGTGTCGCCGAACACCCAGTCGAGGCCGCCGTAGCGGAGCTTGGCGACCCCGGCGATCGCGTAGGTGACCACCAAGACGAGCGACGCCAACGCGATCGGCCAGCCGTATCTCGTCGACGCCTCGGTCGGCGGGGAGTCCGCCTGCGTTCGTCTGCGAGCGTCGAGCGACCACACGTCGGCTGCGGGCGCCAGCCCGACGAGCAACAGATACAGGACCATCAAGTTCTCGAAGTGGAGGAGCTGCCCCCACGAGCCCCGATACGACCCGAGCGCAAGCATCCCAAACGCGAACAGCGGGCCCGTCAGCCGGTACCGCCACCCGAGCACGAAGCCCGCCCCGGCGAGGACCGACACGGCGATCACCAGGTCGACCACCCCGCCGGCCACGGGACCATCGAGCAGTGCTGCCAGCCCGACGCCGTCGAAGCCGTTGCGACGGTCGGCCAACTGGACAAAGACGGGCAGCCGCACGAGCAGGTACACGAGCGCGAACGCTCCCGTCAGGATGCGGAGCATCGCCAGCCGTTCCGGCGGAGCCACCGCGTCGATCACCGGCCACGATCTCGTCGTGGTCGGCTCGTCGTTCGCCACAGCGATCACGACGGCACCTCGCACGAGGCGTGCACGGTCCGCTCGAGCAGGCTCTGGCCGCCCTCGACCCGTGCGACCACATCGTGTCGCTCGGTGGCGACCTCGATCGTCACGGTGCTGCCCGGCAAACCGTCCCATCCCGCAGCGCGCTCGGCGATCTCGAGACATCGCCGATCGGAGTTCCCGGCGCGTATCGCATCGCGCAGCTCCCCGGCCACGACGAGCGGATCGTCGCTGTCGCCGATCACCGCGAGCGTCAGCGTCGAGGTCGTGCCGTCGGCATCGACCGCCTGCGCAGTCGCAAGGGTGACGGCGTCGCCTCGTGTTCTGGAGTACATGGGGTACGTCGACAGCGGGAATCCGTCCCGGTCGAAGACCACCGGAGCGACGAGCGCACCGACGACACACGCCGTGATCACTGCGCGACTTCGACGCCTCATGGTCTCCAGCTTGTCGCGCTCGATGCCATCACGAACCTCGGCCCTCCAACAGAACGACCCGTCGTGCGCCCGCCGCGACTACGAGCAGGCAGCAACCTGCGGTTCCGTCTCGGAGATCAGCATCCGCCACTCCTCCGCCGTGAGCTCGCGCCCAGCGGTCTCGCAGGCGATGGTGCGCCATCCCTCCAGATCGGCGACGAAGCGCACCGGGCCGCCCGATGGGGTGATCCAGACACCCTTCCCGTCGGGTGCCCACTCGATCCCCGGCCTTGCGCCAGCCGCCTGGCCGGCCGGCACCATGGGCACACCGATCTTGCGGCCGGTGGCGGTCTCGAACAGCTGCACACCCTCAGCCGCCGACACGACGGCGATCATCGAACCGTCGGGCGAGAACGAGGCGAGCGGACGCGCCGACGCCACCCGGTCGAGTGTGACGATGTCTCCGGTCCTCACGTCGACCACCACCAGGTCACCATCTGCCTGTCCGGCGACCACCAGATCGGTTCCCGGGAGGTGATCCTGGGCCTCGAACCGGTCGAGACCCTCGATCACGATCGGCTCGCCCGACAGGTTTGCCGGTAGCAGCGCCATCGGCGAGAGGTAGGAGGATTGGATCACCCTTCCGTCATCCAACGGCAGCGGCAGACCGGATGGCACCTCACTGGGCCCGTCGAGCAGCTCGCCGGTGCGGGCGTCGAACCACGCCGCCCGCCACGTCTGGTCGACGTCGCGAACTACGAGCAACAACCGCGACCCCGTCTGGTCCAGTCGTGGGGCGACCTCGACGATCTCCACCTCGAACGGTTCGATGAACTGCTCCTCGGGCCAGCCGGCCGCTTCCGAGCCGTCGACCGACAACACGGCCAAGGTGCCATCAGGGCCGGGACCCACTTTGTCGTCCCAGGTCAGCACTCGGTTCCCGTCGCCGCTGAAGACCCAACCGAACCCTTGCTCGGAGTGCACCGCTGGAAGTCCGAGCAGCCGTTGTTGATCAGGCTGCTCCAGATCGATCAGGACCAGGTCGAGTCGATCGTCGGTCGACCCCGTCGCGTAAGCCGACCCTCGATCGAGCCAGAGCCCGAACGACGTGTCGTCGATCTGGGAATCCACGATCCGTCGCGACGCCTCCTCGTAGACGAAGACGGCGCCGCTCTCCTGACCGGCGACGGTCCGCCCCGCGTCGTCGACGGCGAGAGCGCCGACTTGACCGGGGATTCGGGTGGAGTCGCCGGTGCCCTCGGCAGCATCGGTCCAGAACCGTATGGTCCGATCGCCACCGGCACTGCTGAATCTGCCACCGGGGGCGACCCCGATCGCGGTGACGGCTCGACGGTGCGCCAGGCGCCTGATGGCCGACGCTGCAGGATCGTCCGCCGTGAGGTCGCGGACGACGATGTCGCCGTTGGTGTAGCCCGTGACGAGCGAGCCGTCGGCTGACAGCCCGGCCGCGGTCACCTCGTACAGCTCCGTGAACGATGCACTCACGTCACCGGTGGCGACGTCGAGCACATCGGTTCGAAAGCCTTCGTCGAGACGGGCATCGAGTGGTGTGTACGACACCGTCGCGGTCGCTCCGCCGGGCGCGAACTCGACCCACAGATTTCCCGGTTGGTCCCACGGCACCTCTGCTGTGATCGACCCGGTCACCACGTCGAGAAACTCCACACTCGCGTCGGTGCCGAGCGCGAGGGAGTTCCCGGCGAAGTCCTGTACCCACCCCTCGAACTCGCCGACGACCTCGACGCCCGACGTATCGGATCGCAGCACCGTCACGACCCCCTGCCCGTCGCCGACCGCGACCAAACCGTTGTCGGAGATGCGGACGTAGTCGACGAATCGATCGGTGGCGTACCTCGGACCCGACGGCTGGCCGGTCTCGATGTCGATCCAGGTCAGCTCACCGTCCGGCGACGAGGTGATCGCGACCGCCCCGTTGTCGGCCAGCCAGACGAATTCGTCGCTGGACGGACCACGGATGATCCGAGACAAGCGGGGCTCGGTGGCGATCGATCGCTGTACGGCGCCCCGGGTCACCACGTCGTCGCGACCAGTGCCGGCTCGACCTCGACATCGACCGACCGGGCGGGCTGCACGATCGCTTCCTCCAGTTCAGCGGGATGTCGAGCGGTCGCACGGTCACCGTCCCGTCCGACACCAACTTGGCGAAGGCACCGTTCGACAGCGGGCCGTCATAGTGGTCGGCGCGCAGCGTTGCCGACGACTCGCAGCGGCGACGACGGCGCCTCGATCGCTGCGGCGAGCTCCGTGAGGAAGCGCTCGCGTTCATCGTCTGCTCGACGTCAGGGTGAACAGCTCCTCGAGTTGATCGACGACCACGAGCAGGACGGTCTCGTCGTCGGGGAGTACTCGTCGTACCGCTCGGAGCAAGCCACCGGGCTCGCCCAGCTGCGCTCGGAGCGACTCCGGCGGGTTGACCGCCACCCTCAGCAGTGAGGCCTCGAGTCGATGCGATCGGGTCGATCCCGGGCACCATCGTCGTCACGAACCACAGTGCCGAGCCGTCGATGGCGCCCGCGACGCAGAGCGAGCAGCCCCGGCACGCACGACCGACGACTTCCCAGAACCCGAAGCACCGACAACGGCGACGAACGGCAGATCGGCGAGGCGGTCGATCACGTCGCCGACCAGTTCGGCACGACCGTGAAAGCGCGCCGACGTCGGTCTCGCCGAATGCGTGAAGACCGACGTACGGGTTCAGATCACCGTCACCGGACACGCGCCGTGCAGGAGGCACGGGCTCCCGGCCGGGTTCCGGGTCGAGCACCGCGAGCAGATCGGCGACGAGGGAACCGACCGTCGGATACCGATCGTCTGCCGACTTGGCCGTCGCTCGGCCGAGCACCGCATCCAGCGCCTCGGGGAGCCCGGGGTGCACATCGCCGACGGGCCGAAGCGCGTCGTGGAGCTGCCGGCTCACGAACTCAGCTCGGTGCTGCGGCGGTCGTCGAACGGTGGCACGCCGGTCACCATCTCGTACACCGTCGCGCCCAGCCCGTACACGTCGGTGGCCGCCGTGGTCGGCTGGCCACGGAGGAACTCCGGTGATGCGTAGCCGCCGGCGACCGTCACCTCGCCCACCGGCGCCGAGTCAGCGAGGGCGATCCCGAAGTCCGACAGATAGGAAGCACCGTCTTCGTCGAGGAGCAGATTGGCCGGCCGAACGTCGCGGTGCACCACCCCGGCGCGATGGGCCGCCTCGAGGGCCGGCCCGATGTCGCGGAGCACGTCGGCAACCGCCGACAGCGACATCGCTCCGTGTGCCGCAATCCGGTCCGCGACGCTGCCGCCGCGCATCAGACGCATCACGAGGCACGCCACCCCCGGCTCGCGCCAGTAGTCGTAGAGCGGTACGACGTGAGGATGCTCGACCGAGGCAACGACCCGAGCCTCGTGCTCGAAGCTCCGGATGAACCCCGGATCGTCGGCGACCGGCGTCCGGATGATCTTCACCGCCACGTCCCGCCCGACCCCCGGCTGCACCGCGCGGTGCACGACCGCGAACGCTCCGCTCCCGATGCGCTCTTTCAACTCGTAGCCCCGCAGCGGTCGATGGACGCCGTCGACCGCACTGTCACCGGCGGCGATTCGCCCTTCGAGCTCGGTGAGCGCTCGGTGACGGATCGAGCCCGAGGTCGTCGGCCAGCATGCGTCTGAACGAACGGAATTCGCGCAGCGCCTCCGGTTGGCGACCGGACACGTACAGCGCCCGCATGAGCAGTTCCCGTGGACGCTCGCGCAGTGGGTTCGTCGAACTGACCAGCGACTTGACCGATGCGATCGCACGGTCGGTGTCACCGACCGCCCAGGAGCGCTTCGACCAGCAACTCGCGCGCTTCGACGTGACGTTCGCCGAGGCGCACCACTTCGGGAATCGCCCACTCCTCGTCGGCGAACTCTGCGTACGGGCTCTCCTCCCCAGCGACTCGAGCGCTCGATTCCAGCAACGCGCAGCGCCCGTTCGGGGTCAACGACCCTGCAGCGCCTGGGTCGCGTCGTCGAGTTCGAGACTCGAACGCATCGCTGTCGAGTGAACACGCCGTTCAACGAGAGCAACTGTATCCCGGGTCACGGTGCACGATGCGCTCCCCCCGTCCGGGTCGATCGACCGTTCGCGGACGCGGGACACGTAGGTCTTCAATGCGAGCGTTCCGCTCCGTTCGGTCGGATCATCGTTCCAGCATCGGCTTCGATCAAGCGTGACTCGACGACACCATCACGGTCGTGGTCGACGATCAGACGAGCGAAGCAGTCGTCGCACACGTGGTCCGAGCGCCACCTCGGCGCCGTTCCGCATGATGCCGCTCACCGATCCGAGTACGGAGACGTCCATGTCGCGTAGGTCCGCATGAGCTCACCCGTGACGGCACGCGGTTACAGCTGGGCAACACCGTAACCGAGCTCGCGTTCGCCCTGTTCAGGGATATTGCTCGGCGATCCCCGGCCGCCCTGCGACGCCGACGTCGGCACTCCGATCGAGCCGTCGCTGCGACACCTGGCGTAACCCGGCCGATCGCACCGTCGGCTCGTGCCGGCCCTCAACGGGCTGCCGGGTCGGCTCAGCACCGGATGCAGCCCGAGAGGTATCCGCCGATGTCCGACACCAACAACCGCCACCAACGCTCACCCCGGTTCCGCCGGGCTCGCCGATCCTGGCGGTCCTCATCGCCATCGGCCTGGCCGGTCCAGCCGAGTCGGCGTTGCCCCGTCGGCTCCGAACGCCCGGGTGGCGACAGCCGAGCGGGTCGCGGATCAGCTGGGCCCGGACACCGACGCTCCCGTGAGCTTCGTGGCGTCGACCGAGACCTCCCCCACGACGCACCGCTCACACCGACCACCACCGTCAGTACCGACCACCGTCACTCCGACCACCACCGTGACCCCGGCGCCGATCCCCGACCCGTTCGACACCGATCACCTCACCAGACGTGGGCGACCACTGCGCCGAGGGGCTCGGCGCCGACGACCTCACCGACGTTCTTCTCCGAACCGATCGGCGCGCTCCAGGGCGCCGACTACCAACGAGCGCTCCGGCTCGACGACGCCCGAGTGCTGTGGACGTTCCAGGATGCGTTCATCTCCGGCACGCTGGTGCACAACGTCGGAGTCCTCCAGTCGGGACGGTGCTTCACACTGCTCAACGACGGCGCCCGCTCCTGGCTGTTCGCCGACACGACGGTCCACATGCACCAGTGGCACTGGATCCTCGACGGTGGTCAGGCGTCCGACGGCAGCGTCCACCTGTTCGTCGCCCAGATGAACGAGCGGGGCAGAGAGCTACCTCGGCCGCACCGAACCGACCCGGCTGCGACGGGTGGTGCTCGACGGCACGACGCTCGAGGTGGTCTCCGTCGTCGACGAACCACCCACCGGTACCGACCTGTACGGATGGGCCGTGACCAGCGATGAGTCGCACACCTACCTCTACTCGCACTGTTACCGGCAGTTCGGATTCGAGCCGCCGCTCGGCTTCGACGCGTGCGCCGAACACGTCAAGCTCGCACGGGTCCCGGTCGGCTCGTTCGACGGCCCGCGCGAGTACTGGAACGGCAGCGGCTGGTCGAACGATCACGACACTCGCGCAACCCGTCGTCGACGAGTCGTTCGTCGTGTCGGGCAACAACCCCGCACAAGTCCGATTCGACGGCGACCGATTCCTCCTCGTGGAGAAGCGCGAGGACTGGTGGGGCACGACGATCGAGTTCGGAGTCGCCGACGCCCCGCAGGGACCGTTCCGCCACGTCCTCTCGGTCGAGGAGACCCGCAAGTGCGAACTCTGGAAGTGCAACACCTACTTCGCCGCATGGCTGCCGTGGACCGATCCCAGCGGCGCTCACATCTGGTCGATCAGCCACAACCGGTGGAACGGATGCAGAGACGGCGAGCCACTCGACGTCTACCGCCCAACGTTCCAGACAGTCACGCTGTGAGCACCAACGTCGGACGCAGCAGCCGCGATCAGGCGGTGGGGGCTGAGTGTCGGCTCGCGATCGCGCGCGGCTCCCTGCCCGCCAGTAGAGCGCTCGCGACCCCGACGCAGACCAGGCTGATCACGCTGCTGTACGCCAACGCCCACTCCGCGGAGATGTTGTCGGCGATCAGCCCGGTGATCGGCCCTCCGATCGGGGTCGAGCCGAGGAACGCAACCGCCTGCAGCGCCAGCAGTCGGCTGCGCATGTCGGGTGGGCACTCCTGCTGGGTGATCGCATTGGCGCCGGTGACGAACGCGGCGCCGCCGAGACCGAACGGTACGCACCACGCATACGCGACCCAGAGGTTCGGCGCCCAGGCCAGCCCGAACCCTGCGAGCGCCATCACCACGATCGCCCCGAAGAACCATCGCATGGTCACCACGTGTTGTCGAGCCGTCAGCAGCGACCCGGTCAACGACCCGAACGACATCACTGCGAGGAGGAACCCATAGGCGTTCTCGTCGCCCCAGCGCACGTCGGCCAGCTTCGGGAACACCGTTGCCTGGTTGAACGCCACCATCGAGACGATCACCAACAGCGAATAGATGATCAGCAGGTCGCGGTGCCCGACCACGAAACCCAGCGCCTCTCGGATCGGTTTGCCCCCCTTGGGGCGCCGTGCGGTCGGGAACATCTCGTCGCGGCGAATTGCGACCAGCGAGAAGATGATCGCGAAGAAGGTGACACCGTTGAGGATGAAGCACCACGCCGTGCCGATCGTGGCGACCAGCACACCGGCGAGGGCCGGGCCGAAGATGCGCGAACCGGTCATCACGGCCGTGTTCAACGACGTCGCATTGGGAATGTCGATCGTCGGGACCAGTTCGGTCACCAGACCTCGCCGCGCTGGGTTGTCGAACGCATTGACGACGCCGAGGAGCAGCGACAACGCGTAGACCATCGACAAGTTGGCCCATCCAGCGAGGTCGATGGCGCCCAACATCAGCGCCTGCGCAGCCAAGGCGCTCTGTGTGACGATCGCCATCGTGCGACGGTCACGTCCGTCGGCGATCACCCCGGCCCAGGCACCGAGCAGGAGCATCGGGAGCATCTGCAACGCCAGGGTGATGCCGACCGCAGTCGCTTCCCCGGTCAGGCGGTACACGAGGAGCGACATCGCCGTCATCTGCAACCACGTTCCGACGTTCGACACGGCGAGCCCGGAGAAGAACAACCGCGCGTTGTAGTACTTCAGCGAGCGGAACGTCGACGACATCAACCGCCCATCGTTGCCGGTCGATCGCATGATCGCACGACCGAACCCCGTGGAGCCGACCCGCATGGGTGGCAATCTGGCGGTGGCGGCTGTCGCTCCGGGCGACATGACGGACTTGATCGCACTCGCGAGCAACATCGACGAAGCGAGCACGGCTGTGGAGGAGTTCGCATCGGAGAACTGCCCCGACCTGCCAACCGACTTCTTGAGCCGCGAATCGCCCCCGACCGCCACGGACGCGGCCGTGACCTGGGTCCACACGTCGTGGCCATTCGCCGAGGTCAACACTGCAGACAGAACTCGCACCGAATAGCGGACCGGCCGAGATCAACGGTCGTGCACACCCGTGATGGGTGATCGCGTTACGTGCGGCTATCGAGATCCGCTCAGGTCGATCTCGATACCGGACAGCGAGATCGAATCGCCGTCGGTTCGTTGCCCGACGACGACCACTGCGTACACGAGACGGCCACCGGCGACGAGGTAGCGGTAGTCGTCTTGCTCGGGGTAGAGGCGCAGCAGCTCATCGAAGCGTTCGGCGAACGCTTCGGCAAGAACCGGGAGCTCGATCAACAAGAAGGAAGTCGCTCGCCGACGGTTCCCCGTTGGGGCCGCGTGCTTCGCCGAGCTGAGCGTCGAGTTCGGTCAAGAACCATCGGCGAGGTCAGACACCGCCGAGCTGCAGCGCGGGAACTGCTCGGCGTTCGCGCAGTGCCCGGTCGGCCTCTTGTGCGCGACGGACGCAGGTCGAGCGCAATTCTGCCGGAGAGGGATCTGACAGAATCTAGTGACCCTCGAGTTGTGGGCATTCGACAACACCCGCCCCGCACCCGCTGGGCCGTAGGGAGTCGCGCCGCATCCGACCCAAGCAGCGCAGCGCACAATCCTGGCGCGGCATGCGTTCGTGCCAGAGTTGTGGCGCTTCAGACCCGTCCTGGATCCGGCACACGCGATCGCTCGCACCGCGGCTGCCGTGGCCGGCACATTGAGGAGCGGGTGGCCGATCGCGTACGTGCCGATCAGGCCCGCCAGGGTCGCCGGTCGTCGAGTGCGTGACCAGGGCCGACTGCGGAGGGCGGATCGGCCGGAAGACTTTCGACGCCCGGCCTGCTGGGGGGAGGCGGCCGGGCGTCGAGAACGTGTCTGGGAGACACAATGTCTTGGGGGGAGACATCTGTTCTTCGGTGCGGTCAACCATCCTGGATGAGAATTTCTTCCCGGACCACGCAGGCCCCCTGTTCCCCACAACACACGCTCTGCAGTCCTGCTGCACTCCGGACACCTCGCCACAGACGTACTCGAACCGTCCGGCGCTCACCCACCCCCGAGCCACCCCTATCCGCACAATCAGGAGCAGGCGACCGCTCGCGGACGTGCCGTTCTCGCGCAGTTCGGTGGAGTTGTCTCGGTGAACGTTCTGAGCGCCTGGAGCCCTCTCCCGACGCCTCACCGCCCCGTGACCAGCTACGCCGCGCTGTGCATCGACGTCAGCTGGTGGCAAGGCGTTCTTCGAGTTCAGACCCGAGCCGACGGCCGGCTTCGTGAACCCACTCCGGCTCGTACTGACGCATTGAAATCCACATCAGCGGACCACTCGGCCAATACGTGACATCGAGGCAGCCTGTTCTCCGTGGGTCCTGCTTCAGATGCCAATGACGGTTGCCGGGGTAACGCCGCGTTCCCAGAATCGTGATGCGAGAGAAATACATGCCCAGGTTCGTGGCCACCTCGAGGAGCACGGACTCCATGTCGTCGAGCGACAGATCACCCGCTACCGCGACCTGGAGGTTCGTCGTCCTCTCAGTGCTGGCCACCTTCGCCTGTCTGGCAATACCCATGGCCACAGTCTCGACCTGGCCGGAGTGCGCAACTAGGACCGTTGGTCCTCACACGTCGCACACGACGGGCGACACTCCCATCCGTCACCCCACCGGCCAGCCTCGAGTCGCGGCCCGCGACCCCATCATCCTCGACCCGCACGATCTCGAGCAGGTGGCCGAGCGCCGAGGTGCCGTTCGCGAGCGGGTTCGACTGCTGGATCGGCTCGTTGATATGCGTGGCCCGCCTACCGGGCGGCATTGAGTATTCGAGCCGTGAACGCGACCGTCCAAGCTGCGACAGATCGTGCGACCGCCACAGCGAGCAGTCCCCACTGCAGTGATGTATCGAGATCGTCGAGCCCAACTGCAGCTGCCGCGATGGTCGCGAGTGTGAGGGCGCCTGCGACGCTGGCGATGGCGATGGCGAACCTTCCGAGCCGCACGCTGCCTGACGGGGTAGTTCGTACCCGCCAGGCAAGTGCCGCGGGTGGCACCGTGACAAGGAGCAGTGGCAGTCCGAAGACGGCGCCAAGAGTGAAACGTGGGCACGGCGCCCAGCAACAGGAACGTTCCAACAACGATGAGCAGAGCGAGTGCAGCCTGCCGCGCAACGTGTTCGTCGCTCACACAAGGGGTCCTCGTCGAGATCGGATCTCCCAACGGTCCTGGTGCGCCGGTTGTCGTTCCCCAGCTGCCCGGACACGCGCGTTCTCGAGCGCCTGATCGCTCGCCGATGTGCCGATCTACTCGGGTTGAGGGTGCCTGCGCAGACGTTGATATGCGCTGCAACCACCTCAAGGTGCTCCCACTGGTGGGACGCTGGTATGAGGGTCAGTGTTTCCCTGCCAGATGAAGACATCGAGTTCCTGGATGACCACGCCGCGAGCAACGGCATGGCGTCACGATCGGCCGCTGTCCACAAAGCGATCCGTCTTCTCCGCTCGTCCGGACTCGGCGCCGCCTACGAGCAGGCATGGGCAGAGTGGGCCACGGACGACGATTCAGCTGATTGGGAAACGGTCGTCAGCGACGGCGTCGCCTGATGAGACGAGGCGAGATCCGCATGGTCGACCTCGACCCCTCACGCAATGCGGAAGCAAACAAGTACCGCCCAGCAGTCGTCGTCAGCAACGATGGAGCGAACACGACCGAAGAACGCCTCGGGCGAGGCGTGATCACCGTCGTACCAGTGACCTCGAACACCGCCAACATCTACCCGTTCCAGGTCCTGCTCGGCGCGGATGCAACCGGGCCGCCACGCGACTCGAAAGCTCTGGCCGAGCAAGTTCGATCAGTCGATGTCGAGCGCATCGGAGCGCTGGTCGGCACGCTCGACGGCCCACTGCGTGCCGAACTCGACGAAGCACTCCGGCTCCACTTGGCGCTCTGACCGCAGGCCGATGCATCGTCCCGATGGGATTGTCAATCTTGAGCGGGGTCTGCCGACTTATCGTGCCGATCTCGATCGGGCCGCGTCTGCCTCGACAAGGTGGGATTGTGCGCTGCTCAATTGGCAGTCGGAGCTCCCACGCTTCGCCGGCACTGTGGCGCGGGTCGGCGACTGTCAGCAGGTTCCCTGGCTTCCCCCGAGGAGCAGCGTGATACGTGCGCTGTCGGGCTCGTCGAGTTCGAGCGCGTCGATGCTCTCGGGTCCAATCCAGCCATTGCCGCCGTCGAGACCGAGGTCGTTCTGGAGTTCCTCGACGGCAGCGGCAGTCCGGGGTCCGTACTCCCCATCGACGGCGAGCTCGGCGCCGCGCTCGTTGAGTGCCCGCTGGAGGTCGCTGATCCAGTCCCAGTCGAGAACCCCGTGAAGCCAGGGCCATTCGAATGACGCCGGGTCGTATGGGTCCTCGCACACCGAGTAGGTCCCGAATCGGACATCTGGGTGGCCGGACTTGAGTTCGGCCACGGTCGAGCCGACGCCCACTCCCGAGTCGAGCCGGAACCGTGGGCTCGTCGTCACCCAGGTCATGAGGGTGAGCACCCCAGGTGTCGGCGCGTCATACCGGTCGCCACGGTAGGGAACGTCGCTGAGCACAATCTGGAAATCTGGTGCATCCCACGTGACGGTGCGCAACTCATACGCGGCATGGAACCCTCCCGGGAGGTACTCGAACTGCCCGGGCCCGTCGGGCGTGTCAGACGTGTCCTCCGTGGGTGGGCCGAGCAGGGCGGCGAGTTCAGGGACGAGGTCGGCGGCGGGTTCGCCGAAGTCGAAGCGGTCGAGCCCGCTTGGTCGAAGGATGGGAAGTGGGACTGCGACGGTTTCGGCGGCGGGGCGAGGTTCAAGTGTGGCGACGATGACGTCGTCGGGAGGCAGACCGAGTTGCTGACCGATCTCGGGAGTGAGCCACAACTGCGGACTGAACGGTTCGATGTCATGATCGGTCAGAAATGCGAGCCAGGCGGCCTCGGTGTTTGGTCCCCACTCACCATCGGCGATGAGGTCGGCGCCCTGGTCGTTGAGCGCTTCCTGTATTGCTGCGACGTCAGACCCTTCGATGTCGGTCGTCGTCGGGAATCCAATCCAGTCGACCCCAATACCCACCGCTCGCTCCGAAGGTGACGGAGTAGCTGTCGAGGAGCCCTTCGTTGTAGGTGAACTCGACCCCCGGCGCCGCCGCTCGGAGTTCACCGACGGTCATACCGGGATACAAGCCCCCGTCGGTGACGAGGCGAGCATCGCCCGGCGCGGCGGTGGCGTGCCAGTCCCCGAACTGCAGCGGCGTCTGCTCTTGCGGCCAGACATCGCGATGCGTGTCGACCAATGCGACCTCGAGGCCGTAGCTGCCCCAGACGGCCAGCTGCCCGCCGTCGACGATGCGTAGTGCTCGAACGCACTCGAGCCAGCCCGCCCCTTCGACGCACTCACCACCCGGTCCGATCGGCTCGACACGATCAGGGGCACCAAGAACGTCAGTCAGCTCAGCGATCGCTTCCTCGGCTGGGGTGCCGAAGTCGACTGGGCCCAGGCCGTCAGGGCGCAGCACCATCACATCGTCCGAGGGAGGCGTTTCGACCGTGGTGACGACCGTGGGCGCCGAAGTCGTATCGGGCACGACCGGTTCACTCGTCGTGGACGTCGAGGGCGGCGTAATCGGGTCGGCGACCGGTCGCGAGTCGCCCCCATCACCACCACTGGCGGCCAGCAACAGCGCCACCGCCACAACCGGTACCCGCTGGCTCCGCATCACAACTCACCTCCACCCTCACCATCCGCCGCAGGTCGCTCAACCGCAAGTGACCAATGACGGTTCGCAGGCGCGCAACGGGTCGTTCTCCCCTTCTCCCGTCTCGGAACAAGCGAGAGGCTGACGGTGGAGACATGAACGATGAAATCGCGCGAACTTGCAGTGGCTGCAGCGGTGCTGTTGTGTCTGACTGCCTGCACTTCTGATGACACCACGGCGCCGACAACGACGTCGACGAATACGACGCCGGTCACTCCGGTCGAGTCGCCGACGGCATCGTCACCGACACCAGAAACCTCAGCCGAGAGCACCGCACCACTGTCAACCGCACCGATGACAGCAGCGCCTGCCACTGATCCGGTAGAAGCGGCAACGCTGCGGCAGATCGTGCAGCCGTACGAGACAAGGGGGTCGGAAGGAGGCTTCGCCGAGTATGCGATCGAGAGCTGCTACACCCGCCCGAAGGATGAGCAGCCGCCCTTCGAGACGCCGTTCGTCTCTGACCCCGTGCCGCTCGACACGACCGTTCAGCGTGGTGACGTGTTCCTGTGCACGATTCGAACCGAGCCGCCAGCCGACGTCGGTGATCTCGGTCTGATCGTTCTCGACGACATCGGCACCACTGCGGCCTGGGGCGGCTCTGACTACCCGGAGATGCCCTTCGTCACGGCACCAGGGCTGCTGTGTCGAGAATTCCTCGCCGATCCGTGGCTCGGAAAGCCGATTGACGCCTACACCCTCGTTCTCGCCTACTGGTTCCTCGAAGGGCAGCCGGCCCGGATGGACGTCGACGGCAACGGCATCCCGTGCGAGCTGCTGTTCGATCCCGTACGAGTCGCCCAAGTCTGGGCTGGCGAGAACCCTTGACGCGGTAGACGAGCGTCACCGCTGAGTTCCACTCCACCGCCAGGGCAATCCGGCCGAACAGATCCGGCAGCGACGATCGACTCGACTCGATCGTTCGCCGCTCGCACATTCTCGCGCGCTTGGCCGAGCGAATACGCGCCGATCTCGGACGGCTCGCGCCCTTGGGCGAGGCGGGATCATGCGCTACCCGATCGGCAGTCTGACGTCCCACAGTTCGCCGGAGGCCGAACACGGAGCGCGCGCCGGTGATTCATGAACACGGTGGCGGATGAAGTCGGGGCCCGCATGACCGCTGCATCACATCTCGATCTTCCATTGCATCTGCTTGTCGTGACTCGAGGGTGAGTACGAGCACCGCAGCCCGGTACGGATCGAACGATCCAAGTGGGCCGCGAGACCTGGCGTGATCTCAGCGAGTCGCCCGATTGCGTCGCGGATGCGACCGCTCACGGCCTTGCGCGCTCGCTCGGCTGGATCGTTGGGGTTCGATCGAATCCGGCCGCCGAGACCGGTGACCCGTCGCAGCTCGGCGAGAAGTTGCTGGCGTTCGGCGTCGAGTAGTTCGGTCCTTCCGAGGTCGGCATCGCGGTCGGCGGCATCGATCTCCGCATCGAGATCGTCGAGCCTCCGCCGATAGGCCTCGAGCGACTGCAGATCGGCCATCGCGTCGGTAGCGACGCCGGACACTGCAGGTCCACCGGCGAGTTCCAGAGCGGAAACCTCCTGGTCGCGACGGCTGATCAGGGTCGCCGATGTCGGCCAAGCCTTTCAAGTGCGGCAGCGTTGCCGTCTCGTGGTGCCACGAGATCGTCCAGACGCCTCCCTGGCGAATGAGCGATGCGGTCTCGGGTTCGGAGTCGTCGGCGCCATCCGATGTGGACGCGGCTGATCGTTCCTCGATGGCGTCACCTCGGGCACTTCGGCCCTGCGGGCATCGCGTGGACGATGATCGGTCCGTCGCTGGTGTCGTCGAGTTCGTCTCCCGACCAGTCAGCAGCCGGCTCGCGAACAAACTCGGCCCCGCTGCGCCGGTCGGGTCAGTCGTCGAGCTTGCCGAACGGCTCACGGCCTTGCTTCGGGTGGCGGGCACACACCCCGATGCCGGCGACGCCGTCAGCGGCCTGCTCGACAGCACGGTCCTGCGCGCACTCACCGCGAGGATCGACGACGGCGAAACCGCCGAGTTCCGCGCCGCCCTCGTGGCGACACAACTTGCCGGCCTCGCCCTGCTGCGCTTGGTGATCCCACTACCGGCGCTCGCCGACGCGTCGATCGACGACCTGGTGACGGCGATCGCTCCCACCATCGAGCGATACCTCGAGGACGACCTCCGACCCGACCGATGATCGCCCGGTCCGTTGTCGCACGGACCCGCGAGCCGCTGAGCTCAGTCGTCGAGTTTGAGGGCATTGATGAAGACGTCGCCGGGCACCTCGACCCGGCCGATCGACTTCATCTTCTTCTTGCCCTCCTTCTGCTTCTCGAGCAGCTTGCGCTTGCGGGTGATGTCGCCGCCGTAGCACTTGGCGAGCACGTCCTTGCGCTTGGCCTTGACGGTCTCGCGGGCGATCACCTTGCCACCGATCGCCGCTTGGATCGGCACATCGAACATCTGCCTCGGGATCAGCTCCTTGAGCTTCTCGCACATCCGCGCCCCGTACTGATAGGCGGTGTCGCGGTGCACGATCATCGAGAACGCGTCGGCGGGCAACCCGTTGAGGAGCAGGTCGACCTTGACCAGGTGTGACGGGCGGTAGCCCGACAGTTCGTAGTCGAGGCTGGCGTAGCCCTTGGTGCGCGACTTCATCTGATCGAAGAAATCGACGACGACCTCGGCGAGCGGCACCTCGTAGACGAGCTCGACCCGCTCGGGCGAGAGGTACTCCATCTTCTTCATCTCGCCACGCCGGGTCTGGCACAGGTCCATGAGGGTGCCGGTGTAGTCGGTGGGCGTGATGATCGACAGTTTGAAGAACGGCTCTTCGATCTCGGCGATCTTCTGCGCCTCGGGCATGTCGGCGGGGTTGTCGACGGCCTCGGTGGTGCCGTCGGTTCGGGTGAGGCGGTACTCCACGCTGGGGGCGGTGGCGATGAGCGCAAGGCCGAATTCGCGCTCGAGGCGCTCCTTCACGATCTCCATGTGCAACAGCCCGAGGAACCCGCAGCGGAACCCGAACCCGAGGGCGCCCGACGACTCCGGCGTGTAGGTGATGGAGGCATCGTTGAGCTTGAGCTTCTCGAGCGACTCGCGCAGGTTCTCGAAATCGTCGCCGTCGATCGGGAAGAGACCGGAGAACACCATCGGCTTCGGGTCGCGGTAGCCGGGCAGCACTTCGACAGACCCGCCCGACGCCGTGGTGACGGTCTCACCGGATCGGGCGTCGGCGACGTCCTTGATGCCGGCGATCAGGTAGCCGACCTCGCCGGGTCCGAGTTGCTCGACCGGAGTCGGGACCGGCTTCCGGACACCGATCTCGATGGCTTCGTGATTGGCGCCGGCCTGCATGAACGTCAGCTTCGAGCCGGACGTCATCGTGCCCTGCATCACCCTGATGCTCGACACGACGCCGCGGTACTGGTCGAACTGCGAGTCGAAGATCAACCCCTGCAACGGCGCATCGGGATCACCGGTCGGAGGTGGGATCTGGTCGATCACGGCGTCGAGCAGGTCCGGCACACCCTCGCCGGTCTTTGCCGACATGCGAATGATCTCGTCGGCCGGGATGCCCAGGATCGTCTCGATCTCACCGGCGTAGCGGTCGGGATCGGCCGCAGGAAGGTCGATCTTGTTCAGCGCCGCGACGATCTCGAGATCGTGCTCGAGCGCCAGATAGCAATTGGCGAGCGTCTGCGCCTCGATGCCCTGTGCGGCATCGACCACGAGCACCACACCCTCGCACGCGGCCAGGCTGCGGCTCACTTCGTAGCCGAAGTCGACGTGGCCCGGCGTGTCGATCAGGTGGAACGTGTGCCCCTTCCAGTCGACGCGAACGTTCTGGGCCTTGATGGTGATCCCCCGCTCGCGTTCGAGGTCCATCGAGTCGAGATACTGCGAGCGCATGTCACGCGCATCGACGGCGCCGGTGATCTCGAGGATCCGGTCGGACAGCGTCGACTTCCCGTGATCGATGTGAGCGATGATGGAGAAGTTTCGGATGCGGGCCAGATCCATGACCGAGCCCAGGCTATCTGGGGACGTTGCCGCTCAGGATGCCCTCCCGATAGAGTCCCATGGCTGTTCAGCGCGGGCGTCGGGCCCCGGTGAGTAGACCATTCGACGACGTTCACTCCACGAGAGCAAGGTTTCACGGCCATGGCCAACATCAAGAGCCAGAAGAAGCGCAACATCACCAACGCCAAGCGCCACGAGCGCAACAAGGCGGTCAAGGCCGAGCTCAAGACGCGCACCAAGCGCGTCGAGGCCACCCTCGGCACCGACGACAGCGACGACGCCGTGAAGGCCGCCATCAAGCGGATCGACTCCGCCGCGTCGAAGGGTGTCATCCACAAGAACGCAGCCGCTCGCAAGAAGAGCCGCCTGATGAAGAAGGTCAACGCCGCCGGCTGACCATCTCCCATCCGAATTTCGCCTGGACTGTCGCGCCGAACGCGAGCAGCCAGGCGCTTTTCGGTTTTCGGGCCCTGTTGGGCGTCGCTGGCTCGTCGACTTCCTCGCCCCCTCTGCCCCCAGCGACCGGCCCGGCGGCGAGGTCAGCGGCGGAGTTTGGAGAGGCGAGCGACGAGGACTTCCATCACCAGCTCGGGTTCGAGGTCCTTGGCGCCGCGCAGATCGAGATCGGCCGCCGCCAACAGCTCGATCGCCCGCCGGGTCGATGCCGGACCGAGCCGGCGGTAGTTCGCCAGCGCCTTCTTGGCAGGGAACGCCGACTTGATGCCCGTCGCCGCCATCGCGTCCTGCTCGCTGCGAGCGTCCGCTCCATCGAGTCTGGCGATGTTTGCGTAGTGGCTGTGCAGGATCGCCATGATCTGCAACGGGTGGCGACTGCCACCGTGCATCATCCGGCCGAGGAGCGTGAGCGCCTTGGTCGTGTCGCCTGCGTCGATCGCGTCGGTGAAATCCCACGGCGGCACTCCCCCGGCATCACCGAGGAACGGTTCGATGTCGCCGTACGCGAGCACGTGGTCGGACCCGTACGTGCTGGTGAGGGTGGCCAGGATCCCGTCGAGGCGGCCCGCGTCCTCACCGAGCCACGCGCCGAGTTGCGCCGCCGCATCCGGTTTGATTCTCAGCCCGGCGTCAGCGATGTGATCGGAGATCCACGCCTGACGGTCCTTGGCACGCGATGGCGGCGAGGTGTTGGTCACCGCGCCGACCCGCTTCACCGCGTCGCCCAGCTTCTTGGGAACACTGCCGCTGTTGATCACGATGACGAGATCTGAGGTGTCGAGTGGGGTCTCCAGGTACGCGATCAGCGGAGTCAGCTCGTCGGAGTTGAACCGGTCGACTCCACGGGCCACGACCACCCGCTTGTCGGTCAGGAACGCCGGCGTCTGCGCCGCATCGACGACCATCCGGAGTTCGTACTCGTCGCTGTCGAACTCGTCGACCATCATGGCGCGGTCACCGTCTGCGACCAGTTCGTCGACGAGCTCGTGGACTGCCGACCGGAGGACCGATTCGTCGTTGCCGCTGAGGAGATGGGTCACCATGGAGACCTCGATTCTTATCGCGTCTCGGGACCCCGACGACAAACCAACCACCCGACGACGACGGTCACCACTCCCCAACCGACCCAGGTCCAAGGTGGGTCGGGCTCGACCCGAGCGCCGAGCCGAGCGACGGTGTCGACCCATCTCGTACCGAGACGGGCCGGGAACATCGCCAGCGGGCCGAGCGACGGAATCGAGCCGGCGACCAACCCCGCGGGCAACCCGTACAGCATCACGAATCCCGCCACGGGAACGGCGAGCAGATTGGCAACCACGCTCACGAGCGGCAGACGCCCGAACACGAGCACACTGGGGATGATCACCCCGGCCTGGGCCCCGAGCGTGACACCGAGCGGAAGGGCCAGCGGGCCGAACACCAGGAGGCGGGTCGCCAACCACGGCCCCACCGTGCACACACCGGCTGTTGCACCCACCGACAGCCAGAATCCGATCGACCACACCAACAGCGGGTCGATCAGCACCAGCCCGATCACGGCAAGGGCGAGGATGCGGATCGGACTTCGCTCGCGGCCCGTTGCGTACGCAGTTGCCGACAACCCCGCCATCACGCCGGCCCGCAGGATCGACGGCTCGAACCGTGTGAGTGCGACGAACCAAGCGACCACCGCGACCGTCACCGCCCAGCGAGGAAACGGCCGCAGCCGCACCAGCAACGGTCCGCACGCAGCCAAGACGAACGCGACGTTCTGTCCCGACACCGCAGTGAGGTGCGACAGCCCGCTGGCGCGGAAGCGGTCGATCATGTCCCTCGGCTGATCCCGATCGTCGCCGATCACCAGCCCCCGGTAGAGCGCACCGTCGGGCTCGGGAAGCACCGAAGCGGCACGCTCGATCGTGGCACGCACACGATTGGATGCCCGCGCCACTGGTCCGCCTGCGTCGACGTCGCTCGCCCAGGTCATGACGAACTCGCCGACGACGTGCTGCCATGCGACCCGGTGGGCTCGCTCGGCGTCGAGTGGGCGACGCTCGCCGTTCACCGACACCCACTCGCCACCCCTCCACGAACGCACCCGCTGTTGCTGGGCCCGCCCGCGCGACCAGAGTTCGAACCGTTCGCCCTCGACCTCGACGATGACTCGGGTGCTCGACCGATACGGCTGCGGATCGTCGACGAGGCGCACCCACCCTTCGAACGCACCCAGCGCATCGGGGGTGAGACCCGCCCATTCGCGTTGCGAGCGCACCGCCCCAGCCGATGCCAGCACCACGATCACGATGGCGAGTGGCGGCGACCGCACCACCACAGCGGCAGCTCAACCCGAACACGAGACCTGCCACCACCGAGCCGCTGCGCACCGCGAGCGAGACGACGACCGCCGTCGCCACCACACCACCGTCGGTGACCGTGGTCACCGCCTGGACCGATCGCCACCACGAGCGGCTTTCCGTGCCATAACCTCCTGAGGCTCGTGACCTCGTTCACCCCTGTTCCTCCTGGCGCTCGACCGTCGCCATCGGCCGCACCGACCGGCCCTCCGCTCGTCGAGGGGCCCCGGTGGTACCGGTCGCGCATACGAACCTGGGGGCCGTTCGCGGCGTTGATCGTGCCCGGCATCGTCGGCGGTGTCGCCTACCTCTCATTGCAGCTGTTCGACACGGCCTGGAGCGGTGCGGTCGGCCTGATCGGCGGGGTGTGGGCAGCGCCGGCGCTCCTCGCAGCAGGAGCACCGTTCGGAGACCGCGGGATGTACCCCCTGGCCGTCGTTGCATCGGCGCTGCTCTGGTTCCTCGTCGGTCTGCTGGCGGCACGCCAGGCCACCCGCAATCCAATGGCGACCTGGTCCGACTTCTGGCGCCACTACGCGTGGATGTGCGGAGGGGTCTGGGCCGGCGCTTCGATTGCCCTCGTGGCCGCTGCGCTGACGATCTCCGATTCGTTGTTCTGAACCCGCCCACCGGGCTCATGTCGTGACCAGGTCACGCAGTGCGTCGAGCTTTGCCGGCCCGATGCCCGGTACGCGGTCGAGATCATCGACGTCGAGGAACGGACCGTGGCGTTCTCGTTCGGTGATGATCGCCGTGGCGGTCGCAGGGCCGACACCGGGCAGCAGTTCGAGCTCGGCCGCGCCGGCCGCATTGACGTCGATGGGCAGACCGGCTCGGTCGGCCCCGGCGGAATCCGGTGATGGTCGCTGCGTCGGCGGCACGTCTTCACCCTCGACCGGCACATACACCTTGGCGCCGTCGCCGATGGTGGCTGCCAAGTTCAGCGTGTTCCAGTCCGCCAGGTCCGTTGGCCCGCCCGCAGCAACGATTGCGTCACGAACGCGAGCATCGCCGGCGAGTTGGTAGACGCCGGGCTGCACCACCGCCCCTGCGACATGCACCAGGACCACGGCGGCGGTCGGCGGCACCGTCGCTGGCGACGCCTCCACCGTGGTCGACTCCAGCGTGGTCGACTCCAGCGTGGTCGACGCCGGCGTGGCGGTCGCACGCGGCAGCGACGCCTCGGTGGCCGGCGGCGGGGTGCGCACGAGCCAGACACCCCCGGCGCACACGACGACCGTGGCCACCGAGGCCGCAGCGAGCCGTCCGATCCCGAACCACTCGATCCAGGCCCGGGCGCGTTCGGACAGCGAACGGGGCGCAGCGGGCCTCTCCAGGGATTCCACCATCGACCTCCTCGACCAATGGGCGCAACACGCGCAGCATCACCAGGAGGGAGTCGGTACTCGGGAGGGTACCGACTGCGCCCGCACCTCACCAGAGCGATGAGCGAAGTGACCACATGCGGCCATTTCGCTCATCGCCTGCGGTCAGTTGGGCGAGCCGGAGGAGGCCGCTCGCCAGAACGCCCGGTAGCTCGGGTACTCGATCGCCTCGGTGACCCAGCCGGCGCGCACCAGTTCGTCGTGCAGCCGCGGCAGGTTGCGCCACGGCACACCCATGTCGACGTGGTGGGCGAGGTGCCAACCGGTGTTGTACGGGACCATCCAGTAGCGCGCGAGAGGTGTCTGGCGGATCACATGGGTCGTGAGGCGCCGATCCTTCGAGCGGACCATCCCCCCGTGCTCGGCGATCGACCGGAGCCGGTTCGACACCTTCCACAACGTCGACCACGACACGATCCAGACCACGTACGCGAGCGGACGCATGAAGGCGATCGATGCGCCGAGCATCGCGACCTGGACCACCAGGATGTAGCGGGCCTCGACGCGCCCGTGTCGCAACGAGTACCAGAGCCCTTTGAAGTTCTTGTACGCACTGTTGCCGGTGGCGTCGCGCCGGAGCTTTCGACGCCACGAGTCTCTCGGGATCGGGTACCCCGCATACAGCGAGAGGTCGGGCTCGTCGGGGCCCATCTCGTCGCGGTGGTGTGCGAAGTGAACCCGCCGGTAGGCGAGCATCTGCTGATAGGTCGGGTAGGCCAACAGCCAGCGGCCGACGCCGTCGTTCATGCGTCGATTGGTGAACAACAGCCGGTGCGCCGCCTCGTGAGCGAGGATGTTCAGACAGACGTGGCCGCGCGTCATCAGCACGAGCGCGAGCACGTAGGACCACCACGTGTTGATCCAGGCCGCAGCGATGACCACGCCGAACGACTGGAGCAGCGCGCCGGCGACGGTCACGGCGTTGCGGGCATTGGAGAAGTGGCGCAACTCGCCGCGTAGTGGTTGTCGCGGTTTGGCCCGTTCGTTGAGGCGATCGGTCGGCAGGACGTCGGCGAGCAGCGACGGATCGGGCACCATCGACCCCTCCACGAGCGCGACTGATCGTGACGGGTCGGTCGGTGACTCGAGGGTCGAGGCCATCCACTGATGTTACACTCTCCGTTCGTGGCAAACAATCTGAGTATGGCCGCCGCGGCACCGGAGTCGCTCCTCGAACCGCTGACTCCCCGTTCGATCGTGCTCTCGGTGTTGCTCGGGTCGCACCCGCCACGAATGCCGGTCGGTCGCATCCTCGACTTCACCTCACTGTTCGGTCTCGCCGACGGCGCAGTGCGCACCGCGCTCTCGCGGATGGTGGCCAACGGCGATCTCGTCAACGACGACGGCGCGTATCGGCTCGCCGGACGGCTCGTTGCACGACAGGCACAGCAGGACACCGGGCGACACCACCCCCCGACCGACTGGGACGGCTCGTGGTGGACCGTTGCAGTGCTCCCCGACCGACGGACGATGGCCGAACGTCGGGCCTTCAGAACGTGGGCGACCGGGGCGCGACTCGGCGAGCTCCGGCCCGACCTCTGGCTTCGGCCCGCCAACATCGAGATACCGACCGACGCACCCGACGCGCTCGTCACTCGCGGACCGATCATCACCGGCGACGCCCACCAACTCGTTGCGCAACTCTGGAATCTCGACGATGTCAGGGACCGTTCACTGGCCCACGAACACGCGCTCGACCACGCCGCCCGCCGACTCGGTGAGCGCGACGACCAGTCGCTCGTCGACGCGTTCGTGGCATTGGCCGCGGTGCAACGGTTTCTGCGCACCGAACCGCAGCTCCCACACGAACTCGAGCACCCGACCATCGAGCGGACCGGTCCGTGACCGCTATGGCGAGGTCGTCGACGCGTTCCAGGACCGTCTCCGTGCGTTCTTCGCCCGCAAGGGCGCTGAGCCGGATCAGTACAGGCGTGCGGTGAGCTGGCGTCGGTAGTCGGCGGTTCGAGGGTCGTCCGGGCCCATCAACTCGAGCAGATCGACGTACTTCTGGCGCGCCTCGTCGTCGGTCTTCACCTGATCGAGCAGCGCCGAGAGCTGCACGTCGTAGTCGTCCTGTGGCGCCTCGCCGACACGAGCCAGTGCCGCAACGTGGCGCGTGCGGTCCGACTCGGGGATCCGGCCGAGCAGGGCCAGCGCCTCGTCGTTGTTGCCGTCCTCGATCAACAACTGAGCGAGCGCCACGATGGCGTCCTCGTTGGCCGGCTCCATCGACAACGCGAGCCGCAGGCTGGCTTCGTCGCCCGCAGCGACGAGCTCGGCGACCGCAACCTCCTCCTCGCTCGGCTGCAGCGAGTCGACGAAACGTTGCACCTCGTGCTCGGGATAGGCGCCGACGAAACCATCGACGACGGCCCCGCCCTTGAGCGCATAGACGGCAGGGATCGACTGCGCCTGGAACGCCTGGGCAATACCGGGGTTGTCGTCGACGTTGACCTTCACCAGCACGACCTTGCCGTCGGTTGCGTCGATCACCTTCTCGATGATCGGGCCGAGGGTCTTGCACGGACCGCACCAGGGCGCCCACAGGTCGACGACGACGGCCACCTCCTGCGACTTGTCGATGACCTCGGTCTGGAACGTGGCGTCGGTGACGTCGATTGCTGCCATGGCCTTCACGCTACCGGTCGTGCATGATGGCGATCGGAAGCGGCGGCGTGACTACCCTCGGATCGCACATGACTGGACGGGTGAGGACATGAGCGACATACCTGGAATCGACGTCGAGCCGGTGACGGCGTGGTTGGAAGCGAACGTCGACGGCGCCACCGGACCGTTCCGATTCGACGTGATCGCAGGCGGCCATTCGAACCTGACGTTCCGCGTCACCGGAGCCGGCGGTCCGAACCTGGTTCTTCGCAGGCCACCGCTCGGCCACGTCCTGGCGAGCGCCCACGACATGGGCCGCGAGCACGGATCCTCTCGGCGCTGCAGGGCACCGCTGTGCCGGTGCCTCCCGTCGAAGGCTTCTGCGACGACCTCACCGTCAACGGCGCGCCCTTCTACGTGATGCGCTTCGTCGACGGCCACGTGCTGCGCGACCGAGAGACCGCCGAGCGCACACTGTCGGAGGCCGCACGCGCCACTGCAAGCCGATCGATCGTCGACACGATGGCAGCCATTCACGCGGTCGACCTCGAAGCAGTCGGCCTGGATCAGCTCGGCCGGCACGAGGGGTACATCGAGCGCCAGCTCAAGCGGTGGTACGGGCAGTGGAACCAGGGCAAGACGCGCGAGCTGGCTGCGGTCGACCGTGTGTACGAAGGTCTCCTGGCACGGATCCCCGACCAGGGCCCGGCGACGATCGTGCACGGCGACTATCGCCTCGACAATTCGATGGTCGACAGCGATGGCAACGTCATCGCCGTACTCGACTGGGAGATCTGCACCCTCGGCGACCCGTTGGCCGACGTCGGTCTGCTCCAGGTGTACTGGAACGGACCGAACGACGACGCGGGAGCGTGGAGCGGCACATCCACATCGGCACCCGGGTTCTGGGACCGCCGGCAGCTCGCCGAGCGGTACGCCGAGGTCTCGGGCCGCGACATCTCGCAGCTCGACTTCTACGTTGCGTTCGCGTTCTGGAAGCTCGCCTGCATCATCGAGGGCGTGTACTCGCGCTACCTCGGCGGGGCGCTCGGCGACCGACCACCCGAAGAACTGGCGCCGTTCAAGCTGCAGGTCGAGCAAGCGGCAGCATCCGCGGAGACCTACCTGAGCGCGCTGCCGTGACCGAGCCGACCAGCGAAGACGATCGTGGCGACCCCCGCCGCCATGACGATGCCTTCGAGTGGCTGGTCGACGAGCCGATGCTGCACGAGCCGATCCTGGTCGTGATGCTCACCGGGTGGATCGATGCAGCGGGCGCCGCCGATGCCGCCGCCGGTGCGCTGTCGAAGGAGTGCGAGACGAGTCCGATCCTTCGTTTCGACGACGACACGTTCATCGACTTCAGAGCACGACGACCGGTGATGGAGCTGCGCGACGGCGTCAACACCGACCTCGTGTGGTCCACCATCGAACTCCGCGCCGGGCGGTCGAGTTCCGGTCGCGACGTGCTCGTGCTCACCGGCCCCGAGCCGGACATGGCGTGGCATCGATTCGCACGCCTGATCAGCGACATCGCCGTCGACCTCGGTGTCACGAAGATGATCGCGTTCGGCGCATATCCGTTTGCCGCGCCGCACACCCGGACGCCACGCCTGTCGTGTTCGTCACCGTCCACCGAGGTGCTCGCCAACGTCACCTTCGCTCGCAGTTCGGTCGATGTGCCTGCCGGAATGGCCGCAGCGCTCGAGCACGCTCTCCACGCCCGCCGCATCCCCACGCTCGGCATCTGGGTGCAGGTACCGCACTATGTCGTGTCGATGCCGTACCCGGCAGCGTCGGTCGCGTTGCTCGACGGCCTCACCGAGGTGACGGGCATCGAGGTCGCCGCGACCGAACTACGCGATGCCGTGCCCACCCAGCGTGATCGGATCGACGCCAGCATCGACGGAAACGCCGAACACCTCAGCATGCTCGCCCAACTCGAGGAGCTGTACGACGCGTCGATCGACGGCGAGAGCGAGCGCGACGAGGGACCGAGCATCGAGATGCGTTCAGGTGACGAACTCGCCGACGAGATCCAGGCGTTCCTCCGCGACCAGGACTGACATCCACCGTCCAGCTGCATCGCTGGGCTATATCTGGGACTTCGAACAGTCGATCGAAGGGGACAGCCATGAGTGGAGCAGATTCGTCACAGGGGCCTGGTTGGTGGCAGGCGAGCGACGGCAAGTGGTACCCGCCCGAGCAGACCCCTGCCGCTGCGCCCCCGGTACCGGCGCCACCCACGGCACCCGACGGCACCCGTGGCACCAGGACCTGCACCGACAGGACCGGGTACCGCCAACGCCGACACCAATCAGGCGGGCTTCTTCGCACGGCTCTTCGACGTCTCGATGAAGACCTTCATCACGCCCAGCATCATCAAGGTGCTGTTCATCCTCGGACTCGTTGCGGTCTCGATCTTCAGCCTGATCCTGCTGATCGCCGGGGCACAGGCCGACGGCGGGGCCGTGCTCATCCTGCTGGCACCGCTCTACTGGTTCATCGGCGTGTTGTACCTGCGCGTCATCCTCGAGGTGATCGTCGTGCTGTTCCGCATCGAGGAGAACACCCGCGGGAAACGCTGAGCTCCAGCCCTCGACCCATGAGCCGCTGACGTCGTTCGAGGTCGGGGCCGACACGCGTCGCTGACTACGGTCGGCGTGCATGAAGGTCGACGGCAACATCGGAATGGACCTGCGGAGTGTTCCGCAGAACGCACGCGAGGTCGAAGCGGCCGGCTACTCGGGGGCGTGGACAGCGGAGACGTCGCACGATCCGTTCCTGCCGCTGCTGCTCGCAGCCGAACACACCGAGCACCTCGAGATCGGCACGTCGATCGCGGTGGCGTTCGCACGCAACCCGATGACGCTCGCCAACACGGCCTGGGACCTGCAGGCCTATTCGCAGGGCCGCTTCATCCTCGGCCTCGGCAGCCAGATCAAACCGCACATCACCAAGCGGTTCTCGATGGAGTGGAGCCACCCAGCGGCCCGCATGCGCGAGATGGTCCTGGCGATGCGGGCCATCTGGAACACCTGGCTCACCGGCGAGAAGCTCGACTTCCGCGGCGACTTCTACACCCACACCCTGATGACGCCGTTCTTCACCCCTCCCGCCTCCGACCTCGAAGGCTTCGGGCCGCCGAAGGTGTTCCTCGCCGGAGTCGGCGAACTGATGACCGAGGTCGCAGGCGAGGTGTGCGACGGATTCCTCTGTCATGGTTTCACCACCGAGAAGTACCTTCGAGAGGTCACGATCCCCGCGCTCGAACGTGGCCGGGCCAAGGCCGGCAAGACCATGGAGGGCTTCGAAATCGTGGGCCCGTCGTTCGTGGTCACCGGCAACAACGACGAGGAACTCGAAGCGGCAGCCACCGGCACACGCCAGCAGATCGCGTTCTACGGCTCGACGCCCGCGTACCGCAACGTGCTCGACATCCACGGTTGGGGTGGGCTGCAGGACGAACTCAACACGCTGTCGAAGCAGGGCGAGTGGGCCAAGATGGGCACGCTGATCGACGACGAGATCCTCAACACCTTCGCCGTCGTCGGCGCACCGGAGGACCTCGCACCGGAACTGTCGCAACGCTACGGCGACGTGATCTCGCGCATCAGCTTCTATGCCCCGTATTCGAGCGATCCCGATCGCTGGGCTGCGGTGATGGCCGCTCTGCAGGCCGCCTGATCTCAGTGAGCGTGGCCGACGTTGCCGGTGAGGCGACGGAGGCGACCGCCGGCCAGGTAGGCGATGATGAAGAAGCATGCCGAGGTCAACACGATGGTGGGCCCCGACGCCACGTCGAGGTGATAGCTCGCATTCATCCCGACGAACCCGCTCACGGCCCCGATCACCGCCGACAGGGCCAACATCTTGGCGAAGCTGTCGGTCAGCATCCGGGCAACGACCGCGGGCACCACCAGCGTCGCGGCGATCAGCGTGACGCCCATCACGTTCATCGTGGCCAGCACCGTCGCAGACAACACGATCATCAACAGTGCATCGATCCACGCGGTGCGCACCCCGGTGGCTGCAGCGACCTGGGTGTCGAACGTGGTGAACAGCAATGGCCGGTAGAAGAAGAAGACGATCGCAGCGGTCGCCGCCGCAACCCCGACGATCAACCACACGTCGGACGTGGTCACACCCAGCACGTTCCCGAAGAGCAAGGCGTCGGCATTCCGGCCTGGCGACCCGTACAGCTGCACGAGTGCGAGCCCGAGCGCGAACGACGCCGTCGTGACCACCCCGATCGCCGCATCGGAGCCGATCGGGCGGCGACGAACGATCCCACCGACGGCGAGTGCGGTGATGACACCCCAGATGCCGGCACCGAGGAACAGGTTGACGCCGATCAGGCCCGCAACGGCGTACCCGCCGAAGATCGAGTGCGACAAGCCGTGGCCGATGTAGCTCATGTTGCGCAAGACCACGTAGCACCCGACGAGCCCGCAGAGGGCGCCGGCGATCGTCGCCACGTAGATGCCGTTGCGGAAGAATTCGAACTCGAACGGGCGGATCAGTTCGTCCCAGGTCATGCCGATGCTCCCCCACCGCCCGACCGGCGCAACGGTGTGACCGTCGCATCGATCGGTGCGTCGACCACGACGCGCATGCCACCGTGCTCCAACACCTCCATCGGCGAACCGTAGGTGCGTTCGAGCACATCGGGCACGAGCACCTCGTCCGGGCTGCCAGCGCCGATCACCGACCGGTTGAGACACACCACGGTCGGAAGGTGCGCGGCGATGCCGTTCAGGTCGTGGGTCGTCAGCACGATCGTGAGCCCATCGGCATTCAGTTCGTCGAGGAGATGCAGCACATCGTGTCGCGTTCGCACGTCGAGTCCCGACGTGGGCTCGTCGAGGAAGATCACCTGCGCATTCGTGAACAGCGCACGTGCGAGGAAGACCCGCTGCTGCTGTCCCCCCGAGAGCTCCCGTATGTGTCGATTGCCGAGTCCGGCCATCCCGAGTCGATCGAGCACTTCGGCGATCTCGGCTCGCTCGGCCCGGTTGATCCAGGGCATCCGGAACCCGCGCGCTCGTGCCATTCCGACGCACTCCGCCACCGTCACCGGGAAGTTCCAGTCGATCGTCTCGACCTGAGGCACCAGACCGACCGCCAGCCCCGGCGCGCGGCGGACCCTGCCCGCGGTGGCATCGACCGTGCCGAGCATGGCCTTGAGCAAGGTCGACTTGCCCGACCCGGACGGTCCGACGATACCGACGAGATCGCCGGGCTCGATGGTGAGGTCGACGTCGATGAGCACCGGAGCGCCCCCGCCGTAGCTGACGGTGAGGTCGTCGACGACGATCAAGCCGCCAGCCACGTCGGGTCTACTCCTCACGAACGCATCACCAGTTCATCATGGGGTGATTGGGCATGTGTTGCACGGTCGCGCTGCGATCACTGCGGGTAGAACGCATTGTCGGGCACGGTGTTGCGGACCTCGAAGTCGGCGAGCGCGCTGGCATCGCCGCCGAGAGCTTCGGTCATCGTGATGAAGTTGAACTTCATCAGACCCAGCCACGAGTGGTTCTCGTCGCCCGGTTCATCGGGCAGGTCGTCGTCACGAAGGTCGTCGACGTAGACGGCGCCGGTCTCCTGGGCGATCTGCTCGAGGATCGGCGACGGGAAGACCTCGGAGCCGAAGACCGCAGGAACCTGCTCCGCTTCGATCTGCTCGATCAGGCTGACGACGTCGGCAGGCGTCGGGTCGCCGAAGTCGGCGGGCTGCACGGCACCGATCACGTTCCAGCCGTAGGTGTCGGCGAAGTACGCGTACGCGTCGTGGTAGGTGACCAGCTTGCGCTGGTCTTCAGGAATCGTGTCGAACGCTTCCTGGATCGCGATGTCGAACTCGTCGACGATCTCGACGAACGCGTCGTAGTTGGCGTTGAAGTCGTCGGCGCACTCTGGCACCTCGGCGACCATGGTCTCGCGGACGATGTCGGCGTAGACCTTCACGAGCGTGGGGTCGGTCCACAGGTGCGGGTTCGGCTTGCCGCCGTCCTCGGGGAACGAGAAGTCGTACTTGTACTGATCGGGATCGATCGTCTCGTCGCCGAGTTCGATGACCTGCACGCCGTCGGCCACGTTCGTCTGCGCCAGTTCCTTGGTCGGCTCTTCGAGCTGCAGACCGTTGATGAACACGACGTCCGCGGTGGTCATCACCTCAGCGGCGGACGGTGGCGGTTCGAAGGTGTGCGAGTTGGTGCCCTCCGGAACGATGCCGACGATCTCGGCGCAGTCGCCGATCACGTTCGCTGCGATCGAGGTGATCGGTGCCACGGTGGTGACCACCTGGAACTCGGCTGCTGCCTCGTCGGTCGAGGCGTCGTCGCTCCCACATGCGGCGACGACGAGCGCAAGTGCGCCGACGCCGGCAACGGCGCGACGAAGGGTGGGGGTTGATGTCATGGCCGCTCAGCCTAGTTGCGACCTGTTCGCATGAGAACTCCAGCCCGAGAAACCGTCTGACCAGGGATTTCGAGCAGCAAAGGACAGGAACCCGGACGCATGACTAGCTTCGCCTGAATGGCCACCCACTCCTGGAACGCAGACCTGCTGGTCACCGGCCGCATCGATCTCGAGCGGAGCAGCGAGATCGAACGGGTCGCCGAGGCCGGCGGCGCCGTCCTGCTGGCGATCGAACCCGACGACGAAGCGGCAGCGGCGCTCGCCGGCGTCAGCGTCCACCAGGACCTCGGACGTGGGGAATGGTTCGTCACCCTCGCCGACGACCGTGCCGGCGCCCGGCTCGACGGCGAAGTGGCGATCACCTCCCCGCTGCGACCGCTGCAGCCGATGGACGGCGGGATTGCGATCGCTGCCACCACCAGCGTCCGCTTCGTTCACCACCCGACTGTTGCGGTGCGGCAGGTGGGCGCCGGCCGGATCGTCACCACCGGCATCTCCGATGTCGAAGCGCTGCGGCATCACCCGACCCTCGGACCATTCATCGCACGCCTGCTCCAGCCGAACACCCCGACGAACACCAGCGACCTCGGCGTCGGCGTCGTCGGATACGGCCCGTTCGGCGCCATGGGATACCTCCACGGCCTCGCCTCCACCGAAACCGACGGCCTGGCGCTGGTCGCAGCAGCCGACTCGGTCGGCGAGCGCCTCGTCGCAGCACGGTCCGACTTCCCAGATCTCACCCCACACGAGTCAGCCGAGTCGCTCGCCGCGGATCCGTCGGTCGACATCGCCATCATCGCCACGCCGCCGGTCCTGCACGCCGAACTCGCCCTGCAGCTGCTCCGCGCCGGCAAACACGTCGTCATCGAGAAGCCGATGTGTCTTCGCCGGGCCGACGCCGACGAGATCATCGCCACCGCAGCGGAACACGATCGTGTGGTCACCGTGCACCAGAGCCGCCGCTGGGATCGCGACTGGCTCGCTCTGCGGCACGTCGTCGACGGCGGCGAGATCGGCGACGTGTTCAACACCGAGACCTTCGTCGGCGGTTTCGAACACCCCTGCCGTGCCTGGCACTCCGAGGAATCGATCTCCGGCGGCGCCATCTACGACTGGGGTTCACATCACGTCGACTGGATCCTGCAGCTCTACGGATCGGCCCCGGCTCGGGTGCTGTGCAGCACGCACAACCGCGTCTGGAACGACACGACCAACGTCGACCAGCTGAGTCTCTGGATGCAGTGGGACGATGGACGCGAGGCCACGTTCCGACAGAGCGACGTGTGTGCCATCCGGCGCCCCAAGTTCCATGTCGAAGGAACCAAGGGCACGATCGAAGGCCACTACGAACCGTTGGTCACCGATCGCATCGTCGCCGGGCGTGGACACGTGACGGACGTGTCGCACCACGCCGAGGCGCCGGTCGACCTCACGGTCGCCACCTACGACGAGGTCCTCGGCGTACGCACTTCGACGGCACCGCCGGCCCCCAGCCCCGGCTGGGCGTTCCACCGCAACCTCGCCGATCACCTCCTCCTCGGCGAACCGCTGGCGGTCCGGCCCGAACAGTCGCGAGACGTCGTTGCCGTGCTCGAAGCCGGCCAGCGTTCGGGCGCGAACGGCGCCGAGCTGATCGAACTCGGGTGAGCACCGAAGCCTCCGACAGCGCTCCGGAAGGCGCCGTCGGCATCGGCGTGATCGGCGCCCGCTCGATGGTGGCGACCCGGGCGGTGATGCCGGCGATCGATGCCTCGAACGAGGCGCGACTGGTTGCCGTGTCGTCACTCGGCGGTCCCGTGCCGCAACCGTGGGAGCATCTGGCTGCCGGGACCTACGACGACGTGCTGACGCACCCCGACGTCGATGCCGTCTACATCCCGCTGCCGAACGGCATGCACCGGGAGTGGACCGAACGAGCGGCCGAGGCGGGCAAGCACGTGCTGTGCGAGAAGCCGATCGCTCCGACCGTGGCCGACGCCACCGCCATGGCCGACGCGTGCACCGCTGCAGGGGTACTGCTGGCCGAAGCCTGGATGACACCGTTCGATGCACGCTGGCGCGAGGCGATCGGTTTCGTCCTCGACGGGAAACTCGGAACGGTGTTCGACATCGACTCGTCGTTCACGTTCACCATCGGCGCCGACGCCTCGGACAACTACCGATGGTCGGTCGACCAGGGCGGCGGCGCGCTGCTCGACGTCGGCATCTACTGCCTCGGTCCCATCGTCGAGCTCTGGGGGGCTGCGCCCGACACGATCGATGCAACAGCGCTGTGGCAGACCAGCGGTGTCGACGCCCGAACCGAGGCGACACTCGCATGGGCCGACGGACGCGAAGCTCGCATCCGCTGCTCGTTCGTCGATGCCGAAGAGCAACGGATCGAGGTCGTCGGCGCAGACGCCGCCCTGATCATCGAGGCCGACGCCCACACGGGCGGTGAACGGGCCCGGAGCTTCCTGGTCGCCGGGTCGGACGGCCGCGTCGCCACCACGCCGGTGGACTGGTCCGACCCGTACCTGGGTATGGTCGACGCATTCGCCCGGACCGTCCGAGGCGACGCACCCTGGCCGCGAGACATGACCACCACACTCGACATGCTCACTCTGATCGAACGGATCGCGAGCGCGAGCCGGTGACGGACGAAGCAACCGACGTCGGGCCGCGTCACGAATGGCTCACCCTGGCCTCTGGCGTCGACCTGCACACGGTGCACTGGGACCCCACCGATGCGCCGGCATCTCCCACCGACGACGCCGTACCGGTGTTGCTCGTCCACGGACTGGCCTCGAACGCCCGCCTGTGGGACGGCGTTGCACTCCATCTGGCGCGACGAGGCCATCGAGTCGTCGCCGTCGACCAACGTGGTCACGGCCGCTCGTCGAAGCCCGACGACGGCTACGACATGGCGACCGTCGCCAACGACCTCCGGCTGCTGATCGACGAGCTCGGCTGGAACCGCCCCGCCGTCGCAGGCCAATCGTGGGGCGGCAACGTCGTGCTCGAACTGGCCTGGTCCCACCCCGAGGCGGTGTCGATGATCGCCTGCGTCGATGGTGGATTCATCGATCTCGGAGGCCGATTTCCCGACTGGGACGAGGCTGCGACGGTGCTCGCTCCCCCGCGTCTGGCCGGCACGCCGCTGGTCGACATCACCCGCTGGATCGAGACGTCGGCCGCCGACTGGCCAGAGGCCGGACGGCAGGGCACGCTCGCCAACTTCGAGGTGCGCGACGACGGCACGATCGCGCCGTGGCTGAGCTTCGATCGGCATCTGACGGTGCTGCGGGGCCTGTGGGAGCACCAACCGTCGACCCGGTACCCCGAGGTCCACGTCCCGGCGCTGCTGATCGGAGCGGACACCGGCGACGTCGCATGGAGCCACTCGAAACACGAAGCCGTCGATCACGCACTCGCGGCGCTTCCCAGAGGCCGTGCCGAGTGGTTCAGCCCGGCTCACCACGACGTGCACGCGCAGCATCCCGACGAGGTCGGCGACCTGCTCTACCGGGCCATCCACGATCCGACCTTCTTCCCCGCCACGACGGAGGCCACCTGCATGACCACCCCTCGCATCCTCGCCATCATGGGATCGGGCGAGACGGCCCCGACGATGAAGGGTCCGCATCGAGTCGATCTTCGATCGGTTGGGACCCGACGTCGACGCCGTGCTGCTCGACACGCCGTTCGGGTTCCAGGAGAACGCCCCGATCCTCGCCTCGAAGGCGATCGAGTACTTCCAGGACGCGATCGGCCGCCGTGTCGCAGCCCGCCGGCCTCACCCGTATCGACACCGCCGACACCGTGACGCGTCGAGCGCGGGCGTCTCCAACGTGCGCTCTGCCGACTGGGTGTTCGCCGGCCCGGGCAGCCCGACGTACGCGCTCGTCGCAGTGGAGCGACACGCCGGTTCCTGCGGCGATCGCCGACAAGCTGCGCTCGGGCGGCGCCGTCGTGTTCTCGTCGGCGGCAGCGCTCACGATCGGGCGGGCGACCGTTCCCGTGTACGAGATCTACAAGGTGGGCGTCGACCCCTACTGGCTCGACGGGCTCGACGTCCTCGCCGAGGTCGGGCTGAACGTGGCGGTGATTCCGCACTACGACAACGCCGAGGGCGGCAATCACGACACCCGCTTCTGCTACCTGGGCGAGCGGCGTCTGGCGATGCTCGAACCCGAGCTGCCCGAGGGTTGCTTCGTCCTCGGCATCGACGAACACACCGGCGTCATCATGGATCTCGACGCCGACACCGCCGAGATCGTCGGCAAGGGAGCCGTCACACTGCGTCGCAACGGCGAGTCGGTCCGCATCGAGTCGGGCCAGACCGTCCCCATCGACACGCTCCGCGCCGGCCCCGAAGGGGTGAGCATCACCACCGACGCTAGCCACCGCAGAGGCAGACCTCGGTCTGACCCCTGACCCCGGTGTGAGCGCCGCAGATGCAGGTGACGAAGCCGCCCCGGACTCCCTCGTCGACGCTGCCAAGCTCCACGAAGCCGCATTCGATGAGGCACTCGACGACCGAGATGCCGACGGTGCGGTGGCCGCGATCCTCGAGCTCGAGTCGGCGATCGTCGAATGGTCTCGCGACACGCTGCAGTCCGACGACATCGACCAGGCTCGCGCCGCATTGCGATCGATGATCGTGCGACTCGGCGCTGCGGCCACCGAAGGGGTGCGCGACAGCCAGAGACGTCCTGGGTCCTGTGGTCGAAGCAGCGCTCGCGGCGCGGGTCGTCGCGAGGTCCGAGAAGGCCTTCGCAGTGTCCGACGCGATCCGTGACGGGCTCGCCGCGGCGGGCATCGAGGTGCGTGACACCCCAGATGGCGCCGAGTGGCTGATCGCCGATGGCTGACGCCGAGATCTCGATCCGGCTGACCGGGGTCACCAAGGAATTCGACGGCGCGACCGGTGCCGCTGTCGACGATCTCTCGCTCGACATCGAACGTGGCACGATCATGGCGCTCCTCGGGCCATCGGGCTGCGGCAAGACCACCACGCTCCGAATGATCAACCGGCTGATCGAACCGACGTCGGGCACGATCGAAATCGAAGGCGTCGACGTGATGAGCCGATCTGCTCAGGAACTCCGGCGCGGCATCGGCTACGTCATCCAGCAGGTCGGCCTGTTCCCCCATCGCACGATCGCCAGCAACATCGCCACCGTCCCGGCGATGCTCGGCTGGGACAAGCCGCGCACTGCCGAACGCGTCGAGGAACTCACCACGCTGGTCGGCCTCGACCACGAGATGCTCGAGCGCTACCCGGACGAACTGTCCGGCGGCCAGCAGCAACGTGTGGGCGTGGCACGCGCCCTGGCAGCCGATCCGCCGGTCCTGCTGATGGACGAGCCGTTCGGTGCGGTCGACCCGATCGTTCGCGGACGCCTCCAGGACGAACTCCTCGACCTGCAGAACAAGGTGAGCAAGACCATCGTGTTGGTCACCCACGACGTCGACGAGGCACTGCGGGTCGCCGACCAGATCGCGTTGATGAACGTCGGCGGTGTGATCGAACAGCTGGCCACCCCCGACGATCTCCTTCGGGCCCCTGCGAACGAGTTCGTCGAGTCGTTCGTCGGCGAGGATCGTGGCTTGCGACGGCTCGCGCTGAACAACGTCTCCGCACTCCGTTTCCATCAGGGCCCGGTGGTCGACGAGGCTGCCGGCTACGACGACGCCGAGCGGGCGATCGCCCGTGAAGGCAGCGACTGGTTGGGCATCACGATCGACGGGCGCTTCGCCGGCTGGGCCCGGGTCGACGATGTCCGCGCCGCACGCACCGACGGAACACCGCTCGCCGAGGTGGAGCGGTTCCCGCCGAGCGCTCAGGTCGAGCCGACCAGCACGCTGCGTGCGGCGATGGAGCTGATCATGTCGTCGAACTCGTCGGTCGCTGTGATCCACGACGCCGGCAGCTTCGGCGGGGTGGTCACGCTCGAGGACATCCGGCGAGCACTTTCGAGCGACGACATCGAGGCTGCACACGGGAACGTATGACCTCAGGCCCGCCCGCTTCCTCCCTGATCGCCGAGGCGACCAATCCCATCATCCGGTGGGAGTGGGTGGTCGAGGAATGGGACCAGGTGTGGGAGGCCATCGTCGAGCACCTCACGCTGACGATGATGGCGATGGCGCTCGGACTGGTCGTCTCGTCGATCCTCGCGGCGATCGCGTTGCGGCACCGTTGGGCGATGACGCCGATCACGGCGACGACCAGCCTGATCTACACGCTGCCGAGCGTGGCGCTGTTCGCCCTGCTCGCTCCGGTGTGGGGCAACCTGTCGCGATGGACCGCCGTGGTCCCGCTCGCCGGCTACACCCTCCTGATCCTGGTCACCAACATCGTCGCCGGCTTCCAGGCGGTGCCGCCGTCGGTGCGTGACGCGGCCGACGGAATGGGGATGAGCCGGGCCCGCCGAGTCCGCACCGTCGACCTGCCGCTCGCCGTGCCGTACATCGTGACGGGGATCCGCATTGCCACGGTGTCGACCGTCGGCCTCGTCACGGTGGCAGCGATCATCGGGCAGGGCGGCCTCGGTCGGCTGATCTTCAGCGGCCTTCGTCGCGCGTTCTGGACCCCGATGACCGTTGGAGCGTCGCTGTCGATCATCCTGGCGCTCGTCCTCGATGCGGTGATCCTCGTGATCGGGCTCTGGCTCGCCCCCTGGCAGCGTCGACGGAAGGCGGCGCGGTCATGATCGCGTCGCCGACCTCGTTGCACCCGTCTCAGACCGCTGTGCCGCGAGACATCGGCTTCTTCGAATGGTTCTTCGATCCCGACACCTGGACCGGCGACAACGGGATCCTTGCGTCGATGGTCGACACCGTCGTCCTCTGCGCTGTGGTGACGACTCGTGGCCGCCGCGGTCTCCGTGCCGACCGCGGCGATCCTCGCCCACCTTCGCCGCGCCGAGGTGTCGAGCACCTGGCTGGTCAGCATCAGCCGCGCCGTGCCGACCTTCGCGATCGCTGCCCTGCTGGTGCCCTGGTCGCTGGAGAACGGGTGGGGATTCGAGCCATGGCCGATCTTCATCGCGTTGTTGCTCCTGGCCCTGGTGCCGATCTATCTGAACACCTACACAGCCATCCGCCAACTGCCCGACGGCCCGGTCGATGCCGCCCGTGCGCTCGGCTACAGCGAGCGTTCGATCCTGGGCAGGGTCGAGCTCGCGCTCGCCTCCTCGCTGATCTTCGCGGGTGTCCGCGTCGCTGCGATCCAGGTCGTTGCGACCGAGCCGATCCGGGCATTCCTCGGTGGTGATGGTCTGGGGCGCTATGTTCGTGATGGGTTCGGGCAGAACAACAACACGCTCGTCATCGGTGGGATCGTCCTCATCGGTGGGCTCGCCGCCCTCACGGGATTGTTATTCGTGGCGCTGGAAAGACTCGTGCTGCCGAACGGCGTTCGCCGACTCGCTCGACAACAAGGAGACACATCACCATGACCACCCCCAACGCTCGCCGCCGCTTCGTGCGCCTGCTGGCACCCCTGGCAGTGCTCGGTCTCGTCACCGCAGCCTGTGGCAGCGACGACGACTCGTCGTCCAGTGACACCGAGCCGGCAGCCACCGACGCTGCCATCGGGCACGACGGCGCCACGAGCCACCACCGAGCCCCGACAGCACCACCGACGATGACGGACGGGCCGACCATCCGTCCGCGGCCAGGACTTCAGCGAGTCGATCACGATCGCCGAGGTGTACGGCCAGTACCTGCGAGGCCAAGGGCTACCCCGTCGAGATCCTCACCGCGGCCGGCTTCCGACCCGACAACCTCGAACGGCGTCGAGAACGGCGACTTCAACCTGATCATCGACTACATCGGTGGCGTCCAGGCGGCGCTTGCCCCGGATGCAGCCGCCGCTGCCGACGCCGACGAAATCGTCGCCAACATCATCGAGCCGGTCGAAGCGATCGGTGCCACGCTGCTCGACTACTCGCCCGCCGTCGACGGTGACGCCTTCGTCGTTCGCGGCGACTCGGAAGCCTCGACCATCTCTGACGTGGCCGGACTCGACTACGTGCTCGGCGGGTCGGCGCAGTGCCCCGAGCGTCCGCAGTGCCTGATCGGCCTGGAAGATCCCGACATCTACGGGATCACGTTCGCCGACTTCGTCACGCTCGAGTTCGGCCCGCTCCTCGGTGAGGCGCTGGCCAACAACGAGGTCGACGCCGTCATCTGGAACACCACCGCCCCGCAGATCACCGAGCAGGGTTTCAAGGTCCTCGAGGACGACCAGGGCATCTTCCCGGCGCAGAACATCGCTCCGATCATCACCACCGAGGTGCTCGTCGCCTACGGCGACCAGTTGGCCGCCGACCTCAACGAGCTCAGCGCGGTCGATCACCACCGACGACCTGCTCGCCTGGAACACCGAGACCGACATCGAATTCCGCGAGTCCGACGAGGTCGCCACCGAATGGCTGGAGGCCAAGGGTCTCCTCTGATCACGACGATGGGTTGATCACATCAGGGGTCAGACCCCTGATGTGATGCCCGAGAGGAAGGCCTTGACGTTGTCGCCGATGGCGTCGATGTCGTAGCCGCCCTCCTGCAAGATCACCGTTGGCAGGGCGAGCTGGGCGA
This sequence comes from Ilumatobacteraceae bacterium, assembly GCA_963716095.1. Taxonomy (GTDB): domain Bacteria; phylum Actinomycetota; class Acidimicrobiia; order Acidimicrobiales; family Ilumatobacteraceae; genus Sva-07. The sequence continues at coordinate 152,355 of CAVQSV010000010.1, read as the reverse complement.
CCAGCTCGCCCTGTTCGCGTAGTCCCTCCGTGGTGATCGCGAGATCCGAGATCGGGTCGTTGTGGAAGGTGTCCACCCCGAGCGACACGACCACGACGCTGGGGTCGAACCCGGCGATCGCCTCGCACGCCGCTTCGAGCGCCGAACCGTAGGCAGCATCATCGGCGCCGACGGCGAGCGGTACGTTCAGGTTGCAGCCCGCTCCCCTTCCGGCGCCCACCTCGTCGGCGAACCCCGAGACGTACGGGTAGGCCCGTGCCGGGTCGCCGTGGAGCGACACGTACTGCACGTCGTCGCGGCGATAGAAGATCTGCTGGGTGCCGTTGCCGTGGTGATAGTCGACGTCGAGCACGGTCACCTTCGATCCGGTCGTCGACGCGACGTGATGTGCGGCAACGGCGGCGTTGTTGAAGAAGCAGTAGCCGCCGTACAGCGCCGTGGGCGCATGGTGCCCAGGTGGGCGGCACAACCCGTACACGCTGCGCTGACCGTCGAGCACGGCGCTCGTCGCCGTCAGGGCGATGTCGACCGCCGACAGCGCAGCGTCGAAGGTGCCCTCGGTGATCGGTGTGGTCGTCTCGAAGCACCAGCGACCGATCTCGTGGTCGACGAGCGACCGATCCGGGAACGGCCCCATGCCGTCGAGCAGGCCGGGCATGGCGAACACGTCCGGCACCACGTCGTGGGTTCCGGGATGATCGACCTGGTACTCGGCCCACGCACGTGCGAGGAAGTCGACGAGTCCGGGGTCGTGCACCGCGGCGATCGGCGACGTGCCCCAACGCACTGGTTCGACGAGGCGGAACCGATCGTCAGCGGCGAGCGCCTCGTGGATTGCGTCGGCTCGGCCTGGGTGTTCGAAGGGCGACTGGAGTCCGGAGGCCTCGATCTCGGCCAGTGGCGCGTGCCCTCGATGACGGTCAGATGCGACGACCTGCATCGATCAGAGCACGCCGGCGCGGCGCAACGCGTCGGAACGCATGGGCTCGACGAGCACCGCCGCGAGCGCAACCTCGATGGCCGTCTGGGTGCTCGATCGGTACACGTCCCAGTCGATCGTTCCCTGAGCCCATCGTTCCAGCCCGCGCATCCATGACACGAAGATGTGCCAGGCGAGGCGATCGACGTTGCAGCTGGCGACGAGCATGCTGGCCGCCTGCGCCTTGGCCAGATCGGCTTCGACCGCGGCAACGATGCGCTCACCGACCGCTCCCATTCGAGGCGCATTCGGCACCGACCGCAAGGTGGCGAGCACCGGCCTCCACACGAGCTTGCGAGCGTCGATGGTCTCGTCGAGTGCCGCGAACAGCACTCGGGTCGCATCGATCGGATCGGCGGCCGGCTGCTCGTCGAGTTCGAACTCCAGCTGGTCGAGACCGCTGCTGACGAACGCCACCAAGACCCCGTCGCGATCGGTGAACTGGTTGTACAGCGTGGCGACGGCAACACCCGCCCGATCGGCGAGTTTGCGCATCGTGAGGCCATCGAGCCCCTCAGCGCCGATGATCTCACCGACCGCGTGCAGGATCTCGGCTCGCGTGCGCTGCTGTCTCGACTCCCACCCCTGGCTCATCCTGCGCGCGAGCCTACGACGATCGAACGACCAGCCGGCGCTCGAAGGGTTTGACTCTCCAACAGCCACGTGCTCAGATCGCCCCATGACTCGTCTCGGCTATCAGATTCCCAACTTCACCTATCCTGGGGTCGGCCCAGCCGATCTGTTCGACGCAATCGCCTACCAGGCCAAAGAGGCCGACACGTCAGGCTTCGACACGGTGCTGGTGATGGATCACTTCTATCAACTGCCGATGCTCGGCGATCCGGACCAGTTCATGCTCGAGTGCTACTCGCTGCTGTCGGGGCTTGCTCGTGAGACCAAGAACGTGCGCCTGAGCGCCCTGGTCACCGGCAACACGTACCGCAACCCGGCCGTGCTGGCGAAGACGGTCACGACACTGGACGTCGTCTCGGAGGGCCGCGCCCAGCTCGGTATCGGCGCCGGCTGGTTCGAACTCGAACACGATGCGTTCGGCATCGAGTTCGGCACGTTCACCGATCGCTTCGAGAAGCTCGAGGAGGCGTTGCAGATCATCATCCCGATGCTGCGCGGCGAACGGCCGTCGCTCGACGGGCAGCGCTACACAGCGAAGGACGCGATCAACGAGCCGCCTGCGGTGAACCGAATCCCGGTGATGATCGGTGGCGCTGGCGAGAAGAAGACGCTGCGCATGGTCGCCCAGTACGCCGACGAGTCGAACCTCATCTGCGCCCCCGACGATCTCCAGCGCAAGCTCGACGCGCTCGAGCGAGCACTGCGACCGGCTCGGTCGCAACCGTTCCGAGATCACCGTGTCGTGGCAGAAGACCGCCTGCATCGCCCCGACCGCCAAGGAGGCCCAGTCGGACCTCGTGGCCTACTTCCAGCGCCGCGGCCTCGACCTGGCGTCGATGCCCGAGGAGGAACAAGCGGTGTGGCTCGGCAACTTCATCTGGGGCGACCCCGACAGCGTCGGCGAGCAGTTCGCCGCCCAGCTCCAGCCAGGCATCGACGGTTTCACGATCAACATGCCCGCCAACGGCCACGTCGAAGGTCGTGTGGAGCTCCTCGGCCAGACCCTGGCCCCGCTGATCCGCTGACCCGTTACTCGTGGTGTCTGACACCACGAGTAACGCCTCACTCGCTGAGGGCGAGTTCCTCGTTCAGGTATTCGTCACGGCACTTGGCCCGCTGGAGCTTGCCGCTCGACGTCTTGGGCAGCGTGCCGGGCGTGACGAGCATGACGTCGCGTGGCGGCAGGCCACACACTTCGAGGGTGCGGTGGTGGATGCTGTGGCGGATTGCGTCGAGATCGCCTGAGGTGTCGCTGACGCGCACCTCGGCCACCACGACCACGCTCTCCTTGCCCTTGTAGCCCTCCATGCCGAACGCGATCACGTTGCCGGCGCGCACCCCGTCGAGCGGGCCGACCGCACGCTCGATGTCCTCGGGGAACACGTTGCGGCCACCGACGATGATCACGTCCTTGATGCGCCCGCACAGCACCAGCTCGCCATCGAGGAGATAGGCGAGGTCGCCGGTGCACAACCAACCGTCACGGAACAGAGCGGCCGTCGCATCGGGGCGCTTGTAGTAGCCGGGGGTCACCGAGGTACCGCGCAGCAGGAGTTCGCCGACGTGGCGCTCGGGCAGGTCCTCGTACGTCTCTGGATCGACGACCTTCATCTCGAGCCCAGGCACGGCCGTGCCGAGGAGTGGAAGTCGCCGCGCCGTCATGCTCAATTCGTCAGGATCGGTGATCTCGACCGGCTTGGCAACCCGCTGCGTTTCCAGCACGATGCGGTCGACGGTGTCGGTTCGCAACCCACGATTCCGTGGCGGGAACGACCCGGCAATTGCCACCTCGGCCATGCCGAAGGCGGGAAACACGCCGCCTGGCGTGAACCCGAACCGCGATGCTTCTGCCACGAACGCCTCGACCGCGTTCGGGTCGACCGGCTCGGCGCCCGACAGCGCGACGGTCAGGCGCGACAGGTCGAGGTCCTTCATTCGCTTGAGCGCCCGGGTGGCGAGCACCCAGGAGAAGTTCGGTCCCGCCGTGGCCGTTGCGCCGTAGTCGGAGAGCCACTGCATCCAGTTGCCAGGGTGCGCCAGGAAGTCCTGCGGCGCCGCCTGGACGAGTTCGACGCCCTTGGTCATCGGGAGGGCGAGGAATCCGACCAGGCCCATGTCGTGGTACAGCGGCAGCCAGGACACCATCACGTCCGACTTGGTGAGCTCGGCAGCCTCGTCGACGGCGTCGATGTTGGCGCTGAGCACCCGATCGGGGATCATCACGCCCTTGGGCTCACTGGTCGAGCCGCTGGTGTACTGCAGGATCACGAGCCGTTCGGGGTCGTGCGGCGGGATCTCGATCGCATCACCGTTCGGCACGTTCGCAGCACCGGGCATCACCGACTTCATCGGCAGGATCGGCGGGTCGCCGTCCGCGGCGACGTAGAAGTCGGCGAGCAGATCGTCGATCAGCACGAGCTTCGCGTCGCCGTGGCGGATCCGGCCCCGGGTGCTGTCGATGAACACGTCGAGCGAGCCCATCCGCATCGGCAGCGGCAGCACCATCGATGCTGCGCCGATCAGCCAGCAACCGCGGATGATCGTCATCAGCTCCCGACTCGTCGGACCGAGGATGGCCACGTGGTCGCCGGGGAGGATGCCTCGTGCCTGCAGGGCCGCACCCACCGCTCGTGCGTCGTCGTGGATCTGGGCCCAGCTGACGCTGACGGGGTCGCCACCGCCGGTCATCGACGAGCCGACGAACGTGACGCCGGTGCCGGAGTCTGCAGCCGTTTCGAGCCGCGCGATGGTCGACATCGAGGTCGGGTCGCTCATCTCGACCACGCTAGTGGCTCGGCCCGAACCGAGCCGGATACCTCGCATGTGACGATTGGTGTCAGACACCAAACGTCACATGTCATTGCTCGCTGCCGCCGAGACGATCGGGAAGATGCGTCGTCCGCCCGCCGCGCACCTTGACCTCGACCGGGTCGCACGCGTGGCAGCCGTACTCGACGTGGATGCCCTGGATCGACATCTGGCTGCCGCGCGACTTCTCGAGGATCACCTGCGGACGGTGGTACATGTCGTCGCCGCCACACTTCGGGCACCGCGGGCGCGGGTCGCGAATCCACTCGACCTTGCACGCGACGCAGGTCAGCCGGATCTGGCCGTCGTCGAGTGGCGCACCGCTCACGTCGTCATCGGTGCCGCACGACGGACACACGATTTCCAACGCCATCCGTGCACCCTAGGAGATGATCCCGGACGCGACGAGGGGACGAGCAGCCGAAGCCACTCGTCCCCTCGATGCGGTGTTACATCACGGGTCAGACCCCTGATGTAACGATGATCAGAGCAGACCCTGCTCGGTGAGGTACGCCACGGCAACGTCGTAGGGGTCTTCGCCGTCGACGCTCACCTGGGCCTGCAACGCGGCCGACGTGGCGTTGTCGAGGCCGCCGAGGATGGTGTCGGCAAGCGCCTCGAACTCCTCGGGGTACTGCTGGTAGACGCTGTCGAGCATCGTCATCGACACGTTGTAGAGGATGTTGACACCCGGGTCCTCGACCAGGACGAGCTCGAGAGCCGGGATGCGACCGTCGGTGGTGAAGACCATGCCGAAGGTGCAGTTGCCGTTGGCGGTCTCCTCGTAGATGACGCCGGCGTCCCCGATGATTTCCTCCTGACCGTCGGGGATCGTGAGGCCAGTGGCCTCTTCGGTCAGCACGAGCCCGTCTTCACGGTTCGGGTACTCGGTGTCCATGCACACGGTGGCGTCAGGGTTGTCGTTGACGTACTCCATCATGCCCTGCAGGTCGAGGCCGGCAGCCGGTGAATCCGAAGCGGTCGCGAAACCGTAGGTGTTGTTGAACGGTGAAACGCCGATCCAACGGACGTCGTTCGCAGCGAGATCCTCGACGCAGACACCGTTGGTCAGTTCGACCGGGTCGAAGCTGGGCTCTGGCAGGGCGAGGTGATTGGTCCAGCCGGTGCCGTTGTACTCGAAGTACGTGTCGATCTGGCCCGACGTCATCGCATCGCGGTTGACGACGGTGCCGCCGAGGTTCGTCGAGTCGGTGACGTTGGCGCCGCCGGCTTCGAGGGCCACGATGGCGAGCTGGCCGAGCACGAACTGCTCCACGAAGTCCTTCGAGCCGACGTTGATGTCGAGGCCGCTGAAGTCGAGTTCGGTGAGCGATGCCACCGAGTTGTCCTCGTCGTTGGCCGTCTCGCACTCGGCGGAGGCCATGTCGTCTTCGCCGTCGGTGCCATCGGTGGTGGCTTCGGTGGTGTCGGTGTCGCTCGAATCGCTGCTGTCGTCGTCGCTGCCGCACGCGGCGGCGACGAGCGAGAGGGCGGCGACTGCGGCGACGAGCCGTACCGGTTTGCTGGTGATTCTCATTGAGGATTCTCCTTGTTGGTGTTCACGAGGTGTTCGGTGTTCAGGTGTTCGGTGTTCGGGTGTTCGATCGAGGACGCGCCGAAGCAGCGCTCGCGTGGAAACGAGTCACAGACCCTTCGGCCTGAGCGTCTTCTCGATCAGCGCAGCGATCCAGTCGACCGACAACGCGACGAGCGCGGTCATGACCGCACCGGTGATCAGCACCAGGTCTCTGCTGAGCTTCAACCCGGCGCTGATGGTGATTCCCAGCCCTCCCCCACCGATGAGGTAGGCGAGTGCAGCCATGCCGACCGTGATCACGAGCGCAGTGCGAACACCGGCGAGGATCACGGGGATGGCCAAAGGGAGCTCGATCTGTCGAAGTGCTTGGCCCTTGGTGAGGCCCATGCCTCGACCGGCTTCGATCACGTTCTTGTTGACCTGTTCGAGACCGACCATGGTGTTGCGCAGCACCGGCAACAGGGTGAACAGCGACAGCGCCCAGATCGTGGTCCACGGTCCGCGTCCGAGCCAGGCGAAGGCGAGCACGAGCAGACCAAACGCGGGAATGGCTTGGCCCGAGGTGGCGATCGCGAGGATCGGTGAGCCGGCGCGCTTGTACTTGGGTCGTGTGAGCAGGATGCCGAGCGGTACCGCCATCACGATGGTGAACAGCGTCGCCCACAGGGTGATCGACAGGTGCTGCTCGAGCTGGGGTTTCAGGTTGGAGTCCCAGTCGAGCGCACGCTCGTCCTGGAAGATCTTGTCGGCACCCTGGACATAGGAGTACAGCGCGATGGCGCCGACGATCACGATGATCGGGGTGATGATCAGCCCGGCGTTCGTCTTGATCAGTCGGACACCGGGTGGCAGTTGGTAGCCCGGCTTGACCTGCAACGCGTCGTGGGGTGCGGACGCGTGGATCTCGTCGACTGCGGCGACCTCGGTGGGTACGTCGTCGAGTTGAGATGTCATCAGTGGCCCGCCCCCGATCCGTTGGCCTCGTTGAGCTTGGCTTCTTGAACCGCCAGCTCCTCGTAGTGCTTCTTGGCCTGGTTGCGCAGGCGCTTGAGCACGTCGGCAAGGCGTTCGATGTCGAGGATGCCCTGGCAGCGACCCTTGCCGTCGACGACGACGGCTTGCCCGGCGTTCGACAGCAGCATCTCCTCGAGGGCGTCGTGGAGCGTGGCATTGGGCTCGATGGTCGCCATCACGGCAGCTCCGGCCTGCGACAGAGGCGTCGCAGTGTCGGCGAGGTGCTGGGCGTTGACCCAGCGGATCGGACGCTGCTCGCTGTCGAGCACGAGCATCCACTTCTCGGGCGATGCGTCGTAGAGACGTTGCGCATCCGCGCGGTCGGTGTCGACGCTCACGATCGGCCAGTCCTCCGACAGCTGCAGATCGCGAACCCGTTCGAAGTTCAAACCCTTCAGCGTCGAGCCCGATCCGATGAAGTCGCTGACGAAATCGTCGACCGGGTAGGCGAGGATGCGCTCGGGGGTGTCGAACTGGCGGATCACCGACTGCTCACCGAGGATGGCGATCCGGTCACCCATCTTGATGGCCTCGTCGATGTCGTGCGTGACGAACACGATCGTCTTCTTCAGTTCGCTCTGGAGGCGCAGGAATTCGTTCTGGAGGCGATCGCGGGTGATCGGGTCGATGGCGCCGAAGGGCTCGTCCATCAACAGCACGTCGGGGTCGCCGCCGAGGGCGCGGGCAACACCCACACGCTGGGCCTGGCCACCGGAGAGTTCCTTCGGATACCGGTCGCGGTACTGGTTGGGGTCGAGGCCGGTGATCTCGAGGAGCTCGTCGACACGGGCGGCCGTCTTGGCCTTGTCCCACCCGAGCAGCTTGGGCACCGTGGCGATGTTCTGAGCGATCGTCTGGTGCGGGAACAGACCGATCTGCTGGATGACGTAGCCGATCTGCCGGCGCAGCTGATCGGCGTTGACCGTCGTGACATCTTCGCCGTTGAAGATGATGCGACCCGACGTCGGCTCGATCATGCGGTTGATGAGGCGCAACGTGGTGCTCTTGCCACAGCCCGATGGGCCGACCAGCACCACGATCTCTCCCTCGGGGATGCTGAGGTCGAGGTCGGCGACCGCCGGCACATCCGAGCCGGGGTAGACCTTGCCGACACCCTGGAGGTGGATCATCGGCGGCGGCGCGTCGCTGTCGAGCGCCGCGCTGGCCTGGGACGAATAGCTGCTGGTGTTGTCCGTGACGCTCATGAGCGGAGTCCTTTCGACGTCGTGAACCGACGGAGGAGGGTGAAGAAGAGATCGGCGACGAGCGCCAGTGCGATGGTGAAGACCACGCCGGTCCACATGCGTTCGACGGAAGTGAGGTCGGGGTAACGCTGCAGGCCCTCGTTGACGTATCGGCCGAGACCGGTACCACCGACGAGCGGAGCGATCGCGGCGATACCGATGTTGAGCAACGTTGCGACTCGAATACCGGTCAAGATGATCGGCCAGGCCAGAGGGAGCTCGATCCTGAGCAGCCGCTGTGTGGCATTGAGCCCCATCCCCTTCGCAGACTCGATGACCGCACGGTCGACGTCCTCGAGGCCGATGATCGTGTTGCGGAGAATCGGCAGAATCGAATACATCGTGAGTGCGATGATCGGGCCGCGGTCACCGATGCCGATCGCCGGGATCGAGATGAAGATGGCGAACAGCGCCAGCGACGGGATCGTCAGCATGATCGAGGCGACTCCGAGGATCAGGCCCCGCAGCGCACGGACCCGGTGGACGAGCACACCGAGCACGACCGAGATGATGATGGCGAAGAGCATCGACACCGCAACGAGTTGCACATGTTCGACGACACGTTCGAAGATCGGCGACCAGCCTTCGGCCTCGGTCATCCACGTCCACCAGCTCGAATAGGCGTCGGGGTTGAAGACGAGTGCCGGCAGTTCGCCGATGCCCGTGAAGAGCACATCGAAGCCCTCGATGACGTCGTTGTTCGCGGCGGTGTCGGCGATGAAGAGCCACCAACCGAGCAGGAGGAGGAACAGCGCGATCGCTATCCCGCGGGCCGGGATGCGGCGGTGAGGGCGCGTTCCCTCCGGCTCCGGAGCGGTCGGAGCGGACAACGTTTCGAGGACATCGCTCACGGTGCGGCACGCTCCGTTCGAGCGGGTGCCAACAGGTTCCATGTGAGATGCGATGTCGGTACTCGAATGTCTTCCTCTCGCGGCCGTCTTGGGAGGCCTCGTTCGCTGAGACGGGCGCGGACGACTGCCCGCGACCTCGTTGATGCGTTCCGACGACCATACCCAATGGACTCGGGTTGGCAACTCGATACCCGGCTCTCGACGCCTGCGATGGGTGATGGCGACGGTCGCCTCGGCCGGTCATCGCACCGCCGAAACGGAGCGGTGGACGGGCTGATTCGCCAGGGCCGGGCGAGTCAGTTTGATACCGCTGAGCAGGGCGTTCGCGCTCCACGCCGAGCAGCGACCACCCCTCCACCCACCGGCCACCATTGCGCGACCCGTCGGTCGGATGTGGATGCTCGGGAACGACACGCGAGAAACTCGGCGCCGAATTTGACGATCCGGCAGCACACCCGTCAGAGACAGGCGCGAACGGCCTCGTTGAGCGCGATCGTGCGTGGGTCACCGGCGATGCCGCCCGCCATCTGGTTCATCACGTAGCCGTACCCGACCTTGGCGTCGAGGTCGGCGTAGCCGAGAGATCCACCCGCGCCGGCATGGCCGAATGATGCGGCACTCAACATCGGGGTCAACGTGCCATGGAGCATGAACCCCATGCCGAACTGGCTGGGGAACACCAGCACCGCGTCGGGCCCGTTGACCGCCTCGGCACTCGCGGCCGTGATCGTCTCGTCGTCGACCAATCGGATCCCGTCGACGGGACCGACGGTGGCTGCATACATCCGAGCGAGGCTGCGTGCTGTGGTGATCCCGTTCGCTGCGGGCATCTCGGTGGCGTGCACCGCCCTCGTGTTGAACACGTTCTCGTCGCCGGCGGCGGTCAACGCGCCGTTGACCGTCAACGCCTTCCACGGCGTGGTGCCGGGCCCCATGAACTGCTCCATCAGCGCCGCCACGTTCGGGTCCTCCGGTGGCGGAACGGCTTCCAGCGTCGACACTCGCGGTTCCTCCGACTCCGGCAACCCGATCCAGAATTCGAGCCCGAGCGGTGCTGCGACCTCCTCGGCGAAGTACCTGCCGAGCGTGCGGCCGTCGACGCGTCGAAGCAGTTCGCCGGCCAACCAGCCGTAGGTGACCGCGTGGTAGCCGTGCTTCGTTCCCGGATCCCAGACCGGCGCCTGCGCAGCGAGCGCTTCCACCATCGGCGTCACGGCCATGGCGGCATCGAACCCGAGATCCACATCGGGATAGGGCAGACCGGCCTGGTGGCTCATCAGCTGGGCGATCGTGATGGAGCCCTTGCCGTTCGCGGCGAACTCGGGCCAGTGGGTGGCGACGGTGTCGCCGTAGGAGATCAGCCCCGCCTCGACCAGCCGGGCGATGCAGACGGCTGCGGCGCCCTTGGTGGTCGAGAACACCAGCTGCAGGGTGTCCTCGAGCCACGGACGCTCGGTCGACTTGTCGGCGGTGCCGGCCCACAGGTCGGCCTTGGCTTCACCGTCGACGTACACCGAGAACGCCGCGCCGAGTTCGCCGTGCTCGACGAAGTTCTGCTCGAACGCATCGGCGACCGCTCCGAATCCGTTCGCAACCGTGCCATGGATCTCAGGTGCGCTCATCGGTGAGAACGTAGTCATCCCCTCGCCGAGTCGTGTCAGCGCGCATCGCCACCGGAGCTCGTCGGAGAATGGCTCCGGGACAGGCGGGCGGCGCGCCGTAGGCTGGTCGGCCGGTATGAGCAACGAGAACGACACCCCTCCGCACCGATACTCAGCGGAACTCGCGCAGGACATCGAGTTGCGCTGGCAGGACTGGTGGGACGCGCACCACACGTTCGAGACCCCCAACACCGCGGGCCCCCTCGCCGACGCCGACCTGGCACGGGAACGGGGCGAGAAGCTGTTCGTGCTCGACATGTTCCCGTACCCGTCGGGTACCGGCCTGCACGTCGGACATCCGCTGGGGTTCATCGGCACCGACGTGTTCGCCCGCTTCAAACGGATGACCGGCCACAACGTGCTGCACGCCATGGGCTTCGACGCGTTCGGGTTGCCTGCCGAACAGTTCGCCGTCGAGACCGGCCAGCACCCGGCGACCACCACCCAGCAGAACGTCGACACCTACCGCCGTCAGCTCCGCCGCCTCGGTCTCGCCCACGACCCGCGCCGCAGCGTGTCGACGACCGACCCCGACTTCTACCGATGGACCCAGTGGATCTTCAGCCAGGTGTTCAACGCCTGGTACGACCACGACCTCGACCGGGCGCGCCCGATCGCCGAACTGATCGCCGCCTACGAGTCCGGCTCGCGGCCCACGCCCGACGGGCGCCCGTGGGCCGACCTGAGCGCCGGCGAGCGCGCCGATGTGATCGACGATCAACGGCTCGCCTACGTCAGCGAGGCACCGGTCAACTGGTGCCCAGGCCTGGGCACCGTGGTGGCGAACGAGGAGGTCACCGCCGACGGTCGCAGTGACCGGGGCAACTTCCCGGTGTTCAAGCGCAACATGCGCCAGTGGATGATGCGCATCACCACCTACGCCGACCGCCTGATCGACGACCTCGAGTTGCTCGACTGGACCGACGCCATCAAATCGATGCAGCGCAACTGGATCGGGCGCAGCCATGGCGCCGAGGTCCACTTCCCCTCCCCCGCCGGCGACATCACGGTGTTCACCACCCGACCGGACACGTTGTTCGGCGCGTCGTTCATGGTGCTGTCACCCGAGCACCCGTTCGTCGACACCCTCACCGTCGCCGACCGGGCCGAGGCCGTCGCCGACTACCGGACACAGGCCGGCAAGAAGAAGGACTTCGAGCGCCAGGACGACACGCGGGAGAAGACCGGCGTGTTCACCGGCTCGTACGCCACCAATCCGGTCAACGGCGAGCAGATCCCGGTGTGGATCGCCGACTACGTCCTGATGGGCTACGGCACCGGAGCGATCATGGCCGTACCGTGCGGCGACGAGCGCGACTTCGAGTTCGCTCGCAAGTTCGGTCTGCCGATCCCGGCGATCCAGCAGCCATCCGATGCCTGGTTCGAAGCGCAGGGCATCGAGCCGACGCTCGACACGTCGCAGTGGCCGGTCGCCTACGTGGGCGATGCGCCATACGTGCAGTCGGCCAACGACGAACTCGACCTGAACGGCGTCGACAACAAGGCCGACGGCATCGAGCAGACGAACGCCTGGCTCGAAGCACACGGTGCCGGCACCGCCACCGTCAACTACAAGCTGCGCGACTGGCTGTTCAGCCGCCAGCGGTACTGGGGCGAGCCGTTCCCGATCGTCTACGACGTCGACGGCCGACCCCACACCCTGCCCGACGACATGCTCCCGGTGCTGCTGCCCGAGACCGAGTCGTTCTCGCCGCGCACGTTCGACGCCGATGACGAGTTCTCCAACCCGGAGAGCCCGCTCGACCGGTTGGGCGACTGGGTCGAGGTCGAACTCGATCTGTATCCCGAACGCGGCGATGGCCCGCAGGTGTATCGGCGCGACACCAACGTGATGCCGCAGTGGGCGGGATCGTGTTGGTACGAGATGCGCTACCTCGATCCGACGAACGAGAACCGGTTCGTCGATCGCGAGGTCGAGGAGTACTGGATGGGACCGCGTACCGATGTCCGGCCCGACCATCCGGGTGGCGTCGACCTGTACGTCGGCGGCGTCGAGCACGCTGTGCTGCACCTGCTGTACTCGCGCTTCTGGCACAAAGTGCTCTACGACCTCGGTCACGTCAGTTCGAAGGAGCCCTACGCCCGGCTGTTCAACCAGGGCTACGTGCAGGCTGCCGCGTACAAGGACGAGCGCGAGATCTACGTCGACGCCACCAAGGTGGAGGGGGACGACAAGGCCGGCTTCACCTACGAGGGCAAGCCCGTCCGGCGTGAGTGGGGCAAGATGGGCAAGAGCCTGAAGAACGCCGTCTCACCCGACGACATGTACGACCAGTACGGCGCCGACACCCTGCGGCTCTACGAGATGGCCACCGGGCCACTCGACGCGTCGCGTCCGTGGGAGACCCGCGACGTCGTCGGCATGTACCGATTCCTCCAGCGCCTCTGGCGCAACATGGTCGACGAGAACACCGGCGAGTGCACCGTGGTCGACACTCCCGCCGACGACGACACCCGCAAACTGCTGCACCGCACCATCGACACCGTTCGCACCGAGATGGACGCGCTGCGCTTCAACACCGCGATCGCCAAGCTGATCGAATTGAACAACGCGGTCACCAAGCTCGATTCCACGCCACGCGAGGTCGCCGAACCCATGGTGATCATGCTCGCCCCGCTCGTGCCGCACATCGCCGAGGAGCTGTGGGGCAGGCTCGGCCACGACCGCACGATCACCTACGTCGACTTCCCCACCGCCGACCCGGCTCTGTTGGTCGATGACACCATCGAAGTGCCCGTGCAGGTCAACGGCAAGGTCCGCGGCCGCATCGACGTCGCCGCGGACGCCTCCCCGGACGTGATCGAGGCGACGGCGCTCGCCGACGAGAAGATTGCCGCGATCGTCGACGGTGCGACCCCGAAGAAGGTCATCGTCGTGCCCGGCCGCATGGTCAACATCGTGCTCTGACACGCTGTTCACCGTTGGCGAGACGATCTGTACTCGAAGGCAGGTTTTCCTTGCCTTTTCGCGGCGGTGGCGCGACGATGATCTCGGGTCCGATGAGGTGACCAACAGGGATCCAGAGACGGATCGGGAAACCGAATCCGTGTACTGATCCAAGCCTTTCCCCGCCAACGGGAGCGCACCTCACCGGGCCCGAATTCGCGTCTCGGACGACTCGTCTGGTTCCGCCGAAGTCGACCGTTGGCCAGCCAACCCTGTGACACCCCCTTGTCATGATGGAGCCATGAGTTCGTCCATCGCCGAGACGTCGCCGCTCGTCGACGCGGACGCGCCGTTGGCGGGTCTGGAATATCTCGACGCATGGCGAGCGGCGGTCCGTCCGTTCCCGGGTTCGGTGCCGCCACCAGCTGGCTTCGATCCAGTCGACGACGCCGAGGAACGCACGCATGTGGACCCTGCCTCCGACGGCGACATCGTGGCGTTGCTCGCTGACGCGGTCGACGCCATCACCACACTGGGCTCGATCGATGCAACCACCGCCGACGCCCAGGTACTCGACCAACTCGTCGCCGGAGTCGAGCAGCTCCGACGGATGACCGACGCTGCGGCCACCGATGCCGCTGCCATCGTCGACGCCCGCAACCCGTTCCGCTCGCAGGGCTACATGAACGCCCGCACCTACCTCAAACAGCGCGCGCAGCTGTCGGGTCCCGAAGCACACCGACGCCTGCAGACCGCCCGCATGCGCGACCGCCTTCCCGAGTGGTCCAACGCTGCGCGCTCAGGAACCGTCGGCGTCGCGCAGAGCGAGGCAATGGCCCGCGTCACCGCAAACACGCACATCGACGCCGAGGTGCTCGAGCGTGATGCCGGCATGCTCCTCGACGACGCAATCAACCTGCCGTTCGTCGAGTTCGAGCGGAATCTGCGCACCTGGGAAGCGCTCGCCGACCCCGACGGCGACGCTGATCGCAACGAGCGAGCCAAGGCCCGCCGTCACGTCGAGCTGATCCCCCACCCCGACGGCGGGTGGAACCTCACCGGATTCCTCCCCGAACTGCTCGGCGTCGAGTTCACCGAGATCTTCGCCTGGTACTGCGAGGCCGAGTGGCGCCACGACTGGGCCGACGCCCGCCAACGCCTCGGCGACCACGCCACCCAGAACGACCTCGCCCGCACCGAAGCGCAACGGCGAGCCGACGCGATGCTGGCAATGGCCCGCGCCTCGGTCAGCCGCGACCCCGACGTCGCGCGGCCACCCACCAGCGCGATCACCGTCGACATCCTGCTCGACCACGACACGATGATCGCCCACGCATCCGGCGACACGCCCGACTCAGCCCGGTTCCGCAACGTCGTGTGCCGGACACAATCAGGACGCCGCCTGCACCCCGACGACGCCATCAACGCCGCCCTCGTCAACCACATCCGCCGAGTCGTCTACGACAGCTCCGGCACCATCATCGAACTCGGACGCCGCTCACGACTCTTCCGCGGCTCCAGCCGCGACGCCGTCATGCTGCTGCTCACCACCTGCGTCTGGATCGGCTGCGACCAACCCGTCGCCTGGTGCGACGCCGACCACTCCCTCGGCTGGAAAGCCCACGGCCCAACCGTCCCCCGCAACGGCCAACCACTCTGCAACGGCCACCAACACCTCAAAGAGACCGGCTTCCAGGTCTACCGAGACAACCACGGCCACTGGCACATCATCGACCCCCACGGCAACGAGATCACCTGAGCACCCACACGTCTCGACGACGTCGCCCCATCGGCCATACTCATGAGACGCGAGATGGAGGGACCTCGATGAGCACCGACCACGACACCACACCGCACGGAACCGGACTTCCGCCGGTCAACGACTGGACCACCGACTACGACGTCCTCGACGCCGACTACGTCGCCGACCCGTATCCCGTGTGGGACGACCTGCGCGAGCAGTGTCCGATCGCGCACACCGAGCGATGGGGTGGGTCGTGGTTGCCGACTCGCTACGCCGATGTCCAGCGGTTCGCGCAAGACCATCATGGGTTCAACTCCACCGACGTCGGCGTGCTCACCTTCGACGAAGAAGAGCGCCCCCCGCCGCCGGTGGATCTTCGCCTCCCGCCGATCGACTCCGATCAACCCGAACACACCTGGACACGCCGGCTGATGTTGCCCTGGTTCTCGCACACCCGCGTCGCCGAGTACGAGCCGTACACCCGCGACCTGTGCAACCGCCTCATCGACGGCTTCATCGAGAACGGTTCGGCCGACGCAGCCGGCGACTATGCCCGCCAGATCCCCGTGCGCGTGATCTCACTCGTGCTCGGCGTTCCCGACGAGATGGCCGAAACGTTCACGGGCTGGGTGCAGGACCTGCTCGAGTTCGCCCATGAAGAAGCCCGCGCCACCCGGGGCCGTGACGCGCTCACGCTGTATCTCCTCGAGCAACTCGAGCACCGGCGCACCAACCCGGGCGACGACCTGATGAGTGCGCTCCTCCACACCGAGGTCGAAGGCGAAGCGGTGCCCGATCTGACGATTCTCGGCATGGCAGCACTCACGTTGATCGCCGGCGTCGACACCACGTGGTCGGGGATCGGGTCGGCGATGCTCCACCTCGCCGAGAACCCGCAGGACGTCAAGCGACTGATCGACGAGCCGGAGATCATGCCGCTGGCGATCGAGGAACTGCTGCGGGCCTACTCGCCGGTCACGATGGCTCGTATCGCCAGCGACGACGTCGAGGTGGAGGGGTGCCCGATCAAAGCGGGCGACAAGGTGCTGATGAACTTCCCGGGCGCCAACCGCGACCCAGAGGTGTTCGAGCAGCCCGACGAGGTGATTCTCGATCGGGCGCAGAACCGCCACGTGGCGTTCGGCGCCGGCATCCACCGCTGCGCCGGCTCGAACCTCGCCCGCATGGAGTTGCGCGTGGCCATCGAGACCTGGATCGAGCGCATTCCCGAGTTCCGCCTCGCAGATGATGGCGAGGTCACCTGGGCCGGCGGTCAGGTACGCGGCCCACGCACCGTGCCCGTGGTGTTCTGACCGGCAGGAGTTCACTTCCGCGGCCCCGTCTGGCACACTGTTCCAAACCTCGAACGCAAGGTAGGAACCATGAGCAACGACACCGCCAGCAACACCGATGCCGGCCCCGTCACTCCCCCGGTCACCGACTGGGCGAGCGACTACGACATCTTCGACCCGCAGTACGTCGCCGATCCGTTCCCGATCTGGGACGAACTCCGTGAGTCGTGCCCCATGGCGCACAGCGAGCGTTGGGGTGGCTCGTGGCTCCCGACCCGCTACGACGACGTGTACGCGATCGCTCACGACATCGTGACGTTTCCGTCGGGCAACGGCATCAGCGTGGTTCCGATGGTGCCGGTCGGCAACGAAGGCGACGCCGGCCACGTCCCCGCACCCGTGCTCACCTCCGGCGTCCCACCGATCAGCGCCGACCCGCCGCTGCACACCTGGACCCGCCGTCTCGTCCTGCCCACCATGAGCAACAACCGCGTCGCCGAATACGAGGTGTTCACGCGCGAGCTGTGCAAGCGACTCGCCGACGAGATCGCCACACGGGGCGAGGGTGACGCCGCTGCCGAGTACGCCCAGCAGATCCCGGTTCGCGTGATCGGCCACATCCTCGGCGTACCCGAGGACATGGCGGGCACGTTCACCGAGTGGGTGCGCGACGTCCTCGAGTTCGCCCACGACCCCGAGCGACGCCGCCGTGGCATCACCGGCATCATTCAATACCTCCAAGCCGCGCTCGACGAACGCGAGGCCAACCCGACCGACGACTTCATCAGCGAGCTCCTGCAGTCCGAGCACGACGGCGAGCCGATCACCCGTGATGTCGTGATGGGCATGTGCGCCCTGCTGCTGATCGCCGGTATCGACACGACCTGGTCGTCGATCGGCGCGACGATGTGGCACCTGGCCAGTCATCCCGACGACCGGCGTCGCCTGATCGCCGAGCCCGAGTTGATGCCGACTGCGATCGAGGAGTTCCTGCGCGCCTACGCCCCGGTCACCATGGCCCGTCGCCTCATCGAGGACGTCGAGTACAAGGGCTGCCCGATCAAGGCCGAGGAGCGCATCTTGATGAACTTCCCTGCCGCCAACCGTGACCCCGAGGTGTTCGAGAACCCCAACGAGGTCATCCTCGATCGCCAGCAGAACCGCCACCTCGCGTTCGGTGCCGGCATCCACCGTTGCGCCGGCTCGAACCTCGCCCGCATGGAGCTGCGCGTCGCGGTCGAGGAGTTTCTGGCCCGCATGCCCGAGTTCGAGATCACCGACCCGACCAAGGTCACGTGGGCCGGCGGCCAGGTTCGCGGACCTCGCTCGATTCCCGTCACCGTCGTCTGAGCTCGCCTGCCGTCGACTCGGCGGCAGGCTGTGCGGCCGAACGGATATGGACAGCGCCGCGCGCCATGGCGTTCGCCGCACGTGGCGTGGTCATCCGGGTGAGATTCGGGATGCCTCTCGCTCCGCGGACGGGTTCAGTTCCAGCGCCCGCGAGCCGCCGAGCTTCTGAGCGAGGTGTGCTGCGACGGTGACGTCGTCGTAGCTGCTCGAGCCGTCCGAGGCCCGACACGGCGCCAACGTGGAGATGGTGGCGTCGGCATCACCATCATGGAAGAACGCTGCCGATCGACGACGGATCAGGCGGCCAGCGGCGTCTCGGGGTGGCGTCACCCGGTGCATCGTCGACAGCCATCGATCGTTGGTCCACCGTGCCAGCAGGTCACCGAGGTTGATCAACAGCGCACCAGGTTCCGGCATCACGGACCGCCACGATCCGTCGGCCAGCAGGATCTCCAGACCCGGCACTGCATCGGCCCAGAGCACGGTGACGATGCCGTAGTCGGTGTGCGCTCCCATGCCCATCTGCGCTTCCTCTACGACGACGCCGTCTGGGACGTCGTAGTGGTTCAGACGGAGCACATCGATCGAGTGATCGGTCGACTGGCGAAGACGTTCGGGCGGCAGCCCCAACGCAACCGAGAAGATCTCGGTCATCCGTCGAGCCACCGATCCAGCAGCGGCGAACCAGGCTTCGACGTCGCGACGAAAGTCGGCGCCGCCGTCGAAGTCGGGCCAGATGTTCTCGGCGTAGATCTCCGGATCGAGCACCAGGCCGGGGAAGTCGGAGGCCGCGGAGCCCACGTTGAACGCCTCGAAGAGGTCGTCGGGAGAGACGACCCCGAGGCTGTAGCTCAACCGTTCCGAACGTGGCGGGGTGTAGCCCCGATTGATGGATGGTCGAGGTGCGATCGTCTGCCGCTTGAGGTCCGTCGGGAGCGCAAAGAACCGGTCGATCGCCGTGGCAAGCCGATCGACAACGTCGTCGACGCCGTGTCCGACGATCTGCATGAAGCCGACCTGCCGGCACGCATCGTCGACCGAAGCTGCGATCGCCTTCCGTGTGGCCTGGCTGCCGTCGACCCAGTCACCGATGTCGATCATCGGCACCTCCGCCTCCGGACGGGCCCGTTCCGGCTGGCCGCTGTCGTGGCTCACGGCGCTGCTACCTCGCCACTGTCGGCGACACCGAGAGGTTGGCCGAGACCGCCCGCCGGGTGACGCCTTTCGAGATCGAGAGCCGATGTGGCCCGGCAACGGCAACGATGTTGAGATCGTCGAGAGCGCGGCTCGTTCGCCACCCGATGTTCGAGAGTTCGTCACGCAGCACGTTGCCGGGAGCGACGGCGAGATCGACGGGCCGGAGATCGCGGATCGAGAACGAATCGGAGTCGATCATCTGGACAGGATCGTCGTGATCGAACAGCGCCGCAGACCCGGCGGGATCCTCAGCGACCACCAGCAGCTCCGTGCCGTCAGGCACCAACCTGAGTGCGATGTCCACGGCGAGACGCGCATCCTCGCGCTTCCACGGAACTCCAAGATCGCCGAGACTGAGCACGACGCGTTCCCACCGTCGCACGACACGAACGGCCATCGTCGGCACCGGGCTGCGGCGGCCGACGTCGTCGACGCCGCTGCCGAGCAGATAGTCGGCTGCGTACTTCGGCCCAGACCAGGCGAGCATGAGCATCGACGCACCGCGTTCCTCGGCCACGTGGACGGTCCCCGATTCGAACGATTCGGACAGCCGAACGACGCCGTCGGCGTCGTAGCCGTGCCCGGCGAGCGCATCGACCGATGCTGCGATCCGAGCCGTCGACACGTCGAGTTCGCCCTCCTCGGCGACGAGATACGGAATCGCCAGCCCGGAGTCCTTCCGGGTCAACAAGCCGGCCAGCGCAACGAACGTGTCGAGATCTGATCCCTGGTCGCGAACATCCACCATCACGGTGGCGCCGATCGGTGGCACGTCGTCGGTGTCGCGGGGTACCCGACCAGCGAAGTAGCGGGTGCCGTAGGAGGTCAGCAATGCGGTGATCACGATCGCGATCACCGAGGCGTTGACCACGATCTGTTCGAACATGCCGAGGCTCAGCCCGACCTGAGCGATCGCCAAGGTCGATGCTGCTTGGCCGAACGACAGCGACGCCATCACCCCTGTTTCGGCGATCGAGAACCGGAAGATCCACGACGTCAAGAGCGCAGCAGCTGTCTTGCCGACGACCACGAACGTCGTGAACACGAGTCCGAGCACCAGCGTGTCCCGGTCGACCAACAGTGCCGGATCGATGTTGAGGCCGATCGACACCAGGAAGGTCGGCACGAAGATCGCGGCCCCGACGAACTCGAGTCGCTCCATCAACGGTCCATTCGTCGGGATCAGCCGGTTCATCCCGAGTCCGGCGAGGAAGGCTCCGATCAGTCCTTCCACGCCACCGAGCAATGCAACGGCCGCACCCGCTGACATGCCGGCGAGCGCGAACACGAACCGCTGCATCCGAGATCGACCGATCGTGACGAAGAACCGCTGGGTGATCTTCGGGAGCAGCCAGAGACAGAACGCCGCCAGCAGCGGCAACGCCAACCAGAGCGGCAGCTTCGGGTCGGGTGTCGTCGGTTCGATCTGACCCTGCACGAACTCGTTTGCCACCCGGGCGAACGTGTCGTCGAGCGGATCCAGCTCGATGACAGCGGTCGCTGTCACGACGGCGAGCACGGTGAGCGACAGCAGGTCGGCGACCACGCCGGCAGAGACCGCTGCGCTCACCGCCCGATTCTTCTGGAGGCCCGCTGCCTGCACCTCTGGGTACGCAACCAACGTGTTCGACGCCCACATCGCCCCCATGAGCGCAGCGGCGAGCAAGCCCACATCGAAGCCGAAGCCGACCACGAGCACCGTGATCGTGAACGGGATGACGAAGCCCAGCAACCCGTAGGCGATGGCACTGCGACGATTCGCATTGAACGCCTGGATGTCGAAGGTCGCGCCAGCGAGGAACATCAAGTAGAGGAGCCCGATCGCCCCAAGTGCGGTGACCAAGCCATCGGCCGGCAGCCAATCGAGCACGAACGGACCGAAGAGCGCACCGCCGAAGATCAGCCCGACGATGCCCGGGATCCGGAATCGTTCGGCGATGACGGGGCCGAAGATGACGACGATCAGGAGGATGAGGAACGTCGCCTCGACCGATCCGATCAGCACTGGCGGCCCCCACGCATTCGCCAACAGTGCCATATCCGCAGCCGGATTCGGGCAATGACGTCGACTACGTTCACCGTCGTGGCACGACTCGAAGGTTTCACGGCGGTCGTCGTCGGTGGACACAGCGGTTTCGGTGAGGCGATCAGTCGGACGTTCGCCGGCGACGGTGCGACGGTGATCGTCGCGGGTCGCCGGTCGGAGGCAGTCGAGGCCGCTGCCGAGGAATTCGGCGGGGTCGGCGTGGTGTGCGACATCACCGACGACGAACAGGTCCAGGCACTCGTTGCGACCGCAGGCGAGCAGACCGGCCGGCTCGACGCATTCGTCAACTGCGCCGGCTTCGAGCAGTCGACCCCGATCGCTGACCTCACACCGGACCGCTTGAGCGAGATGCACGCGGTGCAGTTGCACGGCGCGCTCTACTGCATGCGCCACGCCGGCAACGCCATGCGCGAAACCGGTCGAGGCGGGTCATTCGTGTCGATCAGTTCGCTCACTGCGCACAATCCGGCCGTCGGACTCGCCGCCTACGCGAGCGCGAAGGCCGGCGTCGAATACGCCACGAAGATTGCTGCTGTCGAGTACGGCGATGCGAACGTGCGGTTCAACTCGATCGCTGCTGCGCTCATCGAGACGCCCATGACCGAACGCGTCTTCCGAGTCGGGCCTGCGATCCAGGCGATGCGGGAGATGACCCCGCTCGGTCGAATGGGCAGCCCGCAGGACATTGCGAACGCTGCGCTGTTCTTGTGTTCAGACCTCGGGTCATTCGTGACCGGCCAGACGATCTGCGTCGACGGCGGGGCATCCCTGCTTGCGTTGCCGACACCTCAGGTGTTCGCTGACGTCGCCCGGCGATGGGCGAATCGACCACCTGATCGCCCTGCGAGAGGTGACCTCGTGCCCTGTCGGAGCTCGGGCAATGGTGACAACCTGCAGGCATGAGCGAACCGGACGGACTCCGATCAGCCCGCGAGGTCGACGTCGACGCCGAGCGTTTCGTCGACGACGAGCCTGCCGAGGAGGTGATGCCTGCTGCGGTCGACCTGCCGCCCGAAGGGTCGATCCCCGACATCATCGATCAACGCATCGACGTCCCCGCCGACGACGAGGTCTGATCTCCGAACACCGCCAGTTCCGCGCCCAGGGTGCGCCCCCCGACGCTGCCGCCATCGATAGTCTCGCATGCGTGATTCCTCGTGCGGTGCAAGTGGCAATGGCCGCGGCGATGATCGCGCTCACCGGGTGCAGCGCCTCGACGCAGAGCGCCACCGTGGGGCTCGATGACGGCGACGACACCACTCCGGCTTCGACAGGGTTGGCGGTCACCACCACCGAGGCGGCTCCGACCACGACGGAACCTCCACTCGACGTCTACGACCCGCTGTGCGTCGTGAAGGTTGCCGCCGGTGAATCGCTGAGCCTGATCGCCGACCGCTTCGACGACGACACCGTGCGGGTCGCAACCATTCAGGCCGAGAACGACCTCGGCGACACGACGATCCAGCCCGACCAGTTGCTCGACGTCTGCGTCGACAACGGCCTCGACGACCGCACCGGCGAGGCCCGCGAACCCAACCAGGCACTCGTCGCCGAGGCCACCATGGCCAACGTCGAGATCCAACAGGCCAAGCTCAACGAACTCTTCGCCGGCTTCGGCATGGCCGAACTCATCATCGACGGCGTCTCCGGGTCGGTGACCCGCCAGCGGCTCTGCGCCGCCCGTTTGGGGTTGGGCCTGCCGCCGTCGACTGCGGACATGGCGGCCGGCAGCGACGAAGAGCAGGTTCTCATGGCAGCAACCGAGCTCAACACCCCACTCGCTGCGCCGGTCGACAGCGAGCGGTGGACACTCATCGACCAGACGTGCCAGGTGATGTTCGTCGGCAGCGGCTTCCAGCAGATGCAGTTCATCTTCCCGACCTCCACCGGCGAACCGGGCTACGAGACCCGCCTGCAGGACGCTTCGAAGGTGTACCGCTACGACCCGGCGTCCGACAACGACGGGTGGCACGACAGCACCGAGTTCCCGGCGCCGGAGGACAACCCGATCAACGGCAACATGTACAAACCGCTGTACTTCGATGGCGGCTTGGCGATCCATGGTGCCAACAACGTCCCGACGAGCCCGCAGAGCAAGGGCTGCGCACGTCTCCGGCTCGAGAACCAGAACCAGCTCATCGACTGGCTGGGCATCGGCGACGTCGACCGGCCGATCGGCGGTTCGCAGTTCGACCTGACCGTACGAATCGTCGGCCAGTTCATCCCGCCCGCGTAGGCGAGCACCACGGCACGTCAGGACAGCGTGGACGACGCCAATTCGTCGCGGTCCGAATCGGATGGACCGAGCCGGTCGTAGATCGTCTGCATCAACTGACCGGCGACCATCATGGCCACCACGATCAGGATGACCTCGAGCAGGTGTCCGAGCGACACGTGGTCACCGAACACGATGTCGACGACTTCGAGCATCACGAACTTGCCGCCGAACAGCACGAGCCAGATCACCAGGCCCCCGGCCACCTTCCACGAGTGGCGCTCGAAGAAGAAGTGATGGATGCGGTGCTCGAACTTCGACAGCACGCCGATCATCACCGTGAGGAGCACCGCCGTGAGCACGGAGATCCAGAACGAGTCGATCACCACTGCGTCGGCGAACTCCACGAACAGGTTGAGCACCACCACGTTGACCAGGATGTTGAGCGTCGCACCCGCGAACACCTGCTGGCGTCGGCTGACGGTCACGAGGTCGCCGCGAAGTGAGTCGAGGACTCGTGGAGAGTGGTTGCTCATGCTCGATCCGGACTGTTCATGGTCGACGACGTCGGTCTCGACCCAAACCTAGCCCCGCCGATTCGCAACGGCCATCACACCGCCGACGATCAGGGTCAGCACGATGCTGCCGATGATCGAGATCCGGACCTGGAGTCCGAGCAGCTGTGCGACGACGTTCAGTGCGATCAGTACGAGGACGAAGACCAGAAGTTGTCCGAGCGGGCTGCGAGCGTTGGTGGCCATCGCCCCAGTGTCGTGGGCGGCGGAGCCGTTGGGCCTCACCTGATCAGGGTGACGTCGCGCCCGGTTCGGTTCCGGTCCACCGACGGTGGCACCACTGCCCGGTCGAGCCCCCTCAGCCGTCGCTGGACGGAGGGCTGGTTGCCGCAGGGGCGGTGGCCGGGGGATTCGTTGCCTGAGGCATCGCCGAGCCCGCTCGGATCCTGATACCAGCCTGCCGGCGGCATGTTCTCGCTCATGTCTGCTCCTCACTCGACTACTGACGTCTTCGTCGACGACGATGGTGGTCCAATGATCCGGTCGTCGGCTCGCCCGTGATGGGTGAGGGCGACCGACCGGGTACTCCGTCGGCGCTGGCGGGCCCACCTCGCAGAACGCCGACCTCGGCGGTCAGTCTGATCAGATGGAGTTCGACCTCGCCCACACCGACCGCCTGCTGACGACGACACGGGCGGTTCGCAAGCGACTCGACCTCACTCGGCCGGTGCCTCGCCGGCTGATCCTCGACTGCGTGCGGATCTCCACCCAGGGTCCGGCGGGGGGCAACCATCAGAAGTGGCGCTGGGTCATCGTCGACGACCCCGACAAGAAGCAGGTGATCGCAGACGCGTACCGACGCACGTACGCGCCGTACATCGAGCAGCAACAGCGAGCGGTCGAGCGTGCCGGCAACCAAGGCGAGAAGGACGCGATCATCGACTCGTCGATGCACCTTGCCGACGTGTTGCAGGACGTGCCCGTGCTCGCCATTCCGTGTGCGCTGGGATCGCCCGACGACGCCGGTTCGATCGGTGGCGCCGCCCAGGGGTGGTGGGGGTCGGTGATCCCGTCGATCTGGAGCTATTGCCTGGCGGCGCGCTCCCGCGGGCTCGGTACTGCCTGGACCACGCTGCATCTCGGCGACGAAGCCACGGTGGCCGAGGCACTGGGAATCCCGGCAACCGTCACGCAGCTCGCCTGTATCCCCACCGCGTTCCACACCGGCGACGACTTCAAGCCCGCAACTCGTAAACCGGTTGAGCAGGTGACGTACTGGAACACCTGGAAAGACACCGACATCACGAACTGACGCTCTCGCCGGTGGGTGAACGATCGAGGTGGTCGTCACCGCCGCCACGATCCTGGCCAACGAGACCAGCGTGAATGGCCGCTCGTCAACTCCGACATGACCACGAAGTACACAACGCCGAGCACGCAGTACGTGAGAGCCGACCAGAACCGAGGTCAGCAGCCACGGCCGTCGACTCGTCCACACACCGAGCGTTCCGCGGCAGCGAGCCCGGCGTCCCAACCAGGGGCTCTTCCCCCAGCCGGTGGGGCCACGTCCTGCGTCGCCAGCTCGGCGCCGCGAGCAGCCACGAAACCAGCGAGTTGGAGTTCCACATGTCGCCTGTCTTCAGTTCGTCTCGCCCCCAGGTCAGTACCGGAACGCGCGGAACGAGATCGAGGATCAGTTCGGCCTTGGCCGCTTCGCTGCTCACACGGTGAGGTCCTCCCACGGCCGCGGCAACATCGGGGATGGAGCCGCCACGCCAGCAGCGGACCTCGTAGCGAAACAGCCGTGACCGACCGAGTATCGGGGCGCCGACAGGGCCCTCCGCCACCACGCCGCGCTCACCGCTCTTGGTCCAGACCGGAGCCATCTCGACCGTTGACGTCACGTCATCAACCGTGACTTCCAGAGCCGAGTGGAAAAGGGCGAAACGTGGCCGTCGATTGATCGCGGCCGCCCCGGCTTCGTATCCGCGTCCGCTGATCCGCACAAGCGTCCCGCCGGCGCCAGCACCCAGCGGGATCCAATACACATCGACAGCGGCGACAGGCACGTGGCAATTCTTGCATCGCGGTCGCTCACGCAGCAGGGCAAGAAGCCTCAATCACTCGGCAACTGAGTCCACCAGATCAACACGCTGAATCGCCCCCGGGGCTGGCGACCGCTCGTCGGCGCGATCGCGGCTTGGTTCCCTCGATCACGGACCCACAGAACACGTCGCACGTCGAGCTCCCAACTCAGACCTTTCGGCCCCCGAGCGATCGACACGATGTAGGTGGCGTGCCGTTCAGGGCTGCGTCGAGCCCGGAACCCGCACCTCGGCGTCCGTTCCCTTCACCGACGTCGTCGCGTGCAGTCCGTCGACCCGGGCGAGCACGTCCTGGTCGTCGTTGTGCGAGTGGGTGAAGCCCAACTCGCGCTCGCGTCGCACGGTCTCGATCGAGCGGTAGGCGTTGATGTAGGCCCGCCGCCAACTCGATGTGGTCGTGTTGCCGCCCGAACCGTGGAGCACCCCCTCGTTGTGCACGGTGATGTCACCACGACGGATCGGTACGGCGACAAGGTGGTCGTCGGGACGCAGGTCGGTGACCAGCGTGTGCTGATCTTCCCGGCTCGCACCAGCCGGCCGATGGGGCCGGACCGGTTCGGCGTGGCTGCCCGGGAGAAACTGCATGCAGCCGTTCTCGATCGTCGAGTCGTCGAGCGCCAGCCAGCATGTCGCCGTGCGGCGATCGTCGGTGTTGATCCAGTACGCCTGGTCCTGGTGCCACGCGAACACCGCATCAGCCCGGCCGGGCTGTTTGGCGAGCAGCTGGTCGAAGTCGAGCGTCATGCCCTCGCCGCACAGTTGCTCGGCGATCGAACGACCGACCCGCTCGAAGATGTTGCCCTGCCAGTCGGGGAAGTACACCCGCGGCAACATCACGTTGAAGATCGTGTAGGTCGTGGGATCAGTGCCGAACTCACCGGTCACCATGTCGTACAGATCGCGACCCTCGACGGCGATCTCACCGCGCATGAACGCGTCGTACACCGGATCGAGCGCGGCCAACTCGTCGTCGGTCAGCACGCCGGGAAGATGGACGTACCCATCGCGCTCGAAACAATCCCGCTCGTCGTCGGTCACCTCGTAGCGGTCACCTGATCGATTGCCCATTCCGAAGAGCGTACGTCGGCGCCGACCATCGGATCTCCCATCAACCAGCCGGTACCACAACCCCAGACGTGACCGTCGGTCTCGGCGTCGCGGGCCATGCCGACAAGATGAAGTGAGACCGGCACATCTCCGTCGCACGCGACTGCGACTCAACCCTCGTGATCGAGGCGATCGACGAAGCTGCGATGTCATCGAATCTCCGGAGTTTCAGACCGCCCACGTCACTGTCGTTGCGTGATCCACGTCATAGACAACGGCGTGCGAATGAGCGCACCGTCTACCTCCTGGAATCAAGTCGGTTCCCGAGAAAGCCCTGAGGAGGGAAAATGCTAGTCAGACGTTGTGTTGCTGCTCTGTCCGCTGTCACATTGGTCAGCATCTTGGTCGCTTCGCCGCCGGTGTCGGCGGACAAGCCGGCCGCAACCGGCTCGAGTCCGGCGTCGTTCAGCGTTTCGACGCGATCGGCGGTCATACGGTCGGTCCGGTGATGACTGACGTGGAGGGGGAGATGCTGCCGATCGTCGTCGCCGTCGGTTGGGACGATGCGGTGACGCTATGCACCGGCGGGCCGCCGGTGTTCAACGGAGTCGAGCAGGTTGTTTCCTCACCGTCGGGCAATCTCTCGGTAGTGGTTCACAACAGCGACGTCCCGGTCCTCGTTTTCGACGTGTCGGCTGCGGAGAGCGAGGCGGATTTCATTGCGAAGTGCGCAACACGGAGAGATCGTTCCGCTCGCGAACCGGAACGGCGAAGCAGCGTCCGATCATCCACGAGACCCGCCGCGCGTTCGGCTTCAAGGTCAAGCACGCGGTGTCGTCACGGACGCGACCGGGCAGGACTGGACGATGGAGTCCTTCATCAACATCCGTGAGGTCTTCGGGGCCGAGGAACCGCAGGTATTCAACGAGTGGGTGACACTGAAGGCTCGCTGACCGGCCAACTCGGGCGAACGCGACACCGCCACCGGCCTGGGCCGGTGGCGATGTCGTGGTCCTGAACTCTCGGTTCGCCATGATCACTCACGGTCAACCACTTCGCACCCGGAGGGGTGACCCCACCCTCCGACGGAGCGCAGACTCTGATGCGGCGCTCGGCCTGGCCCCCACCGATACATGTCATGTTGAGGGCGAAGGTCGTGCCCCCCCTGCAGCACCGACACCGGGCTGGGCTGCGCCAGCACTGTCACCTGATCAGCACGGCCGATGATCCTTGTGCGGGTGGACGACGACTGGGACTGCGATCGCCTGACGACGGAACGCACTGCTCCGCTGCAGCCGACCCCCGAGTTCGACTGGTAGAACGGGTAGATGCGCAACTGGCCCGCTCGACTGGCAGCGTGGTCGTGGCCTGCGCTCTACGGCTCGTTCCTTGCAGGGTTCGGCGCGTTCACCACGGCCGTCGTGGTCGTCACGGACCTGTCGATCAGCGCCGAAGACAGCGTCGAGCTCCAGAGCGCGGCGACGGCGCTGATGCCGGCGTCGGGGTCCTATTCACTCCTGACCGGTTTCGTGATCTCCGATCAGTGGACCCGGGCCCGGGCAGCATCGGCCGTGATCGGCGTCGAGGCCGACGCCGCCCTCCGCCTTGCGCTCGCCACACGACCCCGAGGCGTGGACGGCGACGACACCCGCATCCGACTGCTCACGTACCTCGACGCGGTGATCGACCGCGTGGTGGCCGGCGATGGGATGCTCCCGAGATGGCCCGCGCCGGCCATCCGGACGTGGTCGCCTCCCTGCGTCGACTCGGCGACGAGACTCGCGGACTGGCGATGAGCGACGAGACCTCGGATCCGGTCACCTGGGACCTGTTGGGCGCCGTTCGAGTCGGTGGCAGTGGCGCGGCGCGATCGGCTCAACCTGGCCGGCAACGGCATCCCGACACCCTTGTTCCTGCTCGTCATGCTCAGCGGCGTGGCCCTGAGCATCAACGCCGCCGTGCTCGCCGTCGGCCTGGACCGCTCCGCTGGTGTGCTGATCGCCGTCCTCGTCGTCGTCATTGCCCTCGATCTGGCGCTGATCGTCGCCATCAGCGGACCGTTCACGGGGCACATGCGCGTCGAACCGCGGCCGTTGGAGGCAGTCCGCGACGAACTCCGCGACCGCATCACCCGGTCGACTGGATGAATCCGTCGAGGGCCGCGGCGAGCACGTCGAAGCTCTCTGACCGGGGCCGTTCCGGGCAGCGGCCGTCAGCGGACGAGCTTCGCTCTGCGTGGGAGGCCGAGTGCACCGACAGCTGCTGTATGGCTTGCTGAAGTCGGCGTGTTCGCCAACACGACGCCGACGCTGCCACGCTCCGTCCTGCGACGGGCATCACCTGCAATCCCCCGACCCGAAAACGCCGAAACCCCAGATGAGGACCTCGTAGATCCTGACCTGGGGTTTTCCGTGGAGCTAAGGAGAATCGAACTCCTGACCTCTTCCATGCCATGGAAGCGCTCTACCAACTGAGCTATAGCCCCAGACGTGCCCGTACGGGACGGCGTACGTTATCAACCACCGATCCCCCATCACAACGAATCGCTAGCGGAACCCTGACCTCAGTCGGCAGTGCCCGAAAGGTCCCAGTCGACGCGGGGCGCATCCATGTAGAGCCGTTCGATCTCGTAGAACTCGCGCACCGAGTCGAGGAAGACGTGAACGACGACGTCGCCGTAGTCGACCAGCGTCCACTGTTGCTCCCGAACGCCCTCGGTTCGCACCGGCGATCGCTGCAGTTCGGCCTTGACCTTCGCCTCGACTTCGTCGACCATCGCCCGGACCTGGCGAGGGTTCGAGGCGCTCGCGATCACGAAGTAGCCGGCGATCGACAACAACTCACCGACATCGAGCACCAAGACATCCGTGCCCTTCAGACCTGAGGCCGCCCTGGCGGCGGTCAGCGCCAGTTCCCTACTCGAGTCGAGCTCGGATGCCGGGTCCGCGTCAGCCATGTCGTTCATCCATCGGCTGGGACCGTACCGGCAACCTCGGTCGACGGGGCGACGGAGTCCTCCACCTCGGCCTCGGAAGGATCGACGTCGCCCGCTCTGGCAACCTCGTGCTCGAGGTAGGACATCCCCAGCGTGATCTGCACATCGACGCCCTCGAGCACCGTGGTGGCGACTCGCACCTCGGCACCGCCGAGCAGGGTCTCTGCTGCCGCAATGGTCTCTTCGAGTTGGCTCTCGTCGAGCACCTCGATCAGGGTCAACTCGGGTACGCCGGTCTCGGCGGTCTCGACCGACACGACGTTGCCGCCCAGGAACAGCAGCCTGCCGATCAGCTCGATCGCCACCTCCGACGACGAGTCGTACAGCCCATCCGACGCCTCCAGTTCTTCCTCGGTGAAGTTGGCGACGATCCGAGCCTTGAGCCCCGTGTTGGGGGTGGAGACCAGAGCGGGTGAGACCTGAGCGAACACCAGCGTCGAGTCGCGGCGATCGATCAGCACGACGTCGACGTCCGTCGGGTTCTCGATGTCGTCGATGGGTGCGAGGAGCAGATCGCGCACGGTGACCTCGCCCTGCCACAACCGATCGATCAGCTCGCCAACCGACACAGGTGGGATCGGTCGGCCGACCTCGTCGAGCGCCACCGGTTCGGGCGGTACCTGCACCGGAGCAAGCGCGGCCAAGGCCTCCCACACGGCAACGTCGTTGGTGTGTGACTCGTCGACCTCGGCGTCGTCGTCGATGGCAGTCAGAATCGTGGCCAATTCCCTGGACGTGAAGGTCTGCTGACCGGCGGTCGAGATCAGCCCGCCACCACCGCGGGTGTCGATGACGTCAGTCGGCAGCACCAGCTGCAGCGCGTCGATGTCGGGGAGCATCGCGTCGAGTCCAGCGGCGTCGACGATCTCTGCGCGTTCGATGCTGATCGACAGCATGTCCTCGACCGACGCAACGAAACCTTCGATGTCGGAGGCGTCGAACGACACCTCGAGCGGGCGGCGCTGCAAGCCGAACCCGGCGGTCGCATCGGCGTTCACCGGCACCGTCACCACGCTGCCGCCCTGACCATCCGGCAGCAGCGTCATGACCACCACCGACGCGAGTTCCCCGTCCTCGTCGGTCACCGCCAGGAGCGCATTGGGGGTCGCAGGGAGATCGACTCGCGGTCGGGGGTCGACGCCGACCGCCTCACCCTCCTGCGAATTCGAGAGGGTGACGACACCCACGACGAACATGGCGGCCGCAGCCGCCACCAGGAGTGCGGCCATCGCCGCTCCGACGATCGTGCGACGCTGGCGCCGTTTCGCGATCGCCGTCACCCTGGCACCCCGTAGAGACCGTGCGCCCGAATGACGTCGAGCACCGGTGTGGTCACCAGATAGTCGAGCGGACGGCCGTCGGTGAATCGGGCACGCAGGTCGGTGCTCGACACCTCGAGGCGTGGCACCTCGACGCGGATCCAGTCGAGGTCGGCGTCGACGTCGACATGCTCGCCCGGACGGTCGACCACCACCAACCGCGACCGGTCGACCACCTCTTCCCACCGGGTCCAGGTGCGCAGGCCAGCTGCTGCATCATCACCGATGACCGTGAAGAACTCGGCGTTGGGGAACTGACCGCCGAGGACGGCGAGCGTGTCGGCGGTGTAGCTGGGCCCACCGTGATCGATTTCCTGCCGGCCGGGCACCAACCCGGGAACATCACGCACGGCGGCTTCGACCATGTTGAGGCGGGCGGGCGCCGGCGTGATCGCACGGCTGCCTTCCTTCTGCCAAGGCACGTTGGCCACCATCATGAAGACCACGTCGAGGTCGAGGGCGTGACGAACGTTCACGGCGGTGACGAGGTGACCGACGTGAGGAGGGTCGAACGTGCCCCCGAAGAGCCCAACACGACGCAACGATGAATCGGTTTCGGGCACGATTCCCATATTTTATGGGTTCGTGACGAAAATCGGACGCAACCGACCGGACAACGGGTTGACACGTCTGTTACTGTAAATCGCTCCCCCATATACCCCCGAGTACACGGTTTACGACGGCTTCTCCCGGGAAGTCCCTCGTAATCGGCGTCTGCCGCACTTCGATCACCTCGCTGGAACCTCACATTGACGTGTGAAATCCGGCGTCGCCTCGATCCGCATGGCCGATGCAGTGTGTCAAACGACACACCTTGGCCCCGGAATCATTACGCACACGAACGGTTGTAGGAAACATCATGAACGACTCCATCGGTCTCTACCTGAACGACATCGGCAAGGTCCCCCTGTTGACCGCCGAAGACGAGCGCGAGCTGTCGCGCATCATCGAAGCCGGCCGTGAAGCCCAAGAGCAGCTCGACAATGGCAAGCGCGGCGTCGCCCTCAAGCGCCAGGTGCGCGAGGCGGCCAAGGCCAAGGATCGCTTCATCCGCTCCAACCTGCGCCTCGTCGTCAGCATCGCCCGCCGCTACCCGCTGCCGCAGGGCATGGACCTGCTCGACCTCATCCAGGAGGGCAACCTCGGCCTCGAGCACGCCGTCGACAAGTTCGACTGGCGCCGTGGGTTCAAGTTCTCCACCTACGCCACGTTCTGGATCCGTCAGGCAATCGGCCGTGCCCTCGACCAGAAGGCCAGCCTCATCCGCATCCCCGGTGACCGCTCCGCCAGCCTGCGCGCAGCCCTTCGTCAGGCGTCCGGTGACGGCGAGACGCTCGACCAGACCAACGCCGAACTGCACCGCCTGACCACGCCGGTCAGCCTCGACAAGACCGTCGGCGACGACGGCGACGCCACGCTCGGCGACCTGATGGCCAACGGTGACGGCACGCCCGAAGATCACGTGATGACGCTGGTCGACTCCGAACTGCTCGACGAGTTGCTCGGCACGCTCGACTCTCGTGCCCGCTTCGCCGTCGAGTCCCGCTTCGGCCTGGTCGATGGCGAGCGCAAGAGCTTCCGCGAAGTCGGCGAACAGCTCGGTGTCACCGCCGAAGCCGCCCGCCGCCTCGTGTCCCGTGCGGTCGCGGGCCTCCGCGACGACGCCGAGCGCATCCTCGCCGTCTGATCCAACGATTGGTGTCAGACACCAATCGTCACATCACCGACTGAGAGCGGCCCGTTGAGAAACGGGCCGCTCTTGTCGTTTTCGACGCCGATAGCCTGGCGCGATGCCTGACTCCCGAGGACCATGGTCGCCGTCGTCGTGGCACGACCGCCCGGTCGGCCAGCAGCCCGACTGGCCCGACAGCGGCGCCCTCGAAGCATCACTGAAGCAGATTTCCTCGATGCCGCCGCTCGTGTTCGCTGGCGAAGCCCGATCGCTGCAGTCCGAGCTTGCCCGTGTCGCCGGAGGGCGCGCCTTTCTGCTCCAGGCCGGCGACTGCGCGGAGAGCTTCGAGGAATTCTCCGCCGACAACATCCGGGAGAAGCTGCGCGTCATCTTGCAGATGGCCGTCGTGCTCACCTACTCCGTCGGAGTCCCGATCGTGAAGGTCGGTCGCATGGCCGGCCAGTTCGCCAAGCCGCGTTCGTCCCCCACCGAAACCGTCGGCGGCCTCGAACTGCCGTCGTTCCGCGGGCACATCGTCAACGACGCCAACCCGTCCGAAGCTGCACGCGTCCCGAACCCCGAACGCCTCGTGCAGGCCTATCACCAGTCGGCATCGACGCTGAACCTGCTGCGGGCGTTCACCAAGGGCGGTTTCGCCGACCTGTCACGAGTCCACGCCTGGACCCAGGAATTCGTCGCCTCGAGCCCTGAAGGCCAGCGTTACGAACACGTCGCTGCGGAGATCGAACGGGCGCTCGCATTCATGCGCGCCTGCGGGATCGACACCGAGTCGAACCCGAACCTCGCCCAGGTCGACATCTTCACCTCGCACGAGGCGTTGATCCTCGGCTACGAAGAAGCGCTCACCCGCCAGGACTCGCTCACCGGTGGCTGGTTCGACTGTTCGGCGCACATGCTGTGGATCGGTGAGCGCACTCGCGAACTCGACGGCGCACATGTCGAGTTCCTCCGGGGCGTCGGCAACCCCATCGGCTGCAAGGTCGGACCCACCACCACCGCCGACTACGTCCTCGAGCTCTGTGAGCTGTTGAACCCGTCGCGCATCCCTGGGCGCCTCACCCTGATCGTGCGCATGGGTGCCGACAAGGTCGAGAGTTCGCTGCGGCCGCTGCTGCGCGCGGTCGACGACGCCGGCCACCCGGTGGTCTGGGCGTGCGACCCGATGCATGCCAACACCTACACCGCAGCCAACGGCCTCAAGACCCGCCACTTCGACGATGTCGTCGCCGAGATCGGCGGGTTCGTGCGGGCCCACCGCGCCGAGGGGACCTGGCCAGGCGGCATCCACATCGAACTCACCGGCGAAGACGTCACCGAATGCCTCGGCGGTGGCGACGCACTGTCGGACACCGACCTCGACCATCGATACGAAACGATGTGCGACCCGAGGTTGAATGCCCGCCAGAGCGTCGACCTGTCGTTCCGGGTCGCCGAGCTCCTTCGCCAGTTCACCTGAGCAGACGGGGTCGGCTGCGGTGACTGCTCTCGACCTCACGGCCGACTGGCCCGTCCCCCACGTGTCGGCAGCCGTCCTCCGAGACGGCGAGGTCATCGCCACGGTCGGAGACGGCAGCCGGGTGCAGCGCCTTGCGTCGATCTCCAAGCCGATGGCCGCCTGGGCGATGCTCGTCGCCGTCGAAGAAGGCATCGTCTCGCTCGACCAAGCGGTCGGCCAGCCCGGTTGCACGTTGCGCCACCTGCTCGCGCACGCCGGCGGCTACGGCTTCGACGGCGACGACGCGATCGCGCGCCCCGAGACCACACGGATGTATTCGAACACCGGCTTCAGCCTCGCTGCGCAAGCGGTCGAAGATGCCGCCGGCATCGCGTTCGCCGACTACCTGCACGAGTCGGTGTTCGTACCCCTCGGCATGACGTCGAGCGTCCTGCGAGGCTCGGCGGCCCACGGCGTCCGGTCGAATCTCGACGACACGTGCCGGTTCGTTGCGGAAGTCATGCGGCCGACGTTGATCCACGAGAGCACCGCTGCCGACGCCGAACGCATCCACTACCCCACACTCGCCGGTATCGTTCCCGGCGTGGGTCGCTATGAGCAGTGCCCCTGGGGGCTGGGGTTCGAAGTGCGTGGCACGAAGGAACCTCATTGGACCGGGACCACCAATTCACCGCGCACGTTCGGACACTTCGGCGGGTCGGGCACCATGTTCTGGATCGACCCCGACCGTGACCTCGGGCTCGTCGCCCTCGCCGATCTCGACTTCGACCGGTGGGCCGACACTGCGTTGGCGGCCTGGCCGGCACTGTCCGACGCCGTGGTCGCCGAGTACTCCACCGGAGTGACGGGGTGACAACGTTCAACCACGGCGACCGGATTCGTTACGCCACCACCGGCGAGGACGGCCTGCCGCTGGTCCGCTACGGCTTCGTCGGCGGAGTCAGCGGCGACGGGGGGCCGATCGTGGTCATGCTCGACGGCGAACTCGGCGGCGATGTCGTCGATGTCGACTGCGTACAGCCGGTACACATCTGCAACGTCACGCTCACCTTGGGCGGATCCGACCTGCTCGACGATCCTTCACTGCGCCAGGGGCTCGTCAACCTGTGGGCAGCGGAGGCCGAGAGTGCCGGACTCCAGCTCGCTGCGTTGCACAGCATCGGCACCGGCGTGCGCGACTCCAGCGAGGGGTACGCACTCGCCGAGCTGTCGAGCGGCGGCGAGCAGTACGTGCTGCGCGCAACGCGCTGCATCAAACAGTACGACGCCATCGTCGTACACGCCGACCGCCCGAATCGCTGGGAAGTCCTCTGACGTCACCAGGGTCCGACCCTGATGGTCACCGAACTCTCCAACGACGTGTCGCGCAGATTCGGTGCGCTGGACCTTTCATCTGCGATGACTGCGCCAGCGACCTCCGACGAGTTCGTCGAGTTCGTTCGACGTCGCCGAACCGCCGCTGCGACGCGCCTCGTCGCAGCGTACGGTCCAACGGTCGGGCGGGAAGCAGCTCTCGACGCCTTGAGTTGGGGCTGGGAGCACTGGCAGCGGCTGTCGGAGATGTCGAACCCG
Source organism: Ilumatobacteraceae bacterium (assembly GCA_963716095.1). Lineage (GTDB taxonomy): Bacteria > Actinomycetota > Acidimicrobiia > Acidimicrobiales > Ilumatobacteraceae > Sva-07. The sequence goes on along the minus strand of CAVQSV010000010.1, from coordinate 116,173 downwards.
GTCGGCTACCTCTACCGGGTCGGCCAAAGCCGCGCCGGTCGCCCACTTCGAACGCCAGGCGCGCGCCGCCGAGATCAACGGCACCGTTGTTCCGCACGACGCCGGACGGCAACCACTTCGAACCCGAACTCCCCAAGGCGCTTCACGCGCTGTCCGAGCAGCAGCGAACGGCAGCCGTCCTCGTGCACGGCTACGGGGTGCCGCTGCGCGAGGCCGCCGAACTGATGGAGGTGTCGGTCGCCACTGTCCGCAAGCACTGCGATCGAGCGATGCGGCACTTACGAACCGCACTGGAGGTCAGCGATGCGGGCTGAAGACGAACTTCTCCAACGGGTTGCGAGCCAACTCGAACAGGACGCGCCGCCGATCTCGATCGACGAGATCGAGCAGCGAGCGCTCACCGCACCGCTACCGCTCGATGGAACCCGCACCGCAACGAAGCCGCTGCGATGGACTCCGATCGTCGTGGCGGTCGCTGCCGCTGCCCTGGTGACCGGTGGATTCGCTCTCGCGCTCACCAGCCGGTCCCCGGCGCCCACACTCCGCACGAGTGGCACCGCCGTCCTCGACTCCGCTGTGCCACCCACCCAGCCGAGGCCGGGGCCAGCCACCACGATCCCGGCATCCACGATGCCGTCCGAGCCGCAGCCCACCGTGGCCGCGCCGACGACCGTCGCAGCGGGATCCTCCGACATCTCGCTCGATGGCGATGCAGCAGCCGTCATCGCAGCAATCGACGCCGACCGCATCGACAAGCTCCGCATGCTCACCGGCTTCACCGCAACCGTCCGTCAGACGACCGACACTCTCGGCGACGACGGGCAGTCGATCGATTCGCAACCCGGCGTCGACAGCCGCACGACCCTGTTGGCCAACGGGTCGATGTGGACCGACATCGACGGGGGCGGCTTCGCCTCGTACGACGCCACGACCGGCGAGTCCCGAGGCGCGATCGTGATGCCCTCCGGCGAGATGTACTACCAACTCATCGAAGGATGGACCGAGAACAGCACCGGCATGTCGATCATGCTGGGCCACGACCCAGCGCGGCTGCTCTCCGACATCGGTGCACCGGGGTCGGTGACAGTCGAGGCGACAGACTTCGATGGGCGCCCAGCGTGGATGGTCAAGACGACCTATTCGCCGATCATGGGAGAACCCGACGGCTCAGGCGAGCAGATCGAGACGTTCACCGTCGATCAGGCAACCGGGCTGATGGTCGCCTCATCGATCGAGTCGGGTGCCCGACCGGGCGAGATCTCGCGACGAGTGTCCGAGCTCTTCGACCTCGAGGTGACCGACGAGATGCCCAGCGCCTTTCCCGGCGAGTTTCCGGAAGACGCCCAGATCGACCGCAGCGGTGACCCGACTGCGTTCCGACCGACGACGCTGAGCGAAGCCGCCGAGTGGTTCGGACCGGGGTTCGTGTCTCCACCCGAGGTCCCCGCTGGCACGACGATCTTCCTGACCGAGTTCGAGTGGGAAGAGGGCAATCCCCAAGCCGCCCGCAGCAAGACCGTCGAGATCCGGGCTCGTGAGGGATTCGCCACGCCCTGGAGGATCAGCATCTTCAAGGACGAACCAGGATCAGATGGAGCTGTTCCGGATGGGTATCTGCTCGTCGACGGCAGTCTGTGTGTCGACTTCGACGACGACGGCATCTGCGGCGTCGGGCCCCCGACCGAATCCGATTCGATCGACAACGATGCGCTCGCCGGTTTCTCGCTTCACGGCGAACCGCCCTCGCTCATGCTTGAGCGAGGCGGAGTCCGCATCGGGATCACCGGGAGCCCACTGGCCGACGGCTGGTCGCTCGCCGAGACCTTCGTCGTGTGGTGAACTGCCGGAAGGCATCACGAGAGGACCTCACATGCGCACATCACTCGACGTCGTCGCACCAGCGTTCCGCGACATGGCCCACTCGATCGTCTGGTGCACGGTCGCCACCGTCATGCCATCTGGCGACCCGAGCACCAGAGTGCTCCATCCGATCTGGGAGTGGGACGGCGAGCGGCTCCAGGGCTGGATCGCCACCGGTCCGCAGACACCGAAGGCACGCGACCTGGCTCTCAACCCCAACATCTCACTCACCTACTGGGCGCCCAACCAGGACACGTGCACAGCGCACTGCACTACCAGCTGGCTCACCTCCGATGCCGAACGGCGAGCAGGATGGGATCGCTTCGCCAACGGCCCGAATCCGGTGGGTTACGACCCGTCGATCATCCCACCGTGGACCAGCCCGGAGGCTGCCGCGTTCGGGGTGCTCCATCTCGAACCGACCTGGCTCCGCGTGCAACCGGGCACCTTGATGACGGCCGGATCGGGCGAACTGCTCACCTGGTCGGCGTAGTGGTCTGCGGAGCGCGGTAGGTTCCTTCGCCGATGGGCCAAGCAATCGCAGTGCTCGACGTCGGCGGGACATCGATCAAGACCGGGGCGGCCCGATTCGACAACGGCGGCGACCCCAGCGTCGAGGTCGGGCCTGCGCTGCCGGCGAACTCGAACGCGTCAGCCGACCGGGTGCTCGACTCGCTCTCCGCAGGGGCCGATGCAGCGCTCGACCTCGCCGGGCCGGAAGCGTCTGGGCTGGCGGTCGGCATCTGCGGACCATTCGACATCGAAGCCGGCGTCTCGCGCATGCGGGGCGTGCACAAGTTCGAGGAGATCTACGGCATCGACGTCGGCGCCGCAATCAAGGAGCGCACGCCGGCGGCGTCGGCACTGCCGATCCGGTTCGCCCGAGATGCCGAGTCCGCTGGCACCGGCGAAGCGCTGGCCGGCGCGGGCGCCGGTGTCGACCGGGTGCTGACGATGACCGTCGGGACCGGCCTCGGCACGTGCCTCACCGACCACGCCAGACCGGTCGAGTTCGTCGACGGTTTCGGGGTGGAACACCTCGCGATGCGTGACACACCGTGGGGCGGGCGGGCCGACGACGTGTTGTCGGCACATGGCCTAGCAGACCGACTCGGTGTTGCGATGGCCGATCTGCGAGCCGCGGTGGAGGACGCGGCCAATGCCGACGTCGTGAGTGATCACGGCACGCGCCTCGGCATGTTTCTCCGGCCCGTCGTCGCCGAGTTCGACGCCCACGTCGTCGTGATCGGCGGCGGCTTCTCCGCTGCGTTCGATCGCTTCGGACCTGCGCTCCAGGCCGCGATCGGTGCCGTTCCCGTCCGCCCCGCATCGCTCGGCACCGCCGGCCCGCTCCTCGGTGCCGCTCACCTCACCTTCCGCACCTGAGACCGCCCCCACCCGAGAGCGATGAGCGAAGTGGCCGTATGAGGTTCGTTCGCTCATCGGCTTGCGTGTTCGAGGTCAGTTGACCAGCGCGTGGTCGCGGTGGGCGTAGATGATCAGTTCGTCGCCGGCTTGCAGATCGATGTCGACCGGGGGCTCGCCGAAGTAGTCCCGACCCCGGCGAATACCGAGGATGGTGACGTCGGGAAACGCCTGTGCCAGACCGCGCAAGCTTCGCACCGTCTCATCGGGCGTCGCCTCGAGCTTGACGGCCTGGACGGCGAACTCGTCCGACAAGGTCAGCAGGTCGAGCCGATTGTCCGAGAGCGCAGGAGCGAGCCGCTTCTGCACGTACCGCTGACCGACACCCTGCAACCAGCGTTGCGACGGCTTGTTGAACACTGCCATCAAGATCAGAAACAGTCCCGAGATCGTCACGAGTGCGCGCTCTGTGGTCGAGCCGGGGCCCGGAGCGACGAACCCGACGAGGACCGTCAGCACGAGCGTCGGCGTGCCGAGGCTGCCGATGAGCATCGTCGTGCCGATGATCCGTCGACGCACTCGGTGATTGACGACGTTCTCGGCCTCGGTGGTCGTGAATCCGGCACCGCTGAAGGCAGAGCGAGCCTGGAATGCGGCGCTCTCGGGCGGCACCCCGGTGGCGATCAACGCGCCGGTGGCCAGCTTGGTGAACGCGACCGTGATGACAGCGACGACGAGGAACGTGGCAACGGCGTACATCTCCGCATCCTCGCACGCCCGCACCTCATCCCGACCATGACGACCCCAAGGCGATGAGCGAACTGGCCGCATCCGGTCGCTTCGCTCATCGCTCCCGGGTCGCTCGGGTCAGCGGGTGTCGCAGACCCGGAACAGCTCCGCGCTGGAGCCTTCGGGGAGGCCGTGCTCGACGGCGAGCTGCTGGAAGCGTGCACCGACACGTTCCATCATCGCGTCGGGGTCGACGTGCTGGCTGACGTGGCAGCGAAGGGCACGGAACTTGCGGTCCATCTGAGTGGTGACGTCCACAACGGCCAGACCGGCGTCGCCGCCCATCGGACCCGCCTGGATCCACACTTCCTGCACCTTCCAGTCCTCGAGTTCGGCGCACGGCATGCCGACGAACGCGAACGGGTTCCGGGCGTCGGGATACACGGCGCACATCGTGGCTTCGCCGGTGGCGGTGTGGTCGGGGTGCGAGCCGTAGGTCGAGGCGAGGTTCCGCAGCGGCGACTGGGTGATCACCACCTGCGGGCGAACCTGGCGGATGATCAGGCTGATGTCGTGTCGCAGCTCCATGGTCACCTCGACGGTGCCGTCCATGAACCCGAGGAACCGAAGGTCGGTGACGCCAACCTCGGCGGCGGCCTTGGTCTGTTCCTCGCGGCGGATCGCCGCCATCTCCTTCCGCGGGATCGAATGGTCGAATCCGCCGGCCTGACCGTCGGTGACCAGGCAGTAGACGACCTCGACGCCGGCGTCGGTGAGTTCGGCAACGGTGCCGGCTGCGCCGAAGTCGACGTCGTCGGGATGGGCGGTGACGACGAGGACTCGTTCGATCTCGGAGAACGGAAGCATCCGACCAGTCAACGCCGGATCGCCCGCGTTCTCAACTCGTACCCGACCGGGACACCGACTCCGGTGTGAGGCACCCACTCTCGTACAGTCGGGCACATGACGAGCAGCGCCCCCTACGACCAGGTCGGCCTCGACGACTTCGATCTCTCCGACGCCGACTTCTGGACGGCCTCGCGGGCTCATCGGGAGGGGGCGTTCAAGACGCTCCGCGACACGCCGGGGTTGGTGCACTTCGCCGAACGGGAGATCCCCGACCTCCCCTTCCCGGTGGGCGACGGCTACTGGGCGCTGACCCGTCACGACGACATCTGGCACGTCAGCCGCAACGCACAGCTGTTCTGCTCGGGCAAGGGCGCCAACATCGGCGACCAACCCCAGGAGATGAACGAGTTCTTCGGGTCGATGATCAACATGGACGACCCCCGCCACTTCCGGCTGCGCTCGATCGTGTCGAAGGGGTTCACGCCCAGGGAGATCACCGCCGTCGAGGACACGGTGCGCACGAAGGCCAACGAGGTCATCGACCGCCTCCTCGCCGACTTCCCCGACAAGACCTGCGACTTCGTCGAACACGTCGCAGCGGCGCTCCCACTGGAGATCATCTGCGACATGATGGGCATCCCGTCCGAGGACTACGCACGGGTGTTCAAGTGGACGAACACGATCCTCGGCGCCGGCGATCCCGAGTTCACCTCCAGCCTCGACGACCTGATGGGCCAGTCGCTCGAGATGTTCATGTACGCCCAGGCGCTCGGCGAGGACCGCAAGGCGAACCCGCAGGACGACATCACCTCGATCATGATGGCCGCCGAGGTCGACGGCGAACAGCTGACGCCGCAGGAGTTCGGGTCGTTCTTCATCCTGCTGGTGGTCGCCGGCAACGAGACCACTCGCAACGCGATCAGCCACGGGATGAAGGCGTTCACCGAGCATCCCGACCAGCGCGACCTGCTGTACGGCGACTTCGACACCTACGCCAAGGGCGCCATGGAGGAGATCGTTCGGTGGGGCACGCCCGTGATCCACTTCCGCCGCACCGCCACCGAGGACACCGAGATCGCCGGCCAGAAGATCGCGGCGGGCGAGAAGGTGGTGATGTGGTACAACTCGGGCAATCGCGACGAGCGGGTGTTCCACGATCCGTACACGTTCGACATCACGCGTGAGCCGAACCCGGCACAGATCGGTTTCGGCGCCGGCGGTCCGCACTTCTGCCTCGGCGCGAACCTCGCACGGCGGGAGATGACGGTGATGTTCGACACCATCCGCGAGCGGGTGCCGTCGCTGCGGATCACCGGCGATCCCGACTACCTGCAGAGCGGGTTCATCAACGGCATCAAACGGTTGCAGTGTGCCTGGGACTGAGCTGACGCCCGAACGCCGGGCCGACCTCGTCCGCCAACTCACGATCGCCGGCTGGCTGCTGCTCGGCGGGCCCATCGGCTTCATCGCATTCCAGCTCGACCGCGTGCGTCGGGTGGGTGCGCAGCCGTTCGCGAGCGTCTGGGAGCAACGCATCGAAGTGCTCAGCTTCCTGATGCTTCCGCCCAACCTCGCGGTGCTCGTTCCAGTGGTGCTCGTCGCGGCCGGAGTGACCTGGCTCGCTGGACCCGAACGCGACCCATGGCTCAAGACGCTGCTGCTGGTGGCCGCCGGCATGGCGATCACCTTTGCCGTGGTCGGCGTGGTGTCGATCGCGACCATCGTGTTGTCCGACGAGCCCGGCGACGCAAGCGACGCCGGCGTGTTTCTGCGCCTCGGCGGCGTGGCGATGGCTGCCGGCCTGGCGATGATCTGCCGCATCGCTGACCGCCCTACGAACTGAACGCGACGAACCGTCGCGGCGGAATTCGCTCCGGCTTCCGCAACGAGTTCCGCACAGACAACACGGCTGCCCAACTGTGCGACAGCCCCTCGTCATGGTGACGGCATGTGCCTTCAATGTGACGGATATTCCTTCGAGCAGTCGATGCGCTCCCTCGACCTCACGATCCGCGCCTACGGGTGGCAACTCCACCAGATCACCGACAGCAATCCGTGGTCGTACACGATCGGTCTGCTCGAGAGCTACGACCAGCCCGAGTTGATGATCACCGGTCTCGAGCTCGAGGTGCAGAACCTGCGTGATCCGCAAGATCGTCGACTCGATCGAGACGACCGGCAGCATCGACCACGCCTTCCTCGAGCGCGAGGGCGTCACGCTCGTCGAGGTCCACCCCAAGCATCTCGCCGGCGACTGGTTCGGCACCTGGTCGAACTTCTACCAACGCCTGCCGCCGCCCGGGAGCTTCCTGCAGATCGTGCCGCCGTCGGACTGGTTCTGCGACTGCCACCAACACTCGATGCCACACTTCGAGCTCCCCGGCCCGATCCGCTACGGCGCCCGGCCCAGCCGCCGGCGGGGCCCACGATGAGGGCGTACGCGTACAACCTGCAGCCGCGTACGTCTACGCTCTGGGCATGGCGATGACAGCCTCGGCGTTGCGGCGCGACATCTATCGAATCCTCGACCGGGTGCTGGACACCGGTGAACCGGTGATCATCGAACGGAACGGACGACGCGTGCGCATCTCCGCCGATGTCGTGCCGTCGCGTCTCGACGCGCTCGGTGCGGCGACCTGAAGTCGTCATCGGCGACAGCGATGACTTCGTCGAGGTCGACTGGTCCGACGAGTGGCAGCCCACGGACGTGTAGTGATCCGCCTCGACACCCACGTGGTCGCCTGGCTCTACACCGGCGACCTCGAGCGGCTCGGCAATGCTGCCCGTGCGGCGATCGACGACGAACCCCCGGTGATCTCACCGATGGTGCAACTCGAGCTGAACTACCTTCACGAGATCGGCCGACTGACCGTCGGCGGCGCCGACATCGTCAACGATCTCGAGCATCGAATCGGACTTCGTCAGTCTGAGGCCGATCTTGCTGCGATGGTCGACGCCGCTGGCGCGCTCGGCGTGGACACGTGACCAGTTCGATCGCCTCATCGTCGCCGACGCGCTGGTCACCGGCGCCACCCTGCTCACCAAGGACAGGCGAATCCACCGCCACACCAGCATCGCCCAGTGGTGAGCCGTCGAGGGGATCGGCGCGCTGCGGTACCTTTCGGTGATGAGCGATCCCACCGACACCACGTTGCCCGTCGAGTTCCTCGGCACGATGACCGCCATGCTCGGCAGCGAGACACCGATGGTCACCGGGCCGAGCGGCACCATCATCACCGCCACCGTGACTTCGGCGACCTTCGCCGGGCCGAAGGTCAACGCCACCGCGCCCGCGGGCGTTGCAGCCGCAGACTGGCCGCTCGTGCGAGCCGACGGCACGATCGTGCTCGACGTGCGCGCCAACATGCGTACCGACGACGGCGTCGACATCTTCATCACCTACAACGGCATCGGCGTGCCGCGCGACGGCGGGGGCTACGACATCCGCACCGCTCCCCTGTTCCAGACCGGCGACGAACGCTACGCGTGGCTCAACAACGTGCAGGCCGTCGGCATCGGCGGCACGATCGACGGTGGCGTCGAATACCAGATCTACGCCGTCAAGTAGCCAGCACCCGACCCGACCAGGCTCCTGCGATCAGTGCCCCGTCCGTCCCGGTTTCCGGGACCGATCGGGCGCAGATCGTCCGGAATCTGTGACGGACGACCGACTCCGACGGCACCCGCCTGCCCAACGGCGCTCGTCTACAGTCACCGACGGGGACGGAAGGGGAACCGTGGCGGACGACGTCGAAACACAGCTGGCTGCATCGCTCCGCCGTGAGGCTGCGCTCGCCGGCGTGCTCGGAGCCGTCGCACGAACACGGTGACGACGTCGTTGCCGTGTTCAACGAGATCGCGCTGCAGGCAGCCAACCTCACCGACGCCAGCGTCGGCGTGGTGTTCATCCAGCGCGGCGACGAGATCCACCTCCACAGCAATGGCCCCGACCGGGACGCTGACGTCATCGTGCAGTCTGCGCTCGAGGAGACCACGGTGCTCGTCAAGGTGCTCGGCGAGCGCACGACTGCCTCGTTCGACGACCAGTCGGTGCTGACCGACCCCACGCTGCGACGTTCGGCCGAGGCCGCAAGGGAGTTCGGGATCAAGTCCGCTGCCTACGTCCCTCTCCCCGCCGGAGGACCGGCCGTCGGGGCCGCGGTGATGCGGAGCCACGTCGAACCGTTCACGCCCGAACAGCTCGCGATGCTCGAGACCTTTGCCGCACAGGCCGGCAACGCCGTCACCAACGCCCGGCTGGTCGCCGACATCGAAGAACGCAACGCCGAACTCGCCGAGGCGCTTGCGCTCCAGACGGCGACGAGTGAGATCCTCGAACTGATCAGCGCGAACCCGGGCGACCTGAGCATCGTGCTCGACGGCGTTCTCACCAAGGCCGTCGAGCTGATCGGTGCCGACCAAGGCGTGGTGCTGCTCAGCCACGGCGAACTCGTTCGAGTCGAGACCGCTGTCGGCGCCGGTGCGGCCATTGGTCTCGGCAACGAGTTCAGGAGAGACGACGTCCCGTGGCTCGTGTTCGACGAACCGGCATTCATCGAGGACCGGACCGTCGACGTCCCCGACGAACCCACCGCCGCGTTCTTCCGCCGCGCAGGGGTGCGATCGAGCGCATCGTTCCCCCTCGAGATCGACGGCCGGTGGATCGGCCAGATCAACCTGAGCCGTACCGAGGTCCGGCCGTTCGACGCGAGGCAAGCAGCAATCCTGCAGACCTTCGCCGACCAGGCCGCCATCGCGATCCGCAACGCCGGCCTGTTCAACGACCTCGACGAAGCGCTCCAGCTCCAGACGGCAACCAGCGAGGTGCTCGCACTGATCAGCGAGCACCCGGGTGACCGAGATCGGGTGCTCTCCGGTCTGCTGGCGCGTGCGGTCGATTTGTGCGACGCCCAGGCCGGCTCGGTCAGTTTCGGGGGTCAGGGCAACGTTCAGTTCGTCGCGTCGCACGGCAAACCGATGGAACCGTACGTCGGTGTGACCACGACCGCCGACCCCTTCGACCGGTCGATCATGGATGCGTACGGCCCCTCGACGTACTCGACCTCCGACTTCACCGACCTGACGAAGACCCAGCACCCGTACTGGCAGGAGATGGCCCTCCAAGCCGATGTCCGCTCGTATGCGTTCTCGATGTTCGAGGGCGGCCCGAACCGGGTCGTGACCCTGCACGTGTTCCGCCAGGAGGTGCGACCGTTCTCCGACGTCGAACTCGGCCGGCTCGAAGCGTTCGCCCAGCAGGCGTCGCTCGCGATCGCCAACGCCGACCTCTTCAACGACCTCGACGAGTCGCTCGCCCTGCAGACCGCCACGAGCGAGGTGCTCGAGCTGATCAGTGCCCATCCGGGCGAACTCGACGTGGTGCTCGAAGGCATCATCGAGCGGACCACCCGGCTCGTCGACGCCACCGTCGGGTTGCTGTGGCTGCGAGCCGGCGACGACCTCGTCTGCCGGGCACAGATGCCGTCGGTCAGCCAATCACCCGAACAGTGGGTCGGTACGAGCTGCCGGCGTCGGAGCTTCGCGCCAATGCGCGGGCGGCCGAGCGCCGTCGACCAATCTTCGTGGACGACGTCACCGCTTCCATCGCCGACGATGACAAGGACGTGGTCAAGAACACCGAGGTCCGTTCGTTCGTGACCATCCCGCTGTTCCACGACGGCGAATGGATCGGCAACATCAACGTCGGCCGGAACGAGGTTCGCCCGTTCGACGAAGGCAGCGCCGCCATCCTGCAGGCGTTCGCCGACCAAGCGGCGCTCGCCGTCGCCAACGCGCAGCTCTTCAACGATCTCGACGCCGCACTCGAACGCCAGACGGCAATGACCGATGTGCTCGACGCGGTGAGCACCGCCCGCGAGGACCTCCAACCCGTCTTCGAGGCAGTCGCTCACCACGCGGCTCGGTTGTGCGACAACGTCGGTGCCGCGCTGCTCGTCCGAGAGGGCGACGCCTTGATCGCTGCCGCCAGGAGCGGCGTATCCCTCGGCACCCAGGACACATCGCTCGGCTACTTCCTTGGCATCAAGGTCCCGATCGACGCCGACGTCCCAACGGCCGAAGCCGCCAGGACCGGAGCTGCTGTTCACATCCGGGATTGGGACGAGGTGCCCGAACACCGATTCCCCACTTCGGACATGCGTTCGTGGGGCAGGCGCACCACCTTGTCGTTGCCGCTCATGCGGAACAAGATCGCGGTCGGCGTCATCAACTTCTCCAGAGACGAGCCAGGGGGCTACGCCGACGACGAAATGGCCCTCCTCAGGGCATTCGCTGACCAAGCAGCGATCGCTGTCGACAACGCCCGGCTGCTCCGAGAGATCGAGGAACGCAACACCGACCTCTCCGAGTCACTCGAACTGCAGACTGCGACCAGCGAGGCGTTGCGACTCATCAGCACCCACCCCGGTGACCTCACGACCGTCCTCGAGGCGATCGTGACAAAGGCGGCCGGCCTCTGCGACGCGCCCTTCGGCAGCGTCCTCCTGAAGGACGGAGATGTCCTCCGGATCTCCGCAGCGAACATGGCTGAACTCGGCATGGCGATCGGCATGGAGTTCCCCGCCGACGACGGCAACGTCAACACGAACGCCGCAACGAGCAACACGGCGCTGGCCTTCGACGACCTCCACGTCATCGCCCCCGAACTCGCCGAGACGTTCCCCAACTCTCGGAGCTACGCCACGGTTGCGCTGTTCAGCGAGGCCGAGTGGATCGGCAATATCAACATCGTTCGGCCGGAGGTTCGCCCGTTCGACGACGGTGACCTTGCGACCCTCCAAGCGTTCGCCGACCAGGCATCCCTTGCGGTCTCCAACGCCCGGCTGTTCAACGACCTCGATGCAGCCCTCGAACGCCAGACCGCCATGACCGACGTGCTCGACGCCGTCAGCACCGCCCGCCTCGACCTCCAACCGGTCTTCGATGTCATCGCCAACCACGCCGACCGGCTTGCTGAGGGCTCCGGCGCCGTGGTCGCCCTGCGCGACGGTGACGAGTTCGTCATCGCCGCTGTCGCCGGACCATCGCCGATCGACCCGGACGTCTCGCGGTACCCCCTGGACGAGACGACGGTGACGGGAGCTGCGATCGTTCGAGGTGAACTGATCCACGTCACCGACCGCGTCACCGAAGGCTTCGCCTACCCCAACTCCCCCGCACACGTCCACGGTCACCGCAGCGGCCTCGTCGTGCCGATGATGCGCGAGGGCGCCGCACTCGGTGCCATCGTGTTCACACGAGAGACGCCCGGTGGCTTGAGCGACGAGACGATCGAGCTTCTCGAGGCGTTCACCGATCAAGCGACGATCGCCGTCAACAATGCCCGGCTCCTCCGCGAGATCGAAGAACGCAACACCGAACTCTCCGAGTCGCTCGAGCTGCAGACGGCGACCAGCGAGGTGTTCCGGCTGATCAGCGCCAATCCCGGTGACCTCACCGTCGTGCTCGAGGGCATCATCACCCGAGCGGCAGACCTCTGCGAGGCCGAAACCGGCCTCCTCTGGTTACGCCACGACGACGAACTCCGATGCGTGGCCGAGCGCAAGGCCAAGTTCTCCTTCGTCGGAAACACGTCGACCGTCGCCGACTCGGGCTCCAACCGTCAAGCCGGGGAGTCCCGGCAACCAGTCTTCAGAGATGACCTCGTAGCATCCATCAGCCCGGATCGGCCGCTCGCCAAGGAGATCCGGGCAACCGGTGTGCGGTCATTCGCATCGATCCCGCTGCTGCACGATGACGAATGGATCGGCAACATCAACGTCGGACGGTTCGACGTTCGACCATTCGACCAGAAGCAGGCGACGATCCTTCAAGCCTTCGCCGATCAGGCGGCGATTGCCGTCGCCAACGCCAAGCTCTTCAACGACCTCGACGCCGCCCTCGAACGCCAGACCGCAATGACCGAGGTACTCGACGCCGTCAGCACCGCCCGGCTCGACCTGCAGCCCGTGTTCGACACCGTCGCGCGCTACGCAGATCGACTGTGCAAGGGCACCGGCGCTCTCATCGTCGTGCGCGAGGGCGACGACCTCATGCTCACCGCCACCGCCGGACCGGTACCGGTCGACCCGGACCGGATCGGCTCGCGGGCGGTCGGCGTCGACGACACCTCGATCACCGGCGCTGCCGTCGTCAGCGGTGGGTCGATCCACATCGTGGACTGGGAGGCCGAGTCAGCATCCAGATTTGCCGACTCGCCGGCCCGGCGCATGGGACAGAGCGCCCTGGCCGTGCCGATGATGCGGGGTGGTGAGGCGATTGGAGCCATCGGATTCACCCGCGAAGCAGCCGGCGGCTACAGCGACGACGAAATCGCATTGCTGGAGGCCTTCACCGACCAGGCTGCGATCGCCGTGGAGAACGCCCGATTGCTCCACGAGATCGAAGAACGCAACACCGACCTGTCGGAGTCACTGGAGCTCCAGACGGCGACATCGGCGGTGCTGGCGCTGATCAGTGCGAATCCTGGCGATCTCGACTCGGTCTTCAGCGGCATCGTGGCGCAGACAGCCCGGCTGTGCGGCGCCGACAGCGCGTCGATCGCCAAGCGAGATGGCGACGAGGTTCTCCTCGTCGCCATCGATGGCCCTGCGAATCAGCACAACCTCGGTCGACGGTTCCCACTCATGCAGCAGGGACTCTCGAGCGAACCCAGGTTCTATGACGACTTCGAAGCGGAGATCCGCTCACATGGCATCGAACACGACTCCACCGTCCGCAGCCTTGTGGCTGCGCCGCTCGTCGTCGACGGCCTCCAGTACGGGGCGCTGAATGCCACCCGTTTCGAGATGCGACCCTTCGAGCCACAGCACGGTCGCATTCTCCAGGTGTTCGCAGACCAGGCCGCGATCGCGATCTCCAACGCGAACCTCTTCAGCCGGCTCGAGGAACAGACCCGACTCGCCGAGCAAGCCAACGAGGCGAAGGGGTCGTTCCTGGCCACGATGAGCCACGAGATCCGCACCCCGATGAACGCGGTGATCGGAATGAGCGGGCTGCTGCTCGACACCGACCTGCAGCCACGTCAGCGGGAGTTCGCGGAGATCATCCGATCCAGCGGCGAATCGCTGCTCGGGATCATCAACGACATCCTCGACTTCTCCAAGATCGACGCCGGCCGCCTCGAACTCGAAGTCGCGCCGTTCGATCTACGCGCCTGCGTCGAGTCGGCCTTCGACCTGATCACCGAGCCCGCCGCCCGCAAGGGGCTCGAGCTGGCGTTCCTGATCGATCCCGCAATCCCTGACGGAATTTCTGGTGATGTGACCCGGCTCCGCCAGGTGATGGTGAACCTGCTCGCCAACGCCGTGAAGTTCACCGAGGTCGGCGAAGTCGTGATGACCGTCGAACCGGGCTCGGCTCCGAGCGAGATCAAGCTCGCCGTGCGCGACACCGGCATCGGCATCCCGGCCGACCGGGCCCACAAGCTGTTCGAGGAGTTCAGCCAGCTCGACTCGTCGACCACCCGCAAGTACGGCGGCACCGGCCTCGGCCTGGCGGTCAGCAAACGCCTCGCCGAACTGATGGGCGGCACGATGTGGGTCGAGAGCGAAGAGGGCGAAGGCGCCACCTTCCACTTCACGATCACCGCCGACGCAGCAGACGTGCCGTCACGCCGAGCCGCCGCCGGCATCCCCACCGAGCTCACCGGCAAGTCGATCCTCGTCGTCGACGACAACGCGATCAATCGACGCATCCTCGACCTGCAGACCGATGCCTGGGGCCTGCACTGCCAGTCGTTCCCGTCAGCTGCCGATGCGCTCGCCAGCGTCGATAGCGGCGAGCACTACGACCTCGCCATTCTCGACATGCACATGCCGGGCATGGACGGCCTCGAGCTCGCCAACCGGCTACGTGCCGCACGGCCGGACCTTCCCCTCGTGCTCTACACGTCGCTCGGCGGCGCCGAAGCCAGCGACCCGGTGTTCGCCGGTGTGCTCGCCAAGCCGGTCAAACAGTCGCAGCTGTTCGACATGCTCGTGTCGGTGCTCACCGACGTCGACGAGACGACCAGTGCGTCGAGCCCAGGCCAGGACGCCGACGGCTCGACCATCAAGCTCGGCGAGCGACACCCCTTGCGCATCCTGTTGGCCGAGGACAACACGGTCAACCAACAGATCGCCATCCTCGTACTGGAGTCGATGGGCTACCGCGCTGACGTCGCCTCGAACGGTTTGGAAGCCGTCGAATCGGTGCGGTCGCTCCCCTACGACCTCGTGCTCATGGACGTACAGATGCCCGAGATGGACGGCCTCGAAGCCACCAGGCGGATCCGCGCCGACCACGCGTCGCCGGATGGCACACCGGGCACGGTGCGCATCGTGGCGATGACCGCCAACGCCATGGAAGGCGACCGCGAGGCCTGCTTGGCCGCTGGCATGGACGACTACCTTGCCAAGCCAATCCGCCCGGAAGAACTGGCAGCAGCACTGGAGGCAGCGCCTCGACGGGCAAGCGCCGACGGCTCCGAGCAGACCGAACCCGCTGACGCGCCCCGAACCAACCACGACTCGCCACCAGGTGACGCCCGGCCCGAGTCGCCAGCGGACGCGTCCGGCGACGCCCTCGCGGCGATCGACCAGTCGGCGATCGACCGGCTCCGGGCGATCGCCCCCGACGAGGCGGCGTTCCAGCAACTCATCGACTCGTTCGCCACGAATGGCGCCAGCACCCTCGCGCAACTGGTCGACGCGGCGGGCGCTGGCAACGTCGCCGACGTCACGCGCTTCGCACACACACTCAAGTCGAACGCTGCCAGCTTCGGCGCGAGCGAACTCGCCGACCAGTGCGCTGCCCTCGAAGCCGAGGCCCGGGGCGACGCAATCGTCGACCTCGAGCTCCAGGTCCAGGCGATCGCCATCGCCTTCGAACGGACCAGATCCGCCGTCACCGCCCTCGGTGGACAAGGATGACCGACGTGACAACGCCCACCCCGACGACCGCTGCCACCGTGCTCGTCGTCGACGACGACCCGCTGAACCGCCAGCTGCTGTCGATGTCGATCGGCCACCTCGGCCACGACGTGATCGAAGCCGGCAACGGTCGAGAAGCGATCGAGCGACTCGCGGCACACGACGTCGACGTCGTCCTCACCGACATCGAGATGCCCGAGATGGACGGCTACGCCCTCCTCGAACACCGCAGCGGCGACGACCGGCTCAAGGCCATCCCCTTCATCGTGATCTCCGGCGTCGACGAGATGGCGTCGATCATCCAGTGCATCGGCCTCGGCGCCGAGGACTACCTCCCCAAACCCTTCGACCCGGTGCTCCTCCACGCCCGGCTCGGAGCCTCGCTCGACAGAAAGCGGATGACCGACGAGCTCCAGCAGCTCAACGAACACCTCACCGAACGCGTCGACGAGAAGGTCGCCGAGGTCGAACGCCTCAACAGCCTGCGCCGGTTCGTCAGCCCACAACTCGCCGAGGCGCTCGCTCACGGTGGTGACGGCATCCTCGACAGTCACCGACGCGAGATCACCGCCTTCTTCTGCGACCTCCGTGGCTTCACCGCCTTCTCCGAGACCGCCGAGCCCGAAGAGGTGATGGACGTCCTACGCGAGTTCCATCACGCCGTCGGCCCGATGATCTTCGACCACGAGGGCACGATCGCCCAGTTCACCGGCGACGGGCTGCTCGTGTTCTTCAACGACCCGGTCAAACTCGACGATCCGGCGTGGAACGCTGTGCAGCTCGCCGTAGCAATGCGCGACCGCACCGCCGAACTGTCGACGGAGTGGAAGCGGCGAGGTCACGACCTCGAACTCGGGATCGGCATCGCAGTCGGCTACGCCACCTGCGGCGAGATCGGATTCGACGGCCGCACCGAATACACCGCGATCGGCACGGTCGTGAACCTGTCGGCCCGGGTGTGTGGGATCGCCGCCGGCGGGCAGATCCTCGTGACCAACAAGGTCCTCCTCGCCGTCGATGACCGAGTCGGGTCGACCGCCCTCGGCGACACCGAGTTCAAGGGCATCTCCCGCCCCGTCCCGATCCACGAGATCACCACCCTCCGCTGATCGTGGTTCCCCGTGCGCCAGGGCCCTCAGATCGCGCGAACCACGATTCGGCGCCTCGGATGGTGCGTCAGGCGCCGAGGTCGCCGCGGAGGAAGTGCGCCCGGCAGAGCAGTTCGTAGCGCACCATGTCGCCGAACAACGGCGACTCGTTGGGGTTGGTGTCGCCGACCACCACGGTGTCGCCCTCGTAGACCACGTCACCGTTGACGACGCGAGCATTGTGGGTGGCCCGCGCGCCACACCAGCAGCGCGCCTCGACCTGCAGCGGCGTGTGCTCGTCGGCGATCTCCAACAGGCGCGCCGTGCCCTCGAAGAGCCGCCCACGGAAGTCGGTGAGCAACCCGAACGCATAGACGTCGATGTCGAGTTCGTCGACCACACGCGCCAGCTGATCGCACTGCGCAGGTGTGTAGAACTGGGCTTCGTCGCAGATCATGTAGTGGATCGGCCAGTAGCGCACCGCAAGAGCATGCAGGTCGAGGTCCGGTGCCACTTCGATCGCCGGAGCTGCAACACCCAGGCGGCTCGTGACCTGCCGGCCCTCGCGGTCGAGCGTGGTCAGCAGCAGCCCGTGCAGCTCGCGGTTGGACAGGTTGTGGTGGATCTGCAGCGCCACGGTGCTCTTGCCCGAGCCCATGGTGCCGAAGCTGAATCGAAGCGACGCCATGTGAGCCGATCGACCCTACCCGCCGTCGGTGACGGGTGGCGCAGACGGATCGGTGACGAACGGATCGAACGACGGATCGACGACCGCCGGCCCGTTGATCCCGCCGATCGACGGCGAATCGTCGTCGTCGTCGTCGGATCCGCTGCACGCCGCCAGCGCCAACACCGCTGTCACGCTCACTGCAACCGCTCGACGAACCACCACCCCGATGCTACGGCGATGACATCAGGGGTCAGACCCCTGATGTCATCGATCCCAAGGATCGCCGGCGGGACGATGGTCACTTTCGTCGTGCCGTCCCGTGTCAGCGGCTGCTCGGCCACTACGGTGGCCCACCGACAGGCCCGGCAACGGAGCCGGGGCGCTGAACTCCCGGGGGAGACAACATGACGGACACGATCGACCGGCCGGAGGCCGACGGCGACGATGTCGGTGAACACGTCCTCGACCACCTGATCATCCGATTCGCCGGCGACTCCGGCGACGGGATGCAGCTCACCGGCGACCGTTTCACCTCGGTGAGCGCATCGTTCGGCAACGACCTCTCGACGCTGCCCGACTTCCCCGCCGAGATCCGCGCACCGGCCGGCACCGTCAACGGTGTGTCGGCGTTCCAGGTCAACATCGCCGACCACAAGATCACCACGCCCGGCGACGAACCGAACGTGCTCGTCGCCATGAACCCGGCGGCGCTCATGGCCGACCTCCACCGCCTCGAGCCGGGCGGCACCGTGATCGTCAACGAGGACGCCTTCGAGGAACGCAACCTCGACAAGGCCGGCTACAAGGACAACCCGCTCGACGACGACACGCTTGCCCACTACCGCGTGCTCAAGGTGCCGATGACCAGCCTCACCAAGGAGATCTGCGCGCCGCTCGGCGTGAAGCCCCGCGACGCCGAACGCTCGAAGAACTTCTTCGCGCTCGGCCTCGTGTCGTTCATGTACACCCGGCCGGTCGAACCGACGCTCGACTGGATCGACGAGAAGTTCGGCGGCAACGAGCAGGTCGAGGCCGCCAACAAGGCCGCGTTCCTCGCCGGGTTCAACTTCGGCGAGACCACCGAGGCCGTCGGCCACCGCTACGAGGTCAAGCCGGCCAAGCTCCCAGCCGGCG
Source organism: Ilumatobacteraceae bacterium (assembly GCA_963716095.1). Classification (GTDB taxonomy): domain Bacteria; phylum Actinomycetota; class Acidimicrobiia; order Acidimicrobiales; family Ilumatobacteraceae; genus Sva-07. The sequence continues at coordinate 97,547 of CAVQSV010000010.1, read as the reverse complement.
AATACACCAGCGTCACCGGCAACACCGCGCTCGCCTGGGGCATCGTCGCCGCCGGCCAGCTGGCCAAGCTGCCGATCACGCTCGGCTCGTACCCGATCACCCCTGCGTCCGACATCCTCCACGAGCTGTCGAAGCACAAGCACTTCGGCATCCGCACCGTGCAGGCCGAAGACGAGATCGCCGCGATCGGCATGGCACTCGGCGCCGCGTTCGCCGGCCACCTCGGCGTCACCACCACCAGCGGCCCCGGCGTCGCCCTCAAGAGCGAGACCACGTCGCTGGCGGTGTCGATCGAGCTGCCGCTGCTGCTCGTCGACATCCAGCGCGGCGGCCCGTCGACGGGCCTGCCGACCAAGACCGAGGCATCCGACCTCAACATCGCGCTCTACGGCCGCCACGGTGAAGCGCCCCTCCCCGTCGTCGCCGCCTACACCCCGGCGCAGTGCTTCCACGCAGCCATCGAGGCGATCCGCATCGCGCTCAAGTACCGCACGCCGGTGATCCTGCTGTCCGACGGCTACCTCGCCAACGGCTCCGAGCCATGGAACCTGCCATCGGTCGACTCGCTGCCCGACATCTCCGTGCCGTTCACCACCGAACCGAACCACACCGACGACGACGGCAACGAGGTCTTCTGGCCGTACCTGCGCGACGACGACACCCTGGCTCGTCCCTGGGCGATCCCCGGCACACCTGGCCTGATGCACCGGGTCGGTGGCCTCGAGAAGAAGGACGGCACCGGCAACATCGACTACACGCCCGAGAACCACGAGCGGATGGTCCACCTGCGTGCCGCGAAGATCGAAGCGATCGCCAACGACATCCCGCCGACGGAGATCAACGGCGACCCCGACGCCGACGTCCTCGTCCTCGGCTGGGGATCCACGTGGGCGGCGATCGATGCCTCCATCCAGCGCAGCCGTCGCGTCGGCAAGAGCGTCGCGTCGGCGCACATCATGCACCTCAACCCGTTGCCGCCCGATCTGGGCGACATCGCTGAAACGTTTCAAACGGGTGATCGTTCCCGAGCTGAACTCGGGGCAGCTCACGGCACTGATCCGAGGCAAGTACCTCGTCGACGCCCACTGCCTCAGCAAGGTGCAAGGCATGCCCTTCAAGTCGCGAGAGATCGAAGCCGCCATCGATGAGGCACTCGCCTCGATCGCCAGTTCCACCGACAGCTCGAAGGGAGCCACCTCATGAGCACCGCCCAGGTTGCCGTCACCACGAAGAAGGACTGGTCGAGCGACCAGGAGGTCCGCTGGTGCCCCGGCTGCGGCGACTACGGCATCCTGCTGGCCGTCCAGACACTGATGCCAGAACTCGGCATCGCCCCCGAGAACACCGTGTTCATCTCGGGTATCGGCTGCTCGAGTCGTTTCCCGTACTACATGAACACCTACGGCATGCACTCGATCCACGGTCGCGCGCCGGCGATCGCCACCGGCGTGGCCGTGGCCCGCCCGGACCTCGACGTGTGGGTGATCACCGGCGACGGTGACGGATTGTCGATCGGCGGCAACCATCTGATCCATGCGCTGCGGCGCAACGTCAACCTCAACATCTTGTTGTTCAACAACCGGATCTACGGCCTCACGAAGGGCCAGTTCTCACCGACGTCACCGGTCGGCAAGGTCACCAAGTCGACCCCGATGGGCTCGATCGACCCGCCGTTCAATCCGCTGTCGGTGGCACTCGGCGCCGAGGCGAGCTTCGTCGCTCGAACACACGACCTCGACCGCAAGCACATGATGGAGACGTTCCGTGCCGCCCACGATCACCATGGGTCGTCGTTCGTCGAGATCTACCAGAACTGCAACGTCTTCAACGACGGTCAGTTCGACGAGGTCACGAAGAAGCAGGCCGCGCGACGAGATGATGATCAACCTGGTGCACGGCGAGCCGATCACGTTCGGCGCCGAGCAGCAGCGGGCCGTGGCCATGGGCGTCGACGGACAGCTTCGACTGGTCGAACGCGCCGATGTCGCCGCCGAGGACATCCTCGTCCACGATGCGAATCGTCACGACCCCTCGTTGGCCTTCGCGCTCGCCAGGTTGAGCCACGACGATCACTCCCCCACACCGTTCGGTGTGTTCCGCGACATCCAACGCCCCGAGTACACGGGCGCCGTTGCCGATCAGGTGATGGCTGCCAGCGAGCGCAAGGGCCCTGGCGACCTCGAAGGTCTCCTGCGCTCCAACGGCACCTGGACCGTCGACTGAACCACCGAGGAGCGACCTGACCGGTCCGCCTGACCGTCAGCCGTCAGCCGTCGGGCCTGATCGCCTCGTCGGTAGTCGAGTCGAACAGCACGTAGTGGTCGAGGCGCAACCGGACGGAGTCACCGCTCGCGAGCTTCGCTCCTGATGGTGCGGTCACCGTGACCGGGGCCCCGGCGACGGTGCACTGGACGCCGCCAGCGTGCAGCGGAAGTGCCCGTTCGACGCGTGCGGGCACCGAACCGGTCGCCGACACCAGCACGTCCTCGGGTCGGACGCCCATCAACACCGTGCGCCCGACATGGTTGCGCAGCGCCGGGAGCCACGCGCGCACCCGCACGTACTCGCCTCCCGACGGATCCTCACGAACCAACCAGAACCCGTCGTGCTCGGCGAGCACATTCACCTCGATCAGCGACAGCGCCCCGGTCACCGCGGCAGCGAGCAGCGTCGCAGGCGATCGGCGAACATCGGCCGCGGTCCCCCACTGCACGAGCCGCCCACGGTCGAGCACGGCCAGCATCGAAGCCAGCGCCTGCACATCGGCGTTGTCGTTCGTCGCCATCAACGTCGTGACCCCGTAGCCGGACTGGAGCATCGCGATCTCTGCTCGCATCCGTCGCCGGAGGTGCTCGTCGAGCGATGCGAACGGTTCATCGAGCAACAACACGGTGGGTACACGGACGAGCGCCCGAGCGATCTGCACCATCTGCTGCTCGCCCACCGACAGCGTGGACGGGTTCCGTTCGACGAGCCGCTCGATGTGCAATGCCCGCATCTCCGCGTCGACGCGCTGGTTGACATCGTCGGTGTCGAGCCGTCGGACCTCGAGGGGGAACGCCACGTTGCGCCGAGCCGTGAGGTGGCCGATCAATGCCGGTTCTTGGAACACCATGCCGACGTCACGTTCCCCTGGCGATGCCCTGGTGACATCGCGACCACCGAGCGACACCCGGCCCTGATCGACCCGATCGAGCCCGGCGATCGCACGCAACAGCGAGGTCTTGCCACTTCCGGAGCCTCCGACCACACCCACGAACGAACCGTCGTCGACCGACAATGTGAGGTCGCTCAGCCTGGTCGTGCCTCCCGAGCGAACCGTGACGCGCTCGAGGTCGACCCGTGCCATCAGCAGCGCACCCCGAGCACCCAACCCTCCTCGGCGGCGGCCACGGCGGCGACCTCCGCCGAGATCGCGGGCGAGAACATCGTCTGGAGTTCACCTGCTGCGTCGGCTTCCGCCAGCCACCGAGCGGTCGTGTCGACCTGCGCAGCGTCGCGCACCAACTCGCCGGTGTCATCGACGTCGAGCAGCGACGGCCACACCTCGGCCACGACGATCGCACCACGAGTACTGGTCGGCGACGCAAATCCGGTGGTGTACGGCCACACGTCGAAACGGTCCGCGAAGCGGCTTCGCATGCGGGCGAGCACAGGAATACCGACAAGGCTCTGGCTGCCGACCGCACCGGCCCCGAGCAGTTGCCACGACGAGAAGGGTCGATGCCCGTGGTTCCGGAGGGCTGCTTCCACCGTCCTGAACTCGCCGAGGGACGCCCCCGAGCGCGGCTTCGTCGTGGTCAGACACTTCCCAGCGGCCGACGGCGGGCAGCCCCAGAACGGAGCAGCCGACCCGGTGAGGCACTCGTTGATGCGTGCGGCGACGGCGAAGCGATTGTTACCGTTGCGCTCGTCGTCGGTGATCTCTTCGGAGAGCATCGTCCACATCGCCGACCACGGCGTTCCGCTCAGGCCGAGCGCCGTTGCCGTTCCGCCGGGGTAGCCGAGGGAGAAGTCGACCCCGACGAGGGTCGTTGCCGTCCGATCGGCCTCCAACAGTTCGACGAGGAACGCCTCCGCCGAACGACGGGTGGCGAGGTTGGTGATCGAGAGCCGACCGCTGCGATCGTGCACCCCGATCCAGATCGAGTCGCGGCCCAGCTTGGGTGTCGAATTGGCACTCCAGTCGACCACGACATACCGGTCGAACATCGGCTGCCGGCCCGCTCCCTAGGCGAGTACGTCGGCAACCGCAGCGAAGTGCAGTGACGCTGCGACCACGGTGAGCAGGTGCCAGATCTCGTGGTAACCGAACGTGCTCGGCCACGGGTTCGGGCGCTTGACCATCAACACCGGGAACCCGATCGTGTAGGCGACGCCGCCCGCCACGATCAAGCCGAACTGGACGGCGGTGAGGCTGTCGATGAGTGCCGGCGTGGCTGCGATCGCCACCCAGCCCATCACGATGTACAGCGCGGAGGACACGTGCCGGGCACCATGGAAGAAGGCCAGCTTCAGCACCATGCCGACCGCAGCCAACGTGCCGATGACCGCCAGCATCGGGATCCCCCACGATGGTGGGAGCGCGACCAGGCACAACGGTACGTACGTCCCCGCAATGAGGAGGTAGATCATGGAGTGGTCGAGGCGCTGCATGATCGTGCGGGCCCGTTCGGACTGTGCGAGGCGGTGATACGCCGCCGAGGTGCCGAACAGGAGCAGCAACGTCGTGGAGTAGATCACTGCACCGACGATCGCGGCAGCGCCGCTGGCGATGACGATCAGCGCGATCCCTGCGGGGATCGCGGCGAAGAACGCCCACGAGTGCATCCTGCCTCGCCACACCGGTCTGGCCATGGCCAGATAGGGGGTGGGTACCGCACTCATGACACTCACCGTACCCGAGATGATTGCAGCCGAGCCCGCGGGAGGCGCGGTGTTCATCGTCACGTCCTCGAGGTTCCCCGTGCCCAGGGCAGCGGGAACCACGATCGATGCGAGGTCAGGTGAGGCGTTGCATCAGCTCGGTGACGGCGTCGCCGTAGCGTTCGAGCTTGGCCGGGCCGACACCCGAGATGCGCCCCAGGTCGCGCAACGTGGTCGGCGCCTGACGGGCAATGGCCACCAGCGTCTTGTTGTCGAACACGACATAGGCGGGTTTGCCGTCACGGAGCTCGTTGCGCAGATCGCGCAACGCAGCGAAACGTTGCTGGCCGGCAGCGTCGAGGTCGGCCGCGGGATCGCCGGAGCTCGGCGACGAACTGCGAGTGCTGGTGGGCGCCGGTTCGGGACGATGCGATGAGACCACCCGCGCCTCGGAGGGTTCGGTGGTCAACTCGGCGACGAACGGACTCGGGTTCGGCCCGGTCGTGATCGTGGCCTGCCTGCTCGCCCGGGTGACCGCCACGTGGAACAGCCGCCGCTCCTCTTCGACATCCTCGGCCAGACGGTGCGGATACTGCTCGGCATCGGCGAGGTGGACGATCACGTGGGGCCACTCCTGGCCCTTGACGCGGTGCACCGTCGACAACAGCACCCCGCCAGGGGCGCGCTTGACCGCAAGCTGGTTGCGCATCCATCGCTCGAAACTCGTTGGATCGTCGTGCAGCGCCGCCAGGTGCGTGAGCGCAGTGAGGTCGTCGCCCTGAGCCGACCGGTTCATGCCGCGCCGGTTGGCATCGAGCGTGGCGACCGAACCCGCCAGTCCGATCTCGTCGATGAGGGTCAGCAGCAGGTCAGAGGTGGTGGCGCCCGAGGCGACCATCTTCTGCAGCGTTTGCACGTCGGCAGCGAAGTCGATGACTCGTTCTGCGTCGCGCTCGTTGTTGAGACGACCGGCCAGCTTGTTGAGGTCGACCACCGACGACTGTTCGCTGACCCAGTCCGTGATTCGCGGGTGGAACGATCGGGACGGTCGCCGAAGCGCCTCGCGAATGTCGTCGGGAGCAAACGAGCCGCCACGACCTGATGCGGCCAGCCGCATCCAGGCGAGCACGGTACGTACGGCGGTGCGGTCGGCGAATTCGAGGCCGACCCCGCCTGCGATCGGCACCCCGGCCACCACCAACGCCACCTGCACCGGTGCGAGCAGCGCGTTGACCCGGGTGAGTACCGCGATGTCGGAGGGCTCGACCCCGGTCGACAGCGCCTGCACGACGGCGCCACAGGATGCACCAACCGCATCGACGCCGGTGTCGATCGACCACCCACCGCCGTCGGTCGAGGCGGCGCGAATGGTCTTGGAGACCCGCCGCTGGTTGTGTCGGAGCAGTCGGTCGACGACGTCGACCACACCGGCCGGACAGCGGTAGTTGACCTCCAGCGGATGTTCGCCCGAGCCGGGAAACAACTCGGCGAAGTCGATCAGCCAGGCCGGATCGGCGCCGTTGTATCCGTAGATCGTCTGATCGTCGTCGCCCACCCCGAACACCGCACCACCGGGAGCCGCCAGCAGCCGGATCATCAGGAGGTGCGCCGGCGTGAGGTCCTGGAACTCGTCGACGAGCATCACTCGGCACGCCCGCTGTGCGGCGCGTCGAGCCGTCGGGTCGCGAAGCAGTACGAGCAGCGCCCGATAGATCTGGTCGTCGAAGTCGACGGCCCCGCGACGTTCGAGCATCTGGCGGTACGCCGGCCACGTGGCTGCGAGCCCGTCGACGTCGCCGTCGTATCTGCCCTCGACCTCTTCGGGCTCGACGAGACCGAGGCGGATCACGGTCAGCGCCTCGATCCACGGCCCGATGGGGTCGCTGTTGCGGCGTCGTGGGAAGTCGACGAGGTCGCCGATGATTCGTCTGACGTCGGGCTCGTCGATCGTGCGCCACGATTGGGTCTGCGGCGCGAACGGCGGCCGCCCGTTGACGATCGCCAGCGCGATGGCGTTCAGCGTGCGCACCTGCAGGCCGGGAAGGTCTCGGGTGCGCTCGACCATCTCCTCCTGGGCTCGCTTGTTGAACGCGACGAGGCTCACAGCGCTCGGGGGCAGCTTCCATTCGGTGAGGAGGTGGCGAGCCCGCTCGGTGAGCACCCGGGTCTTGCCCGACCCGGCTGGTGCGATGATCCGAGCACCACCGCCCGGATGTGTGACCGCCGCGAGTTGATCGGGGGCCAGGTCGGCTGTCGACGAGTTGGCCGCCGGAACCGACATCGAGCCGTGTTCGACGACCACGGCGTGGACGACCGGCACGCCATCGAGCGCATCGATGTGCCGCACTGGTCCGCCATCCAGCCATGCGACCGTGCCGTCGGGCAACACGACATCGCCAGGACCACCCGGTTCGACGGCACTGGCCCCCGCCGCCACCGCCCGGTCGAGGCCGACCCACGTCGGCCGGTCCGGGTCTCGGCCGTCGACGCTGTTCGTCCAGACCAGATGGTGCAGCTCTTCGAGGTCGAACAGGAACCTGGGGCCGAGTTCGTACGGTGCCGCCTCGGTCTTCAACATCGGCTCGCGCTCGAACGATGCGCTGAGTTCGATGACCAACCGCGTCCCCGCGTGGTGGGCAGCGCGCAGCCGATCGAGTGCGTGGCCAGGCGCCGCGAGCACCGCATCGTCGATCACGAGCCGTTCTGCGGCCGACCACGGCGCAACGATGACGCCGCCCGGTTCGATCACGAGGTGACGTCCGAGCCGGTCGGGGCCGGCGCCGGCAACGGCGACACCTCGTTCGAATGGGGCGGCCACCGGGCGAGAAACCGGGTTCGGTGACGTGTCCGAGGCGGGTCGACGCGACGACACCGAACGCATCGGCGGCGCTGGCGCCGGGTCGAACAACGACGGGTCGTCGACCGGGAGGGGTACCGGGTCGTCGGCGACCGGTACGTCCTGCTGGCCGCCGTCGTTCCAGCACTGTCGAACCTGCGCCGGCGTGTCGTGTTCCCCGTTGCAGTATGCGCACGCAATCGCCATCGGTTCGACCTTACCGATCCCCGGCCCGGTACGCACACATGTTCGATCCGGGCGCGCGTCGGCGCCAGCGGGCGCCGTCGTTACCAGGCGATCTCGGGAATGCCGTAGGTGACGCAGAGGCCAGCACCGTTGACCACGAGCAACGCCACGATGATCCCGATCACCACGACACGCCGCGACCGGGTTCGGCGGATCGGGCCGTTGACCGGCATGTACCAGTCGGGCAGCAGCCCGGGGTCCGGCGAGCCGCCGAACGGTTCGGCGTCGTCGTCGATCGGGGCGTGCGGGTCGGCGGCCAACGCCTCGGCTTCGAGTTCTTCGTCGGTGATCTCGACCACGACTGCAACCTAGTACTGCCATCGCCCGAGCGATCCGCGATGAGCGAACACCGCAGATGCGGTGTGTTCGCTCATCGCAGGACCGGTCAGACGATCTCGGGCTTGCCCATCCGGCGGCGGGCGAAGTTACGCACCGGGGTCCGCATGGCCTCGAGCGCCAAGTAGAAGGCGGGAAACGCCAGCAGCACGAAGAACGTCGAGCTGACGAGCCCGCCGATCAGCGTGAAGCCGAGCGACTCCCAGAAGGGGTCGCTGAGCGCCAGTGGCAACAGCCCGACCACAGTGGTCAGCGTGGTGGCGATCAGCGGCCGGAATCGCCGGGTGATCGCCTCCTGGATCGCCTCGCCCGCGGTCTTGCCGGCACGTCTGGCCCGGTTGGCAGCGTCGACCAGCAGGATCGTGTTGTTGACCGCCACGCCGATCAGCGCAATGAAGCCGACGGTCACCAGGAAGCTCAGCGGGTTGTCCGTCACGGACAAGATGCTGAACACCCCGAGGAAGCTGAACGGAATCGCCAGGAAGATCAACAGCGACTGCGCCAGCGAACGGAACTGCACGGTGATCACCACGAGCATGAGCAGCAGTGCCACGAGGCCGGCCACTCCCAGCGCGGCGAAGTCGTCCTGGTTGTCCGATTCGAGGCCGAAGTCGAAGCCGAGCGCATCGGGTGCGAGCCCACTGGCTTCGAGTTCGTTCGGCGGGTAGCGGTCTTCGAGGTAGTCCTGTGTGGCGTTGAGGTTGCCCGTCACCCCGTCGCTGTCGTACTGGGCGCGCACTTCGATGAAGCGTTCGCCATCGGTACGGGCGATCACGCCATCGGTCGACACGATCGAATCGAGGATGGTGACGGTGTCGCCTCCGACCTCGAGTTCGAGTCCGAGCAGATCGTCGCGGATCTCCTCCGCCAGCGCTTGCCCGGCTTCGGCGGAGTCGTCGTCGACGGCGATCTGCGCTGCGAACGGGAACTCGAGTACGGGTGGCCCGTTCTCGGCAGCGGCCACGGTGATGCGAGCACCCTGGATCCCAGCGATGCCGGCCTCGATCTGCTCGACGAACTGTGGCGCGGAGGGACGGTCGCCGATCGGGCTGAGGTCGACGAACGTCTCGGTGAGTCGTTCGTTGCCTCGCAGGTACTGCGAACGTTCGAGGTCGTCGCCGAGCACGTCGAGCACGACCGCATCGATCTCGTCGGCGATCTCCTCGGCCTCCTCGATCGTCGTGCCGGCCGGGAACTCGGAGTTGACCGCGATGGCCACGGCATCCTTGCCCGCCGGGAAGATCGAGAATCCGAGCGTGCCCGCAATCGAACCGCCGACCATCACCATCACGATGGCGAACGTGGCGAGGCCGCCGCCGACCGCCCAGCCCTTCGGGCCGTTGCCCGACGGGTAGGCGGCCAGACGTCCGGCGCGTGCAGCGAGGCGCCGCTCCATCCGCGCCACCGGGTTGCGGACGGGGCGCTGATCGACGAGGAACCGCCGGGCGATCGCCGGGATGAACACGATCGAGAAGAGGAACGACAGCAGCAGCGTGATGATCACCGTCGTGGGGATCGGCCGGATGAACTCACCGAGGATGCCCCCGACGAACAGCATCGGCGAGAACACGACGACGGTGGTGAGTGTTCCGGCGAACGAGGCGGAGCCGACCCGGTCGATCGCGGTGCGGATCACCCCGACCGGTTCGGAGCTCTCGCCCTTGTTGGCGTCGATCGACTCGGAGATCACGATCGCGTCGTCGACGATGAGTCCGAGCGTGAGAATCAGCCCGAACAGCGTGATGGTGTTCAGCGAGAAACCGATGCCCCAGAGCCCTGCGAGCGATCCGAGCGTGACGAGCCCCATGAAGCCGGCGGTGAGCAACGCCACCCGCCATCCGATGAGGATCAGACTGACGACCGCCACAGCGGCGAGACCCGTGAGGAGGTTGGTGGTCAGCGACGAGAGCTGCGACCGCACCCCGGTGGCGAAGTCGGCGGTCACGAAGGCTTCGTAGCCCTCAGCGAGGGTCACGGCATCGCTGGCGAGCAGGCCGTCGAGGCGCTCGCTGAACTGCAGCACGTCGAGGTCGGCATCGTCGGCGCGGATGATGCCGACGGTGATCGCGTCGTCGTAGCCCTCGCTCGAGAGCGCGACGCGAGTGAACCGTGTCTGGCGTTGTTCCTCCGCACCGGTCGACGGGTCGATCGACGTGGTGACGAGACTGCGCACGTCCACGGTGTCGATGGCGTCGTCGGCGGCGAGGTAGCCGGAGAGCGACGCCGCTTGAGCTTCGAGGTCTGCAGGCTCGGTGCCGGGAGGCCCGATCACCGACACCAGCACGTCGTATTGGCCGACGAGCTTGGCAGCGTTCACGGCGTTGTAGGTGACGTCTGCCCCGTCGGGCGGTGCGAGATCGAGATCCGCCAGGAGCGCGGTACCGGTGGCCGAATCGATGTCGGAGTCGAACTCGACGACGATCGCGAACGAACTCGGACGCGCCTCGGAGCCGACCGAGATGACGCCATCGACGGCCTCGAACTGTTCCTTGAACGGTCGCACGAGTTCGTCGTCGACAACGGTGGCGTCGTCGACGAACCACGTGCCCGACACGACCGAGATCGGTGTGTTGATCGGCGGGAAGCCTTCCCTGTCGAGACCGAACGTGAACGCCGAGAGACCGGCGATGACAACGACTGCGAAGAACGCAGCCGTCGCCTTCCACTTGGTGGTGGCGAAGACCGCGATGGAGGTGATGACCGAGCGCCTGGGGCGTGTCGGGGCAGATCCGTGCATGTTGGGGAGACTCCGTCCAAGGGCGATGTGGGGTCGCCCTCGATGTTCGAGATGGGGGGTGGTGAGCGGGCCGATGGCCGACGCGATGCGCCGACCGACGTCAGATGTTCGGTGCGGTCAACCGTCCGGACGGCAGAGAATTCCCAGTTGACGAAGATTTAGTGATAATCAACGACAGCGTTCGGTGCCACCGCTCATCGCGCACTCGGGCGGTGTCGTCAGCGGCCGGTGAACTCGGCGGGTCGGCGTTCGAGGAACGACGCCACCCCTTCACGATGATCGTCGCTCTTGAAACAGGCCGCGAGGGCCGTCGTGTGCCGCTCCATGTGCTCGCCGACCGGCGAGGTCAGGCCGTCGTGCACGAGCGACTTGATCAGGCCGAGGCTGTGTGGCGAACCCGCGGCGATCGTGTTCGCCAGGGTCATGGCAGCCGGCAGCAACTCATCAGCTGGGCATCACGTCGACGACGTAGCCGAGACCGAGGGCGGCGTCGGCGTCGATCATCTCGCCGGTGTACAGCAGCTTGAGCGCCTGTTGCATCCCGACGATCCTGGGCAGGATCCACGTGCCGGCGCCGGTGTCGGGCACGAGCCCCCGGTGCACGAAGTTCCAGGCAAAGCGAGCCTGGGTGCTGGCCAGTCGGATGTCGCACTGCGACGAGAACTCGGCACCCATACCGACGGCCGGGCCGTCGATTGCTCCGATCGTCGGCTTCTTGGCCTGCGCGATCGGCCACCACTTGTGCTTCTCATCCGCGGATCCGCGCAATCCACGGGTCTCGCCGGGCACGGTCGCCAGGTCGGCCAGGTCGGTGCCGGCACAGAACGCCCCCGGAACCCCGGTGATCACCAGTACGACCGTGTCGGGATCGTCGTCGGCATGCCCAACGGTCTCGATGAAGTCGCCCAGCATGGCGTAGGTCATCGCGTTGCGCTTCTCGGGGCGGTCGATCGTGATCACGCCGATCTTGCCGTCGACGTGGTATCTGATCAGCTCGCGATCGCTCATGCGTCGACGGTACCCACCACACGGCGCCGGACGCGAATCGCCGACTGGGTGCAACACACAGGTCGAGGGAGGTCCCCAAGCAGACGCCGTCCGCGGTCTCTCGACGAGAGACCGGCACCCGCCTTCTTTTCCGTGCATCACACCACAGTCGGCATTGGGTGGGCACTCTACGGAGCAGACCCTGTGGGAAGAAAGAGGACAACCATGTGAATTTCGGCCGACAGCATGTGGACGCGGGGTGAACAACTCGGTGTTGTCCACATGGACACATCGGGCCCACCCGGGTCAAGTCAGCTGGCGGGCTCCACCGTGACGGGAATTCCATTGAGCACCGCCGTGCCCGACAGCGGGTCGATCGCAGCATCGTCGGACAGCGTGTTGGAGTTGACGCCAGCATGCTCAGCGGCCACACGCAGCTGTGCGCCCGGCAGATCGTGGCCCCAGCCGTGCGGAAGACTGACCACACCCGGGCGGATCGACTCGGTGACCTCGACCGGCGCCTGCACCGATCCCACCCTCGATGCCACCCGGGCAGCTCCACCGTCGATCAGGCCGAGCGAACTCGCGTCGTCGGGGTGGACCTGCAGCGTGCAGCGCGGCTTGCCCTTCACCAGCACCTTCACGTTGTGCATCCACGAGTTGTTGCTGCGCAGATGACGTCGCCCGACCAGCACGAGGCCACGCCCGGCGAGTTCGGCTGCGCTCGACGCCAACCGATCGAGGTCTGCCAGCAGCGGTTCGGCTGCCAGTTCGATGCGACCGCTCGGCGTGCGCAGCACCTCCGGGATGCGGGGCACCAACGGCCCGAAGTCCCGGCCGTGAGGATGCGCGATCAGGTCGTCGAGCGACGTCCCATCGGGGTCGTTGCCGAAGCCGTCGCCGAACGGCCCGGTACGCAACATGAAATCGAGCATCCGTTCGGGCCCGTGCCGGCCCGAGGCGTTCAGCTCTGCCAACAACTCGTCGGCGTCGCGCCCACCGACCGGCGAGTACTCGTCCTTGACAGCGCTGCGCACCAGACCAGCGATCGCCATGTCGTCAGCGACCGAGGGGTCGGCATCGACGCCCAGCCCCTGCGCGATCGCGGTGAGCTTGGCGATGATCTGCCACTCGTCGGGTTGGCCGTCGTCGAGTGCCAACACCGGCGGTGAGTAGTTGGCCACGTTGCGTACGGCGAACTGCAACAGCAGCAGGTCGTAGTGACCTCGCTGCAGCTGCGACGGCGGCGGCAGGATCACATCTGCGTGGCGCGTCGTCTCGTTCAGGTACAAGTCGATGCTGACCATGAAGTCGAGCTGGTCGAGCGCTTCGGCCAGCCGTTCGCTGTTGGGCGTCGACAGCACCGGATTGCCGGCGAGGGTGACCAATGCACGAATCTGGCCATCACCCGGCGTCTCGATCTCCTCGGCGAGCACACCAACCGGATACTCCCCCATCACCTCGGGGTGACCGCTGACTCGCGAGTGGCCACGACCCACGGTGAACCCCCGACCCGACCCCGGTTTGCCACGCGTCGTTCCTCCGCCGGCCACCGGCGTGGGGAACATCGCCCCACCGGGCCGGTCGAGGTTTCCGCTGAGCACGTTGACGACGTCGATCAACCACGAGGCCGTCGAGCCGAACTCGGTGGTGGTGGTTCCGATCCGGCCGTACACCGCTGCCGACGGCGCCGCTGCGAGCTCGCGTGCCATCGTGCGGATCGTCGCGGCGCCGACGCCGGTCACCGACTCGGCGAACTCCGGGGTGAACGGCTCGAGTGCCGCAGCGAGGTCGTCGAGACCCGCCAGATGGGAAGCGATGTGAGCACCGGGATCCGCAAGGCCCTCGGCGAGCAACGTGTTCGCCATTGCGGCGAGCAACAAGGCATCGGTTCCCGGCCGAATCGACACCCACTGATCGGCCTGTTCGGCGGTGCGCGAGAGGCGGGGGTCGACGACGACCACCTTGCCCCCACGCGCCTGGATCGCCTCGATTCGGCCCGGGAAGTCCGGTGCTGTGCAGACGCTGCCGTTCGACGCATACGGGTTCGCCCCCAGGATCACGAGGTGGTCGGTGCGGTCGAGATCGGGCACCGAGATCGCCACCGGAGAACCGAAGACATGGCCCGATGCAACATGGCGTGGCATCTGGTCGACCGTCGACGCGCTGAATCGATGTCGGGTGCCGAGACCGGTGAGCAACACCCGCGAGAACATCATCGCCGACAGGCTGTGGGCGGTCGGATTGCCGACATAGGCGGCGAGCGACTCGCGGCCGGTGCGATCGATCACCTCACCGAGACCGGTGGCGACCGCCTCCCACGCCTCGTCCCAACTCACCGGAACGTGCACGCCGTCGCGCTTCACCATCGGTGCCCGCAACCGGTCCGGGTCCTCGTGCAGCTGTTTCAACGTGGAGCCCTTCGGACAGATGTAGCCCTTCGAGAACACGTCCAGGCGGTCGCCGCGGATGCGTTGGACCTCTTCTCCGCCGGCACCGTCGGGTCGCAGCGTGATCTCGAGGCCGCAGCTCGCCTCGCACAGCGGACAGGTGCGGATTGCGGTGCGGCTGGTTTGCGGTGCGGTCATGCCCTCATCGTCGCAGACCGGGCCCGTCCACGAGTCAGCCGGGCATGATGGGAGGATGCGCCGACTGCTCCCCGAACCCGCCGACGACGTCACCGTTGACGAGGCCTATGGCTCTCCGCTGGCGTCGCCCCCAGATCGTTCATGGGTCGGGTTGTGCATGGTCGCCTCGATCGACGGGTCGATCGCCGTCGACGGCACCTCCGGCGGCTTGTCGAGCCCCAACGACGTCGCCGTGCTCGGCAGGCTCCGCCGCCTGGCCGACGTGATCGTGGTCGGCGCCGGAACGATCCGCGACGAGGGCTACGGGGCACCTCAGAAGCAGGGCCAGCGCATCGGCATCGTCACCCGCAGCGGTGGCCTCGACTACGACAGTGACATCTTCGGCACTGGCGCCGGATTCCTGATCACGACCGAAACCGGGGCACCCGATGTCCCCGGAGGGATCGACGTCATCCGAGCGGGCGCCGATGAGGTGGATCTCGCACTGGCGATCGAACAGCTCGCTGCCGTCGCCGGCTGCGCCGACTACGTGCAGGTCGAGGGCGGTGCAGCACTGAACGGCGCGCTGCTCGACGCCGACCTGATCGACGAGATCAATCTGACCTCGTCACCGGCCACGTTCGGCGGTCCGGGCCCTCGCCTGGCGTCCGGCGCGCCGGCCCACGAGCATCGCTTCGAGGTCGCGCAGCTGGCGATCGACGACGAGTCGTTCGTGTACACCCGATGGCTACGGCGTCGTGACTGACTTCTCGAGCAACGCCAACTCGCGGTGGAAGTCCGCTGCGGCGTCGAAGTCCTTGTAGACGCTCGCAAATCGCAGGTAGGCGACCTCGTCGACGATGCGCAGCTGGTCGAGCACCGCCAACCCGACGTTCGCGCTGGTGACGGTGGAGCCGAGCAGCCGCATCGAGTCCTCGACGACGGTGGCGATCGCTTCGAGCCGCTCGTTGGACACGTTGCGTCCCTTCGTGGCGGCGCTGAGTCCGCCGACGAGCTTCTTGCGGTCGAACGGTTCGCAGCCGCCGTGCGACTTCACGACCGACAGCGGGGCGTGGTCGACGCGTTCGTACGTCGTGAATCTCTGGGTGCAGGCGAGACATTCACGTCGGCGACGGATGGCCGTTCCCTCCTCGGCGATGCGCGAGTCGACAACTTTGGTGTCGTCGGCGCGGCAGGCAGGGCAGAACACGTTCGACAGCGTACTGCGCGGCCGCTGCTGAGCCCCGGCAGGTGAGCTCAACAGCGGCACGCGATCTCAGGGCAAGCGCACTGCTTGCCCGATCTGGATGGCGGCGCCGCCGTTCACGTCGACGAGCGCATCGACGTACCGGCCGCGGCCGACATCGCCTCGATAGCGCTCGGCGATCGACCAGAGCGTGTCGCCCGGCTGTGCGACGTGCATCGTTGGTGCTGTCTCGGAGACCACCGCGATGTCGGATGCTGCGACGCGTTGGCCACCGAGATCGGCGAGTGCCCCGACGAGCGCCGAGCCGACGATGGCGAGCAACGCCACGACGAGGACTGCGACCACGGCCGCGGCCGCACGGCGGGCGGCATAGTCGATCTCGCCGGATCGACTGGCGGTGAGGTCGTCGATTCGTCGGTTGGGATACAAGGTGGCGGTCATCACTACTCCGGGGACTGTTCCGAGAAGACTGTTGCGGCGGTGTTCTGCTGTTCGTTCGATCAGGATGTCATTGTGAAACACCTGTTCGTTCGAACGGCTGTTCGCCAGTCAAGCAGGTGGTTTGCTCGAATGTCAACCCTCGGACCGGCTTTTTCGAACAATTGTTCCGGGTACAGATGTTTGACCCGACGTCGCTCGATCAGTACGCTGTTCGTATGGCCCCCACGATCAGCGCCCGTCAGCGGAACATCCTCGAGTTCATCGAACAACAGATCCGCGAACGTGGCTACCCGCCATCGGTGCGCGAGATCGGAGACGCCGTCGGGCTCACGTCACCGTCCACGGTGCACAGTCACCTCAACACCTTGCAGCGGCTGGGCTATCTGCGCCGCGACCCGACCAAGCCACGGGCGATCGAGGTGCGCTACGACACCAACAGCGGGGCCATGATGGAACGCCGTCCGGTACGCCACATCCCCCTCGTCGGCGACGTGGCTGCGGGCACCGACGTGCTGGCCGAGGAGAACGTCGAGGAACTGCTGCCCGTGCCCGTCGACTTCACCGGCGACGGCGAGCTCTTCATGCTTCGGGTTCGGGGCGACTCGATGATCGATCTGGGCATCCTCGATGGCGACTTCGTCGTCGCCACGCAGATCGCCAATCCGAACAACGGCGACATCGTCGTCGCCGGTATCCCCGGTGGTGAGGCCACCATCAAGACCTACGGCCGGTCGGGCGCCGAGGTCACGCTGACCCCGGCGAATCCCACCATGGAGCCCATGCACTTCCCTGCCGAAGACGTCGAGATCTACGGCAAGGTCGTCACGGTGATGCGTCGCTACTGAACTCGAACACTCAGCTTGGCGGTGGCGGTGGCGGCGCCCAGGGCGGGCGCTGCTGCGCCTCTGAGTCCCCGACCGCAGGAGTGTTCGGGCCAGCGTCCGGAGTCGTCGGCGACGGCATCACCGCCGGCGGAGGCCCCGGCGGACCAGTGGCTCCCGTCGTCGGAGGAGGCGCCGGGAACCCGGGAGGACTTGCCGGCCACGCCTGGCCATCAGGCGACCACGGCGCAGCAGTCACCGCCGGGGCCGGGTTGCGGCGGCTTCCGAGCACGAGCAACACCCCACCGAACACCAGACCGGCGATCGCGGCGGCACCGGCGCCCCAACGCAAGAGGGCGACACCCTGGTCGGGCGACCGCCCGAGGGCGACGGCAAACGGATCGCCCGCAGCCGGTGCCACAGTGAGCACATGGTCACCGGGCGTCTCGATCTCGACGCTCTGGGCGGCCGTCCCGACGAACCCGTCGACGTCGTAGGCGTCAGGGTCGGCGTCGTCGAAGTCGAGCGGCTGGCCGTCCGGGTCGAGCAGCGTGAGGGTCAGCTCGGGCAGGTCATCCGGGTTGCGGTCGTAGCGACGATCGGCATCGCATTCGCCGGCCAGTTGATCGAACTCGCCGGTGGTCTCGACGTACAACACGAACGTTCCGGTTGCCTCGAAGTCGAGCGTCGTGTCGCACCCGACCGGGGCTCGAGCGAAGTTCGCAACGTTGTCGGAGCGTCGTTCCCCCGACGCGACCCACAGAGCAACCGCAGCGCCGAGCATCCCGACGAGCACCACGATCCCCGCCACCAGCATCCAACCGCGCCGGCCGACGCCCTCGGTGGAGGCGCTCATCGTGCCGCCGCAGCCAGGCGATCAGCGACCAGTTGGATCCGTTCGTCTGGCTGCACGACGGCCACCCGAACGAAGCGCGCACCATCGACGCCGTAGAACTCTCCAGGACTCACCAACGCTCCCCCGTCGTGTGCCAGCCGCTCGGTGTACTCCCAGCCGTCTTCCACCGGTACCCACAGATAGAAGGCGCCCTGCGGCAGCGGGACCGGCTGCCCCGACCACTGCGACAGCACCTCGGCGAGCAGATCGAGCCGACTCCGGTAGCGGCTGCGTTGCAGCTCGACGTGTTCGTCGTCGTCGAGCGCGGCGACCGCTGCAGCCTGGGCAGGTCCGGGAACCATCATGCCGACGTGCTTGCGAACCTCCTGGAGGTACGCGACGAGATCGGCGTCGCCGGCGTAGAACCCGACGCGCACGCCGGCGAGGTTGGATCGCTTCGACAGTGAATGAACAGCGACCACCCCATCGAGCCCCGACTCGAGGATCGTTCGCCCACGTCCGGTCCAGGTGAACTCGACGTAGCACTCGTCGGAGAACACCGGCACCGCATTCGTGCGTCCCCAGCGCGCGGCGGCGTCGAGGTCGTCGAGCGCTGCCGGTCGGGTTGCCCGGGCTGTTCACCCAGAGCAACAGCGCTCGCTGCGCGTCGGCTGGATCGATCGAATCGAGATCCATGCGGCCGTCGGGCAGCAACCGCACCGGAACCGGCCGGCACCCAGCCAGGATCGCCCCCATCTCGTAGCTCGGGTAGGCGATGGCGGGAAAGAGCACCGTGTCTCGCGATGGCGTTCGCAGCTGCATCCACTGCGGCAGCGTCGCGACGAACTCCTTCGAACCGATGGTCGCCCCGATCTGTGACGGTTCCACCTCGACGTCGAAGCGCCGCCGAATCCAACGTTGCGCTGCTTCGCGGAACGGCAGAGTTCCGATGCTCGGCGGATACGAACGTTCGGTACCACTCGACGACAGTGCCTCGATCACACGCGCCGGCGGCGGATCGAACGGGGTGCCGATCGACAGGTCGACCGTGCCACCGGGGTGCGCCTCCGTGATCGGCTTGAGCCGATCGAGACGATCGTACGGATACGGCGGTGGAACGAAGCCGCTCACGTCGCCGATCCGGTTGCGAACTCGGAGAGGCGACCCGCCGAGGCGTCGGACAGCCGCGCCCGGATCGTCCACGCCTCGGGACCATCGGCCACCGACACCACTTCGCCCTCTCGGTGTACTGCAGCGAGGATGTCACCACGGTCGTAGGGCACGAGGAGTTCGTGCACGACGCTGAGCGTGCGCAGACGATCAGCCATCGTGCGCAGGAACACGTCGATTCCTTGGCCGGTGGTTGCTGACACGGCCACCGACCCGGGATGGTCGGCGACGAGACGTTCGGCGACATCGGGTGCGAGATCGGCCTTGTTGAACACCAGGAGCTCGGGCACCGCCATGGCGTCGATCTCACCGAGCACCTCGCGCACGGCGTCGATCTGGCCGACCGGGTCGGGGGCACTGGCATCGACGACGTGGACGAGATAGTCGGACAGCGCCGCCACTTCGAGCGTGCCCTTGAACGACTCGACCAGCCCGTGGGGCAGGCGGTTGATGAATCCGACGGTGTCGGAGAGCAGCACCGGCTCACCGCCAGGGAGCGCAAGACGCCTGGTGGTGGGATCGAGCGTGGCGAACAGCCGGTCCTCTACGAGGACGCCAGAGTCGGTCAACCTGTTGAGCAACGACGACTTGCCGGCGTTGGTGTAGCCGACGATCGCCACCGAGGCGAGCCCGCTGCGGCCCCGGCCCTTGCGTTGCAACTCGCGGGTGTCGGCGAGAGCGGCGAGGTCGCGCTCGAGCTTGTTGATGCGGCGCATGATGCGTCGGCGGTCGACCTCGATCTTCGTCTCGCCGCCACCGAATCGGGCTCCGACTCCACCGCGCTGCTGAGACAGCTTCGCGTCGGCGCCGCGCCGCAGGCGTGGCAGCCGGTAGCGGAGCAGTGCCAGCTCGACCTGTGCCTTGCCTTCGAGGGTGTGCGCGTTCTGGCCGAAGATGTCGAGGATCACTGCCGTGCGATCGATCGCAGTACGGCCCAGCAGCTTCTCCAGGTTGTACTGCTGGCCCGGCGAGAGCTCGTTGTCGAACACGACGGTGTCGGCGTCGACAGCGAGACACAGCTGCTTGAGTTCTTCAGCCTTGCCCTTGCCGACGTACCAGGTGTGATCAGGACTGTCGCGGCGTTGGACCATCCGCTCGACCACGTCGGCGCCCGCGGTGTCGACCAGCAGGGCGAGTTCGTCGAGGCTTGCGTCGACGGCCTCGTCCGACTCGCGAGGGTCCGCCACCGCAACGAGCACGATCTTCTCTCTGATCGTGCGGTCGATCAGCGTGCCGGCCAGCGCCTCGTTGTAGGGGGTGTTGCTCATGGGTCTCCCAACTCTGCGACGCTGCCGATCTCGATCTCGATGGACCCGATGAAGGTGGCGGGACCGGTGAGGACCGCCCGTTCCGGCGCGTCGTCGTCGAAGCTCACGGTGGCGGTGCCGCCGTCCATGTGGACCACGACGTCGGTCGCAGCTCTCGCCACGAGCCCCCATGACCGGGCGGCGAATGCAGCGGCGCAGGCACCCGTGCCGCAGGCCTCGGTGATCCCGGCGCCGCGTTCGTGCACGCGCATGGTGACTGCGTTCGGTTCGGGGCCGGGCTCGATGATCTCGAGGTTCACCTGCGGTACCTGGCCACCCAGCTGCGCCAGATCGACCACCGCAACTTCGTCGACCCCCACCACGCTGTGCGGATTGCCGAGGCTGAGATGTGCGACCGGTCGATCGGGGTGGCACCCGAGTGCGGACCAGCCATCGGGCTCGTCGAGTCGGGAGACGTCACCCATCTCGACGCGAGCCGTGATCGTGGCGGGGGCATCGGTGGCTTCGAGCACGACCAGCCGCTCGCCCGCATCGGTGAGGATCAGCTGATCGGACAGGTCTCCGCGCCGGTCGGCGAGCGCCTGGGCAAAACATCGGATGCCGTTGCCGCTCATCTCCGCACGCGATCCATCTGCGTTGTACAGCGTCATTCGGGCGGCGTAGCCCTCGTGCGATTCCGCCACCAGGAGCCCGTCTGCGCCGATGCCCCGACGACGATCACACACCCGCCGCGCCAACGAGGCAAGGTCGTCGGAGTCGGGGTGGAACGCGACCAGGAAGTCGTTGCCGAGTCCGTGGTGCTTGGTGAGGTGCAGGCTGGTCATGCGTTGAGGGCCTCGATCACGGCCGGCGTCGCCTCGGCAACAGCGTCGTGTTCGACGTCGATCCAGCGTACGCGGGGATCGCGGCGGAACCATCGCTCCTGACGGACGGCGAACTGGCGGGTGCGGGTGATGATGGTGGCGATGGCTTCATCCTCGCTCATCTGACCGTTCAACATCGCCAGGATTTCCTTGTACCCGAGCGCCTGTGCCGCCGTTCGCGAGCAGGCCGGCTTCGGCGAGCGCCTGCACCTCGGCCACCAGTCCGTCGTCGACCATCCGCCTCACCCGCTCGGCGATCCGTTCCGTGATCACGTCGCGTGGCCAGCGCACACCGATCTGTGCGACCGCCGAGGCCGGATAGTCGTCGACACCAGGACCGAACGAACTGAACGGTCGCCCACTGCCCAGGGACACCTCGAGCGCACGAACGATTCGGCGCCGATTGCCCGGCTCGATCTTCGTCGTCGCAACGGGATCCAGCTGCTGCAGGCGATCGAACAATCCGGCAGTGTTCTCGTCGGCTTCCAGCCCCGAGCGGATCGCCGGCCACTGACCGGGCAGGTCGAAGTCGTCGATCACGACACGGTGATAGAGGCCCGTACCGCCAACGAGCAGCGCTCGCCTCCGGGTTCGAGCGATCTGGTCGAGCGCTGCTGCGTAGGCGTCTCGGAAGTCGGCGACCGCGAACTCGTCGGTCGGCTCCACGAGATCGAGCAGGTGATGACGTACCTCAGCACGTTCGGCACGTGTGGGCTTGGCCGTGCCGATGTCCATGCCTCGGTACACCTGCATGCTGTCGACCGAGACGAGGTCGACGTCTCCGAGTTTGCGGGCAGCTGCCATTGCGACCGCAGACTTGCCCGACGCCGTCGACCCGACGACCGCGACCCTGACGGGCATCACCCCTCTCAGAGCTGTTCGCCCTCGGCGATGCGCTGATGATGGTGAATGACTTCTGCGACGATGAACCGAAGGAACTTCTCGGTGAACACCGGATCGAGACCCGACTGCTCGGCGAGGGCGCGGAGCCGTTCGATCTGAACACGTTCACGGCTCTCGTCGGCCGCCGGCAGCTCGACGTTGGCCTTGTAGCGACCGACGGCCTTGGTGATCTTGAACCGCTCGGCGAGGAGGTGGACGAGCGCGGCGTCGATGTTGTCGATGCTGGCGCGGTAGTCGGCCAGTTGGGGATCGACGGTCGGCTCGCTCATTGCCCCGACGCTAGTGCCGCCTCGGGCAGCGAGTGTCATGGCATGGACGGCCCTCGTGACAGTGAGCGCCCACCATCGCCCGTCAGAGGGCGGCGACGGGGATACGAAGCTTGTGTGTCGGCTCGGAGAGGAACTCGACGAACTCGCCTTCGAGGAAGTGCGGGGCGCCACGAGTGATCTCGACGGTGGCGTAGCTGCCGGTGCGCAACGGTCGTGGCGGCGTGAAGTGCACCAGTTTGTTCTGGCGGGTACGGCCGCTCATCACCGACGGGTCCCGCTTGCTCGGGCCCTCGACCAACACCTCTTCGATTCGCCCGACACGGGCTTCGTGACGACGCAACGCCGACCGCTCGACGACCAGATGCAGCCGCTGGAATCGTTCGGATGCGATCGCCGGTTCGACGAAGTCGGCCTCCATCGCAGCAGCCTCGGTGCCCTCGCGGGGCGAGAAGATGAAGGTGTAGGCGTAGTCGTACTCGGCCTCGGCAGCGACTTCGAGCGTGCGCTGGAAGTCGGCCTCGGTCTCGCCGGGGAACCCGACGATGATGTCGGTCGAGACCGCGAGGTCGTCGATCGCCTGTCGGGCATCGGCCAGACGAGCCAGATAGCGCTCGGCGGTGTAGCCACGGTGCATCAACGCCAGCACGCGGTCGCTGCCCGACTGCAGCGGGTAGTGCAGGTGCTCGCAGACCGCCGGCGTCGCAGCCATCGCCGCGAACGTCTCGGGGCGCATGTCCTTGGGGTGCGGACTCGTGTACCGAACCCGCTGGATGCCCTCGACCGCGCCGACGTCACGGAGCAGGTCGGCGAAGAGCGGTCGCAGGCGGGCGGTGCCGTCGCCGGCGTGTCGCGCTGCCAATTGCAGATCTCGGCCGTAGCTGTTGACGTTCTGGCCGAGCAGCGTGACCTCGGTGACGCCTTCGCTCGCCAGCGCGCCCACCTCGGCGAGGATCTCGTCGTACGGGCGGCTGATCTCGGTGCCGCGCACTGCGGGCACGATGCAGAACGCACAGTTGTTGTCGCAGCCGATCTGGATGGTGACCCATGCGTTGTACGAGGTCTCGCGACGTGCTGGCAGCGCCGAGGGGAACATCGCCTGGTCGTCGATGACGGCTTCGGTGAGGATCTCGGTGATCGGTCGATCGGATGTGCGTGCCTGAGCGAGCAGTTCGGCCGCGCGGTGGACATTGTGGGTACCCATCACCACGTCGACGTAGCCGGCACGCTGCGCGACGAGATCCTGATCCTTCTGGGCTAGGCAACCCGAGACGACGATCTGACGACCCTCGCGCTGGGCCTTCCAGGTCTTGAGGTGGCCGAGGTTGCCGTACAGCTTGTTGTCGGCGTTCTCGCGAATGCAGCAGGTGTTGAGCACGACGACGTCCGCGTCGGCCTCGTCGTCGGCCCGAACGAGCCCGTCGGCCTCGAGGAGCCCCGAGATCCGCTCGGAGTCGTGCTCGTTCATCTGGCACCCGTAGGTGCGCACGACGTAGCTGCGGGACATGGGCCAGAGGCTACTGGCACGACGACAGGCCCCTGTCGGGATTCTGGTCGGTATCGTGCCTGCGTGCTTGCCATCCTAGAAACCGCCGACAACTGGACCCTCCAACGGATCCTGTACTTCGTGCACGTGCTGTCGGCGATCGTGGCGTTCGGACCGCTCTTCTTCTACCCGAAGCTGCAGCGTGCCGGCGCGACGGCCGAGGTCGCTCGTCTCCACATGCGGTTGGTGTTCCCGGCATTGGTGCTGTTGTGGGTCGCGGGCATGGGGATGGCCGGCGTCGGCAAGATCAGCCTGGCCGGGACGCCGTTCGTGACCTCGACGATCCTGCTCTGGCTGATCGCACTGGCGGTGAGCTGGTTCATGATCCGCCCGGCGCTCACCGAGACCGGCGACGACACCCGCAAGATCATGGCCGCCGGCATCGGCATCACGCACCTGATCCTGGTCGTGTCGCTGTATCTGATGATCTTCAAGCCCGGCGGCTACGAGTTCAACTGACGAGTTGACCTGACGATCTTCGTCAGCGTGAGCGACGACTGCCGGTTCCGGCGTTGTCGCTCACACAAACGGATGACCTCGTTCAGTTCCCGCCCATGACGAGGCGACCGTCGTCGTCGAGGCGGGCGTACGGGTTGTGGGCGATCTCCCACAAGTGACCGTCGGGGTCGGCGACATACGACGAGTGGCCACCCCAGAACGCCGTGTGCGGTTCGACCATCGGGGTGGCACCAGCAGCGACCCATTCGGCAAAGACCTCGTCGACGTCGGCGACCGTTGCGAGGTTCATCGCCAGCGTGACCCCACGGAAGCCCGAGCCCGCCGCCGGCACCTTGGCGTCGTCGGCGAGCGCCGACCACTCGTAGAGCCCGAACACCGAGCCCTGCATCTCGAAGAAGGTGATCGCCGGCATCGACGCCGGTGACTTCTGCCAGCCGAGCGACTCGTAGAACGCCGTGGACTTCGCGAGGTCGGCAACGCCGAAGGTGACGATCGAGATGCGGTTGGGAACAGCCATGGAGCCAGTCTGGCGCTCCGGTCAGGGTGCCGACGGGTCCGAGGAGGACACGGCGAGGAGACCGGAACGCCCGTGACGGTCAGCCCAGGTCGATCGGGGCGTCGTCGGCGTCGGTGAACTCTTCGGCCACGTCGGTGACCTCGGCAACCTCGGGCTCCTCGTCGGACGGCTTCAGACCGGCCGCGGTGAGCACCTTGTCGCTGATCTCCATCATCACTTCGGGGTTCTGCTTGAGGTAGTCCTTGGCCTTCTCTCGACCCTGGCCCAGCTGCTCACCTTCGTAGGTGAACCACGCGCCCGACTTCTTGACGATGCCGAGGTCGACCGACATGTCGATCAACGAGCCCTCGCGGCTGATGCCCTGGCCGTACATGATGTCGAACTCGGCCTGACGGAACGGCGGCGACACCTTGTTCTTGACGACCTTGACCCTGGTGCGGTTGCCGACCACTTCGGCGCCGTCCTTCAGGGACTCGATGCGGCGGATGTCGAGGCGCACCGACGAATAGAACTTGAGTGCCCGACCGCCCGGGGTGGTTTCGGGCGAACCGAACATGACGCCGATCTTCTCTCGCAGCTGGTTGATGAAGATGGCGATCGTGCCGGTCTTGTGCAGGTTGCCGGTGAGCTTGCGCAACGCCTGGCTCATCAGGCGGGCCTGCAGGCCGACGTGGGTGTCGCCCATCTCGCCTTCGATCTCGGCTCGGGGCGTCAGCGCTGCAACCGAGTCGATCACCACCACGTCGATCGCACCCGAACGGGTGAGCATGTCGGCGATCTCGAGCGCCTGCTCACCGGTGTCGGGCTGCGAGATCAGCAACTGGTCGACATCGACCCCGATCGCCCGGGCATACACCGGATCCATCGCGTGCTCAGCGTCGATGTAGGCACACACACCGCCGTTGCGCTGGGCTTCGGCCACCACATGCATGGCCAGGGTGGACTTGCCCGACGACTCCGGCCCGTAGATCTCGGTGACACGCCCACGAGGCAGACCGCCGACTCCGAGCGCCAGGTCGAGTGCCAGGGCACCGGTCGAGACGACTTCGATGTCGAGGTTGGTGCGCTCGCCCATCTTCATGATGGCGCCCTTGCCGAACTGCTTGTCGATCTGGGCCAGCGCCATCTCGAGTGCCTTGTCGCGGTTGTTGCTCATGTCGTGTCTCGCTTTCGTCGTGCGGCGGGCGAACCCGGTGCGGTTGGTGATGTGCACCGTAGAGAAGGGGTGTCACAGAGTTGATCGGGAGGTGTTGTTCGAAGATTCGCAGCCGCTCGGCTACAACCGAATGACAGCACTGTAACCAACGAACAGTCGTTCGGTCAAGCATCACCGAGACGAACACCCATCGAGCACCCGGCGCGCGCCGGCGACGGATCGGTACCACCTCGCACTGCAGTGCACGTGCACTCCAGTCGTCGGCGGAGAGGTCAGGCGTCGCGTTCGGGTGACGAACCACCCGAAGCCGACGATGCGTCGCTCGTTGCATCGCCGACGATCTCGAAATCGTCCGGCACCGGCGGGCGAAGCAAGATGTCGATCGCCTGCCACATGCAGTACGCCGGGCCGTAGGTGAAGAAGGGCAGCGTGACCGCCAGCACCACCAGGACGGCGAACATCGGCCCGGCGTACACCTCGGGCCAGGTCCAGGCGACCATGCCGCCGAGGATCAACATCAACGGACCGAAGGTGATGATCGCTGTCATCGCCGCCGCACCGAGTTCGTAGCCGACATCGTCGCGACGCCACTTGAGCCCGCACGACTGGCAGTGCTCGGCCTTCTTGAACCAACCGATGAAGAATGCGCCACGACCACCGCACCATGCGCAGTGCCGAAAGGCACCTCGAAGGAGCATTCGGAACAACCCTGGCTGCTTCACGATTCAAGGTTACGCGCGAGATTTGTCAGACTCTCAAAATGCGCAGATCGCTCGGGGGCCTCATGCTGATCGCGGCGGCGATCCTGGTCGCCGTGTCGATCGGCAGTTGGTGGCTGCAGCGCGTGGCCTTCTCACCGTCGAACGATTCGAACGTTGCCTACTCCATCCTCGGCGACGAGGAAGTCCGCAGCCAGGTCGCAACGATCGTCGCCGGCGCAACAGCACCCGCGCTCGGTCAGTCCGCCGCCGAGCTCCGTGAGTTCATCGACGACATCGCCCGCATCCCCGACGGAGCCGCGTTGATGGGCGACTTCATCAGCGATGCACACGGGCGTCTCATCGGCGAATTCGACGGTCGCGTCTCGATCGACGCCCAGGAGCAGGTCAACATCGTGCGCAACGAGCTCGTCGGAGAGGCCACACCGATCACCCTGCCGGTGCAGGAAGTCGGGTCGATGGCGTTCCTCAACGACTGGCTCGGCTGGTTCGCCTTGGCGACGCTCTCGCTGGCGGTGCTGGCCGTGATCGCTGCGGTCCTGCTCAGACCCGAGCGCGGCGAGGGCACGTTCGCTCTCGGAGTGTTCTTCGCTGCCACGGGTGGGTCGCTGCTCGTGTTCGGCTACGTCGTCCCCCTGCTGGTCCTGCCGGCCTTCTCGGACGATCCGTGGATGGGCGTGTTCCCTCGCCTCGCCAACCACCACCGGAATCTCACGCTGCTGCTCGCAGTGGGCTCGTTCATCGCTGCCGCGCTGATCGTGTTCGGCACCAGCAGTCGCCGCGAGCGACGTCAACACTCGACACCGCTGAACGTCGGCCGCTACCGCGACGAACGAAGCTGGAGCCGCTGAGCCCGCTCAGGAATCGGTGAGTTCCGCCAGCTGGCGTTGGTAGCTGGCCAGATCGAAGTAGTCGCGCCACAGCGTGATCAGTCCGTCGTCGCCGACTTCGAACACCCCAGCGAGCGGAAGCTCGAGCCAGCCGCTCCCGATCTGGAAACGGTCGATGCGCTCGTTGTACACCACGTTGTCGATCTCGTGCTGGCGAACGATCACCCAGTCGACCTCGTTGGCATTGCCGAGGAACATCTCGAGCGTGGCCGCCATCGCCTCGCGACCGACGATCGGCTGCATCGGCATGTTCTCGTACGAGATCGTGGGCGACACCATGGCCGCCGCGGCAGCGACGTCCTTGCGCTCGATTGCTTCGATGAAGGCGGTGACGATCTCCGACGGTGACATGGCACCAAGCGTAGTGATCCACACGACAACGCCCGGAGTGGAGACGTTTGGCCGACCGCACCTTCGTCCCTACGATCAGGACGAAGTCCGAGACCCGAGGAGACCAGCGATGTTCCAGTGGAGTGACGAGCACCAGATGATCCGCGATGCGGTGAAGCGCTTCGTCGACGACGAGATCCGCCCGCACGTCGACGAGCTCGAGCACGGCGATCTGCCGCCGTACGACATCCTGCGCAAGCTGTTCGCCACCTTCGGGATGGACGCGATGGCCCGCGAGGGGTTCAAGAAGCGGATCGAGCGCGAGCGTGCGATCGAGGCCGGCGAGGACGTCGCCGAGTCCGAGTCGTCAGGCGGCGGCGATGGCGGTGGCATGTCGCTGATCCCGATCATCGAACTGTGCCGGGTGTGCCCGGGCATGGTGACCGCGATGGGGGTGTCGATGGGGCTCACATCGGCAGCGATCATGTCGAAGGGCACGATCGCCCAGAAGGAACGCTGGGCGGTCGACCTGTTGACCATGGACAAGATCGGTGCGTGGGCGATCACCGAGCCCGGCAGCGGGTCCGACGCGTTCGGCTCGATGCGCTCGACCGCGCGTCGCGACGGCGACGAGTACATCCTCAACGGTTCCAAGACCTTCATCACCAACGGCCCCTACGCCGACACGACGGTGTTCATCTGCAAGCTCGACGACGGCGACACGGCGCCCGACCAACGCAAAGTGCTGTCGTTCGTGCTCGATCGCGGGATGCCAGGCTTCGAGCAGTCGAAGCCACTGCGCAAGATGGGCATGCACTCCTCCCCCACCGGCGAACTGTTTCTCGACGACGTGCGAGTCGGGCGCGACCGGCTGATCGGCGAGACCGAGGACCTGCCCGCGGGTGGGCGCGACGGAGCGAAGGCCACCTTCCAGCAGGAGCGATCCGGTGTGGCAGCCATGGCGCTGGGCATCATCGAGGAGTGCCTGCAGCTCAGCGTGCAGTATGCGAAGGACCGGGTGCAGTTCGGCAAGCCGATCGGCGAGTTCCAGCTGATCCAGGACAAGCTCGCCCGCATGGAGGTCGCCCGCCTGAACGTCCAGAACCTGGTGTTCCGCACCATGGAGATGGGCGCAGCAGGCGTGAACATGACGCTGGCCGAGGCCTCGGCGATGAAGCTCTACTCGGCTCGCGCAGCGACGGAAGTGGCACTCGAGGCGGTGCAGCTGTTCGGCGGCAACGGCTACATGAGCGAATTCCGCGTCGAGCAACTCGCCCGCGACGCGAAGGTGCTGCAGATCTATGCCGGCACCGACGAGATCCAGATCACCGCGATCGCCAAGGACCTCCTGCGGACCTGACCGCCTCGAGGGAGCTCAGCGGCGCCGTCTTCCTCGCACCACCAGATCAGGATGACCGTGGCCTGCGATGAGTGAACCCTCCGCATCTGCGTGAGTCGCTCATCGCAAGCGGATCGTGTTCGTGCTTCCCCTGGGACTCGAACCCAGAACCAATGGATTAAGAGTCCACTGCTCTGCCAATTGAGCTAGAGAAGCGAGCGCTCCGAGAGGGTACCGAGCGATCGCTCGCTCCGCACCCTCTCAGCGCGTTCGAATGGGGTGGCCAAGGGGACTTGAACCCCCAACCGCCAGGATCACAACCTGGTGCTCTACCTGTTGAGCTATGACCACCATGTGGGCGACAGTCTGCCAGGGCGAACTGCGATCGCCACCAACGATTCGCAGTCGATCGCACCTGAATGGTCAACCGCCCGGGACGAGGGCCACCTTGCCGGCGACCTTGCGGTCGGCCAGGTCCTGGAGCGCACGGGCAGCATCGGCGAGCGGATACGTCACCGGCTCGACCGGGTCGAGGTCGCCTGCACCGATCCGCTCGACCACCTCGCGCAACAACGCCCTGTTCGCGTCCTGGTTCCGCCCGACCCACGCGCCCCAGTCGACCCCGGTGATGCGCCGGTTGCGCAGCAGCACCTGGTTCGCCGGCAGCTGCGGGATGCCGGCGACGAATCCGATGACGAGGTATTGGCCGTCCTCGCCGAGCGCCCGCACGGCCACCTCGCCGACCTCGCCACCGACCGGGTCGTACACGAGGTCGACTCCGCCCCGGTCGGCTCGATCGTCGAACGATGCGGCGAACGCCTTCGCAGCGTCCTTGATCCCCGCAGCATCGAGCTCGGTGTTGTCGATCGTGGCCAGTGCACCTCGCGACTCGGCAAGTGCCCGCTTCTCCGGCGTCGATGCCGCCGCGATCACCCGCAACCCGAGCGCGGCGCCGATGTCGACCGCAGCAAGGCCGACGCCGCTCCCCGCCCCGAGCACGAGCATCGTGTCATCCGCCTGCGCTCGGGCCCGTACCGTCAGCGCGTACCAGCCGGTGAGGTAGCTCTGCATGAACGTGGCGGCCTGGCCGTCGCTCAGCGAGTCGGGGATCGCCACGAGTTGGCGCGGCGACACCACGACCTCGCTGGCGAACCCGCCCAGTCCGAGGTTCGCGAACACGCGGTCGCCGACGACGACACCGTCCGCGACGTCGCTGCCGATCTCGACCACTCGACCGACGACCTCCCCGCCGGGAACGAAGGGTGTCGGCGGCTTGATCTGATACTTCCCCTGCACGAACAGTCCGTCGACGAAGTTCACCCCGGAGGCAGCCACGTCGAGGCGCACTTGGCCTCCAGCGAGATCAGGTGAATCGCGCTCGACGGCACGGAGGTTCTCCACCGGTCCGAACTCGGCGCATTCGATTGCGGTGTAGCTCATGGCTCAACCGCCCCGCATCCGACTGCGCCAGTCGTCGGGTTTCATCCCCAACTGCACCATCCGCTCAGCCGCCCAGATCGGCGGTTCGAAGTCGCCACCCGCTTCGAGGTTCGTCACCTGTTCGCCGTCCTCTGCCCAGACATGACAGGTGTTGAGGTTGATCTGCCAGGCCGCACGGCGCATTTCCGGGGTGACGTCCTCCGGCGACGGCATCGAGCCGCCGCGGCGAGCGTTCGACGCCTGCATCGACCACATGCACTGGATCGCCACCGGTGCCATTGCCTGCAGCAGGGCCGTGGTGTGTGTGCAGCCGCGCGGCCCGCCGAACAGCTCGCGCACCTTGTGGGTGAATCCCCGGGCGATCGAGAGGCCGACCAGCTTGTCGTAGTGCCCCTCGATGCTCGGACAGGTGGTGTTCGGGTGGATCTCGATGCCCACCGTGGCACCGATGATCTCGAGTGTCGGGAACGCGACCTCGAGGTCGATCTGCATGTGGTGGATCGTCAGCGGGTCGGGATCGATGTCGAGATACAGCCCGGGTGGCTTCTGATCGCGCACTGCGCCCCGGATCAGGATCACGTCGTCGGCCTTGCGGAACGCCCGCACCCGGTACTCGCGGTCGTGGAGCACTTCGAGCGTCGTTCCGTCGTCGCCGACCGGGTCGGCGGGAAGGATCGAGTCGTGGGCAAAGAGGTCGTCGACCACCGGCGCAGCGCCGGTGGCGTGGATGGAGTCGGCCATTGCGGCAAGGTAACTCAGGCCGCCCTCGGTGTTCCGATCGGCCAGACTTCGAGTCGATGAACCGTCTCGACGTCACCACCCTGACCGGGCAACACGTGTCGCTGGAGCCGATGCGACTCGACCATGTCGACGAGATCGTTGCCGCAGCGGCGGGCGATCGTTCGTCCTACGGCTACACGCAGGTTCCCGATGGCGTCGACGAGACGACGACGTACGTCAGGTGGTTGCTCGGCGACGCCGCCGACGCGCGGGCCGCCCCGTTCGTGCAACGCCGCCTGGCCGACGGCCACGTGGTCGGATGCACCCGGTACCTGCACCCGCTGTGGCCATTGGGTCGCTCCGCACCCGACGAGGTCGAGATCGGCGGTACGTGGCTGGCGGCGTCCGCACAGCGCACGGCGATCAACTCCGAGGCCAAACTGCTGCTGCTCTCCCACGCGTTCGAGACCTGGGAAGTGCAGCGCGTGGCGATCTGCACCGACGCCCGCAACGTCCAGAGTCGTCGGGCGATCGAACGCCTCGGTGCCACGTTCGAGGGCGTGTTGCGCCGCCACCGCCGATCGACCCGGTCCGGGGAGCACAACGAGCTGCGCGACACCGCCACGTATGCGGTCACACTCGACGACTGGCCCGCTGTGCGAGTGGCGCTGCTCGACCGCCTCGAGTCGTGAGCACCGTCGGGGAATGCGCGGCACGCGTCGATCCGACCTAACGTCGAACCCGGTGTCGCTCTCACACAGTTCCGTCAAGTTCAGCCACGCTGCGATCGTCGGATTGGCGGCCGGGTTGCTCGGTGGACTGTTCGGCGTCGGCGGTGGGCTGATCATCGTCCCGGGCCTGGTGAGCCTCGCCGGAATGGATCGGCGGCTCGCCCACGGCACCTCGCTCGCCGCCACGCTGCCGATCGCTGCCGCCAGCCTGATCACCTATGTGTCGCACGGCAACGTCGACTGGGCCGTCGCGTTCTTCCTGGCGATCGGCGCGATCGTCGGCGCGATCGTCGGCACCACACTGCTGCAGATCATCCCCAAGAACGTGCTCATCGTCGTGTTCGTGATCACGGTGTTGGCAACGGCGACACGTCTCGTGATCAGCACCGACTCCACCGGGCGAACCGATCTCACCGCGGCGATGGCAGTGCTGCTGGTGGCGGTCGGTCTGCTCACCGGCACGCTCGCCGGATTGCTCGGGATCGGCGGCGGCGTGATCATGGTGCCGGCGATGATCGTGATCCTCGGCATCGAACCCGTGGTGGCCAAGGGCACGTCCGTCGCGGTGATCGTGCCGACGGCGATCATGGGCACGATTCGCAACCGCAAGAAGTCGAACGCGGACATCCGTGTCGCCGCTGTGGTGGGCGCATTCGGTGCCGCGAGTGCCGTCGTCGGCGGCACGATCTCCGATCGGATGAGCGATCAGGTCTCCAACGTCATGTTCGCCGCGCTGCTCGTGTTCGTGGCGGTCACCCAGTTGCTGTCGCTGCGGTCCCAGCCATCCGTCGTCGCACCCGAACCGTCCGTGCCGACCCGCGACTGACCGTGCTGACACTGCTCGTCGTCGCTCATCCCTCGCCGGACAGCTACAGCCGCGCGCTGGCCGCTCGGGCCGAGGCGGGCCTGACCACCGCGGGACACGAAGTGATCGTGATCGATCTGTACGCCCTGGGGGTTCGACCAGCGATGACAGCCGAGGAACGCCACGAGTACCACGGCGACTCGCCGATCGTCGACCCATTGATCGCCGAGCACGCCGACCTCGTGCGACGGGCCCAAGCGATCGTCTTCGTGTACCCCACCTGGTGGAGCGGACTCCCTGCGATCCTCAAGGGCTGGCTCGAGCGGGTGATGGTGCCGGGCGTGGGGTTCGTGCTCGACGAACGCACCAACAAGGTGCGGCCGGGCCTCGGACAGATGCGGCGCATCGTCGGGATCTCGACGTACGGGTCGCCACGGAGGTACGTGCGTCTGGTCAACGACAACGGGCGTCGGATCCTCACCCGGGCACTCCGGATGAGCTGCGGGTTCCGGGTGCGCACGTCGTGGCTCGGGCTGTATGCGATCGACACCGCGACGCCGACCGAGCGCAACGAGTTCCTCGCACGCGTCGAACGCGAAATGGCCGACCTCCGATGACCGCGACCACCCGGGCACTGGTCGTGTACTGCCACCCATTGGAGGATTCGTTCGTCGCGGCGGTGCGGGACCGGGTGATGGCAGCACTCTCGTCGGGTGGCGCCGAGGTTCGCCTCACCGATCTGTACGCCGACGGCTTCGATCCAGCCTTCAGCGCCACCGAGCGGGCGAATCACCTGGAAGTCGGTACGGACCCTGACATCGAGTCGTATGCCGACGACCTACGGTGGTGCGACACATTGGTGCTCGTGTACCCGACGTGGTGGAGCGGACAGCCCGCGATGCTCAAGGGCTGGATGGATCGGGTGTGGGTCAACGGGGTGGCGTGGACGTTGCCCGCCGGCGCCAACCGTCTGCGGCCCGGGCTGCGCAACGTCCGCCGCCTGGTGGCCGTGACGACGCACGGCTCGTCGAAGTTCATCAACATGGTCGAGGGCGAGAGCGGCAAGCGCACGCTCACTCGCAGCCTGCGAACGATGTGCCATCCGCTCGCCCGCACCACGTGGCTGGCGATGTACGGCATCGACAACGCGTCATCGGACGACCGCGAGGCCTTTCTCGGCCGGGTCGAGCACCGCATCGCCCGACTCACCTGACCCGCTCGCACCGGGAGCGATGAGTTTCCGCGACGACAGGTGTCGCGAAGGCTCATCACTCGGCGGGTGCAGGCGTCAGAAGGTGCCGACGAAAGCGCCGTCGGGATTGCCGTTGCTGATCACACCCGGGTACTGCTCGATCGTGATCGCCAGGGCGCTGACCGTGCCCTCGACCGTGAACGTCTCGATCTCGGGGTTCGGACCGAAGATGCCCAGCGAGATGACGTCTCCGCTCTCGACGATGCCCCACAGCTGATACGTCTGCCCCTCGGGCAGGGGAGGGAGTTCACGGGCCAGCACGTAGCCGTGGCCGTCTTGGTCGATCACCGCATCGGCAGATGCATCGGAACCTTCGGCGACCAGCGTGGTGGTCAGCGAGTCACGATCGTCCTGCGCGATCTCGACCGCACTGGCGAGCGGATCGGAGGGGGCGTCCGACCGATCGGACAACCCAACGGCAACGAATGCCACCACCGCAGCAGCAGCCACCGACACCGCCCAGGGGGCAACTCGGCTGATCATCCGACGCTTGGGGTGATCGTCGAACGACATCACCTTGGCCAACTCAGGACCGGGAGGGGGCGCCTGCTCGCCGATCTCATCGGAGATGCGGCCCCACAGATCGTCGGGTGCGTCCATCCCTGTGAAGGCCAGCATCGTCGCAACTTCACGGTGGGCCTGCACTTCTGCCGACGCACGCGGGTTGACCTCGAGGTAGTCGTCGACCCGGCGTCGCTCGTCGTCGTCGACGGCGTCGAGCGCATAGGCGCCGAGGAGCTCGTCGAGGTCGTAGCTATCGCCGGAGGGGCCGGTCATGTCATCCATCGTTCCACCCATTTCAATCAGCACCCACGGTCACACCGACCTGCACGAGCTCGCCCCGGAGACGCTTCAGACCGGAACGAATCCGGCTCTTCACCGTGCCCTCGGGCTCACCGAGTCGGTCAGCCACTTCCTTGTACGTCAAGCCGCCAAAGTAGGCGAGCTCGATCGCCTCGCGCTCGCCCTGCTGCAAGCTCTGCATCGCCTCGCGAACGTGTCCGGCGAGCGCCATGTCCCACACTTCGTGAGCCACGTCGTAGCCGCCGACAGCTTGCTCACGTGCCTCTCGCTCCTCGCGATTGCGGCGTGAGACGTCGGAGCGGATCATGTCGACCGATCGCCCGTGAGTGTGGGCGAGCAGGAAACTGCGCAGGGTGCCACGCTCGGGGTCGTAGCGGTTCGGTTCGTTCCACAGGCGAACGAACACCTCCTGCACGACCTCTTCGGCGCGGGCGTGATCGTTGAGCAATCGCTTCGCCAGCCCGAACGTTGCACCAGCGTGTCGACGATATGCCTCGGCCAAGGCCGCTTGTTGATAACGGCCGATCGACACGACCAGGGCCGCGTCGGAGGCTTCGGTGTACTCACGCTTCACATCATCTGTTCGTTGCACGGCGTCCTCCCGGATGACTCGAGATCCAGAATATTTCACCGCGATCGCGAGACGAACCTCGTGACCGTCTCGACGTGATGCGTGTTGGGGAACAGATCGAGCACCTCGATCCGCTCGGGGACGTACCCAGCCTCGGCGAGCAACGACACATCCCGGGCGAGCGACACCGGATCGCAGCTCACGAGCACCAGCACCGGCGCCTCAGCTGCTGCGAGTGCCGCAACTCCCGGTTTGCCGAGCCCGGGACGAGCGGGGTCGGCGACCACGACGTCGACCGGCGGGGTCGGGCCGTCGCCGGTGGGCGCCGTCCATCCCGACACGTCGGCTCGAACCACGGTGGCGGTGCGCTCCTGCAGGTTGTGTTCGGCATCGAGGCACGCCGACTTCGACGACTCGATCACCGTCACGTGCCCCACGGCGTCCATGGCAGCGACGGCGAACAGGCCGACGCCACCGTACGCGTCGACAGCGTGACGGGCCGTCGCCAACTCCGGGGCCGCGGCGCGCACAGCGGCGACCAGCAGTTCGGCGGCCTGGGCTCCGGATTGGAAGAACGACCCTGCAGAGACCCGCAGTTCGTGACCGGCGATGGTCTCGGTCAGCCAGGCGCGCTCTCCGATGTGCACCTTCGAGGGCACGCCCCGGATGCTCTTGCGGTACTTCTTGTCCCAGATCGCCGTCATCGAGCGCGTCTCGACCGAGGTGCGCAGGGTCAACTCCGCGCCGTCGTCGGCTTCGATCACCGACAGCAGGCGCGACAGCTTCGATTCGGCGATCGGACAGCTGTGCACTTCGACGACGTCGTTCGAGCCCTGCGCACGGTACCCGACCGATCCATTCGGGCCGCCGACGACACGAATCGTCGTCCGGTAGCCGAATTGGCTGACCGCTCCCCCGCGCTGCACGAGACCCTCGACCACCTCGGGATCGAGCCGGCCGATGCGCCGCAACGACTCGCGCACGATCTCGACCTTGGCGTCGAGCTGTGCTTCCGGCTGCATGTGCATCCAATCGCATCCACCGCAGCCGTTGCGTCGGTGCGAGCACGACGGCGTGTCTCGTACCGGCGACCGCTCGATGATCTCGACGAGCCGTCCACGAGCGAAGTCCTTCTTGGACGTCTCGATCTCGACCTCGACCACCTCGCCGGGCAACGCTCCCTCGATGAACACCACGCGGCCGTCGGCATCACGGGCCATGGCGTCGCCGCCCGCGACGAGGCGATCAGGGATCAATTGCATTCGTCCAGCGTACGGGCCCGAGCCGTTTCATCGGCGTCGCCGCGTGCGACAATGGGGAGGTGAGCACCGACAACGAGTGGTACTGGGACCTCAACCGCAAGATCGCCGTGACCGCCTCCGAGCGTGGCGCATTCGATCACTTCTTGGGGCCCTATGCGTCGAAGCACGAGGCCGAGAACTGGAAGTCGATCGCGGAGGAACGCAACGAGGACTGGGTCGAAGACGACGAGGCGTGGAACCACGCCGGCGAAGACGATTGATCCATTCTCCGGGTGGCGTTGTGAGGCTCGGAGGGCCGCGCACGGCTAGGTTTCGCCGTCGATGAGCCGCCCGATCCAGATCGCCCCATCCGTTCTCCCCGCCGACTTCTCCAAGCTCGGCGACGAGGTCGCAGCACTCGAAGCCGCCGGCGTCGATCTGATCCAGTGGGATGTGATGGACGGCCAGTTCGTCCCCAACCTCACGTTCGGCCCCGACGTGATCGCTTCGGCCCGTTCGCACACCAGCGTGCCCTTCGAGGCGCACCTGATGGTGTACACGCCAGATGTGATGGCCGAGCAGTACATCGATGCCGGCTGTTCGCGGCTGATCGTCCACGCCGAAGCCTGCACACACCTGCACCGCACGCTCGGCAACATCAACGACCTCGGCGCCACCGCTGCGGTGGCGCTGAACCCGGCGACTCCGGCCACGGCGATCGCCCACGTCCTCGATCTGATCGACCTGGTGCTCGTGATGACGGTGAACCCCGGTTTCGGCGGGCAGGCCTACCTTCCGACGATGGAGCCGAAGATCGCCGAGATCCGGGCGATGATCGACGATGCCGGCCTGGCCGACACCGTCGACCTCGAAGTGGACGGCGGCATCGGGCCTGCGACGATCGCGGGTGCAGCATCGGCCGGGGCCAACGTGCTGATCGCCGGCAGCGCGCTCTACAAGGATCCCGAGGGCCTCGAGCACGCCGTCACCGACCTCCGCTCGCGCGCCGAGGCCGCCCGCGCCGATTCAGGCGGGAAGCGATGAGTCTGCCCGACACCCGCCGGCACTGAAACTCATCGCCGCCGGGTCAACACGGGGAGCGATGAGTTTGCGCGACACCCGTTGTCGCTGAAACTCATCACACGTGGGTCACGGTGCTGGGCGGTACATGCCCCACATGTGCGGGCCGGTGGGGACGTCCCACTCGGAGCGCACGTCGAAGCCGTGACGGCGGTAGTACGCGACGTTCTCGACGGTCTCGGTCTCGAGATAACACGGCAACCCCTCAGCGTCAGCGCGCTCGAACATCACGCCCATCAGCGCAGCGCCGACCCCGCGGCGCTGCCAGTCCGGATGCGTCGCCAGGAGTTGCAGGTACCAGTGCGGCTCGGCCGGGGTGTGCTCGTCCATCAACGGTCCGAGGATCGCGAACCGCTCCATCCGCTCCTGCGGCGGTTCTGGCACGGGTGGGTCGACCGTGAAGTCGATCTCCGGTCGACCCGGCGGGATCCAGATGGCGCCACCGACGCCGTCGTCGGTGCACCACACCTCACCGAGGCCGATCCATCCCGTCATCGCCGAGCGCATCACCTCGCCACCCGGCGCGAGGAACACCTCGTCGTCGGGGTACAGCCAGCGCATCACCGGGTCGTCGACGAATGCTCGCATCGCCGTGACACACAACGCGGCACGGTCATCGGGAGCGGCACGGCGGACTCGCATTCGGTGATGGTAGGTCCGACGCCGATCCGATGGCGAAGAGGCCAACTCCGTGACACCCCTTCTCTACGATCGGAGATGTGGCACTCACCGCAACTCTCGTCCTCCCGGAACGAGCTCTCGATGCGCTCGCCGGGATGATCTCGGACGCCAAGGGGACCGACCGGCTCGCCCCGGTCACCGTTGCAGTACCCACCAACACCTGCGGGGTGATGACTCGGCGAGCGCTCGGGCGGCGAGGTGGCATTGCCGGGGTCGACATGGTCACGCTGAACCGCCTCGCCGAGCTGATCGCCGGTCCCCCGCTTGCCGCCGCCGGGCGCTCGCCGATGTCCACCCCGGTGATCGACCTCACCATCGGGGCCATCCTCGCCGACGACCCGGGCCCGTTCGGTGCCGTCGCAACGCACCCATCGACCGTCGTCGCGCTCCGCAACCTGCACACCGAGCTGCGCCTCGCCGAACCGGACCGCGTCCGACGCCTGCACGACCAGTCGCTTCGCGGTCGCCAGGCCGTGCGGATCAGCTCGGCGATCACCGCTGCGCTCGAAACCGAGTGGTACGACGAAGCCGATCTCTACGCAACAGCGACCGAAGCGGTCGCCGCGCGTCGTCCCGAGGGCCTACGCCGGCTCGTGTTGCATCTCCCGCAGGAGCTTCCGGGACAGGCGATCGCGTTCATTCGGGCGCTCAGCCATCAGGTGGACGTGGGCGTGGTGGCGCAGCTCACCGGCGTGTCCAAGGCCGACGACGACACCCGCCTGCTCCTGGAAGCACTGGGCAGCGCCAGCACCCTGAGCAACGCCCCGCAACACACCGATCGTGCAGCACCCGCCCCGACTGCGATCGTGTCGACGACCGATGCCGACGAAGAGGTCCGCGAGGCGACCCGCCTGATCGTCGAGGCCGCGCGGGTCGGCACCCCATTCGAACGGATCGCCGTGCTGTGGCCCGCCCAGCGTCCCTACGCCCGACTGGTCGAGCACCACCTCACCGCAGCCGAGATCCCGTGGAACGGCCGCCCCGGCACCACACTCGCCGAGCGGCTGGCACCGCGGCTGGTGCTCGACCTGCTCGACGTCGACCGGCGCGGGCTGCGCCGTCGCAACGTGTTCGACATGCTCGCCGACCTCCCGCTGCGCAACCCCGAGGGCGAGTATCTGCCAACGGCCAGCTGGGAGCGCGTCAGCCGCTACGCCGGCGTGGCCCGCGACGACGACTGGGACCGCCGGCTCGGCTCGCTGAGCGGCAACGAACGATGGGGTGCATCGGCCGACTCGCTGCGTTCGTTCGTCGGCGACCTCCGCAACCAACTCGGCCATCCCGCCACACCGCGCACGTGGCACGACTGGGCCACGTGGTGCACCGAGCAACTCGAACAACGTCTCGGACAGCACACCATCGAACGTCTTGCCGAACCGGAGTACCGCGCCTACGAAGCCCTCACCGGGGCGCTCGACCGACTCGGCCACCTCGATCCGGTCAGCGCGCCGGTCACCCGGCACCAGTTCCGCTCCACGCTCGAAGCCGAACTCGACGCCACACCACCGCGCCAGGGCCGAGTCGGCCACGGTGTCACCGCTGCGCCTCTCGCCGGGGCGACCGGGCTCGACGTCGATGTCGCCATCGTGCTCGGCGCCGCCGAAGGAATGCTCCCCCCGCGACCGACCAGCGACCCCTTGCTGTCCGATGCCGACCGCGCCCTCGCGGGGCTTGCCACGACCGATGCACGGTCAGCGCGCCTGCACCGAGTGCTGCTCGCCACGCTCGCCACCAGTTCCGTCACGCTCACGGTGCCCCGTGGCGATCTGCGCTCGACCTCGGCGGTGGAGATCTCTCGGTGGATCCTGCCGTGGGCCGACGACCACCGCGTCATCGCTTCGCACCATGCCGGTGTGGCCTCGACCGTCTTCCCCGCGAGCCCGACCGAGCACCGCCTTCGACGTCGTTCTCAGTTGGCCCTCGCCGAGCCCGCACTCGCCGACGATGCCGCCGCAACCGGCGACACCGCGCTGCGGCGAGGGCTGCGCCTGCTCGATGCTCGCCGACACGACGCGCTGACCGAGTACGACGGCGATCTGTCTGCGGTCGCCGTCCCCCGATTGGCCGGTCCGGTGTCACCGAGCCGCCTGGAGACCTGGACCGCATGCCCGCATGCCTACTTCGATCACTACCTCCTCGACGTCGAACCCATCGACGAGCCGGGCGACGAGATCAGCATCACCGCCCACGACCGGGGAACCGCGCACCATGGGGCGCTCGATCTGTTCCACCAAGCAGTGATCGACGGTGAACTGGCCCAGCCGGGACCAACCGGGTGGACCATCGAACACCACGGGGCCCTCACCTCGTTCTTCAACGACGTGTGCGAGCGAACAGAACGACGAGGCCGCACCGGTCGGCCTGCCTTCTGGGCCGACGAACGCGCACGCATGCTCGACGACCTGCTCACCTGGCTTCGCCACGACAGCGACCTGGTCGTGCGACGTGGGTCCACCGTCGTCGCCTCCGAGATGCGATTCGGCGCCGATGACGACGTGTCGATCGAGCTGCCGGACGGGCGGCGGATCGCACTGCTCGGTTCGGTCGACCGGGTCGACCGAACCCGCAGCGGGCAGCTCGTCGTCACCGATCACAAGACGGGTGGGCGAGACAAGTTCAAGGATCTCTCGTCCGAGGACCCCACCGCCGGCGGCACCCTCTTCCAACTCCCGAGCTACGCAGCCGCAGCACGTCAGCGGTTCGGCGAGCCCGATACCCCAGTGGTGGCCGAGTACGGACTGCTCCGCAAGGGCGCCTACGCCCGTCCGGGCTACGAACTGGACGCCGACGTCGACGCCCGGGTCGCAGCATCGCTGGCGCGTGTCGTGGCGGGCATCGAGACGGGCTACTTCCCCAACCGTCCCGAACGACCCGGCTGGCGGTTCTTCGTCGGTTGCCACTACTGCGAACCCGATGGTCTGGGCACCGCCGAGCGCTGGGCCGAGTGGCAACGCAAGCAGCACGACCCCCGACTGGCCGACTGGTTCGTCGAAGAGGTCACCCCATGACGGCTCCAGCGACTCCGCAGACGTCCGCTGACCGCTCGTCGACGGCGCCGCCCGACGAAGCCGAGCGCCAACGGATCCGTTCCGACCTCGACGCGACACTGTTCGTCGAGGCCGGCGCAGGCGCCGGCAAGACGAGCGCGCTCGTCGCCCGAATCGTCAACCTCGTGCGTTCGGGAGTTCCGATCACCGCCATCGCGGCGATCACCTTCACCGAAAAGGCTGCCGCCGAGCTGCGCAGCCGTACGCGCCAGCGCCTCGACGCCGACAGCGGGCCCACCACCGGCGAGGCACTCGCCCGGCTCGACCATGCACCGATCGGCACGTTGCACTCATTCGCCCGTCGGATCCTGTTCGACTTTCCGATCGAGGCAGGACTCCCCCCGGGGTTCTCGGTCCTCGACGAACTCGAGAGCGGCCTCGCATTCGAAGAGCAGTGGAACGACCTGCTCGATCGTCTCCTCGACGACGCCGAACCGGCCGGCGGGCTGATCGATGGTGGGCGAGCGTTCGTCGAACTGTGCGAGTTCGACGGCTTCGGCGTCAACAAGGGCGCCCGCCGGATGGCCGACGACTTCCGCTCCAACTGGGACCTCGTCAGCGATCGCGTCGACCTTGCCGATCCGGGCCCGCTCGACGTCGACATCTCCTTGCTGGTCGAGCTGACCGAACAGATCCGCTCGACCGCCGTCCCAGCAGACGACAAGCAGCTCGACACCGTCGCCGAGTTGGTCGCTCTGGCTGCCGGGCTCGGCAGCGACAGCCTGCGAACACGACTCGAGGCGATCGCCGCGCTCGACGGCAAGTACGGACACTGGGCCACACGAAAGGTGCTTCCCGGCTCGAAGGGCAAGTGGACTGCCGAGTTCGGCTCCTCGGGCGAAGCGGCCCTCGAGACGCTCCGTCACCGCGAGGTCGAACTGGGACGGCTGGCGAACGAACGCCTCGAGCAGGTGAAGCGACACCGGCGCCGGCTGCTCGGAGCGATCATCGGGCGTTTCGTGCTCGACACGGCCACCGAGCGCGCCCGTTCGGGCCAGCTCGAGTTCCACGACCTGTTGGTGCTCGCACGCCGTTTGATCACCGAACACCCCTCGATCCGTCGGCTCCTCCACGAGCGGTACGTGCGCGTACTGCTCGACGAATTCCAGGACACCGACCCGATCCAACTCGAGATCGCCGTCCGGCTCACCGCCGACCCCGACGACCCGACGCAGGTCGTTCCGGACTCGCCGATGGCACATTCCTGGCGCGACCTTCGTCCGCTCCCCGGGCGGCTGTTCATCGTCGGCGACCCGAAGCAGTCGATCTACCGGTTCCGCCGCGCCGACATCTCCCAGTACCTTCGTGCCGCCGACCAGGTCGGCGCCGACAGCGTGCACCTCTCGGCCAACTTCCGCTCGACGCGAGCCGTGATCGACTTCGCCAACGACGTGTTCGGACGGCTGATCGCCTTCGAAGCAGATGCCCAGCCCGCATTCCAGGCGCTCGACGCCTGCCGTGCGCCCGGCCTGCTCGACCACGGAACCGTCTCGCTGCTCGGCGTCGATCGCCACGACGACCTGACTGCCAACCAACGCAACGCCGACATCGGTTCGGCCGATGCGTTGCGCCTGCGTGAGGCGAGCGACGTGGCGGCAACGGTGTCCACTGCCCTGGCCGACCGATGGCCGGTGTTCGATGAAGCACTCGGCACGCTGCGACCGTGCCGCCCAGGTGACATCTGCGTGCTGCTTCCCACCCGCATCTCGCTCCCGTCGCTCGAAGCCGAGCTGCGCCACGCCGACCTGAGCTACCGGGCCGAGAATTCCTCGGTGGTGTACGCCACCACCGAGGTGCGCCAACTGCTTCTGGTCGTGCGCGCGGCCGACGATCCCACCGACACCCTCGCCCTGGTCGAAGCACTCCGCAGCCCGATCTACGGCTGCAGCGACGTCGAACTGTGGGAGTGGAAGTCGGGCGGCGGTACGTGGAACCTGTGGGCCGAGCCGCCCGCTGAACTCGCGGAGCATCCGGTTGCGGAGGCGGTCGCACACGTCCGATCGGTGGCTGAACGCGTCGGCACGGTGTCACCAGCAGACCTGCTCGCCGCAGTGGCCGACGAACGCCGTCTGTTCGACCTGGCGCTCGCCGACCTCGACGCTCGCGACGTCTGGCGCCGCCTGCGATTCGTGATCGAGCAGGCCCGGGCGTGGGCCGACGCCGGCGGTCACGGTGTCAGGCGCTACTTGCAGTGGGCAACGCTGCAGGCGTCGGAGAGCCGCGTTGCCGACACGATCCTGCCCGAGAACGACCACGATGCCGTGCGGGTGATGACCATCCACGCCGCGAAGGGCCTCGAGTTCCCGATCACGATCGTGGCGGGCCTCACCACCAAGCCCCGCCGAACGGTCACCAACGGCGTCGTGTGGGCCAACGACAGCTGGATGCTCGCCGGACGCGGCGATGACGGGGTCTTCGTGGCGCACCAGCCGATCGACGAACAGATGGGCGATGCCGAGCGCCGGCGACTGCTGTACGTGGCCTGCACCCGGGCGGTCGATCATCTCGTCGTGTCGTTGCACCGAGGTGCCCCCACGAAGAACAACGCCGACTACGCCGACTGGGGGCCGTTGACCTCGGCCGAGTTGCTGTGGGCTGCCGGATCCGCCGATTCGACCTCGGGAGCGGAGCGCGCCGAGGTGACGCTGCGGGCGGTGGCGGCAACGCCGGCCGCAGCGAACACGATCGAGTGGGCCGATCACGCCGAGTGGGCCACCGAACGGCATCGAGCGTTCGATGCCGCATCGCGACGTACCGGTATCGCGGCCACACGCTTGTCGGAGGAGCTCGCCGGCGGGAGCGAACGCACGACCGTCGAAGATCCGGGCCTCGACAAGCGCCCGGTCAACGTCGAGCTCCCGCCATGGCAGCGAGGGCGCTACGGCACCAGCATCGGTCGAGCCGTGCACGGTGTACTCCAGTTCTGCGATCTGGCAACCGGGGCGGACGTCGACAATCTCGCCCGGGCTCAGTGCGCCGCCGAAGGTGTGATCGGCCTCGAGGGCCAGGTGGCAGCGCTCGCACGCTCTGCGCTCTCGGCGCCCATCGTGCGCAGCGTGGTCGACGGTGCCGAGCACTGGCGCGAGCTCTTCGTTGCAGCACCGGTCGGCG
This sequence comes from Ilumatobacteraceae bacterium, assembly GCA_963716095.1. GTDB lineage: Bacteria > Actinomycetota > Acidimicrobiia > Acidimicrobiales > Ilumatobacteraceae > Sva-07. Next base: position 52,759 of record CAVQSV010000010.1, on the reverse strand, counting down.
ACCGGGTGCTCGAGGGCTATGTCGACCTGCTCGTTCGAACCGCTGACGGTCTGGTGATCGTCGACTACAAGACCGACCAGTGGTCGGGTCCGGTGCAGTCATCGGAGCGAGTCGGGCGCTACCGCTTGCAGCTCGCGGCGTATGGCGCGGCGCTCTCGAACGCACTCGACGAACCGGTGGTCGGCGGCATCCTGGTGCGCTGCTCACCCCGAGGTGATGCCGATCAGATCACGATCGACGAGTGGGACGCTGCGCTCGACGAGGTTCGTGCCGCCGTGGGGTGATCGATGCTCCCGGGCTATGGACCCGCGCGCGCTGGAACATCGCCTGAGTCCAGGTCGCCGTCATCGATCGTCGATCGGTCATCGCTGTCTCTGGGGCGGTGCGACCGGACACGGACCGCTCGGTGGTCGGGCACCGGGGTGACAGCGGCACGGCCGAGCTGGAAGACCCCCCGAAACGCAAGCACCCCGAACGCGCGAAGCACCACCAGGACGAGCAGCACGGCGAACACGATGGCGGTGGGGACCGCGATCGTGGCGAGGAGCAGCCGTCGGTCGTCGGTGATCAGACTGAGCACGCCCGAGTCGATGCTGGTGCCGTCGACCTGCAACGTCCGAATCGGATCGTCGAGCGCGGGGCAGTCGACGGCGATGTCATCGACGCCGACGACGTCGTTGCCGCCGAAGGTCGGCTCCGCGGGGCGCACCGTCGACGCCGGCACCCCGTAGGCCGGGTCGAGGCGGGCGCCGATCAGGTACTGCTCACCGTTCGACAAGAAGCGGTAGTCGGGTCCGTAGCGGACGTCGATCAGCCCATTGATCGCCCACGGCGCGACCGAACCGGCGCGAAGCTGATCGACCCGGAAGCGCACGACCTGGGTGATGTCGTCCTTGCCGATCATGGTGCCCGTGAACACCGCATCGGCCTGATCCGGAACCGGACATCCAACGGGGATCGGGATCAACCACTCGGGTTCCACGCCAGGCTGTGGGCCGGCATCCGGTGGCGGCGCACCAGGTCCTGTGTTGTCAGGAGGCGCCGGTGCGGCCTCGACAGCACCAGAGCTGAGTGCGACGGCGAGCGGCAGCGCGCACAGTACGACACTCAGACCCACCCGGCGCCGTCGTCGCTTCATCTGCGCCAGGCTAATCACCGTCGTCGGCGAGCGATCGGCAGCAGCCTCAGTGACCGACCGTGCCGGGCGCGACGCTGTGCCAGTCGAAGGTGCTGATCGACACGGAGCGTTCCGCAGAGATCGACCGAGATCAGCGACCCTCGAAGACCGGATCGCGCTTCTCCATGAAGGCCTTGATCGCCTCGACGGTGTCCTTGGTGCCGAAGTTGACGGTCTGCGACAACCCTTCGTCGTCGAGCGCCTCTTCGAGCGTGACGTGCATCGAGTTGTTGAGCAGCCGCTTCGACATCGCCAGCGCAACGGGCGGGCCACCAGCCAACCGGGTGGCCCAGTCGTCGACGAAGGCATCGAGTTCGCCATCGGGAAGAACTCGATTGACGAGGCCCATCTGAGCTGCCTGTTGTGCGTCGATGATCTCGGCGAGCAGTGCGAGTTCCTTGGCACGGTGCATCCCGACCAGCCGCGGCAGCAACCACGACCCACCGAAGTCGAGGCTCAAGCCACGCTTGGCAAAGATCTCCGAGAACCGAGCGTTGTCGGAAGCGACGACGAGATCACACGACAGCGCCATGTTGAGCCCGGCCCCGACAGCGACGCCTCGCACCTTGGCGACGGTCGGCTGCGGAATCCGGTGCAGCGCCAGGCAGACATCGGTGATGTGGCGCATCGCCGACAGTTGATGCGGTGGCGGGCCGTCCCCCGAGCCTGCCTGCCACAGGTCGGCTCCCGAACAGAAGTTGCCTCCGGCGCCGGTGAGCACGACGGCACGATCGGCCTGGTTGGAAGCGATCGCACGGAACTCTTCGAGGAGTTCGTTCCACATGGCAGCGTCGGCGGCGTTCTTCTTCTCGGGTCGACGAAGCGTGATGGTGACCACCCCGTCAGTACGGTCGACGGTGATCGATTCGAGTTCGCGAGTGTCAGTGGCCATGCCCGGCGACGATACTGACCGACGTGGGATTCAACCCGTACCGGAAGTTCAAGGCGAGCCCCGCCGACTACGCACTCGTTGCGTCGGCGCTGATCGTGTCGTTCGCGCTGCTGATCTGGGCGTTCGCCGGTTGAGATACCGCTCAGAAGGCGTCGCTGAGGAGTTCGAGTTCGGTTCCGGTGATCGCCACCACGTCGAAGCGAACCGATGGTGCATGGATCTCGTGAGCCCGCAGCCACTCGACGGCCAGCTGGCGAATCCGACGCTGCTTCGCCACCGTCACCGCTGCTGACGCAGGCCCGAAATCGGCGGTACGTCGCGCTTTGACCTCGCTGAACACATAGGTCTGACCATCGCGCACCACCAGATCGAGTTCGCCGGTGCTCGACCGCCAGTTGCGATCGAGTACCTCGTGGCCGAGTCGGCGATAGTGCGCAGCAGCCAGATCTTCGCCCCATTGCCCTCGGGCGCGGTTGGACAGATCAGGTGTGGTGGAACGTGGTTCGGGCATCGAGTGACCTCCGTCGAGTCGTGAGGAGGGGCACCAGCCCGATCGAGGGACGCCGGTTGGCGTCGATGGCTCGCCGATCGGCGAGCGACGCGTCAGAAGTCGCGCTTCTCGCGAATCTTGGCAGCCTTGCCCTTGCGGTCGCGCAGGTAGTACAGCTTGGCTCGGCGAACGTCGCCGCGCTTGACGACTTCGATCTTCTGCACCGTGGGCGTGTGCAGCGGGAACGTGCGCTCGACGCCGACGCCGTAGCTGAGCTTGCGGACCGTGTAGGTCTCCTGCAGCCCGCCTCCCTGGCGGCCGATGACGTCACCCTGGAATACCTGGATGCGCTCCTTGCCGCCCTCGACGACGCGGACGTGCACCTTCAGCTCGTCACCCGCCTGAAAGTCGGGGATGTCGTCGCGGAGCGAGTCGTTGTCGATGAGGTCAGTGGCTTTCATGGCGGCTACCTGCGTTTGTGTGATGAACTGCGAACACGGACGCGGAGTCGCGCCGATGGGGCCCGTCAATGATACGGGACTGCGGGGAACTCTTCCAACAGTCGCGCGTCATCTGTCGACAACCCGCCACGTCGTTCGACCAGATCGGGCCGGTCGCGAAGCGTTCGATGGAGGCGCTGCGCTCGACGCCAGCGTTCGATTCGGGCATGATCGCCGCCGCGCAAGACCTCGGGCACAGTCCACCCTCGGTACTCGGCGGGGCGCGTGAATTGGGGCTCTTCGAGCAGACCGGACTCGCCGAAACTCTCGGTGACGGTGCTGACGGCGTTGCCCATCGCGCCCTCGCGCAAGCGGGTGACCGCCTCGATCATCAGACACGCAGCCACCTCACCGCCGCTGAGGACGACGTCACCGACGCTGACCTCTCCATCGACGAGATGCTGACGAACACGATGGTCGACGCCCTCGTAGCGTCCGCAGAGCAGGCTGAACCCGCCGCCACCGGCGAGCTCCTCGGCCACCGCCTGGTCGAATCGGCGGCCACCCGGTCCGAGGAGCAGGAGCGGTCGCGGCGGATCGACGGCTTCGACCGCCTCGAAGATCGGTTGGGCCCGCATCACCATGCCCGCTCCCCCGCCGAAGGGCGCGTCGTCGACGGTTCGGTGCACGTCGGTGGCCTGTTCGCGGATGTCGTGGCATCGCAGGTCGAGCAGCCCCTGCCCACGTGCCTTGCCGAGCAGGCTCTCGGAGCAGAAGGTGTCGACCAGCCCGGGAAAGAGCGAGAAGACGTCGATCCGGAGCGCGTCGAGCGGTTCCGCACGTCCAGGGCCGGAGGATGACGGCATCACGCGTCCAGGTCGAAGAGGCCGTCAGGCGTGTCGACGGTGACGGTGTCGGCGTCGACGGCCACCACGAAATTCGACGGGACGAGCGCCCCGTTGTCGAGTTCGAGCAGGTCCGCGGCCGGATTGGCCAGGAGCGAGACACACCGCCCGTGATCGGTGCCGTCGATCTCGATCACGCGCCGGCCGATCATGTCGTGAGCCCAGAGCGCGTCGGGGTCGTCGATCGGCTGCCCACGCAGAGCTCGGTTGGCGTACGTCTCGGCTGCGGTCCGATCGGCGATCCGATCGAACTTCACGATGCGTCGACCGTTCGAGGCGACCCGAGAGGACTCGACGGTCAGCTTCTCTCCGTCCGAGAACAGGACGCTGCCGGGCGCCACGCGAGCGTCGGAGTCGGACAGCAACTGCACGAACACGTCGCCGCGCAGTCCATGCGCTCGGCGGATGTGACCGACTTCCAGTAGGCCGTCGTCGGTCAAGGAGGTCCCTCAGTCGTCGAGGAATTCGATGTCGATCTCGACATCGTCTTTGCTCGCAGCCGCACGGGTGACGGTGCGAATGCTCGAGGCGGTGCGACCACGGCGACCGATGACCCGGCCGAGTTCGCCTTCGCCGACACGCACGTTCAACGTGGTGCGACGACCGGAGTCGTCGACCTCGACGCTGACGGAGTCGGAGTCGTCGACGAGTGACTTGACGATGTGGGTCAGCACGGCAACAGCCGTGGGCACCAGTTCGTCGGTCGATTCGACTGCGTCGGACCCGGTGTCGGTGTCGACGTCGCTCACTTGCTTGCCTTGGCGGCCTCGAACTGCTCGGCCGCGCCGGAGATCTTGAGGAGCTTGGCAACCCGCTCGGTCGGCTGCGCACCTTCGGCGAGCCACTTCACGGCCTTGTCGTTGTCGACGGTCAGCACCGACGGGTCCTGACGAGGGTCGTAGTGACCCAGGATCTCGATGAAACGCCCGTCGCGGGGCGAACGAGCGTCGGCCGCCACGATGCGGTACTGAGGTTGCTTCTTCTTGCCGATGCGGGTGAGCCGCAGCTTGACTGCCATCTGAAATCGCTACTCCTGGGTGCAAATGAGAACGTTGAAAGGCTAGCGGCAGGCGACGAGATCCCCTCGCCTGATCGACCGCGGCCGAATGATCAGCGCTTGGGGGCTCCGGGAAGTCCGGGCATGTTCGGCATGCCCGGCAAACCGGGGATGTCCATCCCGCCTGGGGCGTTCGGGTCGAGGAGCCCGGGCGGCAGCCCACGACCCTTGGAGCTCGGGGTGGTGCGGCCCTTCTTGGCCTTCTTGGCCTTCTTGCCCTTGCCCGGTCGACCGCCACCGGGGCCGCCCATGCCCATCTTCTTCATCATCTTCTGCATCTCGCCGAACTGTTTGACGAGACGATTGACGTCACCGACTTCGGTCCCCGAGCCGTTGGCGATGCGTTGGCGGCGGCTGCCGTTGATGATCACGGGCTGCGCCCGCTCCTCGGCCGTCATCGAGCGGATGATCGCCTCGATCGGCTTGAGGTCGTCGTCGTCGATCTTCGCGCCCTTGAGTTCCTTGGGCATGCCCGGCATCATCCCCATGAGGTTTCCGAGCGAGCCCATCTTCTTGATCTGTTGCATCTGCTCGAGGAAGTCATCGAGGGTGAACTGGCCCTCCATCAACTTCGCCGCCGCCTGCTCGGCCTGGTCGGCTTCGAAGGCCTGTTCGGCCTGTTCGATCAGGGTCAGCATGTCGCCCATGCCGAGGATGCGTCCGGCCATCCGGTCGGGGTGGAACTGCTCGAACTCGGTGAGCTTCTCACCGGTGGACGCAAACGCGATCGGCCGACCGATGACCTCCTTGACCGACAGCGCAGCGCCACCACGGGCGTCGCCGTCCATCTTCGACATGATCACGCCGTCGATCTGCAGTGTCTCGTGGAACGCCTCGGCGGTCTGCACGGCGTCCTGGCCGGTCATCGCGTCGACGACGAGGAACGTGTAGTCGGGCTCGACGGTCGCCGAGATCTGACGGACCTGCTCCATCATCTCGGCATCGATCGACAACCGGCCGGCGGTGTCGACGATCACGACGTCGCGACCGAGACGCTTGGCCTCTTCGAGGCCGGCGGCCGACGCCCGTACCGGGTCGGACGGGTCGGAGAACACCGGGACGTCGATCTGGCGCCCGAGCGTGCGGAGCTGCTCGACGGCGGCGGGTCGCTGCAGGTCGGCACCGACCAGCAACGGCTGACGGCCCTGACCCTTGAACCAAGTTGCCAGTTTCGCCGAGTTCGTGGTCTTGCCGGACCCCTGGAGACCGGCCATCAGCACCACGGTCGGCGGCTTGGCTGCGTAGGTGATCGAGAGTGTTTCGCCGCCGAGTGCCCGGGTCAGCTCGTCGTTGACGGCCTTGACGACCTGCTGTGCAGGGTCGAGGGCTGCCGGAGCGAGTGGCGCCGATGGCCGCTTCGCGGATGCGATTGCAGACCGAGCGGACGACGGTGACGTTGACGTCGGCTTCGAGGAGCGCCGTACGGATCTCCTTCATCACCTCGTCGACGTCGGCCTCGGTGAGGCGGCCCTTGCCACGAATCTTCTTGACGATGCCTTCGAGTCGGGTGGAGAGGTTGTCGAACATCAGGGCTCCGAGGCTACCGAAACGAAACGGAGGGGTCGGGGTCCCCTCGGTTCATTTCCGTTTGCCGGCCGCACCGGTCCGATCGGCTCCCGATGGGCTCGGCACATCTGTTCTACTGGGTTCCATGGCCGACACCGATCGCAACGCACTCAAGGCCGCCTCGCGGTTCACCCAGGCTCGCAACTCAGCCGCGCTCATCGATTTCGATGACGGGACCGATTTCGCTGCGGCATCGCACGGCCTGGTCGCCCAACATCCGACCGGACGCTTCGAACGCGCTGGACGACCGGTCTGGGACGTCGCCCACCACGATTTCCTGCGCACCGACGATCCCGCCCCCGACACCGTGCATCCCGGGCTGTGGCGCCAGGGCCGGCTCAATGCCGTGCACGGGCTGTTCGAGGTCGCCGACGGTGTCTGGCAGGCCCGCGGCTACGACCTCAGCAACATCACCTTCATCGCAGCGGACAGTGGCTGGCTGATCATCGACCCGCTCACCAGTGAAGAGTGCGCCCGCGCCTGCCTCGAACTCGCCAACGACACCCTCGGCGAGCGCCCGGTGACGGCGGTCATCTACACCCACAGCCACGTCGATCACTTCGGCGGCATGCTCGGCGTCACCACCCGAGAAGCGGTCGACGCCGGCAACGTTCGGGTGATCGCACCGGAAGGGTTCATGCGAGAAGCGGTGGGCGAGAACGTCCTCGCCGGCCCGATCATGGCGCGACGTGCGCTGTATCAGTTCGGGCCGCTGTTGGCGTTCGGGCCGCAGGGGCAGGTCGACGCAGGCCTCGGCAAGACCACACCGATCGGCACGTCGGGGCTCGTCGCTCCGACCGAGACGATCCTCCACACCGGCGACGAACTCGACGTCGACGGAATTCGAATCATCTTCCAGAACACGCCCGACGCGGAAGCGCCATCGGAGATGAACTTCTTCTTCCCGGACAAGCGCCTGCTGTGCATGGCCGAGAACTGCACGCACACGCTGCACAACCTGTATCCGATTCGTGGTGCGCAGGTGCGTGACTCGCTCGCATGGAGCAAGTACATCCACGAAGCAATGCGGATGTGGGGAGCGCACACCGACACGATGTTCGCGAGCCACCATTGGCCCCGATTCGGCGGCGACGACGTCGCCGCGTTCCTCACGCTGCAGCGTGACGTGTACCGCTGGATGCACGACCAGACGCTGCGGCTCGCCAACAGCGGATTCACACCCGACGAGATCTCGGCGGAGCTGTCACAGCTGCCCGAGTGTTTCGCGAAGCAGTCCCACGTCCAGGGCTACTACGGCACCGTGTCGCACAACGTGAGGTCGGTCTACAACCGCTACCTCGGGTGGTACGACGGCAACCCGGCCAACCTGCACCCGCACCCGCCCGTCGATGCCGGCAAGCGCTACGTCGACATGATGGGCGGCCCCGACGGTGTCATGCGTGGGGCGCAGACCGCGTTCGACGACGGCGACTACCGCTGGGTCGTCGAGGTGCTCAAGCACCTGATCTTCGCCGACCCGCAGCACCGCGAGGCGCGTTCGTTGTCGGCCGACGCGATGGAACAGCTCGGCTACCAGAGCGAGTCGGCCACGTGGCGAAACGCGTACCTGATGGGCGCTCACGAACTCCGCAACGGGTCCCTCCAGCTCGGATTCGGTCGACCTTCAGCGCTGTCGGTCGGCATGACCGGCGAACAGCTGATCGACATGATGGGCACGAGGTTCAACCCCGCCAAGTGCGTGCTCGACACACTCTCGGTGACCTTCACCGTCACCGACCTCGACGCTGCCGCCGAACCGCTCACCCATCGCCTGACGGTCGAGAACCAGACGATTCACCACGACACCGACGACACCGACGCCGACGTGGCGGTCACCCTCGATCGAGCCGCGATGATCGATGTGATCGCCACCCCCGACCAACTCGACGCTCAGATCGAGAGTGGGGCGATCACCGTCGACAGCGGCGACGTCGAGATGCTGCGGGCGCTCCTCAGCGCGCTCGACATCTTCGGCCCGGCGAACCTGATCGAACCCTGAGAATCAGCGGGCGATGAGCGAGCCCACCGCATCTGCGGGTTTCGCTCATCGCAACGCTTCAGTTGCGTGGTACTTCGTTCCAGGGAACCGACTTGTCGACGCGGGGCTCGCCGGGCAGGCCGAGGACCTGCTCGCCGATGATGTTGCGCAGGATCTCCGAGGTGCCGCCCTCGATCGAGTTCGCTCGCACCCGCATGAACGAGTAGCGGGTGCCGTGCGTGCCGCCGGAGATGTCGAGATCGCCGGGGCGGCGGAAGGTGTAGTCGTAGCCGATCAGTGCGTCGGCGCCCATCAGGTCGACGCAGAACTCGTACAGCGGCTTGTTGAGTTCGGAGAACGCCAACTTGGCGATCGTCATCTCGGGGCCTGGGTTGCCGGCCTTCGCGTTCTCACCGGCGCGGCGGTTGGTGAGCCGGTTGACCTCGGCCTGGCACCACAACTGCATCATGCGGTCCTTGCGCGCTCCGTCCTGCTCGGAGGGGTCGAGACCCTTCCAGATCTCGATCGCGTCATTGGCTGCGGCTCCGCGACGGGCGACCGATCCACTGCCGGCGCCACCGCCGGTGCCGATGGCGTTGCGCTCGTTCATCAGCGTCGTGAGGCTCGCGCGCCATCCCTCGCCGACGTCGCCGATCCGGTGAGCATCTGGAACCCGAGCGTCGGTCATGTAGACCTCGTTGAACTCGGCCTCACCGGTGATCTGGCGCAGCGGCCGAACCTCGACGCCCTCAGCGTGCATGTCGAGCGCGAAGTAGGTCATGCCCTTGTGCTTGGGAGCATCTGGGTCGGTGCGGGTGACCAGCATCCCGAAATCGGCGAGATGCGCCATCGTGTTCCACACCTTCTGGCCGTTGACGATCCACTCGTCGCCATCGCGCTCGGCCTTGGTGGCGAGCCCGGCGAAGTCGGAACCGGCGCCGGGTTCGGAGAACAGCTGACACCAGATCTCCTCGCCGGTGAACATGGGGCGAAGAAAGCGCTCCTTGGCCTCGTGGCTGCCGTGGGTGACGATCGTCGGGCCGGCGAGGGCCATGAAGAAGCTCACCGGCTCGGTCGGCTTCGCTCCGGCCTCCTTCATCCTGGTCTCGACGAGCTTGTTGAGTTCGGGTCGAACACCGAGGCCCCCGTAGCCCTTCGGGAAGTGCACCCAGGCGAGTCCTGCGTCGTAGCGGGCGCCGCGAAATTCCGCGTTGTCCATCGTGGACGGGTCGTTGGCCGCGAGCAACGCATCGATCGCTTCGGTGACCTCTCGGGTCTCCGGGTCGGTGGCAGCGGTGTCGGGGCGCGATTCGAGCGTGGTCATCGGGCAAGTCTGTCAGGCGGCCGCGATCTCACCGAAGTCAGCGACCCGCCGAACTGTGCGCAGATCTGCCCGCTGCTGAACGTACCGCGCACAATTTTCGGCTTTGGTTGGGCGTGAGGGGTGGGCGCGGGTCGAGTTCCGCAGCAAACCTCAGGGTTCGACGAGGGCGGAGACGAACTCGGCGGGGTCGAACGGGATCAGGTCCTCGATGGTCTCGCCGATGCCGACGAGCTTCACCGGAATCCCGAGCTCGGTCTCGATCGCGAAGACGATGCCGCCCTTGGCCGAACCGTCGAGCTTGGTGAGCACGACACCGGTGACGTTGGTGGCTTCACCGAACTCGCGGGCCTGCGTCAGGCCGTTCTGTCCGGTGGTCGCGTCGATCACCAGCAACGTCTCGGTGACCCGGCCGGCACCCTTCTCGGCGACGCGTCGCACCTTCTTCAGCTCTTCCATCAGATTCGACTTCGTGTGCAAGCGCCCGGCGGTGTCGGCCATCACGAGGTCGATGCCACGGGAGGCTGCTCGTTCGACACCGTCGAAGATCACGGCGCTCGGATCGCTGCCCTCGGCGCCGCGCACGATCTCAGCACCGGAGCGCTCGGCCCAGGTGGTCAGCTGCTCGGCCGCCGCGGCACGGAACGTGTCGCCGGCGGCCATCAGCACGGTGCGGCCGTCGCGGATCTGCTGGTTCGACAGCTTGCCGATCGTGGTGGTCTTGCCGACACCGTTGACGCCGACGAACATCCACACGTTCGGGCTGTCCGGATCGCCGGGCTCGAACGCGAGCGAGCGGTCGGAACCTTCGAGACGCGAGACCATCTCCGCTTCCAGTTCGTCGAGCAGCGCCTGCGGCTCGGTGATCTCCTTGGCATCGACCTTGACCCGGAGACCGTCGAGCAACGCAGTGGTCACCCCGACCCCGACGTCGGCGCGCAACAGCGCTTCTTCGAGGTCCTCGAAGCTCTCCTCGGTGATGCCACTGCGACCGAGCACCCCCGCGAAGGCACCCGTGAACGCAAGCCGGGCCTTCGACAGGCGATCGCGCAACGACGCCGGCTTGACCGGCTCGGGCTCGACCGGTTCCTCTGGCTCCACCAGTTCTTCTGGTCGCTCTTCGACGAGGGTCGCTCCAGCGGCGCCGTCGCCATCGAGCTTGGGTGGCGGTGCAGCAGGCCGTGACGGCGGCGCAGTGGGAGCTCCGGACCGGGCGGCGTTGCGGCGGTTGAGCACCACCACGCCGATCCCGAACGCCACGACCAGCACGGCGAGGATCAGAAATATGACTTCGATACCCATCGCCGCCCGACGCTACCCGTGATGCCGGACGCCCACGCCCCGAGATCGTGGTTCCCGCTGCCCTGGGCACGGGAACCGGAGAACCGGGTCGTGGTTCCCGCTGGTTCCCGCTGCCCTGGGCACGGGGAACCGGGTCAGGTCGTGGCGTTGATGCGTTCGGTGACGACCTTGCTCGAACCACCGGGTTGCATGCTCACGCCGAGCAGGCAGTCGCCGGCTTCCATCGTGCGCTTCTGGTGCGACACGACGATCAGCTGCGCGTCCTTGCGGAACTCCGCGATCAACCCGAGGAACCGGTGCAGGTTCACGTCGTCGAGGGCCGCTTCGACCTCGTCCATCACGTAGAACGGCGACGGGCGCGACCGGAACACGGCAAACAGATACGCCAGCGCGGTCAGGCTGCGTTCACCGCCGGACAGCAGCGACAGCTTCTTGACGTTCTTGCCGCTCGGCTTCGCTTCGACCTCGATGCCGGTGTTGAGCAGGTCATCTGGTGTCGTGAGCTTCAGCTTGCCGACTCCGCCGGGGAACAACAGCCCGAACAGCTGCGTGAAGTTCTCGCTGACATCAGCGAACGCCGCGCCGAACACGTTCTGGATCTCGGTGTCGACAGCAGCGATCACCCGGGACAGCTCGCGTCGTGTCGAGCGAACGTCTTCGAGCTGCTCTTCGAGGAACGTGTGACGGGTCTGCAGCTCGTTGAACTCTTCCAGTGCGAGCGGGTTGATCGGCCCGAGGAGGCGGAGCTCGCGTTCGAGTTCGCGGACGCGTCCCGCTGGGGTGGCGCCGTCCGGAAGCTCCGGCATCGGCGCGGCTTCAGCCACGGCAGGCTCGATGTCGAGATCGCGTCGCAGCGCTTCGATCGCTGTCTCGAGGCGGAGCTTCGCTTCGGCCTCGCCGAGTTCGGCCTGACGGGCACGCTCACGCGATGCGTCGAGCGCCTGTTCCTTCTCGCTGCGCTCGCGACGCTGTGCGTCGAGTTCAGTGGTGAGGCCGCGCACTTCGTCGCTCTGTCGACGTCGCTGCTCGGAGAGATCGATGTGCACCACCTCGACGACCTCGCGGTGCGCTGCGACACGCTCGATCAGTCGATCGATCGCCCCCATGTCCCGTTCGATGGTCTGGCGCTGCCCCTCGGCGGCGATGCGTGCTTCGGCGTCGGCCGCAAGGCGCCGCTCGGTCTCGTCGAGACGCCGTTCGAGCAACTGCTGACGCTCGTGCAACCCGGCGTTGTGCACCTCGAGATCCTTGCGGCGTGACGCCAGCGCGGCCGCCCTCGTCTCGAGTTCAGCACGGAGTTCACCTCGGGCTCGAGCAGCGTCGGCCTCGGCCTGTTCGTCGGATTCGAGCGCCGGCAGCAGCGCTTCGAGCTCGCTGATGCGCTGCTCGTCGCGCACGATGTTCGCGGTGACGTCGTCGATCGACCGTTCGAGATTCCCGAGTTCGGACTCGGCTTCGCGGTGCTCGCGCTGCGCCTGTGCAAGCCCCTCCGACGCCGCGCTGAATCGCGCATCGTTGGCGTCGAGCCGTTGAACGAGGTCGGCCTCGGCCGTGCGTGCCGCCTGCATGGCCCGCTCGGCGGCAGCGACGGCTTCGGTGGCCTGCTCGAGTTCGGCGGTCGCCGTGCGGGCGCGTTCGAGCGCGTCGTCGAGGGCAGCTGCGGTGGCACCGCTTCCGGCCGCCCCGACACGCCAGCCGCTCAGGCCGAACCGGTCGCCTGCCGCGGTGACGACCACGGCGTCGGGATGGCTCAGCGCGGCATCGACCGCTTGACCGAGGTCGTCGACCCGAACGGCTGAGCCGAGCAGGCCGTCGAGCAGCACGTCGACACCAGGCCGCGTCGAGCGAGCATGCGGGCGCACCGCATCGCCGACACCGGGCCGGGGTTGGCCCGCCGGCCGAGTGCCGAGCGCGATCACGGCGCCCGATGTGTCGGAGGTCCGCAGCGCGTCGAGGGCCCGTCGACCAGCTGTCGGATCGTCGACCACGACTGCCGTGAGCGACTCGCCGAGCGCTGCCTCGACCGCCGGCTCCCAGCCGGCATCGATCTCGATCAGATCGAGCAGCGTTCCGAGGACACCGTCGACCCCAGCGAGCCGTTCGGCTCCGGCGCGGGCACGAGCGGCATCGAGCGCCAACTCGAGTGCCTCGACCCGGGCAGCGAACCGGGAGGCTTCTTCGGCTGCGTCGTTGCGCAGCGATTGACGGGCCTCGTGGGCCGATACCGCCTCGGCGAGCGCGGTCTCGGCCAGCTCGACCTCGGCAACCAGCGGCTCTTCGATCGCTCCGGCCTCGTCGCACTCGGTCCGGAACCTGACGGCCCGTTCGGAGCTGGCGTCGCGCCGTTGCGCGAGCGAGTCGAATCGTTCACGAAACCGCCGGAGGTCAGCGGTCGAGCGCTCGAGCGAGGACCTGACCGACCGGAGTTCGCCGCGCACCTCGGCAGCGGCACTGGCCGCCTGCGACCCGCTCTGGTCGGCGCCGACGGCATCGATCATCTTCGATCGTTCGATGCGGAAGCTCTCCTCGTCGGCGAGCAGCGATTCGGACGCCGGTTCGATCTCCGCCAGCGACACGACGACGTCGTCGAGTTCGGTTCGAAAGCGCGCGGCGTCGGCCTCGAGGTTGGCGACGACGCCGGCATCGAGCAGCTGACCCTTGTCGCGTTCGAGCGACCGGCGACGCTCGACCAGCACCGCCGACAGTCCACGGGCCCGCTCACGGAGCTGCTCGACTCGCACGAGTCGGTCGCTGACGTCGCTGGCACCCCGAGCCGACAACTGCGCTTCGATCGCCATCACCTGGGTGTCGAGCGCAGCAAGCGTGGTCTTCAGTTCGGACTCGAGGGTGGCGCTCTCGAGTCTGGTGGCAGCGAGCGCTTCGAGCTTGCTGCGCCACGAGGCGATCTCCCGGCCGGACACGTAGGTCTTCACCTCGGCGAGTTCGGCGATCAATGAACCGTGACGCTCGGCGGCTTGAGCCTGACGCTCGAGCGGTCGCAATTGCCGGCGCACCTCGCGGAGCAGGTCTTGTACGCGCAGCAGGTTCGCCTCGGTGGCGTCGAGTCGGCGTTCGGCCTTCTCCTTGCGCTTGCGGAACTTGAGGACGCCGGCAGCCTCCTCGATGATCGCCCGCCGTTCCTCAGGGCGGGCGTTGAGCACCGCATCGATCTGGCCCTGGCTGACGATGACGTGCTGTTGGCGTCCGACGCCGGCGTCGGACAGCAGTTCCTGGACGTCGAGCAGCCGGCACGGCACCCCATTGATCGCATATTCGGAGTCGCCGGTGCGGAACAGCACCCGGGTGACGGTGACCTCGCTGAACTCGACGCCCAGGGTGCCGTCGGAGTTGTCGATCGTGATGCTGACCTCGGCGCGCCCGAGTGCAGGGCGCGATGCCGTGCCGGCGAAGATCACGTCGTCCATCTTCTGGCTGCGCACGGCCTTGGGCGCCTGCGCCCCGAGCACCCAGGCAATGGCGTCGACGACGTTGGACTTGCCCGACCCGTTCGGGCCGACGACGACGGTGACTCCGGGTTCGAGCACCATCGTGGTGCTGTCGGCGAACGACTTGAACCCCTTGAGGTTGAGACTCTTCAGGAACACAGCAGCTGCGAAACTACCTGTTCGCGCACCGACACACCCGCACCAGATCGCGGAGCCCGGCTCAGCGCTGACAGATCGGGCACCAATGGGTACCGCGACCGCCGGTCACCGATCGTCGGATCCAACCCCGTCCGCAGGTCAGACATCGTTCTCCGCCTCGCCCGTACACCCGGTGGTCGTCCTGGTAGGAGCCGCCCTCCCCCATCAGGTCGACGTACTGCGCGTCGCCGAGGGTCGACCCGCCGGCGTCGATCGCCTCGGTCAACACCGCCACGATCGCATCTGCGAGCGCACGGCGGCGACGGCTGTCGAGACTCGACGCGGCCCGATCGGGTCGTAGCTTCGCACGGTGAAGGATCTCGTCGGCGTAGATGTTGCCGATCCCGGCGACGACATGTTGATCGAGCAACAGCGGCTTGAGCCCACGAGCAGTGGTTCCGAACGCCCGGCGCAGCACCGCTGCGTCGAACTGCTCGGCAATCGGGTCGACGCCGAGCCGCGCCAGTTCGGGCAGTTCGACGGCGACACGGTCCGGGGCGAACACGACCACCTCGCCGAACGTGCGCGGATCGACGAACCATGCCTCGTGGCCGTCATCGAGATGCAGCACGACATGGGTATGGGCCGGACGATCGGCCCCGGCCGGGGCGAGGAGCACTTGGCCACTCATCCTCAGGTGGATCATGGCGGTGTCACCTGAGTCGAGTGGTAGCAGCAGGTACTTGCCGCGCCGGTCGGCGGCGGCGATCACGGTGCCGGAGAGCCCGTCGATGAGCGCCTCCCGTGAGGTTCGCCGGACGGTTCGCTCGCGTCCGACCTCGACACGTTCGATGCGCCGACCGACGAGATGGCGTTGCAGGCCACGGCGAACAGTTTCGACTTCCGGCAGCTCTGGCATCGACGGATCCGGCGTCAGCTGAGCGAGACACAGGCGTCGGTGGCCGCCAGCTGTTCCGCAGCCTTCTTCGACCGACCGGTCCCGACGCCGTGCACGTCGTCATCGACCAGCACCCGGGCACGAAACGTCTTGGCATGATCGGGGCCGTGGGACGTCACCTCGTACACCGGGGCCCCCTTGCCGAGCCGGGCGCACAGCTCCTGCAGCTCGGTCTTCTGGTCGAATTGGCCGATCGCATCGGCGTTGTCGGGCATCCGGGGCACCACCAGGCGGTCGACCATCGCATAGGCAGCGTCGGCGCCCCCGTCCAGATAAACGGCACCGAGGACCGCTTCGAACGCGTCGGACAGGATCGACGGCTTGTCGGAGCCTCCCGCTGCCGCTTCGCCGCGCCCGAGCAGCACATGATCCCCGAGCCCGATCTCTCGTGCGACTTCGGCGAGTGCGATCGCATTGACCACGCTCTTGCGCAGATCGGTCAGTTGCCCCTCGGCAACCGGATACCGGTGGTACACGATGTCGGCGATCGCCCAGCCGAGTACTGCGTCGCCGAGGAACTCCAGCCGCTCGTTGCTGATCGCTCCAGGCGTCTCAGCGCACCACGAACGGTGCGCCAGTGCCCGGTCGAGCAGACCCCAATCGTCGAAGTCGTGGCCGATGCGCGCCGACAGCTCGGCCAAGCCGGCCGATGGCTGGGCACTCGCGGGTGTCGTCACCTGGCGGCCACTGGAGGGTCAGCTCGCCGTGGCCCGCTCATGGACGTAGTCGATGGCGTCGCGCACGGTCTTGAGGTCTTCGAGGTCCTCGTCGTCGATACGGAAATCGTCGATGCGGTCACCGAGTTGCTCCTCGAGCGCTTCGACGAGTTCGATCAGCGCCAACGAGTCGGCATCGAGGTCGTCGACGAACGACTGTCCCTCGGTGATCGTGGACGGCTCGATCTCGAGGATGTCGGCGAGGCGGTCGCGGACGATCTCGAAGATCTCGGTGCGTTCGAGTGGGGCGGAATCTGCTGGCACGGGCGCCGAGTGTAGTTGCCGGACGGTTCAGCCAGCGTTGCCGGCGATGGCGGCGCGGATCTCGCCGACCATGTCGTGCTCGACCATGTCGCGTGCGACGCCGATGCCGTTGGCGATCGCAGTGTCGCTGGAGGACCCGTGAGCGATGATGCACACGCCGTCGACCCCGAGCAGCACAGCGCCGCCGTAGGTGTCGGGGCTCAGCGTTTCGTACAGCGGAACCAGCGCCGGCATCAGTGCGTCGGCGTGGGGTTGGTAGTGGTCCTCGGCGGCGAATGCGTCGAGGAGCGCCTTGATGACGACCTTCATGCCGCCTTCGAGTGTCTTCAGCACGACGTTGCCGGTGAATCCGTCGGTGACGCACACGTCGAGTTCGGCGCTCATGACGTCGCGACCTTCGACATTGCCGACGAAGTTGAGATGCGAGGCGGCCCCGAGCAGCTCGTATGCCTCCTTGCGCAGCGTGTCGCCCTTGCCGGGCTCCTCGCCGATCGAGAGCAGACCCACTCGGGGCGACTCGATGCCGAAGCGGTGCTTGGCGTACACCGACCCCATCAGGCCGAACTGCACGAGCCACTCGGCCTGCACCTCGGAGTTGGCGCCGGCGTCGAGCAGCACGGTGGGCGTAGCGCCCGGCACCGGGATCGGCGTGGCGATCGCCGGCCGCTTGACACCCGAGATGCGACCCATGCGCAGGAGCGCCGCGGCCATGGTGGCGCCGGTGTTGCCGCCGGAGATCATGGCGCTGGCACGACCGTCTCGCACCGCCTCGGCGGCGCGAACGAGCGTGGAGTCCTTCTTGCGGCGCACGCCCTGGGCGGGATCGTCGTGCATCCCGATGACTTCGCTCGCCTCGATGAGATCGAGCATCGTTCCATCGGCTCCGGCGCGACCTTCGAGGTCGGCAGGCCCGACGAGCACGACGGGGATACCGGAGGCCGCAGCGCGATGCGCTCCGGCCAGGATCGGGCCGGGGGCGTCGTCGCCGCCCATCGCGTCGACTGCGACCGGAAGCATTGCGTTGCTCAGTGGATCAGCCGACGTCGACGACGACGCGATCGCGGTACCAGCCACACGACGGGCACACGACGTGCGGGGTCTTGGCGTTGCCGCAGCGCGGGCACAGGCTGCGTGCCGGCGCGTTCAGCTGCCAGGCGCTCGCCCGACGGCTGCGGGTCTTCGACTTGGAGGTCTTCTTCTTGGGAACGGCCATCGTTCGCTTCCTGGTTCTCGGGGACGGTCATCGTGCGACCGGTTCGTGATCGGGGCCCGATTCGGGGTCACCCTGCCGCAACGGCTGCATCACGTTATCGGCCCGCGAGGCCATTGCCATCGGCCACCGGGCATCGGCCACCGGGCATCGGCATGCCGCGACTCAGCTCTCGTCGGGCACGAACCCTTCGAGCGCAGCCCAGCGGTCGTCGCGCACGGTCGTGTCACACGAGCACTCGGTGGTGTTGCGATCGACTCCGCAGACCGGGCACAGCCCGGCGCAGTCGTCGCGGCAGAGGCGTTCGACGTCCAGTTCCAGCAGCGCCGTCTCACGAACGAGTGGAACGAGGTCGAGTTGGCCGTCCTCGATCACATACGCATCAGGATCCAACGGTTCGATCTCGTATCGCTCGTCGACGGCGGCGGCTGCCGTGCCGGCCACGTCACGAAGGCAGCGGCGGCACACCGACGCCCAGTCGGCGCTGACGGTTCCGCCGACGTCGATGCTGTCGTTGCGGGCGGTGAGGCGCAGCGCGACGCGGAGATCACCGACCAGGCAGTCGTGTTCGGCGTCGAGTGGAGCGGCTGCGATGTCGAAGGTGACGTCTCGAACAGCGCCCGGCTGACGCAGCAACTCGACAGCGTTGATCCGCAACGGGCGCAGGGGGTCGACCATGAGCGCAGGGGCGGTTCAGTGGTCCTGGTCGAAGAAACCCTTGGTCGGGTCGTCCTCTTCGACCACGACGGTCTCGTCGACGGCGCCGCCGATCGACAGGCGTTGGCGCCCAGCTCCGACGGTCTTCTGGAGCTTGTCGAGCAGGATCTCGAACGATCCGAGGCGTTGGTCGAGGAAGTCCTCGGTCTCGTGCTTCAGGCGCCGCGAGTCGGCCTCGGCGGTCTCCATGACCTGGCGAGCACGCTGCTCGGCGGCGCGTACCACCTCGGTGCGTTGCACCATCCGCTCGGCCCGGACGCGTGCAGCTTCGAGCAGTTCGTCGGCCTCGCGCCGCGTCTTGGCCACGAAGTCCTGTCGTTCCTTGAGCATCCAGCGCGCTTGGCGCAGTTCTTCGGGCAGCCGGTTGAGCGACTCCTCGAGCAGCTCGATCATCTCGTCGCGATCGAGTCGCGGCGATGACGACAACGGCATGGTCGGCGCCGTCGCGACGATGTCGATGGCGCGCCGCAGGAGCGTCTCGGCGTCGCCGACGAACCCTCCGGGCGCGCCGGTTTCGGGGTACTCGTCATCGATCTCGCCGTACTCGTCGTACTCGCCGTCGTCGTAGCTCATGGTTGGCTCAGTTCTGTGCGTCGCTGCTGTTCACGCGGCGCAGTGCATCGGCGACGTGCGCCGGCACCAAATGGTCGATGGATCCACCGTACTTCGCGATTTCGCGCACGAAGCGGCTGCTGATGTAGCCCAATTCGGGGCGGCACGGAAGATACACGGTGCGCACGCCGGTGACTGCGTGGTTGTTGTGTGCCATCTGCTGCTCGATTTCGAAGTCACCGGGGTTGCGGAGGCCCTTCACGATGAAATCGACCTCGGCTCGCTGCGCTGCTTGCACGGCGAGGCCGGTCTGTTCGACCACCTGCACCCCGTCGAGGTGAGCCAGTGCGGTGCGGGCGAGCTCGACCCGTTCGTCGACGGCGAACACGCCGCCGGTCTTGGAGTGGTTGTGCATGATGGCGACCACGACCGACCCGAACAGTTCGTGGGCCTGTTCGATCACGTCGATGTGGCCGAGGTGGATCGGGTCGAAGCTTCCCGGGTACAGCACCCGCAGTGTCGTGGAACCATTCGTCATTGGGTTGGAGACCCTACTCAACCAGGCGTTCGAGGAAGGTCACACGGGTTCGCCCGTACTTCTTCTCGCGGATGACCTCCCACCCAGCGGGCGGCTCGACGGCCCGACCGGACTCGGCGACGACCAGGTCGGCTGAGACCCGACCGAGCAATTCGTCCCAGCTGTCGAAGTCGTAGGGCGGATCGGCGAACACGATGTCGGCATCGAGGCCGGCCGCCGCCGACAATGCGTCCGATGCCAGCACCTTCGTGCGGTCGTTCAGGTCGAGCGCGTCGAGGTTCTCGTCGAGCGCTCGGAGGGCGGTGCGGTCGCGTTCGACGAACACGCACCGCTCGGCGCCGCGGGAGAGCGCCTCGATGCCGATCGCCCCACTGCCCGCGAAGAGATCGGCGACCAACGCCCCGTCGAGCAGTCCGGCACTGCCGAGCGAGTTGAAGATCGCTTCGCGGACACGATCGGTCGTCGGGCGGGTCGAGGTGCCCGCAGGTGCGACCAGACGCCGACCACCGAGTTCTCCCGCCACGACACGCATTGCGCCAGGTTAGGAGCGGATGCGCCAAGATGGAGCCGTGCTCACACCGACGCCCCAGATCACCTGCATCGACTGCGGCGGGCGCTGCTTCCTGCTCAGCCATCCGCCCGAGGACGGCATCTGGGAGCCGGGCGACGTGATCGCCTACCGATGCGAGGACTGCCTCGACCGCTGGGATCTCGTGATGTCCGACGAAGACGACGAGGAGATGGGCCGAGGCGACCGGCCGGACGCATGACGAGTTGCGTTCGGCTCGGCCACACCAGAACGCAACTTCTCAGCTCTTGGCGAGGAACTCCTCGTCGGACTCGCTGAAGACGAGCGCGAGTTCGTCGGCGAGCTCCGGGTGACGTGCCAGTTCGCCATCGGCGTCGACGATCTCGAACGCCGCCTCCCGTGCGAGTTCCACGAGGTTGCGATCTCGACGTAGCGACGCGAGTTTCAAGTCGCTGCGTCCTTTCTGCGAGGTCGACATCAGCGTGCCTTCACCGCGCAGGTCGAGGTCGATCTCCGCCAGCTCGAACCCGTCGGTGGTCGCCACGAGCGCCTCGACTCTCGGATTGCCAACGGGATCGCCGGGCTCGTTGCGTTGCTGTGTGACCAGCCAGCACGTCGATGCGTGCGCGCCACGGCCGACTCGACCTCGGAGCTGATGGAGTTGCGCGATGCCGAAGCGGTCCGCGTCGAGGATCGCCATCACCGTGGCATTCGGTACGTCGACGCCGACCTCGATCACGGTCGTCGCCACGAGCACATCGAGCTCCCCCGCCCGGAACGAATCCATCGTGGCCTCCTTCTCCGTCGACGTGAGACGTCCGTGCAACAAGCCGAGTCGGAGCCCGGCCAGCTCGTCGCCGGCGAGCCGCTCGAAGGTTTCCTCGGCCGAAGCCACCTCGAGCTTCTCGCTCTCACCGATGAGGGGACACACGACGTAGGCCTGGCGTCCATCGGCCACCTGCGCTCGTACATCGGCCCACACTTCGGCTTCGAGCAACGGACCGTCGGCCCACTTGGTCACGATCGGAGTGCGCCCCGGCGGGAGTTCGTCGAGCACGCTGACGTCGAGGTCGCCGTACACGGTCATCGCTGCCGTCCGAGGGATCGGCGTCGCCGTCATCACCAGCATGTCGGGCACCGCTCCCCCGACGGTCTTCGCCCGCAACGCCGCACGCTGTTCGACTCCGAACCGGTGTTGCTCGTCGACGACCACGGCGCCGAGGCTCGCGAAGTCGACGGCGTCCTGGATCAGCGCATGGGTGCCGATCACGATGTCGACCGAACCCTCGGCGAGCCCGGCGAGCACCTCCTTGCGGTCGGAACCGGTGACCCGGTTGGTGAGCAATTCGACTCGCAGCGGTCGATCTCCGAACAGGTTGCCCGGGTCGGGAACGCTCACTCCTTCGAGGAGGGCCCGCACGCCGGTGGCGTGTTGTTCGGCGAGGACTTCGGTGGGCGCCATCAGCGCTGCCTGGTGACCGCCCTGCACCGCCACCATCATCGTGTCGACCGCTACGACGGTCTTGCCCGAGCCGACGTCGCCCTGCAGCAATCGGTGCATGGGATGCGGCGCAGCAAGGTCGGCCTCGATCTCCGCGATCGCCCGCTGCTGGGCTCCGGTCAGCGGGTACGGCAGCGCATCGAGGAAGCGCTGTACCAGGTCGCCGCCGAGGTCGTGGGCGATGCCGCGCTGGTCGCGCTCCATGGCTCGCTTGCGCAGCACGAGCACCAACTGGACCCGGAGCAACTCATCGAACGCGAGGCGCCGACGGGCCTGCTCCTTGTCGCGGATCGACTCCGGCAGGTGGATGTTCGACAAGGCATCGAAGCGGGTGAGCATCCCGAGGCGCTGCAGGATCTCGGGCGGAACCGGATCGGCGATTCCTCGGTCGCGGCACCGGCGCAGCGCTTCTTCGACCCACCCGGCGATCTCCCAGGTCGTGATCTGCGCCTTCTCGCTCTGCGGGTAGATCGGCACGATCCGGCCGGTTCGATCGCCGATCAGGTCGACGATCGGGTTCGCCATCTGCAGACCACCGCGGTAGACGTCGGCTTTGCCGAACAGCGCCACCTGGAGGCCTTCTCGGAGTTGCCGCTCGCGCCACGGCTGGTTGAAGAACACCACCTCCATGCGGCCCGAACCGTCGCCGACGTTGACGTTGACCATCGTTCGGCGATTCCGTGTGACGCGTTTGGTCACCGACCGCACGGTCGCGAGCACCAGCGCCTCCTCGCCAGGGACGAGGTCGGCGATGCGTGCCTCGTTGGAGCGGTCGACCCAACGACGCGGATAGAAGGTGACCAGGTCGAACAGGTTCTCGACACCGACGGCGGTGAGCGCCGCACGTTTCTTGTCGCCGACGCCCTTCAGCCGATCGACATCGATCGCGGTGAGGTCGCGGAAGGCGAGTGCGTTCACTCGACTCCGAAGAGGTAGGGATACAGCGGCTGGCCACCGTGGTGAACGTCGACGTGGACATCGCCTCGGTGATCGCCGAGCCAGCCGACGATCTGATCGCTGGCCCCTGGTTCGGCATCCGCACCGGCGATCACGGTGACGAGTTCGGCGCCGTCGCCGACGATGGCGTCGAGGAGCGCCATCGCCGCCCCTTCGACCGTGGCGGCCACGGCGGCGATGCCATCGCCGCGCACCAGGCCCAGCCAGTCGCCCTCGCTGATGGGCCCGACGTTGCTGGTGCTGTCGCGAACCGCCCTGGTCACCTCACCGGTGACCACCGATGCCGCTGCCTCAGTCATGTCCGCGGCATTGTCGGTTGCCGGTGCGTCCGCGTCGTAGGCCACGAGCGCCGCGAGTGCCTCGGGCATCGACCGGGTCGGCACAACGACGACCGTCTTCTCGGTGAGCGCATCGAGTTGTTCGGCGACGGGGATGATGTTCTTGTTGTTGGGAAGCACGACGATCTGGTCGGCGTTCACCCGTTGGACCGTCTCGAGCAGCTCGGCTGTCGACGGGTTCATCGTCTGGCCACCGGTGACCACGCCCTGCACGCCGAGCTGGGCGAACAACTCGACGAGGCCGTCGCCCGAGCAGACGGCGACGACGGCGGTCGTCACCGCAGGGAGCTCTTCGGCAACGGGCGCATCGTGCGCCGTGGATGCCAGCTCGGCCTCGCGCTTCTCGTGTTCCTCGTCGACCTCTTCGAAGAGATCGCTCACGCGGATCGACTTCGGCCGTCCACCGAGATCGAGCGCCACTTCGATCGCTGACCCGATTTCGTTGGTGTGCACGTGACAGTTCCAGAGTCCGTCGCCGCCGACCACGACGATGGAGTCACCGATCTGACCCCAGTGCTCCTTGAAGTCCCGAATGTGTTCATCGGGCAGATCGAGGAAGTACATCACTTCGTAGCGCTGCTCGCTGACATCGAGTTCGCCGGGGACATCGGCGTGGCGATGCGCGACGAGGTCGAACGCCTGACCGACGGCGCCGGCTGTGCCGTCGTCGGGCTCGGGGATCGGCAACGGTTCGCCGTCGACGACGTGGAGCACCGAGTCCAGCAGCAACAGGAATCCGGCTCCGCCGGCATCGACGACACCGGCATCCTTGA
Source organism: Ilumatobacteraceae bacterium (assembly GCA_963716095.1). GTDB lineage: Bacteria > Actinomycetota > Acidimicrobiia > Acidimicrobiales > Ilumatobacteraceae > Sva-07. The sequence goes on along the minus strand of CAVQSV010000010.1, from coordinate 28,994 downwards.
GCACCTGCAACTGCTCGGGCGTGTTGTCGAGGGCGAGCTTGCCGGCGGCACGCGCGGCACGCACGACGTCGACGAGCGTTCCGCCGGCGTCGGCAGCCGTCTTGGCGCCATCTGCGCTCTCGCGGCACACCGTGAGGATCGTGCCCTCGATCGGCTTGAGCACAGCGTCGTAGGCGCCGGTGGCTGCAGCCTGGAGCGCCTCCGCGAACTTCACACCCTGGATGTCGGCGTGCTCTTTCACCGTGCCGGCGAACCCGCGCATGATCTGGCTGAGGATCACACCGCTGTTCCCGCGTGCGCCCATCAGTGAGCCATGGCTGATCGCATCGCAGGTGGCGTCGTGATCGTCGTCTGCTGCGCCGTCCATCTCGGCGACCACCGCGTCGAGCGTGCGGGCCATGTTCGTTCCCGTGTCGCCATCGGGAACCGGGTACACGTTCAAGCGGTTGAGCCCAGGGGCGTGATCGCGCACCGTGTCACGAAAGGTGCGGACCGAGTCGCGCAGCGCAGCGGTGTTCAACCGTTCCAGAGTGGGCACGGGCAGGGAGCCTACGAGACCACGCCCCGATTGCTGACAGCCTCCGGCCAAGTCGCCCTCGACAGACCCGTGCGACGTGGTCTGCCTGCAGTGCGTGGGGCCGACCGATCGCCTTGGTAGCATTTCATGGCTGTCCCGAGAGACCGAGTCGTCGGTCGGGCCCCAATTCAACGTGATCGAGCCGGTGCACCCGGCGGCTGTGCAGGAGAATCCAATGGCATCGAAGTGTGAAGTCTGTGGCAAGGGCCCCTCATGGGGCATGTCGGTGTCGCACTCGCACCGTCGCACCAAGCGGCGCTGGAACCCGAACATTCAGCGCATCCGCGCCAGCGTCAACGGCGCGTCGAAGCGGGTCAACGTCTGCACCGGCTGCATCAAGTCCGGCAAGATCGTCAAGGCAGGCTGAGTTCTCGCCATGCAGGGGGTCATCAAGGCGTACGATCCGGCCACCGGTGACGGCCTCGTCATGTCCGACACCGACCTCAACGACTACGAACTGGCCGGCGACGCCCTGGTCGGTTCGATCTTCCGCATGCTGCGTCAGGGCCAGCGTGTGGTGTTCGACCTCGACGATGCCGGCTTTGCCACGCACCTGCGGCTCGGCTCCGAAGTCGACATGGCCACCCCCGGCGCCTGAGCGCCCGCGGTCGCCCACGGTCCCCCGCTGCGGCGAGATCGTGACCTTGTTCCTTCCGTTGTGTTTCGTCGTTGGCCGGCGCGCGCCCTACGCTTGAGGGAGAAGTTCGACGGCATCGAATGATGCACGCCCGAATCCTCCCCAAACCACGAACGCAACCCCCTGAACTCAACGAGGAGTCACCAGATGAGCGGAACGACCAGCAACCAGCGTCTGAAGGACTGGGTGTCGGAGTGGGCTGCGGTGATGCAGCCTGCCGACATCTATTGGTGCGACGGCTCAGCCGACGAGTACGAACGGCTGTGCCAGCAGCTCGTCGACTCGGGTACGTTCACCAAGCTCGACGAGGCCAAGCGCCCCAACAGCTATTGGGCACACTCCGACCCCGGCGACGTTGCTCGCGTCGAAGATCGCACCTACATCTGCTCGGCGACCGAAGACGAGGCGGGCCCGAACAACAACTGGCGTGACCCCGACGAGATGCGCGCCGAGATGAAGCGTCTGTACACCGGCTCGATGAAGGGTCGCACGATGTACGTGGTGCCCTTCTCGATGGGCCCGCTCGGTTCGCCGATCGCCCACATCGGCGTGCAGCTCACCGACTCGGCGTACGTGGCGGTCAACATGCGGATCATGACCCGCATGGGTCAAGGCGCACTCGACGTGCTCGGCGACAACGACTGGGTGCCGTGTCTGCACTCGGTCGGCGCCCCGCTCGAGAACGGCGCCGCCGACGTGCCATGGCCGTGCGATGCCGAGAACAAGTACATCGTCCACTTCCCGGACACCCGTGAGATCTGGTCGTACGGGTCGGGGTACGGCGGCAACGCGCTGCTCGGCAAGAAGTGCTTCGCGCTGCGCATCGCCTCGGTGATGGCCCGCGACGACGGCTGGCTCGCCGAGCACATGCTGATCCTCAAGCTGACCAACCCCGACGGCGAGTCGAAGTACATCGCCGGCGCCTTCCCGTCGGCGTGCGGCAAGACCAACCTGGCGATGCTCGTTCCGACGATCCCCGGCTGGAAGGCCGAGACGGTCGGCGACGACATCTGCTGGATGAAGTTCGGCGACGACGGACGCCTGTGGGCGATCAACCCCGAGGCCGGATTCTTCGGCGTTGCGCCTGGCACCAGCCACAAGACCAACCACAACGCCATGGAGACGCTGTGGGGCAACTGTGTGTACACCAACACGGCGCTCACCGACGACGGCGACATCTGGTGGGAGGAGATGACCGACGATCCCCCGGCCCGGGCCACCGACTGGAAGGGCAACGCGTGGAACCCGGAGATCGACACGCCGGCTGCCCACCCGAACGCACGCTTCACCGCTCCGGCGTCGCAGTGCCCGTCGATCGCATCCGAGTGGGAAGACCCCGCTGGCGTGCCGATCTCGGCGATCCTCTTCGGTGGTCGGCGCCGGACGACGGTGCCGTTGGTGACCGAGGCGAACGACTGGGAACACGGCGTGTTCCTCGGCTCGATCATGGCGTCGGAGAAGACGGCTGCTGCCGAGGGCGTTCAGGGCGAGCTGCGGTTCGACCCGATGGCGATGCTGCCGTTCTGCGGGTACAACTACGCCGACTACTTCGCTCACTGGCTGGGAATGGAGAAGGCCACCGATCCCGACAAGCTGCCGAAGATCTTCTTCGTCAACTGGTTCCGGCGTGACGACGATGGCCGATTCCTGTGGCCGGGGTTCGGCGAGAACAGCCGGGTGCTCAAGTGGGTGTTCGAGCGGGTGAACGGCGACGCCGACGCCATCGACACACCGATCGGCAAGCTGCCGACCAAGGAGTCGCTGGACACCGACGGCCTCGAGATCGACCAAGCCGACCTCGACACGATCCTCTCGGTCGACGTCGATGGCTGGAAGTCCGCTGTGCCGCAGATCCGCGAGCACTTCGCCCGATTCGGCGATCGCCTGCCGGCTGCGCTCAACGTCGAGGTCGACACACTCGAGACGAAGCTCGCCGACGCCTGACCGCTGTGACGTTTGGTGTCTGACACCAAACGTCACACGGGCGCGAAACGGCCCGGTCCCCCTCGGGGACCGGGCCGTTTGCTGTTCGGAGTTCGGTGATCAGGCGTCGACGGGCAGCACGCTGACCGTCTTGCGGCCCTTCATCTGGCCGAATTCGACCTTGCCGTCGACGAGGCTGAACAGGGTGTCGTCCTTGCCCTTGCCGACGTTCTTGCCCGGGTGGAACCGGGTGCCGCGCTGACGCACGAGAATGGTTCCTGCCGTGATCTCGCTGCCACCGAAGGCCTTGACGCCGAGGCGCTGCGCGTTGGAATCACGACCGTTGCGGGTTGAACCGCCACCTTTGGTCTTTGACATGAGGATTCTCCGTTCGAGTCGGGCCGGGCCAGATCAGACCGTGATCGAGGTGATCTCGACCACGTGGTACTTCTGGCGGTGGCCGTAGCGACGATGGTTGTTGGTGCGGCGCTTGAAGGTGTAGCCGTTGATCTTCGGACCCTTGACCTGGGCGATGATCTTGCCGGTGACCGACGCGCTCTTCAGCTCGTCGGGCGTCGCGAGCACGGTGCTGCCGTCGACCACCATGACGGGGGTCAGCGACACGTCGCTGCCTTCGTCGGCGTCGAGCAGTTCAACTCGTACCTGCTGGCCCTGGGCCACCTTTTCCTGCTTGCCGCCTGAGGCGATGACTGCGTACATAGCGTTATCCGATGCTAGCGGTGGATCTGGGCGCCTCAACGCTCGCGGCGACTTCAATCGCGTTCTGCGACCGCTTCGGATTCCCGTGCGGCGCCGGCGAAGATGCCCTTGGCCATCAGGGAACTCTCCGAGGTGCGACGGGAGCGATAGACCAGGGCCCGCTCCGCGTGGATTCCGCCGTCATCGGGCGCCGCCCAACCGGCGAGATCGGCGAGGTGAGATGCGAGACGGAAATCACCGAGTTCGCTGAGTTGCACTGCCCGTTCGATCAGGACGCCCGCTCCCCCGGCGAGATCGGCCAGCTCTGCGGCGAGCGCCGCGTCGGGTGAGGGCTTGAGGCGGCTGGGGGCACCGTCCCACCAGCCACCGAACTGGCGCCAAATGTTGCGGACGACGAATTCGGGCTCGTCGTACAGCGGGCGGAGGTACGGCTTGGCCAACTCGTCGTCGGGCACCGACACCGAATGGATGATCGTGTCCAGCACCTCACCGGCGTTCATCATCGACACGACCTCGTCGACCAGGTGCTCGAGCGCGCCGGCGATCGTGCCGAGCACGCGACCGATCCGTTCACGACCCTCGATGGGCAGCCCATGTGCAGGCACGAGCAGCTCGGGGCCGTGCGCGGCCATGTCGCGCAGTGCAGCGGCCCACTCGATCGGAAACCGCTGCACCTTCTGCGGGTTGCCGGCATTCGGGAAGTTCCAGATGACGAAATCGCCGACGAACGCCCACTTCTCCTCGGGCATCCACCCCCACAGGTGATCGTCGGTCTCGCCGCGTGCGTGGTGCAGCTCGATGGTTCGCTCGCCGACGACGATCGTGTCGTGGTCGTCGACGACGACGTTCGGTCGTGCCGTGTCGGCGGGGATGAAGTCGGGCTTGCCGTCGCCCATCCCGAAGTCGCCCCGGACCCCGCCGAACTGGCGGGCGTTGATCATCACGTTCCAGTCGTTGGTGTACCGGTAGCGCTCGAACCGCTGGTCGACGTTGCGGTGGCCGATCACCTCCATCTCGCCGAAGGCTGCCGCGAAGTCCGGACTGCCACCGACGTGGTCGGCATGACCGTGGGTGTACACCAGGTGTGACACTGCGGTGTCCGACCAGCCACGGATCGCCTTCACGACGTCGGATCCCGTCCGAGCGTGCGAGGCGTCGAAGGCGACCAGGCCTTCACCGGCGTCGAGCACGACCGAGTGCGAGAAACTCTCGACGACGGCCAGCCCGTCGGCGATCTCCGACAGTTCGTTGGTGATCCGGTTGATCGGTTCGTCGACGTTCCCGGAATCGATCACCCGTGACGACAGTGCAAGCAGGTCGGCCATGCGCACGACCCTACGTTCCGGTCACACGGTGCCAGGCACCGGCGTCACCGGGTCAGATCTCGCAGACGCCGCAGCTGTCCCCGGGATCACCGTTGGCGCGGAACTCGACGGCCAGCGACTTCGACAGACGCCCCTTGGTGACCACCCGCATCGACTCGGCCATGCCGATCAACGTCGGGGTGATCAGGATCTGGAAACGCTCGTGACGCAGCTTGCGGTACGCAGCGGTGTTCTTGCCCTTGACGTTGGTGTCGACCGACACCTCAGCGACCTTGCCTCAACCGGTGGGACGGATGAAGTCGATCGACATCGTGCCGCCCTTGCGTTCGAGCACGGTGCGGGCCTCGTCGGTGATCTCGATCTCCATGACGTTCAGGCTACGTGGCCGACCGGTGACCGTTGGGGTCACTCGAGCAGGGCGTAGTCGACGACGACGCCGCGGCCTTCGCAGTCGGGGCAGATCTCGGAGTACTCGGTGAGCAGCCCTTCGCCGATGCGTTTGCGCGTCATCTCCACCAAGCCGAGTTCGGTGATGTCGAAGACCTGCGAACGCGTCTTGTCACGGGCCAGTGCGTCGCGGAACTTCTCGATCACCTTGGCCCGGTTGCCCTTGACCTCCATGTCGACGAAGTCGATCACGATGATGCCGCCGATGTCGCGGAGCCGCAGCTGCTTCGCGATCTCCTCGGCCGCCTCCATGTTGTTGTGGAAGACCGTTTCCTCCAGATTCGACTTGCCGACGTTCTTGCCGGTGTTGACGTCGATCACCGACAACGCCTCGGTGTGTTCGATGATCAACGACCCGCCCGAGGGCAGCCACACCTTCCGGTCGAGGGCTTTGTGGACCTGTTCGTGGATGTGGTACTTCTCGAAGATCGACAGTTCGCCGGCGGCGGGGTCGTAGTACTCGATCCGGTCGGCCAGTTCCGGGTTGAAGGCGGCCACGTAGTCACGGATCTCGTGATACAGACGCTCGTCGTCGATCACCACGCCGCGATAGTCGGCGTTGAACTCCTCACGGATGACGCGCACCGCCAGTTCGGGCTCGCGATACAGCAGCGCTGGACGTTGTGTCTTTGCTGCCTTGGCGGCGATCTCGTCCCACTGGCTTGCAGCAGAATCGTCATGTCGGCGACCAACTCGTCCTCGGTGGCGGTCTCTGCCGCGGTGCGCACGATCAGACCGTGCTCGTCGGGCTTGACCCGGTCGAGGATGCCACGGAGACGCTTGCGGACGTCGTCGGGCAGGCGCTTGGAGATCCCGTAGGTGTTCGAGTTCGGGATCAACACGACGAAGCGGCCCGGCAACGACACCTCTTGGGTGAGCCGTGCACCCTTGTGCGCGATGGGGTTCTTGGTGACCTGACAGGTGATCAACTGCCTGTTCTTGAGGATGTCCTCGATGCGCGGGTCCTTGCCACCCTGCACGATGTCGCCCGGGTCGTACTGGACATCACCGCGGTAGAGCACCGCGTTCTTCGGTGTTGCGATGTCGACGAAGGCCGCCTCCATACCGGGCAGCACGTTCTGGATCTTGCCGGTGTAGATGTTGCCGTGGATCTGGCTGACGTCGTCAGCCGGACGGCTCACGTAGTGCTCGATCAGGCTGCGCCCCTCGAGCACGGCCACCTGGGTCATGCCAGAGCGGACCTGAACGGCCATGAAGTACCGCCCGATCGGTTTGCCGTTGCGCTCGCGACCGCGACGTTGCTCGAGCGTGGCGTCGTCGAGTTCGGCGCCCTCGGAGCGCCCCTTGCCTCGTCCCCGCCCCCGACGGCTCTTCTTGGCCCCGCCGCCATCGTTGCCGGAGCGCTGGCGCGGAACGGTCGCCCTTGTCTGCTCCGGACCCCGACTTGTTCGACGCCCCGCGCCGTCGGCGCCGAGGCTCGGCGCCGGTTCGTTCGGCGTCACCCGAGGACGCCGTGCCGGCGGCCGGCCCAGGTGGCGGCGACGTCGGGATCGGCATCGTGTCACCGATGCGAGGCTTGCGGACCAGGGCCTTCTCGGCGGCTTCGGCCGACGGACGGCCCTCCCTCATCGGCTCGGGAAGCTCGATGTCGTTGCGGTCGTCGCCGCCATCAGTCGAAGCGGCCTGGTCGTTCCCGCCGGCGCCCTGGCCGCCGCGGCGGCGTTGGCCACCGCGCGAGCCGCGGCGACGCTTCGAGCTCGATGACGAACCGGAGTTGGAGCCCGATGACGTGTCTTCGGATGCGCTAGTCGGTTCGCCCTGCGACGAGTCGCCGCCCACGTCGCTCGGACCATCGGAGTCGTTGTGATCCATGGATGAAACCATCCCTTCTCAGATGAGCAGCCACGAGGGCGCTCTGCGTGGCACGAACCGTCTGCGCGCTGCAGTGGGTCCGTACCGTTCGTGAACTCCGCCGGTTGACGGATTCGGAAACTGCAACCGGGGACGAGCCCAGCGCAACGATGACGACAACGGCCAAGGTGACCGCTGCTGACCAGGCTCCGACGTCGACCGCCATCGCGGGCGCTGCAGTGCCGGTGTCGATCGGCGATGCGCTCGTGTTGATGGTTGGTTGCGTGTCGAGGGCCACTGGGTGGTCGATTCTACACGCTCGGGGTCCACCGTGAGGGATGGGCCCCGAAATGGGCGGCCAGGCGCGTCAGCGCATCCGTCGCATGTGGACGGACTGAACCAGACCGAACAGCGCGAAGTACACGATCAGCCCCGATCCGCCGTAGGAGATGAACGGCAGGGGAAGCCCGGTGACGGGCATGATCTGTACGGTCATCGCCACGTTCTGGAACGTCTGCCACAACACCATGGTGAACACGCCGGCGCAGAAGTAGGTGCCGAGGAGGTCGCGCGAGAGATGGGCGATGCGCCAGATGCGCACGAGGGCGACCACGATCAACCCGAGCACCACGGCGGAGCCCACCAGGCCGAATTGCTCGCCGATCGCTGCGAAGGGGAAGTCGGCCCACATCACCGGGATGTCACGCCCGTTGGTGAGTGGGCCCTGCAGCCAGCCCTTCCCCCACACGCCGCCGGTCCCGATCGCTCGCATGGCGTTCTCGGCCTGGTACAGGTCGTCGCTGTCGGCGGCAGCCGGGTTGATCAAGGCGCGGATTCGAGCCGCCTGGTAGTCGTTGACCAGCCGACCGACGAACGCTGCAAGCACCGTCGACACCGACAGCACCGTGATCAGGACGATGTAGCGGGCCTTGGCGCCCGCAACGAGCAGGACACCCATCGCCATCGACACCAGCACCGACGCCGAACCCAGGTCGGGCTGGATGATCACGAGCACCGCCGGGGCACCGACGATCATCAATCCCCCGAGGAATCGGGCGTAGGAGACCTCGTCGCCGCGTTCCTCGGCGAGGTAGGCCGCCAGCATCAACAGCGTGGTGAACTTCGCCATTTCGGCGGGCTGGAAGTTGAACGGTCCGAGGTCGAACGAGATGCGGTCCTGCCCGGAGGCGATCCCCACCAGGAACAGCAAGCTGAGCAACACCAGCGTGAGGCCGTACAGGAAGCGGGCTCGGTCCTTCCAGAACTCGTAGTCGACCGACATGACCACGAACATCACGACGGTGGCGATGATCGCGAAGATCACCTGCCGGGTCGCGAACGCGTACGGGTCGGCGCTGATGCGGGTTCGCGATGCCGAGAACACGACGAAACACCCGATGATGGTCAGCGCGAACTGCACCGCCATGCAGCACCCAGTCGACGTTTCGACTGGGGTCCGCGGGGCTGGCCCCGATGTTGCCGAGGCCCGAGTCAGGACGACGGGAGAGGAACGAGGTGGCCACGATCCACTACTCGGTGATTCGCGCGTTCGAGAACCGCCCGTTGTAGCAGCTGGTGTCGGCGAGCCGCCGAGGCTGCGCCGCCTCGGTCGACGACGTGTCGAGTGCATCGGACAGGCGCACCGGGTCGGCCTGGGTGACGCCGGACATCTGCAAGAACATACACTTGACCACCGGTGCGGCTGCCTGCGAGCCGTACCCGGACTTCTCGAGGTAGGCAGCCACCGTGTACGGACGTTGCGGGTCGACGCTGTAGGCAGCAAAGGCCGACGAGTCGTTCCACGGATAGTTGCCGGCACCCTGAGCCGTGCCGGTCTTGCCGGCGACGGGGATGGCGCTGTCGGGGTAGAAGTAGAACAGCTTCTCGCCGGTCGTCGAGCGGTAGGCGTTGCCGACCTGCTGGCCCGGCCCGGTGATCACCCGGCGCAGACCGCGGTCGATCTCGTCCCAGCTCTCCTCGCCCAGCTCGAGGCGCCGCACGACTTCGCCGCTCGTGTTGGCCGGCTTGGCCAGCTTTGCGTCGGTGATGTCGACATAGCCCTGGATCGCCGAGTCGGGGACGCCGGGCTGGTACACGGCCTTGATGATCTCGGGCTTCATCAGGAAACCCTCGTTGGCAATGGTCGAGTACCCCATCGCGAGCTGCAGCGGCGACGCCGACAACAGACCCTGGCCGATTGCGAGCTGCACGTTGTCGCCGGTGAAGTAGCCGGATGCCTCGGCCTCGCTGATCACGCCGCGCTCGCCGTACTCGGCTTTGAGTTCTGCGTCGGGCACCGTGCCGTCGAACGCGTACGGCAGGTCGATGCCGGGGTCCGAGCCGAAGCCGAACAGACGGAGCTCCTCCTGGAGCACCGGCTCGAAGTTGTTGCGGGTCATCATCAGTTCGCCGATGCGGTAGAAGAACGTGTCGGACGAAACGGCGAGTGCGGTTTCGACGTCGACCGATCCGTACACACATGGCAATCCGAAGGGGCAGGTGGCGTTGCGATAGACACACCGGATCTCGCCCGACGCGCACTGGTCGGCGGGCACCGACTCCATCTTGTAGGTGCCCTGATCGCGGTAGTACTCGTTGGTGGTCATCAGCCCGGTGTCGAGCGCAGCGAACGCAACGAACGGCTTGAACGTCGAGCCCAGGTTGTAGCGACCCTGGATCGCCCGGTTGACCAGGATCGACTCGTCCGGGTCGATCGGGTCGCCGTTCTCGTCGACCGACGGGAAGAGCTCGTCGAACTTGCCGCCGCTGAGGTCGGCTTCGAACCAACGGTTGTCGAAGGTCGGATAGCTGGCCAGCGCGATGATCTGGCCGTTCTGGTGGTTCTGCACGACCACCGAGCCGGCAGGCGCCTTGTAGGGCACCTCGCGCGGGTAGTCGGGAAACACCAGCGACTGGAAGTTGGTCTCCGGGTCGAGCGGATTGGTCGCCACCTGCTGCCGACGGGTCTTCAGCTGGGTCTCGAGCGCCTGTTCTGCGAACTGCTGCTGGTCGAGATCGATCGTGAGTTGGACGTCGTTGCCGTTGATCGGCGGCACCCTGCGAACCTCGCGCACGATCCGGCTCGCGTTGTCGACCTCGTAGGTGACGTAGCCCCACTTGCCGTGCAGATCTTCTTCCATGCTCAGCTCGATACCGAACTGGCCGACACGTTCGTTGAGGTAGTAGCCGCGACCCTGGTAGAAGTCCTTGGTCTCGGCCGTGATGCGCCCCATGTAGCCAACGACGTGGCTGGCGATCGGAGCGTAGGGATACACCCGCCGCGACTCTTCGAGGATCTGCACCCCGGGGAGGTCTTCGACACGTTCCTGGATGGCGATCGCCGTGCGTTCGTCGATGTCCTCGGCAACGGGCATCGGCAGGAACGGGCTGTACACCTGGCTCTGGAACCGCTCCTCCATCTCCTCGACGGGGACGTCGACCCAGCCGGACAGCCGACGGAAGATCTCCGCGCGGTTGTCGCTGTTGCGGATCACTTCCCAGTCGATCGCAGCGGTGAGGACGCGGTCGTTGTCGGCGAGAATGCGACCTTCGGCGTCGAAGATGCGCCCGCGTTCGGGCAGGAGCGGAACCGTGCGCAGCTTGGTGGTGTCGACCTTCGCCTGGAGTGACTCTTGTTCGACCGTCTGCAGGAACCAGATGCGTGCGCCGATCAATCCGAACAGCAGCATGCCGACGAGCGCGAGCACGCCGAGGCGGGCGGCGCGTTTGTCAGCGGCCATCGCGTGCGGCCTCGATGGTCGGAATCCGAATCAACATGACGTCACGCATGTTACAAACGCGTTGCGGCCCGTATCGATCAGGTCGTCGAACATTCTCGTGACAGCGAACACGCCTGCCGAGCGCGAGTTCGACGCCCTCACTGCACCGGTTCGTCGATGGGTTGTTTCCATTCGGGCCTGCGCATGCGCAGGCACCATCGCCCGAGTGGCACCAGCAGCGGGCTCATCACCGCTGCCGAGGCTGCCGCCACCACGACCACGATGCCGAGCTCGCCCTGGAACGGCGCAGGTTCACCGATGAACGCCCGAGTCACCGGAATCATCACGACCCCCACGGCGGTGCCGAGCGAGGTGAAGATCGCCTCGAGCCACCAGTGCGGGTCGGCGGCGATCAACGCCAGCAGGCCGCCGACGGCGCCGGCGAGCGTCATGGCCGTGGCCGTCGAGCCGAGCGGGGTGCCTTCGGCCAGGTCGAACATGACCCCGAACACGAATCCGACGATTGCACCACGCTCGCTGCCGCCCGCGACCCCGGCCGCGGCCGCCATCGCCATCATGATCTGGATGATCACCCCGCCGACCTGGATCTCGACGAAGATCGTGCGCTGCAAAGCGAGCAGGACCAGGCCGAGGGGAATCACCCGCACCAGCGGGCCCTGCACGAACGACGCGAACATCGACGCTTACTGGTCGACTTCGGACAGCGGCTTGTAGAGCACCACTCGCACGAAGTTCAGGCGGCCCAGATCGGCGTACAGCTCGACGTCGAGCAACGGCCCACCAGACCCAGGACGGTCGGCTCGGTTGACCACACGTCCGACCGGGATGCCCGTCGGGGCGAGGCTCTCGGAGCCGCCAGCGGTCTCGACCAGGTCGCCGACCACCAGCTCTGACAACGACGGCGAGTCCTGAACGAACTTGATCTGCGGCAGCCGCAACCGGCCACGTCCTTCGAGTGCGCCGTACTCCTTCTCGATGACCTCGGCGATCGTCGTGGTGGTCGTCGTGGCCGGCGTCGAGTCGACACCGGGGCCACCGGGCAGCGTGGTGGATGTGGTGGACGTGCTCGCGGCCGCCTCCTGGGCGGCGAGATCGTTCAGCCCTGCGATCTGCTCTGCAGTGAGCCGCTCGCCCGTGTTCGGGTCGAGGATCGGCTCGCCGTCCGCGCCGACCGCCGCACCGGGCAGCGTCGTGTCGGGTACGGGCGAGCCGTCCGGCAGGGTCACACCGGGGATGACCGGCCCCGGGAGCGCCGGAACGGTCGTCGTTGTCGTGCGGGCGGCCTCGATCTCCGAGGGGGTCAACCCGGACGGCGACGTGTTGGTCGGGACCAGATCGTCGATCCCCGACGACGAGGTGACCTTGACAGCAACCGAATAGCGACTGTCGGTCACCAGCATCACCCTGGCAGTGGTGCGGGTGACCTGGGTGACCTTGCCGACGAGGCCGGCCTGGTTGACCACGGCCATGCCGACAGCGATACCGCTGGAGCTGCCCTTGTTGATCTCGATGACCTGATCGAGGTTGTTCGCCGCCGCACCGACCACGCGTGCGACCTCGGTGTCGATGCCCGACAGCGACGGGAGGCTGTAGAGCGCCTGCAGTTCCTGACCTTCGATCACCGCCGCCTCGGCGGCCGCCTGCGTACCGATCAACCGGTCGACCTGCTCCTGCAGCGCCAGGTTCTCCTCCTCGAGATCGTCGTATTCGGTGATGCCCTTCCACATCCGCTCGATCGGATTGGTGACCACGCCGGTTGCGGTCTCGACCGGTCGCATCACCTGTGTGAAGCCATCGCGCCCTGCGTCGATCACGGCATTGCCGCGAAGGTCGAGTGTCAACAGCAGCGCAGTGGTCAGCAGCAGCGCGAGGATGACCCGCTTGCGCCCGACGGAGTAGATGGCCATGGTGGACTCGAAGGTCGACGACGCCGAGGCGTCAGTCCTCGCCGCCGAGCGACATCAGGCCACGCATGGCGTCGATGTTCTCGAGCGCCCGCCCTGACCCGATGACGACGCTGTAGAGCGGCTCGTCAGCGATCCGGATCGGCATGCCGGTCTCGTGGGCAAGGCGCTGGTCGAGGCCGCCGAGCAGTGCGCCACCACCGGTGACGGTGATGCCGTCTTCCATGATGTCGGCGGCCAGTTCTGGCGGCGTCTTGTCGAGCGTGGTCTTCACAGCGTCAACGATGGCAGAGATCGGCTCGGCAACGGCTTCACGAATCTGTTCGGTGGTGATCTCGATGGTGCGGGGCAGCCCGGAGATCAGGTCTCGGCCTCGGATGTCGGCGGAGAGCTCTTCTTCCATCGGCCAGGCCGAACCCATCTGGATCTTGATCTCCTCGGCGGTGCGGTCACCGATGGCGAGCGAGAACTCCTTCTTGACGTACTGCAAGATCGCCTCGTCGAGTTCGTCACCCGCCACGCGGATCGACTGGGCGGTGACGATGCCACCCAGGCTGATGACGGCCACCTCGGTGGTGCCGCCGCCGATGTCGACGATCATGTTGCCGCTCGGCTCGTGCACCGGCATGTCGGCGCCGATGGCCGCGGCCATGGGCTCTTCGATGATGTGGACCGGCTTGCGGGCACCGGCGTACTCGGCCGCGTCCTGCACCGCGCGCTGCTCGACCCCGGTGATGCCGGACGGCACGCAGATGACCATCCGCGGCTTGCTCCACTTCGAGCCGGCCACCTTCTGGATGAAGTACCGCAACATCTTCTCGCAGACTTCGAAGTCGGCGATCACACCGTCTTTGAGCGGACGGATCACCTTGATGTGGTTCGGCGTGCGACCCATCATCCGCTTGGCTTCCATCCCCACCGCGACGGGCCGGCCGTCGGTTGCGTTGATCGCCACCACCGATGGTTCGTCGAGAACGACACCGTGCCCGCGCACGTAGACCAGGGTGTTCGCGGTGCCGAGGTCGATGGCGAGGTCACGCCCAAGGCTGAGCGGGTTGTTGCGGGCCATTGGCTGGCCACCTTTCGCGAGCTGTCACAAGATGCTGATACCGGCACACCTACCGTGCCAGGTACCCGAATCCTGAAATGTTACAGATTGGGGAAGAAAATCCCGATCTCGCGCTCGGCGGATGCCAGCGAATCGCTGCCGTGCACCAGGTTCTCGGTGAACAAGATGCCGAGGTCACCACGGATGGTGCCCGGTGCGGCCGTGCGCGGGTTCGTTGCGCCCATCATCGCGCGGACGACCTCCCAGGTGTCCTCGGGGCCCTCGATCACCATGGCGACGACCGGACCGCGGCTCATGAACTCGACGAGGTCGGTGTAGAAGCCCTTGCCGACGTGCTCTTCGTAGTGGCGAGCGAGCGTGTCCGCGTCGAGCGAGCGGATGTCCATCGCCACGAGGTCGAGGTTCTTGGCCTCGAACCGCGAGACGATCTCGCCGACGAGCTTGCGCTCGACGGCATCGGGCTTCAACAGGACCAGCGTGCGATCAGACATGGCGACCGAACCTACCTGCGCCGAGCCCGACTTCTCCCCTCCCCCGACGATCCCCCACCCCGAAAAATGCGCACGGGGTGATCGTGGGCGCCACGATCCGCGCACAGTTCCCAGCCCTCTGCGAAACGTGCGCAAATCGGCCCACCGGTGGCGCACCTGTGCGCATTTTTCGGAAGTGGGGTCGGGGTGGGGTCAGTTGGCGGAGCGCTGCAGGACGGGGCGGGCGGCACCGGCGGTGTAGAGGCTGCCGGTCACGAGGACGGCGTCGTCGCCGTCGGCGTACTCCATCGCCCGCTGGCAGGCGGCCTCGACGGTGTCGAAGGTGTACACGTCGTCACAACCCATCCGGCGCGCAGCGTCGGCGACGTCGGTGGCCTTGACGCCACGCGGCGATGGCGCGGTGCAGGCGAAGACGAGATCGAACTCGTCGGCGCGCAGTGCTGCGAGCATCTCCTCCGGATCACGCAAGGTGCCGACCACGAGGATTCGGCGGCCCTCGGGATCGAAGTCGTCGAAGAAGACCTGCGCACAGGTGTCGGCCCCGGTCGGGTTGTGCGCGCCGTCGACGATCGCCAGCGGTTGACGGCCGAGCACCTCGAACCGTCCCGGCATGGAGACCTCGGCGAACCCCTCGAGCACGACGTCCTCCGGGAGCGGGGCAGCGAAGAACGTCTCGACGGCCACCAGCGCAGTGGCAGCGTTCGTTCCCTGATGCGCACCGTGCAACGGCACGTAGACGTCGGTGTAGATGGTCGTCGGGGTGCGGATGTCGAGCAGCCGACCACCGACGGCCAAACGGTTGCCGGCGAGCTCGTAGTCGTCTTCGGCGACGAGCATGCTCGCCCCTCCGGCCTGGGCGAAGATCGACACCAGTTCGGGACGGGTCTCGCCGACCACGGTGGCAGAACGCGCTTTGATGATCCCCGACTTCTCACGGGCGACGTCTTCGAGCGTCGGCCCGGCGAACTCGTTGTGGTCCATGCCGATGTTGGTGACGACCGCCACGGTCGCATCGACGACATTGGTCGCGTCCCACCGACCGAGCAGGCCGACCTCGATCACCATCACGTCGACAGCGACGTCGGCGAACCATCGGAACGCAGCAGCGGTCATGATCTCGAAGTAGCCGGGACGGCGCCCCACGATCGCTTCGAGGTCGGCGACTGCGGCGATCTGTTCGGCGAAGTCGTCGTCGGAGATCGGTTCGAGATTGCGGGTGATCCGCTCGTTGACGCGTTCGAGGTGCGGGCTGGCGTAGGTCCCGACCGTGAGACCGCTCGCGACGAGCAACCGAGAGATCATCTGGGCGGTCGAGCCCTTGCCGTTCGTGCCGGTGAGGTGGATGACCGGGGCAGCATGCTGGGGGTCGCCCATCGCTGCACAGAACGCCTCGATGGTGTCGGTCGACGGCGATTCGATCCGGCCGGTCTTCTCGTAGGTGGCGTGCTCGTCGAGATAGGCGAGCGCCTCGTCGTAGGTCATGAGCCGTTCAGGCTAGGGAGCAATCCAAACGGAAGGGGCCGGCCCCGTCGTTTCGGTCAGGATGCGGCTTTGCGCTGCCGGCTCGGTCGAGCGCGGCACCAGGGTGGGGTTGACCTTCTCGACCACGGTGTTCTCGTCGATGACGACCTTGCCGATGTCGGTGCGACCCGGCAGGTCGTACATCGTGTTGAGCAGCACCTCTTCGAGGATCGCCCGGAGCCCGCGAGCCCCGGTGGCACGCAGGATTGCCTGGTCGGCGATCGCCTCGAGGCCGTCGGGGGTGAACTCCAGCTCGACATCTTCGAACGAGAACACCTTCTCGTACTGCTTGACCAGGCTGTTCTTCGGCTCGACGAGGATCTGAACGAGCGCTTCGCGATCCAGGCTGCCGACGGCGCCGATCATCGGGAGGCGGCCGATGAACTCGGGGATCATGCCGAACTTGACGAGATCCTCCGGGAGGACCTGGGCGAACAGTTCGCCCGGATCCCGGTCGACTGCCGAGCGAACCGTGCCGTGGAAGCCGACGCCCTTGTGACCGATGCGCGATTCGATGATCTGCTCGAGGCCGGCAAACGCACCTCCGAGGATGAACAGCACGTTGGTGGTGTCGATCTGGATGAACTCTTGGTGCGGGTGCTTGCGCCCGCCCTGCGGCGGCACCGACGCCTGCGTGCCTTCGAGGATCTTCAGCAAGGCCTGCTGCACACCCTCACCCGACACGTCGCGGGTGATCGAGGGGTTCTCGCTCTTGCGGGCGACCTTGTCGATCTCGTCGATGTAGACGATCCCGGTCTCGGCGCGTTTCACATCGAAGTCGGCAGCCTGGATCAGTTTGAGCAGGATGTTCTCGACATCTTCGCCGACGTAGCCCGCCTCGGTGAGTGCGGTCGCGTCAGCAACGGCGAACGGCACGTTGAGCTGGCGGGCAAGCGTCTGCGCGAGGTGGGTCTTGCCGCAGCCGGTGGGCCCGAGCAGCAGAATGTTCGACTTGGCCAGCTCGACCTCGTCACGACGGCCGACCGTGGTGGCCTGGTTCTGGTTCTGGATGCGCCGGTAGTGGTTGTACACGGCGACCGAGAGAATCTTCTTGGCCGATTCCTGTCCGACCACGTAGTCGTCGAGGAAGGCGCGCACTTCACGCGGATTGGGCAGGTTGTCGAACGTGAGCTCGGCGGTCTCGGTGAGCTCTTCTTCGATGATCTCGTTGCACAGGTCGATGCACTCGTCGCAGATGTACACACCCGGACCAGCGATCAGCTTCTTGACCTGCTTCTGCGACTTGCCGCAGAAGGAGCACTTCAACAGTTCGCCGGTGTCGCCGAATTTCGCCACTTGATCGGTACCCCTTCGTGATGTTCGTGCGCCGTGCGGTTACGGATCGCCCGCGACGGGCAGTCCTGAGAAGCCCGTCAGTTTGGCGCATCCACCTTCACGAATCGTGGACCCGCCCGACGAATCGGACCGGACCTCGCCCGATCAGCGGATGGGACCGGTGCGGTCCACCGCCTCGCGAGACGAGATCACTCTGTCGATGATGCCATATTCGAGCGCCTCGTCCGCCTCCATGACGAAGTCACGGTCGGTGTCGGCGTGAATCCGCTCGATCGGCTGGCCGGTGTGCTCCGCGAGAATTCCGTCGAGCAGCTCGCGCATGCGCATGATCTCCTTGGCTGCCAGCTCGAGATCGGTGACCTGGCCGTAGCCGACCTGGCCGCTCGGCTGATGCAGCAGCACTCGGCTGTGCGGGAGGGCCAGGCGCTTGCCCTTGGTGCCGGCAGCGAGCAACACCGCAGCAGCGGACGCTGCCTGGCCGAGGCAGATCGTGGCGATGTCGTTCTTGATGAACTGCATCGTGTCGTAGATCGCGAACAGCGCCGTGATGTCACCGCCGGGGCTGTTGATGTAGATGTTGATGTCCTTGTCGGGGTTCTCCGACTCGAGGTGGATCAACTGCGCACAGAGCAGGCTGGCGATCTGGTCGTCGACCGGGGTCTGCAGGAAGATGATGTTGTCCTTCAACATCCGGCTGTACAGGTCGTAGGCACGTTCGCCACGGCTCGTCTGTTCGACGACGTTGGGAACGAGGTAGTTCACCGCATCGAGATTCATGACGTCTCCTCTTCGGGGTCCTGATCGCTGGTCTGGTCGGTGTCCGGTTCGGTTGCAGCGGCATCGGTGGCCGCAATGACTGCAGCGGCGGCCGCCTGCACGTCGGCTTCGCCGCCCTCGTGATCGTGGTCGTCGTCGTGGCTGTGCCCGAGGAGCGTGTCACGATCGATCGGCGCGCCATCGGGGTCGACGAAGTCGACGTTGTGGAGCAACCAGTCGAATGCCTTCGACTTGCGGATCTGGGCTGCGAGCTCCGGCACGGCCTCGTTGTCTTCGTAGGCCTTGCGGATGTCCTTGGCCTTCTGTCCGTACTGCATGGCCATGCGGGCGTACTCGCGCTCGAAGTCGTCGGGCTCGACCTCGATCGACTCGGCGTCGGCCACCGCGCGAAGCGCAAGATCGACCTTGACCGCCTCGACGGAGGCGCCGCGCATCGACTCGATGAAGTCGTCGGGTCCCTGGCCGGTGGCTGCGAGCCATTGGCCGAGGTCGATGCCCTGCGCCTGGAACTGCTCGACGGTGCCCTGGACCCGCTGGTTGAGGTCGGCGTCGACCATGGCGTCGGGAACTTCGACCTCGACGAGTTCGGCAAGGGCCTCGTTGATCGCTCGGACCACGCTCTGGCGGGCTTCGTTGAGCTTCTGCTCGACCTGCGACTCGCGCAGGCTCTCGTTCCATTCGTCGACGGTGTCGAACTCGCCGAGGTTCTCCGACACCCAGTCGTCGGTCAGTTCGGGAGCGACCGAGGTCTGGACGGCGGTGACCTTGACCACGAAGTCGGCTTCTTCCTCGAGGCCCTTCGGGGTGGAGGTGAATGCGATCTCGTCACCGACGGAGGCGCCGGTCAGGTGCTCGTCGAAGTCCTCGGTGACCCAGCCCTGGCCGAGCTCGTAGGAGAAGTCTTCGGTGTTGAGCCCCAACAGTTCCTCGCCGTCACGGGTGGCGGCCAGGTCGATGGTGAGGAAGTCTCCCGCTTCCGCGGGACGGTCGGCGTCGACCAGGCTCGCGGTGCGCTTGAGTTCTGCCTGATGGGCTTCGGCGAGATCGTCGTCGGTGACCTCGAGCGAGGGCAGTTCGACGCGGAGTTCGCCATGACCCTCCACCGCGATCGTCGGGCGGATCTCACAGGTCGCATCGAACTCGACCGGGCCCGACTCGGTGCCGTCGGTGATCTCGACCTCGGGTGTGGCGATCAGGTCGACGTCATGCTCTCGAACCGCCTTCGCCAGGTACTGCGGAACGGCGTCGCGCAGAGCCTGCTCGCGGGCGGCTCCGATGCCGATTCGAGCTTCGAGCACCTTCCGAGGTGCCTTGCCTGCACGGAATCCGGGGAGGTTCACCTCCTTCGCGATCAGCTTGAAGGCACGGTCGATGTCGTGATCGAACTCCGCTTCTTCGACTTCGACGTACAGCTTGACTTTGTTGCCCTCGAGGGCCTCGACCGAACTCTTCACAGGTCGGCGAGTGTATCGGCGGACTCGAAGTCGCGGATCGGGCTGTGCCGGGCCGGCTCCGGAGGTGGTTCCGGCGCCGTCCCCGAAGAGCGGTTGCGGACGAAGTCGCGCGTTGGGGCCTCGACCGGGCAGAATGGCAGACGATGCAGTACTGGAAGCCGCACGCCCTCGCCACCCCGCACGCCGGACAGATCGACCTGCGGATGAACGACAAGGTCCGCACGACTGTGGAGATCCATGGCGTGCCGGTCGGCACCGAGGGCAAGGTCATTCTCGCCAACGGTTTCAACTGGCAGCGGTATCGGGTCCTGTTCGAGAACGGCGCCGAGATCGGCGATCTCGACCACCGACACCTCGAGCCGATCGGGCGCGCCGCGAAGCGGCTCCAGAAGGCTGCCAAGAAGAGCTAGCACGCTCGGGCACTGCCGCCGGCCGGGTGAGAAGCTTCAGGCGTGCGGCTCCCGCGTGATCTCCAACTGGAACCCGAAGCCCGGATGGCACTGGGCCAGATCCTGGGCATCATGTCCGATCAGGCGATGTCCGGCGGCGGCTCGCGCTGGGACGTCCAGCGTCTGATGGAGATCGAGATGCGTCTCGGCGTGGTGCCGGGAGCCTTCGGCCCGGAACAACTCGACGAGGCGGACACGGTCACACTCGGCATCGATGACGCTGCACTGCTGCTCGACGGCATGGCCTTCACCGAGATCGCTTCGGCCGACCTCCCATGGATCGACATGGTGCGCTGGACATCGGACTTCGTGACCGGCGAGCTTCGCAGCCACTGGTCGGAGGCCGAGTGGCTGGACCTGTCCGGCGAGCAGCGCTGAACGTCGAGATCGACCGTCAAGATTCTCTTCGAATCTCGTCAAGAAGGTGTCAAGGTCGCCAGGCGACACGCCGATGGACCATGCATGAATCGAACCGCACGAGTCATCCTGGCCGCAGGCGTTGCCCTGTCGGTCGCCATTCCGGCGTTCCCGGACGTGGCTGCGGCAGCGCCGGCTGCGACCACCACCACCGAGACCACGATCACCGTCCGCGACGGCGACAGCCTGGCCGGTCTGGCCTGGCGGCACGGCGTGTCGCTCTCGGCGCTCCTGCGAGCCAACTCGATGGAACTGACGAGCATGATCCATCCCGGCGACACCATCGTGATCCCAGCAGGAGCGTCAACGAGATCGATCGGCCGGTCGACGACCGCGTCGACGGCTGCCTCCACGACCAGGTCTGCGCCGACCGCGTCGACCGGTGGCTCCGACTATGTGGTCGAAGCCGGCGACGCGCTGTCGCTGATCGCGTGGCGCAACGGCGTGAGCCTCAGGGCGCTCCTCGACGAGAACGATCTGTCGATCACGAGCCTGATCCTCCCCGGCCAGCGCCTGCGACTGCCGTCGGCAACTCGCTCGACCCCATCGCAGCCGACCACGAGCAGTGCAGCACCGGCTTCGGCCGGCACCACGACGAGCGGTTTCGACTACACCGTCAAGGCCGGCGACGCGCTGTCGCTGATCGCGTGGCGCAACGGCGTGAGCCTCGCTGCGCTGCTTGCAGCGAACGACATCTCGGCGACGAGTCTCATCATGCCGGGCCAGCGCCTGCGCGTCCCGTCGGCGATCCGCCCGATCGCGGCGCCGTCCGCAGGCGCCTCGAGCGGCCCGGCCCGAGCTACCAGCAGTTCGCTGGACACCCTGCTCTCGTACCTGACGGCCCAGGTCGGCGCCCCCTACAAGTTCTTCAGCGCCGGCCCGAAGACATTCGACTGCTCGGGCCTCGTCGTCGCCGCATTCCGGCAGGTCGGCCTGAGCGTGCCGCATCAGAGTCGGGCGCTGGCCAAGCTCGGCACCGCCGTCGACTGGCGGAGCGGATCGATCTCGGCCGGTGACCTCGTGTTCACCTCGGCGACCAACGATCCGGGCATGATCACCCACGTCGGCATCGCACTGGACTCCCGACGCTGGATCCACGCGGTCGGCCACGGCAAGACGGTGACGATCGGTTCGCTGCCCTCCGACAGCAAGATCATGGCCGTCCAGCGCATCGCGCTGCCCTGAGGGGCCACCACGCGGCACACCATTGCTGGCAGCTGTCGTCGGGATGGGGAGATTCGAACTCCCGGCCTCCTGCTCCCAAAGCAGGCGCGCTGAACCAAGCTGCGCTACATCCCGGATGTGGCGGCCATGCTACTGACCGATTTCGAACTCACAGTGCGATCGCCGAACCAGTCGAGGGTGGCGGGGCAGGCCAGCCACGTGCGCCCACCGCGAGCCGGGCAGCGTCGAAGGAGGCGCGCAGTTGATCGACGTGGAGACGATGTCGACGGTCCCGCGAGTCGAGGTTGGTGATCACGGCGACCACATCGAGGTAGGCAGCAAGGAATGTCGGTGAGTGCCCAGCAGCGGGGCCGGCGAGTGCATGAGCCAGTTCATGGGCAGCCGTCGCAATGGTCGTCTGTCCTGCTGCGAGCCGGATCACGGCGATCCCGCCCTCGACGCCACGGGCGCTCGACGATGCCGCATCTCGCCGCGCCGGCCGAACCTCCACAGGCGGCCCTGGCCACCACTCCCCCGACACGACCGATTCGATCGCTTGTGCAACCACGTCGAACGGGACGACGGCTTCGAGGTCGGTGCCGTCGAAGGCGGCGGCTTCGGCGGCGTACACCTCGGAGCGGCCGCAGTCGGCGCTCATCCGGGGCCGAGCGATCGCCGACCGCTGAGGCGTTCTCGACCGATGTCGGCGCGCCGGGCGGCATCGCTCCCTGCGCTCCACCCGGTGACCTCGGCGCCGGCCGCACCGCGAGCGGCCCGCACCCGGCCGAACCGCTGACTGACGAACTCCTCCACCCGTCGGCCCCGTTCGAGCGTGGCCAGTGACCGTCCGTCGCGATCGACCGCAACATCTGCCGGGGCCCCCTCCGCTGCGGCAGCGCGTACGTCATCGAACGACGTGGCGACACGGTCGGCGTAGCCGAACAGGAACGACCGTCGGTATCGCTGCGTTGCCGCCCCCGTCGACCGACGCACCGCAGACATCTGCGACGCCGCCTGCGCATGCAACGAGGTGTACATGACCTCGATGACGTCGAGATCCGAGACGTGCCCAGCGACGTAGGCGACCGTGCCCGTCGGCGTACTGGCGAACACGACGCGCGCATCGTGCGCCTCGGCCACCGCCGTCAACAGCGCCAACCGACCTCGGACATAGGCGCCGCGCCCCAACGAGACCTCGCGCACTGCCAGTTCGTCGTCGTCCCGCTCGACGAGCGCCGCTGGGTCGATTCGATGTCGGGCGACCAGCTCCGCGGCCTTGCGTGAGAACGCGTCGGCTTCGTGCACGTTGGCGGTTGCGGACGCCTTGTCCATCAGCTTCTTCACGCGCGAGACGAGGGTATGATCAGGGTCCTGCGTGATACGGTTATCACCTGCCTCGGATGAGGCACGGTGCACGTTTGACTTCGACATGAGACGGGGAAGCGTACGGCAATGAGCACATCAGGCGAGGCGACGATTCAGAACGTCGAGGACCGTGTCGATGGGCGCACGTTGCGGCGAACGCGCAATCGAACAGCGGTGATCGCGGCGCTGCTCGAGATCATCCGAGAAGGAAATCTCCACCCCGGCGCTTCCGAGATCGCCGACCGTGCCGGCGTGTCGCATCGGTCGATCTTCCGCTACTTCGACGACCTCGACGATCTCGTGCGGACGTCGATCGATCACGCCTTTGCCGAAGCTGGCCCGCTCGCCGACATCCCGGAGATCGGCGACGGATCGCTCGCCGAGCGCATCACCAACTTCGTCGATGCCCGAGTCGCGCTGTTCCAACTCGTCGACGGGACCATGCAGCTGGCGAGAATGCGCGCACCGTCGATCGCCTCGATCGACGAAGGCATCGCCCAGATTGCCGAACTCTTCCGTACCCAGATCGCGGAACACTTCGCAGACGAACTCGGCGCGCTGCCCGAAACCGATCGACCGCTGATGGTCGATGGGATTCTGGTCATCTCGAGCTACGACTCGTTCACGATCCATCTGCGACTGCTCGGCAGCGACATCGAGCGCATCCGTGCCGCCTGGATCACCGCCCTCTCGGCGATGCTGGACTGACGTCAGCGACTCGACGCCGATAGGGTGTCGGCTCTTGCGGACGTAGTTCAACGGCTAGAACCTCAGCCTTCCAAGCTGATGATGCGGGTTCGATTCCCGTCGTCCGCTCCACGCGAAACCCCAGGTCAAGAGTCGTTTCTTGGCCGGGAATTGTGTAACGCCGAGGGCCTCGGAAACGGCCGTCGTGCCTACACGTGCCTACGAGAGTTGGCACCGAGCACGAGGAGCCGACCATGGCCCGAGCCCGTTCCTTCGGCAACATCCGCAAGCTGCCCAGCGGCCGCTACCAAGCCGCGCTACTGGCACCTCGGCAAACAGATCGCCGCCGACCGACCTTCGCCAGCAAGACCGACGCCCGGCGTTGGCTCGTCACCGTCGAGGCCGACATGGTGCGCGGCGCATTGGATCGATCCCGACGCCGGTCAAGCATCCCGTTCGGCGAGTACGCGACGCGGTGGGTCGCCGAGCGGCCGGTCCGTCCGCGGACGCGCGAGATCTACGAGGGCCAGCTCCGACACATCGTTCTGGTGTTCGCCAACGTGCAGCCTCTGCGACGTCCACCCGGTCGACGTGCGGACGTGGCACGGCCGGCTCGCAGCGGGCGGCCTGCACCACAACACGGTCGCGAAGATCTACCGGCTGTTCCGTTCGATCATGACGACCGCCGTCGACGACGGGCTGATCGCCCGCAACCCGGTCCGCATCAAGGGCGCGTCGGCCGAGCGGATGATCGAGCGCCCGCTGCTGACGTGGGACGACGTTCGAGCGCTCGCCGGCGCGATCCACCCGAGGTTCGAGTGCCTGGTCTGGACGGCCGCGGCGAGCGGCCTGCGCTTCGGCGAGCTCGCCGGCCTCACGATCGAACACGTCGACCTCGAGCGCTCGCGAGCTGCGCGTGACTGCGAGCGCTGCACGACATCAAGGGCCAGGGGCCGACGCTCGGCCCGCCGAAGACCGAGAGCGCCGTGCGGACGGTTCCCGTCGCCGAGGCGATCGCGACTCGCCTGGCCGTCCACATCGAGCAGTACGTCGACGACATCGAGCGCGACGCGCTCGTGTTCACGTCGCTGCGAGGCGGCCCGCTGCTCAACACCTACTTCGCTCCGCGTTGGTCGAAGGCCGGATCGCGGTCGGTCTCCCCCACGTCCGCTTCCACGACCTCCGCCATCTCGCCGGCACGGAAGCGGCGACCGCAGGCGCCTCGCTCCGGAGGTGATGACGATCATGGGCCACGCTTCGAGCGCCGCAAGCCTCCGCTACCTCAAGGCCTCCGAGAGCCGACGGACGGCGAGATCGCCGACGCCATCGGCCGACGGATGGGCGGCATGGGCGGATCGGCTCATCGGGCGTGGCTCCATCAGCATCGCGGTCACTCCTTGCAGCCTTTACTCCGGCTCGCCGTGAGTAAAGGCTAGAGGCGTAGCCCTTACTAGGAGAGGTGTCGCGCCTTGCGACCGCCAAGGCGCAACCGCCGCCGTTCTTCGAGGAAACCCTCGCGGCGCGATTCCCAGCGACGAACCTGTTCGTCGAGCCATGCGATCCCCTCAGGGTCATGCTCCTGCATCCGCGCGACCGCCATCCGGTACTGATGCTCCAGAATCGACCGGTCGAAGACGGAATCGTCGTACTCGTCTGCAAGCTCTCGGACTTCGTCCCGCAGCTTCACGATGTTCGCTTCGCAGGTGGCGTGAACCGCCATCCAGGTGCTGCCTGTCTTCGGCGCACCCGCAGCAGTAACGGCTTCGGCGTTCGGAGGACTGGCGAACTGCTCGCGGCTCGCTCGCTCCCGTTCCGCACGCTTCGCCTCCCTTCGCTCTTCGTCGGCCAATCGCTTCTCCCGCTCTACGGCTCGGGCCGCCCGCATCCGTTGGCGTCGGATGACCACTTCCGTGGTCGTCCGGGTTTGCGCTTCTCGTCGGTCATGGAGTCCTCCTGGGTCGAAGTTGATGACCACAACGGTCCTCTTCCGACTTCCCGAAAACCCTCCCGAATCGCGATTCGGGAGACCGAAACCGTTCCCCGCATCGCCTCGGAGTCGGCTTCAGCGTTCCCGATTGAGGTTTCGGAGTTCGGGCAGCGCCCTCCGATCCTTCTCGCGGTCAGCGTGTTCCTTCGATGCAATGATGTCGTCGAAGGCAGCGACGTGGACCACGACCGCACCGATCTGCTGATCCACGCCACGGGTGATCGACTCATCGAACGCCACCTCGCCTCCCTGCGGTCGCGGAGGTCTCGGAGCACGTCGATCGGCCCAGCATCGGTCATCCAGGTCGAGCCTGCCGAACGAGTCGCACGTCTCGGTGCGTCGAGCTGCACGGGAAGCTGGCGAGCCTCATCGTCGGTCATCCCGCCAACGTGCAGTCGTGCGTTCAACTCCACGAAGCGCACCGCCAACCGAGCGAGATTGTCGTCATCGCCATCCGGCACGAGATCGATATCGCTGGTCGGTCGAGTCGCTCCATGTGCCCGCACGCCAAGCCCGCCCCGACGAGCACGTACTCGACGCCGTGGCGATCACCAACGATTCGAGCTTCACGCTGGCTCGAACTCCGCTTCAGCCATCGGCCGAAGAGGTGGACTCGCCAACCATTGATCTCGTCGATAGGCGATCACCTTCTCTGGAGCGTCGAGAAGTCGACCGTCGAGCGCGATCGGGACATCATCGTCGGTCGGAGGGAGAGCGTCTGCGAAGAACTCCTCCTCGGACCACTGGCGAACGATGTCACGGGCCACGGATTCATCGTACCCGAGCGGCGAACGAGCTGCCGGAGGCGTCCTCATTCGGGCGTTCGAAGACACGCCCGGAAAGTTCCGAACGCCGTGCATCACTGTGGTGCACGTGTGCTTACGGATTGGAGTTGGGTGTTGTGTTCGGATATTCGGTGGGTCGGGATGGATGTCGTGTGCAGGTCGTGAAGGAGCGGGCCGTCGTTCGTGGTGGTGGATGGGTTGGTGTCGGGGTTGGTGGTCGTGGGTGATGGTCGTGATGCGATCGTTGCGACGGCGGGAGGTGGTGATGTTGGTCGCGCTGGAAGGGAGCTGAGTGTCGATGGTGGCGCCGACGAACGGTGCGTCCATGTCGAGTACCGTGGACCGTCGTTGACGTCAACTGCGCCCACGGCCGAATGCTGAGCGATGGATGGGCACTTCCGTTGCGAAAAATGCCGGAACCGCCGCGCCTGGCCTGACAGGCTGCCGTAGCCGCGAATATCGATCGGGTGACGCTGTCGTTGGGGCCGGTCCCTACTTCCACGTTGTTGGAGCAACCAGAATCGCAGGAGGAGTTGACGCGTCTGGAAACGCTGCTCGGCAGAGTCTGTGGCGATGGTGAGCAGGTCGACGAGGAGTTGCCATGTGTCGATGCCGTCGATGGGGCAGGTGGGGCAGTTGGTGAATACGACGACGGTCGTGAGGAGTCAGTTGGGCGGTGGGCGAAGTTGCGTGGAATCCGGGCGCCACGCCGCTGTTTCCGTAGACGGTCTGGCCGTTGACTCTGAGATCGAAGATGCCGAGGCCGTGGCCGTGCTCGGCCCTTGAGGTGTCGGTCATCTGGGCGAGGGCGTGGTCGCTGATGATGGTGCCGGCGAGCGCGCGCGTGTGAACCGGATGATGTCGTCGGCGGTGCTGACGAGTGCGCCTGCTGTCCACATGTGTGTTTCGACGGCGAGATAGGGGATGCCGGCGGATGTATGCCCGCGTGTCCGTCGCCGTCGAGGTCGACGTTGCCGGGCACGATTGGTGTCGGTACGTCTTCGGCGCCGGCGAGGTCGAGTTTCGCGTCGCAGCCAGCAGGTCGAGGATGTGTCTGCGGAGGGCGCTGGCGACGTCGGTGCCGGTTGCTGCTTCGATGACTCCGCCGAGGACGTGGTAGCCGGAGTTGGCGTACACGAACTCGGCGACATGAGGACGGCTGCTCGTGGGGATGTCGGCGAAGGAGATCAGGTCCTGGTAGTCGAATCGTTGCCCGGAGTCCTCGCGGAACAGGGCGATGATCTCGGCCGGGTCGGGGTCGGCGATCCCGGAGGTATGGCCGAGGAGATCTCGGATCGTCACCGTGTCGTCGATACCCAGGTCGGGGAGGTGGGCGGCGACCGGGTCGTCGATGTCCAGGACACCGAGGTCATCGAGGCGGAGTGTGAGCGCTGCCATGAACGTCTTGGTGATGCTGCCGATACGCATCGTGTCGCCGGGCTCGGCGGGCTCGCCGGGTGCGGCGTCTCCTGTTGTAGCGACATGTACGGTGCCGTCGGCGAGGCCGATGGCGGCGACTGCTCCACCGATGTCGCCCGTTCCGAACCAGTCGTCGAGCGTCTGCTGCAGTGCGACACCGGGCGAAGGTGCACCGGGAGAAGGTGGCGTCGTCGGCGACGGTGAACTCGGCGTTGGCGCTGCCGGCGCTGGTGGCGGAGACGCCGCGGCGTCGTCATTGGTGCTGGCACCGGATGCACAGGATGTGACCGTTGCGCGGCGAGGAGCATCCGCGCTGGAGGCGATCAGCCGGGATGCGGTGGCCACGGCGGTGTCGGGTTCGGCGCTGGGTCGCGAGGTCGGTTGCCGCACCCACGGGCGCCGAGGATCAATCCGAGGACCCAGACGCCGAGCCAGAAGAACAGCGCCGCGAGCACGGCGCTCGGAATCGTCACTGCGTTGGCGACGACCGGCGAGACCGGTCGCGCCGCAGCGGCGAGGGCGAGGGACAGACCGAGACCGGCGATGATGAACGCGACGCCGGACGCTCCAGCCTGGTCGCATAGCCCTCGAAACCCTGACGGAGAACGACCCCACACCTGTTGGTCGGCGAGGTGGGACTGCCGAGGAGATAGGCCGAAGAACACGAAGTAGTACGCCGCGAGCAGCAGCTGGGCGACCGTCGTCAGCGGCAGCACGATCGTTGTCACGACGGGCCGTGCCCGCACACGCAGCCGGTCGTGGCGCCAACCGAGGTCGGCGGGGACGCCCACGACCGAGGCGCGGACCAACCGTTCGCGTCCGATACGGGACGTCGGCCCTGGGTCGCTCCGGAAGCGGTCGTGTTCGGCGAGGTCGCTGTCGATTTCGGCGGCCGCGGAGCACGGTGGTCATCAGGTCGAGGCCTGTTGTATATCGGCGCGTCCACCACCGGACGAGGCGGGTCGAGCGGTCGTCGGCGAGCCTCTCATGAGACGAATCCCGGATCGATCCGCCGCAAGGCCAACTCA
>CAVQSV010000009.1:0-6882 GCA_963716095.1 Ilumatobacteraceae bacterium | reverse complement strand
ACACTCATCGGACCTGGCCTGCCGCATCGACACTGCTCGGACGTGTTCGTCAGATCTCTCCGTAGACGGTCACTAATCGGACACATGGGGTGTCCGATTGAGGTTCCTCAACCGGACGGTCACCGTGCATCGGAAGTCGGCCAGCCCCGGCCCTCTTCAGCTGATGAGATCGCGGTCGACACGACGCACACTGGAACAGGGGTCGGCCAGTCGACGGTGTGGAGTTCCCAGGTGCTTTCGATGTCCTCGAAGTGTTGAGGCCCGATTCTCGTGAACGAGGCGGCATTCGTGACGACCGTGGAGGCGAGGATCTGTCCTGCATCCGCAACTGCCATCATCCGGGTCGCGGACACATCGCTCGAAATCGACGATGCCACGAACCTCGCGTTGTGGGTCAGTTGGCCTCGAGGGAAGAGCGTTATCGTGCCCGGATGAGTCTTCCCAGCGGTGTCGTGACCTTCATGTTCTCCGACATCGAGGGC
Source organism: Ilumatobacteraceae bacterium (assembly GCA_963716095.1). Classification (GTDB taxonomy): domain Bacteria; phylum Actinomycetota; class Acidimicrobiia; order Acidimicrobiales; family Ilumatobacteraceae; genus Sva-07. The sequence continues at coordinate 6,400 of CAVQSV010000009.1, read as the reverse complement.
AGCACGCGGCTCTGGGAGTCGGACCCGTCGGGCATGCGCCGCTCGTTGGCCCGCCACGACGAGATCTTCCGTGACCATGTGGCCGACGCCGGCGGGCACGTGTTCAAGCACACCGGCGACGGTTTCGCGGCAGCGTTCGAGTCGGGGTCGGCCGGATTGTCAGCAGCGGTGACCGTGTCGGCGGCGCTCGCACTCGAACCCTGGGATGGGCCGCCGCTGGCGGTTCGGATCGGACTCAACTCCGGTGAGGCGGAGCCGGTCGACGGCGACTACTTCGGTTCGACCATCACTCGCAGCGCCCGCGTCATGGACGCAGGTAACGGCGAGCAGGTCATCGTCTCCGACATGGCGCGCCAGCTCGTCGGCGACCAGGTTCCCGCGGGCGCGGTGCTGGTCGATCAGGGCGAGCACCGACTCAAGGATCTCGGCGAGCCGCTCCGTCTCCACCGCGTCGTCTGCACCGGCGCCGAGGACGACCGCCCGTTGAGGACGCTCGAACGAGCACCACACAACCTTCCGGTCCAACTGTCCACCTTCGTCGGCAGGGCGGGGCACATCAAGGAGGTCGCCGACCTCGTTCGACAGTCTCGGCTCGTCACGCTCACCGGTATCGGAGGCGTCGGCAAGACCCGCTTGTCGCTGCAGGTCGCCGCCGAGCTGCTCGGTGAGTTCGAGCACGGCGCCTGGTTCGTCGAGTTGGCAGGGCTCGGCGAGGCCGGCCTGCTCGCCGACACCGTGTCGAGCGAACTGTCCGTGCCTCCTGACTCCACGGCTTCGGCAGAGGATCGGCTGGTGCGCTTTCTGTCGAACCGCAGTGCACTCCTGGTGATCGACAACTGCGAGCACCTGATCGACGACGTTGCCGAATTCGTGGATCGCATGCTCAGGATGTGTTCGGACGTCCACATCCTGACCACGAGCCGCGAGGGGCTGGCCGTGACGGGCGAGGTCCTCTGGCGCGTGCCCTCGCTGAGGGTCGACGACGAGGCCGATGCCGTCGAGCTGTTCGCCGAACGTGCCCGTCTGGTCCAGCCCGGGTTCGCCGTGAACGAGACGAACCTCGCCGCCGTCGCCGAACTCTGCGTGAGGCTCGACGGCATCCCGCTCGCGATCGAGTTGGCGACCGCTCGATTGAAGATGCTGTCCGTCGAGCAGATCTCACAACACCTGGGCGACCGATTCCGGCTGCTCACCGGCGGCAGCCGCACGGCGGTGGAGCGGCAGCGGACGCTCAAGGCGATGATGGACTGGTCGTACGATCTCCTCAGCCCCGAGGAGCAGGCCCTGCTTCGGAGGCTCGCCGTGTTCTATGACGGGTTCACGCTCGAGGCCGCCGAGGAGGTCTGCTCCGGCGAGACGCTGCCGAGTTTCGAAGTACTCGACCTGCTGGGTCGACTGGTCGAAGCGTCGATCGTGACGTTCGATGCCGAGGAGCGCCCCCGATACCGACTCCTGGAGACGGTCCGGCAGTATGCGCTCGACAAGCTCGTCGACGCGGACGAAGCCGACGAAGCAAGGGAGCGGCACGCCGAGTGCTTCCGCACGGCGGCGGTCGAGGCCGACGACCGGTTCAACAGCGCCGACTCGGAGTACATGAAGTTCGCCACCGACGACCTCGGCAACTACCGGGCCGCGATGACGTGGGCGATCGAGGCCAAGCGCGGTGAAACCGCGCTCCAGATCGGGTCCGATCTCAGAACCTATTTCTGGAACCGGGTCATGTACCGGGAATCGGTCAAGTGGCTGACCGGTGCGCTCGCGCTGGTCGATGACGACTCGCCGAACGCGCCGCGCGGGTTGGCGTTCGCATTCATCGACGCAGGCAATGTCGGCGACGAAGCAACGCTCGACTCCCTGCGACCACGCGTCCAACGCCTGCTCTCCGTGTGCGATCGCGCCGACCGAGGCCTCCTTTCGAACGCGCTGGCCACCGACGTCCTGGGCGAAGACGTACGGCACGCCGATCAGATGTTTCGAGAAGCTCATTTGGCACTCAGAGAAGCCGGGTCCCGACTCTGGGTCGGACCACTCCAGAACCGCGTACTCACCGCATCGGCGATGAACGACGCGTCCTCGAAGACCGAGGTCCTCGAGTTGGTCTCGATTGCCGAGTCGGAGAACGCGAACGTGCATGGCGACGTCGCGCGGACCTGCTTTCAGCTGATCGAGGGCGAATACAGCCAGATCATGGCGTTCGTCTCGTCCCATACGCCCTTCGACGAGTGGGAAGAGGCGATGCTGTTCAGCTTCGCAGCTCATGCTGCCCGCGCATTGGGGCAATTCGACGAGGCGGAGAGCGCTGTACGACGTTCCCATCACATCTTCCGGTTCGCTGGGAGGGGCTCCACGTTCTGGGAACTCGGCATGCTGATGATCGAACTCGGCCGGCTCGATGAGGCCGTCGCCGAATACACCGACACACCCGTCGCGGCAACAACCGTCCTCGACAGGACCTTCGACGCCCACTTCTTCTCGATGGTCGCCGAGAAGCGAGACGAGTTCGAGACCTCTGCGACCCTCGCCGGCTACGCCGACGCGAGTGGCACGGCCGGATCAGTCAGCCCCCCCAGCTTCGATATTCTGCGGCTCTCGGAGTCCCAAGATCGTGTTGCGCTCGAGTTGGGTGCCGACCGATACCAGGAGCTTCGCCGCCGAGGTGGGGACACTGTTTGGGAGGAACTCCCGCTCGTCCATCCGTAGGTCACTGTCGGGCGCTCGACAATCGCTGACGTCAGCCGTCTCGGATGAGGTACCGCTACCGGACGCGAGACGCTGGTTCATGGCCCGAAGAACGGTTCGCCGAGATCTGCCTCACATGACGGGTGGCTTTCGGACGCTCGCCGAGGGATCGGGCGACTGGGCGCGGCACGGTTCTTGCATGGATGAAACACTGATTGGATACGCCCGATGCTCGACCGACGAGCAAGACCTCAGATCGCGTCCCGGGTGGTGGTGTAGGAGGACCGTGCGGTTCTCTGTTGGTTGTCAGTCGCGGGATGCGGCTGGCAGGGACTGTAGTTCGGGTTGGATTCCGTCGATCTCAGCGACGGAGGCGGCGGCGATGTAGCGCCGGTCAGCGGCGATCATTTCGTCGTTGATCTCGACGAGTAGGGCGCCGACGAGTCGGATGACCGACGCGGTGTCGGGGAAGATGCCCACGACGTCGGTTCGTCGTTTCAGTTCCCGGTTCAGTCGTTCGATGGGGTTGTTCGACCAGATCTTGGACCAGTGCGCTGGTGGGAACCCGGTGTAGGCCAACAGGTCGGCTTCCATGCCGGCCAGGCGGCTCGCGACGCCGGGTGCGGTCGGCTCGAGCTGATCGACCACTGCCCGCAGTTGCGCGACGGCGGCGTCATGGTCGGGTTGCACGAAGATCGTGCGGATCAGCGACGCGATCAGCTGACGCTGGGGATGGGGTGCAGCTGACAGCATGTTGCGCATCGCGTGCACGCGGCAGCGTTGCCAGGTGGAGCCTTGGAAGCAGCGGCCGATCGACTTGACCAAGCCGGCGTGGGCGTCGGAGGTCACGAGTTTCACCCCGGTGAGTCCGCGGGCGTTGAGCTCGCCGAGGAACTCGGTCCAGAACGTTTCGTTCTCCGAGTCACCAATGTCGACACCGAGCACTTCTCGGCGGCCGTCGTGGCGCAGCCCGGTGGCGATCACGACGGCTTTGGACACGACGTGGCGGTGCTCGCGGACATGGACGTAGGTGGCGTCCAACCAGACGTAGACGAAGGGTTGATGGCCGAGTGTTCGGGTGCGCAGCACCGCGACGTCAGCGTCGAGGTCTTTGCAGATCCGGCTCACGGTCGAGCGGCTGACGCCGGAGTCGCAGCCGAGTGCTTTGACGAGGTCGTCGACTTTGCGTGTCGAGGTGCCGGTCACGTAGGCGGTCATGATCACCGCCCACAACGCCCGGTCGATCCGTCGACGAGGCTCCAACAGCTCCGGGAAGAACGACCCGGTCCGTAGTTTCGGGATGGCGATGTCGACATCACCGGCCGGGGTCGTCAACAACTTCGGGCGGTGACCGTTGCGTTGCGCCAGGCGGTCCTCGGTTCGTTCGCCCGGTGCGGCTCCGATCGCTGCGGTCAACTCGGCCTCGATCAGCTCCTGCAACGCAGCAGCCAAGATCTCGCTGAGCGAGTTGGTCAGGTTGGATCCAGTGCCGATCAGTCGACCGGACAGTTCGGACAGGGCAGACTCATAGGTGGTCATCGTGCGGTGTTCCTCTCAAAGTGTGGTTACTTCGAGAATCGCACGATGACCATCAACACCGTGGTGATGTCGACGAACTCCTACACCACGAGATGGGACTCACCCTGACCAGTCTCAAAGGTCGACACCGACGCACATTCAGGAGCGGGTAGCCGATCGCGTACGTGCCGATCAGGAGCGGGTTGAGTTTGCTCGGTCATGTGTTGTTCTCGAGCGGGTTTGCGTTGCTACGTCGCACGCTTGCGGATCCATGGCGCTTCGACGTGCGGAGTTCCAAGCCGCGTCGTCAGACCGCAACGATCTCTATGAGGTCATCGAGGCCGACGAGGTCTGCGGCGTTGCGGGTGTACAGGCGCGCTTCGTGAGCGTGCGCTGTTGCAGCAATCAACAGGTCGAAGACACGCGATCGTGGTTGGCGTCCGACATGGGCCACGGCAGCAGCGAGTCGTCCGTAGCTTGCGGCGACCTGGTCGTCGATGGGCAGCGAATCGAAGCTCCGTTGCAGCATTGTCAGCCTTCTCAGCCGTTCCGCTCGGGTTGCATCGTCAGCGGTCACCATGACACCGAAGTGAAGCTCTGCGATTGAGGCGGAGCTGATGGCCAGTTCGCCGTCGAGGGTGGGAACGTCTGTCGCGATCAGCACGCTGGTGTCGAGCAGTGCCTTCACGCGTCGTCCCAGGGGTTCGTGATCGATTGATCGACGAGTTCCTGGTCGCTTTCCCAGCTCGTGTCGGGTGGCCCGTGGAACAGGTCTGCGATGGCGTCCCAGGTCTGCCAACGCTTCGGTGTCACTGGAACAATTCGAGCAGCGAGCCGCCCAGCGACCGTGATGTCGATCTGCTCGCCAGTCTCGACGCGTCGGATCAGTTCTGATGCATCTTGACGGAGTTCACGAAGACCAACGGTGTCCATGAATCGAAGCGTAGCACAAGTGCTACCCAAATTGCAGCCGTCGCACATTCAGGAGCGGGTAACCGAGCGCGGACGTGCCTGATACCGGGCGGGTGCGCCGGTAGCCGAGGGGCGTGTGTATCAAGCTGTGGGTCTGGGCTGGCCGTCTATACGGTCGCAGAAAGCGGGGTCGAGGAGGCTGTCGCACGAATCGAGTCGTTCACGACGTTGATTGTTCGTGCTCGGACTCGGTGTTCAGCGTTGGGTCCCGATGCGTTTGAGCCGCTGATGGTCGAGTCAGGCGATTCGCCAGAGCTTGAGGAGGTTGTGGGTGGCGCAGATCAGTTTCCATTCGCTGTCGACTGCTCGAAGGCCGCGACAGGACATGGTTCGGATCCGTCGGTTGTGTTTGATCTGGGCGAAGACCGGTTCGATAGTGGCGGCCCGCTTCTTGTAGAGCTTCTTGCCGCTCGGAGTGTCGAGCTTGGCCATCATTGCGGTGGTGAGCGACTCGGGTTCACCGCGTCGGCGGACGCGTAGCAACTGGTTCACCCGTGCCCGGGTGACGCCGAGCTGTTCGGCTGCCTGACCGCTGTCGATCTCACCGGATTCGACTCTGGCGAGAAGGGCCGAGCGTTGCTGGTCGGTCTCAGCGATGTTGGTGAGCTTGCGAGCACGACCGGGGGCGATGACCGATTCCACTCCGGCGAGGTTGACATTGTCGGTGCTCCAGTAGCCAGCGTCAGCAAGAACACGCCGGACACGGCGCTTCTCACCAGCGTTGCGCAAATTCCGTTTCGTCACTGCGACGAGCGGTTCAAACGATGGGGCATCGTGGGCGTGGTTGGTCACCTCTGCAGCGACGATGAACTGATCCTCGGTGGCGACGGCCTGCGGCCAGATCTACGACCCTGACGACCCGATGGGGAAGCTGTTCTTCAACATCCTCGCCACGTTCGCCGAGTTCGAGGTGGACCTGATTCGGATGCGCACCCGCGAAGGGATGGCCGTCGCAAGGGCGCAGGGCAAGCTGAAGGGTCGTCAGCCGAAGCTGTCTCCGATGCAGCAGCGGGAGCTGAAGAGGATGCACTAGACCGGCGAGTACACGATCTCGGACCTCGGTGAGGTGTTCTCGGTGTCACGACCGACCGTGTACCGCACCATCAGCCGAACTGCCTCATAGACATCGGTCCGCCGTCCGAGCGGCGTCTCAGACATGGTCCACAACCGGACGTTGTCCACGCACCGATGGCGTGGGGGTGGCCTTCGAGGGGGAGTCGTCTCCGCAGAG
>CAVQSV010000008.1:0-122563 GCA_963716095.1 Ilumatobacteraceae bacterium | reverse complement strand
CGAGACTCGAGCGCCACGACGGCACAGGTGCCGGTGCCGGTGCCGTAACGGAAGGCGGCGGCTCCGACGGCTGGCCGTCGGGAACTTCGGTGTTCGCGTCAGTCATGTGCAGTCCCCCTCGTCATACGATCCCTGTTGTACACCAAACGTGCCCCCCGCCCGTGAATCACGGACGAGAGGCACGTTCTGTTCACTGTGCAGTTTCAGTTGGTGTCATTCCACCCCGGGTCAGGGGCAGGCCGCCACCGAACCGGATTCGACGCCTGCGCACAGCTCATCGACGGTGATCCATTCTGCGTCGACCACCACGTCGAGGTTGTCCTGCGTGATGGGGATCGGCTCCAGGAAGATCGAGCTGAGCTCGTTGCCACCCGGCGTCTCGAACGTCGACGCACCGGACACTGCCGACGGGTCGGGGTTGCCGCAGAGGGCGATGGCGGCTTCACCAGCAGCCGTGCCGAGCTCGCGTGCGTCCTTCCAGACGTCGACGGTCTGCGTACCGAGCGCCACCCGGTTGAGGGCGGCAAAGTCGCCGTCCTGTCCGGACACGGGCACCTGGCCGGCGAGGCCCTGTGCTTCGAGTGCCGCGATGGCGCCACCGGCCATGCCGTCGTTCTGGACGAGGGCGACCTGGATGTCGTTGTCCGCGGCGGTCAGGAACTGCTCCATCGTGGTCTGGGCGTTTGCGGGGTCCCAGTTGTCGGTGTAGTCCTCACCGACGATGGTGATGTCACCTGCGGCGACGGCGTCACCGATGACCTTCTCGGCGCCAGAGCGAAGGAAGTCGGCGTTCGCGTCGGCCGAGTTGCCCTTGATGATCACCCAGTTGCCTGACGGCTGGATGTCGAAGAGCGCCTGGGCCTGCATCTCGCCGACCAGCTGGTTGTCGAAGGTGAGGTAGAGGACGCCGGTGTCCTCGATCAACCGGTCGTAGGCGACGACAGGAATGCCCTGCGAGATCGCGCTCTGGACCGCCGGAATGACCGCCGTGCCGTCCTGGGCGAGGACCACGAGAACGTTGGCGCCCTGGGAGATCAGGTTCTCCATGTTGCTCGCCTGCGTCTCGGCCGACGACTTGGCGTCGTTGGACACATAGGAGCCGCCACCGGCCTCGATCGCTGCCTTCATTGCCGGCTCGTCCTGCTTCGCCCAACGCTCTTCCTGGTAGTTGTTCCAGGACACGCCGACGACACAGTCGCCGCCGCCGCTGGCGGCGGTGCCATCGCTGGCCGTGGTGTCACCAGTGGTGCCCGAAGGCGCCTCGGTATCGGACGATGACGAGTCGTCATCACTACCGCAGGCAGCAAGGACCAACCCTGCTGCGACTGCGACTGACGCAATGCGTCGTGCTCTCATTCTGTTCTCCCCTTGTTGATGGATTCGCCGTCAGTTGAACGGCGAACGAAGTGACCGTATACCCCGCGGGGAGTGCGAGCAAAGGACCCAAAGTCACATTTGTTCGCGACGTCAACGTTCTGCGGTGCCGTCGAAGTAGGTCTGCGCCAACTCCCATGCGCCCAACCCGACCTGTGAACCGATGATGCGTCCTTCGATGTCGTCCTGCGCAATGTGGATGCCCCCGTAGAGCCGGGAGATGCCCGCTTGGTCGGATGCGTCGTAGTAGGTCGCCCACTGCAACTCGACGTCCGCGGTCGGACCTTCCTCGTGCAGCAGCTCCCCCTCCTCGACCGTCCAGGTCGCGAGCCCGCCCGGGAAGTAGGGCGTTCCGGTGAGACCCGTCAGCACCTCTGCCGCGGCCCGGCTGAACGTGCTGTGACCCGACACGTAGCCGGCGAATGACGGCGTCACGAACGTCGGGCGTTGGTACGGCACCCAGTCGACGGCTCGGATCCATCCGACCCCGCTCGTCTCGGTTTCGGGGTCCTCGGGACTGCCGCGCCAGGCGTACACGGCGATCTCGCCGACATGATCGGCGAGTGACTCGTGTCGTCCACCGGGGGCGCTCGACTCCGGAGTGATCACCTCGACGAGGCCCGCCTCCAGCGGGAGGCCGTCCGGATCGTACGAGGGACCGTCCGGATCGCTCGACTGGCCGAGTCCACCCATGTACCGGATCATCGAGATGGGACGCACCGAGTCGTAGAACGCCTTCAGTCCCCACCCGGCGATCGCCGCGTCGTGCACCGCCCCGTTGAGCGCGAAGTAGGTCTTGACGTCCCACTCCAGCGGGTCGAGCTCGGGCCCCTCACCACGGAAGCGCCGTTCGAACCCTGGGGTGTCGACGAGACTGTTGGCGAGCAGGTTCCAGTGGCCCGGCGGCGTCTCGGACGTCGGCCCGTCGGCCCAGTACTCGGCGATCGCCCGGTAGAGGTCGGCGGCCACAGTGGGCCGTGGTTCGTACGGCTCGCCGGTCGCCGGGTTGAGGTCGTAGCCCGATCCGTCGTTGGTCCCGATGACGTTGTCGCCCATCGACGCCGGGCTGACGTCGATCACCTCGGACTGCGACGGGTCGAGCAGCGAGCTGTCGCGGAGCACGTCGAGCGCCGCCTGCTTGAATTCGGCATCGGTGGCCGGGTCGCCGAGCCTCGGCGGTGGACCGGGATCGATCGGCGTCCCCGTGGGCGACTCCGGGAGCGCGAACGACGTCACGTAGCCCCAGTGCGGACCGATGTACTCCTGCACGTTGCCGGGAATCGGCAGGCCGTTCTGGGAGAGCTGCAGACCCAGCGAGAGCGGCTGCCACGAGTTCGGATCGCTCATGATCGTGCCGGGATCGCTCACGACCATCGCTTCGTTCGCGGCCCGGTACGAGCTGTCGACATAGCGTTCGTCTTCGAGTGCCCCGTCGGTCGCACCGAACTCGATCACTGCGTCGGCGATCCGATTGCCGAGTGCGATCGGGCCGTCACCATCCGTCGAGGAATCATCGATCGGGTAGCAGAGTTCCGCCATCACCGCATCGAGCTGCTCTACCGCCGCGGGCAGGTCGGAGACCGTCGCGTATCTCCACAGCAGGATGCGGTAGGCAGCCTGACTCATCGCTGCTTCGCGGGAGGCCTGCACGTCGTCAGCGGTGTGCTTCTCGGTCACGAAGTACCCGTCGGCGGTCGGGTCGTAGGCAGCCCACGCATCCCACATCGCCGCCGAGGTGTGGAACAGGTTCCGGGCGTGCACGGTGGGTGCCGGCACGACCTGGCGGATCAGCTCGAGGGTCGTGTCGTCCCACACCCGCGCCACGCTGTGGCCGCCGAGATCGGCGCGCGTGCATCCCTCGACCGTCGAGCCTGCCTCGTCGTTCGAGCACGCCGTGAGTGCCACGACGAGCACGGCGGCGACCGTCAAACCGGCCAGCGGGCGGCGGTGATGTGCTGGTGGACTCATGCGGCGCGAGAATCTACTGCGATGACCAGCTCGGACCCGATCGCGCCTCCGGCATCCGGCGACACCACGGCCAGACGTCGCCCGCCGTGGTGGATGGTCGCGGCACCCGTCGTGGTGCTCGTCGGCGTCGGTGCACTCGTCGTCTCGGCGCAGGGAACAGACAGCTCCGAGGCGTCGACGACGGAGGCGCCCCCGCCACGATTCGTCGACGACACCGCCGACTCCGGCGTCGATCACGCCTACACCGGCGACTTCGACTACTTCGTCGGGGGAGGCGTAGCGGCCTTCGACTGCGACGACGACGGGTTCCCCGATCTGTACTTCGCGGGCGGATCCTCCCCAGCGGCGCTCTACCGGAACACCAGCTCGACAGGCGGCACGCTGCAGTTCGAGGCAGTGCGGTCGCCGGTCACCGACCTCGCGGCGGTGACCGGCGCCTATCCGATCGACATCGACAGCGACGACAATCTCGATCTGGTCGTGCTGCGTCACGGCGAGAACGAGGTCCTGCGCGGGCTCGGCGACTGCCGCTTCGAGCTAGCGACCGACGCGCTCGGCATCGACGGCGGCGACGATTGGACGACGGCGTTCAGCGCCACATGGCAGGGCGCCGACGCGTTGCCGACGCTGGCCTTCGGCACGTACCTCCAGGACGACCTGACAACCTGTGGCGACAGTTCGCTCGTCCGGCCCGACGGCGACGCCTACGGCGATCCGATCCCCCTCACGCCCGGCTACTGCACGCTGTCGATGCTGTTCAGCGACTGGAGCCGAACCGGGCAGCGCGACCTGCGGCTCGCAAACGATCGGCACTACTACACCGACGGGAGCGAGCAGCTCTGGGCGATCGCTCCCGGCGAGGCGCCACGGCTCTACACCCAGGCCGAAGGGTGGCGGCCGCTGCAGGTGTGGGGCATGGGGCTTGCGAGTCGCGATCTGACAGGCGATGGCCTGCCTGAGGTGTTCATCACGAGTCAGGGCGACAACAAGCTCCAATCGCTCGATGCCGGACCAGCCGCTCCGACCTACAGCGACATCGCGCTGCGTCGTGGCGTGACGGCACAGCGGCCGTACGTCGGCGGCGACGTGCTCCCGTCGACCGCCTGGCACCCGGAGTTCGAGGACGTGAACAACGACGGCTTCGTCGATCTCTTCGTGACCAAGGGCAACGTCGAAGGCCAGACCGACCATGCGATGCGCGATCCGAACAACCTGCTCATCGGCCAGCCGGACGGCACCTTCGTCGAGGGCGCCGAAGCCGCCGGCATCGTCGGGTTCGAGCGCTCTCGGGGCGCCTCGCTCGTCGACCTCGATCTCGACGGCCTGCTCGACCTCGTCGTCGTCAACCGGGAGACAGCTGCCTCTCTGTGGCGCAACGTCGGCAGCGGCGATGCATCGGAGACGACGCCAATGGGCCACTGGCTCGCCGTCGAACTCGAACAGCCCACCCCCAACGTGGACGCGATCGGGGCGTGGCTCGAGCTACGAACCGACTCGGGAACCACCGTCCGCGAGGTGACGATCGGGGGCGGTCACGTCGGCGGCAAGTCGGGCTGGATCCATGCCGGACTCGGAGATGCCGACACCGCCGAGCTTCGTGTCACCTGGCCCGACGGAGAGGTCGGCGAGTGGATCACCGTCGACGCCGACCAGTTCGCGACCGTCGTGCGTGGTGATCCCGAGCCCACCGTACGTCGACCGCCGACAGGGTGACGCGCACGCCCCGGTCGCCACCGATCGCTCAGACGCGAGCGCGGATCATCACCTGGGCCGGATCCTCGAGCAGTGCGCCGAACGCCAACTCGGCGGCGCCCACGGTCACCGCCCGTGAGCCCAGATCCGCACCGACCACCGCAACGTCGCGCTGCGCCGTTCGGTAACGGCGCAGGGCCAGTTCGTCGTCGAGCGACGCACGAATCGACGGAAGGATCCGGGCGAAGAGCCCTCCGAGTACCACGGTGTCGGGATCGAGCACGTTGACGAGACCTGCGATACCGATCGCAAGCCAGCGCGCCTCGACAGCGAGTGCGGCAGTGGCGGCGAGGTCGCCGGCGTCGGCCCGTTCGAGCAGTTCATCGACCGCCGCTCGACCGCCGTCCGGGTCGAGCCCCGCTCGTTCCAGGAGTGCGGCTTCGCCGACTTCGGTCTCCCAACAACCGACCGACCCACAGCGGCATCGTCGGCCGTCGGGATTGACCGGGAGATGACCGATCTCTCCGGCAAATCCATGTGCCCCGACGATGGGGCGGCCGGCAGCGACGAGCCCACCTCCGACGCCGACCTCACCCGAGACGAAGACCATCTGGCCGGAATCCACGGCGGCCCCGAATCGGGATTCGGCGAGGGCACCGAGGTCGGCGTCGTTGCCGATCGAGACCGGCAGATCGTCGGCGAGCACCGAGCTGAGCACGTCGGCGAGGGCGACGTCGATCCAATCGAGATTCGGCGCCGCGACGACCACCCCGTCGATGTCGCGAACGAGCCCGGGCACCGAGACGCCACAGCCGATCAGGCGCCGTTCCTCGCCGTCGACGGCGCTGTCGTCGAGTTGGGCGAGCAGCACCGCGACGTCGGCGATGGTCGCGTCAACGGTGACCCGGTCCCTCGACCGTGCGAGTCGGGCACTGCTGACGACCGAACCGTCGAGTGCCACGATCGCGGCACCGATCTCGTCGACGAAGACCTCGATCGCAAGGGCGCCGATCGACCGATCGTCGATCCGCACGACCGGCGACGGACGGCCGGGCCGTCCGTCGGACTCCGACGGTTCCTCGATCACGAGGCTCAGTGCCGCCAGCTCTCCGACGAGCCCTGCGATGGCGCTTCGCGTGAGACCGGTTGCGCTCACGAGCTGCGACCGCGACCGCGGCCCTCGACGCCGCAGTTCATCGAGCACGAGCGCCAGGTTCGAACGCCGGAGATGTGGCGTTCGAGCGGCGGCAGACATGGGTTTGCATTCTACGGACACATTTGTCATAGTTGTCAACAAACGTGCCCTTGGGCCACGGACACCCACCGACCACGACACAGGACGTGCCACGACATGAGTAGTGACTTCTTCTCGGACATCGATCGGATCTCGTACGAGGGACCCGATTCCGACAACCCTCTGGCCTTTCGCTGGTACGACGCCGATCGCGTCGTGGCCGGCAAGACGATGGCCGAACACCTGCGCTTCGCGGTGTCGTACTGGCACTCGTTCAACTCCGAGGGCATCGACATCTTCGGAGCCGGCACGCTCGACCGCCCCTGGCTCGATCCCGCCCGCGACCCGATGGAGGCTGCCAAGGAGAAGATGGAGGTGGCGTTCGAGTTCGTCTCGAAGCTCGGCGCGCCCTTCTACTGCTTCCACGATCGCGACATCGCTCCGGAGGGCTCGACGTTCGCCGAGTCGTGCCGCAACTTCGACGAGATGGTCGAGCTGGCCGCCGACCATCAGGAGCGCACAGGCGTGAAGCTGCTCTGGGGCACCGCGAACCTGTTCTCACACCCTCGGTTCCAGGCGGGGGCCGCGACCAATCCCGACCCCGACCTCTTCCGCTACGCCGCTGCACAGGTCGCCCACTGCATGAACGCGACGCACCGGCTCGGGGGCGCCAACTACGTGCTGTGGGGCGGCCGCGAGGGCTACGACACGCTGCTCAACACCGACCTCCGACGAGAGCTCGACCAGCTCGGCCGCTTCTTCAACCTGGTCGTCGAACACAAGCACGCCATCGGATTCGAGGGACTGATCCTGATCGAGCCGAAGCCGTTCGAGCCGACCAAGCACCAGTACGACTACGACGTCGCCGCGGTCCATGCCTTCCTGCAGAAGTACGGGCTCGAGAACGAGGTGAAGGTCAACATCGAGGTGAACCATGCAACGCTCGCCGGGCACGACTTCGCCCACGAGATCGCCTCAGCGGTCGCAGCCGGCATCTTCGGCTCGGTCGACGCCAACGCCGGCGACGACCGCCTCGGCTGGGACCTCGACCGATTCCCGGTCTCCGTCGAGCAGATGACGCTCGGCATGCTCGAGATCCTGCGCGGCGGCGGCTTCACATCGGGCGGCATGAACTTCGACGCCAAGCTGCGCCGCCAGTCGAGCGACCGCAACGACCTGTTCCACGCACACATCGGAGGCATGGACACGATGGCGCGGGCGTTGCTCGTCGCCCAATCGATCATCGACGACGGCGAGCTCGACCGCCGCCTCGCCGACCGCTACGCCGGCTGGGACAGTCACCACCGACATCACCGGCGGCACGACCCTGCAAGGCCTCCACGACGCCCAACTGGCGAACGACAAGGAGCCCACCCGCACCAGCGGCCGCCAGGAGGCCCTCGAGAACCTGGTCGCCAAACACATCGAACGCGCGCGCTGACCGTTCGCTCACACGGCGACCGGGCGCCGGGGCCACCGGTCTGGGCGCGCCGGTAGGATCGATCCATGGCGTTCGACCTCGACAGAGTGCGCAAGGAGTTCCCGATCCTGGCCCGCGAGATCGACGGCAAACCGCTCATCTACCTCGACTCGGGCAACACCTCCCAGAAGCCGCGCCAGGTGATCGACGCGATGAGCGAGTTCCTCGAGAACTCCTATGCCCCGATCAACCGCAGCTCGTACCGCCTCGCCGGCGAAGCGACCGAAGCGTACGAAGGAGGGCGTCGGGCGGTCGCCCGGCTGATCAACGCGGTCGTCGGCCGACGAGGTCGTGTTCACGAAGAACGCCACCGAGTCGATGAACCTCATCGCGCGGTCGTGGGGCGTCGGCAATCTGCACGAGGGCGACGTCGTCGTGCTCACCCACCTGGAGCATCATGCCAACATCGTCCCGTGGCAGATGCTGCGCGACGAGATCGGCATCGAAATCCGCTGGGTGCCGCTCACCGCTGACGGCCAGCTCGATCTCAGCAACCTCGACCAACTGCTCGACGGCGCCAAGGTGTTCTCGTTCACGGCGATGAGCAACGTGCTCGGCACGATCCCACCCGTTGCCCAGCTGTGCGCCGCGGCCCACGACGCCGGAGCTCTGGCCGTCGTCGACGCCTGTCAATACGTCCCGCACAACGCCACCGACGTGCAGGCGTGGGGCGCCGACCTCGTCGCGTTCTCCAGCCACAAGATGTGTGGACCGTCGGGCATCGGAATGCTGTGGGGCCGGATGGAGCTCCTCGATTCGATGGCCCCGTTCCTCGGCGGCGGCAACATGATCGACACCGTCACCCTCGACGGCTACACCACCGCGCCGGTTCCGGCGAAGTTCGAAGCCGGCACCCCGCCGATCACCGAGGCTGTCGGTCTCCGCGCTGCTGTCGAGTTCCTCGAAGACCTCGGGATGGACGACATCCGCCAACACGAGATCGACCTCACGCGCTATGCGCTCGACACCCTGAACGCACGCTTCGGCGACGAGATCACCATCTACGGCCCCGACGACACCGCCGTCCGTGGCGGCGTGCTGAGCTTCGCATTCCGCGACCTCCACCCGCACGACGTCAGCCAGATCCTCGACGAACGCAACGTGTGCGTGCGCGCCGGCCATCACTGCGCGAAGCCGCTGATGCAGGTGCTGGGCGTGCAATCGACCACCCGAGCGAGCTTCTATCTGTACAACGGCACCGACGATGTCGACGCCCTGGCCGATGCACTCGACAGTGCAACCGATATCTTCGGATTCTGATGTCGGGCCTCGAAGACCTCTACCGCGAGATCATTCTCGACCACTACCGCACGCCGCGGAACCGTGGCGAACTCGAATCTCCGCCAGCCATCGAGTCACGCGGCCACAACCCGCTGTGCGGTGATGAGATCACGCTGTACCTCCTCGTCGACGGCGAGGGAAACGACGCTGTCGTCACCGACGTGAAGATCGGTGGCCAAGGCTGCTCGATCTCGCAGTCGTCGGCATCGATGATGACCCAGGCCGTCATCGGCAAGTCCGTCGGCGAAGCCCGTGCCATGATCCGGCGGTTCCGGTCGATGATGGGCCTGGACGACGTCGAAGCGCAGCCAGGTGACGACGACATCGATCTCGGTGACCTCGAAGCGCTGCAGGGCGTCGTGAAGTTCCCGGTGCGCATCAAGTGCGCCGTGCTCGGCTGGAACACCCTCGCCGAGGCGCTCGATCGCTCCTGAGCCTCAGTTGCACAGGCTCCGATGAGCGAACCCACCACATCTGCGTCGTTCGCTCACCGCTCGAGCGCGGTCAGTCCGATGGACGCAACAGCAGGTCCTCGATGCGGAGGAAATCGCCCCAACCGGCGAGGAGTTCGTCAACCGAGCCGACCGGGTTCGGCTCGAACGTCGCTCGGTCGACGATGGCGATCGAGTAGCCCCAATCGATGAATCGCTGCAGATGATCCTCGGGTGAGCGAGCCGAGACTCGCGAGGTCATCTCCTGCGAGAACTCCATCACGAACGTCGGCCGATGCCGCTCGATGGTGTCGAGTGCACCGTCGATCACGATGGCCTCGGCGCCCTCGACGTCGATCTTGATCACCGACACACGGTCGAGATCGACGTCGTCGAGCGCGAGCGTCGGCACGATCGTGCCCCGGCCCGACCCGGTCGTGGCCTGATCGTCGGGCAGGAAGCCGCCGTTGGAGCCCACATGCGTCCCGAAGGAGACGAACCCCCGACGACCGGCCAACGCGAGCGGCACCAACTCGACGTTCGTCAGCTCGTTGGCGGCGATCGTGTACGCGATCAATCGCGCGTTTTCCGGGTTTGCTTCGACGGCCATCACCCAGCCGTGAGGGCCGACCCGCTGCGATGCCCTGAACGCGTGGTACCCGACGTTCGCTCCGACGTCGACGAACAGATCACCGGGCCCGAGCAACCGGTCGAGCGTGGCAGCGACGTGCGGCTCGTACGCTCCGTCCGCGATCTGGACCGACACCGATGCGTCGGCCCGATCGACCGCGAGTTGCAGCCCGTCGAGATCGACCATCTCGAGATCCGATTGACTCCACCTGATCGTGACCGGCGAGGTACTGGTCTGTTGGTCGAGGGCGCCAAGGGCCACTCGAACCGCGCTCAGCGTCGGCGGCGAGTCGCCGATCGCATGCCGGACGAGGTGGTTCTGGACGTCGTCGAGCCGGTCGGGGAAGAGCAGCGCCAGGATCTCGTCCCACGGATCGACCGGCGCTTCGGGGGGACGTCGCCAGCGGTCGAACACGTCAGACCCTCGCCAGCTCGACGACGCTGCCGCTGCTGGCCTCGACGAGTTGCTCCGGGGTCAGCGAGAACACGTCGTGCCAGGTGCCCGCCGCGGCCCACACCGTCTCGTGTGCGAGCAGTGAGGGATCGACGAAGACCCGCAGTTCGGTGATGTGCCCGAACGGCGGCACGCCGCCGATCGGGAATCCGGTGGCCGTGCGCACGGTGTCGGCGTCGACACGGCTGCACGTCGCACCTCCGGCGGCAATCGCCAACTTTGCCTCGTCGAGCTGATTGGCACCGCTGACGTAGGCGAGGACGACTTCGCCGTCGACGGCGAAGATCAGACTCTTGACGATCTGCCCGACGTCGCATCCGATCGCAGCTGCTGCGTCGACTGCGGTCTTGGTGCCTTCGGGGAAGCGCACGGGCTGGACGTCGAGTCCGATCGCGGCGCCGGCCTCGATCACCCGGCTCACGTTGCGGTGTGGCTCGTCGGTCATCGACGACGACGGTAGCCGCCGATTCACATCATGCCGAGTTCGAGCCGAGCCACGTCGGAGAGGCGCGACGCATCCCACGGCGGGTCGAACACGAGCTTCACCTCGACGTCCTCGACCCCATTGAGCGAGGCGACGGCATCGTGGAGATCTTGGCGCAGGATGTCGCCCATCCCACAGAACGGGGCGGTCACCGACATGTCGACTTCGACTCGCCAGCCACCACTGGCGAGCTGCGAGGCGTCGACCCGATACACCAGGCCGAGCTCGACGATGTCGACCGGTATCTCCGGGTCGTAGACGGTTGTGGCCGCCTCCCAGACCCGATCGATGCTGAACGGCTCGTTGCTCGCGATCGGATCGGTGCCGTCCGCAGGCGCTTCGATGAAACCGAACTCGATCGAGTCGGTACGGCTGAGCCGCGCCATCTCGCCCTCACGGGTCTTCACGGTGGCGGTACCGCCCAGCGCTTGCAGCAGCGTCACCCGATCGCCCTTCGGGAGAACGGTTCGTTGCCCGGCGGGGACGATCGTGACCTCGCAGTCGCGGGGCAGGGCGAAGCCCTTGCGAACGCCGACTCCGACTCCGACGTCGGTCGGCTCAGTCATGGTCGTGACCCAGCCGGTGAGTGACCCAGCTGCGGATCGTTTCGACACTGATGTCGTCGACGATCTGGTCGGCGAAGCCATTGATCAGCAACCGCCGAGCGTCGCCGACACCGATGCCACGCGACCGCAGGTAGTACAGCGCGGTGTCGTCGAGTTGGCCGACCGTGGCTCCGTGCTTGCACGCGACCTCGTCGGCGAGGATCTCGAGACGCGGTTGGGTGTTCACCTCGGCACGGTCGGACAGCAACAGGTTGTCGTTCGACTGCTCGGCATCGGTGCCGTCGGCACCGGGGCACACGTCGATGCCCCCGTTGAACACGCCGGTGCTCGAATCGTCGAGAACGCCACGGAACACCTGTCGGCTCGTGCAATCGGGCGCCTGGTGAACCACCGTGATCTGCTGGTCGAGGGTCTGATCGCCGACTCCGAAGAACAGCCCGGAGAGATCGGCATGGGCGCCGGCGCCGGCCAAGACCACATGACAGGCAAGGCGCCCGTAGGACGATCCGAGGTTGAAGGACCGCAAATGCAGTGTGCTGCGCTCGGCCTGGCAGGCGTCGACCCGACCGAGATGCACCTGACCCGCTGGGAGGTCCTGAACGACGAGGTGCTCGAGCGTTGCGTCGGCCGCGAGATCGATCGTGGTGCGCACGTTCGATCCGCCGAACTCAGCACCCGCTCCGAGGCGGGTCTCGACCACGGTGGCAGCGCTTCGCTCCCCGATCTGGATGACCACACCCGTACTCGACGCGTTGGTCACCGATCCGGGGACGACGATGTCGACGACGTGGATCGGAGCGGTGACGTCGACGTCAGCATCCACCCGCACGACAGCGCCGTCGGTGCCGTAGGCCAGGTTGAACGCCATGAACGAGTCGACGATGTCGACGCCGTCGGCGTGACGGGCAACGAGCTCGGGGGTTGCCCCGGCGACGTCTGCGAGCGAGGCGAAGTGCACCCCGTCGACGCCGTCGAGGTTCGAGCGTTCGCGATCGACTGCGCCATTGACCACGACGATGCACGGTCCACTGAGGTAGCCGAGCTGCTCGTCGAGTGCGAATGGCAGCTCGACCGTGCCGGCGACCGTCGGACCGAAGGTCAGCTCGGCGAGGACGCGATGCGGCGCGTACCGCCAGGCTTCGTCACGTTTGGTGGGCAGCGAGATGGCGTCGAGCACGTCGATCGCTCCGAGGCGAGTCGCTGCTGCAGCAGTGGCGCTCATCGTCACGATGGGGCGCCGGCGAGCGGGCGCTCGGGGGCGTCGTTGAGATCGGTGTTGACGAAGTCGGCGTAGCCGTGATCTTCGAGGTGCAGCGCCAGGGTGTGGTCGCCGGACTCGACGATGCGTCCATTGACCAGCACGTGCACGAAGTCGGGCTTGATGTAGTCGAGCAGGCGCTGGTAGTGGGTGATGACGATCATCGAACGCTCCGGACCGCGCAGGGCGTTGACGCCGCCGGCGATGATCCGCAGTGCGTCGATGTCGAGCCCGGAGTCGGTCTCGTCGAGCACGGCGAGGCGTGGCTGCATCACCGCCATCTGCAAGATCTCGTTGCGCTTCTTCTCGCCACCGGAGAATCCGGCGTTGACGGCACGATCGAGGAAGTCCTGCTTCATCTCGACGAGCTCCATCGCCTCCTTGGCGACCGCCAGGAAGTCGCGGGCGCCGATCTCGGTCTCACCCCGGGCACGACGCACCGAGTTGAGCGCAGTGCGCAGGAAGTACATGTTGTTGACGCCCGGGATCTCCACCGGATACTGGAATCCCATGAAGACACCAGCGGCGGCGCGCGCCTCGGGCGACATGTCGAGCAGGTCGGCGCCGTCGAGGGTGACGACGCCACCGATCTCGTAGCCGTCGCGGCCCGCCAGCGCATGGGCGAACGTGCTCTTGCCGGAGCCGTTCGGCCCCATGATGGCGTGGACCTCGCCGTCGCCGACATCCAGGTTCAGCCCCTTGAGGATCTGCTTGTCCTCGATCGATGCGGTCAGGTTCTCGACGTGCAGCATCAGCCGACACTTCCTTCCAGGCTCACGCTCAGCAGGCGCTGAGCTTCGACGGCGAATTCCATCGGGAGTTCGTTGAACACCTCACGGCAGAAGCCGTTGACGATCATCGACATCGCGTCTTCTTCGGACATGCCGCGTTGGCGGCAGTAGTACAGCTGATCCTCGCCCACTGTGGACGTGGATGCCTCGTGCTCGATCTGTGCGCTCGGATGCTTCACTTCGATGTACGGAATCGTGTGCGCTCCGCATTCCTTGCCGAGCAGCAGCGAATCGCATTGGGTGTAGTTGCGGGCGTTCTCCGCCGAGCGCATCACCTTGACGAGACCTCGGTAGGTGTTCTGACCGTGGGCGGTCGAGATTCCCTTCGAGATGATCGTGCTCGTCGTGTCTTTGCCGATGTGGATCATCTTGGTGCCGGTGTCGGCCTGCTGGCGCTGCGCCGACAGCGCGACCGAGTAGAACTCGCCGACCGAACGGTCACCCTGCAGGATCACACTCGGGTACTTCCAGGTGATCGACGATCCTGTCTCGACCTGGGTCCAGGAGATCTTGGCGTCGGTGTGGGCGCGGCCACGCTTGGTGACGAAGTTGTAGATGCCGCCGACACCGTTCTCGTCGCCGGGGTACCAGTTCTGCACGGTCGAGTACTTGATCTCGGCGCGGTCCTTGGCCACGAGCTCGACCACGGCGGCGTGGAGTTGGTTCTCGTCTCGTTGAGGTGCGGTGCATCCCTCGAGGTACGAGACGTGCGAGTCGTCCTCGGCGACGATCAGCGTGCGTTCGAACTGACCGGTGTTCTGCGAGTTGATGCGGAAGTACGTCGACAGCTCCATCGGACAGCGCACCCCTTTGGGGATGTAGCAGAACGATCCATCGGAGAACACCGCCGAGTTGAGCGCGGCGAAGTAGTTGTCGCGAACGGGCACGACCGAGCCGAGGTGCTCGCGCACGAGTTCGGGGTGATCGTGCACGGCCTCGGAGAACGAGCAGAAGATCACACCGGCTTCGGCGAGGGTCTCTTTGAAGGTCGTGGTGACCGACACCGAGTCGACGATCGCGTCGACGGCAACGTTGCTGAGCAGCTTCTGCTCGTGCAGCGGGATGCCGAGCTTCTCGAACATCTCGCGGATGTCGGGGTCGACGTCGTCCATGCTGTCGAGCACCGGCTTCTGCTTCGGTGCCGCCCAGTAGCTGATCGCCTGATAGTCGATCGGTGCGATCTGCAGCTTGGCCCAGTCGGGCTCGTCCATCTTCGTCCACGCCTCGTAGGCCGACAGGCGCCACTCCAGCAGCCACTCCGGCTCGTCCTTCTTTGCAGAGATCAGCCGGACGATGTCCTCGTTCAGGCCGGGCGGCGCAATGTCGGTGTCGAGGTCGGTGCTGAAGCCGTACTGGTAGCCGGCCTCGGTCAACTCCTCGATTTCACGCATGGTCTCGCTCATCGCCGTTCCTCTCTGTGGCCGCACGGTCTGCGGAGGGTGGTGCCGGCCGTCGGCCACGCTACCGACGGTCGAGGCGGTGCCGTCGGGGCCGTCACGGTCTCGTGTCCCGTCTCGTGTCCCGTCTCGTGTCGTGGTTGCAGTGCCATTACACCTCTTGCTACCAGCACGGATGGCGTTTCACAAGTTCTTCCTTGCGAAACTCTCCAAAGAGGCTACGATCGTCACATGACCACCGCCAACGCCACGCTGTCGCCGACACAGCGCCGCGTCATCGAGACGCTGAAACGGCTGGGCGAAGCGACGGCCGACGAGCTCGCCGCCGCGCTCGAGGTCTCCCCCAGCGCGGTGCGCCAACACCTCGGCGCGCTGCGATCCTCCGGGCTGATCGAGGCCCGCCAGGATCGAGGCAACACCGGTCGCCCCGCCGACCGCTACCGCGCCACCGAACGGACCGAGCCGCTGTTCGTCACCTCCGACGACCTGTCGATCGAACTGCTCGAACTCGTCGGCGACGAAGACCCCGAGCTCGTCGACCGAGTGTTCGACCGTCGGCGCCAACGCCTCGTCGACGACGCCGAAGCGCACCTTGCCGGCACCTCCGTCGAGGACCGAGTCGCCCGGGTCACCGAACTCCTCGACGCGGAGGGATACCTGTGCGACTGGGAACAGCTCGCCGAGGATCACTTCCGGATCAATCTGCACAACTGTGCGATCTGGACCGTCGCCAGCAGATTCCGCAAAGCCTGCGCCAGCGAACTCGAGTACCTCCAGGGTGTGCTGCCCGACGCAACCGTCGCCCGGGTCACGCACAAGACCAGCGGCGCGCACACCTGTGCCTACGACATCGCCGTCGACCGATAGCGGTCACGCGGGGTGTTCGTCACCGTCGGCAACGACGGTGGCAGGGCCTCCAAGTGAGAGCACGACGGCGCCGGCCAGCGAACAGCCAGCAGCAATCGCGTACGGAACCCGATACGAGCCGAACACGTCGAACAGCGCGCCGAGGAGCAGTGGCCCGCCCGCCGTTCCGACGACCGCGACGAGCTGCGCCCGGCTGAAGAGGCGCGGATAGTCGCGCACGCCGAACCGTTCGGCGATCAGCAGCGGCTGCAGCATCAAGACGTTGCCGATCGTCGCTCCGAACAGCACGATCGCCGCGAACAGCAACCAGGTCACGTCGGCCACGCCGATCACGACGAGCGCCACCGCCTGCGCGGCAACCAGACCGACCGCCATCGACATCATCGGCACACGCTGCACGACGCGCCCACCGATCAGGCGGGCCACCACCGATGTGCCGGCGATCGCCGTGAGCGCGAACTGTGCGGTGCGTTCGTCGGTGCGATCCTCCACGAGCTTGACCAGCTGTTGGATACCGCCCACCTGCGCTCCGAGCGCGAGCAGGAATCCGATGGTCACCGCGAGGAAGAAGCGAGTTCGAACGGCGTCCGCGAACGCCACGCCGGTCAATGGCGGCGCCACCTCGCCGACAGCGCGACGGATCCCGTCGGGTGCCCACCCCTCGGATTCCGGATCGGGCCGCACGACGAACCAGCCGACGGGCACGATGCCGATCACGAAGACTGCACCCAGCCACGGCGTGCCGGCTTCCAGGCCCTGGCTGTCGAGCAGTTGCTTGGCGAACGGGGTGATCACGATGCCGCCGATCGACAAGCCGGTCGAAGCGACCGACAACGCCACGGACCGTTTGGCGTGGAACCACCTGGTCACCACCGTGGTGGCCGGCACCAAGCCCGCTGCCGCCCATCCCGCAGCAAAGACTCCGTAGACGACGAACAGCTGCCACTGGTGCTCGACCTGACCGAGAACGCCCAGTGCGAGGCCGCCGACCACACCCCCTGCGGCGATGACGAATCGAACGTCGTAGCGAGCTATCCACCGCGCGACCCACACCCCGACGATGCCGCCCACCACGAAGAACACCGTGGTGGCGAGCGAGATGGTGCTGAGCGGCCACTCGCGCTCCTTGCTGAAGGCGTTGAGGTAGACCGCGAGGCCGTAGAAGCCGAGCCCCGACGAGACGGTGAGGACCGTGAAGCATCCGGCGACGACCCACCAACCCGGGAACCGCCCGTGATCCCCCGTCGGGGCGCCGACTCCGGTCGGCGCGACATCAGCCATTGCGAGCTGACGCTAGGTCGTCTGGTCGCTCGGGAACGGGCCGGCGACGTGTCAGCGTTTGCGCTTGAAGATGCGCTTGAAGAACCCGGCGTTGGCCGCCTCGCGCTCGGCCTCGACCTCAGCGCGGATGTCGGAACCAACGGCGTTCAGGATGCCCTCGGCTTCGTCGAGGATCGCCGCGGCGGTCCCGTCGTCGAGTCCCTGCGGCTCGGGAGGCGTCGGTGGCACGATCAGTGTGCCGTGCGTCCAGGCGACGTCGGCCAGGCGGCGCTCGTACTTCGGACAGCTCTCCGGGCATCGCCAGGGAGCATCGGGGGCGAGATCGAGGTTGCACTTCCGAACCGTGTCGCCGTTGGGATAGGTGCGGCTCTCGAAGTTCTTGCACTCGGTCTTCATCGGCATCGGTGAGATTCTACGCCGGCCGCTCGCCACCGGACAGCGGGGCCCAGTTGCTCGGTGAGATCGCCGAGCCGTCCAGCAGCGCCGCGGTCACGAGACATTGCATTTGGGTTACAGTTCGATGACGACGACTCGACGTGATGTCGCTGGTCGTTCAACCCAACCCAACCGTGAATCCCGCCATCACAGGAGCGTCCCCCATGAGCAACACCATCGACACCCCCGACACCGACCTGACCCCGAACGATCGACGCGCCCTCCTGCGCAAGATCGCCATCGGCGGAGCCGGCGCCGCAGCCGGTGCCGTCCTGCTGAACAACGGCGGTGTCTCTGCCGCAGACGGGGACTCCGTCAACGCCGGCGAAACCGTCGAATCGACATCGCCGACGATCATCGACTTCACGCCGGGCACCCCGCCGACCGAAGGCCCGAGCGCATTCAGTGCCGGCGGCTACGTTCCACCAGCCAACTCGCCGTTCCCGGCCGGCGTCGGCGGCTACGGCGACGACACCATCGCCAACGGCGTCCACGGCTCCACGACCACCGCAGCCGGATTCGGCGTGGTTGCGGCAAATCTGTCGCCGGCGGCCGCCGCCGACACCGACCCGGTACCGACCGCGCAGGCTGTCGCCTCGCCGAACGGTGCGCACCTGCTGCTGCTCGCCGGTGGTGTGGCCGGCCCGACGCCCGGCAAGCACGTGGCCGGCGAGATCTACGTCGACAGCGACGGCACGCTGTGGTTCACGGTGCCGACCGGCACCCCCGACGAGGTTCGATTCGTCAAGCTCGCCGGCACACCGACCGCCGGCTCGTACCACGCAATCGATCCCCAGCGCGCCTACGACTCCCGTCAGCCGAACTACGCCGAGCGGGGCTTGATGGAGCCGAACAGCACGCGGGTGATCAGCGTCGCCGACGGCCACAGCGCTGATGGCACGGTCACGATCGCAGACGCGATTCCTGCCGGTGCCACTGCCGTGCAGATCAACGTGACGGCGGCGAACATGACCGGCCCGAACTTCCTGTCGGTCACCGCCGGCGACACGGACTCGACCGAGACATCACTGCTCAACTGGGGCCCCGGTGACATCCAGATCGCCAACTCGATCACGATTCCGATCGACGCCGAACGGCAGATCAAGGTCTTCTGCGGCAACCAGACCGGGAGCACCGACGTCATCGTCGACGTCTTCGGCTTCTACCTCTGAGCCCGGCGACGCCGGCGACCTCCGTGCGGCTGGGGAGTGCGTTCTCCCCGGTCGCGCCTACTCGGCGTCGTCGGCGAGGTCGACGAGATCTGGCACATCGTCACCGCCGCCGACGGCGACTGGGACGTCGACCTCGATGAAGATGCACTCGCCCGGGCACAGCTCGGCGGCGTGGATCGTGTCGGCGACGTTTCGTTCGGTGACCGACGCGAGACTGCCGGAACCACCGGGATCGTTGAGCACCTCGCCGTTCTCGACGACATAGGCGATCCCGTCCTCGAGCAGGACGAACACATCGGGGCAGTGATCGACGCAGAGTCCGTCACCGGTGCAGAGGTCTTGGTCGATCCACACTCGCATGGTGCCCGAACGGTACCGCTGGCTGCCTACATTGGCTCGACCGTGAGCACAGAAGCCGAACAGACATCCGACACACCCACCGCACCGTCAGCTCCGCGTCGAGCCCACACCTGGCGTCGCCCGACCGGTGACGTCGACGACGCCTACGCCTGGATGCGAGACATCGACGATCCTGCCCTGATCGACTATCTCCGCGCCGAGAACGACGCCGCCGACCGATTCTTCGCACCGCACAGCGACACGATCGAGACGGTGTTCGGCGAGATCCGTTCGCGGGTGCAGGAGACCGACATGTCGACGCCCGTCGAATTCGGTCCGTGGTGGTACGTCACCTCCACCGTCGAGGGGATGAGCTACCCCGTCCACCACCGGGGCGCCACCGCTGACACCGCCACCGAGACGGTCGTGCTCGACGAGAACGCAGAGGCGGACACACACGAGTTCTTCGACCTCGGCGCGTTCGACGTGTCGATGGACCACCAGCTCCTCGCGTGGTCGTGCGACACCGCCGGCGACGAGCACTACACGCTGCGCTTCCGCGATCTCACCACCGGGCTCGAACTCGACGACTGCATCGACGACGTCGCCAACGCCGGGGTCGCCTGGTCGCGCGACGGCGCCTGGTGCTTCTACGTCACCCCCGATCCCCAGGAACGCCCGGCAGCCGTGTGGCGACACCGCCTCGGGACACCCCGAGCCGACGACGTCTGCGTGTTCGAGGAGACCGACGAGCGGTTCTTCGTCGAGATCGGTTCGACCCGCTCGCAGGAGTGGGTCGTCATCCACTCCGCGAGCCGGACCAGCGCGGATGCCCGGATCATCCCGACCGACCGCCCCACCGAGGATCCGACGGTGGTGATGCCACGACGCGACGACATCGAGTACGGCATCGACCACTGGGGCGACTCGTTCGTCATGCACACCAACGACGACGCCGTCGACTTCCGGCTGCTGGTGGCGGCCGACACCCTTGCCACGACCGGGACCGCTGCATGGACCGAGCTGGTCGCCCACGAACCGGGACGCCGCATCCTCGCCGCCGAAGCGTTCGCACACCATCTCGTGATCTACGAGTGGTCGCAGGCGCAGCCGCGCCTTCGCCTGTTGTTTCGCGACGGCACCGAACGCACCATCGATCTGGGCACCGAACCGCACGATGTCGAGCCCACCGCCAATCCGCAATGGGAGACCGACCTGGTGCGCTTCACCGTGCAGTCACTCACTCGACCGACCTCGCTCTACGACGAACATGCGGTGTCGGGCGAGCGCACGCTGTTGCGCCAGATCCCCACGCCGAACGTCGACCTCGATGCGTACACCGCCGAACGAATCTGGGCCGACGCCCCCGACGGCACCGCCGTGCCAGTCGACATCGTGCGACACGTCGACACCGTGCTCGACGGCACTGCGCCCGGCGTGCTCTACGGCTACGGCGCCTACGAGGCGTCGCTGCCTCCGTGGTTCTCGGTGGGCCGCCTGTCGCTGCTCGATCGCGGCTACGTCTGGGCACTCGCCCACCCGCGCGGCGGCGGTGAGCTCGGCCGCAACTGGTACCTCGACGGCAAGCTGCTCGCCAAGGCCAACACCTTCACCGACACGATCGGCTGCTGCGAGCACCTCATCGCCACGGGGATCGTCGACCCGGACCGCCTGGCGATCCGCGGGGGTTCTGCCGGCGGCCTGCTCGTGGGCGCGTGCATGACGATGCGGCCGGACCTGTTCGCGAGCGTCGTCGCCGAGGTTCCGTTCGTCGACATCGTCAACACGATGAGCGACCCGACGCTGCCGCTCACCGTGACCGAGTGGGAGGAGTGGGGCGACCCCCGCACCGAGCCGTTCGCGTCGTGCATGCTCGCCTACTCGCCGTACGACAACACCGTCGCCGCCGACTACCCGGCGATGTTCGCCACCGCCGGACTGCACGATCCCCGGGTGAGCGTGCACGAACCGGCGAAGTGGGTCGCCCGCCTCCGAGACGTCACGACGGGATCGGCACCGATCGTGCTGCGTACCGAACTCGAAGCGGGCCACGGCGGCCCCACCGGCCGCTACGAGGCCTGGCGAGACGAGGCGCGAACCATCGCGTTCATCCTCGCCACCACCTGAGCCTCCACCGTCTGGGCCGTCACCATCTGAGCTTCAGGCGAACAACGCCAACACGCCGAGCACCATGAACCCGGCGTTCGCGCGCCACGTGACCGGCGCCCAGCGGCTTCGCCGACCACGCGCCGAAACACGCGCACGGCGGATGGCGACCCTGCGACAGTCGGCGGACGATCAATGCGGTGAAGGCAGCCAGCACGCCGAGCGCCGCAGCGGCGGCGATCACCGGCGCCACCTGCATGACGAGAATCGCGCCCAAGGCGATCTCGACCCAGGGCAGCACCGGTACCGCGATCGCCGGCGCCCCGAGGCCCGCTGCCTGCTCGGGCCACGCCGGGCCGGCCGCGATCTTCGAGCCTCCGGAGACCAGGAACACCAGGCCGAGCACGATCGAGGCGACCAGCCCGACGGCCGACATGGGTCAGATCGAGATGGTGGTGCGCTCGCGTGCGGCGAACGCGTCGACACCGAGCTTCGACGCGCACTCGATCACCGGAGCGAGGATCCGGTCGAGTTCGTCGTCGTCATGGGCGGGGTCGTGGTGGAACAGCGCAAGCCGCTTCACCCCGGCCGTGCCGGCGAGCCAGACGGCGTATTCGGGGGTGCAGTGGCCCCAGTCCCTCTTGTCGGCGAACTCTTCGGGTGTGTACTGAGCATCGTGGATCAAGAGATCGGCGCCGTCACACAGGTCGAGCACCCCCGGCCACGCAGAGTGCGAGCCATCGGTGGGCATCTGATGGTCGCTCATGTACACCACCGAACGACCGTTCCACTCGACCCGGTAGCCAACGGTGTGGCCGACGTGTGGGATCAGCCGTGTCAGGACCCGGACGTCGTCGCCGAGCATGAACTCGTCGTCGCCGACCTCGTGGATGTCGACCATGCCGGGGAACATCGAGAAGTGAATCGGGAACAACGGCGGCTTGATCGTGTCGGCGAACACGTCGCCCACCGTGAGATCGCCGGGCTGCGTGGGTGCGTACAACGTGACGTTGGCTCCCGGGCGCAGGAACGGCTTGAAGAAGGGCAGCCCCTGGATGTGATCCCAGTGCAGATGGCTCAACAGGCACGTGCCGCTGAATGGCCGGTCGGCGGGCTGCGTCAGCCCGAAGTACCTCAGACCCGTTCCGAGATCGAACAGGATGGGATCGTGCCCGTCGATGGCGAGCGACACACACGACGTGTTGCCGCCGTACCGAGCGATCTCGTCGCCGTGGCATGGCGTCGAACCTCGGACGCCGTGAAACGTCAGCTCCATGCCGCCCCGTGCGCTCGGTGTGTCAGATGAACCCCCGATGAGGGCACGTTAGAACCTTTTGCTCAGGCAGTGCAACCGCAGCGAAGTGACGTTCGTCGCATCGGTGTTCCCGGCCGAATCTTCGCCGGTGCGGATCCGATTGCTACCGTCCGACCATGTCGACTCCAGATGCTGCTCCCCTCCCCGACGGGATCGTGGTGGTGGTCAAAGAAGAGTGCGCGACCTGCCACTCCGTCGGATCGGTCCTGCGCCAACTCGCGATGCGACGACGACGACCGTGTACACCCAGGACGACCCCCGCTTCCCCGAGTCACCAACGCCGATCCACGACGCCGACCTCTCGGTGAGTTGGCATCACGACATCGAAACCGTACCGACGGTGATTCGCGTGGTCGATGGTATCGAGGTCGCAGCGAACCGTCGGCTGGCATCGCGACGAGTGGGAGCGGGTCACCGGTATCGACGGTCTCGGTCCGAACCTCCCGGCGATGCGTCCCGGCTGCGGATCGATGAGTGTCGACCCCGACCTCGTCGACGAACTGAACGTCCGCTTCGGCGCCTCCGTCCTCGCGTCGCGGCGCATCGACGTCGCCGACGCCGAGGACGACATCGAGATGATGTTCACCCGAGGATGGTCCGACGGTCTCCCGGTCGTGCCACCGACCGAGCAACGCGTGATGCGAATGCTCACCGGCACCAGTCGGGCACCGTCGGATGTGGTTGCCACCGTGCCACCCGACCTCGTCGACGTCACGGTCGAGAAGGTGGCGGTGGCTGCGGTGATGGCGGGCTGTCTCCCCGAGTATCTGCCGTGGGTGCTCACCGCTGTCGAGGCGGCGTGCACGAACGAGTTCAACATGCACGGCCTCCTCGCCACCACGATGCCGGTGGGCCCGGTGATCGTGTGCAGCGGGCCGGGCACCCGCGCCATCGGCATGAACTCGGGCGGCAACGCACTCGGCCAGGGCAACCGCGCCAACGCCACCATCGGTCGGGCACTGCAACTGGTGGTTCGCAACGTCGGCGGTGGACGTCCCGGCGAGGTCGATCGAGCCACGCACGGCAGTCCGGGCAAGATCGGCTTCTGTTTCGCCGAGAACGATGCCGATTCGCCGTACGGCACCCTCGCGGTCGAGCACGGCATCGAGCCCGGTGTCGATGCGCTCACGCTGTTCGCCGGCGAGGGAACCCGATGTGTCGTCGACCAGCTCTCGCGGGAGCCCGATTCGCTCGCTCGCTCGCTCGCGGCGAGCTTGCAGGCGATGCATCACCCGAAGCTGATCCTCGGCTTCGACGCCATCTTGGTGATGGGCCCCGAACACGCCCGGGTGTTCGCCGAAGCCGGGTGGACCCGCGAGCAGATCCTCGCCGGCATCTGCCGAGCATCTGAACCGACCCGGCTCAGAGCTCGTTCGCGGTGCCGGCGGCATGGCCGAGGGGCTCCCCGAAGCATTCGGCGACGCACCGTCGCTGCCGAAGTTCCGTCCTGGCGGCCTGATGCTCACCTACGCCGGCAACGGCACCGGGCTGTTCTCCGAGATCATCGGTGGCTGGGCGAACGGCGACGTCGGGTCGAAGCCGGTGACCCGAGCGGTGACATACTGAGTCGATCATGACCGGCTCCCGAACGATCCTCGACCCCACGAGCGAACGCACCATCGCCGAGCGCGAGCGGCTCGCTCGACCGGCATCGCTGGATGGGCTCACCGTCGGACTGCTCGACATCTCCAAGCCGCGCGGCGACGTGTTCCTCGACCGTCTCGAACAACGCCTCATCGACGTCGGCGCGAGCGTCAAGCGTTACAAGAAGCCGACGTTCACCAAGCCGGCGCCGGTCGACCTGCGCCACGAGATCGCCGTCGAGTGTCAGGTCGTGATCGAGGCCTTGGCCGATTGAGGCAGTTGCACGTCGTGCAGTGTGCACGACATCAGTGACCTGGAGTTGCGTGGCGTCCCGGGCGTCTTCGTCGCGTCGGAGGGTTTCGTCGACGCGGCGGTTGCCCAGTCGACGTCACTCGGTTTCTCGTCGGTGGCGCGGGTGTTCACCCCGCACCCGATCCAGGACCGCACCGACGACGAGATGGTCGCCTACGCCGACGCTGCCTTCGACGAGATCCTTGCCA
Source organism: Ilumatobacteraceae bacterium (assembly GCA_963716095.1). Lineage (GTDB taxonomy): Bacteria > Actinomycetota > Acidimicrobiia > Acidimicrobiales > Ilumatobacteraceae > Sva-07. The sequence continues at coordinate 97,924 of CAVQSV010000008.1, read as the reverse complement.
ACATCGTCGATCCAGCCTGAACTGCGGACGCAGGAGCGGGCCCACACGCACCGAGTCTCGGGAGGATGGGGCTGATGGTCGGCCGATCAGTCCCGTGCGACGTCGGGCTTGTCGCTGTCCGAAGTCTCGCCACGAGCGACCGACCGCTGCGTTTGCTTTCGACTCTTGACACAGAACGAAAGCCGGAGAAAGATAACGAAAGTCATGGGGAGTACCGAGGTCGAGGAAAACCTGCCAGCTGAGATCCGCCAGCAGCGCACCCACGAGTACCTCAACGCCCGTGGCTTCGTTCGGGTGCGCGAGCTCTCCGACCGTTTCGGCATCAGCACCGTCACCGCCCGAAACGACCTCGATGCGCTCGCTCAACGACGACTGGCGCAGCGTGTTCATGGCGGAGCGATGCCGGTCAACCGATCACGCGGTGAGCAGTCGTTCGAGGAGGTGTCGAGCCAGCGAGCCGACGAGAAGCTGCGCATCGCTCAGGCTGCCGCCGAACTCGTCTCGACCGGCGAATCGATCCTGGTCGACGTCGGCACCACCGCAGCGGCATTCGCTGCCCGGCTGGTCACCCGCCCTGAACTGGGCGAACTCACCGTGATCACCAACGGCATCAGTATCGCGCTGGCCCTGGAAGCCGCTCACCCCCGCTTCTCCATCGTGGTCACAGGAGGAACGCTGCGCCCGAAGCAGCACTCGCTGGTCGATCCGCTCGCCGGGTCGTTCCTGAAGACGCTGAGCGTCGACACGGTCTTCCTCGGCTGCAACGGGATCCACCCGAGTGCCGGGATCAGCAACATCAACCTGCCCGAGGCCAATGTCAAGCGAGCGATGATCGAGGCGTCACAGCGGTGTGTGGTGATGGCCGACAGCTCCAAGATCGGCACACGGACACTGGCGAGCGTCTGTTCGGTCGACGACGTCGACGTCGTCGTCACCGATGCCAACGTGCGAGGCGCTGACGTCGACTGGCTCAAGGAACGAGGCGTCGATGTCATCGTGGCGTGACGTCGGCGCGAGAACGTCCGGAACTCTCCGGATGACAGACCGGTTCGCCCGAGCGAACCGGATGGACGGGGCACATCACATGCGCCCCGAAGAGGGAGGAACAACGTGAGGAACCTACGAAGGGTGGCCGCAGCAGCGGTCGCACTCTCGCTGGTCGCGGCCGCGTGCGGCAGCGACGACGACGACGGTGCCACCGAGGGCACCGATGCATCGGGCACCACCGGAGAGACAACCGCTGGCAGCGACGACATGGATGACATGGAGGGAGGCGCCGAACTCCGTTGGCGCACCCGCCCCGACAACGACGCCGAGACCGAGCTCTACTCCGGGATCAGCGACGAAATCGACGCTGCCAGCGACGCGTTCACGCTGAGCTACGAGCCCGGCACCAACGAAGGCTCGCCCTACCAGGACCAACTGGTCACCGAGATCGCCAACGGCACGGCACCGGACGTGTTCTGGATCCCCGGCACCGACATCGCGAGGTTCCAGTCCGAAGGACTGATCCTCGACCTCGGCGAACTCGCTGCGGCGGATGGATTCGACACCAGCGAGTTCTACCCCGAGCCGATGTACCACCTGACATACGACCCCGAGGCCGGCGCACCCGGCGACAGCCTGTGGGGCCTTCCCCGCGACGTGTCGACGTTCGCGCTCTACCTCAACAACGACCTCATCGCCGAGGCCGGAGCCGACGACCCGCGTGCACTCGCAGAAGCCGGCGAGTGGGATTGGGAGGCATTCCAGGAGGTCGCCCAGCAGGTGACCGACCTCGGTGGGGCCAACAAGGGCTTCGCGATGAACGGCTGGTGGGCCAACTACGGAGCGTTCATGAACGCTGCGGGGGGTGGCTTCTTCAACGAGGACCGCACCGAGTGCGCCCTCGACTCGACCGAATCGGTCGCCGGCATCCAGCAGGTCGTCGACATCTACGACGCCAGCCTGGCGGTGCCGTTCGGCGAGGACGGCGAGCCGCCGTGGAAGGCCGGCACCGTCGGCATGTTCACCAACGGTCGGTGGGCGACACCTGGCGCCCGCGCCGACGTCGACTTCAACTGGGACGTGGTCCAGCTCCCGACGGGCCCCGGCGGCACGCAGGGCAACTGGCTCTTCTGGGGCGCCTACGTCGTCAACGCCAACACGGCACATCCGGAGGAGGCGTGGGAGCTGGTCCAAGCGCTGACCAACGCCGACACGCAGGCCCAGATCAGCGAGCTCGGGGCGAACATCCCGAGCCGTCAGAGCGACGCCGCAATCGACGCCTTCCTCGGCTTCACGCCGCCGGAGAACAACCAGGCGTTCATCAACGGACTGCAGGACAGCCCCACCGCCGAAGGCCCGTTGTGGGCCGGCGACTGGCCCACGTTCGACACCGCGATGAACGACGCGGTCACCGCGGTGATCAACGGCACCCGCACCGTGGATGACTACGCAGCCAAGGTCTGCGACGAGACGGCAGCAGCGTTCGACAGCTGACGTCCGATACGACGCCGACGTACACGATGTGCATCGCACATCGTGTACGTCGGCAGGTTGTTCTGTGATGGGCCCACCTACGGTGAGGCCCGGGTTCTCGAGGAGGGGGTGACGATGGCCGATACCACCGTGACGGGGCGCGAGTCGCCGGCAGTCGGGCGACGCGATCGCGGTCCGGCAGCCCAAGACGTGCAACGACGGCTGCCACTGGTCGTGCTGTGGCACCTCGGAGGGGTCGCCTCCGCGGTCGTCATGATGCTGCTCGCGAGCCGCACCGGCGAGGAGGAATTGCCGGCGACGATCGGCGTGTTCTTGCGGGTCTTCGCCATCGGAACCTTCATCGCGCACGCGGCGGCCGCATTCGGCGTGCAACAACGGCGTCGCTGGGGGCGCACCGCGTCGCTCGTTGTGAGCTACCTGACATTCGTCGTGACGATCGTGGCGTTCGTCCATCAACTCGATGGGTTCACGGCCATCGGCAAGCTCGGCGAAGGCCTGAGCAAAGCATTCGTCCCGTTCCTCGTCGTCTCCGTGGGGCTGCTCTGGGTGCTGCTTGCCGGACAGATCGCTACCAACCGCCCGACCGCTCCAGGTCCACGACTCCTCCGGCGAGCCGGATGGGTGGTCGCCGCGATCGGATCGGCGTGGTTCGTCGTCGCCGCCGACCCGAGCGGGCTGATCTCCGTGGTCCTCGAACGAATCGTGCAGCCGGTCACGATCGCCACGCTGCTGCTCGCCGCCGCCTCGTTCGCCGCAACGAGGTTCATGTGGCAGCGCGAGGTCGGGCGAATCTTCGGCACCACCGCCAGCACCGAGCGCACCCTGACCGGGCTCGCGTTCCTCTCGCCGAACCTGCTCGGGTTCCTCTTCTTCTTTGCCGGTCCGGTGTTGTTCTCGCTGATCGTCAGCTTCTACGACTGGAAGACGACCGGAACGAGCCGCAGCTTCGTCGGCATCGACAACTACACCCAGGCGCTCAGTCTCGACTTCGCAAGTGCGCCCGCTGCCAACGCCGGCGTCGAGGTCTTGAAGTCGAACTATCAGGTGCTGATGCACCTCGACTGGTTCGGGCAGAACTGGGTGATCGGCGCCCGAGATGTCACGTTCTGGTTGTCGCTGCGCAACATCACCGTCTTCCTGGTGCTCGCCGTTCCACTCTCGGTGCTGCCGGCGCTCGGCTTGTCGAGCATTCTCGCCTCGCAGCTTCGCGGAATGAAGATCTTTCGTGCCGTCTACTTCATCCCGTCGGTTGCCGGTGTCATCGGCGTGGCGATCATCTGGGGACAGCTGTTCCAGTCGACGGTGGGCTGGATCAACTATCTGATCAAGCGGGCCGGCGACATCTTGCCGTTCGTCGATGCGCCTGCGGAAGGTCAGGCGTGGCTGAGCAGCAACTCGACTGCGCTGCTCGCCATGGTGATCGTGTTCGCCTGGATGAGCTTCGGCTTCAACACCGTGCTCTATCTCGCCGGGCACCAGGCCATTCCCAAGGAACTGTACGAAGCCGCCGAGATCGACGGCGCCCGGGCGTGGAAGATCTTCCGCCGGATCACCGTGCCACAACTCCGCAACACCACCTTCTATGTCTTGATCACCACGTCGATCCTCGCGCTGCAGTTGTTCGACATCGTCTGGATCCTGTCGACGCCCCAACCGGGCGGGCCCGACAACGCCACGATGACACCGGTGATCGCGCTCTACAACGAGGCGTTCAAGGACAACAACCGTGGCTACGCCTCAGCACTCGCCTGGGTACTGTTCGCAATCATCTTCGTGTTCACCTTCGCCCAGTTCCGACGCGACCGTGAAGGAGCGACCGGGGGTATGGCATGAGCGTCAAACGCAAGGGTCCGAAAGCAACCGCAGTTCGGGTTGCGACCTACGCACTACTGATCACGGTCGCGATCATTGTGCTGTTCCCCTTCGTCGTCGCCGTGTCGACGTCGATGAAGCGCAACACCGACATCTTCACCTATCCGCCGTCGCTGATCCCGCGCACCGAGACCACCGTCACCGATCCGGAACTCGGTTTCGACAGTGCCACGGTCTACGAACTGCCCGGACGCGACGGTGAGTACGCACTGGTCGAAGACGACGTCCCGATCGCTGAGTTTCGCCGGCTGGACGACCCTGAGGTGATCATCGCTCGCCCACCGACCGACGGCCTCGAGACCGACCGCACCACCGTCGTCGACGGCGACGAGGAGACGGTCTACCTGCTCGACGTCGACGGGGAAGAGGTGGAGGTGTTCCGTGCCCGCCTGACCGTCGGCGGCCTGTTCGCGCCACTCGACGGCGAGGGCGAGTCGGTGGTCGAGTTGGTCAACCTTGCGACCCCAGAGCGAATCTTCGGGCCGCGTTTCGAGAACTTCTCGGAGGTGATCACCGAGAAGAACCTGGGCCGGTCGTTGACCAACACCGTCTTGGTCACCATCGCAGTGGTCGTCGGACAGATCGTGACGTCGATCCTCGGCGGCTACGCGTTCGCACGCATCGACTTCACGGGCCGCGACAAGCTGTTCCTGCTCTATCTCGGCTCGGTGATGATCCCGTTCGTGGTCCTGATCATCCCGCTGTTCCAGCTGATGCTCCAGCTGGGCTGGACCGACAACCTCGTCGCCTTGATCATCCCGTTCGTCTTCACGGCGTACGGCACGTTCCTGATGCGCCAATTCTTCCTCGGGATCCCGAAGGAGATCGAAGAGGCAGCGTTGATCGACGGGGCGAGTCGCTCGACGATCTTGTGGAAGGTGATGGTGCCACTCGCACGACCGGCCATCGCCACGCTCGCCACCTTCGGGTTCCTCTATGCGTGGAACTCGTTCTTCTGGCCGCTGGTCATCATCAACTCGGGCAACCCCGACAATGGATTGCTCACGCTCACCCTTGCCACGCTCGGCGGGCGTTCGAGCACCGACACCAACCTGGTGTTCGCCGGTGCCGTCCTCGCCATGACCCCACCGATTCTGGTGTTCCTGTTCGCCCAACGCTACTTCGTCGAGAACTCCGCCTCCAGCGGACTCAAGTGAGGCCCCACCATGTCAGCAGTCACCTTCTCTCAGGTCACCAAGCGCTACAAGGACGGGCCGAAGGCTGTCGACGCCCTCGATCTCGAGATCGCCGATGGCGAGTTCATGGTCCTCGTCGGCCCATCGGGCTGCGGCAAGTCGACGGCGTTGCGGATGCTCGCCGGGCTCGAGGAGATCACCGGAGGCGAACTGAGCATCGACGACCAGGTCGTCAACGACCTGCCGCCGGGTGACCGCGACATCGCCATGGTCTTCCAGAACTACGCGCTGTACCCACACATGACCGTCCGGGAGAACATCGGGTTCGCGCTCGAGGTCGCCAAGATGGACAAGAACGAGGCGAAACGGTATGTCGAGGACGCCGCCGAGATGCTCGGGCTCACCGAATACCTCGACCGCCTTCCCAAGGCCCTGTCGGGCGGCCAGCGTCAACGCGTCGCCATGGGCCGCGCCATCGTTCGCTCCCCCAAGGTGTTCCTGATGGACGAACCCCTGTCGAACCTCGACGCCAAGCTGCGCGTCCAGATGCGTTCCGACATCATTCAATTGCAGGCGCGGCTCGGCACGACGATGGTCTACGTCACCCACGACCAGATCGAGGCAATGACGATGGGCCACCGCGTCGCGGTCATGCGCAACGGCATCCTGCAGCAGGTGGCGCCGCCGCAACAGCTCTACCTCGTGCCGGCGAACCTGTTCGTGGCGTCGTTCATCGGGAGCCCGGCGATGAACCTGATCACGTCCGAGGTCACGGTCGAGCGAGGGGAGGTGTTCGTCTCGTTCGCCGATCATCGAGTCCGGCTCGCGCCAGGCGCCGTCGAGCGGTATCCGGGGCTGCTGGAGCGTCACGGCTCGGAGGTGATCTTCGGCATGCGGCCCGAGCACTTTGCCCTCGCCGGCGACATCGACGTCGCCGATGACCAGATCATCGGGGTCGATGTCGACCTCGCCGAGGCGATGGGTGCCGAAGTGCACGTCCACACCAGATTCGACATCCCTCCGGTGTCGATCGACGGCGAGATGGTCGACCCGGACGACGATGCAGTGTTGGACGGCACCCCGATCATCGCCCGCATCGACGGGATCCACATCGTCGCCATGGGCGAACACATCCGATTGGCCCTCAAGACCCATCTCGCCCACTTCTTCGACCCGGCCGACGGTCGTCCGCTGCGTTGACGGCGATGGCATCCGAAGATCTCCGCGTCGATCCTGTCCTCGGCACCCGCGTCCACGTCGTAGGCGGACGCCAGGGACGACCGAATCTGCCGTCCAGCGGCTGCCCGTTCTGCGTCGGCGGGGTCGAGGCACCGGAGCCCTATGAAGTTCGCTGGTTCCCGAACCGCTGGCCGGCGATGCTCGACGAGCGATGCGAGGTGGTCCTGTACACCTCCGATCACGACGCGACGTTCGCATCGCTCGGCGTTGCCGGCGCCCGCCGGGTCGTCGACCTGTGGGCCGAGCGCACTACTGCACTCGGATCTCGCGACGACATTGACTACGTGCTCGTGTTCGAGAACCGCGGGCCCGAGATCGGTGCGACAATCACACATCCCCATGGCCAGATCTACGCGTTCGATCACGTGCCCGAGCGCCAACTCGCGCTCCTCCGCGCCGGATGGAAGCCCGACGTCGACCCCGGTGACCGATTGGTGAACGTCACCGACGGATGGACCGTGTCGGTACCCGTCGCCAGCCCGTTCCCGGTCGCGCTGTCGATCGCACCGGACACCCAGCTGCCCGACGTGGTCTCACTCGACGATCACCGGCGCGACGCCTTGGCGTCGGTTCTCGTCGACGCGTTCACCCGACTCGATGCGCTGTACGATCGGGCGCTGCCCTACATGATGTGGCTGCACCAGCGACCGACCGACGGCGACGACTGGCCGCAGGCCTGGTTCAACATCGACATCGTGTCACCATGGCGTGCTGCAGGCGTCCAGCGATTCATCGCCGCAGCCGAGGTCGCGACCGGCGAGTACTTCAACCCGGTCGTCCCCGAAGATCTCGCCGCCACCCTTCGCGCGATCGCCGAACCTGCTCGACCGTCTCGAACCTGAGTCCGGATCTGACAGCGGCTGAGGCGAGAGCGGCGACAGCACGGATCGTCACGGGCGGAGTCCGTCGGTCATCGGACTGGTTGCAACCACCAACGTGCCGAGTGGCGTTCGTCGGCCGCTGTTCGCGATGACCGAGATCCCGAGACCGATCGGGAATCACCCGACGGTGACCGCCTGCCACGTCTGGGTATCGATCTCGCCCGAGACGGGGAGACCCGACGCCGCCTGGAACTCGCGGATCGCTACGGCGGTGCCCGGCCCGAGACAGCCATCGACGTCGACGGGGTATCCGAGATCGAACAGGCCCCGTTGAACCAACTCGACCGACACGCCGCGTTCACCCTCGACGATCGGGAACTGCTCGTTGTCGACGAATGCAGGGCACGTCAGCGTCACATCGATGGTTGGCGTTGCGGGGGGTGGGACGACATCGCTCGAACCTTGCTCACCGCTCCCCGCCGGTACCGGCTCGATCGGGATGATCGGGAGGGTGATCACCGGAGGCGGTATCGGCCGAGCCGTCTCCGGCACCGTGCCGTCGGCCTGAAGCTCGGGCACACGACGACACGCCGAGACCCGCCCCGTCACCTGCTCGACGCGGTCGATGGCGAAGTCGCTCACCGAGGCGCACGCCAACACTGGGTCCGGCCCGGAGACGCGAATCGTACGACGGTCCGACCCAGCGAAGAACGCCCCGCTGTCGGCGAACAGGGCCTGACGCCACCCCAGCGTGGCGAATGCAGGGACCTCGTTCGTCGACCACAGCGTCGCACCGTCGGGTATCGACCGCAGCAGGATCGTCTCGCTCGCGCTCAGTAGCTCGTCGCCGTTCTCCCCGAACGCGACGCTGGTCACCGCGTCCGTGTGTCCGGACAGCGTCGCCTGGATCTCCCCGCTCGCCCGTTCGATGAGGACCACGTCGCCGTTCTCGAGCCCGACCGCCACCGTGGAGCCATCGGGCGACACGTCCAGCGAGAACGGGCGCGCGGCGAGCCCCGACGTGACGATCCGCCGTTCAGCGGTGTCGAGCACGACTTCGGAGATGCCCTCCGTTGCGTCGTCGAGCTCGGCGTACAGCAGCGCGCCGTCACCGACCCACTCGACCGGACCGTCGAAGCAACAGACGTCGTCGACGCTGACATCTTGCTCGAACAACACATCACCGGTGGCGACGTCGACCACGACGATCTGGCCCTCCGAGGTTCGTCCCGCCAAGGCCGTGCCATCGAGCGAATAGCGAATCGGATACAACAGCGCTCGCTCGATCTCGAGCAATCGCTGCTCGCCTGTCTGCACGTCGAGGACTGCCACCTCTCCGGTTTCGCTGCCGACAACCGCCAGCTCGCCCCCGTCGCCGCGCAGCGTCAACAGCGGCCCTGCAGGATCGGTGTAGAACTCACCCTCGACACCAACAAGGGTCTGATATCTCGCCGACGGCACCGCCAACGAATCGGTCCAGACGGCCACTTCACTGTCGTAGTGACCGTACGACGCTGCGACGGAACCATCGTCGCTGCGTGCGAGCGCTGCACCCGCGACGGGAAGCGGCGTCGCGCTCGACCTCGACGAACTCCACCCCGCGTTGCGAGGCGATCGCGAGACGTCGCGTGCCCGGGACCCACGCGACGTCTCGGGCGTCGTTGGCGGGAATGCTGAAACTCGTGGCGAAGGGCGCCGGGTGCCAGACGTGCACGGCCGCACCGCGATCGGGCACACCGATCACCACATCGCCGAGCCCCTGCTCGACGATGCCGTCGGCCGCGGCCAGGAACGCGCCGTCGGACGACGCGGCGAGTGTGCCGGGGGCGACCGCTTGGTCGCCATGGCGCGACCACTGTCCAGCATCGAGGTCGAGGCTGTAGGTCGTGAACGCCACTTGAGTCGGATCGTCCTCGAACACTTCCATTTCGTAGCGGTGGATCACGTCGCCATTCTCCGCAGCCGCCCAGGTCGAGTTGCTGGGAAGCCCGAATTCTCCGTCGTCTGCCGCCGGGAACGCTTCGATCGAACCGGAGCGGACCAACGTCGGGCCACCTTGGGTGTCGACAACGAACGCGCCCGATGCCAGCGCGACCACTTCGGTGATCGGTGCTCCTGGAACGTCGACGAGGTCGGTCGTGTCATCGGAATCGATCGTTCGCGTCGACACCGAACTCGCCGCCTCGTCGACGACGATCAACGATCCGTCCGGCAACCACGCCGCCGTGCCGGACGAGTCGGCAAGTGTGACGGTGTCTCCGGTGCTTGCGTCGATGACGGACGCCGGCTGTGGGACAAGACCGGTGACTTCGAAGGTCGGCCCGAGGTCGAATTGCTGTCGGCCGCCGTCGTGTACCAGTACCCGGCGACCATCCGGCGAGAAGTCGAGTTGCGGATCGTCGATCGGCGAGACCTCGATCGGCCCGAGGGTGCGCTCGCCGGAGTCGATGTCCCAGATCTCGACACCGGACCCGCCGAACGATGCGATCCGGGTCCCCGATGGGTCGATCGCGATCGACGTCGCGTCGATCGGCAGCCGGAGACCAACCGGCCGCCAGTCGCCATGGAGCAGTTGGTTGAGACTGTTGCGAAGTGCTGTGGCGGCCTCGTCGGTGGCCAGGTCCGAGGACTGTGGCCGATCGACGTCCGGCCACAGACCCTCGACGGCGAGCAGCACAGCCAGTTCGGGATCGTCGGCGATCAGCGTCTCGGATTGCGCCGCGAACGCCCGGGATGCCGAGATCGCAGCGTTGTCCTCGGCGATCTGCTGTTGTTCCTCGGCAGTCTGCTGCTGCTCGACCGCGGCAGCCCGCTGCGCGTCGGCTTCGTTGGCGCTGCGCACAGCCAGCAGCGAGGCGATCAGGGCTCCAATGGTCAGAACCGTCAGGGAGACGAACGCCAACCGCCGGGCTCGCACCGTCTTTCGGTGTTGGCGAACGTCCTCCCCGACGAGTTCGTCCTGACCGACGCCGTGCAGCGGAGCAGCGACCTCCGCAACCGCCTGTCGCCATCGCGGGTTGCCGAGGTCGAGCTGCGTGTCGTCGTGGGCCCAGCGGAGGTCGATGTGTCGCGGTTCGGCGGTGAACGCCCGCTCCAGCGCCGGTGGAACTGCGTCGGTGTCGGCGGTGAAGGTGCCGGCACTGGCGTCCCAGGCGAGCGTGCCCGCCGTCAGCACCGGCAGGATCCGGCTCGCGGCATCCGGAGCGCTGTCCAACCATCGCGCCACCTCCTGGTCGACCCACTCCGACTGCGCCGCCTCCGGCGAAGCGAGCAGGATGAACCACTGCGACGAGTCCATCGCCGTCGTGATCGATCCCCAGAGGTCAGGGCTGGCCGAGAGTCCGGTCTGGTCGCGGAACACCTCGAGGGCACGACGTTTCGACCACGGCTTGGCCAACTGCTGCAGCCCGGTCTGCAGCGCCGGAGCCAGTTGGCCGTCGGCCGAGTGGCTGTACGAGATGAAGGCGTCGTGGTTTCGCAGGGTTCTCACCTGCCGGCGAGACTAGGTGGCGGGGGCGACCCTGGCCGATTGCTGAGCGACCTGGCTGCGGCTCTGGCCAGTGACCTCGCGGCGACGTGCAGTAGCGTCAGGGCCATCGTGGTGACCAGAACGTGGTGTGCACCAGGCGTTCGGGCCCGAGGGAGCGGTGATGAGTAGGAAGCGGCTGGTCCGAGTCGGCTTCGCCGGACTGGCGTTGGCGGTCGTCGTGTTCGGCGCGGTCGGTCTTCGTCAGTACCTGCGGACGGTGGGCGGAGACACGAGCTGGGCCAACGTTTCGGCCGGCGTACTGAACCTCTTCGGCCCCACTGGGAACAGCCTGCTCACCTCGGGTGAGGTGCCACCCTCATTGGAGTTCGCTCAGCTGGCCGGCCCGCTGGTGACGGCGTTCGCTGCGTTCGAGTTGTTCCGGGGACGAACAGAACGGTGGTTTCGACGTCGACGAGCTCGCAGCCGAACGGGCCATGTCGTCTTGATTGGTTGCGGCGCCAGCGGGCGGTTGATCGCAGAGCAACTGGCATCGCGCGGCGAACCCTGTGTCATCGTGGTGGACGAGGATGCTGCGCTCGCCAAGGACGAGCTGTTCGATCGACCTCGTTGGGCAGTGATCAACGGGAGCGTGAGTGATTCGTCGACCCTGGTCGCTGCAGGTGCTGCTCACGCGAGGCTCGTCCACGTTGCGACTGGTCAGGACGGTGTCGACATCGACGTCGCCGCTCGACTCCGTCAGCTCGCAGCGCCGGCAGGCGACGGCGCAATGAACGTCAAGGTGCAGATCGACTCGTCCACGTTGTGTCGGCGACTTCAGCAAGAAGAACTCGAACGTGTCGGTACCGACCACGTGATCGTCGAGTACATCAACATGAGCAGCCTGACGCGGCTGCAGTCGTCGAGTTCATCACCACCGATCTGTTCGCCTCGGTCGATGCAGCGCTCGACCGGACCATGGCGCTCGAAGTCAGGTTGGTCGGCGATACGCCGCTCGTCGCGGACCTCGCCTCGCTCTGTATCCGGAGTCACCGCGCACGAGCGATGCTCGGGGTTCCGACACTCTGCCAACGCGAACCCACGCCACAGGACACGTCGACCGCTCCCGCTGCCGATGACCGCGACCCGGACACGCCGTTTCACACGCTGACCATCGTGCAGTGGTCGGACAGCGCGAAGACGATCGATGACGTCGCACGGCTTGCCACCGACCGCCCAGACGACATCGTCGTCGGGCTCTGCCCGGCCGGCAAGAAGCCGATTCGGAGCGAATCCCGGGCCGACTCAGGGCGGATGGTGTTCGTCGATCCGTTGAGTCTCGTCGAGACCCCGGACCTACTGTCCTATGGGCCGGTCGAACTCATGGCGCGCCTCGTCCACCTCGACTATCTCACGACCACTCGAGGTCGACCGGACACCGCTGCAGCGGTGGATCGCGATTGGTCGGATCTCGATGAGACCTATCGTCAAGCCAACCGCGCCCAGGTCAACAGCTTCGGCGAGAAGCTCGACAAGATCGGCTGTGAGCTGAGCGATGTGCGCAGTGACTCGGTCGACGTTCGCCGACGAGGAGATCGAAGAGCTGGCTCGGCTCGAACACCAACGGTGGAGCAGAGAACGCGAAGCCGACGGGTGGGTCCTACGGCGCCGAGCGGGACAACGGGCGCAGGACGCACCCTGATCTCGTCTCGTACGACCAGCTCTCAGAAGCAGCCAAGGACAAGGATCGCCGAGCGGTCGTGCGGATTCCCGCCCTCGCTGCGCTCATCGGACTCGTCGTCGTGCGCAGCCAACCGCGTTGACGGGAAGTCCGTCCTGCACGACCAGCAAATCGTTGCCTCTGGACCTGGCGGAGCCAACCCTGGTGACAGCTCAGTCGAGCGCGGCGATGGCAGCTGCGGTTGCGAGCACGCGGCGGGCGTTGTCGACGTGGAGGTTCTCGATCATGCGGCCGTCGACGGTGACGACGCCGCGACCGTCGGCGACTGCCTCGTCGAACGCGGCGATCACGCGTTGCGCGTACTCGATGTCGTCGACCGATGGCGCCCACATGGTGTTGGCCGGCTCGACCTGGCTGGGGTGGATCAGCGTCTTGCCGTCGAACCCCATCTCCATGCCCTGACGGCACTCCGATTCGAAACCATCTGGGTTCTTCACGTCGTTGTAGACACCGTCGAGGATCACCTTGCCGGCCTCACGGGCAGCCAGCAACGCTGCGGCCAGGTGCGGCACCAGCGGGTGGCGGCTCGGGACGAGCGGCGATCGGAGTTCCTTCGCCAGGTCGTTGGTGCCCATCACCAGCACGGCAACTCGTGGGTGGGCGGCGATCTCGCGGACGTTGAACACCGCGGTCGGCGTTTCGATCATCGGCCAGATCATCACCTCGGTTGCGCCGGCGGCGTCGAGCAGTGCGGCCACCCGATCGACGTAGTCCACCGAGTCGACCTTCGGGATGACGACCGCCGACGGCCGAGCGGCCGCAGCGGCCGTCACGTCGTCGCTGCCCCACTGGGTGTCGAGGCCGTTGCAGCGAATCGTCAGCTCACGGTTGCCGTAGCGCCCTGACTGCACGGCGGCCGTTGCCTTGCCACGCGCCTCGGGCTTGGCATCGGGTGCCACGGCATCTTCGAGGTCGAAGATGATGGCATCGGCGGGGAGCGTCTGGGCCTTCTCGAGCGCACGGTCGTTGGCCGCCGGCATGTACAGCACGGAACGGCGGGGGCGCAGGTCATCGGTCATCGGGGTCTCCTTGGTTGCGATGAGTTTCCGCGCCGACAGGTGGCGCGGAGACTCATCGCTCGGGTCGGGTCGTGTCAGAAGCCGTACTGAGCAGCGAGCTCGGGGTCGCGCTCGGACAGTGCATGGGCGAGTTCGACGACGACGCGGCACTGCTTGACCGAGGCGTCGTCTTCCATCTTGCCGTCGAGCATGAGCGCGCCCGTGCCGTCACCCATGGCGTCGATCACCCGTTGGGCGTGCGCAACGTCGGCAGGGTCCGGGCTGAACACCTTCTTGGCGATGCCGATCTGCACGGGGTGCAGGCTCCAGGCGCCGACGCAACCGAGCAAGTAGGCGTTGCGGAACTGGTCTTCGCACGCCACGGTGTCCTTGATGTCGCCGAACGGCCCGTAGAACGGCAGGATTCCGTTGGTGACGCAAGCGTCGACCATGCGGGCGATCGTGTAGTGCCAGAGGTCCTGCTGGTAGGTGGTGCGAGGCGCCTCGACGTCGGTGTTGCCGTCGGCGTCGGCCTCCGGGTCGGCGCGCACCAGGTAGCCCGGGTGGCCGCCGCCGACCCGAGTGGTCTTCATGCGACGGTTGGCTGCGAGGTCGGCCGGGCCGAGCGACAGGCCCTGCATGCGCGGTGACGCTGCACAGATCTCCTCGACGTTGGCGACGCCGCGGGCGGTCTCGAGAATGGCGTGGACCAGCAGCGGCTCGGTCAGCCCGGCCTTTGCTTCGAGCTGTGCGAGCAGTCGATCGACGTAGTGGATGTCCTCCGGCCCCTCGACCTTCGGGATCATGATCACGTCGAGCGCTTCGCCGGCTTCGAGCACGGCGGCAGTGATGTCGTCGAGTCCCCACGGCGAGTCGAGGCTGTTCACGCGGGTCCAGAACTGGGTGTCGCCGAACTCGACGGTCTGGGCGACCTCGACGAGGCCCGCACGGGCCGCCTCCTTCTGGTCGGCCGGCACCCCGTCTTCGAGGTTGGCGAGCAGGATGTCGACCGTCGGCGCGATGTCGGGCACCTTCGAGCGCATCTTCTCGTTGGCCGCCGGGAAGAAGTGAATCATCCGGCTCGGTGGGAACGGGATCTCGCGAACGGGCTCGGGGGCACCGACGGCGAGCGGACGGAAGAAGTCTCTGGCTGGACGCACGTCTCAACCGTAGATCTGCAGTCCCGCCGTCACCAATCGCCGCGGCGTGCCGGGGCCGCGGACGCGACGCTCAGACGAGCGACCGCTCGAGCGAGTCGCCCGGACGGAGGTCCTCGCGCTCGCCACCGACCTCGACGGTGATCGGTTGGTGCTCGCCGCTGTCGGGGGCGAGCCGCAACCGAACCGACTCGTGGCTGATCTCGAGTTGCACGTACTGGCGGCGGTAGTGGAGCGAGAAACTCATGGTGTGCACTTCGTCGGGGAGGCAGGGATTGACGTGCAACACGTCATCACGTGTCTCGATGCCCCCGTAGCACCGCTGGATCAGGTCGACGGTGCCCGCCATCGCGCCGAGGTGAATGCCCTCACGGGTGGTGCCGCCCTGGACGTCGCTGATGTCGGATTCGAGCGCCGCACGGAACATCGCCCACGACTTCGGGCGGTTGATCTTGCTGTGGAGCCATGCATGCACCATCGTCGACAGCGTCGATCCGTGCGAGGTGCGCGCCTCGTAGTAGTTCACCGTCTTCGGGATCATCTCGGGGTCGAACTCGTAGCCCAACCGGTCCCACAGCTCCTCGAGCTCGTCGATCGACAGCATCTGCAGCAGCATCACCGTGTCGGCCTGTTTGGCGAGCTTGTAGCGGTTCGGCGAGTCGCCCTCGGCTTCGAGGATGCGATCGAGCCGCCCGATGTTGCCGTACTTCGTGCGGTAGGCGTCCCAGTCGAGTTCCTCGAGGTCCTCGTAGCCCTCGAATTGGCTGAGTACGCCATCGGCGTGGAAGACCAAGCGCATCTTGCGGCTGATGTCTCCCCACAGGTCGACCTCGTCGTTGGTCAGGCGCAGCTTCTCGACCAGTTCGACCCGACGGTTGTCCGGCAGTTTGTCGAGGACGTCGAGCGCCCGACACAGACACCACACCGCCATCACATTGGTGTAGGCGTTGTTGTCGAGGCCAGGCAGGTCACGGTCGGGATAGCCCTCGTGGAACTCGTCGGGGCCCATCACGCCCTTGATTTCGTACCGGTCGAGTGCATGGTTGTACGACGTGGTGCTCGCCCAGAATCGCGCGATCTCGAGCACCATCTCACCGCCCCAGAAACGCATGAACTCCCGATCGGCGGTCGCCTGCCAGTACTGCCAGATGTTGAACACGATCGCCGCGTTGACGTGACGTTGCAGATGCGACGCATCGGGGAGCCAACGACCGGAGTCGGGATTCAGGTGGACGACCTGGGTCTCTTCGCGTCCGTCACTGCCGCTCTGCCAGGGATACATGGCGCCGGCGTAACCCTCGTCGCGTGCGGCCTGGCGGGCGAACTCGAGCCGCCTCGATCGATAGCGCAGCAGCGACCGGGTCAGTTCCGGCACGCGGAGCGTGAAGAACGGGAAGATGTACAGCTCGTCCCAGAAGATGTGACCGCGGTAGGCCTCGCCGTGCAACCCGCGCGCCGGGACGCCGACGTCGAGGTCGGCGGTGTTCTTCGACACCGTGGCAAGCACGTGGAAGATGTGCAGATTGAGGATTCGTGCGGTGTGACCGAGATCGCCGGTCAGGGTGATCCGGCTGCGATTCCACGAGTGCTTCCAGGCCGTCATGTGCGGCACCAGCAGGTCGTCGAACGCCTCGGCGCCGACCGCCTTGCGCGCCGCTGCTTCGGGCGCCGAGTAGATCCCGTTGTCGAGCGAGGTGTAGATCGCCACGATCTTCTCGACGCGCACCTCGTCGCCCTCGGAAACGTCGAGCACGATCTTGTGCCCAGCCCATCGATGCACCACTTCCACCGTGCGATCGGGCGTGATCTCTGCGTCGTTGAGCCACAGCCTCGTGCGGGCTGCCTCGGCGATGCTCACCTGAGAATCGTTCGTCCGAACTTCGAGCAGCACCGTGCGCTCGTCGACCGCCTCGGAACGAACATGGTCGAGATGGTCGGTGTCGAGCGTGTTGTAGCGCTCGACGTTGAGATTCTCGACGGTGCCGTCGATCGCCGACTCGATCTCGATCGATGCAGCGAAGTCCTCTGCGACGAACGTGGTCTCGAGGGCCAGCATGTGTGCATCCGCAAGGCTGAGGAATCGGCGTTCGGTGATCGACAACGTACGTCCCTGGTCGTCGCGTACCCGCGTTCGACGGGTGAGCGTGGCGCGACGCAGATCGGTCTCGAGGTGGTGTTCGAGCACCTCGACGGAGTCCGGGGTGATCCACTCGCCACCGTCGATGCGCAGTCTCAGTACGAGCCAGTTCGGCGCATTGACGATGCTCTCGTTGACCACGTCGCGCCCCGACACCTCCGTCGTCAACCGGTTGAACACGCCGGCGAGGTACGTGCCCGGATAGTGCACGCCGTTTGCCGACGTCTCGGCCAGTGCGCCACGGGTCGCGACGTAGCCGTTGCCGAGGGTGCACAGCGCCTCGCGCTGGCCCTCGTCGGCGGCGTCGTACCCCTCGTAGGACCAGAGCCACTCGTTCATCGTTCTGCGAGCCTCCTTGCGAGATCGTCGAGTAGCTGCCGGGTTGCGTCGGGGTCGTCGACACGCAGGTGGGCGGCGGTGTAGCGGTCCTCGGCGCCGACGACGACGCCGACACCACGGCTGCGGACCTCGGCGAAGCCGTCTTCGTCGGTGACGTCGTCGCCGATGAACAGCGCCAGGGTGTCGGACGGGTCGAGCCCAGCCGCTTCGATCAGCCAGCGCACGGCCTTGCCCTTGTGCCAGTCGATGTCGGGCCGAAGCTCGAAGATCTTCTTGCCGCCGGTCATGCGCAGGCCCTCGTGGGCCGTCGCGATGTCGGCGACGATCGCCTCGAGATCGGCGATCTGGTCGTCCGGCGTCGCCCGATGGTGCACAGCGATCGCGAACCGTTTCCGTTCGGCCCACGCCCCGTCGATCGCACCGAGACGCTCAGCGAGTTGCTGCTCGGCGGAGGCGAGCTCCGGCAGGGCGGCGGCGCCTTCGGGAAACTCCTCGCGTGCGCCGTCGGGACGACGGACATCGAACCCGTGGCTGCCGGCGAACCACACCCGCTCGGTCGGCACCATGCCCATCACGTCGACGAGGTCGCGGCCGCTGACGATGCCGACGACGGTGAGATCCGCGAGCGCTTCGAGCGCTTCGAGCGTCGCGGCCGGAATGTGTGCGTCTTCCGGGCGATCGACGATCGGGGTGAGGGCTCCGTCGTAGTCGCAGAAGACCGCAACGGTCTTGTCGGCGATCTGGCGGGTGAGGTCGTAGTCGGTCAGCGCATCCGACAGATCGGGCAGCCACGCGCGAGCCGGGACGACCCGTCGGACGCCAGCACCGTTCGCCGGCGCGTCGGGATCGAGCGCGGCGACCTCGAGATCGGACAGGTCGGGAACGACGATGTCGGCGAACTCTGCGAGCGGCTCGGGGTTGCGAGTGCGATCGAGGCCCACGACGAGACCGAAGTCCCCGGCCCGACCAGCGCGAACACCGGAGATCGCATCTTCGACGACCGCGGCCCTGGGAGCGTCGACGCCCAGGCGTTTGGCCGCTTCGAGGAACACATCAGGTGCTGGCTTGCCGGGGAAGCCCATCTCGGCGGCGTCGTTGCCGTCGACACGCACCTCGAACAGGTCGAGCATCCCAGCTGCCCGCAACACCATCTCGCAGTTCTTGCTCGCCGAGATGACCGCGGTACGAATCCCGTGCGCGTGCAACGCTTCGATGAATCGGCGTGTGGTCGTGTACGGCCGCACCCCGTGCTGCTCGATTGCCGCGGCGAAACTGGCGTTCTTCTTGTTGCCCACGGCACACACCGTGCCGTCGCCGGGCGCGTCGTCGGGGCCGCCTCGGGGAAGCTCGAAGCCGCGGGAACGCAAGAACGCGTCGACGCCGTCATAACGGCCGATGCCATCGACATGCACGCGGTAGTCGGCGTCGGTGAACTCCGCAGCCGCCTCGCCGGTTGCGTGAGCTGCAAGGAACTCGTCGAACACGTCTTTCCATGCAGAGAAGTGCACTGCTGCGGTTTGGGTGATCACACCGTCGGTGTCGAAGATGACCGCTTCGAGTTGCTGCACGTCGTTTGCCCGCCTCCGTTCGATACAACCGCTGCGGTTGTCGACCGGCGACATCGCAGCGGGGGCTTGGTGATTCCACCGTAGTCCTGGTGAGGTGTTCCCACCCGAAACTCGCCGCTGGCGGCACGGCCGGGTCGTCACGTACGTCAGCGGCCAGGGCCGCGCGGGCCCGGGTTCACGTCGGAAGCGAGACCAAGCTGTCGCGGACCTCGACCAACCCGTCCGCGACGAGCGTGGCGAGGACACCGGCATCGAACTCGGCGACGGGGCGTGCACCACCGTGGAGCGCGGCGAGCAGTCGACCTCGCGCTTGGCGGGCGCTGCCGTCGAATGGGGCCTGACGGCCGCTCACACCAGCCGAACCCACGGACGGGTCGGGATCGAGATGTCCGCCGAGGTGCCACGCACATGTTGCTGTCAGCGGACAGTCCACACAGCGCGGTGTCGGACGGCAGAGCGTGGCACCGAGGTCCATGATCACCTGATTCCAGATCCAGCCCTGCCCCTGCGGCACGGCGGAGTCCGCGACCGCCTGTGCCCGTTTGGGACTCAACCGCTCGCCGGTCGTGCGGGCGAGGACTCGGGCGATGTTGGTGTCGACGACGGCCACATCGCGCTCGAACGCAAACGCCAGCACGGCCCGTGCGGTGTACGGGCCGATCCCCGGCAGTGCCAGCAGCGCGTCGAGATCGTCGGGCAACCGGCCGTCATGGTGTTCGTCGACCAGTTCGGCAGTCGCCCGAAGGTTGCGCGCTCTGCGGGGATAGCCCAGGCCCTGCCACAACCGCAGGACATCGCCGAGCGACGCCGACGCGCAGTCGGCCGGCCGAGGGTAGGCACCCAGGAATGCCCGCCACTTGGGGATCACCCGCTCCGCCTGAGTCTGTTGGAGCATCACCTCCGCGACGAGGATCGCCCAGGGGTCACGTTCTGACCGCCATGGCAGATCGCGCAGCTTGGGTACGCCCCAGGCCAGCACGGCGCCAGGGTCGATCACGGACGGCTCAGTCGCTCCACACCTCGGTGCCGTCGTACGGGCGCTTGCGGTCGGGTGCTGCATCGCGCTTCCAGATCAGCACCTTGCGCTTGAAGTAGCAGACTTCCTTGCCGTCCTGATTGAAGCCCTTGGTCTCGACGGTGACGATCCCACGGTCGGGCTTCGATGACGACTCCTTGACCTCGAGCACCCGGGTCTCGGCATGGATGGTGTCACCGTGGAACGTCGGGAACTTGTGTTGCAGCGTCTCGATCTCGAGGTTGGCGATCGCTGCGCCACTCACGTCCGGCACGCTCATGCCGAGCACCAGGCTGTAGACGAGGTTGCCGACGACGACGTTGCGGCCCTGCACCGACTCGGCCGCAAACCAGTCGTTGGTGTGCAGCGGATGATGGTTCATCGTGATCATGCAGAACAGATGGTCGTCGTATTCGGTGATCGTCTTGCCCGGCCAGTGACGCAGGATGTCTCCGGGAGCAAAGTCCTCGAGGTACCGACCGAAGGGGCGTTCGTGCACTGTCATGGTGCCGACGGTACTGCTGACGACCCAGCGGTGCGAAAGCGTCAGTTCGAGCCCGGGTCGGTCTCGTCCGCTCCCTCATCGACTCCAGCATCGACTCCTTCGTCGGCGCCGGCATCGACTCCTGCATCGACTCCTGCATCGGCGCGGAAGGTTGCCGCCAGTGCGGGGTCGGATTCGGGGTCGACGGCAGGACGCTTCCCACCGAATCGGAGCGCGAAGTCGATCTTCGTCTCGCCCTTCGCCGATTCGGAGCGCGCCAGATCGCGGAGCCGCACCAGCCGGTCGCGCTTCTCGATCTTCCACGGGCCCACCCGCAACGACGCGTACGCCAGCGCGCCGATCGCGATCGGCATCAGGTACTGCGCCGAGCGGTACGTGGCGATCGCCGGCGCTGCAACCCGCCTCGGGACACCGAAACCGATCAGCGCCGTGAGGTAGGTCGCCTCGACCACACCGAGCCCGCCCGGCAGGATCGGAATCGCCGCGAGCACGTTCGCCAGACCGAATGCAACGAGCAGTGCGTCGACCGGCAGCGACACGCCGTAGGCGCGCAGGAACACCCACAGCGAGGCCGCATCGAGCAACCAGTTGGCGGTCGCCCAGAACACCACCCGCCGGAGCAGCTGACGGTCGCTGACGAGTTCCTCGAGCCGCTCGGCCACCTGGTGCAGCACCGCAGCGAAACGGTCTTCGTTCAACCGGAGCTTCCGAGCGATCCAGCGAAGGAGACGTTCGGCCCGACCCGAGCCGTCCATCACGCCGACGACGAGGCCTGCGGCGAGTCCCATGATGATGATCCCGGCGAGCGCAGCGAGCGCATACCCCTCGTTGACCCCGCGGAAGGGGATCGACATGGTCAATCCGGTCCAGAAGATGATGTTCAGCACCACTGCGGATCCGATGCCGGCCGTTGCCAGGGCGAATCCGGCATCCGGGCCACTGATCCCCGACAGCGTCAGCAGTCGGTACCCGAGCGCTGAACTTGCGGCGTTGCCGCCGGGCACGATGTTCGACAGCGCCTTCGTGCTCAGCTGAATGCGGAAGATCCGCGCCAGCGACAAGCGGCGACCGGCCGTACCGAGCGTTGCCCGGGTCAGCAGCGAATAGCTGAGCAGTGCGAGCAGCTGCAGCCCGAAGCCCGCGAGCAACAGCCCGGGATTGACGTCGCGAACGGTGTCGATCGCCTGACGGAATCCGCTGAGCACACCGGGCAGCAAGAAGATCGCGATCACGATCAACAACAGCACCTTGATCGTGAATCGGATCGGCCGGATTCGCCGTTTGGGTGCGGCTGCGTCTCGGATCAACTCAGGGAGCTCACCGGTCGGCAGCACGTCACGGTCCATCTCGTGGGTGCGGTCGTGATCGGCATCACCGACCAGCTCCGGCTGTGTCGGCATGCCGTCGCTGCGTTTGCCAGCCTCGTCGCTCACTGGGTTCCTCGGAGGCGCATCGATCAGGAGCGGTCGATCAGCTGTCGAAGCCGGGCGCGCAGCTGCGGCGCAGCCGCCGCATCGGTCTTGCCGAGGTGAACGACCACGAGTTCGCGATCGGGCACGACGACGATGTACTGACCTTCGTGCCCGTGGCAAGCGAGGCTGCCGGGGATCTGGGGCCACATCCACCAGTGACGGCCGTAGTCGCAACCGTTGTCGTCGTCGTGCGACACCGGCACGCCGGCATGCGCAGCCCAACCGGCCGGCAGCGCCCGCTCGCCGTTCGCCGCCACGCCATCATTGCGGTACAGCTCGCCGAACTTGGCGAAGTCGCGGGCGGTTGCGAACACGTACGACGAACCGACGAAGTCACCAGCCGCATCGAACTTGGGAATCGCCGACGCCATCCCGACGGGTCCGAACAGCCGTTGATGGAGAAACGCTTCGACCGCCGCTTGGCGCTGCATCGGATCGCCGCCCGACTCACCACTGACGATGTCACCGATGATCCGAGCGACGATGTTCGTCGTGCCGGACGAGTAGCTGTAGTGGGTCCCGGGAGCGTGGTCGAGGGGCAGCGCCGCCGCATATGCCGCATGGCTGGGACCACTCTCGCCGTACAGCATCTCGATGCAGTGCGAGACCTCGTCGTCGACGTAGTCCTCCACGAACCGAAGTCCGGAACGCATCTCGAGCAACTGCAGCGTGGTGATCGCTGCTTTGGGAGTCCCTGCCCATTCGGCGATCGGAGCCGGCGCGTCGACATCGAGCGCGCCGTCGCCGACCAGGATGCCGACCGCGGCGTGGGTGATCGACTTGGCCATGCTCCACGAGGTCAGCGTCGAGTCGGCGGTGATCTCGATTGCCGGCTGGAAGATGTTCTCGGGCTGCACCCCGTACCGCTCGACGACGACCTCGCCACCCTGCTGGACGAGCAGCGCCAACGAGACCCCCTCGTGGGGAGGCCGTTCGAACAGCTCGTCGACGAGCACGGCCACATCTGCTGTCGGCACTCGCACGACGTTAGCCGCAGGCACCACATCGGCGGTCCGGTTCACGAAGTCGAACGGCCGTCGCCACCCGGGTAGTCGGGGTGCACGACCAGGGTCATCCGGCAGGCGCGAGCTGCTCGGCGAGCCCGACCAGTCCATCGACGTCGTGAACGTCGACAGCGAGCAAGGGCAACTCCACCACGATGACGTCCTCGGCCAGGTCGGCGAGCCCTGCGATCTCCTCGCGCTCGGCCGTGGCCAGCTCGGTCAATTCGTCGTGCCAGGCCACCTGGTCGGCGAGCGGACCGTCATCGAGACCGTCGAGCGCCGCCCGGTCGGTCGCAGTGATCGGTTCGGGCATCGGGTGGATCAGGTTGACCACGACACCGGCGAACGGGAACGACCCGTCACGCAACGCGCCGATCAGATGCTCGGCCTCGCCGATCGCCTCGGCACGGGGGCTCGAGACGACGATGAACGACGCCACCTCGGAACGCAACAGCTCCGAGACCTCCTCGGCCCGTTTGCGCAGCCCGGGCTCGATGTTGGCCAGCGAGCGGAAGAACTCCACCGTGTCCTCGACGATCTGAGGGCCCGCCAACCGCCGCACGGCCCACAGGAACATCGAGGCAGCAGCGTTGGTGACCTTCGCAAAGGCACGTTGGCCCACGGTGAGCGCGCGGTACACCGGATGCCCGAGGAACCCGATCAGTCTGTCGGGCGCCTCGAGCAGGTCGATCGCATGACGTGACGGTGGCGTGTCGACGATCACGAGATCCCATTCGCCGCTCGTGTACAGCTGATGCAGGCGTTCGATCGCCATGTACTCCTGCGCTCCGGCCAACGAGCCCGAGATCGCCCGGTACACCGGGTTCTCGAGGATTGCCGCCGCCTGCTTCGGATTCGCCGTCTGTTCGTGGACGAGCCGGTCGAACGTCGAAGCTGCGTCGAGCATCAGCGCCCAGAGTTCGCCTCCGTTCGCAGACCCGGCCTTGGACTTCTTGCCCTTCGAGTCGGACAGTCCCGGAATGCCGGTGACCCGGTGAGGGTCGTCGGCGGCCGCACCTGCCTCGAGTCCCAGTGCGTCGGCGAGACGACGAGCTGGATCGACGGTGACCACGACGACACGGCGTCCAGCCAGCGCAGCGGCGACGCCGAGCGCGGCAGCGGTGGTGGTCTTGCCGACACCCCCGGGGCCGCAGGTGACGAGCAACTCGGCCTGGGCAACTTCACTGCTGAACGTCTCGGTGCCGTTCACGACGAACCGCCGATCATCGGACCGACGAGCGCATCGGCCAACTCACCGAGATGGTGCAAGGTCAGCCGCGGCGTCGCCAACCGCGGCAGCGTCACGAGCGGGACCCCGATCCCGTCACTGAGACGTTCGATCTGGCTGCGCTGACGTTCGAGGCGGGCGCGACCGAAGTCGGTCGACGAGGCAAGCGCCGACTTCGCAGACGCCGACAGCGTGACCTTGTGCGAACGCGCTGCCATCGCCGGCGTCTTGTCGAGCCCTGCACGGTCGGACCAACACGAGTTGACCACGGCCGGCAGCAACGACATTCCGATGTCGGCACGCAGTTCGATGCCCAGCTCGAGCGCCTCGGTGACCGGGGTCTCCTCGGGCAGTGTGACGATCATCGCCTGACACCGCGAGGGGTCGCGCAACATCTCGTCGACTTCGACCGACTGCTCGCGCACCGGGCCGGACTGCACGACGTCGGACAGCCCAGTCGCCGACCGGAGGAACGGCGCTGCGTGGCCGGCCGGTGGAGCATCGACGACGATCAGGTCGGCAGCGCGTTCGCGTTCGAGTTCTTTGATCTTGCCGAGCACCAAGAGGTGTTCGAGGCCCGGCGTCGCCGCTGCGATCATCGGCAGCGACGCGGCAGATGCGGCCCGACGGAGCATCCCGCCGACGCCCTTCAACTCCAGGTAGTCCCCGAAAGCCTGGTCGGCGGGAATCGTGCGGCCGCGTACCTGGCCGGCGCCTTTGACCTTGCGCAGGATCCGGTCACTCGAGTCGAGTTCGCGTCCTCCGAGCAGCGGTCCCATCCCGGGTCGCCCGTCGACCGCCACGAAGAGCACATTGGCGCCCTCGCGAGCCGCCGCCAGTGCATACGCCGCCGCGACCGTCGACGATCCGACGCCACCCTTGCCGGCGACCACCGCCACCCGCGTGCTCGTCAACCAGTCAGGTCCAGCCATCACCCTTCACGGTACCGGCCGACGCCCACGACGAACGGCCATCGCTTGTGTCAGGTGCCACCAGGGGCAGTGACGAACCTGGGGCCGGCGCGGCCGATGTGACTCGACACAGGGCGGCCGACGCCGGTGCAGGCGACGTGGGCGGCCTCGACGAGGGCGGGGATCGACAGGCCCGTCGCAACACCCATCTCGCCCAGCGCATGAGCGAGATCCTCGATCGGGACATTGCCGGTGGCGTTCGGCACAAACGGGCAGCCACCGAGACCACCGACGCTGGCATCGAGACGCACCGCGCCGTGCTCGAGCGCGGCGATGGCGTTGGCGATCGCCAGGCCCCGGGTGTCGTGCAGATGCACGCCGATGGGCACCTCGACGTTCGATCGCACCTGGCCGACCAGCACCGACACCTCGGTGGGAACCGCAACGCCGATCGTGTCGGCGAGACCGACCGAGCAAGCTCCGGCGTCGACGGCTCGGCGCGCCGCCTCCGACACTCGGCCGACGTCGACCCGATGCTCGAATGGGCACCCCATCGCCGTTGCGAAGGTCACCTCGACCACCGCACCAGCATCGATCGCCGTCGCGGCGAACCGTTCGAACTCGTCGAAACACTCGTCCGTTCCGGCGCCGGCATTGTGCCGGCTGTGGGTGTCGCTCACCGACACGACGTACTGCAGATGCGTCAGACCGGCTGCGAGCGCCCGTTCGGCACCCCGTGCGTTGAGGACCAGGCCCCACCGGGTCACCCCGGCCTGCTCGGCCAGTGCGGCGGTCGAGTCACACAACGCCTCGGCGTCTGCCAGCGCTGGAACGCGATCCGGACGCACGAAGCTGGTCAGCTCGAGGTCGCGGATGCCCGCGGCCACCAACGCTTCGAAGATCGCCACCTTGGCCTCGGTGGTGATCGGCGCTTCGTCCTGGAGACCATCACGCAGGCTGACGTCGCGCAGGCGCACCACAGCGGGAAGTCGGTCGGCAACCGTCACCCACCCAGTCTCTCGCTTTCTTCACCCCGGCGGCGAGTCGCTAGACAACAACCATGGACGGTGACACACAGGAACGAACCGGACCACTGCTCGGCGTCCGGGTGCTCGAACTGGGGAACTTCATCGCCGGACCATTCGCCGGTCAGCTCTTTGGCGACTACGGCGCCGAGGTGATCAAGATCGAGGCCCCCGATGGCGACCCGATGCGCCGATGGGGCGTCTGCGTCGACGACTCCAGCCTGTGGTGGCCGATCATCGCCCGCAACAAGCGCTCGGTGGTCGCTGACCTGAAGGACCCGGACGATCTCGCATTCGTCCGGCGCCTGGCCGGCGAGTGCGACGTGGTGCTCGAGAACTTCCGCCCAGGGGTGCTGGCCAAGTTCGGACTCGACCACGCCACGTTGTCGGGCACCAACCCGGGGATCATCGTCACGCACGTGTCCGGGTTCGGACAGACCGGGCCGCGAGCGACCGAGGCCGGGTTCGGTTCGATCGGCGAGGCCGTCGGCGGAATCCGCCACACCACCGGCGATCCGGACCGCCCACCGGCTCGCTGCGGGATCAGCCTCGGAGATTCACTCGCTGCAATGTTCGCCGTGATCGGCACGCTTGCTGCGCTGCACGAACGCTCGTCGAGCGGCAAGGGCCAGGAGGTCGACGTCGCGATCTACGAGGCGGTAGCGGCGCTCATGGAGTCGTCGATGGTCGACTACGACATCGCCGATGTCATTCGCAGCCGCTCTGGCGGCACCCTGCCCGGCGTCGCCCCGTCCAATGCATATCCGACCAACGACGGCTCCGAGGTGCTGATCGCCGCCAACGCCGACAACATCTTCGCCCGGCTCTGCGAGGCGATGAATCGCCGCGACCTGGCCGGCGACGAGCGATACGCCACGCACATCGCTCGCGGCGAGCACGAGCGAGAACTCGACGCGATCGTCGCCGAATGGACCGCCACGATGAATTCCGAGGAGTTGCTGGCACTGCTACGCGAACACACGGTCCCCGCCGGGCGGGTGTACACCGCGGCGGACATGTTGGACGACGAACACTACGCCGCTCGCGACATGGTCCAGCGGCGCACCGCTCGAACCGGCGTCGACACCCCGATGCTCGGCGTGGTTCCGAAGTTCTCGCGAACCCCGGGCAGCATCACCGACGTTGGCCCCACCCTCGGCGAACACACCGAGCTGTACCGCTGACGATCACGCCTGGGGTCTGACCCCTGGCGTGATCAGAACTCTTCGTCGAACGCGACGTCGCCGCTGACGCCGGTCTGGTAGCTGCTGACGGTGCGCTCGAAGAAGTTCGACAGGCCCTGCACGTCTTGGAGCTCCATGAAGCTGAACGGGTTCTTCGAACCGAACTCGGGGCCGTAGCCGAGTTGCGCGAGACGCTGGTCGGCGACGAACTCGAGGTAGGTGCGAGTGTCGCCCAGGCTCATTCCGGGCACGCCTTCGCCGAGCACGTCGGCCGCGAACAGGTACTCGGCGTCGATCGCCTCGTTGAGCATCCGGCGCACGTCGGCCTCGAGCTCGGCATCGAAGAGCTCGGGCTGCTCCTTGCGGACCGTGTCGACGACCTCGAACGCGAAGTTCATGTGACAGCTCTCGTCGCGGAACACCCAGTTGGTGCCGTCGGCGAGGCCGTTCAACAGGCCCTTCGAACGCAAGAAGTAGACGTAGGCGAACGCAGCGAAGAAGAAGAGCCCCTCGATGCAGGTGGCGAAACAGATCAGGTTCAGGAGGAACTGCTTGCGCTGTTCGGGCGTCTCGATCTTCTGCAGACCCTGAATCGAGTCGATCCACTTGAAGCAGAATTCGGCCTTGGCGCGAATCGACGGGATGTTCTCGACGGCGGAGAACGCCGCCTCGCGTTCGGCCATGTCGGGGATGTAGTTGTCGAGCAGTGTCAGATAGAACTGCACGTGCAACGCCTCTTCGTACAACTGGCGCGACAGGTACATACGAGCTTCGGGGGCGTTGATGTGCTGATACAGATTGAGCACCAGATTGTTCGACACGATCGAGTCGCCGGTGGCGAAGAACGCCACGAGGCGCGACACGAGGTGGCGCTCGGCGGGCATCAACTTGCGGTCGAGGTCGACGAGGTCGTCGGAGAAGTCGATCTCTTCAACGGTCCACGTGTTCTTGATCGCATCTCGGTACATCTCGTAGAACTGCGGGTAACGCATGGGCCGCAGGGTGAGGTCGTAGCCGGGATCGAGGATGTTGGTCGGGCGTGCAGCGCCGACGGGTGGCGCTGACTCGAATTCGTCGGCGAGCGTCTCGATTGGCTCGGTGGCCGGGTCGTAGTCGGTGATCGGGTCGATGAGTGCCATCAGTCGCATGCCTCGCAGGATTCGGGGTTCTCGAGGCTGCACGCAATGGCTTCCTCGTCGGTGAACTTCTTGGCCGGCTCGTCCACGAGTGGGGCGATCGCCGGCTCGGTCTTGGGACCACCGCTCGGTGGCGTCGGCGTCGACTTGGTGGCCGACGTCGTGCTCTGGTTGATGCGCGTCGCCGGGCGGCTGCGCAAGTAGTACGTGGTCTTCAAGCCCGCCTTCCAGGCGTGCAGGTACATCGAGCTGAGCTTGCCGATGGTCGGCGTCTCCATGAAGAGGTTGAGCGACTGGCTCTGGTCGATGAAGGCGCCACGTTCGGCGGCCATGTCGATCAGCGCCCGCTGTGGGATCTCCCACGCGGTGCGGAACACCTCTTTGAGCTCGGTGGGGATCCGGTCGACGTCTTGCACCGAGCCTTCGGCCTTCTTGATGTCGTTGATCATCTGCTCGTCCCAGAGGCCACGGGCCTGGAGCTCGCGCACCAGGTAGCGGTTGATCTGCATGAACTCGCCGGAGAGCGTCTCGCGCTTGAACAGGTTCGACACCTGCGGCTCGATGCATTCGTAGCAGCCGACGATCGAGGCGATCGTTGCAGTCGGGGCAATCGCGATCAACAGGCTGTTGCGCAACCCGTGCTCGGTGATGCGGGCCCGCAGCGAGTCCCAATCGAGCTCCGCTGGCGGCGTGACACCACCATTGGCGGTGTCCCACAGATCGAACTGCAGGTCGCCCTTGGCGGCTCGCGTGCCCTCGTAGGCCTCGTGCGGCCCCTCGACCTCGGCGAGTTCGGTGGACGCCCACAGCGCATGGAAGTAGATGTGAGCGCTGATCGTACGGCTCAGGTCCTTGGCGTCGGCCGAGTCGAACGCGAACCCCTTCTTGAAGAAGACGTCCTGGAGGCCCATCAGGCCGAGGCCGACCGGACGCCACTTGTGGTTCGAGAACTCAGCTTCTGATGTGGGGTAGTAGTTGATGTCGATCACACGGTCGAGCAACGGCACGACCTGGCGAACGACTTCGCCCAGCTTCGTGTAGTCGAACACCATCTCGCCGTTGGCGTCCGCAGCGACATAGGCGCCGAGGTTGAGCGAGCCGAGGTTGCAGACCGCGGTGTTGTCCTGGTCGGTGACCTCGAGGATCTCGGTGCACAGGTTGGACAGATGCACGACACGCGGCGAACCGTCGTCGTTGGTGGCGCCGGTCTGATTGCACTTCTCGTTGGAGGCGTCCTTGAACGTCACCCAGCCGTTGCCGGTCTGTGCGAGCGTGCGCATCATCTTCGAGTACAGCTGGCGCGCCGGGACCTGCTTCTCGTACAACCCGGCTTCTTCGGCGGCGACGTAGGCCCGCTCGAAGTCGTCACCGAACAGATCGGTGAGATGCGGCGCCTTCTTCGGGTCGAACAGGCTCCACTGCCAGTCCTTCTCGACGCGTTCCATGAACAGGTCGGGGATCCAGTTGGCGATGTTGAGGTTGTGCGTGCGACGGGCGTGGTCGCCGGTGTTGTCGCGGAGCTCGAGGAAGTCCTCGATGTCGGCGTGCCATGACTCGAGGTACACGCAGGCGGCGCCCTTGCGTCGGCCGCCCTGGTTGACGGCAGCGACCGATGAGTCGAGCGTGCGCAGCCACGGCACGATGCCGTTCGACAGACCGTTGGTGCCCTGGATGAGGCTGCCCTTTGCCCGCACCCGGTGCCAGGCGACGCCGATGCCACCGGCGAACTTCGACAACTTCGCGATGTCGGTGTAGCGCTTGTAGATGCCTTCGAGGCTGTCCTCGGGCGAGTCGAGCAGGTAGCAGCTCGACATCTGGCTGTGTGCCGTGCCCGAGTTGAACAGCGTCGGGCTCGACGGCAGATACGCCAGCGACGACATCAGGTCGTAGAAGCGAACCGCTTCGTCGACGTCGGTGCACAGCCCACAGGCCACGCGCAAGAAGAAGTACTGCGGGGTCTCGATGACCTCTCGGCGCGACGGGTGGCGCAGCAGGTACCGGTCGTACACGGTGCGCAGGCCGAAGAACTCGAAGCTGCGATCACGGTCGGAATCGATCGCCGCGTTGAGCGCCGGCGCATTGGCGTTGACGAAGGCGAGCACCTCGTCGGACACGAGGCCCTCTGCGTGCCCGACGGCGATCGACTCGGAGAACCAGGGGATGTTCTGGTTGCGGACCTCTTTGTCGATGACGGTGGCGAGCAGGCGCGAGGCGAGCTTGGAGTAGTTGGGCTCTTCGACGATGAGGCCGGCAGCGGTACGGATCGACAGGTCGTCGAGCTCACGGGTGGTGGCACCGTCGGCGAGTGCCGAGATCGTGCGGGTGGCGACACGCATCGGATCGACACCGATGAGCCCCTCCGATGCCTTGGCGATCGAGTTGACGATCTTGTTGACGTCGACGGGCTCGAGCGCCCCGCTGCGCTTCTTGACCCGCATGCCACCGGCGGTGGGAGCGGCGGCTGCTGCGGGAGCCTTGGCGGTATCGGTCAGCGTCGGTGCCGATCCGGTTGCTGCGGCATTGTCATCGATCACTGTCACCGTTGGTTCTCCTGCTCATTCATTGCATCGTCGGGCATTCTGGAATTGTCTGGAATTGGTCAAGATCTGCTGTCGACCACCAGATGTCGTGGTCGTTCGCCGCCATGGACACCACATCTCGTGGAAGCGAGTCCGTAATTACAGCAGTGAAACTACGGTCGTGTCAACCGTCTCGTCGAGAAACTCTCAACTTGCCTGCACAGCGGCCTGATCGGCGTGCCGGATGTCGGCGAGTTCTGCTCGACGGCGCAGTTTCGACCACACCTCGTCGACCGATTCGGCCGTGGCGTGGACGAAGGCGAGGCCGTGAGTCGAACGAAGTCCTGGATCCCGCTCGGCTTCGGCGTGCCAGATCTCTTCGACCTGCAGCAGCCGCCCGTCGCGCCCACGCACGTTGTTCTCACGGAACTCCAGCGTCGTGCGCCACCCGGCCCGCTCGAGTTCGCGCCGGTCCGCCTGACCCAGAATGGCGCCGTGCTGGCGCTGGCGCAGCAGCCGCTGACGTGGCGTGGGGAGGGCTCGATCGACCATGCAGCCATCTTGAACGACACGCCCTGTGGAACGTCAGTCCCGATTGCTTGTGAATTGCTCGCCCGTCGCTGTGGGTTCGCAGCCCAGAGTTGGGGACAACGCGCAGAATCTGTGTGCTACCTGTGGGCGGAACGGTCGGGCCCCGTCAGAAGCCGGGGATGAGGTCCTGGCAGGCCAGAGCAGCCTCGCCGAAGGCCGGGTCTGTCGGATCGAGCAGGTCGAGCAGCAGTTCGCCGTTGGGGTCGGCCAGCAGATCCCCGACGGTGATGTCGGGAAGGTCGAGTCCGTTCGAGCGCAAGCAGTCGAAGAACGCAATGACCTGGTCGAGCTCGCCCGAACCCGCTGGAACGAACACGTCCTCGGGCGCGTCGGCGGTGCACGACGAGCCTTGGTCCGGCAGTTCGAGGTCGACGAGGTAGTCGACCACCACGGCGTCGGCGCAAGGCACCGAGAGAAACGCCGTGTGCCCCTCTGCCTCGACCGTGTAGAGCACGCCCGAGGAGAGCAGCTCGGCCATTTCGACCGACCACTCGTACGGTGTGGCCGGATCGCCGGTGGTGCCGATCACGAGGATGGGTGCCGCTCCGTCGGCGGGCCCGATGGCGATCGGATCGATCGCGTCGGGCGTACCGATACAGCCGGTGCTGGCACGCAGGAAGTCGCCGAAGTACTTCGAAGCGTCGGCGGCCAGTTCTGCCTGGCGGCGAACCTCGTCGACCGGCGGGCGACTCGGATCGTCGGCACAGTTGATGGCGAACCCGGCCAGCTGGCTGTTGTCGTAGGTGCCGTCGGGTTGCCGTCCGAGGTAGCTGTCGGCCAGCACCTGCAGCAGTGACCCGTCCTGGCTGGTCTCGGCAGCGACGAGTGCGTCAGCGAGCACCGGCCACAGCTGCGTGCTGTAGAGCGCAGCGAACACGCCGAGTTGCAGCTCGCCAGGGGTCAGTATTCGGTCATCGTCGTCGGTCGGGAAGCTCCCGACGCTGTCGATCTCCTCGATCAGGCCGGTGACGACGTCGAGGGTCGGACCGACGTCGGCGAGCGCACAGTCGGCGTCGTCGTCGCATGCCGCGGCGAAGCTCTCGAGTGCCGCGTCGAAACTGGGACCCTGCTCCAGTCCCAACTGCGCGAAGTCGTCGGTGGGCTTCACGGCGCCATCGAGCACGAGGGCACGCACCCGGTCGGGAAACAGCTCGGCATAGGTCGCACCGAGGCGGGTGCCGTAGGAGAACCCCACGTAGCTGAGCCGTTCGTCGCCGAGCGCATCGCGCAGCGCATCGAGGTCCCGGGCGGCGTTGTCGGTGCCGACGTAGGGCTCCAACGCGAGCGAGTCGACGGTACAGCTCTCCGTACGCGACGCAGATTCGGCGAGCAGCCGCTCCCAGCCGGCATCGTCGCCGGCTTCGAGCAACGGCACGTCGTCATCGAAGTCGACCTCACACTCGATCGGCGTACTCTCGCCAACGCCGCGCGGATCGAACGACACGAGATCGAACCGGTCGGCGATGGCTGCGGGGACGAGTACAGCAGCAGAGGTCAGGAACTCGATGCCGGACCCACCCGGCCCACCCGGGTTGAACACCAGTGAGCCGATGCGCCGATCCGGGTCGGCGGTCGCCGCACGAGCGACGGCAACCTCGATGAGTTCGCCGTCGGGGTCGGCGTGATCGAGCGGCACGGCCAAGGTTGCGCATTCGAGATCGATCAGATCGCCCGCCCGGCCTCCGCATCCGCTCCAGTCGAGCGTGTCGGTTCGCGGCGAGACGTTCTCGCTGGTGTCGGGTTCGGAGGGTGATGGGTCGGCTTCGACCGTGACCACCTCGGCCGAGGCCGAGCACGCGGCGACGACCAGGAGCGCGAACAGCGCAGCAACACGACGCACACGCCGACCATATCGCCGACCCGGCGCACGGTCGGCTCAGCACACGACTTCAGTCGATCCGATTCGACGCCGATGAACAGACATGTCGACACGCGCACTCACCACGCTCGTCCTGGTTGCGGGCTCGCTGATCGCTGCGTGCGGATCGTCTGGCGGCGCTGACACCGGAACCAAGTCGGCGAACGTCGATGGCACCGTCGTCGCCGTCGGTGGCGCTCCCCTTCCGGGCGAAGGCGTCGGAAGCGTCGGCGACGCGGTCGAGGTGGCTGCCGGGGCCCCTGCCGATGCTGGCGTTGCAGCGTGCGCGGTCGATCGTCAGACACTCGAGCTGGCGGTGGAGACCTACGAGTTGCTCAACGGCGCTGCGGCGACCAGCCAGCAGGACCTGCTGGAGGCGCAGATGATCCTGGAACCGTCCCCACGGTTCGTGATCGACGCCGACGGCACGGTGGCACCGGCACCGGACAGTCCCTGCAGTTGACACCTCGCATCACCCGAGCCACTTCGGTGTGAACGCCTCCTGCGTCGCGATCGCGAGCCGTACCGCTTCGCCGACGGTCGAGGCCCGCCGGGCGAGGGCAGCATTGGCCGCGCTGACGAACTGGGCGGCGACGGTTCCCTCGATGAAGTCGAACAGCGGCGCGAAGTAGCCGGCCACGTCGAGGAAGACCACGGGAGCAGCGACGAGGCCGAGCTGGTTCCACGTGACCATCTCGAACGCCTCGTCGAGCGTTCCGAACCCACCGGGCAGCACGATCACCCCGTCGGACAGTTCGGCCATGCGCGCCTTCGCGGGCGTGCATGCTCGAGGTGATCTCCAGTTCGGTCACGCCGAGATGCGCGACCTCAGCGGCCACCAGCTGCTCGGTCATCACGCCGGTGACGGCGCCGCCACCGGCCAACACGGCATCGGCGACCACGCCCATCAATCCCACGTGTCCACCGCCGTACACGAGCCGATGTCCGTCAGCGGCCAGAGTCGAACCGAGTGCCTTGGCGGTTTCGGCGAAGACCGGGTCCGATCCGGAGCTCGAACCGCAGAAAACACTGATCGCCGCCATCTCCCCATCATGGCGCCCGCCAGACCGTCACACGGCGCCGGGCCGATCATGTCGCTCGCCGACGTTGGCGACGGCGGCACAGCTCGAATGGCCGCTCCGATTACCGGCCAGTAACGTCTGGCGCATGACTGCGATCGCTGCCCCCGACCTTCCCGCCGCCGCTGACGCCATCGACCTGGCCGACCGCATCGTCGGCAAGGCCGTGCGCGAACTCGCTGCTTCAGGCGGCCCCGACGTGCACCAGGTGCTCGCGTACGACATCGCCCATGCCGCATCAGGCGTGGCGACGGCGCGGTCGCTGCTCGACTACGGCGCCAAAGGCGAGGTCGAAGCGAAGATCACGTGCGCGTTCGCCGCCGACATGCTCCATGACCTCTCCGGCAAGCTGCTCGGCCGTGAAGCGGAGTGGGGGGTCGAGCGCGACGCCCTCGCCAACGTCCACGCGTTCATGGTGCAGTTCCGCGCACCGGAATTCCTGGCGTCTCTCGCCGACACCGCTGGGCCGCGTCACCTCGACGACGACATGGAGATGGTGGCCGACACCTTCCGTGCCTTCGCCTCGAACGTGATCGCTCCACACGCCGAGCACGTCCATCGCACCAACGGTGACGTACCCGAGGAGATCGTCACCGGCCTCGCCGAGTTGGGCGCATTCGGGTTGAGCGTGCCCGTCGAGTACGGCGGCTACAGCGAAGGTGGCGACGCCGAGTACATCGCCATGGTCGCCGCGACCGAAGAACTCTCCCGGGCGAGCCTCGGCATCGGCGGATCGCTGATCACCCGGCCCGAGATCCTCACCCGGGCGCTCGTGAAGGGCGGCACCGAAGCGCAGAAGCAGGAGTGGCTGCCCAAGCTGGCCACCGCCGAAGTCATGCCGGCGGTTGCGGTCACCGAACCCGACTACGGCAGCGACGTCGCCGGCATCAAGGTCACCGCCACTCCGGCGCCCGGCCCTGACGGCGAAGACGGCTGGGTGATCAACGGTGTCAAGACGTGGTGCACGTTCGGCGCTCGGGCCGACGCACTCACGCTGCTCGCGCGTACCGATCCCGATCGCTCGAAGACCCATCGCGGGCTCACGCTGTTCATCGTGCCGAAGCCGCGGGGCGACAGCCACGGCTTCGAGCTCACCCAGGACCCCGTCGACGTCGACGGCACCTCGCGTGTCGGCAAGATGGAGGGTCGCCCGATCGACACGATCGGCTATCGCGGGATGCACTCCTATGAGGTCGCACTCGAGGACTGGTGGGTGCCCGCCGCCAATCAGGTCGGCATGGAGGACGGGCTCGGCAAGGGTTTCTACTATCAGATGGCCGGCTTCGAGAACGGGCGTCTGCAGACTGCGGCTCGTGCCGTCGGCGTGATGCAGGCCGCCTACGAAGCGGCGCTCGACTACGCCGAGAACCGCAAGGTGTTCGGCGAGGCGATCATCGACTATCAGCTCACCCGCGCCAAGCTCGGCCGGATGGCGGTGCTCACCCAGGCCGGCCGCCAATTCTCCTATGCCGTCGCCACGTTGATGGGCAAGGGCGAGGGCGCGATGGAGGCCTCGATGGTGAAGGCCTACGTGTGCAAGGCCGCCGAGTGGGTCAGCCGCGAAGCGATGCAGATCCATGGCGGGATGGGCTACGCCGAGGAGTTCCCCGTCAGCCGTCTGTACGTCGACGCCCGCGTGCTGTCGATCTTCGAAGGCGCCGACGAGACCCTCTGCCTCAAGGTGATCGCCCGCCAACTGATCTCCGCCAGCACCTGATCTCAGCACCAGGGTCGGACCGACAGCTACTGACCGACACCACCTCTCCTTCCCTGACGTTCGGCTCTGGCACGAGAGCGCGCCGGGCGCGACCGTGGAACTGGAAGCTGAAGGAAGGAAGATGTCATGCGCACCCTGCGACTGGGCCTCGTGCTCGGATTGTTGGCTGTCGCGTCGGCATGCGGAAGCGGCGACGACACGGCCACGATCCCACCCGATACGACCTCGCCGAACACGACCACACCGAGTTCGACGACGACCACGATCGACTCGCCGGAGACCACCGAACCCGCAGTGACCACCAGCCCCGCCTCGACCGCGCCGGCGTCGACGCCGGCACCCACCGTGACCACCCCCAACCCGACCCTCGTCGACGTGCGGATCTACCTCCTGCGCGACGAACGGATCGCCGTCGCCCACCGGCAGGTGGAGGGCCCGGCGGTCTTGCGCAACACGCTGGCCGAACTCGTGGAAGGGCCAACCGACAGCGAACGCGCAGCCGGGCTTCACACAGAGATCCCCGACGGCACGACGCTGCGAGACGTCAACCTCGCCAACGGGCTCGCCACCGTCGATCTGAGCAGCGACTACGAAAGCGGTGGCGGCACGCTCTCGATGAATGCCCGATTGGCACAGGTGATCTTCACCGCCACCCAATTCGACAACGTCGACGAGGTGCTGTTCTGGCTGGACGGCGCCCCAGTCGAGTTCTTCGGCGGTGAGGGCATCGTGCTGAGCGACGCCCAGCAACGGCGAGATGTCGACTGGGCGTTGACCAAGGGGATCATCATCGACACGCCCCTGCCGGGAGCCACCGTGACGAGCCCGATCACCGTCACCGGCGAAGCAGACGTGTACGAAGGCGACTTCCCAATGGAGGTCAGGCGCAATGGCGAGCGGATCGGTGACGTCGTCATCGTGTTCGCCGGCGCCTGGGGCAATTGGGCCGACTTCCAGACGACGATGTCGGTGGACGCGCCAGCTGGCCCGATCGAACTCGTCGCCGTCAGCCCCGTGGGCTGCACGCCGGACAGCGAACCCAACTGCCCGACGGACCTCGAGACCATCGTCCCGCTCACCCTCACGGGCTGAGGCCAGCCGATCCTGCAGCGGCGCCGCACGCGGGCTGGGGCAGTCGATCGCGTCGAGATGCCAGCGCCCGGCTGCAATCGGTGCACGCGACGGGCGGTGTGAGGTCGGTGGTGTTTCAGCCCACCAATTCGATCACGTCGGCGATGCGTTCGAAGCCGGCGCCGACGTGGTCGCCGTGGGGATCGAGCAGGATCGGGTGCAGGCCGGCCGCAGACGACGCCGCAATGTCCATCGTGACCGAGTCGCCGACATAGGCGATACGCGATCGATCGAACTCTGCGAAGTGCGGCAGCGCATGGTCGAAGATCGCCGGGTCCGGCTTGGCGATGCCGACGACCTGGCTGTCGACGATGCAGCGCATCTCGGCGTGCGGGCCGGGGCCCACCTGGCAGATCTCGCGAACGAGCATCGACTCGATCTGACCACTGGCGTTCGACACGACACCCATCGGGATGCCCGCCGCGGCCAACGCATCGAGCGCAGTGCGGGTCTCCGGGATCGTCCACCGCCACAGCCAGGCCGATCGGGTGCGGCCGAGCACGAACGCCGCCTCGTCGAGGTCGGCACGCTCGACGCCGACAGCCTCGACATACGCGTCGTCGTAGACGCCCCACGACCCTTCCGGCTCGGAGCGATCCGACTTCGCCTTCATGCCGGCGTAGTGGGCCCGACGGTGCGAGGCGACATCGGTGGTGGCTCCGTACCGGGCGAGCAACGGGCCGAGGACCGTCGGGTCGGGAAGGACCAGGACTCCGCCCGCGTCGAACAGGACGGCGTCGAATCGAGACATCGAGTCAGCCGTTCAGGCGAGCTTGTCGTGGAGGAACGCTGTCGCCTGCGGCCAGATCTCGTCGTACTTGGCCGCATCCTGCGTGCCGAGCGCGTTGTGAGGCGCCATGAACGCGTGCCCCGTACCGAGGTGCACGGTGATCGACACGTCCTTGCCCAGCGCCTTGAGTTCCTCTTCGAGGTGCATCGCCGCCGACGGCGGGAAGAAGTCGTCGTGCTCGGCCATGTGCCCCTGGATCGACGCTTCGATCTTCGAATAGTCGGGCTGATCTTCACCCTGCGGGAAACCGTAGAACGGCACGGCCGCCTTGACCTTGTCGGGCCGCAGCGCGGCGAGCACGAACGTGAGCATGCCCCCCATGCAGAATCCCATCACGCCGATGCCGTCGCCTGTGGTCGAGTCGTGATCGGCGAGGAAGTCGACGGCGCCGCTCATGTCGCGACCCGCCCGATCCGGTGGCAGCGTGCTCATCAGTTCACCGGCCTTGTCCATCTCGGTGTGGCCGGCGAGTTCGCCGTGATAGAGGTCGGGTGCGAGCGCGACGAATCCGGCGGCGGCGAGTCGGTCGGCCATCTCCTTGATTCCGGAGTCGAGGCCCCACCACTCCTGTACGACGATCACACCGGGGCCGCTGCCCGTGTCCGGCCGGGCGAGGTAGCCCGACGCATCGTTTCCGTTGCTGGCGAAGTTGACGATTTCTCCCATGCCACAACCGTAGACCCCATCGGAGATGTGCCATACGATCGCACCGTGACTCAGCTCGACTCTGCTCCTTCGACCCTGCTCGGCGACGCCTACGCGAACGACCGTGCACGCGTGTTCCATTCCTGGTCGGCTCAAGGGGCGCTCGACCCAACCGTGATCGCAGGGGCGGCCGGCTCGAAGTTCTGGGACCCCGACGGCAACGAGTGGATCGACTTCAGCAGCATGTTGGTCAACATGAACCTCGGGCACCAACACCCGAAGATGATCCAGGCGATCAAGGACCAGGCCGACGCGCTGTGCATGGTGGCACCGCCGTTCGCCAACGACCAGCGCAGCGAGGCCGGCCGGTTGATCGTCGAGAAGGCCAACCGCGATGGCGCCGGCGGACACTTCGAGAAGGTGTTCTTCACCAACGCAGGTGCGGAGGCGGTCGAGAACGCCGTTCGTCTGGCGAAGGGGTTCACCGGCCGCATGAAGGTGCTGTCGACCTACCGCAGCTATCACGGTGGCACGGCGCTCACCGCGGGGTTGACCGGCGAACCGCGCCGCCTCGAGAACGAGCCGTCGGTGCCGGGACTCGTGAAGTTCTGGGGGCCGTTCCCGTACCGGTCGGCGTTCCATTCCGAGTCGCCCGAGCAGGAAACCGAGCGCGCGCTCGCCCATCTGCGACAGACGATTCTGATGGAAGGCGCCGACAAGGTCGCCGCAATCGTCTACGAGTCGGTCGTCGGCACGAACGGCGTCTTGATCCCGCCGCCCGGCTACCTCGAGGGCCTCCGCGCGATCTGCGACGAGTTCGGGATCATCTGGATCGCCGATGAGGTGATGGCCGGATTCGGTCGCGCCGGGCAGTGGTTCGCCTGGCAGAACTGGGACGCGCAGCCCGATCTGATCTGTTTCGCCAAGGGCGTCAACTCGGGCTACGTCCCGCTCGGCGGTGTCGTCATCTCCGGCGAGATCGCTCACTTCTACGACGACCGGGTGTTCCCGGGCGGGCTCACCTATTCGGGCCATCCACTGGCCTGCGCCTCGGCCGTCGCGAGCATCGGAATCTTCGAGGAGGAGGGCGTGCTCGCTCACTCCCGCCACCTCGGCGACGACATCATCGGGCCGGAGCTCCGCGACATCGCCGAACGCCACCCGAGCGTCGGCGAGATCCGCGGTCTCGGCGTGTTCTGGGCGGTCGAACTGGTGACCGATCCGGAGAGCCGCACCCCGGCCCCGCCTGCCACCGTCGGTGCCGTCGTCGCCGAGTGCAAGCGCAACGGGATGTGGCCGCTGTCGGCCGGCAACCGCATCCACGTCGTCCCGCCGTGCAACATCCCCGACGATGTGGCCCGCGAGGGCCTCGCCATCCTCGATGCCGCCCTCACCGTCGCCGACAACGCCATGCCCTGACCGTTCTCGTGAACAACTTCACCTCCGAGAGGTGAAGTTGTTCACGAGATGGCAGCGACCAGTCGGCCGTTAGGTTGCCGACATGACCGACCCGCTGACGCTCCACCTCCGATCGTGGGTCGGCGAGTGGCCGCCACCATCGAGCGGCGTGCACGTGGTCGG
This sequence comes from Ilumatobacteraceae bacterium, assembly GCA_963716095.1. Lineage (GTDB taxonomy): Bacteria > Actinomycetota > Acidimicrobiia > Acidimicrobiales > Ilumatobacteraceae > Sva-07. The sequence goes on along the minus strand of CAVQSV010000008.1, from coordinate 57,578 downwards.
TGATCCGTCTCGGCTCTCACCGACCTGGGACGGATCGATCAGGCCGCTGCTCGGCGTCGGCAACGGCGACGCGACCGTCATTGCGGTGCCACCCGATGCGGCCGAAGCGGTGGCGACTGCCATCGCTGACGACCTGAATCAGCCCGGGCTCGGTGACGAACTCGGCGACATCCTGGGCGTCGGGCCCGCCGCATTCGGTGCCGGTGTCTTCCGGACGACAACTGCGATCGACCCGGACCTCGCCGACCTGGGCCAGTGGTTCGACACCCAGACCGGCGAGCTCCCCGAGTGGCTCGCTCCGTTCAACGGGCGCCGCCTCGTTGCGTTCGACGACGACGGACATCCGATCGCCGGCGTCGGGATCAAGGTCCACGACCGGTTCGGCCAGGAACTCTCGGTGGTCACCGATGAAGCTGCACGCGGGACAGGGTTCGCTCGCCGGCTCGTGGCCACCGCAGCGCGACGAGTCCTGGCCGACGGAGCGGTTCCCACCTATCTCCATGCCCCGGACAACGCTGCGAGCGCCCGCGTCGCCGACGCCGTCGGATTCACCGACGACGGTTGGACCGTCCACGGCCTCTGGCCTCGCGCCTGACCTCTCCGATGCGTTCTCGTGAACGACTTCGCCTCTGAGAGGTGCAAGTTGTTCACGAGAACGCGGATGGACGATCGGTCAGGTCTTGGCGAGGCTCTGGTTGCGCAACGCTGGGATCACGTGCTCGCCGTACTGGGCGAGCGTGTGGTCCTTGCCGTCGTGCTGGAGATAGATCGCGAACTGGTCGACACCGAGATCGCTGAGCGCCTGGAGGCGTTCGAGCTGCGCCTCGACCGGCCCGAGGATGCAGAACCGGTCGACGATCTCGTCGGGCACGAAGCGGCGTGTGGGTGTTGCCGGCCTGGCCGTGCTCGTTGTAGTCGTACGCCTCGCGACCCTTGATGTACTCGGTGAGCGCCGCTGGCACTGCCGCCGACTCGCCGTACCGCTCGACGATGTCGGCGACATGGTTGCCGACCATCCCGCCGAACCAGCGGACCTGATCGCGCATGTACGCCAAGTCGTCGGTCGGGCCGACGTACGCGGGCGCGGCGACACAGATCGTGATGTCGTCGGGATTGCGCCCCGCCTCGGACGCTGCCGTTCGAACGGCACCGATCGTCCACTCGGCGATCGAGAGGTCGGCGAGCTGGAGGATGAACCCGTCGCAGGTCTCGCCGATCAGCTTCAGCGCCTTCGGTCCGTAGCCCGCACCCCAGACCTCGAGCCGACTCTTCGACGCCCATGGCAGCGTGATCGTCGAGCCCTTGTAGTCGACGCTGCGACCGTTGGCGAGCTCGCGGATCACATGGATCGACTCGCCCATGGTGGCCAGCGTGGTCGGCTTGCCGTTGGTGACGCGCACGGCAGAGTCGCCACGGCCGATGCCGCAGATGGTGCGGTTGCCGTACATCTCGTTGAGCGTGGCGTAGGTCGATGCGGTGACCGTCCAGTCGCGGGTGGCCGGATTGGTCACCATCGGGCCGACGACGATGTTGCGTGTCTCGTCGAGGATCTTGGAGTAGATGACGTACGGCTCCTCCCACAAGATGTGCGAATCGAACGTCCACACGTGGCTGAACCCGTAGGTCTCCGCCCGTTTCGCGAGGTCGATCACCCGCGCCGCTGGCGGCGTGGCCTGGAGGACGACGCCGACGTCCATCAGCGCGTCTCCGGGAAACCGAGATCGACCGTGCTGGTCGATGGGTCGGGCCAGCGACTGGTGACCACCTTGGCCCGGGTGTAGAAGCTGATGCCCTCCGGTCCGTACATGTGGGTGTCGCCGAACAGGCTCGCCTTCCACCCGCCGAAGCTGTAGTAGCTGACGGGCACCGGCACCGGCACATTGACCCCGACCATGCCGACCTGTACGTCGAACTGGAACTGGCGGGCCGCACCGCCATCACGGGTGAAGATCGCCGTGCCGTTCGCGTACGGGTTGGCGTTGATCGTCTCGATGCCGTCCTGATAGCCGCTCACCCGGACAACACTCAATACGGGACCGAAGATCTCGTCTCGGTAGCAGGCCATCTCCGGTGTCACGTGGTCGAGCAGCGTCGGGTCGAGAAAGAACCCGTCGCGCTCGGCACCCGAACGGCCGTCGACGACGACGGTGGCACCCTCGCCAGGCGCAGCGTCGACGTAGTGCTTCACCCTGTCGCGGTGTTCCTCGGTGATCAAGGGACCCATCTCGTTGCCGGCCTCGTTGCCGGGGCCGACCTTGATCGCCGGAATCCGCTCGGCGATTTTCGTGACCAACTCATCCGCAATCGAATCGGCAGCGAGCACGACGCTGATCGCCATACAGCGCTCGCCGGCGGAGCCGTAGCCGGCGCCGACGGCCGCATCGGCGGCCATGTCGACGTCGGCGTCAGCGAGAACGAGCATGTGGTTCTTCGCACCACCGAGGGCCTGCACCCGCTTGCCCTTGGCCGTGCCGGTCTCGTAGATGTACTTCGCAATCGGCGTCGAGCCGACGAAGCTCACGGCCGCAACGTCGTCGTGGTCGAGCAGTGCGTCGACGGCCACCTTGTCGCCCTGCACCACGTTGAAGCAGCCAGCAGGCAACCCGGCCTGGGCGAGCAACTCGGCGAGGAACAACGAGACCGACGGATCCTTCTCGCTCGGCTTGAGCACGAACGTGTTGCCGCAGGCCAATGCATTGGCGAACATCCACATCGGAACCATCGCCGGGAAGTTGAATGGCGTGATCCCGGCCACCACACCGAGTGGTTGGCGAATCGAATACACGTCGATGCCGCCGGCGGCCTGCTCCGAGTAGTCGCCCTTGATCAGCTGTGGGACACCACACGCGAACTCGATGTTCTCGAGGCCACGCGCAACCTCACCCATCGCGTCGGAGAGCACCTTGCCGTGCTCAGCAGACACGAGCGAAGCGATCTCCTTGCGATTGGCGTCGACCAACTCGCGCAGGCGGAACATCACTTCGGCACGCTGCGACAGCGACGCTGCCCGCCACGCCGGGAACGCCCGCGCCGCTGATGCCACTGCGGCTTCGACCTCGGCGACGGACGCGAGGTCGACCGCGCCGCTCTGTTCGCCCGTCGCCGGGTCGAACACCGCCGACGACCGTTCGGACGTCGACTCGACGACCTTCCCATCGATCCAATGGCTGATGCGCTTCATGAGTGACGCTCCTCGTCGTGGCCGATCACGCCTGGGGTCAGACCCCAGGAGTGATCGCTTGTTGTGCGTTCGTGTCGATTCAGTTCGGTCACGCCAGGGGTCAGACCCCAGATGTGATCAGTGGAGGTAGCGGCTGAGGCCTCGCTTGACGAACTTGCCGTGGCCCTTGCGGCCGACATAGGCGTCGTTCTCGATCACGACGGTGCCGCGGCTGAGCACCGTGTCGACCTTGCCGTCGATCTCGAAGCCTTCGTAGGCCGAGTGATCCATGTTCATGTGGTGCTTGTCGTTGATTCCGATCGTGGTCTTCCGAGTCGGGTCCCACACGAGGATGTCGGCATCGGCGCCCGGCTCGATGACGCCCTTGCGTTCCAGTCCGAACATGCGCGCCGGGGTGGTGCAGCACGTTTCGACCCAACGTTCCAAGCTGATCTCGCCGAGCACCACACCTTGGTAGAGCAGCTCCATGCGGTGCTCGACACCACCGATGCCGTTCGGGATCTTCGAGAAGTCGCCCAACCCGAGTTCCTTCTGATCCTTGAAGCAGAACGGGCAGTGATCGGTCGACACCACGGCGAGCTCGTTCATCCGCAGGCCCTTCCAGAGGTCGGCCTGGTGATGCTCGTGCTTGGTGCGCAACGGCGTGGAGCACACCCACTTGGCGCCCTCGAAGCCGGGCTGTGCGAGCTGATCTTCGAGCGTGAGATAGAGGTACTGCGGGCACGTCTCGGCGAACACGTTGAGGCCGGCGTGCTGCGCAGCAGCGACTTCTTCGAGGGCGCCCGATGCCGACATGTGCACGATGTACAGCGGCACGTTGCCAGCGACCTTCGCGAGCTGGATCGCCCGATGCGTCGCCTCCGACTCGAGCTCGGCGGGCCGGGTGAGCGAGTGGAACTTCGGATCGGTGTCGCCCCGTGCGATCGACTGGGCGACGAGGACGTCGATGGCGATGCCGTTCTCGGCGTGCATCATGATCATCGCGCCCGATTCGGAGGCGTTCTGCATGGCCCGCAAGATCTGCCCGTCGTCGGAGTAGAGCACCCCGGGGTACGCCATGAACAGCTTGAAGCTCGTGATGCCCTCGTTGTCGACGAGGTAGGTCATGGCCTTCAACGACTCGTCGTCGACACCACCGATGATCTGGTGGAAGCCGTAGTCGATCGCGCAGTTGCCCGCAGCCTTCTCGTGCCACTCGGCGAGGCGCTCGTGCACGCTGAAGCCGGTGTTCTGCACCGCGAAGTCGACGATCGTGGTGACGCCGCCCCACGCCGCTGCGCGGGTTCCGGTCTCGAACGTGTCCGACGCCTCGGTGCCACCGAACGGCAACTCCATGTGGGTGTGCACGTCGACGCCACCGGGTACGACGTACTTGCCCGTGGCATCGATCGAGCGATCGGCGCTCACACCCATCGCGGCCGCCTGGCCAGGGGCGAGAACGGCGACGATCGACTCGCCGTCGATCAGGACGTCCGCTTCCCGACGCCCGACCGCCGAAATGACCGTGCCCCCGGAGATCAATGTCGTGGCCATGTCAGCCCTCCACCAGTTCGCCGTAGGCGTCGGGGCGACGATCTCGGTAGAACGCCCAGCCGTCGCGCACTTCCTTGATTCGATCCATGTCGAGCTCTCGCACGATCAACTCCGGCAGGTACGGGTCGCCCTTGTCGCCGACGTACTGGCCCCTCGGGTCGACGAAGTAGCTCTGGCCGTAGAAATCGTTGTCGCCGAGCGGCTCGATGCCGACCCGGTTGATCGCTCCGACGTAGTACATGTTCGCCACCGCGGCGGCGGGCTGTTCGATCGACCACAGGTATTCGCTGAGCCCGCGGTGGGTGGCCGACGGGTTGAAGACGATCTCGGCGCCGTTGAGGCCGAGTGCTCGCCACCCTTCGGGGAAGTGGCGGTCGTAGCAGATGTACACGCCGACCTTGCCGACCGCGGTGTCGAACACCGGATAGCCGCCGTTGCCGGGACGGAAGTAGAACTTCTCCCAGAACCCCTTCACCTGTGGGATGTGCTGCTTGCGGAACTTGCCGAGGTAGCTGCCATCGGCGTCGATCACCGCGGCGGTGTTGTAGTAGACGCCGGGTTGCTCGATCTCGTACATCGGCAGCACCATCACCATGTTCAGCTCCTTGGCGAGTGCCTGGAACCGTTTCGTGGTGGGGCCGTCCGGGATGTACTCGGTGTAGTCGTAGTACTCGGCGTCTTGCACCTGGCAGAAGTAGGGGCCGTAGAAGAGCTCCTGGAAGCACATGATCTGCGCACCTTGGGCGGCGGCCTCGCGGGCAGCCTCCTCGTGCTTGACGATCATCGACTCCTTGTCGCCCGTCCAGTCGGTCTGCAGGAGAGCGGCTTTGATGATGTTGGCCATGACACCTCGTCGATCGGGCGCCTAGGTTGAGCGCGATGAGTGGGTGGTCTGACACTACTGATGCCCCGAGAGGCGGACAATAGGTGCCGACGTTTCGAAGTGCGTGGCATTGGGTGTTCGGCAAACACGAACCGAAGCCGCCGAACCCCGACCGAACGGTCGAGGCCGGATGGGTGCCGCAGTGGATGGCGCCGATGATCGTCGACGAGCTCAACGCCCAGGGAGTCCCTGCGGTGACCACCGACGACTACAACCTCAACTTGTACATGAACAGCCGTGAGCCGATGGCCCGGGTCTTCGTCACCGAAGACCGCAAGGCCGAAGCACGCGAGGTGATGACCGACATCCTCGGCCATCCCCCCGCCCAGCGCCGCATCTGACGGCGGGCCGACCCAGCCACCTCTCCGTTCGCGTTGCACTTCGGATGGGACGGGTCATCCAGAACGTCACGCGAACGTCAGCGCCAGCGCTCCCTCGTTCGCGTTGCACTCTGGATGGGACGAGTCATCCAGAACGTCACGCGAACGTGGTTCCGGTTGGGGCGGGCGATCGCCCACTGCCTGATCATGAAGCTCGACGACGCTCTCACGACTCTCGCCGCCGATCAGGAAGGACTGATCCAGAGCAAGCAGCTCCGTGCGCTCGGGATCTCCAAGTGGGCCCAACAGCGACTGATCGCCGACGGGCAGCTCCAACGCATCGCACCTCGCGTCTACGCCATCCGAGGCGCGCCCAACACGCAACGACAACGCCTCCGAGCCGGGTTGCTGTGTCTCGGAGAACGAAGCTGGGTGAGCTTCGAAGCCGCAGCTTGCCTGCATGGTCTCGATCGGTCGGACCATCGTGCGGTCGATTTCACCATCGCGAGAGGGCGACGTCCGCCACTGCTCCCATTCGCCGTGCACACCACCACCCGGGTGCGGTCGACCGACTTCGTTGTCGTGGAGGGCTTCCGCGCCACATCAGCGACACGCACGGTCTTCGATCTCGCACTGGCCGGAGCGTCCCGACCCAGGATCGAGGCCGCCATCGACAGCGCGGTCCGGTTGCAGCTCTCGTCGCCCGAGGTGTTGCGGAGGCAACTCGACGGCCTTCGGGGGTCCGGTCGGGGTGGGTGCCGACTGGTCGAAGAGCTCATCACCGATTCCGGCGGGCACACCATGCTCGAGCGCCGCTTCCTCGAGTTGACACGCGAGATGGGACTGCCCCGACCCCGGACGCAGGTCGTGTTCCGACGCGATCGGCGCCACGTCGCCCGCGTCGATTTCCTGTTCGACGACGGCGTGGTGGTCGAGGTGTCTGGCGGTCGCGGCCACGCAAGTCCGAGCGAGCGAGCCCGCGATGCGCAACGACGCAACGAACTCCAGGATCTGGGCCAGCGCGTCTTCGAGTACACCTGGGACGACGTCACGAAACGGCCGACGATGGTGGGGCGAACGCTCCGAGCGCGTCTGCGACCGCGCAGCGGGCCGAGTGGCTCACCTGAAGCCGCCTGACGCCGGCCGCCACCCGAGCCGGCCGGCGCGCTCGCCACCCCCACCCACGCACTGTTCGCGTGACACATCGGACGAACCGGCCCATCCGATCTGCAACACGAACGTGGGAGGCGCCGGCCCACCACGTTCGCGTGACACATCGGATGAACCGACCCATCCAGAGTGCAACGTGAACGGGGTGGGGTGGGTGAACGGGGTGGGGGCGGGTGGGGGCGGGTGGTGGGCGGGAGTTGGTGGGGGCGGGAGTTGGTGGCGGGGGCGGCGGTCAGATGTGGCTGGAGCGGAGCAGTTCGTGAGCCATCGGGCACTCGGCCACGATCGCCGGCGGACCCATCGGGACCTTGCCGTTCGGGCCGACGACATGGGTGAACATCGAGGTCGGAAGCACCTCGACGTCGAGGTCCCACGGGTCGGTGTCGGCGCGCAACGCCTCGACCTTGGTCACCATCGCATCGAGCAAGCCAGATGGCAGACGTCGCCCCACACCCGCCACGACCCAGACCTCGGTGCCGAACGTGGCAGCCAACCCAGCGATGGTCGAGGAGCCGATCGGCATCACCGCACGTTCGGAATCGATGGCCAACGCCTCGACCAACACCACGTCGGCGACCGCCACCGCCGCGCCGGCCACACCGGCGTCGACCGGTTCGGCGTCGACGTCATAGCGCTCCATCCGCCGCACGAACGATGTCGCGGTGAAGCCGGCGTCGAACGCGAGCACCCGGATGTCGCCTCGACGGATCAACCCGTCGCCGACCACATCGGGATCACCGATGGTGACCACGGTCGCCTCGTCGACGAGCACCGCTGCCAGTTCGGCCCCGGTGCGGTCGCTGCGAACCTCGTCGGCCAGTTCCCACACCGCCTCGAACGGTTCGGCCGACGTCACGACGTTGGCGCACAGCCACCACAGTGCGCCGGTGAACGGGTGGCGCTCGACAATGCGGCGACACACGACGACCAGGCCCGACGGATCGAAGTGGAGCGAGCCGAGTGCGTGGGCGGTCTCCTCGACCAGCGACGCCGGGTCGGCGCCTTGGGCCCTCGCGACGTAGCGGAGATGCTCGATCGGGTGCACGGCGGAACCGTACCCCTCATCCACCGATCGTGTCGTGCGGTACCCAACGCCGACGTGTGATGCGGTGCCAGGCAGCGGCGTCACCGGTTGTGGATACCCCGATCGGGGGTGGCAGTCGCTACGATCGCTGGCCGTGGCTGACACGACCCCCGACACCGCAGCACCGGCTCCGTCACGCCTGGGCGAACAGCTCCCGGCCGACCTCGTCTTGACGCCGCTGGTCGACGGCGCGGCAGGCGAGGGACGCCCGATCATGGAGTGGCTCACCACGTTCCATCTCGCCTCCGTCGTGCTCGACCCGTACACCAACGAGAGCGCGTGGGTGCTCAAGTCGGCAGCCCGTGTGCTCGAGCAGTTCCGGGGGTCCGACGCCCGGATCAACCTGATCGTCACCGCCAACGCCGCCGACACACATGCCTTCCTCGGCCCATACGCCGACCGGTTCCTTGCGTTCAGCGATCCCGATCGATCGTTCGTGAAGGCGGTCGGCCTCCACGAACTCCCGGCGTTCGTGTTCACCCGAGTGGACGGCGTGGTGGCAGCGGCTGCGCAGGGTTGGAACCCGCCGGAGTGGGAATCGGTCGCCGACGCCATCGCCGAGGTCTGCTGGTGGACTTCGATCCCCGTGCCCGGCCCCGGCGACCCGGGCGCCTTCCGCGGCTCACCCGCACTGGGCTGACCCGTGCCCTCTGGGCCTCCCGAACGACCGGCACTGCCCGATCTGCCGGTCGTCGAAGCGATCGCCGAGGTCCGCTCCGCCCTGTCGCAACAGCGGCGCGCCGTGCTCGTGGCCCCTCCCGGTGCCGGCAAGACCACGGTGATCCCCCTCGCCCTGCTCGACGAGCCGTGGTTGGCCGGCCAGCGGATCGTGATGCTCGAACCGCGACGGCTTGCGACTCGGGCAGCTGCGCGCCGGATGGCCGACACCGACACACACCACGGTCGGTGCACTCGTCGGCTACCAGACCCGCGACGAGCGCCACATCGGCGCCGACACGCGGATCGAGGTGCTCACCGAGGGCGTGCTCACTCGACGCCTCCAGAACGACCCCGAACTCCCCGGCATCGGTCTCGTGATCTTCGACGAAGTGCACGAACGCAACCTGACCACCGACCTGGGTCTTGCGCTCGCACTCGACGTCGCCTCGACGATTCGGCCGGATCTCCGGCTGCTGGCGATGTCGGCCACACCCGACGTCGAGGGCCTCACCGCACTGCTCGATGCGCCGGTGATCGAGAGCGAAGGCCGCATGTTCGACGTCGAGATGCACTGGGCGCCCCGTTCGCCGACCGGCGGCGGTCGCACCACCGGCCGACGTAGCGGGCGACCATCGCGCCCTGGACCGGGTGGCGGGAATCGGATCGAACCCGATGTGGTCGCAACGGTCCAGCGGGCGCTGCGTGAACAGGCCGGCGACGTCCTCGTGTTCCTCCCTGGAATCGGCGAGATCCGACGCAGCGAGTCGATGCTGCGCGACACCGTCGGACCCGACGTCGACGTCTTCCCACTCGCCGGAGCGCTTTCTCTGGCCGAACAAGACGCAGCGTTGGCACCGTCGCGACCGGGGCGCCGCCGCGTCGTGCTGTCGACCGACATCGCCGAGACCTCCCTGACCGTCGACGGGGTGCGCATCGTGGTCGACAGCGGCCTCGCCCGCGAGCCACGCTTCGACGCACGCAGCGGCATGACCCGACTGACGACGGTCGCGACCAGCCGGGCGTCGGCCGAGCAGCGGGCGGGACGCGCCGGCCGTACCGAGCCCGGCGCCGCGTACCGACTCTGGAGCAAGATCGAGCACGGCACTCGTGCCAAGCATCGCTCACCCGAGATCGCCCAGGCCGACCTCGCCGGGTTCGCGCTCGAACTCGCCGCGTGGGGTGGCGGCGACGAGCTGAGGTTCATCGACCCGCCGCCCGCGGGTGCGCTCGCTCAGGCCCGCGAGCTGCTCGCCGACCTCCACGCCATCGACGACAACGGTTCGATCACACCGCTCGGCCGCACCATGCTCGGCCTCCCGGTGCACCCTCGCCTTGCGCGCATGGTGGCGGTCGACGCCTCGAGCCTGGCCTGCGTGATCGCCACGCTGGTGGAGGAACGCGACATCTTTCGCGGGCGCCCCGACGATCTTCCAGCCGACCTCGCACTTCGTATCGGCGCACTCACCGGTCGGCGCGGTCACGACGCCGCGGACCGAGGTGCGGTCCGCCGCCTTCGGGAGCGGTCGGCCGACCTGGCTCGGCGGGCGAGGATCGGGTTCGACCTCGACGCCGTCGAGGCCGACCGCGCCGGTTCGGTACTGCTGCTCGGCTACCCGGACCGTCTCGCTGCGAGACGCCGTCCCGGCCAGTTCCAGCTCCGCTCGGGTGCCGGCGCGTGGCTCCCCGACGACGATCCACTCGCCGACGAGTTGTTCGTGGTGGCCGCCGACCTCGACGGACGCCGCGATCGCGCCCGCATCCGCCTCGCTGCGACCGTCGACTCCGACACGGTGATCGCCGAGTTCGGAGCCGAGATCGTCGAACGCCGAACCATCGAGTGGGACACCGACCGCGACGATCTCGTGGAGATCATCGAGCGGCGGCTCGGGTCGATCCAGCTCGGCAGGCAGGTCAACCGGCCCCAGCCGAGCGACGAGACCACTGCCGCGCTCGATGAGCCGGATGCGCTCCACACAGCTCGGCGCACTCCGCTGGTCAGCGGCCGCGACGTCGCTGCGCGACCGCGTGGCGTTCCTGCACCGAACGATCGGCGACCCGTGGCCGGACTGGTCCACCAAGCAACTGATCGCCACCGTCGACGAGTGGCTTGCGCCGTATCTGCCGGGAGCAACCGGGCGTTCCGACCTGGAACGGCTCGACGTCACGATGGTGCTTCGCAGCCAACTCCCGTGGCCGCAGGGCGCCGACCTCGACGACGTGGCACCCGCTGAGCTCGCCCTGCCGTCGGGTCGTGACGTCCCGATCGACTACGCGGGCGAACAACCCGATGCGTTCGTGCGTGTGCAGGATCTCTTCGGGGTCACCACGCACCCGACCGCAGGAGGCGTGCCGATCCGACTCCACCTGCTGTCCCCTGCAGATCGTCCGATTCAGGTGACCGCCGACCTGCCCGGCTTCTGGACGGGTTCGTGGGCAGAGGTGAAGAAGGACATGGCCGGTCGGTATCCGAAGCACCAGTGGCCCGACGACCCGGCGAACGCCGACCCCAAGCGCATGAAGGACCGCTGATGGTCGGCCTGTCGGTCGCCATGACGATCTCGTGCGTACTCGTGGTCTACCTCGGCGCGGTCGTTCAGGCTTCGATCGGCATCGGCCTCGGGATGATCGCCTCGCCCGTGCTGTTGCTGGCTGACCCGGACTTCATCCCCGCCGCGCTCATCCTCGCGGTCCTGCCCTTGACGTTCACGATTGCGTGGATCGACCGGACCCACATCGAGCCTCGAGAGGTCGGTTTCGCCGTTGCCGGGCGGGTCCCGGGCACGATCGCCGGCGCGCTCGTGGTGGCGTCGCTGTCCGACCGGGTGCTCGCTGTGCTGGTGGCTGGATCTGTGCTCTTGGCTGTGGTGGCGTCGATCACCGGCCGGTTGTTCCGCCCGACCGATCGCTCGCTCGTGGTCGCGGGGATGGCGTCGGGTTTCGCTGCGACGACCACCGGCGTCGGTGGACCACCGATGGCGCTGACGTATCAGAACAGCGACCCGGCCACGATGCGTGCCACGATCTCGGCGTTCTTCTCGATCGGCACACTGATGTCGCTCGCCGCACTCTGGCTCGCCGGCGAGGTCGGCGTTCGACAGTTGCAGCTCGCGGCGTTGATCCTGCCGGCGGTCGTGCTCGGCATCGTCACCGCCAGGCGGGTCAAACACCTCCTGCGCCCCGAGGTGGTGCGTCCTGCGGTGCTGGTGATCTGCACCGTCACAGCGGTCGCCCTCGTCGTCGAGACCTTCACCTGACCACCAACCGGCAGACCCAGACCGAGCAGGCACCCCGACCAATCAGGCCGCAGGCCATCACCGACCGAGTCCACTCCCTGCTTCCCCGCTTCTCGTGAACAACTTCGCCTCTGAGAGGTGAAGTTGTTCACGAGATCGGATGCGCCGATCGTGTGGGCGAATCGACCGTTGCCGCACTACGTTGCCGCCGTGCGTTCACGACTGATTGCCCTCACCATCGTCTCTGCTGTGGTCATCGCTGCGTGTGGCAGCGACGACACCGCCACGACAACACCGTCGACCGAGGCGGCGACGGGGACCACGGATGCAGTCGTCGAAACGACCGAAGCTCCGGCCGAGGCCACTCCGGAAACCACCGGAGCTGCGCCGGAGACCACCGAAGCGCCGCTCGCCGACCTGCCGGCATTCGAGCCCGGGCCGTACGACGTCGGCGTCCAGACGATCACGATCAACGCCGACTCGGATCGTCCACTCACGGTCGACGTCTGGTTCCCGATCGACGATGCGGGCGACGCCCCCCTGCACCAGTACACCTTCCTGCCCGAGATCTACTACGAGTCGCCGGACGCCGTCACCGCCGACGCCTCGCAGATCTCGGCCGATGGCCCGTTCCCCCTGGTGGTCTACTCCCACGGATCCGGCGGCCTGCGGTACATCGCCGCCGACTACACCGAGGCGATCGCCAGCCACGGCTACGTCGTCGCAGCCCCGGACCACACCGGCAACACCGCCGTCGAACTCGTGCTCGGCGTCGAGCCCGTTCCGGGTGCGAATGCCTTCAACCGTCCGAATGACGTCATCGCCGTGATCGACGAGATGACCAACCCGGAGAGCACCGAGACGGTCGGCTTCGTCGCCAGTGTGGATCCAGAGCAGATCGCGGTCACGGGCCACTCTGCCGGCGGATACACGACCTATGCAGTGACCGGCGGCGTCGAGGCTGATCTCGGCACGATCGCACCCGACTCTCGCGTCGATGCGATCATCACGCTCGCTCCGGCCAGCGGCGGAATCACCGATGAGTCGTTTGCGTCGATGACAGTCCCGGCGCTGGTGATGGCAGGTACCGCCGACGACGTCACGCCGATCGACCCGAACGTCACCCGCCCTTGGGAACTGGCATCGAGTTCGCCTCACTACCGCGCCGACCTGGTCGATGCCGGCCACCAGAGCTTCAGCATCGCCTGCGAGGCACAAGCGTTTCTGCAGACCATCCCCACCGAGGTACCTGCCGAACTGCTCGAGGTGCTCGATTCCTACGCCGAACAGGGCTGCGGCGAGGGCCTGATGGACATCGATCGCGCCAAGGATCTCACGAGCACGTTCGCCGTCTCGTTCCTCGAGTCGATGTTCCGGGGCTCCGAGATGATCGACCCCGACACCGTGGCGATCCCCGAAGACGTCGTCTTCATGACCAAGTAGCCCACTCAGCGCGATCTCGTGAACAACTTCACCTCTCAGGGGTGAAGTTGTTCACGAGAAGCGGCGGCACGAGAAGCGGGTGGCAGCTTCGCTGGTCGGCGGGCGCGGTCCTAGGCTCGTTGGCATGGCTGACGTCCCCGACTTTTCGTTCACCGAACTGCTCCCGCTGGGCGCCGACGACACCGAGTACCGCCTCGTGTCGACCGAAGGCGTGTCCACGTTCGAGACCCCCGAGGGCACGTTCCTGAAGGTCGAGCCCGAGGCGATTCGGGCCCTGACCGCAGCGGCGATGCACGACATCGCCCACTTCCTGCGCTCGGCACACCTCCAGCAGCTCCGAAACATCCTCGACGACCCCGAAGCCTCCGACAACGACCGGTTCGTCGCCCTCGACCTGCTGAAGAACGCGGCGATCGCGGCCGGCGGCGTGCTACCGATGTGCCAGGACACGGGCACGGCCATCGTCAAAGCGAAGAAGGGTCAGTACGTGTTCACCGGCGGCGGCGACGAGGAAGCGATCGCCCACGGGATCTACGACACCTACCAGACGTCCAATCTCCGGTACTCGCAGATGGCGCCGCTCGACATGTACACCGAGAAGAACACGGGTACGAACCTGCCGGCGGAGATCAAGGTGTCGGCGATCGACGGCGACGCCTACAAGTTCCTGTTCATGGCCAAGGGCGGAGGCTCGGCCAACAAGAGCTACCTCTACCAGGAGACCAAGGCGCTCCTGAACGAAGCGACGTTGCTGCCCTGGATCTTCGACAAGATGCAGTCCCTCGGCACATCCGCCTGCCCGCCCTATCACCTCGCGGTGGTCATCGGCGGCACGTCAGCCGAGTTCGCCGTCGAGACCGCCAAGCTCGCCTCGACCAAGTACCTCGACTCGCTGCCGACCTCCGGTTCGCCCGACGGTCACGCGTTCCGCGACCTCGACCTCGAACGGCAGGTGCTGAAGCTGAGCCAAACCACTGGCATCGGCGCCCAGTTCGGCGGCAAGTACTTCTGCCACGACGTGCGGATCATCCGTCTCCCCCGGCACGGCGCGTCGTGCCCCGTCGGCATCGCGGTGTCGTGCTCCGCCGACCGCCAAGCGCTCGGCAAGATCACCAAGGACGGCATCTTCCTCGAACAGCTCGAGACCGACCCCGCACGCTTCCTGCCCGAGGTCGGCGAGGAGCACCTCGACGACACCGAGTCGGTCCACATCGATCTCAACCGCCCGATGGACGACATCCTCGCCGAGCTGTCGCAGTACCCGGTCACCACCCGCGTCATGCTGACCGGGCCGATGGTCGTCGCCCGTGACATCGCACACGCCAAGATCAAGGAGCGCCTCGACGCCGGCGAGGAGATGCCGCAGTACCTCAAGGATCATGCGGTCTACTACGCCGGCCCGGCCAAGACGCCAGAGGGCTACGCGTCCGGTTCGTTCGGACCGACGACCGCCGGCCGCATGGACAGCTACGTCGAGCAGTTCCAGTCGGCACGCGGATCGATGGTCATGCTGGCGAAGGGCAACCGCTCCAAGCAGGTCACCGACTCGTGCGCTACGAACGGCGGGTTCTACCTCGGCTCGATCGGCGGACCAGCCGCCCGGCTGGCGCTCGACAACATTCGCAAGGTCGAGGTACTCGAGTACCCCGAGCTCGGCATGGAAGCGGTCTGGAAGATCGAAGTGGAGGACTTCCCTGCGTTCATCGTCGTCGACGACAAAGGCAACGACTTCTACGCCGACGTCAACGCCGCCGCGTCGATGCCGGTCTCCATTCGCTGAGTCGTTGCGGGTTTCCCGTTCAGACCGGACGCGGGCCGCAGACGCCTTCGACGACCGCCGTGATGGCCGGGATCCAGCCTTCGAACGTGCCCGACTGCTCCACAAGGCCGACGAACTGGTGGGCGTCGTCGCCGAGGAGATTGTGCATCGGTGCATCAGGGTCAGCGGCGATGTCGGCGATGAACGTCCCCGCCAGTGCCGGATCTGCGCCCATGGCCTCACCGCTCAACACGTAGAAGCGATTGGTCCACTCCTGGTCGGCCTCGTACGCACCCGGAATCGCCGGGTTCTTCCAATCGCTGCTGGCGAAGATCTCGGTGTCGAAGAATCCGGGCTCGACACAGGCCACGCGGATCCCGAACGGATTGACCTCCATCGCCAGCGCCTCGGAAAGCGTCCCGAGCGCATGCTTGCTCGACGAATAGAAGCCGCCATATTGCGTTCCAGGGACGCGACTGGCAACCGACGTGACGTTGATGATCACGCCAGCACCCCTCGCTCGCATCGCCGGCAAGGCGGCCCGAACCGTGCGAACCGCACCCCAGACGTTGGTGTCGTACACGGCCATTGCCTTGTCCAGATCGATCAACTCGATCGGCCCACTGCTGCCGATGCCGGCGTTGTTGACCAGCACGTCGATGGCGCCGTGCCGATCCTCGATCGAACCGATGGCAGCCGCAACCGAGTCGTCATCGGTGACGTCGACTTGCACCACGTCGACATCGAGCCCCTCGGCCTGCGCGCGATCCTTCAACGTTGTCGCCTTTGCGAGGTCTCGCATCGATGCGTACGTGGTGTCGCCTCGTCGCGGCGAACGCGAGCGCCGCATCCAGTCCGATACCCGTGCTGCACCCCGTGATCAGAACAACTGCCATGTCAGGCCCCCTTGGCCACAGATCGATTCTGCGGTCGACGTAATGCCACTTCAACAGCCAATACCTGCTGGACCGACCAGCGCTGCCCGCGCGTACTAGAGCTCGGCGGCGAGGGCGCCCAGGCGACGTTCAGCTTCGGGGGTCTGTCCGCCGGCGTCCATGAAGCGCTGCATTCGGTGCTGGGTCTCATCGCTTGCCAACGTCGCGTTGAAGGCAATCGTCTCGGCGACCAAGTCATCTTCGACACCGCGCTCCGATCGCACGACGCTCGCCTTCGCCGCGGCCACCGCGTGTGCCGGGAACGACGCAATGCGCCCAGCGAGGCGGTCGACGTGGGCATCGATCTCCGCGGCGGGCAGCACACGATTGACCCATCCCCATCGCTCTGCGGTGACGGCGTCGATGTCGTCACAGCCGAGCACCACTTCGAGGGCTCGACTTCGCCCGATGAGGCGCGGAAGGCGAACGGTGCCACCTGCGCCCGGGACGATCCCCAGCGCAACCTCCGGCTGGGAGAAGACAGCATCCGGTGTCGCGAACCTCATGTCGCAGCCGAGCGCGAACTCGCTGCCGCCCCCGCCGACCCGACCGGCGATGACGGCGATCGTCGGCTTGGGCATCGTGCGAAGTGTCTCGCACATCTGGTCGTACGGGCCGATCTCGGTCGGCTCGGGCTGCTCACGCGGGAACTGCTGGATCGCTTCGACGTCGAAGTGGGCGAGGAACCACTCGGGGTTCGCCGACCGGAACACGACCGCCCGTACCGATTCGTCGATCGCCAGTCGTTCGATCTCCGCGGCGAGTTCGAAGAACACCTCCATCGTCACCAGGTTGATCGGCGGATGATCGACGACGACCGTGGCAACGCCTCGGTCGTCGAGATCAGTCCGCACCCAGGTCACGACATCGCCTTCTTGATGGCGGCCCGCGTGGCGCCCACTTCGTCGGCGTTGCCCCCGAACTCGCTGCCGGCGAACTCGGTGACCCCCAGGTCGGCGAGGGCGCCGATCCGATCGACGACCTCTTCCTCCGTTCCGACGATTGCGATGCCCTCGGGGCCGGCGACACCTTCCCGATCGAGCATGGCCCGATAGCTCGGCAGCGAGCCGTAGATCTCGAAGATCTTCGCCGCGCGCTCGCGGGCGCCGTCGATGTCGTCGGTGACGCACACGGGCAGCCCGACGATCACCCGGGGCGTCGGTCGCCCGGCCGCCTCGGCGGCGGCATTGATCGTCGGAATGACGTGGCTCTCGAGAGTCTTGGGCCCGGTGCACCACGTGATCGTTCCGTCCGCGAGTTCGGCGGTGGCCTTCAGCATCTGTGGGCCGAGTGCAGCGACGACGATCCCGAACGGCGGCGCACCCTTGGCCTGGATCGCCATGTTCGTCGAGTAGTCCTCGCCCCGATAGCTGACCGGTTCGTTGCGCGAGAGCGGTCCGAGAATGCTCAGGTAGTCACGGATGTGGCGGACGGGCTTGTCGTAGCTCATCCCGAGCATGTTCTCGATCACGATCTTGTGGCTGAGCCCGATGCCGAGCGTGAGTCGACCCTCGCAGGCAGCGTTGACCGTGAGGCACTGCTGGGCGATGGCCGACGGGTGGCGCGGGTAGGTCGGGACAACGGACGTGCCGAGCTCGATGCGCGGTACTTCGCGGCCGACGATCGCCAGCGCCGTGAGCGCGTCGTGGCCGAAGATGTTCGGAATCCAGTACGAGGCGAACCCATCGGCCTCGGCCCGTCTCGCCTCGGCGACCACGTCGTCGAGGGTGCCGTCGTTGATGCTTCCGCCGAATGATCCAATGCGCATGCGACGACCGTACCGATCCGATCACCGCCAGCTCTCAGCCGACGCACCGATGCGATGAGCGAACGAACCCACTACGACCACTTCGCTCACCGTTCGTCCTGCTGCACCCATGAGCGATGAGCGAACGGACCACATGCGGCCACTTCGCTCATCGCCTGCGGGGCTCGGGCTCGTCCTCCTCCGACGGGTCGTAGTACGAACTCCCGGATGGGGAATTGGAACTTCGCTGACATCTGGGAAACCGCGGCCGACGAGCTGCCCGACGCACCCTGCCTGATCCACGGCGACGACCATCGCACGTGGGCCGAGGTCGACCGACGTGCCGACGGCGTGGCCCAGCATCTGCTCGATGCCGGACTCGAACATCAGCAAGCAGTGGCGCAATACCTCTACAACGGCAACGAGTACATGGAGTCGATGTACGCCGCCTTCAAGGCATCGTTCGCTCCGGTCAACACGAACTACCGCTACACCGCCGACGAACTGCTGTACCTGTGGGACAACGCCGACGCCGGCGCCGTCGTGTTCCACGGTTCGTTCGCCGAGACCATCGAGGCGATCCGCGACCGACTGCCGAAGGTGCGGGTCTGGCTGTGGGTCGACGACGACGGCAGTGCCTGTCCCGCGTGGGCCACCCCCTACGAGCAGGCGGCCACCAGCGGGGCCGGCCGTGTCGCTCCCGAGTGGGGGCGCACCGGCGACGACCTGGACTTCCTCTACACCGGCGGCACCACCGGCATGCCGAAGGGCGTGATGTGGCGCCAGGACGACCTCGCCGTCAAACTCACCGCCACCTCGGCGTCGCCACTGCCCGACGACGCGAACTACGACGACCTTCGCGCCAGGCTGACCCAACCCGGCGCACGGTTCCTGCCCGCCTGTCCGCAGATGCACGGCACCGGGAACTTCCCCGGTCTCGGCACCCTCAGCGGCGGCGGCAGCATCGTCACCCTGACCGGACGCAACTTCGACGCCGTCGAGCTGCTCGACACGATCGAACGTGAGGGCGTCAACTCGCTGGCGATCGTCGGGGATGCGTTCGCCAAGCCGATTCTCCGTGCGCTCGACGCCGACCCCGGCCGGTGGGACCTCTCGTCACTGGTCGGCATCGTGTCGTCGGGTGTGATGTGGAGCCAGGAGACCAAGACCCGACTGCTCGAGCACCATCCCGGCATGGTGTTGATGGACGCCTTCTCGTCGTCGGAGGCGCTCGGCATGGGGTCATCGGTCTCCGCCGCTGGAGCCACCGCGCAGACCGCCAAGTTCGAGTTGAGCCCTGACACGATCGTGATCGACGACCTCGACCGCCCGCTTGCACCTGGCTCGGGCGAGATCGGCCGGCTCGCGGTCGGCGGCCGCCAGCCGGTCGGCTACTACAAGGATCCGGAGAAGAGCGCCCGGACGTTCTTCGAGGTCGAGGGCAAGCGGTATTCGTGTCCCGGCGACTTCGCAACGATCGACGCCGACGGCAGGATCACGCTGCTCGGGCGTGGCTCGCAGTGCATCAACACCGGCGGCGAGAAGGTGTTCCCGGAAGAGGTCGAAGAGGCGATGAAGACGCACCCCGACGTGCTCGATGCCGTTGCGGTCGGCGTTCCCGACGAGAAGTTCGGCGAAGCGGTCACCGGCGTGGTCGAGGCGCAACCCGGCGTCACCATCGATGCCGAGGCCGTGATCGCCCACGTGAAGCAGACGCTGGCGGCCTACAAGGCGCCGAAGCGGATCGTCGTCGTCGACACCATCGGGCGAGCCGCCAACGGCAAGGTCGACTACAAGCGGCTGCGAGGTCAAGCAACCGAGGCCCTCGACGTCGGCTGACCGCACACTGCGAAGATCGGCTCCCCGACCCGTCCATGGTGGTTCGGTCAGCGCCAGGTGCGGGTACGGTCGCCGGCATGAGCGACCACGTGATCAGCATCACCTACTGCGTCCCTTGAGACTATTCGGCCCGCGCCGTGAGCGCGGTGAACGAT
The DNA here is from genome assembly GCA_963716095.1 of Ilumatobacteraceae bacterium. GTDB lineage: Bacteria > Actinomycetota > Acidimicrobiia > Acidimicrobiales > Ilumatobacteraceae > Sva-07. The sequence continues at coordinate 37,636 of CAVQSV010000008.1, read as the reverse complement.
CTCCTGTCGAACTATCAGCACGTCATCGGAGTCGTTGACGCTCGTCACCGGCAGCAAGGGCGTCTTCGATGTCGAGGTCGACGGGGAGGTGCTGTACTCGAAGCACGCAACCGGCCGCCACGCCGAGCCGGGCGAAGTGCTCGACCTGTTCCGCCACCGCTTCGCGCAAGGCGTCACGCCCTACGGCGAGTAGCGATCACGCCTGGGGTCTGACCCCTGGCGTGATCAGGACATCGAGACGAGGTCGAGCCAGCTCGTCGCTGAAGTAGTCGACATCGCCGTCGGGCATCAGCAGCACCTTGGTGGGTGCCAACTCGCGGACGAAGTCCTCGTCGTGGCTCACCAGAATGATCGCGCCGGGCCAGTCGACGAGTGCGTCGGCGACCGCTTGGCGCGAGGGTGGGTCGAGGTTGTTGGTCGGCTCGTCGAGCAACAACAAGTTGTTGCGCCCGACCATCAGCATCGCGAGTGCCAGCTTGGTCTTCTCACCGCCCGACAGGGTGCCGGACTCCTGGAACACCTTCTCACCGGACAGACCGAACATGCCGAGCAGGCCGCGGAGCTGCGTCTCACCGAGGTTCATCCCATCGGGGACGGCGTCGCGGATGTTGGTGAGCAGCGACTGATCCGTACGCAGGTTGTCGTGCTCTTGCGCGTAGTACCCGGCGTGCACCTGGTAGCCGAACTCGAAGTCACCGAGGTCGGCTTCGGTCTCGCCCGCCAGAATCCTCAACAGGCTGGTCTTGCCTGCGCCGTTCAGGCCGAGCACCAACAGCCGCTCGCCACGTCCGAGATCGAAGTCGATGTCTTCGAAGATCGTCGGCCCGCCGTAGGCCTTGCACATGCCCGACGCCCGGATGACCGTTTCGCCACACTTGGGCGGATCGGGGAACCGGACCGTCATCGTCTTGGTGGCCTGCGGCCCGCGCACCCGTTGGGTCTCGAGGCGGGCGATGCGCTTCTCGACGCTGTGGGCCATCGCCGCCTTGGTGGCCTTGGCGCCGAATCGATCGACGACGGTCTGCAGACGATCGATCTCCTTGGCCTGCAGCACCGCCTTCTTCGCGAGCCGAGCCTCGTCATCGGCGCGGGCACGCTGGTACTGGCTGTAGGTGCCGCGATATTCGAAGATCTCACCGACGTCGGTCTCGGTCGCCCGATCGAGGTGCAGGACACGGGTGATCGACTCGTCGAGCAGTTCGAGGTCGTGGCTGATCACCAACAGCGCGCCTTTGTACTGACGGAGGAAACCGAGCAGCCACGCCTTGGCGTCGACGTCGAGGTGGTTGGTCGGCTCGTCGAGGCAGAGGACGTCGGATCCGGCGAAGAGGATTCGAGCCAACTCGACCCGGCGACGCTCACCGCCTGACAGCGTGCTGATCGGCTGGTCGAGGCGCTCATCGGGGATGCCGAGGCCTGCCGCCATCGCACGCGCTTCGCTCTCGGCGGCGTAGCCACCGTTCGTGCGGAAGGCCTCCTCGGCGGTGGTGTAGCGGGTGACGTTGCGTTCGTCGGGGTTCTCCTCCATGGAGAGCCGCAGCTTCTCGATGCGGGTGATCTCGTCGTCGATCCCCCGGCCCGACAGTACGTGCGTGACGCAGCTGCGACCGTCGAGCGCCGAGTCGATCTTGGGGTCCTGGGGCAGATAGCCGAAGCCGCCCTTGCGCAGCACCTTGCCAGCCTTCGGCTCGTTGGCGCCGCCCAACACCTTGAAGAGACTGGTCTTGCCTGCGCCGTTGCGACCGACGATGCCCACCTTGTCGCGGGGCATGACGGTGAAGCTGGCGGAGTCGACGAGCAGTCGACCCCCCACTTCCACCGAGATCGCCTGGGCCTGGAGCACCCGTCCAGGCTACGGCGGCGTCGACGGAACAGGATTTGGTGTGCTCAGCCGTCGGTCGACGGAGGCGCCGGTGACTCAGGCGGCTCAGGCGCCGGTGGCGAAGTCGGCTGAGGAGCCGGTGGCGAAGTCGGCTGAGGAGCCGGTGGCGCCGGAGGTGACGTTGGCTCAGGCGTCGTGGCGTCTCCGCTGTCGGGAACGGTCGCCGTCGGCTCGGTTCCGCCTTCACCACCGTCGGACGTCGACGTCGAATCCGAGGTGTTCGGGGGCGCCGTGGTGGGCGTCACGCCGCTCGAACTCGACCCGCTGGAACCGGAGCTGCTCGAACCGGAACTGCTCGAACTCGACCCGCTGGAACCGGAGCTGCTCGAACTCGATCGACTCGAAGAACGGCCGAGCACCGTGCTGGAGTTCCCGCTGTCGACGGCGGAATCGTTGCGGAACGTCGAACGCAGACAGTCGCCGACCGCGTCGGGAACCGGTCCGAGCGCTGCGGCGACCGCGTCGGCCAGCACACGCCGCCCCGCGTCGGTGGGATGAAGACGATCGCTGCTCAAGACACCGGGCGTCTCGGAGATCGTCTTCCAGTCGAGCACCGTGACGTGGTCACGATCGGCACCGAGACGGTCGATGACGACGTTGACCTCGACGTAGTTCGGGCGGTACTCGGTGACCGTCAACAGCAGCACCGGGCGCGGCTCCAACCGATCGAGGATCTCGATCAGTTCGGCCTCGTACGCAAAGGCATCACCGCGGTAGTTGCTGCCGAGAAACACGACTGCAGCGTCCCAGTCGTCCTCGGGGGCGACGTCGTCGGGCAACGCTCGCCTCAGCACCGTGTTGCCGAAGTCGACGAAACGGCTGGGCTCGGCTTCGACCGCCACCTGCCAGCCGAGCGGCACCACCGCCTCGCACATCTGGTTGCCGTACCTCGACGAGGTGGATGCCAAGATCGAGTCGCCGATCATCAGGACGCGATTTCCCTCGACGGTTTCGCCGATCAATTGCGACGTCTCGCCGTCGACGTCGACCGGCAGGGGGACGACCACGACCGGCTCGCGCACCGCCGACGGAACGGCCGGAACGACGCCGACGCCGCCGATCGTGGGAACCGGAGTCACCGGCGGGATCGTGTCGTTGCTCTCGTCGCCGGCAGAGCCGCAGGCGGCAGCAACGAGCGCGATCGCGGCGACAGCAGCAACGGTTCGGCAACGAGACATCACCCCCCATTGAAGCGGGTTCGCGGCCGAGTGTGGCATCGCGCCCGGTACCGACGTCAGCGGTTGCGCAGGGCGTCGCGAATCTCGGTGAGCAGCTCGACCTCGCTCGGACCGTCGTCTTCCTCGTCAGCGGACTTCTTGGAGGCGTTGTAGGCCTTGACGACGAGGAAACACACGAAGGCGATGACCAGGAAGTTGATGATCAGCGTGAGTGGGGTGCCGTAGTTGATGCGGGCGTCGCCGATGTCGAAGCCGAGGCTGCTGAAATCCGGCTCGCCGATGATCGCAGCGATGATCGGCATGAAGATGTTGTCGACGATGCTGAGCACCACCGGGGCGAACGCCGTCGCCAGCACGAACGCGATGGCGAGCTCGACCAGATTGCCCCGGTTGACGAAGTCCTTGAACTCCTGCAGCATGTTCTTCATGTGATCTCTCCTCGATCTCGCGCGTTGGACGTGATTGTTGTATCACATCACGGGTTGTTCAGCGTGCGGTCCACCCGCCGTCGACGATGATGCTCTGGCCGGTGAGGAACGTGCTCGCCGGGGATGCGAGCAACAGCAGTGCCCCGTCGAGTTCGTGGAGTTCGCCCATCCGCGGAATCGGCGAGTTCGCGGCGATGAAGCGAGCACTGCCGTCATCGGTGTCCATCCCCTCGGTCATCTCCGAAGGAAACCAGCCGGGACACAGTGCGTTCACGCGTACACCCTTGCGGGCCCACTGCAACGCGAGTTCCCGCGTGAGGTTGACCACCGCGCCCTTGCTGGCGCAGTAGTGCGCCTGCTTGACCGGCGTGGAGCCGACGTGGCCGAGCATCGACGCCACGTTGACGATCGATCCTGCGCCGTTGCTGATCATCGTCGGAGCACACAGCTTCGAGAGGTGCCACAGCGCAGTGACGTTGATCTCCATCGAGTCCCGGAACCGGCCCAACTCCTCGTCCTCGACTGCGACCGATCCACCGACCCCGGCGTTGTTGACGAGCACGTCGACCCGGCCGAAGCGTTCCAGCACGTCGGCGACCAGGCGTTCGCGGTCGGCCTCGTCCGCCATGTCGGCGGCGCAGACATGCGCACCAGGCAGTTCTGCGGCGAGCGCGTCGAGGCGATCGGCGCGCCGAGCGGTGAGCACCACCTGGGCCCCGACCGAGTGGAGCACTCTGGCGAAGTGCGCACCGAGGCCCGATGAAGCGCCGGTGACGATGGTGATCTGATCGTCGAGTCGAAAGCGGTCGAGCGGACTGGAGGCAAACGGGGCGCTGAGCGACATGGGCAGCGACCCTAGTTGCGCGGCGGACAACGCTTTCGGTCACAGACCGACACTGCGAGGACGGTCACCGCGCTCCCGGGCGGGCGGTGTCGGACCTCATCGAGATCACCGTGTCGAGACCTCGATCGGCGCGTCTGGGTCGTTGTGACGATCTCCCCTACCCGTCGCGCTCCGACCGGCACGACGATGGGTCCTGAGCCAACTGACTGAGGAGGGACAGAAGGTGGATGACCACGATCGACCACCCCATCGATTCATCTCCATCGACACAGCAGGCGAATCTCGATCTCGTCGTACGCGCCGGAGCCCTCATCCAGAACGGCTTCGCCGAGCCCGACGAGCATCTGTACGCGCCCGACGTCGTGTTCCACTTCGTCAATCCGCGGCTTCCCGAACTCGCCGGCGACCACCACGGGTACGACGGCATCCGCAGCCTCTTCGAGCGACTGGAACAGACGAGCGACACCGGGTTCCACAACGAACCCCACTCGGCCACCCCATACGGAGACGAGTTCGTCGTCGCGTCTGCGACCAACACGGTGAGCTTCGGGGGCACCGCGCTCGACGTCGATGCGATCGTCGTGTGGCGGATCGTCGACGAGCGCATCAGCGAAGTGTGGGACATCCCAGCGATCAACACCGTCCGCGTCCATCAGTCGCACGCGGAGTGACCCCGGCGCAGCGTTGCCGCCGCATGTCCGGCGAAGCGCCGTCACCATCACGTCATCGCGGTGTCACGGCTTCGTCATGTCCGATCGCGCGATTCCATGTCGATGGTGTCCGTTGCATGACAACTCTCGATCGAGGTGTCGACACACGAGACAACGGCAATTCACCCGTTGTATGAAAGATCCGTGGAACTCGACCGACACACCTGGTACGCCGCCATCAAACTCGCCGTCGTGATCTCGGTGGTGGCAGGGCTCGCTGCGATTGCAGTGTCGGCAGCCGGTGACATCCCACAGGCAGTGATCGTGCTGCCCGTGATCGTGGTGGCCTTCACCGCCAGTTGGATCCAGACCACGCGGGTTCGCCGCGAACACGCCCCGGTCCGACTCGGCTCGCCCCGCGCCCACTGACGTCGCAGTCGCACCCCGACCGCTCGGGCGACCACCTTGCCGGATCTCGTCACCGTGGCGCGCTGTGACACGATCACGCCATGAGTGATCTGCAGCCAGCGCCGAAGGTTCGCATCGGATTCGGCCTCGGCACGTCCACCGGTCTCCACGGTCCGTCCTACGGCACGGTGGTCGATGCACTCGAGTCCCTCGGGTTCGACTCGCTGTGGCTGTCCGAGCGGATCAGCGGCCCAGCGCCCGACCCACTGGTCGCGATGGCCTACGGGGCGGGACGCACCGAGCGACTCAAGTTCGGCATGTCGGTGATGGTGCTCCCCGGACGCAACCCGGTGGTGCTGGCCAAGGAGCTGGCAACACTTGCGAACATGTCGGGCGGGCGCCTGCTCCCGGCATTCGGGCTCGGCGCCGTCGATCCGATCGAGCAGCAGGCCTTCGGTGTCCAACGCGGCGAGCGGGCGAAGCTCTTCGACGAGATGCTCACGGTGATGCGGAGCTGCTGGACCGGCGAGCCGTTCACCCACCACGGCGCGCGCTACGACTACGACGACGTCCGTGTGCTCCCACCCGCAACGAAGATGGAGGTGTGGTTGGGCGGGATCGCGCCGTCGGAGTTGCGGCGGATCGGCAGGATGGCCGACGGCTGGCTCCCGTCGTTCGTCACACCGGATGATGCGGCCGCAGGGCGCGTCGTCATCGAGGAGGTGTGCGCCGAACACGACCGCGAGATCGAACACGACCACTACGGCGTCCTGGTCCCCTATTCGTTCGGACCGATCCCCGACAGACTCCTGGCCCTGCTGGCGAAGCGCCGTCCCGATCTGAGCGATCCCAGCGAGCTCGTGCCGACGTCGTGGGACGGTCTCACCGACTTGATCCGCCGATTCATCGACGTCGGCACGTCGAAGTTCGTGGTGCTCCCACTGGCCGAACCCCAGGGAGCCGACGCCTGGGTGGACCACCTCACCGAGGCCGCCGACGTGCTCCGACCGCTCGAGACACGGTGACGATGCACGACGTCACGAGCGGTGCTCGCACGTCGCTGTTCGAGCCGGCGGGGCCCGACCGGTGGACGCCCACCGAATTGGCCCGCGGCCCCTGGGACCCCCGCGCCTGCCACGGTGGCCCGGTCAGTGCTCTGCTGGCCCGCGCCGTCGAGCGTGCGAACCCGCAGTCGCCGGTCGACTGGCAGGTGGCGCGGCTCTCGATCGAGTTGACCCGTCCGGTCCCGGTCGGCGTGCCGCTCACGCTGACCACCGAGGTCGAACGCGATGGACGCAAGGTGTCGCTCGTCGCCGCACGCCTGCTCGACGGCGAGACCGAGGTGGCGCGGGCGCGCAGCCTGCAGATCCGGGTGAAGGACCTCGACCTACCGGCCGACGTCGTGCAGTCGCCCGGCCTCGCGCCGGGGAGTCCGGACGATGGTGTCGCTCAGCGCGTCACGTGGGCGGCCGATGACCATGTCGCGTTCCACAAGGACGCCTGCGAGCATCGTTTCGTCGAGGGCGCCTGGGACGCTCCCGGTGCCGTTGGCGTGTGGATCCGTCTGCTCGTCCCCGTCGTCCCGGATGAGGCGCCCTCAGGGGCACAGCGAGCTGCGGCGGCTGCGGACTTCGGCAACGGTGTCAGCGGTGGGTTGCCGTTCGAGCAGTTCACGTACATCAACCCCGACCTGACGGTGCATCTGTTGCGCTCACCGGTCGGCGAGTGGATCGGGATGCGCAGCGAGTCGGTGTACGGCACGGCGACCGAGTCGTCTGGTGCCGGTTTCGCCGAGTCGGCGCTGTTCGATGTCGATGGACGGCTCGGCCGAAGTGTGCAGAGCTTGATCCTCGACGAGCGCTGACGGTTGGCCGTTCGGGCGATCTTGACGAAGTGTTGCATCCCGACGAGGAACCAAACCGGCCGGTGTGACGTCCAACACACATGATGCGAAATCGGCTCGTCCCAGTGGCACTCGCCACCGCAACACTGCTCGTCGCCGCGTCGTGCGCTTCCGACGACTCGGCCGATCCGACCCCACCCGGCGGATCGGACGCAACCAGTCCGACCACCACCGCCGAGGTGTCGTCGACCGATCCGGCCGGCACCGTGGCCCCCTCGCCCACGAGTCCACGCCCCCAGGGGTTCGCATCGGCCAATCTGGAATTCTTCGGTGACTGTGGCGCCCTGCTCGAGTACATGCAGACCGAGGCGTCGCAGCGCGTGACCGCATGGGGGCTGGGCGGCGGCGGCATCTACTACGGCGACGGCCGCGTGATGGAAGGTGACATGGCCGCGACCGATGACGCCGCCGGCGAGGTGCCCGAGGGCGCCCCGGCGCCCCAGGGCGGTACCGAAGGGCAGGACTACTCCGGCACGAACGTGCAGGAGGTCGGCGTCGACGAGGGCGACATCGTCGAGACCGACGGCGTGCACGTGTACGTCGCGAGCAGCGACGGGGTGCGGATCGTGGCGGTCGGCGACGCCGAGGTCGTCGCCGAGCCGGAACTCCCCCAAGGCACGCATCAGATGCTGCTCGACGGCGACCGACTGGTGGTCGTCACCTCGAGTTGGGGCGGCGCCCCCGACACGATCGTGTCGTTGTTCGACGTCACCGACCCATCGAGCCCCGAGCTGGTGCGTCGCTCACATCTCGAGGGCGGCGTGGTCGCCACTCGCTCGGTCGACGGGGTCGCCCGCCTGGTGATCACGACGTCGTTCGACCAACGTCTCCCGTTCGTCCAGCCGAATCAGTTCGGCCTCGACGAGGAATCCGCGTTGGACCGAAACAAGCAGATCATCGCCGAGTCGAGCGTCGAGGACTGGCTGCCACGCTGGTTCGACGAAGGCGAGAACGGCGAGTTCGGTCCGATGTCGCAGGTGTTGGCGTGCGAGACCGTGGCGGCCCCGCCGGAGTTCGCCGGTCTCGGCCTCACCTGGATCGGATCGATCGACGTCAATGGCGACGGGACGCCCGTCGGATCGGCCGGCATCGTCTCGACCGGTGACACGGTCTATGCATCGACCGACAACCTCTACGTCGCCACCCAGAACTGGAACTGGCAGTGGGAGGTCCCGGTGCCTCTCGACGAGACGGCAACGACCGAGGCGACAGCACCGGAGATCGACCCGGGACCGCCACCGACGCTGATCCATCAGTTCCGCCTCGACGACGGCACCGCAGCGACCTATGTGGCCTCGGGACAGGTCGAAGGTCGCCTGCTCAACCAGTTCGCGATGAGCGAGTTCAACGGCGACCTGCGTGTGGCCACCACGACCGACGACTGGGGCGGCTTCGGTGAGCAGAGCGAGTCGACCGTGTTCGTGTTGCGCCCCGACGGCGACGAACTGCGTCAGGTCTCCTCGATCGGTGGGCTCGGCAAGGACGAGCAGATCTACGCGGTTCGGTTCATCGACGACCTCGCCTACGTGGTCACGTTCCGTCAGATCGACCCGTTGTATGTGATCGATCTGACCGATCCAGCCAACCCCGTCGAGGCGGGCGAATTGAAGATCCCCGGCTACTCCGCCTATCTCCACCCGGTCGGCGATGGGCTGCTGCTGGGCGTCGGGCAGGACGCCACCGACGAGGGTCGCACGACCGGCACGCAGCTCAGCTTGTTCGACGTCAGCGACCCCACCGATCCGCAGCGCATCAGCACCTTGCCGATCGGCGGCTCGAGCGAGGTCGAGTGGGACCACAAGGCATTCCTGTTCTGGCCCGCCGACGGCACGATCGTGCTGCCGGTGTCGCCAGGTTGGAGTGACTGCGGCACCGACGAGGACTGTCTCGCCAAGGACATCGTCGGCCCGGGCGGCGGAGCGGTCGTCGCCGAACTCGACGGACGCGAGCTGGTGGCACGCGGAACGATCAGCCATTCGAGCCGGACTCGCACCGGTTGCTGGAACCCGTTGCAGCGTTCGATCGCGATCGGCGACGAACTGGCCACGATCGGCCTCGACCAGCTGCAGTTCTCCGATCGCCAGAGTCTGGAGCCTCGCGACTCGGTGAGCTGGGGCGACCCGGAGCAGTACGGCTGCTACTGGTACTACGACTGACCTGTTGCGTTTGGTGTCAGACACCAAACGCAACACGTCACGGCGGAGGGGTGACGCTGCCGCCGGCAGTGGCTCGGAGTTGGCTGACGTCGAAGGTGGCGGGGGCGTACTTCACCGTTCGGTAGGAGTTGCCGCTGTTCGCCAGGCCCACCGCCATCAGCCGAGTGCCGTCGGGAGCGCGCTCGTCGATGATCGGCTGCAGGCCGGCGCCCCAGTTGACCAGGACAGAACCGTCGGCAGCCTGCTGGACACTGCCGAGCGTTGCCCCGCCCACCTGACTGTTGCGGATCTCCCACAGCAGCGTTGCGGTGCCGGCTGCGACGTCGATCGTGTACGCCACCGCCCGCGACGGCCGACCGGTGTCCGCCTGGTTGTCGAGCATGGTCAGCACGTTGCCGGTCAGTCGGGCATCGTGGGGCCGCTTCGGTCCGCCGAACGGATCGCCGGGGTCCGTGTACGGATCACCGAGGACCCTCAATCGTTTGGCGCCCGGATCCGTGGACTCTGGAGTGCCCAACGTCCACAGGACGTTGCCCGAGGTGCGGTTGACGCGGAACACGCCATCCATGTGACGGACCGTGACGACGTAGTCGCCGTCGGCCTCGCGATCGAGCGCGTTGATGTGGAACACATCACACCCCGTGTTCGCGAACCTCGGCGTCGACTCGAAGTTCTGCGCGAACGTGGAAGTCATCGGGTCGAAGTGGTCGCTCATCGTCCAGCGCCACTCCTCGGCATTGCCGACGATCTCCTGGATCACTCCGTCGGAGTACTTGTCCGATGTGGGTGCGCATGGAAGCGGCCCGGCGGCGGTCTCGATCGGATAGCTCACCTGCGCGCGCTCGTTGGCTGCGGCGTTCAGCTCGACGTAGTCGTGGTGGTCGGTGAGCAAGCCACCGGCGGTCTGGTGCATGACCGTCGAAGCGCCCTGCAGGTTGGTGAGCCAGTACCCCTGGTTCGGGTCGATCCCGAATGGCCCGTACGAGGGAGTGAACGCAAGTCGTCCATCGGACAGCCGCTTCAGGTCCATCATCGCCGTCGGCGTCCGCTTGTACCAGACGGGCGCGCCGTAGTGATCGAGGATCATCAGGTAGGGGCCGTTGAGTGCGGGATTCGGGCTGGCGAACCCCGACGTCGTGGCGTACCAACCCGGCGTCGGACTGCCCGGCCGGAGGACCTCGAGTCGAGGGAAGTCCAGCGGCACACATCGGAAGTGGTAGTTCTTCGCCACGCCCTGACGGACGGTGGACAACGTCAACAGCTGATCGGTGCGCATCTGCACCGTCACCGAACCGGTGCCGACCGGGCGGGCGGGGCCGCCGGAGACCGAGATCGTTGCCGTGGTGAACGGCAACAAGTCGAGGTTCATCTCGACGGTCGATGATCCGGCACCGGCGGCACATTCGACCACGTAGTCGCCGGCCGCAGGGTCGAACGGCGGCCACGCCGGCTTGTCGAACGACAAGCGCTCGACCGGAGAGCCGGGCGGAGCCGTCACCACGGCGAACACGTCGACGATCACGTTGGTTCGGACCGACGACACGATGCAGACACGTCGGTCGACACCCAACTCGATCGTTGCGAGGTTGGTCGCGGCCTCACCGCGCACATAGTTGAGGGTCGACACGTTGGGCACCGAACCTCCGCACGGGAACGCCGTGAGGAACCCGGCGTCGGCAGCATCGGTCGACACGAAGTTCAACATCACCGCCGCCGCGTCGGCGGCGTCAGAGGTGCCCGCGACCGGGTCGAACGAACGAACCTCACCGGCTTCGAGGGGCTGCAGTGGGCCGCCGATGCCGTTGCGACTGTCGACCACTCGACGGCCAGCGGTGGGTTCCACCACGGCGGTCGGCCCGAACGCCGGCGCCGGACCGTAGAACCCGGTGACGTCGACGATCACATGCACGGTCGTGTCGGCGATCACGCACAGGGTGTTGCCGAGGCCGAGGCCGACGATCGCACCGACCGCTCGCGCCTCGCCGCCGAGGAAGTTCACGTTCGAGGCGTTCGGCACCGGCTGCCCGCACGGAAAGGCCGTCATGAACCCGGGTCGCACTCCGTTGGCGGCGGTCAGGTTGACGACCGCAGCGGTGGAACCGGCGGGGATCACCGAGGTCGGAATCCGCACTTCGCGGACCTGCTGCGGCGCGAGCGCTGTGAACCCAGCTTGACGGCTGTCGTAGACGCGCTTCGGGGCGATCGACCCGAACCGGTTCGGCCCATCCGACCACCAGCCGCTGAGGTCGATGATCAGGTCGGATCGGCCGTGGCTGTACACGCAGATCTGGCGGTTGACGTCGGGGATGGCGACGACGAGGTTCGGCGTGGCGAAGCCGGCGCGGGCGTTGAGGTTGGAGGTGTCGGGCCGCCCCGACGCGCAGGGATACACGGTGAAGAAGTCGGCCTCACTGTTGACGGCGGTCATCGACAGTGCCACGGCCTGTGCGTTGGCAGGGATGTCGGCGCCCACGCTGACGATGATCGTGCAGCCCGGATCGAGCGGAACACCGACGCCGCCGACGTTGTTGCGCGTGTCGACGAGTCGCACCGGGTTGATCGGCGTGAAGCTCTCCATCGGCGGCGCAGTTGCGGAGCCGCCCGACGGCAGCGGCGCACAGTCGATGTCGGCCTGGGCCGCAGAGGCCGGGGCCGAGCCTGCGACTGCAGCAGGGACGACGACACCGAGCATTGCGGCGACCAGCACCATGCGACCCACGACATGCTTCATCGAGCGAAACGTACTCCTCCGCGAAGGGCCGTCATCGTCGCGACGTTACGTTTGGTGTCTGACACCAAACGTCACGTCGGGCTGCGCTTCTGGATGTTGGCCCACTCGTCTCGCAGGCCGACGGTGCGGTGGAACAGCATCGGCTGATCGGCATCGACGGCGAAGTAGCCGAGCCGCTCGAACTGCACGACCTGGCCGGGCTCGGATTCGGCGAGAGCGGGCTCGACCTTGACCCCGGTGAGCATCTGACGGGAGTCCGGGTTCAGATCGTCGAGCGGGTCGCCGGTGGCTTCACCCGGCACCTCGGCGGCGAACAGTCGATCGTAGAGCGCAACGGTGGCGTCGACCGCGTGCGCAGCCGAGACCCAGTGCATCGTCGACTTCACCTTGCGACCGTCGGGGGCGTTGCCGCCACGGGTCTCGGGGTCGTAGGTGACCTGCACCTCGGTGACGTTGCCGTCGGCGTCGGTGTCGAACCCGGTGGCGGTCACGAAGAAGGCGCCCCGCAGCCGCACCTCCTTGCCCGGTGACAGAGCGGAAGTACTTGGGTGGCGGCTCGGCTTTGAAGTCGTCGTCCTCGATGTACAGCGTTCCGCTGAACGGCACCGTCCGGGTGCCGTCGTCGGGGTTCTCCGGGTTGTTGTTGAGCTCGACGAACTCGACCACCGGCTGACCTGCGTCGTCGAGTGGCCAGTTGGTGATGACGACGCGCACCGGTTTCAGCACCGCCATGCGCCGTAGCGCAACCCGGTTCAGTTCGGTGCGAACGAACGACTCGAGCAGTTCGATCTGGTGGCGGCTGTTCGTGCGCGACACGCCGATGAAGTCGCAGAACTCGCGTATCGACGATGCCGGGTATCCGCGTCGGCGTAGACCGCGCAGGGTCGGCATCCGCGGATCGTCCCATCCGTCGACGGTGCCGTCCTCGACGAGCTTCGCGAGCTTGCGCTTCGAGGTGACCGTGTGGGTGAGCTCGAGCCGAGCGAATTCGGTCTGGCGCGGCTGTTCGAATGGCAACGGCAACTGGTCGAGGTACCAGTCGTAGAGCGCCCGATGGCTGTCGAACTCGAGCGTGCACAACGAGTGGGTGACGCCTTCGATCGCATCGCTCTGGCCGTGCGCCCAGTCGTAGGTGGGATAGATGCTCCACAGTGCGCCGGTGCGGTGATGATGCACGCCACGGATGCGATACATCACCGGGTCGCGCAGCTGCATGTTCTCGTGCTGCATGTCGATCTTGGCGCGCAGCACATGCGATCCCTCGGCGAATTCGCCGGCGCGCATCTGTCGGAACAACTCCAGGTTCTCGTCGACCGAACGGTCACGGAACGGGCTCTCGACACCCGGATTGCCGTAACCGCCGCGCTGCGCGGAGATCGTCTCACCGTCCTGGTCGTCGACGTAGGCCAGACCCTTGGTGATCAGCAGCTCAGCCCATGCGGCGAGCTGTTCGAAGTAGTCGCTGGCATACAGCGGCTCGCCGTCGATCGGGAATCCGAGCCACGCGAGGTCGGCGATGATGCCGTCGACGTAGCTGGTGTCCTCGGTGTCGGGGTTGGTGTCGTCGAAACGCAAGTTGCACACGCCGTCGAACTCGGCAGCGATGCCGAAGTCGACCGTGATCGCCTTGGCGTGCCCGATGTGCAGGTAGCCGTTCGGTTCCGGCGGGAACCGCGTCTGCACTCGCCCACCGAACGTGCCCTGCTCGTTGTCGGCGACGACGAGATCGCGCACGAAGTTGGACGCAGCGGGAGGTCGTTCGGTGGCAGCCATGACGGTTCCCAGTATGGACGGCGGCGAACCCAACGGCGCGGAAGGTTCGGTGTGAGAACGCTCGATGGCGCCGGCGGACGGCGCAGCACGCCACCGAACGTCGAGGTCAGCACTCCGAGGTCGGTTGGTAGACCCGGACGTAGTCGGCGTAATAGCGGATCGGGTACTCCAACTCGAGGTCGATGGTGCCGCCGAGCAGTCCACCGAGGGCGAGGTTGAGGATGAAGAAGAACGGCTGGTCGAACACCCACTCGCGCTCGCCGAGATCGTCGGGGCCGATCTCGTAGTACATCTCGTCGTCGAAGAACCAACGAATCCCGTCTGCGTCCCAATCGACGGCGAACGTGTGGAAGTCGTCCGCGATGTCGAAGTCCTGCCGATTCCATTTCGACCGACCTCCGGCGCCGGAGTAGCCGGGGCCGTGGATGGTGCCGAGCACCAGATCGGGCTCGCGGCCGACGTACTCCATGATGTCGATCTCACCGACGTTGGGCCACTGCTCGGCCGGATCGTCGGACTCGCTGTCGAACTGGGCGCCCAGCATCCAGAACGCCGGCCAGGTTCCGCTGCCACTCGGCACCTTGAGACGCGCCTCGAGCCGTCCGTACCGGAACTCCTGCAGACCCTGGGTCTTGAGTCGAGCCGAGGTGAACAACGAGTCCTCGAACGACTCCTCCCTGAGTTCGATCACCAGCAGGCCGTTCTCCGTCCGAGCGTTCTCGGGCCGATCGGTGTAGTACTGGGCTTCGCCGTTGCCCCAACCCCAGCCACCGATGTCGTAGGTCCAGTTCGCCGGGTCGATCTCGTCGCCGTCGAACTCGTCGCTCCACACGAGTTCCATGCCCTCCGGTGGGTCGACCGGAATCGGTTCGGGCGGTTGCACGGTTGCTCCTTCGTCCGATCCACACGCTGCGACGACGACCAGCGCGGCGACGGTCAGCGATCGGGCGACACGGACGGATCTGGGCCTGGTGTGCAACATCACGACGCCCTCGGTTGACGTGGCTGGTTCAGCCCTTGACGGCGCCGGAGGTCAGCCCGGAGATGATGTAGCGCTGCAGGAACATGAACAGCACCAGCATCGGCAGCATCAGCATCAGCACGGCTGCGGCGAGCTTGGGCCAATCGCTGCCGTACACGCCCTCGAACACGATGAGACCACGGGTGATCGGATAGAGGTCCTCGTCGGTCAGATAGACGGTTGCCAGGATCAGTTCGTTCCAGATCCCGATCGTGTGGATCACCGTCACGGTGGCGATCGCCGGCTTGATCAACGGGATCAGGATCGACCACACGAACCGGACGTACCCGCACCCGTCCATGGCCGCCGACTCGTCGAGTTCACGCGGGATCGACTTGATGTAGTTGACGAGGATGATCAGTCCGATCGGGTTGATCAGGAACAGCAGGATGTAGCCCTGTCGAGTGTTGAAGAGACCGAGGTTCAAGATCAGCTGGAACTGCGGAATCAATGCGGGAGGCAGGAACAGCGCCACCACGTACAAGGTGAGCAGTGCCCCGGCGCCCTTGACGTAGCCGCGGGCGATCGGGAACGCCACGAAGACCGACATGATCACGAACAACGTCGTCGCGACCGCTGTGTAGATCAGCGAGTTCATGAGATAGCCGGGGAAGTTGGCGAGCTCCCACGCCTCGGTGAAGTTGTCGAGTGAGAAGCTCTCGGGGAGGCCGGTCGGGTTCTTGAAGAACTCGGGCAGCGACTTCAGGGACGCAAAGATGAGGATCAGCAACGGGCCGATGTAGAACGACGCGAACAACAGCAGGATCGTGTACGACCCAATCGTTCGCAGCGTCTTTCGACGCCTGCGCGGACTTGTCCGTCGGGACTCGACGGCGGCGGGCAGGGTCGGCTCGGCGTCGAGATCGGGGAGAACGGTCATGACATGTACTTCCTTTCACGTCGACCCACGAAGGCGTTGGCGGCCATCCCGATCAGCAGGACGAGCACGAACAGCACGATCGATGCAGCAGCCGCATATCCCTGTCGGAACGAACTCGTGCCGGTCTGGCCGAACGCTTCGGCGTACACGACGTACCCGAGCACCTGCGTGCCGTTCTTGTAGCCGGTCAGCACCAGGAACAGCATCCACGCTTGGAGCGAACCGACGATGTTCAGCAAGAAGTTGGTGTTGACCGCCGGCGTGAGCTGCGGCCACGTGATGTTCTTGAAGAGCTTCCATCCGGAGGCACCGTCGACCGCTGCTGCTTCGTAGAGGTCGGTCGGAATGGTCTGCATCCCGGCCAGGAAGATGATCATCGTGAACCCGGCGTTGGCCCAGATCTGCACGACGATCACCCAGTAGAACGCGTTCGGACCGGACAGGAACTGCGATTCCAGTCCGAACCACCCGAAGATCGAATCCATCGGCCCACCGCCGGGCCGCAGGAACAGCTTCCACATGAGGCCTTGAACGGCCACACCCAGGATCACCGGCACGAAGAAGAGGGTGCGGAACACGAGCCGACCCCGCAGCTTCTGATTGACGAGGAGCGCCATCGCCAGTCCGACGGTGAACTGGATCGTGGTCACCAGCACCATGAAGACCAGCGTGCGGCGCAGTGCGGCGAGGTTGTCCCTCGATCGGGCACCCTGGAAGAGGAACTCGTCGTAGTTGTCGAGGCCGACCCAGCTGATCGGGATGCCGCGAATACCGGTGGCGTCCGTGATCGAGTACACGAACGTGGCCAGCGAGGGCCCCACGCCGATCAGGAAGTAGAAGCCGAGACCCGGGGCGAGCATCAACCACGGAAGCCACCGGGCGAGCTTCCCCCCTCCGAACAGATTCTCGAGTCGTTGCAGCCATCGTGCCCCCCGGCTTCTCGCTGTGTGTTGTCGAGTGCTGTGTGTTGTCTAGCGCTACCGGCCCGGTGGCCGGCAATCGGAGAGGGTTGCGGGCCACCTCGGCCCGCAACCCTCTCAGTTCATGTCAGTGTGTTGACCCGTTCAGAGGCCCGACTCGAGGTCGGACTGGGCCTGGTCGGCGGCTTCGACCGGATCGCCGAAGGAACCGTCGTACAGCCACAGTGCGCCCTGGGCGCCATCGGCCCACTGGCCGGCACCCTTCGGACCAACCCACCACTGCTCGTAGCCGACCGTGAAGTCACCCGCCTGGAGGATCGGAGCGGTCGCCTCACCGAGCGTGCTGTCCAGCGTCGACGTGGGCTGGGTCGGCAGGTAGTTCGTGGCGTTGGCGAAGGCGTTGTAGTTGTCGGGCTCCGAGAACGCGGCCAGGTATGCCGTGGCGATGTCGGGCACCGGCGTCTCCGCCGCGACCAGCGAAGGCCATGTCGTACTTGCCGAACAGCGTCTGGTTGTTCGCGGCGTCGTCGGAGCCGGGGAACGGAACGTACGTCCACTCGAACTCGGCGCCGTCCTCGATGGGACCGGCGTTCCATGCGCCCGACGGGGCGAAGGCAATATCGCCGGCCGTGTAGCGCTGGGCGGCCGAGTCACCGGTCAGGCCGGCAGATTCGGGGTCGAGCATGTCGGCGAACATCCCGTACTTCTCGAAGAGCTCGAGTCCCTGCTCGTCGTTCCATGCCGCATCTCCGGTCCACAGACCCTCGACGAGGCCCTGCTGGTCGGGATAGAGCGCTCCGAGCAGACCGTAGGTCCCGACGAAGACAGGCCAGGAATCCTGACCGCCGACGATCATGCACTTCGAACCGGCACTCTCGACGGCCTCGCACGCAGCGACGTACTCGTCCCACGTGGTGGGCACGTCGACGCCGACCTCCGCGAGCAGATCGAGGTTCACGAACATGCCGCTGTAGATCGTGCGGCCGAGATTGAGCGAGTAGACCGAGCCGTCGATCGACCCGTCGTCGATGGCTGCCTGGTCGTAGTTCTGGACGAACGCCTCGTCGCTGAGATCCATCAGCAAGCCGGCTTCGATCAACTGCTGCCAGTACGGCGTGTCGCCATCGGTCATGTACGGCTGCACCGGGTTGGCGAAGCCGGTCACACTGATCGTGGTGACGTCGATGTCGTTGGCGTTGAGGCGAGTCTGGTTGACCGTGGGGATGTCGTCGGCGTTCACGACCGACATGTCGATCGAGACGCCCGGGTTGGCCGCTTCGAACTCATCGTTGAAGTTCTCCATGAACTCCACACCAGGCGGGTTCTGGTGGATCAGCACGCGCAGCGTGCCGTCCAGATCGCTGGCTGCGCCGTCAGCGGTCGTTGCATCGGTGGACGAGTCGTCGGAGGACGAATCGTCGGCTCCGTCGTCATCGCTGCCGCACGCGGCCACGACGAGCCCGAAGGCCACCAGTGCCGTTGCGACTCTTGACTTCTTGCTTCTCATGGTTCTCCCCTACTTGTGATGTGAATGAACGACTTCGCGGCGGCGAACAGTTCGAGTCACCAGCAGGAGAGAGCGCGAAAACCACGCCGAGCAACCCCTGCCACCGATCCGGCACTGTGGACGATCACCTCGATGACGACTCCCGCTTCCAGAAACATCAACGTGTCGCTGGGAGCGCTCTCAGAATACGCGCCCTCCGCTCTCAGAGTCAACTCTTGATTGCATCATCCGGGTGGCGCATACTCTGGGAGCGCTCCCACCAGCGAGCCAGCGCGGCCGCTGTTGCCGCCACCACCACCGACGCACCAGGAGGAGAGATGTACTCATGCCGCTGACCGAGAACATGGAGTCGGTGGACGGCGTCGAGATGTACCGCATCAGCCCGCTCGACGACATCGATCCGTTCCTGATGACCGTCGTCAGCAACTCCGATCTCTGGATGTTCCTCTCGAGCACGGGCGGACTGACGGCCGGCCGGGTCGAGTCGGAACGGTGCATCTTTCCGTACGAGACCGACGACCGACTCCATCACCTCAGCGGCCGAGTCGGTCCGATCACCGTCTTGCGCGTCACGCAATCGAGCCGCACCACGGTGTGGGAACCGTTCACCACCCATGGCCCGCACACGCGGCGCAGCCTGCTCAAGAGCGTGCTCGGCAACGCCGTGGTCTTCGAGGAACAACATCTCGAACTCGGACTCACGCTGCGCTACCGCTGGGCACCGTCGGATCGATTCGGTTGGGTGCGAACCGTGACGCTGACGGCTGACGCCGACTGCGACGCCTGCTCGATCGAAGTCGTCGATGGACTGCTCGACGTGATGCCGTGGGGTATCGGCGTGCCGTTCCAGCAATCGTTGAGCAACCTTGCGAACGCCTACCGGCGCAGCGAGATCCTCGACTCCGGAATCGGCATCTTCGCCGTGGAGGCGTTGATCGTCGATCGACCGGAACCAGCAGAGGCGCTCCGAGCCACCACCGTCTGGTCCACCGGGCTGCCCGATGCCCGGCTCAGCCTCGATCCGGGCGCTCTCGCAACCCTCCGAGACGGTGGGCAGTTCGCCGAGGTGCCCACCCGAACCGGGCGGCCCGGATCGTTCCTCGTGCACGCCACGCTCGACATCCAGCCCGGCCAGACCCACCGCTGGCACATCGTCGCCGACGTGGCGCAGCGCCACGGTGACATCGCACGCACCGTCGCCGCTCTGCGATCGCCGGTCGATCTGTCACAACAGATCGACGACGACATCGAGGCGTGCTCGGCCGAGCTGCGCAACATCGTTGCCGGCGCCGACGGCGTTCAGACGACACGCGAGCCCAAGGTCGACGCGCATCACTTCGCCAACACCTTGTTCAACGTCATGCGCGGCGGCACGTTCGCCCGGGGCTATGCGATCGAGTCGGAACGTTTCCGTTCCTTCGTCGGCGATCGCAACGCCGAAGTGGCCGAACGCCACGTCGGCTGGCTCGCCGAACTCCCCGATTCGATCGACGTCACCGAGTTGCGCAACCGTGCCACCGACGTCGGCGATGCGGACCTGATCAGATTGGCGCACGAATACCTGCCACTGTCGTTCTCGCGTCGCCACGGCGACCCGAGCCGACCGTGGAATCAGTTCGCGATCCGTGTCCGAGACCACGATGGTGCGCCGTTGCTGAGCTACCAGGGCAACTGGCGCGACATCTTCCAGAACTGGGAGGCGCTGTGTCAGACCTATCCCAGCTATCTCCCGTCGGTCATCGCCAAGTTCGTGAACGCTTCGACCGCCGACGGCTTCAACCCGTACCGGATCACCAACGACGGGATCGACTGGGAGGTCCCAGAACCCGAGAACCCGTGGAGCGGGATCGGCTACTGGGGCGACCATCAGATCGTCTATCTGTACCGCCTGTTGGACACCCAGCGGAATCATGATCCGGCATGGCTCCCCGCCGAGCTGGATCGACAGGCCTACTCGTTCGCGGACGTGCCCTACCGGCTCGCTCCGTTCGAGCAGCTCGTGCAGGACCCGAAGAACACGATCGAGTTCGACGTCCACGCCGCAGGCGAAGTCGCCGAACGGGTCGACCGGATCGGTGCCGATGGACGCTTGGTCGCGGGAGCCGATGGCGGAATCGTGCACGTCACGCTGCTCGAGAAGCTCCTCATCCCTGCCCTGAGCAAACTGTCGAACCTCGTTCCGCGCGGCGGCATCTGGATGAACACGCAGCGGCCGGAGTGGAACGACGCGAACAACGCGCTGGTCGGCTTCGGGCTCTCGATGGTCACGCTCGCCCACCTTCGCCGTTACCTGCAACTGCTCGACGAGGTCACCGGCGACCTCGCCGACGCCATACCCGTCTCCGCTGATGTCATCACGTGGATCGAGCGGGTGACGGCAGCGCTCGAATCCCACGACCACCTTGTCGACGCCACGTCGATCGACGACACGGACCGAGCACGGATCGTCCGCGAGTTGGGACTCGCCTTCGACGACTACCGAGCCACGATGTACGCGACCGGTCCGGCGGCACCAGCACCGCTCGCTCCCGAGACGCTGCGCCGTCTGTTGCGGGCCTCGATCCGTCATCTCGACGACTCGCTCCGAGCCGCCCACCGGCCCGATGGTCTCTACGACGCCTACAACCTGGTGGCCTTCTCCGAGGGAGGTGCCCGAGCGAGCGTCAGCCATCTTCCGGCGATGCTCGAAGGCCAGGTCGCTGCGATCAGCTCCGGTGTCGCTCGACGTCGATCAGGTCGTCGCGCTCCTCCACACCATGTACGAGTCGGACCTGTATCGGGAGGATGTCGACAGCTTCGTGCTGTACCCGGCGCGCACCCGTCCTCCATTCCTCGAACGCAACCAGGTGCCACCGGAGGCGGTCGAATCCAACGAACTGCTCGCGGCACTGATCGCAGCGGACAACGATGTCCTGATCACTTGCGACGTGAACGGCTCCCACCATTTCAACGCCGACTTCAAGAATGCGTCCGATCTCTCGCTCGCACTCGCGTCGCTGTCCGGCACCGAGTTCGAGCAACTGGCCAACGCTCACGGACCGGCCATCCTCGACCTGTACGAACAGGTCTTCAACCACCACTCGTTCACCGGTCGGTCCTCCACGATGTTCGCCTACGAAGGCATCGGTTCGGTCTACTGGCACATGGTGGCGAAGCTCTTGGTCGCCGTTCAGGAATCGATCCTCGATGCACCTGCTACGACGGACGCGGCCTCGCTGCGTGAACTGGTTCGGCTCTACGACCGGGTACGCGACGGACTCGGATTCAACCGGTCTGCCGCCCAGTACGGCGCATTTCCGACCGACCCGTACTCGCACACGCCGGCCCATGCGGGCGCACAACAGCCCGGCATGACCGGGCAGGTCAAGGAGGAACTGCTGACCCGATGGGCCGAGTTGGGACTGGTCATCAGCAGGGGCTCGGTGCAGTTCACGCCGACCCTGATCGCCAATCGGGAGTTCCGGACAGAGCCTGGCCAGTTGTCCTACCTCGACGTCGCCGCTCGATCTCGCCTGGTCGAGGTGCCGGCCGGAAGCGCCGCCTTCACGCTCTGTCGCGTCCCCGTGGTGGTGCACGCGTCGGGTAGCGGGTCGAAGATCATGATCACCTACAACGACTCCGATCGCCGAGAAGTCGAGGGGCCTCTCCTCGACGCCGAGATCTCCCGGCAGATCTTCGAGCACACCGGCCACATCGAGCGTCTCGACGTCTTCATACCCCGGCAGGCAATCCGGTAGCGCCGTGGTGTCCGATCGCCGATCGATCCTGTGGCCCGTGCCTATCGTGCTCTGTCGACCCGGACGCCCGCACGAACAGTTCAAACGAGCATGACATGACCGACAACTCTCAGAGCCTCACCCTCGAATCGATCGGCAAGCTCGCCGGCGTGTCGCGGTCGACCGTGTCGCGGGTGCTCAACGACCACCCCGACGTTCGGCCCGAGGTCGAGAACCCGCGTCGAAGCGGTCATCGAGAAGACGGGGTATCTCCCGAATCAGGCCGCTCGTGCGCTGGTCTCCAACCGGACCGGCCTGATCGGTCTCGTGATGCCGACCGGGGTCAACGAACTGTTCGGCGACCCCTACTACTCGGCTCTCGTCCACGGGATTCACGACGGGCTGCACCGAGACACGATTCGATCTTCTCGATCTTCCCCTTCTATGGACGGCGCGGCCAGGCCTCCCTGCTCCCGACGCTGATGTCGCAGGGCTTCCTCGACGGCGTCATCGCTACCGCCGGCCCGCTCAGCGATCAGCTGATTGCGACACTGCGCGACCGCGGCAGGAACGTGGCCGTGGTCGGACATCCAGCCGACAGCCAGGGCCTACGGCGCGTCGACGTCGAGAACCGGGCCGGGGGCACGACTGCCACGGCGCACCTCTGCGGGCTCGGGCGTCAACGGGTGGGATTCGTCGGACCCACGTCGGACTACCTGTACGGCGTCGAACGGCTCGACGGCTATCGCCGCGGCGCTCATCGCCGACGGTCGAACGTCAGACGATCACCTGGTCAGTCTCGATGCTCCGACTACCGATGGTGGCTATCGAGCAACCCTGGCGATCCTGCGCGAGCAGCCCGACGCCCTGTTCGTTGCCACCGACCCGATGGCCCGGGGCGCGCTCCGGGCGCTGCGCGAGCATGACCTGCAGGTTCCCCGAGACGTCGCCGTCGTCGGCTTCGACGGGCTGCCCAACGGCCGACCCACCGACCCATCGTTGACGACCGTGGTCCAGCCCGTCATCGAGGTCGGACGGACTGCAGTGCATCTCCTGCGCGGAGACCATCAGGGATCCGACGTGGTGATCCTGCCGACCGAGCTCCGGATCGGCGAATCGTGCGGCGCCCGAACGGCGTTGCATCCGGGATCCTGAAGCGACTCCCCGACAACGGCAGACCACCGTCATCGGATCACCGACGCATCACCGCCCGATGCCAGACGCTCCACGTCGGACAGGTCGACCGACGAGGTGTCGCCGGGGGTGGTCATCACCAGCGCGCCGTGGGCGATTCCCAGGTCGAGGGCGTGCGCCAGCGTGCGACCGTCGAGCAGTCCGTGGATCACGCCGGACGCGAACCCGTCGCCTCCGCCGATCCGGTCCAGAATTTCCAGACCGAGGCACTGGGCGCCCGAGATCGTGCCGGCCGACCTCGACCACGCCACGCCACCCCAGTCGTTCACCGATGCCGAGTGAACGGACCGCTGTGCGGTGGCCACGATCGAGATATCGGCGAACTCTGCTGCGAGCCGGGCGGCTGTGGCGTCGAAGTCGGCAGCGCTGACGCCGAACAACACATCGACCTCGTCGAGCAACTCGTTGGTCATTCGCTCGTGAGCTTCGATTCCGCCCGCCGGCGCGCCAGAGGCTCGGGCGGAAGTTGACGTCGTACGACACGAACCGGCACTCCTCGGCGGGCTTGATGTCCAGGGAATCGATCACGTCGACCCCCGAGCGAGTTCGACGGCGGCGGCCGCAGCAGCTGGTGATCGACGACCAGTCGCCGCTGGCCACCGCCGCCTTCGAGGCAATCCAGCTCCCCCCGACGGCGAGCACCTGTGGCCGCGAGAGGTAGGAACGGAGGTTGGCAGGCGAGATTCCGCCGGTCGGCATGAAGCGAACGTCGGGCCAGACCGCCGACAGCGCATCGATCATGTCGACGCCGCCGACCACTTCGGCCGGGAAGAGCTTGACCACGTCGGCCCCGTGCCGCAGTGCACGCATCAGTTCCGTCGCAGTCGCGATCCCGGGAATCGCTGGGACGCCGTGATCCCGAGCGGTCGCGATGACGCCGTCGTCGATTCCCGGCGACACGATGAACTTCGCGCCGGCGTCGATCGCTGCCCTGGCCGCAACTGCATCGGTCACTGAGCCGACGCCGACGACGGCTGCGGGAACCGCGACAGCCGCTCGCCGGACCGCTTCGAGTCCGGCGGGGGTCCGCAGGGTGATCTCCACGACGGAGAGGCCGCCGCCGACCAGGGCAGCGACGATTCGGGGCGCATCGTCGGCGTCGTGGATCGTGACGACCGGCACGATCCTCGTCGCGGCGATCGACCCGATGACGTCGGCCCGATCGTGCGGACGTGGCAGCGATGCCGACGGCTCGTCGGTCATGGCCGCGCCGGCGATCCGTCCGGGAGCCGCGCCTGCGTCCACTGCTCGACGACGTCGAGCGCCGGGTGCTCGCGAGCGAGTTGCTCATCGATGTCGATGCCGAGGCCGGGGCGATCGTTGGGGTACAGATACCCGTCGCGCACCACCGGCAGGCCCGGGAACATCTGGTACTCGAGCTCGGATGGCCGGTACCACTCCTGCACGCCGAACGCCGGCGACCACAGATCGAGATGCAAGTTGGCCGCGTGGCCGACCGGTGAGGTGTCGGGCGGGCCGTGCCATGCCGTTCGGATCCCGTAGGCATGGGCCATGTCCGCGGCCTTGCGGGCCGGGGTGATGCCGCCCATCTGGCTCACGTGCATCCGGATGAAGTCGACCAGTCGCTGCTCGATCACCGCTCGCCATTCGAGCGGGTGATTGAACAGTTCTCCCATCGCCAACGGCGTCGCACACTGAGAACGGACCCGCTCGAACCACTGCAGATCCTCGGGAGCGAGCAGGTCCTCGAGGAAGAACAGGCGGAATGGTTCGACGTCCTTGGCGAACAGCACGGCATCCGACGGCGCCAGACGTTCGTGGACGTCGTGGAGCAGTTCGACGTCGGGGCCCACGGCACTGCGAACGTGTTCGATCATGGTCAGGGTGTCACGGCGGTACGCCTTCGGATCGAAGTAGGCCCCGTCGGGGGCGCCCTCAGGTGGTGGCGTGACCGGTACGCCCACCACCGTAGAGGCCCTGTTGAATCCGCACGAAGCGATACCCCTCGTCGAGGAAGCCCTGCACTCGATCGGTGACGTCCTGGGGGGTCGGACCGTCCGCATGGACGTAGACGTTCGCGGCGTTGCGGCACTTGCCGCCGAGCAGGTCGTAGACCGGCATGGCGGCCTGCTTGCCCTTGATGTCCCACAGCGCTTGGTCCACTCCCGAGATCGCGTTGTTCAGTACCGGACCGTTGCGCCAGTAGCCGTGGACCATCGACATCTGCCAGATCTCCTCGATGCGTGCCACATCGCGGCCGATCAGGAACGGCTTCAGATGCTGTTCGACGGCGGCGGCAACGGCATGGATCCGCTGGGTGAACGTGGCGCATCCGACCCCGTACAACCCTGGCTCGGAGGTGACCACCTTGACGACGGCGAGCCGAGCCTTTCCGGGCTGGGTGAGAATGACCTGGACGTCTTCGATGGTCGTGGGCTTCGCCATGTTGCTGCTCCTGGGTGTGGCAGTGGGGCCGCTAGGGGCGACCCGACCAGTGGTGTACCGCGGCTGGGCTGCCAGCCGGTCTCCTCGACGATCGTCGAGATGTCGATGAGTTCGTGTGTGCCGGTTGGAACGCCGGGGTAGTAGGCGTCGATCAGCTCCGCCGGCCCGAGGTCGCGATGGCGATGAGCGACACCGGGCATGTACACCCGGTAGCCGGGCAGATCGGTTCGCAGGACGGCCAGCACCAGTTCGGCTGCGTCCTCGTGGCTGAGGGCGGTGAATCCCTCGAGGATGTCGATGGGCGTCTCCTCCCCCGAGCTGACGCGGGCCCAGTCGTCGCCGCGGTGCAGCAGCGGGAACCGCAGTGCGATGCAGTCGATGCCGCACCGCAGGGCGTAGTAACGCAACATCACCTCGCTCACGTTCTTGCTGAGCGCGTAGACGTTGGAGGGATCGGGTGCCATGGTCTCGTCGAGCGGATAGCTCGGCGTCGCAGGCTCGTTGATCACGGTCCGATGGTCGACGTGCGATCCGATCAGTTGCAGCGTGCTGGCAAAGATGATCTTGCCGACGGACTGCTCTGCTGCGCCCTGGAAGACGTTCTCGTTCATTGCGACGTTGTCGTTGAAGACACGTTGCGGCGGGGTGGTCCCGATGCCGGGGTGGTTCCCGAAGTGCAGCACCACGTCGATGCCCGCGAGCAGTTCGAGCACCCGGACGTGATCGAGCAGATCAGCTTGTTCGAATCGGTACGGGACGTTCGGGGCATCGACGACGTCGGTGGCGAGGAGGTCGTACCCGGTGCGGTGCACGAGCGCGGCCACCGTGCTGCCGAGCCGCCCGGCGGCACCGGTGACGAGCACGCGCGGCTGGTTCCGCACGCCGGTGCCCGTCATCGGGCCGCCTCGGAGAAGGTGACGCACACCGGCTTCGACACCGCGTAGGTCGACATCGAGCGGGCACGGCACGCCTGTCTGCGCGTCGACCTCGAATGCAACGACTTCATCGCTGTCCTGATTCGCAACGAACAGTGCGTCGCCCGACGGGTGCACGGCGAAGTTCCTCGGTGTCCGCCCGCCGCTCGGGACGTGGCCGAGCAACTCGAGCGCCTCGGCGTCACTGTCCAGGCCGAACACCGCGATGCTGTCGTGGCCGCGATTGGACACGTACACGTGCCGACCGTTGGGGTGCACACGCACCTCGGCGGCGATCGACTCGCCCGCGAAATCGCGCTGGCAGGGTCGAGCGCGACCCGAGCCGGGTCAGACGGCCGTCGGTCGGGTCGAATCCGAGCACTTCGATCGTCGAGTCGAGTTCGCACACGAGGAACCCGACCGGTCGCTCGGGATGGAAGACGAGATGTCGAGGACCGGCTCCCGGGTCGACGCCGAGTTCGTCGACGAGCCGAAACTCCTGGCTGTCAGCGTGTCGGTCGTGGACGTACTGGCCCACCCGATCCGTTCCGAGGTCGGTGGAGTACACCCAATCACCAGCCGGGCCGGGGACGATGCAGTGTGCATGCGGCCCGCCCTGACGAGGAGTTGGCCCCGCGCCTTCGTGCTGGTGGGTCGCGATCAACTCCCCGAAGCGTCCGTCGTGCTCGAGCGCATATGCGGCGACGGTGCCGGACACGTAGTTGGCGACATACGCGCAACGGCCCGAACGGTCGACACTGACGTAGCACGGCGCGGCCCCCTGGCTGGGAACTCGGTCGAGCTCCCGAAGCGCAGCCGTCGACGCGATCGACGCCGAGCGCCACGAGTTGCCCGCCGTCGGGGCCCGCCGTCTCGCTGACTGCGTACAGGATCTCTCCGCTCGGGTGCACTGCCAGGTGGGACGGATGCTCGATGCCGTCGTTCCGGCTCAGCTCGACGAGGCGCCCGCCGGGCTCGGAGGCGTCGTAGACGCGAATACCGATCGCGGACTCGTGCGTGTAGGAGCCGACGAAGGCCAAGGTGTGCGCGGGCACTCAGATCACCACTGCGGTCGGATTGCTCAGGCTGTCAGATCTCACGTTCTCCCCACCCCCTGGGAGCGCTCCCAGTGCGGCACGAACTCTAGCGGTTGACGTCGAGCGCTGGGACAATCCGGCCTGCTGACGGGTCGTTGGCCCCTGGACGAAGGGGACCGATGGGC
The DNA here is from genome assembly GCA_963716095.1 of Ilumatobacteraceae bacterium. Classification (GTDB taxonomy): domain Bacteria; phylum Actinomycetota; class Acidimicrobiia; order Acidimicrobiales; family Ilumatobacteraceae; genus Sva-07. The sequence goes on along the minus strand of CAVQSV010000008.1, from coordinate 9,903 downwards.
TTGCGTTGGACGTGAGACCGAAAGGGGACAGGTGACCGCGCGCAATGGTGTTCCCGCGGCGATCCGGGCAATCGGATTGTCGAAGCGCTTCGGTGACCACGTCGCGGTTGCCGGGTTGGATCTGTCGGTGGCGCACGGTGAGCTGTTTTCGTTGCTGGGCCCGAACGGTGCCGGCAAGACCACGACGATCAAGATGTTGTGTTGTCTGCTGCGTCCGTCCGGTGGCACGGCGACGATCCTCGGGCACGACATCGGGACCGACCCGATCGCGGTGAAACAGGTGATCGGGGTCTCGCCGCAGGAAACCGCCGTCGCTCCCAACCTCAACGCGTGGGAGAACCTCGCGTTGATGGCTGGATTGCACGGGATGGGCAAGCAACGATCTCACCAGCGCGCCGCGGAACTCTTGGAGGTGACCGGGCTGGCGAACCGGGCAACGGACAAGGCAAAGCAGTACTCGGGCGGCATGCAGCGACGGCTGAGCATTGCGATGGCGCTGGTGTCGGACCCGCAGGTGGTGTTCCTCGACGAACCGACGATCGGGTTGGATCCACAGGCGCGGCGTGGCATGTGGGAGTACATCGCCGGGCTGAAGGGCAACACCACGGTGGTGCTCACGACCCACTATCTCGAGGAAGCCGATGCACTCGCCGATCGGGTCGCCGTCGTCGACGGCGGCGCACTCGTCGCGCTCGGGACACCCGCCGAATTGAAGGCGGGGGTCTCCGGCACACCGGTGATGGTGGTGGAGGCAGGCAACGTCACCGATGATGCCCTCGCTGCGCTCCGAAGCGTGTACCCGACCGCACGGCGCGTTCCGGCGGGCGTCGAGATCGAAGCCGACGACGTGAGCGTGTACGAAATCGGCGACTGCCTGCGCCCGTTCAGTGTCGAGATCCGCTCGACCGCCGTCAAACACGTCTCGCTCGACGACGTGTTCTTGGAGTTGACCGGCAAGGAGCTGCGGGAATGAGATCGACCGAGCTCGCCAAGCGAAACGTGAAAGAAGTCATCCGCGATCCGTTGTCGCTGGGCATCGCGCTGGCGCTGCCGCTGCTGCTGTTGCTGACCTTGCAGGCGCTCGGCGGCGACGACACACCGTTCCTCACGCCCACCTTGCTGACGCCTGGGATCGTGCTGTTCGGCTTCGTGATGGTGATGTTCAGCTCGGCGATGATCCTGTCTCGAGACCGTGAGACGTCGCTCTTGGCGCGGCTGTTGACCACACCGCTGCGTTCGAGCGACTTCGTGTCCGGGTATTCGCTGCCGTATCTCCTCGTTGCGATCGTGCAAGCCACCGTGCTGTTGGCGGTCGGAGCGTTGCTCGGCCTCGACAGCAATGGATCAGTGGCTCTCGTTGCGCTGGTCCTGGCGCTGATGGCGGTGTTCTACGTCGCGTTGGGGATGATCCTCGGCGCCGTGCTCACCGTCGCTCAGACATCGGGCGCCTACGCGGTCGTGCTGCTCCTGACGATCTTCGGTGGCGCATGGTTCGACCTCGAAGCGATCGGCGGCGTGTTCCTCACGATCGGGGACGTGCTGCCGTTCAAGCACGCGCTCGACGCCACGCGAGCGGTCATGGCCGACGGCGCCGGTCTCGGCGACATCGCCACCGACCTGTACTGGATCGGCGCGTACACGATCGGCGCGGCGGCCCTGGCCGTCGTCATGTTCCAGCGAAGAATGCGCGAGTGAGTGTGACGCCCCCGGAGCCGGCGTGGACTCCGAAAGATGCTGATGTTCCGATCAGGTCGGTCGGGCTGTCACCCATCCCAACTCCGACGAGATGCGTACGCCGACGCGTCCCGTCCGGTCGTGCAGCGGGGCGATTGCTTCGCGAAGCGCCTCACAGAAGTTCTCGTAGCCGACGGCTTCGATTGCGGGAACCGAGGGGCCCGCTGCTGCGAGCGCTCTGACGGCAGTGTCGACGTCGGGCCACTCGTTGATCACCTCGACGGTTCCCTGGTCGAGCAGTTCGAAGTCGGTTGCGCCGAGCATGTCGGCCATGACGTTGCTGGTCTCGCCGAGTTCCATGGTCGCAGCCTGATGGCTCGGCGGCGAGTGCTGCATGACGGTGATGAAGTACGCCATGAGCCCCATGCGTTCGTGCGAACCCCAATAGGTCAACCCGAGCAGTCCGTCGTCGGTGAGCACCGTTCGCGCCTGATCGAGCGCCTCGTCGCATCGGTTCCAGATGCCGTTGAAGCTCGTCACCACGTCGAAGGTCCCCTCGTCGAAGGGGAGCGCGAACATGTCGCCGACGCGGAAGTCGCCGTCGGGCGTCCGTGCCCTCGCAATACCGATCAAGTCCTCGGAGGCATCGAGCCCGCTGACGGTGGCCCCGCGACGGTGAGCGATGTTGGCAGCGAAGCCTGACCCGCAGGCGACGTCGAGGTAGCGCGTGCCCGCGCCGACGCTCAGCCGGTCGAACACCAGCTGATTGGCTGGGAGCGCATACGGCTCGAACAGGTACGCCCATTCCTCGGCACGTGCTCCCCAGCCGTGTCCCGCCTCGATCCACTGGTTCTGACGCGTTCGGCATCGGTCATGGCGGTCATCGTTGTCTCGGTCATCAGCTGGCTCCTCAGAAAGCACGATCGGTCGTGCTAACTTCAAGAGTACGACCGATCGTGCTAACTTGTCAATCGATGACTGAGATTCCGGGGGTCACCGTGCGGCGGGCCCGAGTCGACGGTGAACGAACCCGGCGACTGATCCTCGACACCGCGGTGCGTTTGGCGACCGTGGAAGGCCTCGACGGGCTGAGCATCGGCACGCTCGCTCACGCCACCGAGCTCAGCAAGAGCGGCGTGTACGCCCACTTCGACTCAAAGGCGGCGCTGCAGCTCGCGACCATCGACAGCGCCCGCACGCTGTTCATCGACGTGGTCGTGGCTCCCGTACTGCAGCTGCGAGGGCTCGACCGTCTTCGGGCACTGTGCGAGTCGTTCTTGACCTACGTCGAGAACCGCACGCTCCCGGGCGGCTGCTTCTTCGCCGCCGCAGCAGCGGAGCTCGGCGCCCGGCCCGGCCCGCTGCGTGAACGGGTCGCAGCGAACCAGAAGGACTGGATCAGCGTGCTCACCGGCGGCGGCGAACGAGGCGGTGTCCCTCGGTGAACTGCGCGGTGACACCGACGTTGCGACCCTCGTGTTCGAGCTCAACGCGCTGGTGATCGCAGCCAACACCTCGTACATCCTTCACGACGACCCAGCTGTCCTCACCCAAGCCCGAACCGCCATGGAACGCGTCGTCCTCGCTGCCACCCCAGCCTGAGCTGAGCGGCTCGTCGGTGATCACCGCGCCACCACGAGCAGTGCCGCTCCACGCTGACTGAGCTCACGATCAGCGACGGTCGACATGCGCCGGGCACGCGATGGGCAACGGAGGCCGAAAACGGAAAGAGACCCGCCGGAGCGGGCCTCTGACCTGGTTGTTCACTTGGCAGCCCGTACGGGATTCGAACCCGTGCCGCCACCTTGAGAGGGCGACTGAGACTGTCCGGCTCGTGTTGTCTGATGCCGTCTTATGTGGTCTGAGCAGGGCTAACGCTACACGCCGTGTTGCCTCGTGTCGTCCCATATCGGCCAGTACCGCTGCGTGGAGTGGCAAGTGGATTGGCAAGACGTCCAGCCGTGGCGAGGGGTGGCCCGACCGACTGCCGGTCGTGGTTCAGGAGCGGTCGAGTGTGAGAGCGCTCACGTTGGTCGGGAATCCAGGCGAGTTGACAAGCCGGTGATCGTCGGTGAGCAGGGCTCCGCCGAGTTCCGCGGCGAGTGCCACGTAGACGGCATCGGCCATGGTCATGTTGTGACGAAACCGCCACGCAGCGGTGATCAACGGTCCGGGTTGCGCTCGACGCAGGTGCCAACGATCGAGCCGGCCCAACACCATCTCTGCGGCCTCCTCGGTCAGCGTCCGAGTCACGACTGTCTGATGTCGTACAACCCCGGCGACTTCGACGTAGAAGTGCTCGGGCACCCAGCCCACGGCATCGGTCGGAAGCAGTCGTGCGAGACGCCGACCGTGGGCGGTGTTGGCCAGGATCTCCACGCCAGCGGACGCGTCGATGACAACGGGCGTCACGCGTGTTCGGACTCGGCGCGAATCGTCTCGAGTACGGCCGCTGCGTCCAAGGATTCGAGCTCAGGTTCCGGTTCGATGGAGAGCTCGTCGATGAGCAAACGGAACGCGGCCGGAGAGCAGTCCTCCTCCGGATTCACAACGACCACCCGGTCGTGCAACTCGTCAGCGCGTCGTGCCATGCAGATCAGGGTACTCGCGACGAGCGACACCGCCGCATGCGCCGAACGCGTGCGGGAGCATCCCACCAGGCGACTGAATCAGCCGGGCCGCCCGCGAAAGTGTTGCACCGCAGTAGGGCCGTACCCGAGTGGACTCTCGACGGCGGATGCCGGGTTACGGCGCTCGCGTTATGTGCGCCGTCGTCGGAACCTCGAGTTCGCAGGTTTGCCGGACAGAGAGCGGGTCTGAGGCCGGTGCGGTGCCACCCTGGCTTGCTCCGACCATCGGTAGGGCGCTCTGACGCTGGCGCGAGGATGACTAACGGCCGATGGTTTCGAGGATTCCGAGCAGGTCGTTGGCGTGTTCCTCTTCCATGGCGAGGATGTCTTCGAGCATGCGTCTGGTGGTCGGGTCGTTGGATCCGAGCCAGGTGATGATCTCGCTGTAGCTCTCGATCGCGACGCGTTCGGCGACCAGGTCCTCTCGGACCATGTCGAGCAGTTCCAGGCTGGCGTCGTACTCGGCGTGGGAACGGGTGGCCAGCCCCTCGGGGTCGAAGTTCGGCTCACCTTGCAGCTGGGTGATTCGCAGGGCGATCTGATCGGCGTGGATCTGTTCTTCGTTGGCGTGCTGGAGGAACTCGGCAGCGACGGGTCCAGCGTTGAGGCCCGTTGCCGTGAAGTAGTGCCGCTTGTAGCGGAGGATGCAGACGAGTTCGGTGGCGAGCGCCTCGTTGAGCACGGCGATCACTCGTTCTCGATCGGCGCCGTACGCCGAGGTGATCGGGCCCTGTTCGATGTTGGCGCGCGCTCGTTGCCGCAGTGTTTCGACGTCGGTGAGAAAGTCAGCCATTGGGTTCCTTGTCGAGCTCGCGGGGGTGTGTTCAGACTACGGGTTTGACGTCGAGGATCGGGGTCCCGTCGACGGCCTCCATGTTGCGCACGAGGACTCGTGTGCCATCAATGGCGATGATCTCGACGGGATGAAGACCGATCGGATTCGGCCGGTTCGGGGACCGGGTGCTGAACACGCCGCGCTCGTCTCGGGTCGGGTCGCCTCGCGGGTGCACGGTGAGAACGTCTCGCCGACCTCGATCCAACCAGGTCAACACCAGGATTTCTGTGCCGGCCCGAAGGTCGCGAAGCCCCGCAGCGACCTCGGCATCGAACACGAGCCAGGCGTCGGGTGCACCCTCGTCACCCTGTTTCGGTGCCGCATCAAGGTCCTTCAGCGACGATTCGACCCTGCCGATCGGGTGGACGACCACCGGATCGCTGTCGGTCGTCACGACGGTTGGTCCGAGCCGCCGCGATGCCTCCGACGTCGTCGGCGACCGGCACCACCATCGGCGTCGAGGTCGGGTCCGTCCTGCCGGTTCGCGCAGCGTCGAAACGCTTCGAGGTGGTTCTCCTGCGAGGCTCGTCGGAGGTTTTCGAACACCTCGACGATGTCAGCGTGACTCGTGGCTTCGATCAACCGGTCGTACATGGCAGCGTTGTCGATCTCACCTTCGACGCCGGCGAGGCAGGCCTCGTGGAGCGACGAGAAACGCGGCACCATGTCGGCGCCCAGGTCGTCGGGCACGGCAACGTCGTAGCGTTCGAAGAGCGAACGGAGTGCGTTCGCGTGTCGACGCTCGGCTTCCACGATGTTGACAAAGGGCCGAATCGCACCGAAATCGGCGATCACCTGCTCGTAGGTGGCGATGGCCGTGAGCTCGTCGTCGAGGGCTTCGCACAGCGCAGACACCTCAGCGGCGCTCAAGGCGTGATCCGATGAGTTCATACCGGTGACCGTAACCCTGGCCACGAACCGTCCTCAGGGCCCAAAGTCAGGTGTTCGCACGCCGCTGGCGGCGACGTCGAACCGTCGCGGGTCGTTCGACTCTGCCGCAGCGTCGACCCCTCGGCAACAATCGAAGCGGACGTTCAACGCGTGAGGAGCACAGATGAACACCAAGGAACTCGATGCCCATCGCGGTCACGATCACATCGCCGCGGTCTTTGCCGACCGAGCTGCCGCGGAGCACGCTGTCACGGGTCTGCGCGCCGTGGGTCTCGGCAGCGAACGTCTCGGTGTGGTCGTTCACGACGACAACCCGGTCGACTTCGAACACGACGCGGACGCAGAAATGCTGCACGACGCCAAGGTCGGAGTCGAGGCTGGAGCCCCACTCGGCGCGCTCGCAGGCGTTGCGATTGCCGCCCTCGCCGCGACGGGTGTCGGAGTCATCGGTGTCGGCGGCATGCTCGCACTCGCCGGCGCATCGGCGTTGTGGGGCGCCATGTTGGGTGGCTACATCGGCACCACAGTTGGCGCAGTCAGCTGGGATGAGCACGAGGACTTCCGCTACCTCGCTCTCGAGCCCGGCGAAGTCCTCCTCGTCGTGTGCAGCCACGACCAGCCTGACGTCGTACGTGGAGTGTTGACCGACACCGGCGGACGGCTGATCGCCATGGAGAAGGGGCCGAGCGAGCAATCCGCCCGTTGACCTCATCGGTTTCCGAGCACGCGCCGCGGCCATGTGATGACGACACTCGCGTGGATCCTGATCGTGGGCATCGCAATGAGTTCGCTGGCTCTGGTGGGTGCCGTGACCACCAAGCTGTCCGAGGCGACCCTCGCGAGAGTGGTCATGCCGACCGTCGCACTCGCAGCGGGTTCGCTGTTGGGCGGAGCGTTCTTCCACATGCTGCCCGAAGCGGTCAGAGCGCTCGGCAACAACCTCGTGGTCTACGTGTGGCTGGTCGCAGGCTTTCTCGTCTTTTTCACGCTGGAACAGTTCCTTCACTGGCATCACTGCCACCGTTCACCGGGGTCGGAGCATCGTCCGCTCGGCCATCTCATCTTGATCGCCGACGGAGGCCACAACTTCATCGGTGGCCTCGCTGTCGGCGGCGCCTTCGTGGTCGACATCCGCGTCGGGATCGTGACCTGGCTCGTTGCCGCGTTGCACGAGATCCCGCAGGAGTTCGGCGACTTCGGCATCCTCATCCACAGCGGATGGTCGCGTCGGTCCGCGTTGGTATGGAACTTCGCGTCGGCCCTGACGTTTCTCGTCGGGGCCCTCGTCGCCTATGCGGTCTCGGGGAGCGTCGAGGTGGGCTATCTCCTCCCGTTCGCCGCGGGGAACTTCATCTACATCGCAGCAGCAGACCTGCTGCCCGAGATCGCCCGTGAAACGCGAACCCGAGACAAGGTCGAAACGACGCTCGCCTTCGTCGCTGGCCTCGGCCTGCTGCTCGCGGTCACTCAGATCAACTCCTGACGTTCGCATCGTGGCGGGGCTGGCCGCGCTCGGAACCGTGCCGGACACAACCGTCCTCGAAGCCGATCTCGGCTCCAAGGCAGGACGTCCCGTCGGGGGCATCCTGTTCGACAGCGACGGATTGAACAGGTCGAAGGCATACGTCGACGCCCCGCCCGGCACTGTCGTCAAGCGAGTGACGGCCCGCTGACGAGCCGAACAGGCCAGATCGACATTCTCGGACACCCGACCGATGCCGCGAGCCCACTCGAAGACTGGTGCCGAGCTGGAATACGGGCGACTTCGCAACGGTTGGCCAGTACATACCCAACGGGGTATTACCTGAACGGAGCAACATCATGGGACTTCATCTGGGCGACACCGCCCCCGACTTCACCGCAATGACCACCGACGGCGAGATCTCCTTCCACGACTGGAAGCAGGACTCATGGGCGGTGTTCTTCAGCCACCCCGCCGACTTCACCCCGGTGTGCACCACCGAACTGGGACGCACCGCCGCGCTCAAGGACGAGTTCGCCAAGCGCAACACCAAGGCCATGGCGCTGTCGATCGACCCGATCGAGGACCACCACAAGTGGGCACCCGACATCGGCGAGGTCACCGGAACCGAACTCAACTTCCCGATCGTGGCGGACCCCGACCATCGCATCGCCGAGCTCTACGACATGATCCACCCCGGCGAAGGCGACACCTCCACCGTGCGCTCGGTCTTCATCGTCGACCCGGCAAACAAGCTGCGACTGATGCTCACCTACCCCAAGTCGGTGGGCCGCAACTTCGACGAGATCGTGCGAGTCATCGACGCCCTGCAGGCCACTGACGCCCACCCCATCGCCACTCCGGCTGACTGGCAACCCGGCCAGCGGGTCATCGTCGGCCTGGCCGTCTCCACCGAGGATGCCAAGAAGCAGTTCGACAACGTCGAGGAGTTCAAGCCGTACCTCCGGTACGCAGACGCTCCCCGCTGAGCAGACGAAATACTCAACCGCGAGGCGGTAAAGGACGCCGCTTCGCGGTCGAGGACCCAGTCATCGATGACCACCAGGAAGACACCGGAGATGACCGACCCGACAGTCGATCTCCTCGGGCTACACCCCTCGCAAACAGTCACCGGATGATCGACAGGTTCGGGGAGGCGAGCTGTACCACTTTCAAGGCTGACTCGCCGTTGTACCCGACCACCGCCGTACCCTTCCTCGACTCACACTTTGCTCAGCTCGCCCTGACACTCCAGCTCTGCGCAGCGCTCAGCCATCGCCGCCCTCCTCGTCGACGAACCACAGGCAGTCCGGTCCGGGCTGGCACCACTCCCCGCCCCACTGTGGCGCCAGTGGCGCGAGCACGGGGAGCGCGGCCCGTTCCATCACGGTGAGGCTGGGCGCCTCGCCGGAGGGCAGGGGACAGCTGGTCTCCACGAGCACAGGATCCTCGAAGGCGACACCGACCTCGGCCGGGACCGGCCACACCGCCGACTCCCAGAGTGCGCAGGCCCGGACAAGGAACTCCTCCGTCACGGCTGCTGCGCACCTCCTCCCCGGTGTCGAGCGTGTACACGACGTCCGTGGCGGTCACCCGGATGCCGGCCACCGGGTTCTCCGCCGAACCGGGCTCGTTCATGTCCGTGTACTCACCGATCGGGTCCCCGACCAGCGTCTCGCCGACCGGCAGCTCCAGGCACTGCTCGTCAGCGGCGACGCACTGGACGATCGGCCCCCGCTCTTCGGGGTCCCACGGCTTGATCGCGACCACCCCGGTGCTGTCGTAGCCGCCGGCATACCAGATCACCGGGTCGCTGACCCTCAAGGAGCCCAGGACCAGCGGCTCCTCCCCCAGGGCGAGGACCTGGGTCTCGGCCTTGAACGGGCCCGAGCCCTCACTGTCCTGGATGTCGCGGCGTTCCACCACCGTCCGGGTCACGGCGGTCTCCCCGTCCAGCTCGAACGTCACCGTGTCGCCCTCGATCCGCACCACGACACGCTCCGCGCCGTCGGCGCTGAGAGCGGCGAAGCCTCCCGGGATCGCCTCCGACCTCTCGTCGGCCCACTGCTCAGTCGTCGGGACCAGCGCGCCGTACACCCCGTCGTCCACCGCGTGCAGGTACGGCGCCCCGCAACCGGCAGCCCCCGCCACCAGCAGCACCGCAGCTGCCGCCATGTCAACCGTGCTCGCATCAGGGCCAACACCTCCTCGTCGACAAACGTATCCACTGCTTGGGCTCATCGCCGACACTCGCTCGTCCGACGGAAATCGCCGTCGCGAAGCCCCTCACATTTCCACGCCGTCAACTCGTCCCAAGCCGCACAGGGACGGCACTTCTGATCGGCGACTCCGCGTTCGCACCCACTCGATAATGGCGAAGTCGAACGCCCCGGTCCGCGTGGCAGTTCCGG
>CAVQSV010000007.1:0-64091 GCA_963716095.1 Ilumatobacteraceae bacterium | reverse complement strand
CCATTGCAGACTTTCAGTCAGTTTGGCAGCAGTCGTCGAAGCGGTCATTCGAGCACCGCGCAGCATCCGGCGGTGTAGCAGCGTTGTAGCCAGTAGCGTTTTAATGCCAGCTATTGGTTGAAAGCGTGCGTGAAGGGAAAGTGACCGCCTGGTTCATCTCGCACTGCTGCCTGCCGAGCGGTAATCAGCATGCTGCACCGCCGCAAGTCGGCCCGTACCAAAACAAGCGTTTGTTATGCCGTATCTTGATGCTAGCATTCGTGAAGGCGCTAATGGGAGCGGATAAGATGGATGAGAACAACGCTTGGATTACTTCTATGTCAGCACGTGGGTATGTGCGGGGCCCTAAGTTTTCATCGTATGAAGAACTATCAGCTTGGGATGACTTAAATACGCGCGCCCATGTCAGGCGGCTGATCGGTGGCGAATATGCGGTTTATTTTACGGATGCTAAGTCCTTTTCTGCGCAAATGTCCCAGAATCCGGAGAATGGCGGAGGGACCAACCCATGATTTAAATGATGTACCATTTTAACCAGCGAGGCACATTCCGTGTTTAAGAGATATTTTGCAGCTAAGGCTCGCAGTTACGATGCCGAAAAAAATCGACGCCCTAGGGTCAGTTGAAGCTGGTGAAAAGAGAACTCCGTCGTGGGCTGAAGACGAAGGTGAACGGGATATTTTTTTTGGAAGTAATTAGGCGAAAAGCTAGTGGAGCCGGTGTTGCCCAAGCGTTTTTGCAATCAATTCAACCAGGCGGCGATTTAATTCAAAACCTAGTATATTATGCAGGGGCTTTAGAACATCAGGGAGCATCCTTCAACGAGCAACAGATGGCTGCTTCCGAAGCACTGGTGAGATTCTCGAAGTTAAATCCTGCAGCCAATTCATCGTTGAGAGCGCTGCAAAATTATAAGGAGGGGATGTCTGCATTTGAGTTGGGCGATTTTGCGACTGCACTAGCGAAGTGGCAGCCATTGGCCGATGAAGGCTTCCCAAGTGCTCCAGACCAGTCTCGGTGCGATGTATAAAGATGGTAGGGGCATCACAAAAGATTACTTTAGGGCTAAGATGTGGTTCAACCTTGCCGCCGACCAAGGCGACGCCGGTGCACAATATAACCTTGGTCTCATTTACCATGACGGACAGGGTGCACAACGTGATTTCACGGAGGCTGCTAAGTGGTTCCGCCTTGCTGCCAAGCAGGGATCCGCCGACGCCCAATACAACCTAGGCTTGATGTATTTTGACGGAAATTGCCTTCCACAGGATTATGCGGAAGCGATCAAGTGGTACCTCCTCGCTGCCAAGCAGGGCCACGCTAGCGCACAGACAAACATCGATGTGATGTACAGCAAGGGCAACGGCGTCCCACAGGATTACGAGGAAGCTGCTAAGTGGTATCTCCTCGCTGCCAAGCAGGGCGTCGCCAGCGCGCAAGACTAACCTTCGTGGGGGTGTTGCAAAGATGGTGAGGGCGTCCGGCAGGCAGAGGAGTTTATGAAAAACGGCTATGAAGTGGTGTCGCCTCGCAGCCGACCAAGGCAACGCCGGTGCACAATATAACCTTGGTCTGATTTACTATAACGGCAACGGAATTCCACAGAATTATGTGGAAGCAATGAAGTGGTACCTCCTCGCTGCCCAAGCAGGGCGGCGCTGGCGCACAAATCAACCTCGGTGTAATGTACTATGAAGGCCAGGGCGGCCCGCAAGACTACGTAGCCGCGCATATGTGGGCGACTATCGCCAGCTCGAACGGGCATACAAACGGCGGAAATTTGAGAGACTTTATTGCAAATGCGATGACTGCCGAGCGAAATTTCTGAAGCGCAACGCCGCGTGAGCGTTTACACGAAAAGCGGCTAAAAAGACTGTGGCTAAAGAGTTGCCTAATACCTCCCCCAGCACTCGCGTTTATCCTTGGGCGGGCATCAGACCCCTGGAGTGTCCGCTTCAGGATGTCATGCGAGCTTTTTGATAGAGGCTCGCATGACATCGCACCCAAGAAAACTTCAATAAAACATTGTGAAACCGATCCCTGCAGCAGTTAGTGTTTTTCCTCACGCAAGGTCAATTAGCTTTTTGTTTCAAGAAGCATGCAGCGACTTGCCCTTGCGTGCAGCCCCAGATGAAGCTGGTGCCAACTACTTTGCAGAGGCTGGATTTACGGGTTGCGTCGGTAACGGTTCGTTTGGCGACTGGCCGCTTTTGCAATTTGCCGGGCATGCAATGCCGCAACCTCACAGGCCGCTCTCCGCCCCTTGCGTCGCTCATGGTGTGGTCGACACGCTCGGTTCAAAGCTGCCGTTGTCGTGCCTGTGATGCTGTCACGTCAAACTGTTTTTTGTAAGCTCGGGCAAAGCTTTCAGGATTGATAAATCCACAAAGGCTGCCAATTATCGCTGATCCGGTAACGTCGATTCTGCAAAAGTGTCTTGGCCTGTGACAGCCGCAGGTAACGATAGTATTCGGATGGCGTTTGTTTAAGGTGGCGTTTGAAAAGGCGCGCCAGTGTCTATTCGGGCAGGGCCAGTTGCTCGCTTAGGTGAACGAATGAACCTCACGATGAGGGATAGGACCGTCAAACGCTACTATTAAGGCGGCCATGAACAGTTGCTCACGCAGCTTGGTGCCTTCATGGCAGCCTGCAACTTCGCCCGCAAGCTTAAGTCCCTCGGCCGCCTCACGCCGCTCGAATACACCGGCAAAATCTGGATTTCTAAGCCAGATAGATTTATCCAACGCCCGATCCACTAAATGCCGGGACTGAACACCTAAACCGCACAGATCGACCAACTTTCCAGCAGATCAACAGAAGCCGCCAGGCAGATAACTCGATTTGCCATGGTCAAATCTACACCAGTTCGCCCGGTATGACCCCAGCATGACGGGCGCTACCGCCTAAGTCGGCGCGGCTAACATGCTCGCCACAGCAGAAACCAACGATTATCAAACCCAAAGACTACCGTTATTCACGAGGGACGGCCGGGGGTTGGTCATGAATGGTTCGGATTATTGGACGGGCGGCATCGCGACGACCTCGAACCGAGAGCCAAAAGGCCACACAGGTCATCAGGCAAAGCAGGTCGATTTCGGTGGCCCACTAGACGCGCAACTGGGGGTCTGGCCTTCTTTATCAGTTCCAGACCGGCTGAAGCCACACCTGTTTCCAGATGACGGGCGGCGAACCTAGGCCATTCTGGATGCGGGCGTACTGCAAGGTTTGCCAGAAATGCTCGACGCATCGGGGTTGGAGTTTGGATGCCTTTATGATGGCGCGCTTGCAGAGGAGTTGCGCGATTTCGCGCCCTATCTTGTGGAGCTGAAAGCAGAAGATCCATTAACTCGGCGTTTATTTACCGATGGCACCACATCCACTGCGTGGTGGCCATATGATTATAGGCTGTTCGCCATCAGCAATACCGATTTCGCAGAATTACGGCGGCATTTTCGCAAATTCACTTCAGTTCAAAGTGAGCAAGCTGGACAGCGTGTCTATCTTCGGTTCTGGAATTCGGCCACCATGGTGGCGATGGCCCGCTTCCCTCAAGAGGATGGTCTGATCTCCGCACTACTTGCCGGGCATCATTTTTTGTTTCGTGATTTTTCTGACCTGCAAGGACCAACTCTTTTCAGCGTGCAAGGACTACCCCAATGAGTGCGCTGCTGAGTGCCGGTCTCCAAAATAGTATCCGGTTTGAGACCAATTACCTGCACCATTCGCGCACCTTGCAGATCATCAACAGGGCGCGGTTTCGGGCATTGGGCTGCGAGGGATGTCGGGCATTTGTTACCCATGCGGTGCGTGTGGGTGACGAATATCGCCTAAGTCGGATCGGGTCCGTCGCATATGTTATCTACCTCATGCACTGGCTTGGCAGCTATTTCTATGCCGATCCCCGTTATGCCGACCTGCACGCAGCACTTCAATCGCGTGAAACGGAGACCGACCGTATTGAGGCGGCCCGCAGTCACTTTATGGCAATCGCCAAGCATCATATCGGTGAACGAGGCGAAATCTTGATGGACCGGCTTGCGAGGCTTGATGAACTTGAGCCTTTAATCGTTGATGGCCACAGCGAGATTGCCATTTTGCACGACCACCTGCTGGAGATTTTCGGGCTGATCGATCCGGATGCCCCCTACGCGCGAGACTTCATCGAGGCGCAAGCAAGGTTGATGGCGCAGGACCTTGATGTTCAGAACTCCGCTGGGGCAGCGCACTTGTCTGATGCTTACGTTCATCTTGGGCATAAGGGCGGATCTTGATCCGCTGTTCGCATGGATCTGCAATATTGTAGAGGCGGCAAAGAAAAAGAATGCATCGGCGGATGCGACGCTGTTCGCCTATGGCAAGAAACGCCTTGGCGCTGTGTTGCGGCAAGCCGCGAACAAGAGGGGTGATCCAAACGATGTGTGATCTCACCTCTTCCGCGCCGACTTCTGCCTCACCCAGCACGCTCTCCGCCTCGCCGGGGGCGGCGACCTCGGGCACAGCAACCTGTTGTCCGGATGCGGCAGAGTTCAAGATCAGGCCGACGCGCACCGACTATTACGGCTTTGACGACAAGACCGATATGGTTTCCACCGGCACAGACCCTTACTGGATTGCCCGACCAGGCACCGCGCCGAGCGACCGTAAATCGCGTGACGGCGCGGTATGGCTTTCAGTTGCGCAGGGGCAGACCACTAAAGCGATGATCGACTTTACCAACAACGTAACCTGCATCGGCAATAGCACCTTTGAGGTGCGCCCGGCCTCGGTCGCCACCGTGGTTACCGGCAGTATCAAGACTGACCGCGCCGAGTTCGAAATCCGCGGCAATGCAGCGGGTGATGCGACGGTGGTAGTGGTATGCAATGGCAGAGATATTGGTTGGGTTCATGTGGCCTGCTACACCAATCTGACGTTTCGGGTGGGAATGTGCCGGATCAACCAATCCATCACCATCGGCACCGGCGCGGCGGCAACCACCGCCGTGACCCTGCCGCGCGCTGCGATGACCGTGTCCACCTACCAAAGTTTTTTCAACGATGTCTACCGCGACGCCGCGGTGACGGTGTCGCTGACAGCGCTGCCCGATTACAATGTCCCGGCGACGACGAATATCGCAGCAGGCGGTGGGTTTTGGGATACGGGTGGCACGATGAGCAAGACCCATTTCAACGCCAATGCGTCTACGGGGGTTTATCCCGTCACCGATGCGATCAACACCGGAGTGCGGCGCGCCAATCCCGGATATGACAAATACCTGTTCTTGATGCCGCAGCCCGGCTCGCGCGGGGCGGGAGTGAGTTATATCAACGGTTTTGCTCGGGGGATTGGAGGAGCCTATGCGATCTTCTTCAATGACGACAGCGGCACCTACTCGACTGCGGCGCATGAATTCGGTCATATGGTCAATCTGCGCCATCCCAATGACAGCGGCGGGACCAGGCAATTTCCGGTGCATCTGCGGGCGCCAATCACCACAAGTGCGACCACCAACAACGTGCCGCCGAACGACACATTGAACCTGATGGGATACGGCGGCCCGAGACCCGACCGAAAAAGGCTGCGCTATTTACAGTGGAAAGCGATTTCGGGGAGATAGACCATGCCAGAGTATGAAGAATATGTCAGCGCCTATTGCGATGCATCAACAGCACCGGCCCTTGCCGCTATCGCCACACGTTTTGACGATAACGCGGCGCAAAAGGCCGAGGCGCTCTTCGAGGTCAAGCAGGATCTGGCGCCCTCGGTGCTGTGCAGCTTTGGCGTGACCGGCGTTCTGGCCCAGCGGGTCACACCCGAGGCGAGCGCGGCCTATGTGATGATGTTGCTCGGGCGGGTATGGGCGCTGGTCGGGACCATGGCAAGCGACCCCGAGGGGAAGGTTTATCTGACCGCCGACACGATGCGAGATCTGCGCGGCCCCTATCAACGCTTGATTTATCGGCCTCCCGAGGGCGCAACCACCTATGCGCGTATCTGGTTTGGCTGCGCGTTCGACATCGGTGTCGACCTGCGCGAACGCGAGGATTGTCAGGTGAACCCGGATTGGGGCTTTGGCGAAGGATTCATTTTTTCGCCTACATGGGCCTGGGCCAAGTATAACGGGCATTACGGTGAAACTGTGGTTCTCGACGCGTTGCGGCAAAAGCTCGATACTGTCACGGACGGAAATCTGTTGATCTCGATGCTGCGGGACTTAATGGACCCGCTTCGACCCGGCACGGCAATCCGCGCCCTCGTGGCGCAGTATCGCCAAAATACGCTTGTGACGGATAATGGTATTAATGGCGCACCCCGGCCAAGCGTTGGCGCCGAAGTAATGATCCTGTTGGCGCAGCCATGACAGGTGGCAGTCCAAGGAGAAGTTCATGACACGGATTGGTTTGACGATTGGTGTGCTGGTGCTTGTCAGCGGATGCGTGTCAGCCCAAGCCGAAAGCTGCGATGTCCGGGAGATCGGTTTCACCCCGAGCGCTCTCGGGATCGACTACCGCGAAAGACTACCCAGCCCTCTGGCCGAGATTTTCGCGCAGGGCGAGGCAGAGCGGTTGGCTGCAATGTCGCGCGATCCTGCTTCACTGACCGTAAAGGAAAAGGCTCTGTTGCGCGCGGAATGGCGGGCGGCGATTAACCGGCTTTTTGCCGGGACATTGCCGGAAAGCTTCGATGGCGGTGATACACTTTCGTTGGATTTCTTGCGCATCGTATCGCCAACCATGCTGTCGCGTCTCAAGGCATGCGGCCCCGGCGCTGATGTGCGGCTGGCGTATTTGGCGGAGGTATCGTTGCAGACAACCGGTGGCAACTCGGAATAGCGTTGGACCATTAGGGCCAAAGTCAGTGTCACGGCTCCCCGGCGACTGCGGCGTTGTTTTTCTTTCGCGGAACCGGATCAAGAAACCTTGCTGCACAAATCGTTCGAGGACCGGACCGCCCGCGACGAGATGGCGCGGACATGGAGTTCGGCCACCTGCCGATCGACTTCCCGTGCCATGAGCCATTGGCCCAACAGTTTCATGCAGTGAATCTGCGTTCCTATGTTGCTCCGGCGGTAGTATCCACTTCCGCTTCACCAGAGCACGCGGCCAAGGTATTTCGAGGCGCGCAGTGCTTCGTTGCAAGCCGCGGCACCGGCAGTGACAGTCGTCCAAGGCTCTGTGTTCTTACGGGGCGGGATGACGGCATGGGCGCCAGCCTTAGCAATGGCCTCGTGGCACTTGCGAGTGTCTTAGGCGCAACCACCGGTAACTCTGCCGATCAGTGAAGTTCTAGCGTGACGGGGAAGCGAGCAGCGTAGTCGCCGCAAAAGTCGAACTGCAGAGTCTGCAATTTGAAAGCCTTCCACGCCAGACACAAAAAAGCTTTCAGAGCATATTGGTTAGATGCAGTTCCTAGGGGTGCATAGTCTGATGTTAGAAATGGACTGTATTCGGCACAGAGGCATCGTTCAGAGAACTGAGGCATGACCGACGGGGTGAGGCGATTCATTACTTCCTAGATAGTTTCCAAGCGGTTTTTCTTTGTGGGGTATTATGTGGGGTAGGCTAAAAATTGCCCCAATTTATTCAATAATTTCAGTGGTGTATGGCGGAGCGGAAGGGATTCGAACCCTCGAGACGGTTCCCCGCCTGCATCCGCCGCCCAACCGGCTCGGGAGCCTGCGGATGCTGGTTGGTCGCGATCTTCGACTGACCGGATCCCTCAATGTCCGGCCGGGCCGCACCAACCCCGGCCGGCACCGACACCCGGAACCGTCAAACGACCATCACGAACAGACACAACGAGGAGCAACGAAATGGGTTCATCACAAGTTCAGGGCGCACTGTGGGGCGTCGAGGCTCGGTTGTGGTCCGAGACGCTCGAGCCGATCACGCGCCCGCTTTTCGAGCAGGTGCACGACGAGCTCGGCACCGGGGGCGCCACCAGGCTGCTCGACGCCGGCTGCGGGTCCGGGCTGGCGCTGCAGATCGCTGGCAGGACGCGGCGCCGAGGTCGCTGGGATCGACGCCTCAGCGGGCATGCTGGCGATTGCCCGAGAACGGAATCCGGATGCCGATCTCCACGAGGGCGACCTGGACGAGTTGCCCTGGGACGACGACCGGTTCGATGCGGTCACCGGGTTCAACTCGGTTCAGTACGCGGCCGACCCGGTCGCCGCGCTGCGTGAGCTACGCCGCGTCGCCGCCGCAGGTGCCCCGGTCGCGCTGGCGACGTGGGCCGAGGCCGAGCGCTGTGAGTCTCGTGTCGTGCTCGCTGCGATCGGCAGCCTCCTGCCACTACCGCCACCGGGCGCCGGTGGACCCTTCGCTCTCAGCGCGCCCGGCAACCTCGAGGCCCTCGTCGAGCAGGCCGGCCTGGAACCCCAACGTGCTGACGAGGTTGCGGTGGACTTCGTGTTCGCCAGCCTCGACGACGCCGTCCGCGCTCACCTCTCCGCCGGGCCGGCCCGCCGCGTGATCGAGCACAGCGGACGCGAGGCGACTGCCGATGCGATCCGAGCCTCACTGGAGTCCAGCATCCAGCCCGACGGCAGTTCCGTGCATCGCAACTCCTTCCGCTATCTGATCGCCACCGCATGAGATCGCGAACCTTGCACCTCACGCCCGACGGCAAGCAGCACGAGCGGGTGGAGCGATCGTCTTGGTCTGCCTCCTGGCCGCCACGGCGTGCAGTAGCGACGGTGACGAGACGACGTCGGAGAGCGCGTCGACAGCCGCCCCGGCGACGGCCGCCGAGGAGTTGGTCGACGAACCAACGACGACGGAGCCGCCCGAGACCGCCCCGAGCACCGACGCGCCGACAACAGTTTCCTCGGCAACGGCAGAGACGGAGACTGAAGCACCTGCGGTCACCGCGTCGTCGGACGATGGCGGCGCATCGGTCAGCGTCGTGCTGTCCGATCCGTTCGGCCCCGCCGGCACTCCAGGTCAGTTTGCCGTGGAACCCGATCCGATTTCGGTCGACGCTGGCAGCCTGGAGTTCGTGGCCAAGAACCAGGGTGGTGACGTCCACGAGTTGGTGATCGTGAAGGGTGACGACCCAGCGCTACTTCCGGTCGACGAAGACGGCGCGGTGATCGAGGGTGATCTGCCCGAGGGCGACTTCATCGGCGAGATCGCCTTGGTTGGTCCCGGTACGGAAGAGTCGGCGTTGTTCGATCTCGAGGCCGGGAGCTACATCCTCTTCTGCAACATCGTCACGATCGGCTTCTCCGGCCACTTCGCGGATGGAATGGTCAACACCCTCACCGTGACCTGACCACCAGGCACCGGTGTAGAAGACATTTTCCGGCCGAGAGGATGACCTGACGCGAGCTTCAGTTCGTGGGTTCGTCGTCCGTGGGTCGAGGAGCTGACCTGTGCATCCCAAGGATTCGGATGGTGAGCTCTTCGGAGATGGATACGGACTCGGCATCGGCCAAATTTCAAACGACGCGTTCCCAGATGAAGACCTCTACGGATTCGGAGGCGACGGGGGCTCCTACGGCACCATGGCGTTCTACGATCCCGGCAAACAAAGGACCGTCGCAATGTTCTTCACCGAAGGGGATCGGATGAACATCTTCTGGGACTTGGTTGCATGGGCCAACAACCAGGAGAGCGAATAGTCCGATCCGAGCCGACGAACCCAAGGCGGGCCGTCACTCGGCTATCACGCAACGCGGCCGCCAATGCCGTGCCCGACGAGGCGAAGGTCAACCCAGGGATGCGACCGCGTCCGCGAACCTCGACGATGCCCAGAAGAACGTCGACTCACTGGCTGGTAAGGGCCTCGCCATTGCCACACCGGGCACCTCGCCTTGCCCGCAGTTCCGGACCCGGCAAGCCGGGGGCAAGGCCCGTGTGCGCATGGTGAGAGTCACCACTCCGCGAATCGATGCTGAGTGGATGAGGAACGAGGAGCAACAAATGGGTTCACCAAGCCTTCAAGGTGCACTGTGGGGCGCCGAGGCCCGGTTGTGGTCCGAGACACTCGAGCCGATCACTCGCCCGCTCCTCGAACAGGTGCTCGATGAGCTCGGCATTGGGGGCGACACGAGGCTGCTGGACGCCGGCTGCGGGACCGGGCTGGCGCTGCAGATCGCGGCAGGACGCGGCGCCGAGGTCGCTGGGATCGACGACGCCGTCCGCGCTCACCTCTCCGCCGGGCCGGCCCGCCGCGCGATCGAGCACAGCGGACGCAAGGCGACCGCCGATGCGATCCGCGCCTCGCTGGAGTGCAGCGTCCAGCCCGACGGCACCTCGCAACGCCTTCCGTCACCTGATCGCCACCGCATGAGATCACGGACCTTGCACCTCAGGCCCGACAGCCATCGCGGCCGACGAGCAGGCGGAGCGATCGCTGCGGTGTGCCTCCTGGCCGCCACGGCGTGCAGTGCCGACAGTGGCGACACGACGTCAGAGAGCACCACGACAGCGACGTCGGCGACGGCCGTCGCCGATTCGAGCGACGGACCAGCGGCGACGGAGCCGCCCGAAACCACCCCCAGCACTGCCACGCCGACGACCGCGCCCCTTGCGACCACCGAGCCGGAAGTCGACGAACCTGCGGTCAGCGCGCCGCTGGACGACGTGGCGCTGCTCGACTTCGAGTTCCAGCCCGTGCCTGCTGGCCGGTATCGCGTCGAGACGCTGGGCGCGCCGTTCCTGATCGACATTCCGGCCGGCTGGTCGGTCAAACCGAACTCGTTCGGCCGTCTCGTGATCACTGATCCGGAGTCGGGTGGCCCGGGCGACCGCGACATCGTGATGATCCGCCCGAGCAACCTCGCGGACCCGGATAAGCCGGGAGCTCCGGTCGAGGAGCAGGCCGGCGACTGGCCGCTCGGCGACATCAACGGCTGGATCGACGCGCTCATCCCCGGCGTCGTGGACGGCGAACCGGTCCACACCACGGTCGGGGGGTTGGATGCCGTTCAGTTCGACGTCGCGGTCACCGACGAGGTCGAGTGCGGCGAGAAATTCTGCGTCGGCTTCGCCACCAACCGCGAGTTGAACGGCATGTTCTTCGATCCGCCAACGAGGTACCGCGTCTGGTGGATCGACGGGGGCGACGAGGCGCCGATCGCGATCAACATCGGCAACGGCTCCGACCCCGAGTTCACGGA
This sequence comes from Ilumatobacteraceae bacterium, assembly GCA_963716095.1. Lineage (GTDB taxonomy): Bacteria > Actinomycetota > Acidimicrobiia > Acidimicrobiales > Ilumatobacteraceae > Sva-07. The sequence continues at coordinate 52,987 of CAVQSV010000007.1, read as the reverse complement.
GCGCGCCCACGCGGTGCTGGACACCGTGACGTTCGAGTCGGTCGGCCCCAACCCGATCCCGAGTGACGGCAACCTGTGGGAGTTGGGCTTTCCGACCGACGTCCCGGCCGGGACCGTGACCCTGCCGGTCGGACCTGGCGTGACGTTCGAAGTGTCGGAACCGCACTACATCTACCAGGACGAGTTCCTTTCCGCTGTTGAGCTGAGCGGCCCTGGCGCGGCCGTCATCTTGTTCCCAGATCAGGCATTTGACGGCGCGCCGCTCGACACGGTCGATGATGTCGTGGGTGCGTTCGAACGCAACCCGGACATCACGACCACGGCCGTCGGAACACGCAAGGTCAGCGGCTACGAGGCGACCGAGGTGGACATCTCCAGCTCGGTCGCGCCCGGTCCCAACACACCGCCAACGCTTCAGCGGTCAGCGCTACCCGACTTCCGCTGGAGCGCTCCGCCCGAGGGCACGCTGTGGATCATGGAGACACCCGATGGGCTCGCAGTGATCACTGCAGAATGGTTCGAACCGGCCGGAATGGAGCCAACCCTGGCGCTCGCCGCCGAGATCCTCGACTCGATCGTGATCGGGGGTTGACCTGGTCACGGCTGAGCGTCATCGACGACCGGCTCGGCGCAACAACGGCCTCTTCATAACGGGTTCGCCGGAGCGAGGGTGACCGTCGCCGAGAGTTGCCGCATCTCAACCCCAGGACAGCTGACACGGACCGTGCGCAAGGGCATCGCTGTTGGTGATCTGCAAGCTGCGAAGAAGCGCCGGTGGAGATCGCCTCGGCGAGTGAGTAGGCATTCGCACCCAGCGGGGCGACATGCGACGGGCCATGGAGCTCGGAGCTGAGAGCCGTCAATCGCCGGTCACCATCTGCAAGACGCGCTGACTGCACGGCCATGCGCCCCGACTCTTGTTGGACATCACGCTCAAGGTCAGTTGCCGGCTCGGATCGTGGACGGAAACGAACCCGACACCGGTGTCGAATCCGTGGATGGACACTGCGTCGTCCGGCCTGAGCCAGAACCCGAGTCCGTAGCGCAGCCCGTCTCTGGCGTCGCCGCGTGGGTGTGTCATCTCGGTCACCGTTTCCTGGGAGACGATACGTCCTTCCATGAGCGCTTCCCAGAAGGCGTGGATGTCGGCAGCGGTTGTGTAGATGCCGCCGTCGCCGCTGCCGCAGACTGGGAGGTGGAAGATGTTGGTCGTCAATCCGTTGTCGTCGAGATAGCCGAGGGCTGCTCGGCCAGGTAGCGAGTCGGAGCGAAGGAACGCAGTGTCGGTCATGCCGGCGGGTTTGCAGACTCGTTCGTCGACGAGGTCGTGGTAGGACCGTTCGGAGACGCGTTCGGTGATCAGGGCGAGGATCACGTAGCCGCTGTTGCAGTATGCGAACCGCTCACCCGGCGCGAAGTTGGCCGGATGCCCGTCCAGGATGGGGATGTAGTCGTCGGTGGTGACCAGCTCATGGACGGCGACGGGCATGAGGTAGGCATTCGGATCCTCGACTGCATCCTCGTCGAGGTAGTCGCCGATGCCGGACCGGTGTGCCAGGAGGTGCCCGACGGTCACGCGATCATCGACGAGCGGCAGGTCATCACCGAGGATCGAGCGCACACGCGAGTCGAGGGCGAGATCGCCCTGTTCGACGAGGCTCATCACCACCAACGCGGTGAATGCCTTGTTGCCGCTGGCGATCGACAGTTGCGCGTTGGTCGTCATCTCGATGCCGAGGCTGCGGTGCGAGTGTCCGAACGCCACCTCGGCGGCGATCTCGCCGTCGAGGTCGAGACGGACGACACCCGACAGCGCCTCCTCAGTTGCGATCGCCCGCACGGACCGTTCGAGATCGGAAACGGTGCGGTCTGGGCGCGTCGACATCAACGGAGTCTTGCCGGTTGCGACGCGCTCTGTGCACTGAGGATCACCTCAACCAGCCTCGAGGGCGCCAGGCAGCGCATATCGGCGCCGTAGCCGCGGCGGTCGGGGAGCGAAAATTTCCGGCAACGCGCGCACCGGTCGTTCCGGTGGCGCCGCTCATAATGCGAGCGCCGTAACCCGACATCCACCAACGGCCGGCCACTCGGGTACGGCCCAAGCCGCACACTGAATAGTCACGTCGCCGCACGAGAGGCGGGACGAGAAGGCGGGGAGCGCAGATCGGCAGTTCGGGGCGCATACATCCGTGGCGGCCGGTCGGGTCGCGCACGATCCAACGACTTCGATGGTGTGAGAACCTGGATCCATGACGCGTACCCGAGCGGGATGGAGTCGCGCAGCCGTCGTGTCGCTGTGCTGCAGCACGCTGGTGGCGTGTTCGTCTGACGATGACCCCGAGCGACTCATCCTCCCGCAAACCGTCCCGGGGCCGTCTGTCAGCTTCCCAGTCGAGGGTGAACCGGCAGGTCAGCTCGAACTCAACGAACTACTGGTCGGGGCGACGGTCGATGATGCGACCGAGAACTCGAAGCGGCAGGATGGGCGGTTCGTTTGTACGACCTCGATGATCCCAACGCCGGCGTGACGGACGATCTCCGGAACGATCGTGCGACCGTGGAGTTCAGCGGTGGTCGTGTCGTGCGGATCGAGATCGGTTGACCACCTCGTCGAAGGAGCGACGCAAGCGTGGATCTCGACGGCGAGACCGCTCGGTATCGGCACGCGTAATCACCGTGACGGCACCCCCGACGGTGACCGACTCCGGCCCAAGCCGCACACCGCATAATCCCGGGGGTGCAGGCCCGGTGAGGCATCCGTGTCCCGCCGACGCAGGGACCGCCTGACTCGTTGGATTTTCCGACTCCAGGTCGCTGGCACCGTTGTCCAGAGAACGGGGGATCCCGTCCGCCGGGGCGCTCGTCCGCGTTCACTTCGAGGCGCTACGTCCGTCGGCGTTCTCGACGCGCCGCCTCGCGCTCCCGACGACGTCGCTCTGCACGCGGGACGCCAAGACCACTCGGCTCGCCATCGATCCGGGTCTCGGGCATTCGATGGTCCGTCGCCGACGGTGGCGGCGAGCTCGATGTTGCGGAGATCGCAGTTGCCGAAGCTCGGAGCTCACCCTGCAGTCGGACGATCTGAGCCCAGAGGCGGTCGCGCTCGTTCTCGAGCTGGGCGATGCGCTCACGAAGCTTCCCACTCTCGATGAGCGCCTCGGGTGCATTGGCGGGGTCAACGAGTCGGGCCGTTCGCTCGCGTTCACGGGCGCGATAGGCGCGCATCCGCTCAGCGTCGGACGACCACTTCCTCGGCCTGCCCGGTCGCCGCTGTAGGTCGTCCATGCCACGACGCTGACGCCGTGACGTCACGGATCACTACCCGACTCGATCCCGGCGGGTCACGGACCACGTCACGGATGAATACCCGACTGCCGAGGGACGACTGTTCCATCGACACCCGATCGACACTCAAGGAAGCACCAGGAGCGCCTCGTCGGCATCCTCACCGAAACGAACAATCTCGTCGTGGTTGTTCCGCAAAGCGTCGAAGATCTCGATCGTCGTGGCATTGCCGAGCCTCACCCAGATCGCCTTCGGCGGCGGGCCGTGCAGGAACGCGAGCTGACGGAAGTCGGAGTCCTTCGACACGATCACGAATCCGTGCTCTCCGGCATACGTCCAGATCTCAGCGTCGGTTGCCGTGTCGAGTCCGACCTCGGTGACGTGGCTGCTCTCCGGGTAGTCGATCGAGAGCGTTCCGACGAGACGCCGTGACAGGTTCTGATCGAACAGCAGCTTCACGCCGGAGTGGCGAGCCGACGCTCACGGAGCGCTGCAAACTCGATCGCGGCGCGTACATGTCGCTCCGTGAGCTCCGGAAAGTCCGCGACGATCTCATCGGCCGTCATCCCCGAGGCCAGATAGTCCAAGACGTCGTAGACGGCGATGCGCGTCCCGACGAAGCACGGCTTGCCGCTCCGGACTCCCGGGCGGGTCTCGATCAGCTCCGTCAGATCCACGTGCACAGGCTACTCGCAGCGCACTCAGGGCGTCTTCGACTACCCGCGGACGGCGCGACGCACCATTGGTGCAGATGTACAGAGCACTGAGTCGAATAGACGCACGTGCGGAAATGGTGGGCAGAGAGATTGGGGCGAGCGCGTCACAAACTCGGCGATCGAGAGTCATGCGTATGCATGAAACGCGAACCGGACGAAGCGGGCATGTCGGCGATCGAGCGGCTGACGGTGACGGTCACGCAGGCCGCGGTCATGCTCGGAATCTCGCGGACGTCGGCGTACGAACGTGTGAGGCGAGACGAGATCCCGACCGTGCGGCTCGGGCGGCGTCTACTGGTGCCGAAGTCCCGCCTGCTGGCGATGCTGGACGGCGACTCGGCCGACTCTCCGACGACCGAGGAAGAGGCGGCGTGACCAGCAGGCTCGTCCACCGGCTACTCGCCGGGCTCGGCGGGTGTGCTCGAGACGGCCCAGGATCTTCGCAGCCTCCTGGTCGGCCTCTGGAACGAAGTGCGAGTCGACGTTCAGCGTTGTCGCCGCGTTCCGGTGTCCCAGACGACCGGCCACGGTCCGTACGTCGACGCCGGCGCTCAGCAATCGGGTGGCGACGTAGTGGCGGAGGTCGTGGAGGCGGACGCTCTTCAGCCCGACCTCGTCGCACGCCTTCCGGAACCGACGCGAAGCCGAGTCCGGGTACCACGGCGTCGTGCCGGCGACGTCGCCCGCGAACACGAACGCATCGTCGGCGAGGGCGACGCCGCAGTGCTGGGCTCGCTCGACGGCAGCCGATCGGTGATCGGTCAGCACTGCCGTAGTCAGTGCATCAAGAGCTACCCGTCTGGTCTGATGGGTCTTGGTGTCCTTCTCCACGAGCCCGTCCGGACCCTGCACGAGGCCGCGACCGATCGTCACGACGCCCCGCTCGAGGTCGACATCGGTCCAGCGGAGCGCAAGCACTTCGCTCCGACGTGCACCCGTCATGGCCGAAAGCCGGACGAAGACCCCGAACTCCGGATCGCTCGCGTCGATCGCCTTTCTGAAGCTTCGCGAGCTGCGCGGGCGTCGGCGGCGCAATCTCGGGCATCCGCACCCTTGGCGGTGACGCCGCCGCGGCCGGGTTCACGCCGAGCCAGCCCCACCGCACGCCCTGCGCCAGTGCCCGCCGGAGGATCCCGTGGATACGCCGGATCGAGCCCGGTGCCAGCGGTCGCCCGTTGCGGCCGCCGTCGACGAGCAGTGAGCGGTAGTACCGGTCGAGCGACGCCGTCGTGAGCTTGCTGAGCCGAACGTCGCCGAGCGCCGGCCGCAGGTTGCGCTCGATGTACCCGGCCGTCTCTCGCGTCGTCTTCGGCGAGAAGTCCTCGCGGGCGAGCTCGAGCCAACGGTCGAGCAGCTCGCCCACCGTCGCCGTCGTCCTCGTCGCCAGACCACGCTCGGCCTCGACCTTCATCTCGTTCAGCAGCCGCTGCGCCTCGCGCTTGCCCGCGCGGACCGTCTTCGTGGCATAGCGCTGCTTGCCGGTGACCGGGTCGGCGCCTAGGTAGACCCTGAGCTCCCACGCCGACCCCCGTTGGCGCATCGATCCCTTCATGGCGTGACCTCCATTGTCGTTCATGGGCAGGCCATGGGCAACAGAGGCCGGGAACGGAAAGAGCCACTCCGGAGAGTGGCTCTGACCTGGTACTTCCTTGGCAGCCCGTACGGGATTCGAACCCGTGCCGCCACCTTGAGAGGGCGACTGAGACTGTCCGGCTCGTGTTGTCTGATGCCGTCTTGTGTGGTCTGAGCAGGGCCAACGCTACACGCCGTGTTGGCTCGTGTCGTCCGATATCGGCCAGTGCCGCTGCGTGGAGTGGCAAGTGGATTGGCAAGACGCCCAGCCGGGGCGAGGGGCCGCCCGACCGACTGCCGGTCGTGTTCAGGAGCGGTCGAGTGTGAGAGCGCTCACGTTGGTCGGGAATCCGGGCGAGTTGACAAGCCGGTGATCGTCGGTGAGCAAGGCTCCCCCGAGTTCGGCGGCGAGCGCGACGTAGACGGCATCGGCCATGGTCATGTTGTGACGAAATCGCCACGCAGCGGCGATCAACGGTCCGGGTTGCGCTTGGCGCAGGTGCCAACGATCGAGCCGGCCCAACACCTCCGCGGCAGCCTCCTCGGTCAGCGTCCGAGCCACGACGGTCTGATGTCGCACGACCCCGGCGACTTCGACGTAGAAGTGCTCGGGCACCCAGCCCACGGCATCGGTCGGAAGCAGTCGTGCGAGACGCCGACCGTGGGCAGTGTTGGCAAGGATCTCCACGCCAGCGGACGCGTCGATGACAACGGGCGTCACGCGTGTTCGGACTCGGCGCGGATCGTCTCGAGTACGGCCGCTGCGTCCAAGGATTCGAGCTCAGGTTCCGGTTCGATGGAGAGCTCGTCGATGAGCAAACGGAACGCGGCCGGAGAGCAGTCCTCCTCCGGATTCACAACGACCACCCGGTCGTGCAACTCGTCAGCGCGTCGTGCCATGCAGATCAGGGTACTCGCGACGAGCGACAGGCCGCATGCGCCGGATGCGTGCAGGACCATCCCACCAGGCGACTGAATCAGCCGGGCCGCCCGCGAAAGTGTTGCACCGCAGTAGGGCCGAAGTCGCACGGTCCTGCCGGGCGGCGGTTGGTGAGTTCGAGCGGGCGTTATCGGGTTCCCTGCAGCGGGACCTCGGCGGCTCGGAACAGGTCTCGGCCGGGCAGACTTGTGGTGTGGGGTGGTTCGATGGAGATCGGAGAGCGCGTGCACCGTCGGGCGGTGGAGCGGCAGGACAAGGGCTATCCCTCTTCTCTGCGACGGCGCGTCGTCTTGGTGACGGATTCGGAATGGGTGAGCCAGTTCGACGCCGCCGAACGGCTCCATATCTCGATGTGGGCTGTCGGGAGTTACATCTCTACCGGTCGACTGACCCCAGCCGAGAACCCGGCGGGGCAGGCCGGCGTGACCGGAGCAAGCGTCGACGAGGAAGCCGAGTGGCGACACGATCGGCCCCTCTACCGGCGGTTTTGGCGACGCGTGACGGAACAGCTTCGGATCATCTGACTCTCTTGGAACGAGGAACTGCGGAGTCTCTCCAGGAGGGGCTTGTCCGGCCCTGCGGTTTCGCTGTGTACCCAGGAACTCGGTCACGGGTGACCATCGATCACCATTCGCTCCCTGAGCCTCGGATCAGGACGGTCGCCGAAGCGTCAACCTGCACCCGGTACCGGCATTCGAGCACGGCCGGCTGGGATTGTCTCGTGTCACGATTGGGCCGCACTGTGGCGCGCGTCCCGCATGCCGAGCAGTGATTCTGCATGCCGATCTGCGGTGGGTGACCGTTGCCGAAGGCGTCGGCTTGCTCCGCTCGCGTTGCCGCGCGGTCAGTGGTTCGCTCGTGTCTCACCAGCATGACGACGGATGCTGGTGACCGCCCATGCGATGCTGGCAGCAAGACTGGCCCGCTGTGGAAGGATTGCTCGGACCCATATGACCGAACAAGAGAGCGGCGTTCACCGCCGACCTGGACCGCGCCGCCCTCCGGGGTCTCCGTCGGGACCAGAAGAGGTTCGTCGAGCGGTGCTCGACGCTGCCGCGAAGCTGTTCGCAGAGCGTGGCGTCGGACAGGTCTCGCTGCGTGACATCGCCAGTGCGGCAAACACCCATCTCGGGCTCATCAGCCGGTACATCGGCGATCGGGAGGAGCTCGAGCTGGCGGTCTTCGATGACCTGTCCGCCCAGTTGGCCAGAAGCGTGAGTGAGAACCCGCTGTCGGGCCAGGGGCACGGGGTCGAGACGGTGATGGGCAAATGGTCGCGGGTGACCGCGTCCCTCGTCATACGGGGACGCCCGCTGGCGGGCCGCCAGGGATTCAACCCGGTCGCCGCGATGGCGAACACCCTTGCTGACGGGTATGGGCTGGATCCGGTCGCGGCGCGAGTTCGAGCGGCACAGATCGTGGCGACGGCCATCGGATGGCGAGTCTTCGAGGACTACCTGGTCGCGGCGGGTGAATTGGATGAGGTGCCGTTGGCGATGCTTCGGGAGGAGTTGGTGCACTCGGCGCGCCGGCTCGGTGCGACGCCGTGGCCGTCACCGGCCGACCCCACCCCGCGCCAGGTCTGAGAATCGGAAGGCGATCGGGACCATCGGCCCTGGGGCAGCTCGGAACATCGGGCTCATGATGAGTACAGATGTACACATTGGTGCGGTCGTCTTCACGAGATGAAACGAACCGCACGACCGAGGAGGAGAGTTCGATGTCCGAGCGAGTTGCCACCACCGTCCCGCTGAACTGGAAGGAGGTGTGGTTCACGAACTGCCCGATGGTGTCGGCCAACAACGTCGACCAGGAGTTGGGCTGGTGCCGCGAGGAGTTCAAGAAGATCGGCGTCGAATACGCCTTCTTCCGCTCCGTCGCCGGGAACAACTGGTACCCGCACTACATCCACAACCTCGACAATCTGATCCGTTTCGGCGGTCTGTACCCGACGATCCACGTGAACGCGGATCTTCGTCGGACGCGGCTGCTCGGAGCGACGCAGGTGTACGAGGGTGGCGCCATGTTGGTGCGTTCCCGTGACGACATCTTCCGGATGGACGATCTGCGAGGCAAGAAGATCGGGCTCACCAAGAGCCTCAACACGATCAAGAACGACTGGTGGCGCATCCAGGAACACGCCGGCATCGAGCTCATGTTGCGCATCAACGGCATGACGACCGACGACGTCGAAATCGTCGACTTCCCGTATCCGGACGACTGGTATGACAAGCCCGAGATGCTCAAGGTCAACATGAACAACCCCTCGGAGCTGTGGCTGCGACGGGATCACAAGCACGACCTCGCATTCCGGCCACTGGAGAAAGGTCTGGAGGACGGAGTCGTCGACGCGATCTACACCCAGAGCAAGGTGTTCCAGCACCTCCAGGAGGACACCGGCAAGTTCAAGGCGATCGAGGACCTGTCCCGATATCCGGACTGGACCATGCAGATGGCCAACTGCCCTGCCGTCATCACCTGCACCGATGTCATGGCCGACGAACACCCTGAACTCGTCGTCGCCTACATGAAGGCGATGATCAAGGTGGGACGTTGGGCCAACGACGACAAGCATGCGGCGGCCGGCATCTTGAATCGCCAAACGTACTATCGAGACATCGAGGACACCTACCAGGGGATCAAGGACGTCGACATGGTCCCGAACCTGTCGCCGAAGAACCTCGTGTCGATCGACATCGCCAAGGACTTCATGCTGAGCCACGGCTACATCCACAACGACTACGACGTGCACGAATGGGCCGCACCGCAGTTCCTCGAACAGGCCTCACGAGAACTTCTCGAAGAGGAATGGACTCGCAGGTCGACAGCGAAGCTTCCCGAACCCACCGAGCTCGGCGCACCCGGCGTCCGACTCGGCTGACCCCGACCAACGACGAAGGAGTTCGACGATCATGGTGAAATCTGTCGTCGAGATGATCGGTGAGGCACGCGCTCAGATCGAGTTCGTGACTCCCGAAGCAGTGTCGCAGGAACTGACTGCGGGTGGCCCGATCATCATCGACGTCCGCGAGCCGGTCGAATGGGAGCGTCACATCGAGGGAGCACTCCAGGTGCCACGCGGCCTGCTGGAGTTCGTCGTCGACCCTGCAAGCCCCCGCCACAACCCAGAGTTGGAGCCCACTCGTCGAGTAATTCTCTACTGCGCCTCAGGCGCACGCGCCGCACTCGCCACCCACACACTCAAGAACATGGGCTACCAGAACGTCGCCAACATGGATGGCGGCCTCAAAGCTTGGATCGCGGCGGACCTCCCGACCGTCGAACACCACGGCGACCTCTGAATCAAGATCAGCCACGGCGGCTTGGTCTCTCGCGGTTGCATCGCCATCGCCACGCTCAACCGGTCGCAGTCTGGAACGGTTCGACCCAGACCGCTCCGGGTATGTTCGGCGCCATCGCGTCAGCGTCAGGGAGTAGGTCGCGCAACTGTTCACTCGTTCGGAGCATTTCGACGAGTTCGTGACGATCGCAATCACCTCAACAACTCAACAAATTGCGACCCTGACCCGGATTGATGATCGGCACCGAAGGGACCCCGCTGACAGAGCGGTGGTCCGGCGCTCGAAATATCGCTTTCAGTCACAACGGACGCGACCAGAACGGCCACGAGACGGACCGAGAATCGTCGCATGAACCACCTCCCATTCACCGGCTGGACGACGAGCGCCCAGCGTCAGCGTTCGTCCCGCCCCTTGGACGTCATGTGGGCAACACCGGTGCCGGATCAGGCGCACACTTGGCTCGCCGTCTTCGGCTCGGCGACCGCTCGCGTACCGGCGAACTGTGCGGCCTCCCGGGTAGATCGGCCCACCGCATAATCCCTGATCGTCAATCAAGCAGCACCCTCACAGACAATTACCCGGTGGGTGCACGAATCGTTACGTTTCGTTACGATCACGCCCATGACCGTGCCCGGCAAAGGAGGCCGCCCCCGCAAGTGGCGCTCCGACGCTGACCGCGTGCGCGCCTTCCGAGCACGAGAACGCGGTGACGACGAACCACCCACCATCGAGGTTGCTTTGGAGTCCGGTGACGAAGCCGCCGTCGCATGGGACCAGGTCCGCCAACTCGGCGACACCATCGACGCACTCAAAGCCGAACTCAAGACGACTCAGACGGCCCTACGACGAGCCGAGAAGGAACTCGAGCGAGAGCAGGTCCGCTCCAACTGGATCAGCGAACGCAACGACCGCCTCCGAACCGAACTCGACGACGCCGAACGCGACCGCGCCAACATGCAGGACCGACTCGACGAACTCGTCCACACCAAGATCACGCTCGCGCCCAATGCCCGATCGACTCATGGACCGAACCGGGCGCAACGCCGCCAGGCAGAACGCCAACGGCGACGACCGACCTGACCACAACGACTCACACGACCACACACACGACCACGGGGAGTGATCGAACACTTGGTGGGAGCGATCCGACGCACCGGTGGGAGTCATCGCGTGCCTCGGTGGGAGTAGTCGAGTGAGTAGTCATCTGGACAGTACGGACATGAGCAACTCCGACGAACCCACACGGCGATCCACCTACACCGTCGAGGAAGTCGCCCACATCCTCGGCATCTCGCGAACCACCGCGTACGAATGTGTGAGACGGGGCGACATCCAGGCCCGACGTTTCGGTCGACGTGTCGTCGTGCCGACGATCGTCGTCGACCGCCTGCTGCACGCGACCGATGACCGCCGGCCAGACGACGCGATGCCAGGGCGAGAAATCTGAAACCCTCCTACGCACCGTCTCGCAGTACGCCACCCATGATGTCGGCCGCCGCGCGATCAGTCTGCTCGACGAAGTGCGCATACACGTTGAGCGTCGTTGCCGCGTTGCGGTGTCCGAGACGACCGGCCACGGTGCGCACGTCGACGCCGGCACTCAGCAGCTGGGTGGCGACGAAGTGACGGAGGTCGTGCAGGCGAACGTCGGGCACACCCTCCTTCTCGCAAAGACGCTTGAACGACCGCGACACCGAGTCGGGGAACCACGGCTGACTCCCATCGGCGGTGTTGCTGAAGACGAAGGCGTCGGCGGCCGCCTCGACGCTGCAGATCTCGGCTCGATCGATCATGCGCTCCCGGTGATCGGCGACGGCTGACATCGTCCGCGAGTCGAGCGACACGCGGCGAGCGGAGTGGGTCTTCGTTCCCTTCTCGACGAGACCATGCGGACCGGACACGATTCCCCGCTCGATCGAGACGGTCGCGCCGTCGAGATCGACGTCGGTCCATCGAAGCGCAATCAACTCTGACCGACGGGCGCCGGTGGCAGCCGCGAGCATCAGGTAGCAGGCCAGATCCGGCGAGTCCACCTCAGCTCGTCGCAGCACTCGTCCGAGCGCCTCCGGCGAAGGGGGTTTGATGTCCGACGCCGGCACGCGTGGCGGTGTGGTCGCCGTCGCTGGATTGATGCCGATCCACCCCCACTTGACTCCCTGGTTGAGCGCACGCCGAAGAATGCCGTGGATGCGCTTCACCGTCCCGGGCGCCAGCGGTCGACCACCGGACCCGCCCGAAGTGAGCAGTCGACGGTAGAACGCATCGAGATCGGCGGGCGTGAGTTTGGCCAATCGCCTCGACCCGAGCGCCGGCATCAGCGAGCGGTCGATGTAGCCCCGTGTCTCCTTGACCGTCTTCGGCGAGAAGTCAGGCGAGGCGAACTCGAACCAGGCCTCGAGCAACTCCCCGACCGTCGCGGTCGTTCGAACCGTGAGGCCGCGCTCGGCCTCGGTGACCATCTCGGCGAGCGCAGTCTGCGCCTCGCGCTTGCCGCCACGCACGGTCCGCGTGGCGTACTGCTTCTTGCCGGTGAGCGGATCGGGGCCGAGGAAGACCCTCAGCTCCCATGACGCCCCTCGCTGCCGCATGAAACCCTTCATCCGATTTCTCCTTCCAGAGAGATTGGCATCAGAGTGGCAACGAGTCCAGAAAACCAGGAGAGCCACTCCGAAGAGTGGCTCTGACCTGGTACTTCCTTGGCAGCCCGTACGGGATTCGAACCCGTGCCGCCACCTTGAGAGGGTGGTGTCCTAGGCCACTAGACGAACGGGCCAAGTAGCGATCGGCAACGATATCAGCCGGGCCACGGATCCCACCCGCGCAGCCCGTCGTCGCGCCCGAGAAGCGACGACGCCGACCTCGCATGGTGCGGGCCGGCGATCGATCAGAGCTGGGGTGCAGGGACTCGAACCCCGAATGACAGTACCAGAAACTGCTGTGTTACCAATTACACCACACCCCATGGCGTGACGGCCGACGACGAGTCGACGACCGGTGCGGGACGGGATTGTATCGGCCTCAGTCGGTGAGGCCACTCAACCGTTCGAACCCGATGATCCGGCCCACGGCGATGCCCGCTGCCTCGACCACCTCTCGGCGCGTTTCGGCGGCGCCACGGACCACCGAGTCGGGCGTGGCGGACACAAAGGCCGTGAACCCGACCTCTTCGGCCGTCAGCTTGCTGCGGAGTGCGTGATACGGGTCGGTCACGATCAGGACGGTCTCGATCGATGAGTCGAGCAGCGATCGCGCCCGTTCGAGCGACTCGAAGGTGTTGGTGCCGGCATCCTCCTGCACGATCGCCGACTCCGGCACGCCCCGAGCGACGAGATACTCCGCCGACGCTGACGCCTCGGTGAATCGATCACCTTCCTGGTTGCCTCCGGTGACCACCACTCGCGGCGCGAGATCAGCCGACCACAGATCGACCACATGGTCGAGCCGAGCCGCCAACTGTGGAGACGGGCGTCCGTCGTACTGCGCAGCGCCCAACACGACGATCGCATCGACGTTGCGCGACTCGTCCGCACGCCCGGTCGACCACACCTGCCACAGCGACACCGCGTAGTAGGCCACTCCGATCAGCAGCACGATCAACACGACCTGCACGATTCGCCGGCCGACGAACCGCGGCGGCGAGGGCAAGGACTGCACCGGGGTGGGGTCCCTGGTGCGTTCGGCGTTCGCCGAGGGTCCCATCGACGGATCACGATGCACGACGTCGGGGATCTCACCCGTGCGGGCGTACTTCTCACCGACCGACTGATGATCGTCGAGCGCCTCGAGCAGCTCGCGATCGCGTTCGACTTGCTCGTCTGAGGGCAACGAGAACTCGCGTCCGGCCATGGTCGTCACCGTCCGGAAGCCGGCGTCTCACCACCCGAGGCGATGTCGAGGGCAGCGGACAGGCGACGAAGCGTCTCCTCTCGACCGAGCACTTCGAGCGATTCGAACAGCGGCGGGCCGACCGCCCGGCCGGTGACGGCGACTCGAACCGGCGCCTGCGCCTTGCCCAACTTGATCGAATACGACTCCATGGCCGATTCGAGCGCCGCCTTGAGGTCGTCGGCCGTCCACGGGGCCGTGCGGTAGACCGCGATCACATCGGCCAGCAGCGGTACCGACCACTCGGGTTTGAATGCTTTGTCCCACGACGCCGGTTCGTAGTCGATCGGTTGACCGTCGGGCCAGAACAGGAAGTCGACCTTGTCCGGCACCTCGTTCAGCGTGGTCAGGCGCTCCTGGATGTGCGGTGCGATCGCTGCGAATCGGGGACGATCCCAGTCAGCCGGCAGTTCGGCGTCGGCTCGTTCGATGAACTCGGCGAGCGGCATCTGTCGGATGTAGTCGCCGTTGAAAGCGGCCAACTTCTTGACATCGAAGAACGCTGGTGAGTGCGTGACGTCCTCGAGTCGGAACGCCGCTTCGATCTCGTCCCACGACACGATCTCGCTCCCAGCGGCTTCCGCCCCAGGCGGCGTCCAACCCAACGTCATCAGGTAGTTGACCATGGCGTCGGCGAGATAGCCGTCGTCGCGGTACTGCTCGAGCGCGACCTTGTCGCGTCGCTTCGAGAGCTTCTTGCGTTGCTCGTTGACCAGGACCGGAACGTGAGCCCATCGCGGTGGCTGCTGACCCAACGCCTCCCAGAGCATCTGCTGCTTGGGCGTGTTGGGAAGGTGCTCCTCGGCGCGCACGACGTCGGTGATCGCCATCTCGATGTCGTCGACGACGTTGGCCAGCAGGAACACCGGCGTGCCGTTGCCGCGCAGCAGCACGAAGTCTTCGATCGTGTCGTTCTCGAAGGCCACGTCACCGCGGACGAGATCGCTGACCACCGTGGTGCCCTCCGGGACGCGGAACCGCAACACCCTGCCGGGCGCCGGTTCGAGCCCCCGGTCGCGCGAGTGGCCGTCGTAGCCGCTGAGCCCGAGTTCCTTGCTCCGCTGCTGGATCTGTTCGCCGGTCAGGTCGCAGTAGTAGGCGTGGCCGTCGTCATGGAGCTTGCGAGCAGCAGCGATGTGGGCGTCAGCGAACTCGCTCTGGAAGTGCGGGCCCTCGAAGTGCGGGTCGTCGGCCGAAATGCCGATCCACGCCAGCGCATCGATGATTCCCTGCGTCCACTCGGGTCGGTTCCTCGCCTCGTCGGTGTCCTCGATCCGCAGCACGAACGTGCCACCCAGTCGGCGAGCGAGCGCCCAGTTCTGCAGCGCGGTTCGGGCTCCGCCGACGTGGAACGAGCCCGTCGGCGACGGAGCGAAACGGAAGCGAGGACCCGACGACATGACGACATTGACGCTACCCGTCGACGGATCTTCCCGAAGGGTGTTCTTCGACAAGTGGTAGCCAAGTCTTCAACAAGACTTCGGCAAGACATCGTCGACGGGACCGGCTGCAGCAGCCGCGGTGATCGTGAGATTCCGGAGCTGGCGCAACGCCACCGACAATGTGGTCAAGTCGAAGCTCTCGGCTCGACGAATCTCGGTGTGCATGGCAAGGGCCCGACCGACGGCTCGCTCGTTGGCTTCGATCCACGCGGTGGGCGAACCGTCTGCGGCCCGCATCACGTTGCGGGTCAGGTCGGCGAGCACCGTCGTCAGATCGTCTCGGATCGCCGAACGCGCTTGCTCCTGCCAGCGGTCCGATCTCGGCAGGTTGCCGACGCCGTCCCACAACCAGCCGAGGTCGAACGCGTCGAACGTCGCCCAGTACGCCGTGGCGGCATCGGCAACGTTGCGTGCCTCGGTATGGGCGATCTCGACGATGTCGAACCCGGTGTGCAGCCACAGCCATCGAGCGGAGCGTTCGGCGAGGCCGAGCGGGACTCCGGCCCCCACCCGGTCGCGGACGACGCGTTCGAGCTCGGCCGCTACCCGTCCACTCACCACCCCGTCGAGCGACTCGGACAGGAAGGCCAACCCGGCGGAGAACGTCGCCACCGCGTCGAGGATGTCGAGCGGCGGGCGGCGGTGGCGCAGTAACCACACCGTGCCGCGTTCGGCCATGCGCCGGGCATCGAGGAACAGCGAGATCTGTGTGTCCAGAGCCACGCTGCTCCCGAGCGCATCGATCTCGCGCCAGATGTCGGCAAAGCCGAAGATCTCACGAGACGCGACGAACGCCCTGGCAACGTCGGACACCGACGCTCCGGAGTCCTCGGTCATTCGATGGTCGAACGAGATCCCTGCCAGGTTGACCATGTTGTTGATGACGCTCGTCGCCACGATTTCCCGGCGGAGACGGTGCGACCGGATCGAGTCGGGGAACCGATCGCGCAGCTCGACGGGGAAGTACTCGAGGAGGTCGGGTTCCAGTGCAGGCTCGTCCGGGAGGTCGGACTCGAGGAGCTCGGCGACGCTGGCGTTCTTCGTGTACGCGATCATCACCGCGAACTCCGGGGCCCGCAGACCACTCCCTGTGCTCTGCCGTTCGGCGATCTGTTTGTCGGATGGCAGAAACTCGAGGTCGCGGTCGAGGTACCCATCGGCTTCCAGCGTGTCGAGATACCGAGCATGCACGTTGACCATCGACAGCGACTGCGTTCGGGCGATCATCAGCGCCAGCGTTTGGGCCCGGTTGTCGTCGAGCACCAGACGAGCCACCTCGTCGGTCATCTCGACCAGCAGTTCGTTGCGTTGCTTGACGGTGAGCTCGCCGTCGCGCACGAGTTGGTCGAGCACGATCTTGATGTTGACCTCGTGGTCGCTGCAGTCGACGCCGGCAGAGTTGTCGATCGCATCGGTGTAGATCAGCCCACCGCTGATCGCGTACTCGGCTCGGGCGAGCTGCGTGAGCCCGAGGTTGCCACCCTCACCCACGATCCGGCAACGAAGGTCGATCCCGTCGACGCGCAACGAATCATTCGCTCGGTCACCGACGTCGGCGTGACTCTCGTTCGACGCCTTCACGTAGGTGCCGATACCCCCGTTCCACAGCAGATCGACCGGCGCGCGCAACATCGCCGAGATCAAGTCGTCCGGTCGCATCGACGTCACCGAGGGTTCGAGGTCGAGGACCTCGCGCACTTCCGGGGTGATCGCGATCGCCTTGAGCTGGCGAGAGTGCACCCCGCCACCGGCAGAGAGCAGACGGCTGTCGTAGTCGGCCCAACTCGATCGCGGGAGTTCGAAGAGCCGGCGGCGTTCCGCATACGACGATGCAGGGTCGGGGTTCGGATCGAGGAACACGTGTCGGTGGTCGAAGGCGCCGACCAGCTGGAGGTGTTCCGACAGCAACATGCCGTTGCCGAAGACGTCGCCGGACATGTCGCCGATACCGACCACCGTGAGTTCGTCGGTGTCGACGTCCTTGCCGATCACCCGAGCGTGACGGCGCACGCTCTCCCATGCGCCGCGCGCCGTGATGCCCATCGCCTTGTGGTCGTAGCCGTTGCTGCCGCCCGAGGCGAAGCCGTCACCGAGCCAGAAGTCGTACTCGGCAGCGAGTTCGTTGGCGATGTCGCTGAATGTGGCCGTGCCCTTGTCGGCTGCGACCACGAGATACGGGTCGGGCCCATCGTGGATCACGACATCGGGTGGATGCACGATCGCAGTTCCCACGACGTTGTCGGTGATGTCGAGCAGCCCTCGCAGGAAGCGCCGATACCGATCGATCCCCTCCGCTCGCACCGCGTCGCGATCGGCCGCGTCGGCGGTCCGCGACTTGATGACGAATCCGCCCTTCGCACCGTACGGCACGATCACCGCGTTCTTGACCATCTGGGCCTTGACCAGACCGAGCACTTCGGTGCGGAAGTCTTCGGGTCGGTCGCTCCAACGCAGGCCGCCCCGGGCGATGCGTCCACCGCGAAGATGGACACCTTCGACGAACGGTGAACACACGAAGATCTCGAAGTCGGGTCGAGGCTCCGGAAGGAACCCGACGTCGTGCGGCCGCAGTTTGACCGAGATCTCCGACCGTCCGAGGAAGGCGTTGGTGCGGTCGGTCGCATCGATCAGCGTGAGGAACGCTCGACAGATCCGATCGTCGTCGAGCGATGGAACCGCATCGAGCAACGTGGCCAACGCTGCTCGACAACGCTCGACTGCCGCCCACCGATCATCGTCGGTCTCGAAGTCGGTTCGCCGGGGATCGAGCCGGGTGTCGAAGAGTTCGACGAGCGCTCGGGCGATCTCCGGGTGTCGGACCACCGCCTGCTCGACGTAGCTGGCACTGAACGGGAACGATGCCTGACGGAGATAGCGGTTGTAGAGGCGAAGCACCGCAATCTGACGGCGTCCGAGTCCGGCGGAGAGCACCAGGCGATTGAGACCGTCGGGCTCGGTCACACCAGTCATCAAGTCGACGAAGGCGTGCTGCACCTCCGCATGCTGCGCATCCGAGATCTGATGGGCAGGGCCACGCACACCGATGTCGTCGAGGTGGACCGTCGTGGTGTCCCCGACGAACACCGACGGATGCTCGTCGAGCGGTGACAGGCCGAGGTGCTCGAGCACCGGGACGAGTTCGGCGATCGTCACCGGGCGGTCTCGGAGGAACACCCGGAAGCGCCACTCGCCGTCGATCGCGTCGATCGATCGGCCGAACGACGTGAGAATCTCGCTGGACCCCAACAGCATCTCGGCAACTTTGACGAGGTCGCCGACGGCTGCATCGGGGCGAACCCGGGCCTCGTAGTCGGCAGGAACCGTCGGGCCGACGACGGCCCAGATCCGATGACCTTCGACTTCGCCGAGCAGGTCGACCAGCGCGTCCAGCGCCCGTTCTCCCCACGTTCGCGACGCACGGTCGATCGAGCCGACGAGTCGGCTGGCGTCGTCGAGACGCCCGGATCGCACCGTCATCGAAATGCGAGCGAGCGAACTCGATCCCACCAACGTCGCCAGATCGCGTACCTCGCCCTCGTAGTACTCCGAGACCAACGCAGCGACCAGATCGGGCAGCGCTGCGGTGAAGCGTGACTGCGGAACGTAGGCGAGCACTGTGGTCCACGGCCCGACCGGCTCGCAGACGTCGAACACCCGCACGATGCGGCGTTCCTGCAGCCCGACGATCGCACCGACCAGATCAGCCAATTCGTCGAGACCCGCCTCGAACACGACGTCGCGCGGGAGCGTCTCGATCACGTTGCGCACCGCGCGGCCGGTGTGGCTCTCCGTCGCTGCTCCGACGCGCTCGACGACCTGATCGGCTCGCCGGCCGACCACTGGGATGGCAAACACGCTCTGGCGATATGCAGCGCTGCCGAGGAGCCCGACGAAGCGGGTCTCGAGCTCGCCATCCGGTGCACGAACCGCGATCGACGTCATACGAGCTCGCCGGTGCACCGTGGCGACCGCATCGGTCCGAGCGATCACCACCGGGTCGTTGCCAGGATGTGGCGGCGGATCGATCCACTCCGGGTCGAACCGGCCGGAGCGGCACTCACCGAGCAGGCTGTCGGGCTGTACCCGGAGACCATCGGGAGCACGGTCGTAGATGGCCGAGCCGAGGAAGATGAAGTTGTCGTCGGCGAGCCATCGAAGCAGTGGGTCGTCGACGTCGACGCTGCGAAGCCGTTCACGCATCGGTGCGAAGTCGCGAACAACCGATTGCACGTCGTCGATCGCCGCGCGCGCACATCGGCCTCGAGCCGCATACGGTCCTCGGGAACACAGCGGTCCAACTCGATCAGGGTCCAGGCCTCGACCCGACCGTCGGCTGCATCGACGGCGGTCAGCTCGTGACGATCGTTGCGTCGCACCGAGAGCATCGGATGCACCAGGAGATGGATGCCGAGTCGATACTCGTCGAGCACCATCCGGACGGTGTCGACGAGAAACGGTGCATCGTCGGTGACGAACATCAAGATCGTGCGGTCGGTCTCCCAGCCATCACGTTCGAGGTCGGGCGACAGCACCTGGACGAGTGTTTGGTCTCGCCGCCGAGTGCGCCCGAGTTCGAGATGGGCGACCGCCGCTGCGTACGCGGCGTTCAGCCGCCGCGCATCGGCGTCGTCGCTCGGAACGTCGCTGTAGTACACGCCCAGGAACTCTTGGAGCAGGCCGTCGGTGGGTCGCCGTTCACCTGCGATCGTTCGCAAGCTCTCGATGATTTCGGCCACGTCGTTGTGAGCACTCATGGGGTCCCGGCCGGGATCGAACGGCCTGAAGCTCAACGTAGTCGCGGACCGCGCCCGTTCCGAACACCTGCAGATCTGCGTCGAGCACCCCTGGACGCGTGACACCCACCGACGGCTAGCGTTCACAGTGATGACTCGACCAGATCTCTCGCCGAAGGATCTTCCCAAGCCCGAATTGCACGGCGGCCACCGCCCGGTTTCCGGAGGGCTTGCCCGAGCCGCAGTGTTCGGAATCAACGACGGGTTGGTGTCGAACGTCTCGCTGATCCTCGGTTTCGCCGGTTCGGGCGTCGACTCCTCGATCGTCCGCCTCGCCGGGCTGGCGGGGGCAATCGCCGGCGGGATCTCGATGGCGGCAGGCGAGTGGATCAGCGTCTCCGCCCAGAACGAGATGGTCGAACGAGAAGTCGCGGTGGAACGGCGCGAACTCGCCCGCAACGCGGTCGCTGAGACCGCCGAGCTCGCTGCGATGTACGAAGACCATGGCATCGCACCCGAGACCGCACGCGCCGCGGCTGAAGACGTCATGGCTTCGCCCGACGTCGCGCTGCGGGTGCACACTCGCGAAGAACTCGGTGTCGACCCGCACGACCTGCCCTCGGCGTTCAATGCGGCCGCGATCTCGCTCGTGTGCTTCCTGTTCGGTGCGCTCCTGCCGGTGATCCCCTGGTTCACCGGCGCCACCGGGTTCGCTCCGGCAGCGATCTCGGTCACCATCGGTGTCGTGATGGCTGCGTTCGTGGGTGCTGCGATCGGACGCTTGGCCGAACGGTCGATCGCGAAGTCGGTGGCCCGTCAGGTGATGATCGTGTTGGTGGCCTGTGCGGTCACGTACAGCATCGGTGAACTGGTCGGCGTCAATGTCTGAAGAATCCGACATCCGCCCGCCGCTGACGCCAGGGCAACAGAACGTGCTCGGCACGGAATTGCTGCCCTGCTCGTACGACCCGATGACCGGGTACCACCGCACCGGCTGTTGCGAGAACCGTGGCGACGACCCCGGCATGCACACCGTGTGCTGCAGGCTCACGGCTGACTTCCTCGAGTACTCGAAATCGCAGGGAAACGACCTCAGTACGCCGATGCCCCAGTACGGCTTCGCGGGCCTGTCCCCCGGCGACCGGTGGTGCGTGTGCGCCGCTCGCTGGAAAGAGGCACTCGACGCCGGACACGCCTGCGCCGTCATCCTCGAAGCGACGCACATGTCGACCCTGGAGTACATCGATCTCGCCGACCTGCGCGCTCACGCGATCACGAGCTGACGCCCGATCCGTGGCTCCCCCATCGCGCAGCGAACACTCGCCACTGCCCGGCTGGCTCGCCATCGCTCTGGTGGTCGGGACCTCCGCAGCCATCCTCGTCCTGGAGATCCTCGCCGGTCGTCTCTTGGCGCCGTACGTCGGGGTGAGTCTCGAGACCTACACCGGCATCATCGGCACCGTGCTGGCCGGGATCGCGGTCGGCGCCTGGCTGGGCGGCATCGCCGCCGATCGGGTCGATCCCCGACGCCTGATCCCTGCGCTGCTGGTGATCGGCGGCGCGCTGGCGATCGCCACGGTGCCCACGGTTCGCGCGCTGGGCAGCGCCGGCGGAGCAGCGAGCATCGGCGGCACGCTGACGCTGACAGCCATCGGGTTCCTGCCGTCGGCAACCGTGCTGAGCGCAGTGCCCCCTGCCGTCGTCAAGCTGCAGTTGCGCGATCTCGGCTCCACCGGCGCCACCGTCGGCCGCCTCTCGGCGTATGGCACTGCGGGGGCAATCGTCGCCACCTTCATGACCGGCTTCGTGCTGGTGGCGATCGCAGCGGTGACCACGATCATCATCTCGGTCGGCGTCGTGCTCGTCGTGAGCGGACTGGCCCTCTGGCTGGCGTTCCCGAGACCGCTTCGCCAGTCGGCGCGCACCGAGATGCTGTCGGTGTCGGCGTTTGCCGGCGTGGCCCTCGTGGCGGCGACGGCGCTCGGCAGCCAATGCGACAGCGAAACCGCCTACTACTGCGTGTCGATCGAAGTCGACGACGAACGTGCCGGCGGGCGAGTCCTGGTGCTCGATGATCTTCGCCACAGCTACGTCGATCTCGACGATCCGACCTACCTCGACTTCTGGTACACCCGCCGGCTGACCGAGGCAATCGATGCCGTCGGCTCCGATGACGATCGCGACGAGCCGCTGCGCCTGGTCCACATCGGAGGTGGGGCGTTGACGGTGCCGACGTGGACGCAGACGACTCGACCGGGAAGTGATCAGACGGTGTTCGAGATCGACGACGAGCTGATCGATCTCGTCGTCGACGAGTTCGATCGATCGACCGGGCCCGGCACCGGCCTGGACGTGATCGCCGGCGACGCCCGCCTCTCGCTGGCCGATGTGCCCGATGCCAGCGTCGACGTCGTGCTCGGCGACGCCTTCGGAAGCCGGGCGGTGCCGTGGCATCTCGCCACACAGGAGTTCGTGGACGACGTTGCGCGGGTCGTTCGCCCTGGCGGCATGTACGCCCTCAACGTGATCGACGGCGCCGGACTCGACTTCCTCCGCGCCGAGGCGGCCACGGTCGCTTCGGTCTTTGCGCACGTCGAGGTCGTGCTGGGCGCACGTGCCGCCGAAGGCCGGCTGGGCAACTCCGTGATCGTGGCCTCCGACTCCCCGATCGATCGCAGCCACTTCGACCCGGACGGAGGGCGTTTCGTGGACGACCTCGATGCCTTCACCGACGGCGCGGACGTGCTCACCGACGACTTCGCCCCGGTCGATCAACTCCTCACCGCAGTCAGCTGACCAACTTCCGCGGCGACCAGGGTGCGCGCCGACGTCGACGACGTCACACTGACGGGGTGGCTACCAAGACCCTCTCGCTCGGTGCGGCGCTGATCGTCGTCGGAGTGATCGTCACGATCGCTTCCGACTCGGGCAGCGCGACCTCGCTCATTCCCGCCTTCATCGGTGTGGTGTTCGTCGTGCTCGGAGCGCTCGCCCGCGCGAAACCCGACCTCAATCATCACCTCATGCACGCCTCGGCCGCGCTCGCACTGATCGCCATCCTGGGCAGCCTCGGCTCTGCGATCGGCCGAGGTGCCGAGGGCTGGGCGCTGATCGCCCAGATCGCCACGATCGTGCTGTGTGCCGGCTATCTCGTGTTGGCAGTGCAGTCGTTCCGCGAGGCTCGCCTGGCCCGCAACGCGCCGGCGTAGATCCACCGAAACCGGTCAGCCGACCGGCTCGCCGACCTGCTGGGCGCGAACGAACGCGATGATCGCGTCGACCTGAGCGTCGGAGTACGAGCCGTTGCCCGGCATGTCGCCGAAGTCCCAGAGGCGTTCCTCGACCCCGTTGCGGACCGCGTCGACGAACTCGACATCGCTGAGCTGGTCGGGTCCATAGATCGGATCGAGCAGCGAAGGCCCCCGATCGGACCCGTCGAGATCGCCACCGTGACACTGGGCGCAGTTGGCGGCGTAGATGGCCTCGCCACGCTCGAGTTCGGTGGTCGGCCCATCGGCCCCGCACGCAGCAGCAGTTGCTGCCAACACGAGGGTGATCCCGGTGCCGAGGAGGAGCCGAACGCCCACGACGCGCATGGGCTCCAGTCTGCCATCCACATGGTCCGCTACCGTCGACCACCGTGAAGCGATCAACCTGGACCGTAGCGCTGGTCATCTCGATGGCGTTGATCGCGGTCGCATGCGGATCGCAGGACGCCGCGACGGGGCAGGTGCAGGCTGCCACCACGGCACCAACGGCTCCGTCGACTGGTGCCAGCACGACCACGATTCCCGAGACGACAACAACCACCACAACCACCACGACGACCACCACGACCACCACGACGACCACGACCACCACGACGCTGCCGATCCCGACGACGCCGGGTCTGCTCGACCTCACCGCAGCGCAGGTCGGACTCGGGTTCTCGGCGGGCGGGCGACCGATCGTGGCGGAGCGCTCCGGCACCGTCGGTGGGCGACGGGTCCTGGTGATCGGCGTGATCCACGGCAACGAAGATGCCGGTGTCGCCATCGTCGACGAACTCCGAGCCGAACCGGTCCCCGACGGCGTCGAGTTGTGGATCGTCGAGTCGATGAACCCCGACGGTCGAGCGGCCCAGCAGCGCGGCAACGCCAACGGTGTCGACCTGAACCGGAACTTCCCGTACAACTGGGGCCCGATCGGCGTGCCCGGCGACTCGCAGTACGCGGGCATCGGTCCGGCGAGCGAACCCGAGACCCAGGCGATCATCAACTTGATGACCCAACTGCAGCCCGACATCACGGTCTGGTATCACCAGGATCTGTTCGTGGTGAATCCGTCGCAGGGCCGCGAAGGCCGGGTCCGCGAGCGCTACGCGCAGCTCACCGGTCTCCCGATGGGCCAGATCACGGGCGGGACCTACACGGGTATCGCCGCGACCTGGGCTCGCAACGAGTTCCGCCCCGCCGACGGCGTCGCGTTCATCGTCGAACTCGGCGCCACGTTGTCACCGATCGACGCGATCGTCCACGCCGACGCCGTCCGCACCATCGCCGTCGAAGGCTGAGCTCAGCTCAGCCAGCCGAGGATCGCCGCGACGACATCTTCACCGCGGTCGTCCTGCAGGAAGTGGCCACCGGGCTCGAACTGTGCGTGCGGTTGGCCGGCCGCGCCGGGGATCCGGTCGACGAAACCCTGCTGCAGGTGACCGAGCACGATGTCGCCGGGCGTCCAGAGCGTGAGCACCGGCGTGGTCCACTGTTCCCACACCTTCCACGCAGCCTGGTTCGCCGGCACGGCGGGATCGTCGGGTGTGGTCGGCACCAGCAGCGGGAACTGACGGGCACCGGCGAGGTGCGACTCGTCGGGGAATGGCGCTCGGTAGGCATCCATCTCGGCATCGGTGAGCTCGCGGGCTTGACAGCTCATCTGCAGCAGCGTGCCGCAATCCATCGGATCCATCTCCTGCGACATCTGTTGCCACATCATGAAGCCGTCGCCCATCGGCTCACCCTCCGGCAGCGCGGTGTTGCCGATCACGACGCGGTCGAACCAATCGGGGTGTTCCGCGATCACCCTGAGCCCGAGCAGCCCACCCCAGTCCTGGACGAACGCGTGCAGCCCACTCGCGGGACGGTCGAGGCCGCCGACGAATTCGGTCAGCCAGCCAACATGGTTCTCGTAGGTGTACACGGCCCGATCGGTCGGCTTGTCGGAGCGGCCGAAACCGACGAGGTCGGGGGCGACGATGCGGTAGCCGGCAGCGACGAGTGGCGGGATCATCCGCCGATACAGGTACCCCCACGTCGGCTCGCCGTGGAGGAGCAGGAACGTGCCGGCCTCGCCGGTCCCCTCCTCGACGTAGGCCATGCGGAGTCCGTCGACCTCGGCGTACTTCGGTTCGTACGGGAAGTCGACGAGATCGGCGAATCGGTCATCGGGCGTGCGGACGTAGTCGACGGTCATGGCCACCACCCTGTCAGACACGAGATGTTACGTCTGGTGTCTGACACCAACCGTCACATCTGGAGCACGGTCGCTTCGTCCGGGCCGAGTTCGCCGCCGGCGACGGTTCGCTCCCGACTCGTCGACAGCACGACGACCGACTCGGCGAGGTCGACGGGCCACGGCGCCGGGCGGTCGGCGAAGTTGACGAGCACGACGATGCGCTCGCCGCCCAGGCTGCGCTCGAACCGGATCACGTCACCGTCGGACTCGACGAATTCGACGTCGCCTCGGCGGAGCACGCGATGGTGGTGTCGGAGCGCGAGCAGATCGCGGTAGAGCGAGTGCATCGAGTCCCGCACGCCGACCTGCGCGTCAGCCGCGTGGCTCGACGCATTGGCAGGGAACGGCAGCCACGGTCGCACGGGCCAGCCGTGGCCGGACTCGTCGTCGCCGTCGACGGTCCATGGGATCGGAGCTCGGCACCCGTCGCGGCCATCGGGATCGACGACACGCTCCGGCGGCACGATGCCGTCTTCGAGCCCGAGTTCCTCGCCGGCATAGAGGAACGGGGTGCCTCGCATGGTGAGCGCGACGACGGCAGCCGCCCGCGCTCGGGCCTCCGACCCGTAGCGGGTCCGATGGCGCGGCTGGTCGTGGTTCGAGAGCACGAACGTGGGCCAGCCCGGCTCGGCGAAGTCGGCTTCCATCTTCGACAGCGCGGACTGCATCCGGTCCGCTTCCCACCGCGTGTGGATCGGACGGAAGTCGAACGACAGCTGCAACTCGGGCGCCTCAGGAGTCCCGAGATACGACGCACTCTCGCCCGCCCGCAGCAGATAGACCTCGCCGACCATCATCGGCTGATGCTCGTAGCTGTCGAGCAGTTGACGGATGCGCCGCAACAGTTCGTGACCGAACGGTCGGTCGCAGGCCAGCAGCGGCATCGTGACGAGCTCGTCGGGGAGGTCGTCGACGTCGGTGCCCTTGCCGATCAGGTTGACGACGTCGGAGCGGAACCCGTCGACTCCTCGGTCGAGCCAGTACCGCAGCGAGTCGAGCATCGCCGCCTCGACGTCCGGATTCGCCCAGTTGAGATCGGGTTGCTCGGCGAGGAAGACGTGCAGATACGACTGATCCGTGAGGTCGTCGTGAGTCCAGGCGGGCACGCCCTTGAACTGTGACATCCAGTTGGTCGGGGGCGACCCGTCGTCCTGACGGTCTCGCCAGACGTACCAGTCGCGCTTGGGGTTGTCGCGAGACGACCTCGACTCGATGAACCACGGGTGTTCGCTCGAGCTGTGATTCGGCACCCAGTCGAGCAGCAGCCGCATACCACGCTCGTGAACGCCGGTGAGCAAGTCGTCGAAGTCGGCGTCGGTGCCGAAGACAGGATCGATGCCGCAGTAGTCGGCCACGTCGTAGCCGAAGTCGTGCATCGGCGAGGTGAAGATCGGCGAGAGCCACAGCGCGTCCACACCGAGATCGGCGAGATAGTCGAGCTTGCTGGTGATGCCGGCCAGGTCGCCGACTCCGTCGCCGTTCGAGTCGGCGAACGAGCGCGGGTAGATCTGATAGACGACCGCGTCGCGCCACCAGGGGGTCGTGTCGTCGGCCATCGCTGCGCTCACTCGACACCCCGCCCATGGCGCTCGAGTTCTGCCCGCTCTGCACTCAGATCTCGCACCGGCCGATTCTCGCACGTGTTCACACCGCCGAAACGATCGCGGAACATGGGCTTCGTACGTTGGCCAGATGTTGCGGGACAGCGAGGCGCCCAGGCGAGCGCGATGATCGAGGCCGTCGATCCGTTCATCGGCACCGATGTGACCGAACTGGCCCCTCCGACCGGTCTCGCTGCCACCTGGTGGTGGCCGAAACCCCAGGTCGGCAACACTCATCCAGGCGCAACGTCGTCGCTCGGCATGGTCTCGGCGTGCGCGTACTCAGGGGCCTACCCAACCGGCTACGGGGTCCACGATCTGTCGACCGAGGGCGTCCCGTCTGCGGTGCACGACCGCCTCGTGGCGTCGGGGTTCACCCACTTCCAACAGTCGGGTACCGGAGCGATACGCAAGTACTACAACTACCTCCGTGTCACACCGATGGTCGACCCGCTCGATGACCTCGGCTCGGTGTGGGCGCTGCGCGACGAGGCAGCCGAACCCGGGTACTACTCAGCCACGCTCGACAACGGCATCGGCGCCGAGCTGACCGTCGGGCCGAAGTCGGCGGTCCACCGATACACCTTTCCGGCGAACCCCGACGCCCGGCTCGTCGTCGACTTCTCACTGGGCGGCCTCGCGATCGAACACGGTCGGACCGTTCCGACCCGAGCGAATCTCGTGACGCTGGAGCCAGGCGTCGCGCAGGGAGAGGTCGTCGTCGAGGGCGCACCGCTCGCGGTGCACATCGAGTGCGACACACCGTCATGGCGCCAGATGCTCTGGTACGACCAGCGGCTCATGCCCGGGGGCACCCAACTCGAGTTCGACTCGATCCGTCCCACCACGCTGCGCCCCTTCGGCCTGATCCTGCTCGGCTCGACCCAGCCCGGACAGCGGGTCGAGCTCCGGTTGGGCTTCTCGCTCCGTGGCGTCGAGCAGGCCCGCGCGAACCTCCACGCCGACTGCGGTGCCGGCCGGCGCAGCTTCGAACGCCGCCGCGCTGCAACTCGAACCGACTGGGCCAACCGCCTCGATGCCATTCGGGTCGAGACCACCTCGAGCGAGCGCCGCACGATCTTCTCGACCGCGCTCTACCACTCGCTGATCAAGCCGTGCTTCGCCACCGACGAGAGCCCGTTCTGGCGGGCCTCCGGGCCGTTCGTCTTCGACATCGCCACGATGTGGGACATCTACCGCACCCAGCTGCCGTTGATCACCCTCCTCGACCCGCAACGTGCCGTCGAGCTCGCGACTGCGCTGCTCATCATCTGCGAGGAGGAAGGCAACCTCCCGATCGGGTATCGCATGGCGAGGGGCGCCGACCGCTTCTCGCGCCAGGGAAGCGCGCTCGGCACACACCTTCCTCGCCGACGTCTGCGCGCTCGATCTCGAAGGCATCGACTGGGACTGGGCACTCGTTCACATGCACAACGACCTCCGCCGGAATTTCGGCGAGGAGTTCCTCGAGCGCGGCATCGCCCACCCGATCACCCACACCCTCGATCTGACCTTCGGGTACCACTGCACCGCACAGGTGGCCAGATCCATCGGCGACTTCGACCTCGCGAACCAGCTCGATGCGCTGGCGACCCGATGGGTGGAGGCGTTCGACGCCGAGACCGGGCTGCTCGTCGACTCGACGTTCTACGAAGGTGGCAAGTGGAACTACTCGTTCCGGCTCACCCACGACATGGCGCACCGGATCGAACTCGCGGGCGGCGAGCACAGCTTCGTGTCGCTGCTCGATCGATTCTTCGGATTCTTTGGCCAGCCGGTCAAACAGCTGGGCGTGGCGCCTGAGGCTGCCGCCGTCGCCGCCGGATACGACCTGCACCGCTTCGAGGGCCTCAACAACGAGCCGGACATGGAGGCGCCGTGGGCGTATCACTATGTCGGCCGACCGGATCGGACCGCCGAGGTCGTCCACGCCGCGGTCAACAACCAGTTCGCAACGGGACGTGGCGGCCTGCCTGGCAACGACGACTCGGGCGGGCTCAGCTCCTGGTACGTCTGGGCGTCGCTGGGACTCTTCCCCGTGGCGGGCCAGCAGCTGGTGTTCGTCAATGCGCCGTCGTTCTCGCACTCGCGCATCAGGGTGCCGGGCGGTGCGTTCGTGATCGACACATCCGGATTCATCGAACCGGAGCCAGGCGCTCCGGTGCAATACGTCCGATCGGTCGAACTCGACGATCAACCTCTCGACCGCAGCTGGATCACGCTCGCAGAACTGCACCGCGGCGGACGGCTGCACATCGAGCTCGGGCCCGAGCCGACCCACTGGGGCACCACCGCTCGGCCGCCATCGGTGTCGACGCCACCGCCAACCATCACGTCATCAGCTGACGGAGACACCCTCCGTGAGAGGAGCCAATCATGACTGCAACCAAACGACTCGTGATCGTCGTGCGCGCCGACCCGGTGATCTGCGGGCATTCGGGTGAGGCCCGCAATCTCGCCGAGGTTGCGCTCACCAGAGGTTTCGACGATGTGCGCATCGTCACGTGGCCGATCCCGACGCTGCAAGCCGCGGGCCTCCCGCTCAAACCCCTCGACGCCGTTCTGCCGTACAGCGAAGGCATCACCGTCGAGCGTCCCGATCCCGTCGGCGACTACAAGGTGCCCGACGCCCGGTTCTACGGCGGCATCGTCGGGCGCCTCGTCGAACTGTTCACCGACGGCATTCCCACGGTCGCGATGTCGCTCTACCTCACACCTCACGCCGCCGCGATCAACGATGCGCTCACCATCGCTCGAGCCACGGGGCTCCCCGTCGACGTGACCACGATCGCCGAAGCGGTCGGTTCGGACATCACCAACGTGGTGCGCACGTCGGTCGAGGAACAGCTCTTCGGCGCGGCAGCGCAGGTGTTCACGACCTACCTGTCGAGCGATCATTGCGTTGCAGTGTCCGAGTTCACCAAGGAACTGATCGTCGACTCGGCGGTGGCGATCGACGCCCGCCACGGCACCTCCTTCGCCGAACAGTGCCGTGAGCGGGTCTCGATCTCGTATCCGGCAATCGACAGCCGCCTGTTCACCGATCTCGACCGCACCAGACTCGACGAGGTACTCGCTCGTCGAGGACTCACCGACGACGGCTACGTGCTGTTCCTGTCACGCGTCACCAAGGCCAAGGGTGTCGACGACCTGATCGACGGCTATGCAGCCAGTCACGCGAAGGCATGCGTGCCGCTCGTGATCGCCGGCACGGGGCCGGAGGCGCCGGCGCTCCGAGCGCGGGCGCAGGCATCGTCGGCCGCCGACCGCATCATGTTCTTCGACGACGTCGACGACGACGAGAAGACGTTTCTCATGGCGGCAAGCGCGGCGTATGTCCTGCCGAGCAAACCACGGCCGGAGTTCGTCGAAACCTTCGGCATCGCGCTCGTCGAGAAGATGTTGGCCGGTGGCGGGCCGGTGATCACCACCGCCACCGGTGGCATCCCCGAAGCGATCGGCGATCACGCAACCGTCGTACCGGTCGGCGACCCGATCAGCATCGCCCAAGCATTGGACGACGCGATCCTGCGCACGACGGTCGATCAACGCTCGAGTCTGGCCGCAGCAGCACGAGCCCATGCGATGCAGTTCGACCGAGTGAACGTGTTCGACCGGCTCTTCGCCCGACTCAACCGCGCCGACGTCGCCGCCTGACGCCGGCCGACGTCGTTCAGACGAAGGTGGCGAACACGTCGAGCGGTTCGCGCTCGGTGGTGAGTGAGTTGATCGGCGCCTCAGGGTCGGCGTGCCCGATGGCAACGCCACAAAAGATGCGCTGTTCCGCCGGCGCACCGACGAATTCACTCACCGCGTTCTCGTACACCGCCCACGCTTCCTGCGGACACGTGTCGAGGCCGGCCTCCTGGGCGAGCAGCATGAACGTCTGCAAGAACATCCCGAGGTCCGACCACTGCGGCGGACCCATGATGCGATCGATGAAGCAGAAGATCGCCGCTGGGGCGCCGAAGAAGTCGAGGTTCTTGGCGAACTGCCCGAGGCGGCCGGGCTTGTCGTCGCGACCGATGCCGAGCGTCGCGTACATGTCCTCGCCGATCTTGAACCGTGAACTGCGGTATGGCTCGTGCAACGGCGACGGGTAGATGTCGTAGGCGGCCGGCTCGACGGGGCGGTCGGCGAGAAACTCGCGAAAGCGGGCCATCGAGTCGCCGTTGACCACGTAGATCCGCCATGGCTGCACGTTGCCGCCCGATGGTGCTCGCGACGCCGTGGTGAGCAGTTCGGCGATCGTCTCATCTGCGACGGGGTCGGGCAGGAACGCCCTGACGGACTTGCGGGCATTGACGGCGTCGGTGACGTTCACCCACGCAGTCTGACCCCTTGCAGACCCCGAGACTCAACCGTGGCGACCTCGACCGATCGCCTCAGCTCAGCTCGGCTCAGGAAACGTCGTAGCCGGCGTCGTCGATTGCGGCGCGAATGCCCGAGTCGTCGCCGCCCGTGACGGTCACCAGCTTGGCGTCGACGTCGACCTCGACCGCAGCAACATCGGCAACGTTCGACACTTCGGCCTCGATGGCTCGCTTGCAGTGGTCACAGCTGATGCCGGGAACCGAATACGTGCGGGTGGTACTCATGCGACGAGCTCCTGCTCTGTGATTGACGATGTCGAGTTGCGTGGGGTGCGGTCGCCAGCCGTCCGGTAGCCGTCGAAACGGCGCAGCCGCAGGCTGTTCGACACGACGAACAGTGAGGACATGCCCATTGCGGCAGCAGCGATCATCGGGTTGAGCACGCCGAAGGCTGCCAGCGGGATGGCGGCGGTGTTGTAGGCGAACGCCCAGAACAGATTGCCCTTGATCGTGCCGAGCGTGCGCCGCGACAACGCCACGGCATCGGCGGCAGCTCGCAGGTCGCCCGACACGATCGTGAGATCGGACGCCTCGATGGCGACGTCGGTGCCGGTGCCCAGGGCGATACCGAGGTCGGCCTGTGCGAGGGCAGGGGCGTCGTTGATGCCGTCGCCGACCATCGCCACGCGATGCCCGAGTGCTTGGAGGCGAACGATCTCCGCTGCCTTGGCGTCGGGGAGCACCTCGGCGATCACTTCGTCGACGCCGACGGCGGCACCGACCGTTCGGGCGGTGCGCTCGTTGTCGCCGGTGAGCAACGTGACCGTGAGCCCGAGATCGTGGAAGGCGGCGATCGCCTCCTTCGATGTCGGCTTCACCGTGTCGGCGACGACCAGCACCCCCTCGGCGCGTGCGTTGCGGCCAACGAACACCGCAGTGTTGCCCTGGCGTTCGGCCGATGCGCCGGCACGCTCGACCGGCGCCGGCACCGAGTCGAACAGCTGACGGCGACCGACTCGAACCTCGACCCCGTCGACCGTTGCGACAACTCCGACACCGGGCTGGTTCGAGAAACCTTCGACCAGACCCGGCTCCGCGCCACGGCTCGATGCTGCGGCGGCGATCGACCGCCCGATCGGGTGTTCGGAGCGCGCCTCGACGGCGCCGGCCAACGCCAGCAACTCGTCGGCCCCGGTTCCCCGTGCCCAGGGCACCGGGAACTCGTCGGCCGCTGCCGACGTCGCGTCGGGGGCGACGACATCGACGAGTGCCAGGTGGCCCTCGGTGACGGTGCCGGTCTTGTCGAGCACGATCGCATCGACCCGTCGGGTGTCTTCGAGGACTTCACCGCCCTTGATGATGACTCCCAGCTGCGCGGCACGACCGGTGCCGACCATGATGCCGAGTGGGGTCGCCAGACCCAGCGCACACGGACAGGCGATGATCAACACCGCAACCGCAGCGGTGAAGGCCTCGTTCGGGTCGCCGACGATGGCGAGCCACGCGAACAGGGTGATGGCGGAGATCGCGATTGCGGTCGGCACGAACACGGCAGCGACACGGTCGGCGAGCCGCTGCACTTCGGCACGGCTGCCCTGCGCTTCGTCGACCAGACGGATGATCTGGGCGAGCGCGGTGTCGGCGCCGACCCTGGTTGCCTGGACGACGAGAGAGCCGTTGACGTTCACGGTCGCACCGATGACCTCGTCACCGATCCCGACGTCGACGGGAATCGGTTCGCCGGTCACCATCGACGCATCGATCGTGGACCGTCCCTCGACGACGACGCCGTCGGTGGCGATCTTCTCGCCCGGCCGAACCAGGAATCGGGTGTCGACGGTCAGCTGCTCCAACGGCACATCGGTGCCGTCCTCGAGACGAGCCGACCGCACTCCCAGGTCGGCAAGCGCTCGAATGGCATCGCCGGAGCGCCGCTTCGCCCGGATCTCCAACCACTTGCCGATGAGGATCAGCGCCACGATGACCGCGCCGGTCTCGTAGTAGACGTGGATGCCGCCTCCGTCGGTCAGCGACATCGAACCCATGTCGCTCATGGTCGAGGACTCGTCGCCGAGCCCCCAGACCAGCACCACGGTCGACCAGGTCCAGGCCGACAGCGTGCCCATCGACACCAACGTGTCCATGGTGGTGGTGCCGTGGCGGAGGTTCATCCAGGTCGCACGATGGAAGCCCCACCCGCACCAGAACACGATCGGGGTGGCGAGCGCGCCGACCACCCATTCCCAGCCGTCGAACTGCGCTGCGGGCACCATCGACAGCACGACGACAGGGATCCCGAGCACGACAGCAACGATCCATCGGCGCCGGAGATCTGCTTCGCGAGCTCGTTCCGCTGCGTCGTGGTCGGCGGTGACCGGAGCTTCGTAGCCGAGTCGTTCCACGACCGATCGCATGTCGAACTCGTCGGTGCCGTGGTGCAGGACGGTCGCTCGACCGTTGGCAAAGTTCACGCGCACCTCGTCGACGCCGTCGAGCTTGCCCAGCCCACGTTGGATGCGGTTCGCGCAGGCTGCGCAGGTCATCCCTTCGATGGCGATGTCGGCGCGCAGGGAGCCGCTGGGAGCAGCCAGGTCGGAGGCGGTCACGTCGGAGGGGGTCAGGTCGGAGGCGGTCATGTCCGGTCGATCACCTGACAGCGGTGCGGGTCAGTACACGTGGCCGGGTCGAGTCGTCGGGCCCGCTCGGCGAGGTCGAGCATCTCGACACGTGCTGCTTGGAGGCGCTCGATCTGCGCATCGATGTCGGCCAGGTGATGATCGAGGAACGACAACGTGTGCGAGCAGGTTCCGATCCCGGCGTCCTTCATCGACAGCAGCGTCTGCACCTCGGCGAGCGTGAGGCCGGATGCCTGGGCGTCACGAATGAAGCGGAGGCGTTCGGCGGCGTCGTCGGCGTACTCGCGGTAGCCCGCCGGGGTGCGTGCGGGTTCGGGAAGCAGGTCGATCGATTCGTAGTACCTGATCGTCTGCGTACTCAGCCCCGAGACCTGTGCGAGTGCTCCGATGCGCATGACGGCAGCCTACCGGAAACCTTGAAGTTGGCTGCAAGGTTTGTCAGAGGACGGCGCGGAGCCCGGCGGCCGCGACCTCGGGGGTCAGGTCGCGCTGCAGATTCGACAACAGTTCGTAGCTCGCCGGGATCTTGCCGATCTCGGCCGACCGCAGCAGCGGGGGGTAGAAATGCCCGTGCAGCTGCCATGAGTCCTCCTGGCCCCTCGGCGCCGTATGCCACCCGGAGCAGTACGGGAACGGCGTCGAGAACAGCCGATCGAAGGCGCGCAGCATCGTCGGCAAGATGTCGGCGAGCGCATCACACTCGTCGTCGAGCAGTCCGGTGAGCGACGCCACCTGGCGACGCGGCAGCACCAGCGTCTCGTAGGGCCAGTACGCCCAGTGCGGCACGACGATGACCCAGTGCTCGTTGACTGCGACCAGTCGGTCCTCCCGGTCGATCTCCTGCTCGGCGTACTCGACGAGAAGCCGCGAGCCGTGCGTCGCACGATGACGACGTTGGTGTTCGAGTTCGACGACCGCTTCGTTCGGCACGAACTCCGACGCCCAGATCTGACCGTGAGGATGCGGGTTGGACGCGCCCGACATCGCCCCTCGTGTCTCGAAGATCTGCACCCACGAATAGCGCTCCGAGAGTTCCGCCTGCTGTGAACGCCACAGATCCACCACGCCCCGGACCTCGGCGGGCGACATGGTGGCCAGCGTCAGGTCGTGCCGGGGCGAGAAGCAGATCACTCGGCACTCACCCACCGCTGCTTCGGTGGCGAACCATCCGTCGCCACGGTCCGGCGGCACCGGGGCGTCCGGGAGCAATGCAGCGAAGTCGTTGGCGAACACGAACGTGGCGTCGTAGTTCGGGTTGCGAATCCCGCCGACGCGCTCGTTGCCCGGACAGAGGTAGCAGTCGGGGTCGTACGGGGGCGCAGCCGGCGGCAGCTCGCCGGTGGTGCCGTTCCACGGCCGCTGGGTCCGCTGCGGTGACACGATCACCCACTCGCCGGTCAACGCGTTCCGACGTCGATGGGGGTGGATCGACGGATCGAACGACACCTCCGCGACTGTAGATCCGACTCGACGGCTCAACCGCAGTAGCCGAGCGAACAACGCTCGGCTTGCAGCAGCCGTTGGGGCGGTTCGGCCACCGACCCGAACGTCGGGCGGTACACCTCGGTGGTGACGGCGTCCCAGCGGTTGTGTGACAAGCCGTACATCAGCCGTCCGGGAAGCTCTGACGGAATCCAGCTGGCGAAGTAGTTGTTGCAGTCGACTGCACACTTCACCGGTGGACGCCACTGCGTGACCACCCGGAACGGACCGACCGGGCGCGACGACTGCTCGACGACGATGCGGTCGCCCCACCAGTCGCCCACCTTGGTGATCACCATCCACTGGTTGTTGACGTACACGAACTGGCTCGCGTTCACCAGCCGGGTCGCGTCGAGGATCGGCACGGCGGCAGCCGGGTCCGCACGCCAGCCGTTGGCCGTCCAGTACGTCGGAGACGCCAGCAACTGCCCCTTTGGAACACGCGCCACCGTCACCCGACTGGCGCAGCCGAAGTCGTGGGCGAACACGAAGATGTACGGGTCGAAGCCGAACTGCCGATGGCACTGCGCAAAGAGATAGGTCCACGTGTTGTCGGACTCGATCGAGAAGCCATACAGCGACGCCGAGGCGTTGCCGGGTCGTGCAGTGGAACTCACGGCGAACGTCGTGATGTCGACCACGGCGACCGCGGTTGCGGTCGGCTCGGTCCGGGTGAGGTAGCTCGAACCGCGTTCGGCCATCTCGGCGGCGAACACGTGCAGCCGGCCGTTCGCTCCCAATTCAGCGCCGAGCGGCCAGTACCAGCGGATGAAGGGAACGGTCTGATCGGCGAACAACCACGGCCGGGGGTCCTCCGCCGTCCCGCCGATCAGCACCTGAAAGCACGCGCCGTCTTGGACCATGCCGATGTTGTGGACCAATCGCACACCACCATTCGGCAGACGAACTTTCGCGTCTTGGAAGGTCCAGAGCACCCGACCGTCGGGCAACGACGTCGCCCGCTGATAGTCAGCCCCGACGACACCGCCGGGTTCGGCCGCGAACAGACGATCCAAGTCGCTGGGCGCGGCTCCGCCAAGACACGTCGGCCCGCTCAGTGTCGACGCCGTCGTCGCAGACGACCCCGCACCGAACGCGAGGCCCGCAGCGAACAGCGCGACGGCGAACGCGACCACGCGCGCCGACGGTCGTCGACCTCGCTGCACCGGGGGATGGCCCCGGCCATCGGACGCAGGTGTGCAGGCCATCCAGATGATGTTCGCGCAGTCTGACGAGCGCAGACCATCAGCGCAGCATCGTCAGAGGCGACGGATGTCAGGATTCACGGCGCGTGGTCCACGACGCGGCAGACCGACGCCGACGGTGAACAGCAGCCGGACAATTCGTTGACGGTGCCCGCTCCACGGCGCCAGATGACGGCACATGATCTCGTCCCCGCCCTCATCGGCGGTCAGCCGTCGGGCGTCGCCGGTGAAGGCGTAGTTGACCATCGTCGGCAAGCCGTAGTCGCGGAGCACGACGGTGTCCGGGTCGCCATGGGTGGCGGTGATCACCGACGTTGCCGTCCACGCACCGAGCCCGGGCAACGCCGAGAGACGGGTTCGCGCCTCGGCGGGTCCCATTGCGGCAGCTTCCTCCAACCGGTTGGCTCGACGAGCGGCGAGCAGAATCGCGTCGGCGCGTCGACGCTCGACGTTGAAGCGGTGCAGCTCCACATACGACTGAGCGGCGACGACCTCGGGTGACGGTGGCAGCCGCAGCTCACACGGGCCCGGCGCCGGTTCGCCCCACGCATACACGATCCTCGCCCAACTCTTCACGGCTTCTTCGGTGGTGACCCGTTGGCCGAGCAGCACCAGCAGCAGCTCCTGCCAGATCACGCCGGCGGCAGGGAGACGGATACCCGGATGTCGCCGGGCCCAATCCGCGATCGTCGGATGCAACGACGGATCGAAGCCGTCGAGATCGTCGTGGAGCCCGACCCAGTGGGGCGCCCGATCGACGAGCCAGTCGGCCCCGGCCCCCCATGCCTCCGCCGTGGTGCTTCCGGCGCGGTCCCAACTCAACCGCATCGTCCCGGGACCGGCCGGCGTCAGAGACCGCCTTGGCGAAGCTGTTCGCGGTCCAGCGTGTGGTCGGGTCTCTCGGGTAGATCCCGATCGGCTTCATCGTGGCGCGCAGGTCGATGTCGCCGGTCCGGAGCGTTCGAACAGCGGTCACCTGCACCGCCGGCAACTCAAGCGCCGACGAGGGTTCGCCAGTCGGCGGGATAGGCCGCTGCGATCTGTGCCGGCGTCATGCGCAAGGTGGCGTCGGGAGGCAGGTCGGCGACCGCGCGGGCCTCCATGTAGTGGTGGCCGATGTGGCGGAGACCTTCGAACATCTCGGATCGCAGCTCGACCAGTTCGGCCGGAGGGTTCGGATCGTAGAACCCCCAGATCGTGAAGGCGATGGTGAGGTCGTGGACCACCGGAGCCCGCGAGAACATCGAGGCCCGCCGCAACGCCACACCGAGGCATCCACGGATCGCATCGTCGGCGTGCTCGCCCGCCTGCAGTTGCAGCTTCGGTCGAAGGCGGTTGGCGATACGGAGGGCAAACCCCTGGTCGGGGCCCTGATCGCCGAGCCGCGGCGCATCGGGCTGGAAGCCATCGATCTCACCCGGGCGGTCGGGGGTCCACGCAGCGGGAACGTGGTCGGGCGACTCGTAGTAGCGCGGGTGTTGCGTCGGGGGAACCGGGTTGAAACGGGGGGCGGCCATCGCTGACCTTTCTACCACTCGGTGCAGCGAATGTTGTCGGACACCAACCGTTACGCCGAGCGCAATGACCGGTGCAGGAGCCCGTAGACGAGGCTGTCCTCGAGTGCGCGCCACGAGGCCTCGATGATGTTGGGGCTGACTCCGATGGTGGTCCAGTCGCGTTCGCCGTCGGTGGCCGACAGCAATACGCGGGTGGTCGAACCGGTGGCACTCGCGCCATCGAGAATGCGGACCTTGTAGTCGGTGAGATGGATGTCGGCGAGCTGCGGCAGCATCGTGCCCACGGCCTTGCGCAACGCTGTGTCGATCGCATTGACCGGGCCGTTGCCCTCTGCAACCCAGACGCGTCGCTCGGCGTCGTCCCCGTCGCCCACCCAGATCTTCACGGTTGCCTCGGTCGAGAAGTCGCCGCCCGGCAGTTCGTCGGTGATCACCCGCATCGACTCGACCCGGAAGAACTCCGGCACCTGGCCGGCCGCTCGGCGCATCAGCAACTCGAGCGAGGCGTCTGCAGCTTCGAAGTGGTAGCCCTCGTGCTCGAGGCGCTTGAGTTCGTCGACGACCTCGTTGATCGCTGCACCGTCGA
The DNA here is from genome assembly GCA_963716095.1 of Ilumatobacteraceae bacterium. GTDB lineage: Bacteria > Actinomycetota > Acidimicrobiia > Acidimicrobiales > Ilumatobacteraceae > Sva-07. Next base: position 14,279 of record CAVQSV010000007.1, on the reverse strand, counting down.
GCTCGATGCCGATCTCGTCGGCCTTCATCTGGATCGTCGCCCGACCTGCCATCTCCGACACGACGAACCGTGTGCCGTTTCCGACCAGTTCGGGGTTGACATGTTCGTAGGCGTCCTTCGCCCGGACGATGGCCGACACATGAAGCCCTGCCTTGTGCGCGAACGCCGACGAGCCGACATACGGAGCCTGCGGGTTGACCGCACGATTGAGCACCTCGGCAACATGGTGGCTCACGGCGGTCAGCCGTTCGATCCGACCGTCGGGCAGACACGTGTAGCCGAGCTTGAGCTGCAGGTTCGGGATCACCGTGGTGAGGTTGGTGTTGCCGGTGCGCTCACCGAGGCCGTTGAGGGTGCCCTGGACATGCCCGGCGCCGGCCTCGACCGCCGCCATCGAGTTGGCGACCGCGCAACCGGTGTCGTCGTGGCAGTGGATACCGATCGTGGCGTCGTCACCGACATGGGCTTTGACGTCGGCCACGACTCGATGAACGTCGCTCGGCAGCGTTCCACCGTTGGTGTCGCACAGCACGAGATGCGTCGCGCCGTTGACCACCGCTGCCTCGATCGCCCGCAGTGAGAACTCCGGGTTGGCCTCGTAGCCGTCGAAGAAGTGCTCGAGGTCGACCAGCACCATGCGCCCTTGGCCATGGAGATAGCGGACCGAGTCGGCGATCATCGCAGCGCCCTCGTCGAGCGTGGTCTGCAGCGCCTCGACGACCTGGTACTCCGAGCTCTTGGCCACGATGCAGACCGCGCTGGTCTCGGCCTCGATCAGGTTTCGCAACGTCGCGTCGTCGTCGACCTTGCCGCGAGGGCGCCGAGTCGACCCGAAGGCCACCAGCGTCGAGGTCGACAAGTCGAGTTCGCTCTTGGCGCGGGCGAAGAACTCGATGTCCTTCGGGTTCGCTCCCGGCCAACCACCCTCGATGAAGTGCACGCCGAGCAGATCGAGTTGCTCCGCGATTCGGAGCTTGTCGTCGACGGTCGCCGAGACGCCTTCGACCTGCAGGCCGTCTCGCAATGTGGTGTCGAAGACTTCGACGTGTCGCATAGTTGCTCCCGAGAACTGAAAGAGCCGCCCGGTTGGGCGGCTCGACGAACACGTGGGGATGCCACGTGTTCTACGCAATGATGATGATGGCGGTAACGCGTTCGTTCGTCATCGGCCCCCATTGAACCCGTTCGCGGGGCAGGATGCAATCAGCGAGGGCCAGTTGGCAGTCTCGCTCGTCGGTGCTGTGCACATCGCTGTGCATGAACGGTGGGCAACGAGTGGACGACCGCAGCAATCCTGGGGGTAACCAGAAAGTTCCGGGGATAACCCTGTGTTTTTCGAAATACCTCTTGACCTGGGGTTTTGCGGCGTATTTACTGATGCTCGTTCCGGAGAGCGCACGCCGACCGGGGCGGTGAGGAGGGGGCTTCGGCCCAGCCCACACCGCTCACGAGGCGCAGCGGAATCGGAACACGGACAGTGTTCACGGCCACCTCGGACCGGGCTGTCGGACTCCTTCGGGAGCGTCGACGGCAACGACGAGTCGGCGAACGTCGTGGGAAACCAGGGCGGGCGTCGGGTCAGACCGGGCCGGCGTCGCCTTCGGGCGGCGGCGGAGACGGAGACCTGCTGGATCGTTCGGAGGGCACGGGGCAACCCGCAGCCGGCGAGTGGTACGGCGAGACAACCGGGCACGCTCGTCGCCTTCGGGCGCACCTCGGTGCGCAGGTGGGCGCCGAGCAGGCAACGGAGTCGTGGGAAGGAGCCGAAGGAACTGGGGCCACCCCAACTGGTCTCAGTGAGAACGGTTCCTGGCGCCAGGACCGAGGGCTCGGGCAACCGGGTCAGCGTGAAGCGGTGCCACGGGTTCGAGGCCGGGAAACCGGTGTCGAGTCCGAAACGCGGCATCGCCCGCCACGCCGAAAGGCGAGACGGGCGATGTGAACAGGTCGAGACGAAGGCTAACGCCCGACCATCGACCGGTGGTGGACCTGTCCACCCGAGCAGCCCCGGAAGGCGCGCAGGCGAGAGCCCGCAGCGCCAACCGGGGCGCTTTCGTTTTCACCCTCTCCCAACGAACCGAAAAATGCGCGCAGGGCGATCGCCGGCGGGCCGATCCGCGCACATTTGTGACGGCCCCTGAAGACCACAGGTTTCTGTGTGCAGGATCGCGTCGCCAGCGGGCCGATCCGCACATATTTCGGAGCTGGGGGTCAGCGGAGGGCAGCGGCGAGGCGGGTGACGTGGTCGAGATCCTCCCGCGCCAACTCCACGGTCGGGCCGGGGAAGAAGGTGACGTCGTCGGCGCCGGCGTCGGCGAGTGCTTCGGCGTGACGTACGGCATCGTCGAACGTTCCGATCGCGCCGAGTTCGATCCACCAATCGGCGGGCATGTCGACGATGCCGTCGACGCCACGCTCCCGGTGGCGCTCCTGGATCTCGTCGATGTGAGGGTGTGCAAGCACCGCCGGACCGCCATCATCGAGCATTCCACAGACGAACGGGGCCATGATCTGACGAGCGGTCGCAGCGTCGTCATGGATTCCGAGCGCAGTGAACACCGACACCCGGAACGGGTCAGGGGTTCCTGCAGCGGTGATCGACTGCCGGACGTACGTCGGTCCAGCCCCCTCGGCGAGCACGACACCGTCGGCAACGCTCCCGGCGAGAGCGAGCGATTTCGGGCCGCGCACGCCGGCCAGCACCGGCGGTACCCGTTCCGGCGGTGCATCGAGTGCGACGTTGCGCATCGTCACGTGCTCACCGTCGAACGTCACCGACTCGCCGTGTAGCAGTCGGCGTACCACCGTGATCACCTCGTCGAGCGTGGTGAGCGGTGACGCCGTGCGGGCGCCCATCTGCTCCATCCACTCCTGCACGCCGTGGCCGATCCCGGCGAGGAGCCGACCCGGGGCGAGGTTGGCCATCGTCGCCAGCTCCATCGCCGTGATCGCCGGATTGCGAGCCACCGCAGGCAGGATGCCGAGTCCCACGTTCAGCCTCTCGGTTCGCGCCAGAGCGGTCACCGCCAGGCTGATTCCAGCGGTGTAGAAGCAGTCCTCGATCACCCACAGCTGGTCGACGTCGGCGGCTTCGAGCGCCTCGGCGACCTCGACCACGAACGGTGCCGGCAACGACCGGTCGAAGCACATCCCGACATTCGCCACACCGGGGACCGTAGATCACCGCCCACCACACCATCGACAGGACGGCCGGCGCGCGACAACGCCGACGCACCCGTGTGTGCCACTGCGTAGCCGACACAGGCCAACCGAACCGCAAAACGGAGGGTTCCGGCCGGGTGGCGCGATGTGGTAGCAAAGATTGCACACGAGCGTCGCGATCATCCGTGGGGGGCACCATGGCGACAGATCTGTATGACAGTGCGAGCACCGCGCGGGGACCATTCCGAGCTGCCCGGGCGGACGACCCGCGTCGACGCACGTCGACCGACACCGATCGAGACGCACCCACCCCGGACGAACAGCCGTCGGGTCACGTCGTGGCCGACGGCGTCCCGAGCGCCGCCGAACAGCTCGGGGACATGTTCGACGCGGTGTTCGGCGGGGCACCACCGGTGCCCATCGAGTTCTGGGACGGCAGTTCCGTCGGCGACGCCCACGGACCGGGTCGGATCATCATCCGCCGGAGCGACGCACTGCGTCGCATCGTGTGGTCGCCCGACGAGCTCGGCATCGCCCGCGCCTTCGTCGCCGGCGACATCGACCTGATCGGTTCGGTCGCGGAGACGCTGCGTTCGCTCCAGAACGCATTGCCGACCGATGCCGCGAATCGCGGCAGCCGCGCTTCCGAAAGTGCTCGCCGGGGGCGCGCAGTCGGAGCATTCGGTCGACCGCTGGCACCGCCGCCGGAAGAGTTCGTCCCCCGCGGAATCCGGCACTCGCTACGGCGGGACAAGTCGACGATCGGCCACCACTACGACGTCGGCAACGACTTCTACGCGCTGGTGCTCGGCCCGGCCATGACCTACTCGTGCGCCCGATTCGTCACGTCGACCACGTCCTTGGAGGCCGCCCAGGCGGCCAAACACGACCTCGTGTGCCGCAAGCTCGGCCTGCAGCACCGTTCGACCGCAGCCAACGGCGAGCGGCCGCGGCTCCTCGACGTCGGATGCGGCTGGGGATCGATGGCGATCCATGCTGCGGCGACGTACGGCGTCGACGTGGTCGGCGTCACGATCAGCGAGGAACAGGCTGCGCTCGCCCGCCGGCGGGTGGCCGACGCCGGATTGGCCGATCGGATCGAGATCCGAGTACAGGACTACCGGGAGGTACCCGACGGCCCGTTCGACGCGATCTCGTCGATCGGGATGGCCGAGCACGTCGGCAAGAAGAACATGGACCGGTACTTCGAGCAGTTGTACGAGCTGGTCCGGCCCGGTGGCCGCGTGCTCAACCACGCGATTGCCTCGGTCGGTGGATCGACGATGAGCGGCCGGCACTTCATGCACCGCTACGTGTTCCCCGACGGCGAGCTCCTCGACCTCGGCGACACCGTGCTGGCACTGGAGGGCGCCGGCTTCGAGGTGCGCGACGTCGAGAACCTCCGCGAGCACTACGCAACCACGCTGCGCCACTGGGTGGGCAACCTCGAAGATCGCTGGGACGAGGCCGTCGCACTCGTCGGCGAGGGCCGCTGCCGGGTCTGGCAGCTGTACATGTCGGCGTCGGTCAACGGGTTCGACGACGCCGGCGTCCAGCTCTACCAGACGCTCGGCGTGCGCAACCACGACAGCGGCCGCAGCGACATGCCTCCGACGCGCGCCGAGTGGGGCTGAACATCACGTCCGGCTGGTCGACGGCTGACGACTCGGCAGATCGGCATCAGATCGCCAGTTCGAAGTACCCGAGGTCCGGGGCGAAATCGAGGAACCCTGCGCCCTGCTGACCCGAGGTGCCGTCCTGGATCGCTGCCGACCAGTACAGCGTCGATCCGGACAGCTTGAGGCGTCGCAGGTCGATCTCGAACGTGATGGAGTTGCCCACGACGTCGACGCTCTTCAGCGCCTTGCCGGTGGTCTTGCCACCGCTCCACTTCACCTGTGAGCCCGACGCGTTGGCGTCGTCCGCGAGGTCGAGGCGGTACTGGATGTCTCCACTGGTGTCGACAGCGGCGCCCATCCGGAGGGTGATCGTGGCCGTTCCATCTCCGTTCGCCGTGGCGGAGCACCCGACGATGTCACCTGCGGCGTTCACGGCGTCACCAGTCGGGTCGCACGGCGCGACGACGGAGTAGGCGAACGTCTCGATCGTCTGGTTGCCGGCGACGTCGGTCGCCGTGGCGGTGACGACGAAGTCGCCCTCTGCGCTCGTGTCCGGCTGGGTGATCTCACACGACTCGAGCCCCGACGTTGCGTCGAACGCATTGCAGGTCACAGGTCCGGGTGTGTCGCCCAGGTCGTAGACCGTCTGCAACCCGTCGGCGCCGAGGATCTCCGGCGGTGTCGAGTCGACGTCCACGTCGATGATCTCGACCTCGGTCGGAGAACACCGATTCGCCGTCGAGGCAGGATGTCGACCTGATATCTGCCGTCATCGGTGAGTGGCAGTGCGACGACGTTGCCGTCCTCGTCGGTGGCCACGACTTCGATCCGGCCGGCCAGGTCGCCGTCGACGTTCACCTCGACCCCTGCGCCGACCTCGGTGAACCAGCCGCTGTCGGTGAAGACTGCGTCGCCTTCCACCAGCGCCAACGTCTGCACGACGTCAGCGGTGTTGCCGGCCACGTCGATCGCCGACGTGCTCAGTTGTCCTCGATTGTCGCCGTCGGATGTCGTGACGCAGTCTCCGTCGAGGCCGGACGCGATGCCCGGCCCGTCACCGACCTGGTCCTCGCACGTCACCACGACGGCGTCGACGTCGACGTCCTCGCCGGGGAAGAGCACCTCGACCGGCGGCGTGTACTCGACGGTCGGTTTCGTCGAGTCGATCTTGACCGTCCGTTCGATGGTCTGCTCGATGCTCTGCACGACCTTGAAATACGTGATCGTGAAGATGCCGTCTTCGTCGATCGTGAAGCCATCCCGAGCATCCGCGCCGGCACCGAACGAGGTGTCGCACGAGTCCGTCCGGGGTCTCCTCCTTGACGGACTTGACCCTCCATCCGGCAACGACGTCGGTCTGGCCGACGAGCCGAGCGACGACCGGCTCGGACGACCAGTCGTCCTCCAGCAGCGTCAGTTCGGTCTCGGCGGTCTGCACCACCACCGTGGCCGATGGCGGAAGACCCGTGTCGTCGGCGAGATAGCCGTCGCCCTTGAAGCGACCGGTGCCCACGTTGGCGCCGCTGTCGAGCAACTGGATGTCGTAGCGGCCACCGCTGGTCGACGACGGATTCGGCAGCTGGCCGATCCACTCACGGTCCACCAGCCCCGACCGCTCCAGTTCGACCTTCCTCCAGGTGCCGTCGTCGAGGTACTGGATGACGCCGCGAACGACATCGTCGGCATCCGCGATCACGCGGAACAGCACGGCGCCTGGAATCACCTGCGCCGAGCTCTCGACGATTCCCGGCGCAGTGACGTCGGGAATGCTGTCCGTCGACGTCGTGTCCGCGTAGTAGACGGTCGCATCGATCTCGTCGATCAGGGTGAACGTCTGGCTGTTCCCGCGCTTCGCGAACTGTCCCGGGTACAGAACGAGACGGTCCTCGGGCGCGATGCCGAGCGGCGCCGACCCTGCCACCGAGGTCATCGCCTGGAACGCCGTCGGGTAGAAGACGTTCTCGGCGATGAGCGCCGGGTCGGGCGCGCTGTCGCCGATGTCGACAGCGCCGTACTCGACCGCCGCGCCCGACACTTCGGTTGCCGACAGACGCTCGACGATCGCACCGCGAGCCACGAGGGCCTCAGGATCGGTCGCCGTCACGTCGACGGTGTCGCGAGGCACGATCGGCAGGCCGTCCTTGGTCTCGACCTCTCCGACGACGCCGAGGAAGTCGGCCACCGTCGGTGCTGTCACACCGGTCCAGTCGTAGCTGACCGTCGGGATCGAAGCGCTGGCCGGAAGGACGCCGTCGTCTGATGTCGGGTCGAGGTCGAGGGACGCAGGCGCCGCATCGGACGTGAGCGCTGCGGGTGTCGATGCCGGGATCTCCCACATCGGCAGGCCGTAGAGCACGGGCTGCTGCACCACCTTGAAGTCGTAGGAGATCGCACTGTTGAGTCGGCTGGCGAACTCGGACTTGGCGCGGATCACGGCCTCGCCGATCGTGACGCCACCGGCGCCGACCTGCTCGGCGACGAAGGTGAAGAGGGCTTCGGAGTAGGCGACGGCATCGTCGTCGCCGTAGCCGTAGCCGGAGTTGGCCAGGTAGACGACCTGATTGTCTCCGAGGAATTCGGGCCAGTCGCCCGGGCGAGCCGGTGACGCAGATCCGCCGGTCCAATCCGGAACGCTCAGTCCGGCGTGACAGCCGACGGCGAAGTGGAACGAACCGGGCTTGGGCGACGGGACCTCACCGGTCGCGGAGTCGAGCGACTCTGCCGGATCGGGCGTTTCGCCGGTCCGGTACAACCGATCACCCTCAGCGCTCAAGATGCGCGAATGGTCGGCATGGCCGTTCACGGAGACGAGGTCGGGCTGGGCCTCGAGGGCCGAGGACAGACTGGACGAGGTCCCAACTGTCGCTGATGAGCGACTCGACGATGGCCGTCGGGCTCAGCCCGACCTGGATGGCCGACGCGTTGTCCTTGAGGAAGTCGTAGCCGGCGACCAACGCCGTCTGCGGGTCGAGCACACCATTCTTGGTCAAGAAGATCGCCAGCTGGGCGTCGATCTGCGCCGCCGTCTCGACGAGCCGTGAGACGCCCAGGTCTTCGATGTACACCGGCCGACCGGCGTACAGCACGGGGTCGAGGTCGCCATACGGTGCGTCGGAGAAGAAGTTGCCGGCGGTCAGCGCTGCCACGGTGGCGTTGTCGCCGCCGACGTCGCTGGCGTAGGTGTACTCCTTACCGACACCGACGGTCTCGGGGATGGCTGCGTGCGGGATCACCGAGTGGTCGCCCACGATCACCACGTTCTGCAACGTCGGGTTGTCGCCGTATGCATCCCGAACCGCCGCGGCAACGTCGGCGACCACGGCGTTGGCGATCACCGCTGAGCACGACGACCCAGTTCGCCAGTCGACCTGTGGGGTCACGGTGGCGACCACACCGTTCACCTTGGAATGCGATGCGAACGTCGAGAGGTTCGTCGGCGAGGGACCACCAGGCGCCGTGAGGATGACGGTGTTCTTGCCGGCCACCGTTGGGATCGACACGCTGGCATTGGATCCGGCCGGCCCGACACCACATGCCGCCGCCTCAGGCACCGCATCGGCGCGTGCGAGCAGCACAGCACCCGATTCCTGGCCGTTGTAGGGCGAGACCTTGACCTGGAACTGTTCGGCGGGGCCGACGATGGCGGCCACCGACTCCGCCTGATCGTCGCGGTTGCTGGAGACTGCTGCGAGGGGGCCGAACTCGGACTCGGTCACCACGTCTTCGCGGGACTCGGCCGGCGCTTCGGTCTGCACCACCGCAGAGCCGTCGGCGCTCTCACCGATGAAACGACTGCGCCCGATGGTGTTGACGTCGAGCGGTTGGACCTGGCCGACGTTGCGCGCGTGTCCGATGAACCGCGACCGTCCGGTTGCCTCGGCCTGGTCGTCGAAGGAGAGGTCACCCGCCTCGGGAAGGGCACCTGGCACGTCAGCGAACAGGCTGAGATCGAGGTCGGCATTCGCGTCGATGTTCGACAGCGTCACCGAGAGCAGGCTGCCTGGTGCGTAGCCGGTGCTGAGATCGAACCGGAACGTCGCGATCGGCCGTCCGCTGTCGGCGTCGATGTCGAAGTCGGTGATCTCCTGCACGTAGAGGGTGTCGAAGTCGAGCACGACACCGTCGGAGTCGGAGGCAGCAAACGGGTCGCCCACGGTGACGGTGTAGTCGGAAGAGACCGACTTGCCGTTGGTGGTCACCGTGGTCGCCCCCGTACCACCCTGGCCGGAGCTGTACAGACCTGTCGGGCGGATGGCGAACGACACGGTCGACGTCTGGCCGGGCGAGCTCAGGTCGCCGCTGTAGACCAACTCGTCGCCACTGACCTTGGGTTCCAGCGTCGACGCCTGGGCGCCGCCGACGGTGAGCACCGAGGATGCGGCGACATACTCGAAGCCGGCGGGAAGAGCCACTGCGACGGTCGTCGCTGCCGACGCCCCGTTCGACGTCCACGAGGTGGAGACGACGGTGGCCTCGCCGGCGCGCGAACTGGAGCAGGTCGAGTCCGCGGCACATCGATCTCCGACCACGGGAACGCCTCGGGATTCAGCAACGACAGGATGTAGTCCGCCACCGGACTCCCCGGTTTTCGGCAGGAACGATTCGGGCTCACCGGGCGCCTGCAATGCCCCGAGGAACGACTCGGGAGCGAACGTCACCGCCAACGCCGCGACGTCGCCCCACGCCAGGCTGCCGACATCGATGCCGACGAGGTCGAGGTCGAGCAACGTCAATTCGGCCTCGCCGTACGAACCACAGCTGCCGGCAGCTGGCCCGCCGCCACCGCACCACGACGACACACCGTTTGGTGCAGGGATGTTCGCCAACGTGGTCTCGCCGAACATCAGCGAGATCAGCGAGATCTCCGAGAGGAGCTGGTTGTCGAGGTCGATGTCGAAGATCGACGACTCGCAGAACGGAACCCACGACTCGTCGCCGGTGATCTCGGTGCCACACAGCGCAGCGACGTCGCTGAGGAGGACGTCGTTGGTCGTGCTGCCGGCGAACTCGGTGTCGGCGAGGATGTCGTCCCACGTCGATCCCGGGGGTGGCTGCAGCGACGAGAGCGGGATTGCCGAAATGAAGCGACTGCGGCCCACGACCGATGTGTCGATGAACCGCGACCGTCCGATCGCCTCGGCGATGAACCGACTCCGGCCGAGCGTCTCGACCGCGATGAACCGCGAGCGACCGATCGTGGCGGCGTCGATGAACCGCGAGCGACCAACGAGGTCGGGATCGTCGATGAAGCGCGACCGGCCGATCAACGACGCGATGAACCGCGAGCGACCAACGAGGTCGGGATCGTCGATGAAGCGCGACCGGCCGATGAAGCGCGACCGGCCGATGTCCTGCACGTCGTCGCCGCCCACACCGCTGGAGAACAGCACGCCCGCCGGCAGCACGCTCGGCGGCACGTCGTTGATGTTGACGCCGCCGGCGCCCTCGACCTGTTCGAGCGACACGTCGGCCCCGCCGTTGTCGAGCACCGACGGGCACTGCAATCGGTCGCCCGAACGCGGCCGGATCGTAGGACAGGTTGGCGGTGACAGTGTCGCCGTTGACCTTCCAGGTGACCTTGCCAGCGCGTGCCGGTGTACACCGACGACCAGTAGAGGGTGTCCGATCCCGAGCGCTCAGCGAGCTGGGCATCGCCGGAGTAGTCGACGTAGCCGGCACTCCCGTCGGAGCCTGTCACCTCGACGTTGAACGGCTCGTCCTCGCGAAGGGCCGCACCTGGCCACGCGGAGCCGGCGGTTCCGCCCTCTCCCGGCACCACACCGAACCGGAAGGCATCCGGGGTGTTGTCGGCGGGTCCGTCGTACTCGTAGCAGACGGCAAGGCGGTCGGGCTGGGGCGGGTCATCGACGGCACCCACCTGCTCGGCGACGACGATCGGGAGCACTGCCACCGCGATGCCCACTCCGGTGATGCGTGCAATTCGAGATCTCATGGCTGACCCACTGGCTAAGTTGACGAGGTCTTTATTCTTAGTGGGTGACAAAGGTGTTGGGAAGAGGGTCTTTCGCAGTGTGCGTCACATCATGTGGACGCTCCGTGGAGACGCTGTGACTCTGCGTGACAACGCGGCCCGAGTCGTCGAGGATCCGCTCACCCCCTACGTCCCGATGCTGGTCGACGATCCGGATCGACGCGTCCGGTCGTTGGACGGGACGCTCGTGTTCTCCGACGTCTCGGGCTTCACGAAGCTCTCGGAGAAGCTCGGCGGAACAGGGCAAGGCCGGCGCCGAGGAACTCACCCAGATCCTCCTCGGAACGTTCACCGACCTCCTGAGCGAAGCACGCGACGAGGGCGGTGATCTGCTCAGCTTCGGGGGCGACGCACTGCTCCTCGCGTTCGTCGGCGACGGGCACGCGACCCGGGCAACCCGAGCCGCTGTACGGATGCGAAGCGCACTCAAAGCGCGGGGTCCGGTGCAGACCGGCAGGGGAAAGGTCACGTTGAAGATCTCCCAGGGCGCCCACACGGGCACGTTCCACCTGGTGCTCGCAGGCGAGCAACAGCGCGAAGCTGCTCGTCATCGGGCCGGACGCGACCCTCGTGACCGACATCGAGGGCGCAGCCTCGGCCGGACAGGTCGTCGTGAGTCACGCGACAGCCGCCCGGCCTACCCGACCGCAATCGTCGGTACCGACATCGGGCCCGGGCTCCTGGTACGGCGCCTCCCCGCCGAAGTCGACGTCTCCGTTCCCTCGTCGCAAGCGAACTCGACCGGAGCACCCTCGTGCCGGCGGCCGTCCGCCGACGCGCAGAGAGCGGCGAGAGGGACGCCGAGCACCGCAGGGTCGCGGTCGGTTTCGTCCACGTGCTGGGCGTCGACGACCACCTCGACCGCGACACGGCCCCGAGCGCACCGCAGAAGCGCTCAGCCGGGTGACCGAAGCATTCGCCACGGCCGCAGACGCCGCCGGCGTCTGCCTTCTGGCATCCGACCTCGCACCCGACGGCGCCAAGCTGATCCTCACCGCCGGCGCACCCGAAGCCGTCGAGGACGCGAGGGCCGACTGCTCGTCGCCGCCCGCGAAGCTCTCGACCGCGACCTGCCGCTGCCGGTTCGTTCGGCGCCCACGTCGGCCACGTGTACGCGAGCGAGGTCGGCGCACCCTGGCGACACGTGTACACCGTGATCGGCGATGCCGTGAATCTCTCGGCACGACTGATGGGAAAGGCCGAGCCGGGGCAGATCGTCGCCAGCGCCGCCTTGCTCGAGCGGACCGCCACCCCCTTCGAGACCACCGAACTCGAACCGTTCATGGTGAAGGGGAAACGTCAACCGCAGCGGGCATCGATCGTCGGCAATCGCCTGGAGGGTCGGGGGCGCAGGGAACAGCTCCACTCCCCGTTCGTCGGCCGCGAACAGGAGATGGCCGTCCTCAGCAGTGCACTCGCCGATGCCGCCGGCGGCCGAGGGTCGTGTGTCGATCTCGTCGGCACCCCCGGCATCGGCAAGTCACGTCTGGTCGATGAGCTGCTCCGGCGATCCCGAACGGCCGAGCCGATTCGGATCACCTGTGAGCCGTTCCAGACCTCACTGCCGTACTTCGTGGCCCGACTCGTCTTCCGGCGACTGATGAACCTGGACGGCCACGCCGACCGGGCAACAGCCGGTCGACGCCTCGACGAACTCGTCCGCCGCATCTCCCCCGACCAGCTGCCCCTGGCTGCCGCTGCTGGCCGCCGTGATCGAGGCGGACTGCGAATCCACCCCCGAGGTCGACGGTCTCGATCCAGCCCACCACGGTACCACGACCGCCGAGGTGGCCGATACGTTCCTGACTGCTCTTGCTTCCGGATCCCAGGTGTTCGTATTCGAAGACGCGATGTGGATGGACGGCGCCTCGGCCCGCCTGTTCGCGCGTGTGCTCGCCGACATCGACAGGCGCCCGTGGTTCGTGTGCACCACCAGGCGCGACGGTGACGACGGACTCCACCAGGGTCTCGGGTTCGACACGACCACCGTTCGATTGGAGCCACTGTCGGGCGACGTTCGCACAGGAACTCGTCCACGAGGTGACCGACGAATTCGGCCTCTCGACACAAGACGTCGAACGCCTGTGCGCCCGGGCCGCCGGCAACCCTCTGTACCTCGTCGAGCTGCTGCGTGCCGTGCTCGACGCCGGCTCGCTCGAAGACCTCCCCGACACGCTCGAAGACATCATCGCGTCGCGCATCGACCGGCTCCCTCGGCGTGACCGCCGAGCCCTGAGGGTCGCAGCGGTGCTGGGCGACCGCTTCGACGTGAAGCTACTGGAGGAACTCGGTCGACAGCTCGACTTGGACGACGCCGGCGCGTTGCTCACTCGCTTGGGCGAGTTCCTGTCGATCGATCGACACGACCTCGTGTTCGAACACGATCTCGTGCGTCAGGTGGCATACGAGGGCCTTCCGTTCGCCCGGCGGCGGGCCCTGCACCGCAGCGCCGCATCGCTGCTCGCCGAGCAGCCAGGACGCCCCGACGACAACCGGTTGGCGATGCTGGCCGAGCACTGGCACCGCTCGGGCGATCACGCCGAGGCGTTCGCCGCGCAACGACGCGCCGCCGAGCGAGCGCTACGGAAGTTCGCCCACCACGAGGCGTCGATCCTGCTCCAACGGGCGGTCGACAACGGCGAGAAGGTCGGGGTCGAGTCGATCGAACTGGCCCGACTGGCGGAACAGTGTGGCGACGCCGCCGAACTCGCTGGTCGCTTCGATGCAGCGATCACCGGCTACCGCACGGCCCGCCGCCATCGCCCACACGCACGACGACACCCAGGCCGGACTGCTCCGCAAGGAAGGTCTCGTACACGAGCGGCTCGGCCGCTACGACGCAGCGCTCGACTGGTTCCGTCGCGGTCTCCGCGAGGTTGCGGCTCGGCGCGACCCGCTTGCGACCCTCCGCCGTGCGGAGCTCGAGGGTCGCGTATGCCGGCGTGCGATTCCGTCAAGGGAAGCTGCGCAACTGCGTTCGATGGTGTGAGCGTGCCCTCGATGACAGCGCAGCTGCCGACGATCCGAGGACTGCGGCCCACGCCAACTATGTGATGGGGGCCGCCCCGCGGGCCTCAACGACAAGCGGGCAGCCGACTACGAAAGCCGTGCGGTGGAGATGTACCGGGAACTCGGCGACCATCTCGGCTTGGGTCGGGCGTTGATGAATCGAGGCGTCAGCGCCGACGAGCAAGGCGACTTCGACGATGCCGCCGACCTGTACCAGCAGAGCCGACAGGCATTGCTCCGAGCCGGCTACACGCTCGGGCTTGCCCACGTGTCGCAGAACCTCGCCGAGATCCGCTCCGACCAGGGCCGCCTCTCGGAGGCCGAAGCACTGCTTCGCGATCCGCGGCGAGCCGCGACGGCTGCGCAGTACTCGATGATGATCTGGATCACGATGTGCGGCCTGGGCCGGGTCGCCGCCCGCGCCCGACGGTCTCACGATGTCCTCGACCTGCTGGACCGCGCGCGCCAGGGGTTCGAGGACATCGGAGCGGCCTCCT
>CAVQSV010000006.1:0-96909 GCA_963716095.1 Ilumatobacteraceae bacterium | reverse complement strand
GTACCGCCGCCGTTCATCCAGCGATGAGGGTGCGCTCAACCCCGCCGCTGACGACGACCTGATGGTCGCCGTCACCGGTGCGGAGGTGAACGGCGATGGGTGACCCGACCCGTCGTGGCCGGTCGATCGAGGCTGCCGCGATCGCCGGCATTGCCTATGCCGTGCTCACCGTGCTGGCGATGATTCGTCTGTCGCGCTTCCCGAGGTTGGACCTCAGCGATGAGGAACTGGCCCAGTGGTTCGACGATGGCAGGCATCAGGCCTGGTTGATCGGGGCACTCAGCCTGGGATCGGTAGCAGCAATCGCTTTCTTGTGGTTCGTGGCCGTGATTCGACGTCGCCTGGGTGATCGCGAGGACCAGTTCTTCTCCACGGTCTTTCTGGGGTCGGGCATCTTGTACGTGGCGGTGTGGCTCAGCGGCGCCGCTGTGCTGGCGGCTCCCGCGGTCGCCATGACGCAATTCGATGCCGCGGCGGTGAGCCCGGCATCGGCATCGTTGGCCGGAGGCATCGGGGGCTCTCTCATTCTCGTCGTGGCACCCCGCATTCAGGCGGTCTTCATCTTCACCACATCGACCGTGATCATGCGGAGTCGAGTCTTGCCGTCTTGGCTTGCAGTGGTCGGATACCTGAGTGGCCTCGTGCTCTTCGTGCTCCCGCTGGTGGCACAGCCGGCAGGACTGGTCTTCCCGGCCTGGGTCTTCACCGTGAGCGTGGTGCTGTTGGTGACACGGTTCACCGATGCGACGATCGAGCCTGACAGCGACGACATCACCCTGCCCGCCGAACGGTCCGGGTCTCGATGACACGCGGTACGCAGAGGCTTCTCGTCGAGCGGCAGTACTCGTCAACGGGTTCCGCAGCTGGACCAGTGAGCGTGCGGCGGTAGGCCATGTCCTGGGAAGAGGTGCAGCAGGGTCCAGCCTTCTGGTTCACGGTGGTCGCGTTGATCGTCGTCTTCGGCCCCGTGATCGCCGAGCGGCTCCGACTGCCCGGCCTGATGGGCCTGCTGCTCGGCGGGGCCCTGATCGGCCCGAACATGCTCGATGTGCTGCCCGGATTCGACACCCTGGACTCGGTCGGCAGCATCGGCGTGCTCTACCTCATCTTCCTGGCAGGTCTCCAGCTCGACATCGACTCGTTCATCCGGTTTCGGAAGCTCTCCGCCGGCTTCGGCCTGCTGACCGCACTCATCCCACTCGTGTTGGGTACCGGGATTGCGTTGTTGCTCGACATCGACACCACTGCGGCGATCTTGATCGGCTCGTTCTGGGCGTCGTTCACGTTGATCACCTATCCGACCGTCAACCAGTACGGGTTGACCAAGAACCGGGCGGTGGCGGCCATCGTCGGCGCGAGTTCGATCACCGACACCATCTCGTTGGTCATCCTGGCCGTGATCATCGGCACCGAGACCGGCGACTCGGGTGGCGTGCGGTTGGTGTTGAACATCGCGCTGGGATTGATCGGGTTGGCCGTCTGGTGCCTGGCCATCTACCCCTTCCTGGCACGCACCTTCTTCATGGGAATCGGTCAGGAACGAACCCTGCGGTACTTGATGGTGCTCATCGGCCTCACCTCCTCGGCGGTGGTTGCTGAACTCCTCGGGATCGAACCATTGCTCGGCGCATTCTTCATGGGGGTCGGACTGAACCGCCTCGTCCCGAACGCAAGCCCGCTCATGGCGGTGACCGACTTCATCGGCAACGCCATCTTCATCCCGACATTTCTCGTGTCGGTCGGGCTCCTGTTCGACCCCGAAGTGATGTTCACGGTCGAGACGTTGCGGTTGGCCGGAGGGTTCGTCGTCGCGCTGGTCGTGGGAAAAGCGGCCGCAGCATGGTTGTCGGGGCGTGCCTTCGATCTGACCGGGGCCGAGGTCGGGCTGATGTTCTCGATGTCGGTGGCCCAAGCAGCTGCGACGCTCGCCGCGACGGTGATCGGCCTCGAGGCGGGGCTCTATGGCGACGACGTGGTCAACGCAGTGATGGTCGTCGTCGCCGTCAGTCTGGTGATCACATCGATCGGCACGATCCGGTATGCGCCGAGAATCACGGTGCCGATCGACGAACAACGACGTCCCGGCGAGGCCATCCTCGTCCCGGCGGCGGACATCCCCGATGACATCCTGGCTCAGATCATCGGGCTCGCCGGGCGACTCGCCGACCCGGTCGGCGGCATTCTCCAGCCGATCGTCGTGATTCCATCGACGGCGCCGGCTCGGATCGAGTCGGGGCGCGCCGAGCAACGATCGCGCTGATCAGGTGCTCAGACGAATGGGCCAGGATGTCGAAACCCAGCTCCGGGTCGATCGCTCGGTCGCATCCGGGATCAACCGCACCGCGATCGAAGACGACTCCTCGCTCTTGCTCCTGGCGTGGCCCGGGCCCACGAATCTCCGAAGCCAAGTGCTCGGAGCCAGCTACAGCGAGATCGTCGCGTCCACGTCGGTGCCCGTTCTGATCGCGGCACTCCACGACGACCTCCAGCCACACCAACGCATCGCGCTCGTCGCCGACGATCTCATCCCGGGTCGCGTGCCCTCGATCTCGCTGGGTGCACAGGTCGCTCGCTCGCTCGTCGGGAAGGATCATCCACTCGTCGTCGGCCCCGCCGCCCCCGAGGAGATCTCCGCACTCGACATCCAGCTCCCGGAACACTCCGAGTACCGCGACGGGACCGACGTCATCAGTTGGGTCAACACCAACACCGACCCGGGCGACCTCGTCATCTTGCCCTTCGTCGGCGACGCGCTGCGCCCGGTCGCCGAACAGATCTACGACAGCGGCCGTTCGCTGGTCGCAGTCGCCCAGAACCCAGGATCGCAGTCAGCGCTCGGCGGCTCGACGATGAGCCTTCCGATCGGGGGAACCGTGAACTCATGATGAACGACACCGTTGCGTCAGATCGTCAGACCCCGAGGTCCCCATGGATGTCTGGGGTCGGCGTCGTAGCGTGGTGCCGTGGCTGACTCCGGGGACGCCCAACGTGAGGCGATCGTCGACGCCACCGTCGAACTGTTGCTCCGCGAGGGTGCAGCGGGCCTCAACGTCAAGGCGATCATGGCCGAAGCCGGTGTCTCCCGCACCGCCTTCTACCGTCGGTTCGACACCGCCCACGACGCCGTCGTCGCCGTCCTCGACCGCCTGCTCGCCCACATGGTCAGCACCAACGACGACTGGCTCGCAGGAGCGGTCATCGGAACCCCCGACATCGTCGAATCGAACCTCGTCCACAACGGAGTGGTGCTCGCGCCGTACGTGCCGTTGATGTGCGCGATCGTCGACGCCGCGGGGACCGACGAGCGGCTCCGGCGTGTGTGGCGAGAACGGGTGATCCAGGAGCGGATCGACGTCGACCGCAGCCTGCCATTCGACGCGACCAGGAGGCCGGCGCCCTCCGCCCAACCCTCGACCCGGTCAGCGACGGCGCACGCGTTGACCCTCATGGACGAGGCGCTGCTGCTCGAGATCATCGGCCGCCGCGGCGGCACGCCCGAGGACTTCGCACGCATCGCCGCCCCGCTCTGGATCCACACGCTCTTCGCTGACGACGCGACAACACGCAGCTAGAAGATCGGCGCCGACGGCCTGAGCCAGCGGACGCAGTGGGGACTGCTGACGGATCGCTTGGCGTGGTGGATTACCGGTGTATGGCTCGCACCAACATCGACATCGACGAGGAACTCTGCCGGCGAGTGATGGAGCGCTACCACCTCAGCACCAAACGTGAGGCGGTCAACCTGGCACTGCGCCACGTCGCAGGCGAACCGCTGGGCCTCGACGATGCCCGATCGATGCGTGGAACCGGCTGGGACGGCGACCTCGACGAGATGCGCACGAGCAGAGCGTGATCCTCGTCGACACCTCGGCGTGGATCGAGTTCTTGCGCGACACCGGCTCCGAGGTGTGCGTCGCCGTCGACCGATTGCTGGATGCGGACCTCGCGATCTGTGACGCGGTGTCGATGGAGGTGCTTGCAGGCGCCCGCGACGAACGGCATCTGATCCAACTCCGTGGGCTGTTGGCTCGGGCAACGATGCTGCCGACGACTCCCGCCGACTACGACGTCGCAGCATCGATGTACCGCTCGTGTCGAGCCCGCGGCGAAACCGTGCACAAACTCATCGACTGTCTGATCGGTGCAGTCGCCGTGCGCGCCGGAGCCGAGGTGCTTCACGCCGACGTCGACGTCGCAACACTCGCACGACACACGGAGTTGCAGCTTCACCCGGATTCCGGCAGCTGATCGCTCGACTCCGCCACTGACCAGGGCACCGCGAAGCACCGTCTATCAGGTTCCTTGTCGCTGGACGGAGAGGTCGGATTGGAGATCGAATTGCGCCGCCAAGTGGGGACCGACGGAGCTGACGCTGAGATCGGCCGGCCGAGTACACGGGAGAAGTGACGCAGGGTCCTGCTCGTCTGGAACGGGTTGCCACGCACCTGCGGCGTCGCCGGCTCGGAGATTTCGGCCCCGGCGGTGGTCGGCCAGAGCCTGGCTCACTGCGAACATCGTGATCCCCATGAAGGCGCCGTAGACCACGGTGGCGGGCCCGATCGCACCCCCGAGTGCGAGCCCGAGGCCGAGGACGCCGAAGTCGAGCCCGTAGCGAACCTTGGTCGCACTGACCCCACGGTCCTCGCCTGCGGCGACGAGTGATTCGAACGGGCCCGCGGTGGTCCCCGAATGCAGCACCACGTTGACTCCGGCAGCCATCACCAGGATTCCGGCGGGAACGAACGCCATTCGCAGCGCGAGTGACGACGGGTGCTGCAGCAGTCCGCTCGCCGCGTCGATCGTCAAACCGTTGAGAAACACATACATGAGACTCCAGCGGCTGGGACCGCGCCCGAACAGTGCGGCTGTCAGGATCAGCCCGGCGGCGATCACCCAGCTCGCTTGACCGAGCGACAGACCTCCGCGTTGGCTGATCCCGGATGCCATGACGTCGTAGGGAGCCAGGCCGAGTCGCGCCTCGACCAAGAGCGCCACCGCCACCCCGATCAGGCTCGAACCGACGACCAGCCATGCTGCTCGAACCGCTACCGACGTCGGGGCCGTCGTTGCGAGGTTGCGGACGCTGCTCAGGGCGGCGTCTCGGCTCATGCCGATGCGCTCGACGAACGGCCGCCAGTTCGGTGCATGTGAACGATCGCCCATACAGCGAAGTCTCGGCGAGTTCTTCAGCGATGCGGTCGCAGCGGGCGTTGTTGGCGTGGTGTGGACACGGGTTGTCTGGAAGCGGACATCCCGCCAGCTTCGGGCCCGTGATGCCGGTACCGTCAATCCGTGCCAGTGGTGGAGATCTTCGGTGGACTGATCGCCTACAACGAGGCGGTACTCGCTCAGCTCGCACACAGCGGTATCGAACCCGGACACCCGGCGCCGGGCTCGGTGTGGATCGCGATCGTTCACTGCGACGAGGCGCAGCGGTGGGAGCGGCTCGAAGCGCTCGCCAGCGATCCGGAGTGCGTTGCAGTTGCCGTCGTTCCGACACTCGACCTCGACGGCTACATCCGTGCGCTGAGTGCCGGCGCCTCCGGGATCGTGTACGTCGACATGCCGAGCGCAATCACCGCCGACGTCGTCAAGGCCGCCGTGCAGGGCGAGGTGTTGTTGCCGCGTCAAGCAGCACAGCACCTGGCGGTTCTCGCCAAACGCGAGCAGCCCCAGTCGGACCTCGACGATTCGGAGATCACGATGCTGCGCGCTGTCGCGTCCGGTCGGACGATCGTCGACCTCGCTCACGACCTGAACTACAGCGAACGAACCGTGCGCCGCCACCTCGAGAACACCTACATCAAGCTCGGCGTCCACAACCGCGCCGCCGCCATTGCAGCGGCAGCTCGCCTCGGCCTCACGTCGGCGGAGTAGGTGAACTCGGCCGGCGGTACCGTGACGGTGGTTGCCACCACCTCGATGGCGATCTTCACAACTGCGACCGGGAGTTCCAGTGGATGCACTCCGGATGAGACGTTGTGACTCGGTCATGCTTGCGCCCGACCCGCGGCGTGTGATCACCAAGCCGTTCCTGCCGGGCGAGCAGACGTATGCGGAGGGGTCATCGCGCATGCAGGTGGTGCTCGACCGGATCATGGCGATGCCGGAGCACGAGGTCGCCGTGACCCTTGCCGAAGCGTGTGAGCGCTTCACCATGCGCCACCGCAACCTCGAGGCCGTGCTCGACGAGCAGTACGAGATGGTCAACGCGGGGTTCGATCATCTCGACCTGCCAGCGGCCGCGCTGTCACGCGATCGCCGCCGCCTGATCGGGGCGTACTTCACACACGAGTACTCGATCGAAGCCGCGGCGCTCGGGAATCCGTCGATCGTGGCCGCACCGGATCAGTCCGGCATCGCGCGTGGCGAGGTCCGCTTCGTCATGAGTCTGCGCGCGATTGGTGAGGGCCACATCTCGTCGGTCGAGTTTCGCTCGGGTGTGATCGCCGCCGACGCCTCCATCGAACTCGATCCCACCAGCGGCTACGCGGTGACGGGCGTCCGCCGGCCGCACACCTACGACAAGGGCTTCTTCACCACCAAGCTCGGTGACATGGCGATGTTGAACGACGTCGAAGAGCGGGTCCTCGCCCGGCTCCAGGATCGATTCACGATGGCGGAGTTGGAAGCAGCGATCGGCGCCCTCGACGACGACGACGGCATCAGCCACGCCCTGTCGGGTGAGACGACGAGGGTGCTGCACTGGCTGGCGTCGTCGAACTACCGAACCTCGTTCTCTGCGTCGGTCAACCTCTCCGAACGCGTGCTGTTCCCGAGTGGCGCCACCGAGAGCAGCGGGATGGAAGACGCGCGTTTCGTCCGGTTCGACGACGACGGCGAGATCACGTACTTCGCGACCTACACCGCGTTCGATGGCCACCAGATCCTGCCGCAGCTCATCGAGACCAAGGATTTCTTGGAGTTCCGGGTTGCGACCCTCACCGGCCGCGCCGCCCACAACAAGGGGATAGCGATCTTCCCGCGCCGGATCGACGGAAGGTTCGTCGCACTGGGCCGCCAGGACAACGTCAACAACTACGTGATGACCTCCAGCGACATCCGGGTGTGGCGTGACGCCACCGTGATCCAGGAACCCGAACGCCCCTGGGAGCTGATGCAGCTCGGCAACTGCGGCTCACCGCTCGAGACCGAGGCTGGGTGGCTCGTGATCACCCATGGGGTCGGGCCGTTTCGACAATATGCACTCGGCGCACTCCTGCTCGATCTCGATGATCCGACTCGAGTGATCGGACACCTGAAGGAGCCGCTGCTCAGCCCGCAAGCCGACGAGCGAGAGGGCTACGTCCCCAACGTCGTGTACTCGTGCGGGAGCATGATCCACGGCGATCACCTCGTGCTGCCATACGGCTACGCCGACGTGGGCGCCCGTATTGCCACGATCGCACTCGACGAGTTGCTCAGCCGGTTGACCAGCTCGGCCCACTGAACGCTGCGACCGCTTGGCGGTGCGCAACACGCGGCTGATGCTGCAGGGTGGAGATCAACGCCAGCGTCGACTCGGCGCCCTGATTGAGGTTCGGGCCCGTCGCGGTCAACCCGTCGTAGCCACCGCCGGTCTCCGAATCCCACATCACGGCGCCGACGTCGTTGTCGCCTGCGAACCAGCCGATGGCGAGGTCGACACCCGTTCGCCAACGCTCGTCGCCGGTCACCAGGTGGGCGCGGTGGCATGCGTCGGCCAATGCGGCGACCTCGATCGGCTGCTGGTCGAAACGCGGAGTGCCGTCGGCCGGACCCGCACCGCCGACCGGTGTCGGTGAGAGATGCCCGTCGACGGTCTCGCGGTCGAGCAGCCAACCCAGCAGTGTCAGCCCATGGTCGACCACGTCCGGACGCTGCAGCACATCGCCGGCGGCAATCAGTGCTTCGGGTAGCGCCGCGTTCGCATACGACAACCGTGGCTCCGGCCACGGCCAGCCCGCCTCGGGCGACAGTGGGCCGATGGTCGTGACAGCGTCGGCGAGCAGGGCGCGAGCGTGGAAGTGACGGGGATCGTGGTCAGCGATCTCGGCGGCACCGAGCGCCGCGAACGCCATCGCTCGTCGATGCGGCGAGCGTTGCTTCACGCCGTGGTTGAAGTACGACGTTGCGCTCGATCGCATCCACGCCTCCGGCGCTCCACGAGCGGCGGTACCGAACGCCCACAAGCTGCGACCCCAGCAGTCGTCGACGACGTACCGGCTCTGCCAGCGTCCATCGGCGCCCCGCCGATTTCGAGTCCGTCCCGTCGCGCTCTGCGACCCCGACATGAACCGGAATGCGGTTCGACCCAGTTCGCGCAGCTCCTGGCTTGCGTCGGGTTCACGAGCGACCACGATCAGCAGCCGGGCCACGTCGTCGGTGCAGTACCCGTGCTCGTAGCGCGGCTGGGCATGGTCGGCATGCTCGAACATCCCGATGTCGTCGGTCATCGAGAGGACGTGGTCGAACGACGGCAGCGTCACCACGTGACCGTTTCCCGTGCGGCGACGGTCGACTGTCGTGAGGCCACGATCTGTTCCGCCAACTGCACATATCGGCGAGCCACCGCCGGCCAGGCCAACTCGGGCGCCAGGCGTCGCGCCTCGGCCGCCATCGATGCTGCCAGCCCAGGTTCGGTCAGGACCGATCGGATCGCACGACCGAGCGCCACTGGATCTCCTTGCGGCACCACGACTCCAGCCCCGCTCGCCAACAGCTCGACGGCGTGGGGGAATGCCGTCGACACGACCGGTCGCCCAGCTGCCACTGCATCGACCAAGACCCCGGACGTCACCTGCTCGCGAGAGTCGTACGGCAGCACGACCACGTCAGCCGACTGAATGAGATCGGTCAACGAAGCGAGATCCCGATAGGTGTCGTCGAACGAGATGCACGCTGCTGCCGGTGACGTGGCTGCGCGCTCGACGAGCATCTCCCGGTACGCCTCGCCGTTCGCCTCGCGGACCTTCGGATGCGTTGCTCCGGCGATCACGTACTCCGGCATCGTGTCGAGGTCGTCCAGGTGCCCGAGCGCGTCGATCGCCCACTCGATGCCCTTGCCAGGCCCCAACAGGCCCCACGTCAGGAGCTTCGGAGGATCGTGCATCGCCCGTTGGGCGGTCAGGGGACCATCGGCCGGTGTCGCCGCTCCGTGCGGGACCACGACGACGCGTGCGTGGTCGACATCGAAGCCGGCGAACAGCCGTGCCTTGGCTGTCTCGGTCATGACGACGACGGCATCAGCCGCCGCGCAGACGCGTTCGAGCACGCGCCGCTGATTCGGAGTCGGCTCGGTCAAGACCGTGTGCGCCACGACCACGATCGGCACCTCGAGCGCGTCGACCAGGTCGATGAGCGCCTCGCCGTCGGGCCCGTCGTACAGGCCGTACTCGTGCTGGACGATCACCAAGTCGTTGGCGTTGAGCGCCTCGATTGCGGTCGGTGTGCTCGACGAAGGCCCATCAGCGAGCGAGGCCACCACCAGGACGTCCTCGATCTCGGGTGAAGGCCCGCAGCGAACGACGTTGGCCGAGGCGCCATCAGCGATCAGGCCCGCCGCGAGCGCCGCCGAGAACGTGGCGATCCCGCACGAGGTCGGGGGGAAGCTGGACAGGATCCCGAAGGATCGATTGTGTTTCCTGGCCGCCAACGGGGCGGGGACGGGGATGGCAGTGTGCACACAGACTCCTTGTTCGGCTCAGCCGATGCGGCGGGCCTGTGGGGGGCGACGGAACCGAAACGGTCGTCCAGCCCAAGCGGGTGCACTCGTCCAAGAGACGTGAGCTCACTGTACTGCCCCGCTTCCCGATCCGGCATCGGTACCCTGAGCACATCACCGCTCGCCCCCACGGTGCCGGATCCGGATCACCGCTGCGGATCGCGGTCATCGCACCCATTGCGTGGCGTACCCCGCCGCGCCACTACGGGCCGTGGGAGCAGTTCGCGTCGCTGCTCACCGAAGGCCTCGTCGCCGCGGGTCACGATGTGACCCTCTTCGCCACCGCCGACTCGATCACCAGCGCTGCGCTCTGCGCTACTGCGTCAGGCGGCTGGTCCGACGACCCGGCGATCGACCCCAAGGTCGCCGAGTGCCTCCACATCGCGTCGGTGTTCGAGCGCGCCCACGACTTCGATCTCATCCACAACGGATTCGACTTTCTTCCCCTCACCTACAGCAGCCTCGTGGACACACCGGTCGTCACGACGATCCACGGGTTCTCGTCGCCCGCAATCCTGCCGGTCTACGAGCGCTACGACGCCACCACCCACTACGTCGCGATCAGCGACAGCGATCGGCACCCCAACCTCTACTACGCGGCCACCATCCACCACGGCATCGACACCGCCGCGTTCGCCGTTCACCCCACACCGGGCGACCATCTCCTGTACTTCGGGCGGATCCATCCCGACAAGGGCACCGCCCACGCCATCGAGGTGGCCCACCGAACCGGTCGCCGGCTCGACATCGCCGGCATCATCCAAGACGAGCAGTACTTCCGCGACCATGTCGAACCGCACATCGACGGCGATCGTGTCCGGTACCTCGGTCCCATCACCGCCGCCGACCGGACCGCGGTCCTCGGTGGGGCACACGCGCTGTTGCACCTCATCGACTTCGACGAACCATTCGGCTACAGCGTCGTCGAAGCCATGGCCTGTGGAACACCCGTCATCGCCAACGCCAGGGGCTCGATGGTCGAGCTGATCGATCACCGAACAACCGGCTACCTCGTGACCGACCTCGACGAAGCGTGCGAGGCGGTCGACGACGCTGGAGATCTCGACCGACACTCGATCCGCGCCGCGGCGGTCACCCGGTTCGATGTCTCCACGATGGTCGACAAGTACGTGGCGACCTACCGGGCGATCCTCGATCTGCAATTCACGCACTGAACAGCACCATCTCGACCCGCCACGGCCTGCGCGTCCGCAGCCCCGGCAGTCGTCGAACCCCATTCCTCTCACGAGGAGTGCGGGTCGAGGAAGGGAGCCGACGCGCCGAGTTGGTGACGAAGCGCTGTTCGGCGGCGCACATCGACTGGTCGCGGCACGCCCACGGTTCGCTACGTTCGGGACCGAGAGGGAGGTGCAGCATGGGTGATCGACCAGGTCCGGTTCTCGTGACCGGAGCCAACTCGGGGATCGGACTCTCGTCCACGTTGCGGTTCGCCGACCGCGGGTGGGACACCTGGGGCACGGTTCGTTCGGCTGCCAAGGCCGACGCGCTCGCCGAGGCTGCGAGCGCGGCCGGTGTCGCTGACCGCGTCCACCCGCTCGTGCTCGATGTCAGCGACCACGACGCCGTCGTCGACCGCTGGTCGGAGCTGCCGGACTTCTACGCAGTCGTGAACAACGCCGGGTACAGCGAGCTGGGAGCGGTGGAGGAGGTGTCGGCGGCCGAAGCACGCCGGCAGCTCGACGTCAACCTGATCGCGCCGGCGGTGGTGTCGTCGTGCGCACTGCCGGCGATGCGCGAGCGCGGCGCCGGTCGCATCGTGATGATCTCCTCGATCGCTGGTCGGGCCGCGATCCTGCCACTCAACGGCTGGTACCACGCGTCCAAGTTCGGCCTCGAGGCGTTGTCCGACGTGCTGCGGATGGAGGTCGCCTCGTTCGGTGTGCGGGTCTCGGTGATCGAGCCCGGCTTCTTCAAGACCGAGATCGAGCAGCGAGCGAAGGCCAAGGCCGCCGAACGCGAGTCGGCCGGCGACTCGCCGTATCAGCATGCATACGGACGCATGCAGCAGGTGGCGGAGCTCGTCACGACGCTCGCTCCGCCACCGGACATCGTCGCCCGAACCATCGTGTCCGCAGTCGAGTCGAGCCGCCCGCGGCAGCGGTACCTCGTCGGGGTGGACGCGCTCGGCATCGCGGTGACGAACCCGCTCGTGCCCCGCCAGGTGAGCGACCGGCTCGCTCGTCTGATCGCAGATCTGCGGCGCTGAGCGTTCGGCGTGGGCGTTCGCAGTGTGTTGCGTTGCTCTCGTTGACGTCTCGAGACCCGGCGGGCGCGCTTGCTCGGCGCGACCTCGTCGAGATGGCTATGAGGTCGGGGAACGGTGGCCCCAGAAGCTCGGTTTGGTGATCTGGGTGACGGTCCAGGTCGCGTCGTCGACGAGGAGTCCGCCGCATCCGAATTCGACGTCGAACCCCGAGGGGGAGCGGCTGTAGAAGGACACCATGTGATCGTTGGTGTGCTTGCCCAGGGTCATCGAGATCGGCGTGCCCGAGTCGATGTGACGATCGAGGGTGTAGCCGACGTCGTCGAGTGTCCGAGCCTCGACCATGAAGTGGTAGAGCGCCGGTTCTGATGCCGGGACGAGGGCGAGGCTGTGGTGGCGCTGATTACAGCGAAGGAAGACGACGTCATCGTCTCCGGGCCGCCAGTAGTCGCTGACCCGGAACCCGAGCACATTGGTGTAGAAGTCGACCGACTCATCGAGCGCGGGGGTGCCCAGCACGATGTGCCCCATTCCTTGAGCCCCGGTCGTGAACCCGCTGACGCCGGTGGGTGACACGAAGAGCCGGTGATCGAGGATTGGTCCGTGGAACAGCTCGAGCGTGAACCCTCCCGGGTCGGTGGCTCGAACCAGTCCGCGCACTCGCCGATGCTCGCACTCGTCGATCGATCCACGGTCGACGGTGAGTCCGGCCGCACTCAGCTGGGTGACGGCGGCCTCGAGCGCGTCCGAGTCCGGCAGCTCCCACCCGGCGAACGCCAACCCGTCCGGCCCCTTGCCGACGAGCACGCGGTACGGTCGGTCGTCGAATCGCAGCCGGAGCCCGACGCTGTCATCGAACACCATGGCGCCCAACAACTCGCCGTATGGGCGCCATTCGTCGACGTACTCGGCGGTGACCCCGATGTAGCCCAGGCCTCGGATGTCCATGTGCTTCTCCTTTGTTCGGTTCCTGGTTCAAGCATGGAGACCACCACCGCTCGAGGCAAGGACAGAACGAGGGCCGAAGCGGGTGCGATGATGGTCCGATGTTGTTGTCGCCCCGCTACGGAGTCACCCCGCTGCTCACCCTCGACGGCGACCCCGCTGCGATCGGGGTCCCGCTGATCCGTCAGCGGCGCCGTCTCGCCGAGACCCTGGGCCGGCTGAGCGAGGAACAGTGGTCACACCCGAGCCGATGCGATGGTTGGTCGGCGCTCGACGTGGCGATTCACCTGTCGTCGACCAACTCGTTCTGGGAGGCGTCGATCGGCTCCGGCGTGGCGGGTACGCCCACCGAGATCCTTGCGAGCTTCGACCCGGTCGCCACGCCGGCGCAGATGGTGGCCACCTCCGATCAGGGCGTCACCGATGTCGTCGAGGCCTTCGCTGCGTCGACCGAGTCGCTGGCGGCGCTGGTCGCCGAGCTCGCACCGTCCGACTGGGAGCTGCCGGCCGAGGCGCCTCCCGGCCACGTCAGCGTCAGCGCCGTCGCTCACCATGCGCTGTGGGATTCGTGGATCCACGAACGCGACATCCTGCTCCCGCTCGGCGAGGCGCCAGCCGAAGAACCCGATGAGATCATCGCCTCGCTGCGCTACGTCGCCTCGCTGGCTCCCGGATTGGCGCTCACGCGTGGCGCGGCCCGGTCCGGTGGCTTCGACGTGACCGCCAGCGACCCCGAAACGTCGTTCCACGTTTCGATCGGCTCCGACGTCGCCGTCACCGACGGCGCCGCGGGGTCGGACTTCGTCCTCGTCGGAAAGGCGGTCGATCTGCTCGAGGCGCTCAGCGTCCGGGCGCCGCTCGACCAGGCCGTTCCCGTCGATCTCGAGTGGGCCTTCTCGGGACTCCGCACCGTGTTCGACCGCTGACCCGAGAACGCCCCAACCGACGCTCAGCCGATGTCGCGACGTCGGAGCGCGAACACGGCGAACGCTTCCAGGGCGACCGCAACGATCAACAGGATCATCACGGGCACCAGATCGAACGACGCGGCGGGCATCGCCGGGAGATGCTCGAACGGCGACACGTTGCGCACCCACTGCGGGAGGCTCAGCGTTTCGGCGAGCAAGCCGACCACCAACACCAGGGCGACCGAACTCCAGGCGAAGATCGACCGGCGAGCCGACAGCCCGAACAGTGCAGCGGTGAACGTCGCGAGCACGATCAGACCGACCGCCATGGTCGCGCTGGCCCCTGTCAACGCCAGGAGCTGGTCCGGATCGCCGGTCACGGCGTAGTAGCCGAGCCCGGTCATCAGGCCACCCGACAGCATCAGGACCACCGATCCGATCACGCTGACACCGAGGTGGCTCCACAACCAGCTCCGCCGGTCGACGGGCGTGGCCAGTATCGGCTCCGCGCGCACCGCGATCTCCTCGGAGCGCAGACGGAGCACCGCGGCAACGGTGAACCCGGACGAGAACAGCGCCAGCATCAGCACGACGGTCGCCAGGAACGTCTCGGTGATCGTTCCCTGACCGGACTGCGCGAACAGCTCTGCAATCGCCTCGTTGTCGGCGAACGCATCTGCCTGGTCGGCGACGAGCCCCATGAAGAACGCGATGATCGTGATCCCGGCAAGCCAGCCGGTTGCAGATGCCCGCTGCAGCCGGACGGCCAGCGCGAACGGGGAGTCGAGCGATTCGGATGCTTCCGCCGGCCCGGGACGCTGCGACATCAGCCCTGCTCCGAGGTCGCGCCGGCCCATCAACATCCACCCGGCGACGACCAGCGCCGTCCCGAGCACGACGAGCGGCGGGAGCACCCACCAGCGTTCGTCGGCGAACGGCCGGATCGCCTGGGCGACTCCGATCGGCGACAGCCACGTCATCCAACCGTTGCCCATGTCGCCGACCGCTCGAACCAGGAAGAAGAAGCCGAGCACGGATCCCGCCATCGACAGCGAGGCCCGGGCGCTCGCAGCGACCTGCGCGGTGACAGCGGCGATGCCGATGAACACCCAGGCGGTCGCCAGCGTGGCCGCTCCGTAGGCGAGCGACCCGCCGGCCGACAGGCCGAAGGCCACCATCACGATCGAGTTGCCGACCGAGATTGCCAATGACAGCAGGAACACCCAGGTGATCGCAGCGGCGAGCGTGGCATAGCGCCCGACCGGCGCGGCTCGGACCAGTTCGGCGCGGTCGGTCTCCTCCTCGGCACGGGTGTGGCGCACCAGCATGAAGATGCACATCAGCGCAATCGCGACGTAGGTGTACAGCGACACCTCGTTCATCACGACGGCGCCCTGGGTCGGGTCGTCGAGGCCGTATCCGGGGCCGGTGAGCGCCTTGATTGCCGCATTGGCCTGGGCGACGGTGGCGTACGACTGGAGGTCCTCGGGTGTCGAGTACAGCCCGACGACGCTGGCCGCGGAGGCGGCGACGAGGCCGACGAACGAGACCACCCACACCGGCCCCCTGACCCGGTCGCGCCGCGCCATGAAGCGCAGCTGCGTCCAGAACCGCGCCAGCGGCTCGGGTTGCCGCTCCTGGCGAGGCGCGGCCTGCGTGGACGAAGTGGTGTCGCCGGCGGTGAGCGTGCTCACAACCGGGCCTCCGGGTCGGCGGGTGCCGGCATCTGCGCGTTCCTCACGGGCGTGCTGACGTCGTACTCGGCGAGGAACAGCTCTTCGAGCGTCGGCGGCTGGCTCACGAGCGAGATGATCTCGAACGATGCGAGTACTCGCATCACGTCGGCCAATCGGGCGTTGTCGACCTGGACGTGCACGTGGCCCGCTTCGTCGGTGTGCACGCTGTGCACGCCGGGTTCATCAGCGAGACCATCGGGTGGTCGTTCCGTTGCCGCGACGATGCTGGTGCGTGTGGTCGTGCGCAGATCGTCGAGCGTGCCACTCAGCACCGTGCGTCCGTTGCGGATGATCGTCACCCGGTCGCACAGCTTCTCGACCTCGGCGAGGATGTGGCTCGACAGGAAGACCGTGCGTCCTTCGGCGACGGCCTCGGCGATCGCCGACTGGAACACGGTTTCCATCAGCGGATCGAGCCCGGCCGTCGGCTCGTCGAGCAGCAACAGCTCGGCGTTCGACGACAGCGCTGTCACCAGCGCCACCTTCTGCCGGTTGCCCTTCGAGTAGGTGCTCGACTTCTTCGTCGGGTCGAGCTCGAACCGTTCGATCAGGTCGTCGCGTTTCGCCGTGTCGAGATCGCCGCGCAGGCGTCCGAAGTAGTCGATGATCTCGCCGCCCGACAGATTCGGCCACAGGCTGACGTCGCCGGGAACGTACGCGATCCGGTGATGGAGGTCGACGGCGTCGAACCACGGGTCGCCACCGAGCAGGCGCACCGTGCCGCTGTCGTGACGCAGGAGCCCGAGCAGCGTCCGGATGGTCACCGACTTCCCAGCGCCGTTGGGTCCGAGGTAACCGTGCACCTCACCGGTGCTGACCTCGACGTTCAATCCGTCGAGCGCTCGGGTCGCTCCGAACGTCTTGACGACGTTCTCGATGGCGATTGCGGTGTCCACGGGCCCTCACTCTCTGCTCGGCCTGCCAGGCCGGCCTCCCCAGCATGGCAGGTGCCGAGCGATGAGCGAGCCACGCAGATCTGGTGGGTTCGCTCATCGCGGCGGGGTGACGACCCGGCAGCCGTGGCCCTACGTCGATCGGCCCATATGCGTCGGCGACGGCTGCGAGAACAATGAAGAGATGCAGTTGTCGTTCGAACCCAGCTCACGTCGCTCCGGAACCATCGGAGCAGACCTCAGATCCCGGCGTGCGCTGCGCGCCGCGGTCGTCGTGTGCGCCCTGATCGTGGGCGTGTGCTCATCGGATGGGTCCGACGACGCCACAGACACGGGCGGCGATGCCGGCGTCGAGGTCGAGTCGAATGGCGACCAGCCAGCCGCAACCACCGCGCCGACCGAGTCCGAATCGGACGATGTCGACACCGCCAACGTCGACTGCGCGGCGCTGGAAGAGGCCGTCCTCGGAGTGCGCGACACCGGAGCACAGTTGTCGGTGCTCGAAGAGCAGGAGGCGCTCGAGTTGGTCTTCGAGTTCACGACCGTCGAGGACCTCCAGGCGGACATCGCCGTGCTGCGGCCGTACCAGGACGTCGAAGGTGAGTCGTTCGGGTCGATGCGCGCTGGGCTCGACAACCTCGAAGCCGACCTCGCTGCCTACAGCGAAGGTCGCTGGGACGAACGTGTCGGCGACTATCCACTCGTGCAAGTCGTCGAGGTGTTCAACGCCCTCGGCTGCGGATGACGGGACGCCGTCGCCGTCGGCGACGATGAGCGAATCCCGCAGATCTGGTGGGTTCGCTCATCGCCAGCGCGGTGGCGACGTCACCAGTGGAGTTCGATCTCCAACTTCGTGCCGTCGTCCTCGACCTCCAGTTCGACCTCGAACTCGAGTTCGTCGGGAACCGCGACGCGATAGCGCAACCCGTCGCGGATGAACTCGACCTCGTTGTGGCGAGCGAGCGAGTCGGCGAGTTGATGCAACCAGGCTGCGGCTTCCTCGCGGCGGAGGCGGCGTGCGTCCTCGATTTCGAGCAGGTCCATGTCAGTGTCCTTCCGTCGGGGATGGTGAGGGTGGGGCAGTGGGCACCCGGCGGACGATGTACCAGGCGCCGATCACGCCGGCAGCCACGATCGTGATGCGCACAGCGGGGTGGTCGACGAGCAGGCCGACGCTGATCGCGATCGCCACGGTCATCATCGAGATGGCGACCACCTTCGCTCGACGGGGCATGCCGAGCCCTGAGCGGTAGTCGGCCACCGCCTTACCGACTCCCGGCAAGTCGAGTACCCACTGCTCGAAGCGTGGGCTGGACTTCGCGAAGCATGCAGCTGCAGCGACCATGAACCCGGTGGTCGGCAAGCCGGGCACCACGACACCGACCCCTCCGAGTGCCACCGCCGCCCAGCCGAGCACGAACCACGCGCCGCGAACCACCCGGTTGCGTT
The DNA here is from genome assembly GCA_963716095.1 of Ilumatobacteraceae bacterium. Lineage (GTDB taxonomy): Bacteria > Actinomycetota > Acidimicrobiia > Acidimicrobiales > Ilumatobacteraceae > Sva-07. Next base: position 79,051 of record CAVQSV010000006.1, on the reverse strand, counting down.
CGATCGGCTGCTCGTCAGCGACCACGTTCACGACTCCGAGTCTCGGGCAACGCTGGCCTCGTTGCTCGGGTCGAACGTCCCATACCCACCAGTCTCGCACCAGCTTCCCGCCGGTGTCGCCGGTCGAGGTCAGGTGCGGCGCAGCACCTGACCAGCGTGGTCCGGCGTGCGGGTTCCGTTCGAGAACGCCGTGACACCGTTGACGATGACCTCGTCGATGCCGTCGGCGTACACGGTCGCGTCGGCGAACGACGAGTTGTCGCGGACACCCTCGAGGTCGAACACGACCACGTCGGCGGCAGCACCGATGCGCAGTTCGCCACGGTCGGTGAGCCCCAGCCGCGAGGCCGGCAACTGCGTCAAGCGTCGCACACCATCTTCCAGGCTCAACACCCGCTGATCGCGGACGTAGTGCCCGAGGAAGCGGGCCACCCAGTTGTAGCCCAGCACGCCCATCATGCGACCGGCCAGCGGACCGTCGTTGGCGGCTGCCATCGTGTCGGACTCGACGGCGCACAGCGGGTGTTCGAGCGCCAGGCGGTTGTCCTCCTCGGCGAACGCCTCGCCGGTCAGCATCAGCCCCTTGAACCGGGCGCCTTCCGCGAGCAGCAGATCGAAGAGCGCGTCCCACCCGTCGTCGGTGTTCCGCTCGACAGCGATGTCGGCGATCGTGCGGCCGACGAGCTCGCTGTTCGCCGACGAACTGAGCAGGCGGATCCGGTCCCAGCGTTCCTCGACCACCAGCTGCCACATCGGCAGGGGATTGCGGCGCAGACGGCGGCGGCCGTCAACCGTCCGTAACAGCGCCAACATCTCGTCGGTCGACAGCCCGAACGACCACGACGGCAACATCGCCGTTGCAGTGGTGTGGTTCCAGTTGGTCGGCATCATGTCCATCGCCACGTCGAGGCCCTCGTCGCGAGCCCACTCGATCATCTGCAGTGTGTTGGCCATCGTGCGTTCGGGGCGGCCGTACTTGGGGTTGACATGGGAGATCTGGAGCCGCACGCCGCTCTCGCGTGCGAGGTCGAGTGCCTCGCCGAAGCCGACGAAGTACCGCCGGTCGCGGTTGCGCGAGTGCGTGGCATAGATGCCATCGGCCGCGGTGACCACCGAACACAGCGCCGCCAATTCGTCGAAGGTCGCCGACTTGCCCGGGTGGTATTCGAGTCCGGTGGTGAACCCGAAGGCCCCTTCTTCCAGTGACTGTTCGAGCAGCGCCACCATTGCGGCGATCTCGTCGTCGGTGGCGGGTCGGGGCTGATCGGCGCCCATCACCGTGTGGCGCAGCGCGCCATGGCCGACCATGCCGACCACGTTGGTGGCGATGTGCGCGTCGTCCATCGTGGCCAGCAGTTCGCCGTAGCTGGTCCAGTCGCCTCGGTCGCCGGCACCCATCTGGCCGAACAGCGTCGCCCGGCTCTCGTGCGTGCACGGCGCCAGGCTGATGCCGCACTGGCCGATCGCTTCGGTGGTGACACCCTGGCGGATCTGGCTCTCGGCGCGAGGATCGACCAGATGTGACAGGTCGGAATGGGTGTGGATGTCGATGAAACCGGGGGCCACGATTCGACCGGTGGCATCGACGGTGCGAGCGGTCTCCGCGGTCGACAGATCGTCGCCGTCCGCGGTGATCGCGGTGATCCGACCGTCGGTGATGCCCAGGTCGCCAGGGCGGCCGATCGCTCCGGTGCCGTCGACGAGCAGGCCGTTGCGGATCACCACGTCGAAGCTCATGGCTGGTTGACCCTAGTGCTGCGCTCCACGGTGCGAGGTCGGCGATCACTGCCCGTGGCTGTTTGCGGGTGTGTGCTGCCCGTGCGATGGCGGCGCAGTGGGTCTTGCCGCGCATTCGGTGAAGATTTCCTCAAGGAGCACTGCAACCTGCCGATACCTGAAATGTCATCGGGTTCCGGCGTACGTGCGGCGGGATCCATCGCCGAGACAACAGGCAGGTTCCGCTCATGACCGATCAGACTCCCTCCGACAATTCGCTCCCGCCGTTGGGTTCCAGCGCCCCATCGGGTTCGACGCCGCCACCCCCGCCGCCGCCGATGCCGCCCGCTGGGATGGCTGCAGCAAGCGCTGCGGCCGTGACGCCGGAGCCGGTCGATGCCGAGCCGGCACCGGCCCGTCCGAAGCGTTCGCTGCTGTTCGGACTGGTGGCGGCACTTGCCGTCGGCGGCGTCGTCGCCGGTGTGCTGGTCGGAACCGGAGGGGACTCCTCCGACGAAGCGATGACGGTCGGCGCCCCGACCTCCGAGCTCGACGACGTCGCCCAAACGGTCGCTCCGCCGACAAGTGCCGCTGCGCCGGCAACGACGGTGGCACCTGCGACCACGCAGGCGCCGGCCACGACGGCAGCGCCGACGACGGTCGCCCCGACGACGGCACCGCCCACGACCGAGGCACCTCCGACCACGCAGGCCGGACCTGCGTATCCGACGCTGCCCGATGGTTCGCCCGAGCCGATCGTCGCCATCTACGACGGCCCGGTCGTGCGGGCCACCGGATGGGTGCCCAGCCTGGAGAAGGCCGCTCAGCTCGAAGCCCTCGCCCTGGCGAACAGCACCGACCCGAACGCCACGATCGAGGCCAACTGGTCGGTCGATCCGTCCGTGCCACTGAACATCGGCACCCGCGTGATCGAGATGAACTCGCCACGGTTCCCGCCAGGGAGCGCCGACGTGACGCCCGAGCACGCCGAGCAGCTGAACCGGGTCGCCGGCGTCATGAACCTGCTCCCGAACGTGACCGCAACCGTCGTCGGCCACGCCGACCAGGTCGGTGACGCCACCGCCAACTACGTGCTCTCCGAAGCCCGTGCGGTGTCGGTGGTGCGCTACCTGGTGGGCCAGGGTGTCGACCCATCCCGCCTGTCGGCCCGTGCAGTCGGCGAGCAGGATCTGCTCGCCGAAGACGAGTCGGCGGCCTCGTTGGCGCTGAACCGTCGCACCGAGTTCATCTTCTACGGCCTCCTGGCCGACTGACCCAACGAAGCCCAGCAATTCAGTCGTGGTTCCCACTGCCCAGGGCAGTGGGAACCACGTTCGCGTTGGGGGAGGGTCTCGGCCGGAGCCGGGTACGGTGGTCGGGAACCGACGAAACTGAGATGAGACATCATGGTCAAGAAGAAGGTCCCCGCAACCCGCTGGCACGACGGCTCCACGCCGATCGAAGAGCTCCCCGTCGACGAGCAGTTGGCGCACCAGCTCGTCAGTGAGCGTGCCGATCTCGCTCCGTCGGTCGAGCGGATCATGAATGCCGAACTCACCGAGGACCAGCGCAATCAGGCGCTGAATGCCTTCAACGTGTCGCTCGACAACCCGGGTGACCCGAATCGCGACCCTCGCACAGCGATCGCCAACGCGCTCGGCTGAACCCGCGTCGATCGTCGATGCGTTCGAGCGAGCCTCGATGAACTTCCACCCCCTGGCCGACGACTGGCCGGTGCAACGCGGCACCCTGCAGCGTCTGGCGACCCACGTCCTCGCGCAAGCCAGGTTCCGTCACGACGGGCTGTTCGATCTGATGCCGCTGCCAGGCGGCTTCTCCACGCCGATGTCCGGACCACAGCGCGAGCGCGTGCGTCTCGTCGGCGGTTCGATGTTCGTCGAGCGTGTCGTCGGCGCCGACGTCAATGGCATCGAAGCATCCACCGAGGTGATCACGGTTGCGGGCAGCTCCATCCGCCAGCTGTGCGCGGCGGTGGGCTTCGAACCCGACCCGGAGTTCTGGGTCGGTGGCGACACTCCGGCGCTCGGCGATCCCGACGAACCGTTGCTCGTCGACGGCCTCGCCACGCAAGCGCTGGGGGAGTGGTATCTACTCGGCCAGCGTGCCATCGACGAGGCGATTGCCTCTGTTCCCGGTGCTGACGCATCGGTCGGGCGCTTGTGGCCGGAACACTTCGACTACGGCATCGATCTCGCCGCTGCGCCGGGAGTGCGCACCAATCTGGGTGCCGCTGCCGGCGATGCCACCAGCGACGAGCCGTATCTGTACGTCGGTCCGTGGGAGCCACCGCGCCCGGGTCGAGCCCGTACTGGAACGCACCGTTCGGTGCGATGCTCACCTACGGTGAACTCGACGCAGCCTCCGACCCGCTCGGCCGGGCGATCGAGTTCCTCCTGCACGGCATCGCGCATCTTCGCTCGCCCTGACAGCAGGGCCCTCGAGCATCGGGGTATTCCCCGATCGTCTGTGACATGCGCTCCTCACCAAAGTTGAGTCAACCTGTATCATGTTGACATGATCTCGGTCGAACTCGTTGGAATCCAGGTCGATCCCGTCAGCGGTGCTGCGGCGCTGGTGCTGCGTGAGCACGACGCCCCGAATCGGCTGCTACCCATCGTCGTCGGCCAGGCCGACGCCAGCTCGATCGCCATCGCCGCCAACGGCACCCGGCTGCCGCGCCCGATGACCCACGACCTGATGGCCAGCATGGTCGATGCGCTCGACGGACATCTCGACGCCGTCGAGGTCACCGAACTGCACGACGGAGCCTTCCTCGCCAACCTCACACTCAGCGGCCCGGCCGGCCAGCGACGGATCGACACCCGTCCCTCCGACGCCATTGCGCTCGCGGTCCGGCTGCATGCGCCGTTGTTCGTCGCCGAAGCAGTGCTCGACGAAGCCGGCGCGCTGCCCCGGCAGAACCGACAGACGACCCGGTGGCCCTCGAGGCAGCGATCGACGCCGAGGTCGACCAGTTCCGCGCCTTCCTCGACGAACTCGACCCCACCGATTTCATCGACACGACCGCCACCGAACGCGCCCCGGACACCATCGATGACGCGGCGCCGCTCGGTGACATCCGGCCGGCCGACGACAGCGCCGACGACAGCGCCGACAGCGACGACGCACGACCGACGACAGCGCCGACGACAACAGCACCGACGACGAGACCGACGACAGCGTCTGAGTCACCGCTCCGGGGGCCAGCGACGACACGCGGGGCGTCGCCTGCCACCATGGGCGTCATGCAGCCCCACGCAATCGCGACCTGGAACGACCTCGACATCAACGAGCCGACGGGCGTGCTCGTCGCCAACGTCGACTTGGTCGTGGTCCGCTACGGCGAGTCCCACGATGAGCACTCGGTGCTGTACGGGCGCTGCCTGCACCGAGGCGTCAAGCTCGCCGACGGCAGCGTCGACGGCGCCAACCTGATCTGCGGCGTCCACGGCTGGGACTACCGGCTCGACTCCGGCGTGTCGTCGTACAACAACTCTGAAGCATTGGAGCGGTTCACGTCGTGGGTGGACGACGGGGTGCTCCACGTCGACCTCGACGAGATCGAAGCCTGGGAGCTCGACCATCCTCAGCCCTACGACCGCGACGCCTATCTGGGCGAGTACGCCGACGTCCACGGTGCGCCCGAGGAGCCGCACGTCGGGCTGATCCAGAACCTGGCAGCCGGGTCGGCGGGCGCCCACGGGCCGGTGGCGGCGATGGGTGTGCCGCGCGACCAGCTCCCCACGTGGGACTCGATCCAGTTCGTCACCGCTCAGCTCGACCGCAAGCCGCTCTTCGACGACAGCGAGGTGGCGACCGACACCGTCATCGGGCCGGCCGCGGGGTCCCCGCTGCGGCTCGACATCCCCCTGTTCGTGTCCGACATGAGCTTCGGGGCGCTCTCCGCCGAGGCCAAAGTGGCGCTCGCCAAGGGCGCGCAACTCGCCGGCACCGGGATCTGCTCGGGCGAAGGCGGGATGCTGCCTGACGAACAGCAGGCCAACAGCCGATACCTGTACGAGCTGGCATCCGGGAAGTTCGGGTGGTCGATCGACAAGGTGCGTGACGTGCAGGCGTTCCATTTCAAGTTCGGGCAAGGCGCCAAGACCGGCACCGGTGGACATCTCCCTGGTCACAAAGTCGTCGGTCGGATCGCCGAGGTGCGTGATCTCGAGGAAGGGACCGACGCGGTCTCGCCGCCGACGTTCACCGACCTGGTGACCGACGACGACTTCCGTTCGCTCGCCGAGGAGGTTCGGGCAGCAAGCGGTGGCATCCCGATCGGCGCCAAGCTGTCGGCCCAACACATCGAGGCCGACATCGACGCCGCACTGCGGATCGGCGTCGACTACGTGATCCTCGACGGTCGCGGCGGTGGCACCGGGGCGGCGCCGCTGGTGTTCCGCGACAACATCTCGGTGCCGACGATCCCCGCGCTTGCGCGGGCGCGCCGTCATCTCGATGCATCGGGCGCCGACCAGGTCACGCTCGTGATCACCGGCGGGCTCCGCAAACCGGCCGACTTCGCCAAGGCGCTCGCCCTCGGCGCCGATGCCGTTGCGATCAGCAACGCTGCGATCCAGGCGATCGGTTGTCTGGGAATGCGGGCCTGCCACACCGACAACTGCCCGGTCGGCATCGCCACACAGAAGCCGGGCCTGCGATCGCGGCTGGTGGTCGACGAGTCGGCCCGGCGCCTGGCGCAGTTCTTCGAGTCGGCCGTCGACCTGATGGTGGTGCTCGCCCGAGCGTGCGGCCACGACCGGCTCGACCAGTTCACCGCCGACGACCTCACCACCTTCGACCGCGAGATGGCCCACCTCTCCGGCATCAGCTACGGCGGGATGTCGCTCACCTGAGGGGGCGTGGTCGTCCTGTCACGCCGGTGCCGGGCCTGATGTGACCCTGCGGCGAAGGCCGCGTTCGTCGCCACACCACGTCGGCGCCTAACGTCGGAGCGCGGCGAACACTGGGTTCGCCATCTCCAGCCACCCGCTCGTCAGCCAGTCAGGAATTTCTCATGCGTGAAGCAGTCTTCGTCTCCTATGCCCGCACCGGTCTCGCCAAGGCGGGCCGTGGTGGCTTCAACATCACGCCCGCCATGACGATGGCGGCGCATGCGATCTCGAGCGCCGTCGAGAAGTCCGGCGTCGACCCCGACACCGTGGAAGACGTCGCTCTCGGCAACGGCGCACACGGCGCGGCCAACCTCGGTCGACTGGCCGGGCTGCTCGCCGGTCTGCCCGTCACCACCGGCGGCAACACCATCCAGCGTCACTGCTCGTCGGGCCTCAACTCGATCGCAGTCGCCGCCAACCACATCCGCATCGACGGCGTCGAAGTTGCGATCGGCGCAGGTGTCGAGTCGATCTCGATCCCCAGTCCCGGCTTCGGCGGGGCGGTCAACATGGACCCCAAGCTCACCGAGATGTACCCGGCGATCTACATGGCGATGATCGAGACCGCCGACATCGTCGCCGAGCGCTACAACGTGTCGCGCGAGTATCAGGACGAGTACTCCTACGAGTCGCAGATGCGCATGGCGCGCGGCGCAGGAGAACGGGCTGTTCGAAGACGAGATCGTGCCGATGGACACCAAGATGAAGTTCGTCGACAAAGAGACCAAGGAAGAGACGATCGTCGACTACACCGTCACCGGCGACGAGTGCAACCGTCCGCAGACCACGCTCGAGGGCCTGCAGAAGCTGCAGCCCGTGCGCGGTGAGGGCAACTACGTCACCGCCGGCAACGCCAGCCAGCTCTCCGACGGCGCCGCTGCGGTGGTGATGATGTCGGACGAGGAGGCATCACGCCAGGGCATCGAGCCGCTCGGTGCGTTCAAGGGCTGGGCAGTCGCCGGGTGCGAGCCCGACGAGATGGGCATCGGCCCGATCTACGCCGTGCCGAAGCTGCTCAAGCGTCACGGCCTCACCGTCGACGACATCGACATCTGGGAACTCAACGAAGCGTTCGCCAGCCAGTGCCTGTACTCACGTGACACGCTCGGCATCGACCCCGAGAAGTACAACGTCAACGGTGGCTCGATCGCCATCGGTCACCCGTTCGGCATGACCGGCACCCGTTGCGCCGGCCACGTGCTGCTCGAGGGCAAGCGTCGCAACGCCAAGTACGGCGTGGTCACGATGTGCATCGGTGGCGGCCAGGGCGCCGCCGGCCTCATCGAGATCTACTGAGCGATCGGACGATCAACCCAACCGAACGGAGCAGCGACTGATGGGGGCGACAATCGGAGCGATCTTGGCCTCCGCGGTCGGCGTCGCCATCAGCCCGGTACCGATCATCGCCGTCATCTTGATGCTCTTCTCGGGAGCGGCGACGCGCAACAGCCTGTCGTTTCTGCTCGGCTGGATCATCGGACTGCTCGGCGCCGGGCTGATCGTCCTCGGCATCGGACTCGCCGCGAACGACAGCGGACCGACAACCGCCAGTGGCGTGTTCAAGATCCTGATCGGTGCACTCTTCGTTGCGCTCGGCGTCAAGCAATGGCGGAGCAGGCCAGGGCCGGGCGACGAGGCTGAGATGCCCGGCTGGATGGCCTCGATCGACGACTTCACGATGGGCAAGTCGTTCGGCATCGGCTTGCTGCTGGCGGCCGTCAACCCGAAGAATCTCGGGCTCACGATCGCGGCGGCATCGACGATCAGCGCGGCCGGGCTCAGCTCGGGCGAAGAGGTCACCGTGCTGGTGGTGTTCGTCGTGCTCGCTTCGCTGACGGTCGCGGTGCCCGTCATCGCCAATCTGATCGCCGGCGAGAAGGCGGCGCCGACACTGAACTCGATGAAGACATGGTTGATCGACAACAACGCCACCGTGATGGCCGTGCTGTTCGTCGTCCTCGGGGCCAAGGTGCTCGGCGATGGCATTGCGATCGTCGCCTCGTGACACCCACCGAGTGGTGAGCTGATGCGCCTCCCCATCTTGAACCCTCGCTCGCTGTTCCACCGCAAGACCGTCAAGGACGATGCCATGGCGGGCCTCGTGCTCGGCGTCGAGAGCGTCCCGGACGGTCTGGCGAGCGGCCTGCTCGCCGGGGTCAACCCGATCGCCGGGCTCTACAGCTATCTGTTCGGCCTCGCCGGCGGTGCGCTGTTCACCAGTACGGCGTTCATGGCGGTGCAGGGCACCGGTGCGATGGCGATCATCGTCGCCGACGTCGACCTCGCCAGCCGCGACGACCCGGCGCGGGCGCTCTACACGCTGTCGATGTTGACCGGCGTGGTGATGGTGCTCGCCGGGTTGCTGCGTCTCGGTTCGTTCCTCCGGTTCGTGTCGAACTCCGTCATGACCGGGTTCATCAGCGCTGTCGGCGTCAACATCGTGCTCGGCCAGCTCGACGACTTCACCGGCTACGACTCCGAGGGTGGCAACCGGGTCGTGCGGGCGTTCGACCTGGTGTTCAATTTCTGGAAGGTCGACATCCCCACGATCACCGTCGGCGTCGTCACCGTGGCGCTCATCGTCGGGCTGCAACGCACCAAGCTGGGTGCGCTCGGCCTGGTGGTCGCTGTGTTCGCCGGCTCCGCGGTCGGCGGGCTGTTTCGGCTGTTCGACCGCGATGTCAGCCAGGTTCGAGACATCGCCGACGTCCCCCGATCGCTGCCGCTGCCAACACTGCCGGTGCTGGGCGACGTCGTCGTGCTGATCGTGCCGGCGTTGTCGCTCGCGTTCGTCGGTCTCGTGCAGGGTGCCGGCGTGTCGGCAGGATTCCCGAACGAGGATGGATCGAAGCAAGACGAATCCCAGGACTTCGTCGGCCAGGGCGCCGGCAACATCGTCGCCGGTGTGTTCCAGGGGATGCCGGTCGGTGGCTCGATGTCGGGGAGCTCGCTGATCGCGACCGCCGGCGCCAAGACCCGGACGGCGGCGTTCTTCGCCGCTGGCGTGATGGCGATCGTCATCTTGCTGTTCGGGGGCATCATCGAGTTGGTGGCGATGCCGTCGCTGGCGGCGCTGCTGATGGTGGTCGGTGTCGGCACGGTCAAGCCGGCGCAGATCATGTCGGTCGCCAAGACCGGGGCGGTGCCGCTGACCGTGATGACGATCACGTTCGGGCTCACGCTGGTGATCCCGCTGCAGTACGCAGTGCTCGTCGGAGTCGGCATCTCGGTGATCTTGTTCGTGATCCGTCAATCGACCCGGCTGGTCACCAAGCGACTGGTGTTCCACGACGACGGCCGAATCGAGGAGGTCGAGCCACGAACCGATGTGCCGCCCGATTCCGTCACCGTGTTGCAGCCGTATGGAGCGCTGTTCTTCGCCACCGCGTCGACGCTGCTCGAGCAGATGCCGTCGGTGACGCCGGAGTCGCGCAACGCAGTCGTGATCCTGCGGGTACGTGGTGCCGATGAAGCGGGGGCCACATTGATCGACGTGCTGGAGACCTACGCCCAGTCCCTGCGCGATGTCGACAGCAAGCTCATGCTGGTCACCGACAACGAACGTGTCATCCGGCAGCTGCGGGTGACCGGTGCGACCGATGTGATCGGGACGCGCAACGTCTACCGAAGCAGTGCCTTCATCGGTGAGACCACGCGTCATGCCCACGAGGATGCGCTTGCTTGGGTGGAGGCGAATCGTGTGTCGCAACGCACGACCTCCGAGGGAGAGGGCTCGCCCGAACCGGCGGATTCATCCGAGACGGATGACGAGGGAGACGATCGAGATGCGTGACATCACACGGAGTGCAACGGCAATCGGCGTCGGGGCGCTCTGCGTACTCGCTCTGTCGCTCCCAGCAGCCGCAGCCGGGCCGGCGGGTGCTGTTGCACCATCGGATACGACGCCCGCAACAACCGAGCCGGCTCCCCCGGAGACGACGGTGCCCGAAGACAGCACGCCCGACGAGAGCACGCCCGACGACACACTCGTCGGGGCCGGCAATCCTGACGACGACATCGACACCACGGTGGCGGTGATCGCCATCGTCGGGTTCGTCATCCTGCTCGGGGTGGCGAGCTGGTGGATGGTGCGCCGTTCGAACCCCGACGCACAGCCGATGCCGCCGCCCGACGGCTCACCGCCGAGCGACCTGATCTGAGCGCGTGTTACTCGTGGTGTCAGACACCACGAGTAACAGCTACCGCCCGGTGTAGTCGGGGTCGCGCTTCTCGAGGAAGGCGGCGACGCCTTCGCGGTGGTCATCGGTGCGGAACAGTTCGGCGAGGGTGGAGCTGACCCAGCGGCCGAGTTCGTCCCAGTCGGGATCGAGTGCCGTGCGCAACCCGCGTTTCAGGGCTTGGACGGCCAGCGGAGGATTGGCGGCGATGCTCGTGGCCGTGGCAAGGGCGGTTGGGAGGAGCTCGTCGTGGTCGACGACGCGCGACACCAGCCGGAGGTCGAGTGCTTCAGCCGCATCGATCACCCGGCCCGTGAACAGCAGCTCAGCGGCGTGCTCACGCCCGACGAGTTCGACCAGCCGGGCCAGCCCGGCGACATCGCAGCACAGCCCACGCTTCACGAACAGCTCACCGAACTTGGCGCGGTCGGACGCGACGCGGATGTCGGCCATCAGGGCCAGCTCCATTCCCCAGCCGACCGCAGCGCCGTTGACCGCGGCGACGATCGGCACGTCGGTGCGGAGCAGGCTTCCCGCAGCCGGGGTCAAACGTGGCTCGCGATCGGTTCGTGTGAGCTCAGAGCTGGCGGCGACCATCACCTGTTTGACGTCGTCGCCCGAGCAGAACGCCGGGTCGCGTCCGGTGATCACCAGACAGCGAGCAGTGGTGGTCTCCACTGCGTCGGCCAGCTCGGCGTAGGTGGTGAACGTCAGTGCGTTGCGGGCCTCCGGGCGATCGATGGTGATGATCCCGACGTGATCGCGCAGCTCGTAGTCGATCTCGGTGTACACGTCGCCAGCCTGGCACCCCGCCGACTCCGCGGGCGGGGCGGACGGTGATCTCGATTCACGACCACCGATCACCTGGCTCTCACCTGATTCTGACCCACCCGCCCCACAGTGACTCACGTGGAAAATCCCCTGACTCCGCCATACACCGACCGTCCGTCCTCGATTCCCGGCGAGCCGTTCGCTGCGATGTCCACGACGACGGTGGGCCCGCCGCCCCCCACCGTGACCCCTGGTTGGGAGCCGCCCGCACCGGCCGCACCGGCTCCTGCCGCGCCCGCGAGGGCGCGGACGCGTGCGCTTCGGTGCCGGTGTGCTCGTCGGCATGGCGCTCACCGGCGCCGCCGTCGGCGGGTACGCCATCGGGCAGGACTCGTCGGCGACGACCGCATCGCCCGTCGAGACTCCCGGTGTGGCTGCCCAACCCGTAGTCGCGACGACGGGATCGATCGGCGACCTCGTCCAGGCCGCTCGCCCGTCCGTGGTCTCCGTGACGCAGGCGACCTCCCGAGGCCAAGGCTCCGGTACCGGGTTCGTGCTGTCGGCCGACGGCTACATCGTCACCAACAACCACGTCGTCGATGGCGGTGGCGACACCGTCGTGACCTTCGCAGACGGGACCAACGAGCCGGCAACCATCGTCGCCGGTGATCCCAGCCGCGACATCGCCGTCCTCCGGGTCGATCGTGACGATCTCGTGCCGCTCGCCGTCGGCGACTCCGACGACCTCCGCCTGGGTGATCAGCTTGTTGCCGTCGGGTACGCCCTCGGTCTCAACGGTGAGCCGTCGGTGACCGCCGGCATCCTGTCGGCGAAGAACCGCACGATCACCGCCGAGAACGGTGTGCAGCTCGTCAACCTTCTGCAGACCGACACCGCCATCAACCCCGGCAACTCGGGTGGTCCGCTGCTGAACGAACGCGGCGAAGTGGTCGGCATCAACACCGCCATCGCCGGTGGGGCCGAGAACATCGGCTTCGCCATCGCGATCACCCCGGTGATGGACGTGATCGACTCACTCCGGGACGGCAGCGTGCCCGACCGGGCACTGATGGGTGTCACCACGCAGCCCACCGGCGAGGGCCTCGGCGTCGAGATCGTCGAGATCGCCGACGGCTCCGGTGCCGCCGACAGCACGCTGCAGGTCGGCGATGTGATCGTCGCCGTCGACGACACCGAGATCACCGACCCGACCTCGCTCGGCGCGGCAATCGCCACCTATCAGCCCGGCGACACGATCACGGTCACCGTCGAGCGCAACGGCACCGCTCAGGACATCGCCGTCACCCTCGGCACCCGCCCCACCTGATCCGGTTCCGCCGTCACTTCGTGGTTCCCCGTGCCCAGGGCACGGGGAACCACGATGGTGAGCCGTGACGGCGTCAGAGGGCTTCGAAGATGGTGAGCATCGAGCCGGCACCGACGGTGATGATCAGGAACACCGGCAAGAAGCAGACGATGATCGGGAAGATGATCTTCACCGTGAGCTTCGCCGCCTTTTCCTCGGTGTGCTGGGTCCGCTTCAAGCGCATCTCGGCAGGCCTGGACCCGAAGGGTCTCGGCGATCGGGCACACCGTGCTTCTGCGCCTGCAGGAGTGCGGTGACGAGCTGCCGGATCTCCGGCACCTGCGCCCGGTCGGCGAGCGCACGCAGTGCCTGATCTCGGGGCACGCCTGCTCTGATGTCGCTCATGGTTCGGCGCAGCTCGTCGGTGAGTGGCCCCTCGTTGGTCTTGGCGCACACGGGCGAGGGCCGCATCGAAGCCGAGTCCGGCCTCCACGCAGATCGTCATCTGGTCGATGATGTCCGCCGAATCGTGACGGATCTGCTCGTGGCGCTCGTCGCGCGACACTCAGCACCCAGTAGTCCGGCAGGAAGAACAGCACCACGGCGGCGATCACCGCGAGCACTACCTGCCCGTACAGGAGCAGGAACAGCGCGCCGAGCACGGACATCGTCACCTTGATGCCGAGGAGGCGTGGCAGATCGAGGCCGCCGGGATGGCCGGCCTGTACGAGCCGGACCTCGAGCCCGTCGACCAGCGCATGGGGCATGGCCCGTCTGGCCGATGTCCCGAGCTGGCGCATCGTGCCGGCGAGAGCGCTCTGCGCCGGCGGTGGCTCGGGGAGTCCGGCGTAGAGATTGCCGCGCGCCGCCGAGGGTCGGGCGGTCAGGCCCCACCAGAGTGCAGCCGACAGCCCCGACCACGGCTGAGGCACCGAGGACGATTGTCAGGTCCATGTCGTTCCTTTCGTTGCGCCGGTGACGATCACAGCGCCACCGAGTTGACGATCCGGCGAACCCACAGCGAGCCCAGCACCAGCAGGACCCCGGCGATCGCCAGGAAGATCAGGCCGATGCCTTCGGTGAGCTTCGCGAGGTTGTCCGGGTTCACTCGCCATTGCCAGAGAAGCATGGCGAACGGCAAGATGAGCAGAATGCGTGCCGAGAGGCGCCCCTCGGCGGTGAGCGTTCGAACCTGACGTCCGATCCGTGCGCGCTCTCGGATGGTCATGCTGACCTTCTGGAGGATCTCCGACAGGTTGCCGCCGGTGTCACGGTTGATGTCGATCGCCGACACGACCCACTCGAGGTCCTTGCTGTCCATGCGGCTGGCGAGTGCGTGCATCGATTCCGACAGGTCCCGGCCGAGCCGCGACTCGGCGAGCACGTTGGCGAACTCGCTGCGGCGGGTTCCTCCGCCTCTTCGGCAACCGATTCCAGCGCCTGGGTGATTCCGTATCCGCTCCGGAGCGCCGTGGTGACCAACTGCAACACGTCGGGGAGTTGATCGGCGAAGGCCGCTCGCCGACGATCGCTCGCCCGTCGAACGTAGGCCGCAGCTCCGACGCACACCAGGGCCGCCACGATCAGCCCGACGATCGGACCGACGACGACCAGACCGACCAGCCCGGCGACGATCGCGAGAACTGCGACGGTTGCGGTGAACTCGGCTGGTTGCATCGCAACGTTGGCCATCGCAAGGGTCTCGCCGAGGTCGGCTCGTTTTCCATAGCGTTCGAGCGCCTCGTCGACCGCCGAGATCGTCTTCATCCCCATCGACGAAGCCGTCCGTGGCCCTTCGATGCCGAGTCGAGCCTTCGAGACCCGGGCCCGCGGGAAGAGCAGAGCGCCAATGAGGAAGAGGCAGACGAAGATTCCGGCCGCGCCCACCCACAGCCACACCGTCGACGGGGCCTGGTCCGCCGACACGACGGTCGGGGTCGTCGGCGGCGCCGGCGGCGTCTCCGCGGCGGCCACTGCGGTCGGGAGGGGTGCAACGGTGGTCGCGGGCGCAACCGTGGTCGCGGGCGCGACCGTCGTCGTCGGGGCAGCCGTGGTCGTCGGCGCAGTCTCGATGATGATCGCCGGCACACTCGCCGTCGTCCTGTTCCACGCCTGATCGCTCGTTCGTCAGGCTTGTTGCCCAGCTGTCGGCTGCGGCGCCGACGAGCTTGCGGTTCTGGTGTTACGCCCGCTGCAGGTCGCTGCGATCGGCACCCGATGGCGAGCGCCGCCGGTCCCGGTCGGAGGACGGGTTGTTCGGCAGCAACCACCGGTGGGCGTCAGCGATGGCGACGGCCGCCAGTTGTGAGTTCACGTCGAGCTTCTGGAGTACGGCGCGGATCTGGGATCGGACCGTGCTCAGCGCCACATAGTGCTGTTCGGCGATCTCGTCGGCGCTGAGGCCGTCGGCGAGGGCGGAGAGCACGTGTGCCTCAGCCGCGGCGTGAGTTGGTCGAATCGTGCCTTGGTTCGGATCAACCGGATGCGCTCGACCCGGAGGTGCTCCAGCAGTTCGGAGCGCTCCGTGCGCCCGATGATCGCCTCGCCGCCGACCACCTTGGTCAACGTCGAGTCGACGTCGTCGAGGTCGGCGCACTTGGGGATCCAGCCAGCGGCGCCGGCCTCGAGCCACTCGGCGAGCACCATGCGGCGTCGTTCGGCGGTCAGCGTCACCACGTTCGCTCCGGTCGAACCGACCGCCCTGACCAGCTCGGCGGTGTTGTCCTGGCCGCCGCCCAGATGGACGTCGAGCAGTACGCACTGCGCCTGAAGTCGTTGTGTCCGTTCGACGACGTCGCACGCCGCCATGTCGTCGGTCGTTTCGACATCCCAGCCGCGTTCGGCAAGCGCCGCGCGCAAGCCGACACCCAACAGTGCGTGTTCCGCGACGACGAGAACGCATCCGGTCGTCGTATCGCTGTGGTCGGCTTCGGCACGCCATTGGTCCAATGGTGGCCGTGTCGGAATTGCCGCCGGCTTCGTTGCGGTGTGCATCGCAGCCCAACTCCTCGCTTGTGGTGAGGGGCTGAAAGTACGTGCACTCGGCGTCGGTTACAAGAGCTGAGAACGCATCTTGTTGGCATCTTGACGAGCCATTGTTCGCGGGATGCAAACAATCCATTTACGTAAAACAGACGGTTTCCATATGGAGCGAGCTGTCACCGTGGTTCCCCGTGCCCAGGGCACGGGGAACCACGATCAGGCGGCGGGCAGGGCGTCGACGAACTCGCGCGGGTGGCGGGGCCGAGCGGGGGTTCGGGTGGCCGCTGATCCTTCGTCTGGAGCACGGCGAAGATCCTGGCTCCGAAGTCAGGGTCGGTGAGCAATGCGTCGGGCGGCGACAGCAGGTTGAGATTCGTCACGAACGCCCGCAACACCACTTGATCGGTTCGCAGCGCGGGGGACAGACCGTCACGTAGGACCGACCGGGTGAATGTCCTCGGGTCGGATGCATCGGCGTAGGGGTCCTCGCCCGCCAGAAGCGCTGCGGCCACCCGACGCGCTTCTCGATCCTGTTCGACCGACGATCGATACCAGGGGTGGATCTCGGCTCGCAGGGCCTCGTCGTAGGAAACAGCCACAGCTCGTGTGTCGTCACCCTGTTCGGCGACCGCCGTTGCCAGGAGGTGAGCACTCCAGTAGGCGGTACTGCATCCACGTCCGTACAGCGGATTGGTGCACAGCACGGCGTCGCCGACCGGGACCAGGCCGATCGCCGCCGGTTCGCGGTCGACGACGTAGTCGCTCCACTTGTTCAGGAGGCCGGCCATCATGTGGACCTCGGGCGTGATGGGTTCGGCTCGTCCATCGAGCCATGGTGCGGTCGCCGGCAATGAGCGGGCTGCCGCATCGAACGCCGCAGGGTCGGCGAGGCGCCGGCGGAGTTCGTCGTCGTCGGTCGGGATGGCGAGCGTGATGCTGAACGTTCGGTTGTCGCCGACGAACGTGCCGTACTTGACGTAGCCGAGGTCTCCACCGATCGGCCCGGTGCGAGGCGGCAGTTCGGCGGCTGGAAGCAGCCGATAGAAGCGGCTGGCGTACACGATCCCGGTGTCCTCGACGGTCTCGGTCACTTCGCGGCTCCCGATCTCGGCCAGCCACTCGGCCACCGCGCTTCGCCTCCCGTTCGCTGCCACGACGAGATCGGCAGCGAGTTCGGTCCCGTCGTCGAGTCGTACCCCGGTCACGGTCGGGATGTCGCCGAATTGTGCGCGGATCCGACCGCTGGTGCTCGTCTCGTGCGCATCTTTCGGGTTGGTCGGGGTGGTGAGGCGTTCGGTGAGGAGGGCGGTGGCGGCGAGGCCGGTGCGGATCGTCACGTTCGGTTCGGCGAGCGCGGCCCGACGCAACACCCACTCGAAGGTGGTGCGGCGGCAGGCGATCATGACGAGGTCCTCGTCGCCCGGCTCGGGAGCGAAGTCCATTTCGGGAGGAACACCGTCGCCGAAACGCATCTCGGTGGCACCCTCGGCGAGGAGCGCCTCGAGGATGTCGGGCTGATGGTCACGCAGCAGATTGCGCAACCGGGCGAGGAACGCATGGCTGTGACGCACCTGCGGGGCGCCCCGCCGGTTCCACTCGAACGCCTCGTCAGCAGTCTCGGGCATCGGCGTGTCGTCGCGTTCGATCACGGTGACGCCGTGTCCGGCCCGACCGAGGTGCAGCGCCGTCGCCAGACCCGCGACGCCGCCGCCGACGACCACGACGTTCATGAACAGCCCGCCGCCCCCCGCACCTCACCCATCCGAAACTTGCGCAGATCGGCCCGCTGGAGACCTGCTGGTGCGCACGTTTCGGGCGAGACGTTCGCCTTCCACGGAAATGTGCGCAGATCGGCCCGCTGGTGCTGCCCCGGCGCACATTTTTCCGGGGTGGTGGGGGAGGGGTGGTGGGGAGGTCATGGGCGGAATTCGATGCCGTCGAAGTCGCCGGTCGATCGCCAGTCGGCGATGTAGTGGAAGTACGCAACCGGGCCCTCGGGAAACGCCATCGAGTTGAGCACGGCGCGGCGGCCGGTGATCGGCTGGCCCTCGTTGTTGTAGTAGCCGGGGGTGCAGTCGGGCATCTGGGTCATGCGGGCCTGGGCACCCGCTTCCAACCGTTCGATCCATGCAGCCTCCGCCTCGGGCGTCACCTCGACCTCTTCGGCGCCGACGTCGAGCGCATGGCGCACGATCGACGCGATCGTCAGGCCGGACTCGAGGTAGTTGTGCGGGACGTTCGAGATCAGGTTCGCCGCCTGACCGAGCGTGACCATGAACAGGTTCGGGAACCCGTGCACGTGGATGCCGTGGAGGCTCTGCATCCCGTCCGCCCACCGTTCGCTCAGCGTGACGCCGTCGCGCCCGGTGGTCTCGAAGCCGGCGCGACGCACCAGCTCGGTACCGACCTCGAAGCCCGACGCGTAGATGATGCAGTCGAGTTCGAAGTGCTCGCCGTTGGCCCAGATGCCGGTGGCGTCGATGCGCTCGACGCCCTTGCCGTCGGTGTCGACCAGGCGCGTGCCCGGCTGGTTGTAGGCGTCGAGGTACTCGTCGTGGAAGCACGGCCGCTTGCACAGCTGGCGGTACCACGGTTTGAGTGCCTCTGCGGTCTCGGCGTCGGCGACGAGCGAATCGACGCGCTCGCGGATCTCGGTCATCTTCTCGTCGTCGGAGTCCTCGTAGGCCTCGACGAACGTCTCACGATTGAACGGCTTGCCCGAGTTGACCACCTTGTCGCGGATGCGCTTGCTGATGTCGGTCCAGCCGTCCATCACCAGGTCCTCGTCGGCGAAGCCGCCGGTCTGCAGGGTGGTGAAGTTCATCAACCATTTCGCCTGCCAACCGGGTTCGAGGTCGCGGAACCAGTCGGGGTCGATCTCGTGGTTGTTGCGCACGTCGATCGACGACGGCGTGCGCTGGAACACGTACAGCTCCTTCGTCGCCCGAGCCAGGTGGGGGATGCACTGCACCGCAGTGGCGCCGGTGCCGATGATCCCGACGCGTTTGTCGGCCAGGCCGGTGAGCGGAGCGCCGTCCGGGTCGCCGCCGGTGTAGTCGTAGTCCCAGCGACTGGTGTGGAAGCTGTGGCCCTCGAAGGTCTCGATACCGGGAAGACCGGGGAGTTTCGGACGGTGCAGCGGACCGGTGCCCATCGACACGAACTTGGCGCGCATCTCGTCGCCACGGTTCGTGCGGATGATCCAGCGGTGGGTGTCGTCGTCCCAGGTCAGCGACGTCACTTCGGTGGAGAAGACCGCCCGGTCGTAGAGGTCGTAGTGGCGACCGATGCGGCGTGAGTGGTCGAGGATCTCGGGGCCGTGGGTGTACTTCTCGCTCGGCATGTGCCCGGTCTCCTCGAGCAGCGGCAGGTACACGAACGCAGCGGTGTCGCACTGGGCGCCGGGGTAGCGGTTCCAGTACCAGGTGCCGCCGAAGTCGCCGCCCTTCTCGATGAGTCGGATGTCGTCGACGCCGGCGTCGCGGAGTTTCGCAGCGGTCACGAGCCCGGCGAAGCCGCCACCGATGAACGCGAACGTCACCTCGTCGAACAGCGGCTCACGGTCGACAGCCTCGACGTACGGGTCCTCGACGTAGTGCTCGAAGACGCCGGTGACCTCGATGTACTGCTCGTTCCCGTCAGGTCGCAGCCGTTTCTCGCGTTCCTCGCGGTACTTCGCGCGCAGCGCATCCCGGTCGATCTCGGTGCTCGTCGCCGTCTCGTTCCCCATGGTTGCACGGTACAAGTACGCGCAAAGCCAGTGTTACTCGTGGTGTCAGACACCACGAGTAACACCTCGGTCGGCGGGTGCGGTGGTCACCTGCCGGCCGAGCCGTGGGAGACTTCGACGATGCAGGTGGCCTTGGCGCTCTACCCAGGTGTGTCGGCCGACGAGTGTGAAGCGTTCACGTGTGTCTTCGATCTGCTCGACGGTGCCGAACTCGTCGGCGTCGGCGCCTCGGTCGGAGCTGTCGAGGGGCCAGGTGGCGGCCACCGCATCGACGCCACGTTCGCCGACGTCCAGCATCCTGATGTCGTGCTGGTTCCGGGTGGGATCGGCTGCGCGCGTGCCGCTGGCGACGAGCCACTGCTCGACTGGCTACGAACCGTGGCGCCACGGTCCACCTGGACGGCCGCCAGCTCCACCGGCACCGTCATCGTCGCTGCGGCCGGACTGTTGAACGACCGCAATGCCGCTACCCACTGGCTCGCCGGTGACCTCCTGGCCGAGCACGGATCGCAACCGTCCGAAGAACGCGTCGTCGAGATCGGCAACGTCATCACGTGCGAAGGGCGGATCACGGCGATGCACGTTGCACTCCTCGTCACGCTTCGTGTCGCAGGGCCGCAGGCCGTGGCACTCGTGCGAGAACGCCTCGCCACTGGGGTTGCTCCGCGCCGTGACGTTCCGAGATGGCGTCGCTGGTGGGACGACCGCAGCCGCCGCCGCAAGGGTCCGGGGCGTCCGCGGAATCGGGAACTCGACGCCCCCGACGTGATCGAGTTCCGACCGCTGCTCACGCACGATCGCCCATCGCCCCGTTGATCGGGTCAGAGCGCCGTGTTGTTACTCGTGGTGTCTGACACCACGAGTAACGCCCTTACGCTGAAGGGATGCGCACGCTGTACGACGCCGACCACGAGGCCTTCCGCGACTCTTTCGCATCGTTCGTTGCGAAGGAGGTGACGCCGCACTACCCCGAGTGGGAGGAGGCGGGCATCGCCCCACGCGAGATGTACGCCGCGGCCGGCCAGTACGGCTTCGTCGGCATGGCGATCCCCGAGCAGTACGGCGGTGGCGGCACCGACGACTTCCGCTTCAACGCCATCCTCAGCGAAGAGTTCAACGCTGCCGGCATCGGTGGTGCCGGCCTCGGCCTCACCCTCCACAACGACATCTGCACGCCGTACTTCATCGAGTACTGCACCGACGAGCAGGCCGAGCGCTGGATGCCCGGCATCGCGTCGGGTGACCTCATCACCGCGGTCGCGATGACCGAGCCGGGCACCGGTTCCGACCTCGCCGGCATCGCCACGACCGCGATCCGCGACGGCGACGAGTACGTCGTCAACGGCTCCAAGACGTTCATCACCAACGGCATCAACTCCGACCTCGTGATCGTTGCCGCGAAGACGGACCCCACCGAACGCCACTCCGGGCTGTCGCTGCTGGTGCTCGAACGCGGCATGGAGGGGTTCGAACGTGGCCGCAACCTCGACAAGATCGGCATGCACAGCCAGGACACCGCCGAGCTGTTCTTCAACGACGTGCGGGTGCCGGTCGCCAACCGATTCGGCGACGAAGGCAAGGGCTTCACCTACCTTGCAGCCAATCTCGCCCAGGAACGCCTCTCGATCGCGATCGCCGGCGTCGCCGCTGCCCGCGCGGCGCTCGGCTGGACCCTCGAGTACGTCGGCGAGCGAACGGCGTTCGGCAAGTCGATCGGCACGTTCCAGAACACCAAGTTCGTGCTCGCCGAGTGCAGCACCGAGATCGACGTCACTCAGGCCTACGTCGACCAGTGCATCCTGCAGCTCAACGCCAAGCAGCTCACCCCGGCGATGGCCGCGCAGGCCAAGTACTGGTGCACCGACCTGCAGAACCGTGTCGTCGACCGCTGTCTGCAGCTGTTCGGCGGCTACGGCTACATGACCGAGTACCCGATCGCCCGGGCCTACGTCGACGCCCGCGTCACGTCGATCTACGGCGGCACCAACGAGGTGATGAAGACGATCATCGCCAAGTCGATCGGCCTCTGATCACGGCCCGGGGCTGGCCCCCGATGTCGTCGGGGCCGACTTGCGGAGTTGGTGTTTCCAGAGTCCGAGCGTGCCGAGGCCGACCGGGATGATCAACAACCAGGTGAGGATCCGGAAGATCAGTACCGCCGCCGAGATCTGGTTGACGAACTCCGACCCCGCTGCTGCGGTGAGCATGCCGATGTAGGCGATCTCGCTGACACCTGCGTCGCCGGCGGTGATCGGAAACACGGTCAGCCCCTGCACCAGTGCGAACACCACGAAGATCTCGGTCCAACCCAGATCGGCTTCGCTCACGCCGGTGAAGCGCAGGCACATCAGCAGCAGACGCGAACTTCGTTCCCGAGGTCAACGCGGTCGCCCAGGTCGCAACGAGCCAGCGGTCGCGCAGCGTCTGCACCGCGTTGGCCCGAGCGGCCACCATCTGCGCCGGGAGGTCTTCCGGTGTCGGCTTGCGCAGCAGCCGGAGCGCTCTCGACCACACCGGTGCGATCAGGCGGCCGGCCTGCTCGGTGCGCTTCTCCGAGCCGAGCACGAACGCCAGCACGACGACGCCGAGCCCGACGATCAGACAGATCGTCACGACCGTCTGCAAGGTGTCGCTCAGCGGGGCGTCGGAGACCACGAGCCCGACTGCGGCGATGATCGGCAACACCAGCTTGATCCCGATGCTGAAGATGCCGCCTGCAGCGACGGCCAATGTGGCCTCGGCAGTGGTGCGACCCCACGACGTGAGCATCCGGTACCGGATCGGGAGGTCACTCGGGCCGGGCACGATGGAGGTGACCGACGCCGGGCCGAGAAAGGCGACGATGCCGTGTCGTACCGCAAGCCCGGGTACCAGCGAGGCGGTCAGCAACCCCTGGGCGGCGATCCAGATGACCCACATGCTCGCCAACGAGATGATCTCGGCGTCGTCGAGCGAACGAACCGCGGCCATGATCTCGGCTGGATCGAGATCGTCGAATGTCTGGGCGAGGATCCACGTCGAGATGCCGATGGCGGCGATGATGAAGACGATCCGGAAGACGATCTTGCGGATGCTGCGCGGCGGTGCCTCGGGAATCCCGTCGTCGAGCACGTCGCTGTCGAGCGCAGCGTTGCCGAGAAGCTCGTCGTCAGGTGTCGTCATGGGAGGCCCCGATACTGTCGCGCACGGTGGCGACGAGGGCGGATCGTGCCTCGATCACCGGTGGGACGAGCCCGACCCGGTCGCGCAACCTGATCCGGCCGATCAGCACGCCCGTCTGGCGAACGATCGGTGGCCACACGGTGAGTGCAACTGCGCCGCCGACGGCGATGGCGACGCCGTCGGCGACCGCCACCCATCCGTCCCCGAGCCACATGCCCATCAGCACCCACGTGGTCAGCAGCGTGACGAGACCGAGGAGGAGCCGTACCGTGCCCTTGGTCGCCGTCGAGCGCACCAATCCGGTGCCGACCACGATGATGGCGAGCGCCGGCAGGTGGATCAGTGTGACCGTCACCAGCGCCGACCCGGCGATCAGCAGGACCAGTGTCGACCAGACGAGCCGTGCGATCGAAATGCGGTTCGGTCGGAGCTGACCCGCTGTGATCCCGAGCAGTTGCAGACGCGTTGCGAAGTCGCGGTAGGCAGCCACCACCCTCGCGCGGGCCGCTGGCGGCGCTGCCGCCAGGCGCCGGGCCACCACCTCGATGTCGCCGAACGGCACCGAGGATCGACCTGTCGCCTCGCTGCGCTCCTCGCGAGCTGCCGCCCGCAGCATCGAGCGCTCGTCGAGGCTCTCGAAGTGTGGCGACACCGCCTCGAGCGACGCGGTGATCTGCGCCGTGAGCGCCGTCGCGTCGTCCCGACTCGGTTCGCCGTCGCTGCCGAGCCCGGCGCCGACGAACTCGGACACCACAATCGGTTCACCGAACATCACCACCGCCCGGCTGCGTGTCTCGACCTTGCTCTCGAACGCCATCCCGATCGGCACGATCACGACGCCGGGGGCAGTCGGCAACGCTCCGAGGGCGATACGGGCGGCGCCGGACTTCACCCGGTCGAGCCCGGCGCGGTCGCCGGTGGTCCCTTCGGGGAAGATCGCCACCGTGGCGCCCTGTGCGAGTTCGTGGTGGCAGGCATCGAACACCGAGGCGTTGTTGCTCGATCGGTCACCGTCGCCACTGCGGTAGACGGGCAGCACACCGGCGAGCGACAGGAAGGGGCGGGCGACGACGACCTTCCAGAGGGCCGCCTTGCCGAGGAAGCGGGGCAGGCGCCCGAGGACCCCGGCGACGACGACGGGGTCGACGAAGCCGTTGCCGTGGTTGGCCACGATGAGGACCGGACGATTGCGGGGGAGTCGATTCCGCCAGCGCACGTCGACCGAGCGGTGAAATGCGAGCACGAGCCCGCGGGCGACGAGGCCGATCGTGCGGTCCGTGAATCGACGGAACATTCGCGGGGCTCGATCGGGGTCGACGGCGGCGTATGCGCTGTCGACCCAGGCGAGCGCCACGATCGCGGTCAGTACGTGCCAGAGCCCGTGCGGCTGCAACCACGAGTCGGCGTCGCACGCCGGGCTCGCCGGTGTGCCGAGCGCCCACATCGAGATCGCGAGTGCTCCCAGGCCGAGCAGCGGCCAGGACCAGACGGCGCGCATCGATCGGCGGCGTGCAATCAGCGAGGCGACGACGATGACACCGACAGCGGCCCCGACCGCGATGTTGGTTGCGCCGGGAGCTACGGCCCACACGATCGTCGAGACGACGAGACCGATCGCCAAACCGATCAGCGAGCCCGAGTCGGAGCGCCCGCGGAGTCGGCCGACATGCCATCCGGCCACGAACGCCAAGGCCCCGATCAGCGGAACATCGTGCAGGAACTGGCCGAAGTCGCTCGCCGCTCCGTGGTACAGCAGGCTGCCGAACCCCTCGGCGACCGAGATGGCGGCGAGGCCGTACACCGCGCGAGGCAGTCGGGCGCGGCGCACCTCCCATGCCAGCACCATTCCGGCCGCCACGTAGGCGAGCGAGCTCCAAGCGTTGACATCCTGTTCGAGCAGCCAGTCGTCGCGCAGCTCGCAGTCGGACGTCTCGGTGCTCACCGCCGCCCCTTCGTCACGTTTCCGAGGAGGTGGAGCTCACGCCGGTGGCCCACGCCTCCCGCAGCGTCTCACGGCGGCGGTCGACGTCGGTGAACTGCGCGACGATCCCGCCCACCACCAGGCCGCCGTAGAGCACGAACCACCACCAGTTGTCGGCAACGTTCTCGGTGGTGACGCCGATGTCGAAGTCCTCGAGGTCCACCGTTCCGAACAACAACATCAGCCCCGCGACGATCGTGCTGGCCCCAGCGAGGGCAGTGAGGACGGTCAGCAGCACCATCGGCAGGTCACCGACGATCGCAACGAAAGCCAGCACCACCGCCACGACCACGCCACTGAGCACGATCAGCCACGACCAGGTCACCCCGAGCGCCACCATCAAGCTGGTGCCGAGCACGAACCCGATCCCCATCATTCCGATGATCACCGAGACCTCGTAGTACAGGTACGCGATGACACCGAACACGACGGCGAGTGCGAGGCCGACGAGCCATCCGAGCGCGTTGCCGAGGAAGCCGGCGTCGCCGGCGACGATGCCGGCGCCGAGCATGAAGCCGGCGAAGGCGCCCCACACCGGGATGACCAGACGCATGGCGAGGTAACCGCGGAAACAGAACACGGCGCCGGTCAGCAGGGCGATGACGCCCACCACGATGTCGTTCATCACTCCACTCTTGCAGAGCCGTCAGACCCTGGTGCGGTCATCGCCGAGGCGCGAGACTGCGGCCATGGCTGCTTCCATCGCACTGCTCTGTACCGACGGTTCGGACCTGGCTCTGAGTGCCATCCGCCAGGGTGTCGACCTGCTCGCTACGCCAGACCGGACGGTGGTGGTGTCGGTTGCATCGCCGGTCGACCCGACGCTGGTGACGGGCACCGGATTCGCCGGTGGGGTGATGACCTACGACGAGAAGAACGACCTCGTCGAGGCGCAGCGGGCTGCCGCTCAGGACCACCTCGACGACACCGTCGCCGAACTCGGTCTCGTCGACGTCGAGACCATGGTGCTGATCGGCGACGCCGGACACGAGATCTGTCGATTCGCCGAGACCCTGTCAGCGAGTGTGGTCGTGCTCGGAACGCACGGGCGCAGCGGCATCAAGCGGGCAATCATGGGTTCGACGTCTGACTACGTGGTTCGTCACTGCCAGTGTCCGGTGCTGGTGCAGGGCGCCGGCTGACGCTGCCACGGGCGTGATCGCTGCCCGCATGACCGGGTGACGGCTGCTGTTCTCGCAAGTTGAACGTCCGAAGGCGATGAGTCTTCGCGCCGACGGGTGGCGCGCGAAACTCATCGCTTCCGGGGGTGGACGGCCGAATGCGTCGGGACCTGGCGCAGGGTTTACAGTCATCGAGCCGACGAGGAGGGCCATCGTGAGAAGACTCATCGCGACCACTGCGCTGGTGATGGCTGCAGCGGCGATGCTGGCTGCGCCGGCCGAGGCACAGGACGGCTCGACCATCTCGCCCGAACAGCAACTGGTCGAGAAGTACGCGCCGATCATGATGCTCAAGGCGCAGGACGGCCCCTGCGACCCCGACGGGGAGCCGTACGCGCCGACGTCGGTCGACATCGTGCTCGACAATCCCGACGTGGTGTTGCGCCAGGTCGGCAACGACGACCCGGTGTTGGCCACCGCACCGTCCGCCTCCGATCTGTACGGGCTCAGCGAGGGGTTCTACCTCGACTTCCCCGGGAGCGCGTTCACCCCCGGCTGCATCTACGAGCAGGACTTCGATCGCTACACCGGCACGGTCACCGGTCAGCGGGAGCCCGTGGTGTACGCCCACATCGCCACCCAGGACGACGAGCCCGACAAGCTGGCCGTGCAGTACTGGTTCTACTGGTACTTCAACGACTGGAACAACAAGCACGAGAGCGACTGGGAGGGCATCCAGCTGCTGTTCGACGTCGGCACCGTCGACGAGGCGCTGCAGACCGAACCAGTGAGTACCGGCTACGCCCAGCACGAGGGGGGCGAGCGCGCCGGCTGGGACTCGTCGAAGCTCGAACGCGACGGCTCACGACCGTTCGTGTATCCGTCGGCCGGCTCGCACGCCAGCTACTACGGGTCAGCGCTGTATCTGGGCCGCAGCGCCAGCGAGGGCTTCGGGTGTGACACCACCGATGGTCCGTCGGTGCGCACCGATCCAACGGTCGTGTTGTTGCCGACGTCGGTGTCGGGACCCGACGACGACCTCGCGTGGCTGGGCTTCAACGGTCGCTGGGGCGAGCGCCAGGGCGGACCGTTCAACGGGCCGACCGGGCCGCCCGACAAGGAACGCTGGACCAACCCGGTCGACTGGCACGACGAACTCCGGGCCGACAGCGTGGTGGTGCCGTCCGGTGACAGCCAGAGCGATGTGATCATCAACAGCTTCTGCGGTGTCGTCGCTGCCGGATCGGGAGTGCTCGTCACCCTCCAGACGTCGCCGTTGACGCTTGTCGTGGCGATCGCCGTGCTGTTCTTCGTCGCCAAGTGGTTGATCGGACGCACGGTGTGGAACAAGGTGTCGGCGATTCCGATGGTCGCCCGCCGTCGAGCCGGCGAGATCATTCGTGCTGCAGCCGACAGCTACCGCCGGCGAGCCGGTGTGTTGATCACCATCGGCCTCGTCTACCTTCCCGCCGCGGTCGTCGTCGGGCTGTTCGCGGCACTGCTGCAATCACTGCCAGTGCTGCGCCAACTCACCGAGGTGAGTGGCACGGCGAGCGGGACGGGGTTCCTGTTCGCTGTGCTCGTGGGGAGCCTGGCGAACGTGATGGCCTTCGTTGCTGTCAACGCGATGGTCGCTGCGTATTTCGACCTGCTGGGCGACGACGACGTCGACGCAAGTGGCCTCGATGCAGTTCGTGTTGCCTGGTCGCACCGCCGCGACCTGACGGTCGGATTCCTGTGGTCGTACCTGATCATCGCCGTGCTGCTGCTCAGCGTGATCGGCATTCCCGTGGCGCTGTGGTTGCTCGTTCGGTTCCAGTTCCTCGCCCAGGCTGTGGTGATCGAGGGCCACGACGGTCGTGGAGCGCTACGGCGCAGCGGCGCGTTGGTGCAGGGCCGCTGGTGGCACACGGCGCTCCTGGTCGGGCTGTTCAACCTGTTGGTCGGCGTCTCGGCGCTGGTGGCCGGGTTGCTGCTGCTCGTGGTGGCCGCCGGCATCCCGCTGTGGCTGTTCTCGGCGCTCATCTCGCTGGTGAACGCGCTGATCGTGCCGCTGGCAGCGGTGGCGATGACGCTGCTGTTCGGCGATGCGGTCGCAGAGGCGCAGGGCCTCGGCGTCGACGACGATCCCGAGGCGATGAGCGAAGTGGCCGTATCCGGTTCGTTCGCTCATCGCTGAAGGCGGGCCCGCCCGGTCGATGAGCGACGTGGCCGTATCCGGTGCGTTCGCTCATCGCACGGAGGGTGCCGGGACGCGACAACGGCGCCACGTCGGACCCGAGGGCCTCGACGTGACGCCGTTGGAGGTGCGTCTGATTCAGACGAGCCTGATGATCAGGCGCTGATGACCTTGGCCTTCGCCGCCGCGTACTCGGCGTCGTCGAGCTTGCCGCCAGCGTGGAGGTCAGCGAGCTTGGCCAACTGATCAGCTTCGCTGGAGCCGCCGGCCGTGGTGCGGATGTAGTCCTGCATCGCAGCTTCCTGTGACTGAGCGGCCTTCACCTGACGCTCGCTCATCGAGCCGCCGCGAATGATCAGGTAGGCGAAGATGCCGATGAACGGCAGGAAGATGATGAAGATCGACCAGAGCGCTTTGCCCCATCCGCCCATGTCGTCGCTGCGGATGATGTCGCCGAAGATCGTGAAGATCATCAGAATCCACACGAAGAAGAGGAAGAACCAGAGAATCGACCAGAAGACCTGGCCGGTTCCGAATTCAGCTGCAAGTAGCAATGTGATGCCTTTCGTTTTGTCGGCGCTTCCTTGCGCCGAGCGCATCAAGTGTCGCTGGCGCAGCCGCGACTTGCAACCACCCCACGTGGAAGAGGCGTGCTGAGTGCGGTGTCGAGGTGCAATTGCTGTACGTTTTGCACGTCTGCATCACTCCAGGAGGTATCCATGGCCCTCGGCCCCATCGAAGTACTCGTCGTCGCCTTTCCGGGCAATGACTTCAACGGCCAGATCATCCCCGAGCTGGAACGACTCGTCGAGAACGACACGATTGCGTTGATCGACGGCCTCTTCATCAGCAAGGCAGCCGACGGCACGATCACGTTCGCCGAGTTCGAGGAAGTCGGCTCCAGCCCCGATGCAACCCGATTGTCGGCGCTCATGGACCAACTCGATTCGCTGATCTCCGACGAGGACATCGAGGAGATTGCCGCGGGGCTCGACGACGATTGTTCAGCGGCGATGCTCGTGTTCGAGAACACCTGGGCCAAGCCATTTGCCGACGCAATCGTCGAGTCGAACGGCCAGATGGTCACCAATTTCCGCGTGCCCCGCGTGGTCGTCGACGAAGTGCTCGAAGCGCTCGCCGAGATCGACGACTGACGACGACCGCGTCGCCGCCAGCCACACACACCCATTCATTCGAAGTACTTGTAGAAGGAGAACACAATGCGACGTCGTCGAGGACGCCCAGGACTCGTTGGCACCATGGCTCGTACCGCCGTGGTCGCCGGAACCGCATCGGCTGTGGTCGGTGCGTCATCCAACCGCCAAGCCAACAAGCAGCAGGCCGCCGCAGAACAGCAGGCCGCGCAGCAGGCGGCCTTCGAATCGCAGGCCCAGGTCGCGCAGATGCAGGCCGACATGGAAGCGATGAAGGCCCAGCAGGCGGCTCCGGCCGCCGCGGCTCCGGCCGCCGCGGCACCCGCCGCCAACGCAGAGGGTGACCTCATGGCTCAGCTGAGCCAGCTCGCCGACCTCAAAGCAGCCGGTGTGTTGACCGACGAAGAGTTCGCCGCCGCCAAGGCAAAACTGCTGGGCTGAGCGGCGGCGGAGTCATCGCCGTCGGGTCCGATGTCGCCCGGCGGCTTCCGCGCGTCACCGGGCAATCGGCGTGAGGTCAGCCGTCGTGCGACGGCGTCGATTCGGCGAGCGAGTAGACCACCATCTGCTCACCATCGAGGTCGATGAGATCGTCGACTGGTGCGAGCTCGTCCGAATCGTCCAACTCGCTGTAGGTCGTTGCGTCGAGGAGCACCTGGCCGGCTGACGTCATGGCCCCGATCGCCAACGCTCGGCGAACCGGCTCACCCCAGGCGCCGAATGTCAGGCTCCCGGTGCTGAGTACCCCGGTGGCCACCGCTCCGGTCGAGATGCCGACGTGGATCGGCGCAGTCAGGCCGGTTGCTGCAGTGAGTGCCTCCAATTCGGCCGACACGTTCCGCACGAAGTCGACGGCGGTCCGGGCGCCCGTGTCGTCGACCCCGACGCCCGCGACGAAGAGACCACGATCTGCCGCAACACGGATGCGCTCGAGACCGTGGTCGTCGACGAGCCGGTTCGAGATCTTGGACAAGCCGGCAAGCAGCTCGCCGAGTTCGTCGGGGTCCAAATCGAGCTCGTCGCTGTCGATGGTGATCGAGATCGCTGTTGCGAAGTCGATTTCGTTCCCGGTGCCGGCAACAGCGCCGTCGTCGCCGACCAGGTGGGGAGGGAGCACCGACAGCATCATGTTGCGTTTGCGGTCGAATTCGTCCGACAGCGCCGACTCCTGCGTTTCGAGCGCTGCCGCCATCCGGGTGAGGCGTCGGCCGAGATCGCCGAACTCGTCGTTGCCGAGTGGTGGCAGGTCGAGATGCCGCTCGCCGTCGGCGACCGAGCGGGCCGCGGCGACCGACGGGACGATCGGCCGCGACAGCAGCCGGGCGATCCAGAAACCGATCAGCGCGGCGATCGGGATGACGATCAGCGCCACGATCAGCATCTGTCGAAGGAAGTCGTTCACCGGCTGCCGGGCCCGTTCCACGGGCACATCGGTGACGGCGACCCAGTCGGCGCCGGGCACATCGATCAACGTCGACGACGTGTAGGTGTCCTGTCCCAGGTAGTTCTTGGTGCGTCCGGAGAACTGCTCGCCGAGGAAGGCCTCCCGCACGGCCTCGGTGTCGACGGTCTGGATCCCGACGGGAGTCCCGAAGATCTCGATCAAGCGGCGCTCCTCGGGGTCCTGGACGGCTTCGAGATAGCTCTCGGGGTCCTCGATCCATTCCCGGCTCGACGCTCTGCAGGATCAGCTCGTCGGAGACCACGTAGCTCTCGCCGCCGTCGAGACCCATCCGGTCCCAGTTCATCCGCTCGGTGGTGATCGCATTGATCCCTTCAACGGGAACCTTGATGGCGACTGCGCCGATGATCTCGGTGCCGTCACGCACGGCAGCCGCAGCGAACAATGCCGGATCACCGCCGCCTGGGAGGTAGATCTCGAAGTCGCTCAACACTCCACGCCCGGAGCGCACACGCCCGAGGTCGTCGTTGAAGAGACGGCCGAGTACGGAGTCGGCGAACGCGCCGTTGACGAGGTTGGTACCGAGATCGATGTCCTTCTCGGAGGTGTAGACGACGTCGCCGACGTTGCTGGCCGAGATCAGCAAGATGTCGGAGACTCCGATCGCGTCGGCCATCGACCTCAGGAACGGATTGTTCGCTTCCATGGTCGCCCCGTACGACGACGGGTCGGTGCCGGTGTCGGGCACGACGTGGTGGTACTGCACCCACCGTCCAGCGTCGGTGGTGGGCTGGAGATCGTCGGTGTCGATGGTGGCGAGGCCCGCGGAGTTGATCGGCTCGACCACTCGCTCGTCGTAGAACTGATCGAGCGTGAGCTGCTGCGGTGGCGTGATCGATTCGTCGAGTTCGTCGTAGGCCGCCTCGAATTCGTTCAGCGCATTCGACGATGCCCAGGTCCGCAGCGAGCACGGCGACCTGTGACAACAGTCGACTCGTACCAGCTTCGATGCGGATGGAGCGCGACTCGGCCACGCTGCTCAGCTGATCGTTCGCTCCCTGACGCAGGAGGCCGTCCGACGCGTAGTAGCTCAGTCCACCGAAGAGCACGATTGCGGTCAGGGCGGTCAGGGCCAGCATGGCGGTCACCTGTCGGCGCAGTTTGCGTGGGCGTCGATACCACGGCAGTGACGCGGACCGCTCTCGAATCACCTGGAGGTCGGCGTCGAGCGTCGCCTGATCGATCAGGTCGCTCACGTCTCCACCTCACGGTCGGCGGCCGGGCCCTCGGCCGGCGTGGCCCGAGTGCTGATCAGACGATCGACCCGTCGCGCGACGGATGGCAGCCAGCCGGTTGAGCGCCGTCGCGAGACCCGCATTGCGGCTTCCGACCTGACCGGAAACGGCACTGTCGACGATGACGACCTCGCAGTCCGTGACCGCGCGGACGGCGACAACACGTCCTTCGAGGCGCGACCCCTCGAAGACGCCGATCGTCTCGCCGACGGAGACTTCGCCGGCCACCCGTTCGTCGAAGCCGGGTTCGATCAGGATCAGCAGCGCCCGACCCTCCGTGATCACCATCAGGTCACGTTCGTCGGAACCCGACGACGTCATCAGCTCGCCAGCGGAGTACCGCACCTTGTGTGAGCCGCCGACGAGTCGATCCATCTCGTCGTCGTCGAGCATGCTGAACAGCGGTGACTGCTCCAATCCGGCGCGGAGCTCAGCGGGCCCTGGCGGTGGTGCTGCGGCATCTGCCTGATGCAGGAACAGGTCCTGGGCCGGGCTGGGGAGGGGGACGCCTTGGCGCTCGGACTGGTACCAGATCAGCGCAGCCAGATCGCTCGTGACCCTGGGCACCACAGAGTAGTCGTCGACCCAGACGTGAACTTCGTAGCCCATCAGGGGGTCGTCGGTCTGCACGACGAGCACCTGAGGTGCCGGGTCCTCGAGAACGCCCGGTGTCGACGCGGCCGCGTCGAGCAGCATGTTCTTTGCGGTGGTCGGCGGGTTGACGAACGCCACCTGAACCGGGAACACGATCCGATGCGTCGGAGACGGCGTCGAGAAGTTGACGATGCTCGCGTTCGCGAGCTCGCTGTTCGGAATGACGATCAAGTCGCCGTTGCGGGTCTTGACCCGAGTGGTTCGCCAGTTGAGGTCGAGGACCAGGCCCTCGGTGTCGCCCACCTCGATCCAGTCGCCCGGCTGGAAGGGTTGGTCGCTGACGAGGAGGAAGCCCGAGGCCAGCCCGCTCAGCGTGTCCTGCAGAGCGAACGAGACCACGAGCGAGGTCACGCCGAGGGCGGTGAGCACGGCGGAGAGGTTGACGCCCCAGACCCCGCCGATCAGCAGCCAGCCGGCGAACAGGAGCAGGAGGATCCGTGGGAGTGCGAGGAGGAGCTGGGGTATCGGCCCCCGGCCGTCGCCCCGTGGCCTCGTGCGCAAGTAGTCGACGACGATGCTCAGCAACTGGAGGGCGGCCGCCGCCAGGCTGAGCAACAGGCCGCTGGCGACGATGGTCACGAGTGGTCGCATCGGTGTCTCGTCCGAGGACCGGCACCAGAATCGCCCAGATGCCGAACAGCGGCATGCCCCAGGTGCGCAGCGTCGAGACCGGACGACGAACCGGAGACTGTCGTTGACGGAGACGTTCTTCGAATTCGGACGCAGCGATGACCGCCGCCGGCACGATGAGGATGACCACCACGGTCCAGATCAGGTCGCCGCTGATCATCCGACACCTCCGACCGTGGTGAGTGGAACCGACCAGGTCGTGTCCTCAGCCGACTGCAACCTGTTCGGTCACGAGCTCATCGGGGAGCATGTCGTGGGTGCGGTCCGAGACGAGAATCGTGTTGTGCTCGGCGCGACGGGCGAGCAGGTGGGCGTAGCTCACCGTGTCGCCCCACACGTCGAAGATCATGCGATCTTCACCGACCATGCCGATCGTGACCGGCCCGGTGTGAATGCCGATGGCAGTGTCGAGCCCCGCCTCGGTGCGTCGGCCGAACTCCTCGACCGCATCGCGAGCATCGGTGGCGAACATGACGACTCTCGGTGCATGGTCGATGTACGGTCGGTCGTGGCCGCAGGAGGCGAAGTAGGCGTCGCCGACGACCTTGATCCGGTCGAGTCCGTGCTGTTCGGCGAGGCCGTCGAGTTCTGAGTGGAGCGCCTCGACGATGGCGCTGCCGGCAACGCCTTCGCGGTGTACCAATTCGCCGAGTCCGAGGATCACGACGACGGCCACCGAGCTCTGGGCGATGTGGTCGAGTTCATCGAGGTCGCCGGACGCGACCCGCTCGGCGACGGCGGGCGGCAACATCTGTTGCATCAGTTCCAACCGCTCCTCGCGGGCGATGGCGAGTCGGCTGTGTTGCCGTCGGAGCAATGCGGTCATCTGTTCGAAGCTGGCGGCGAGGTAGTGGAACTCGAGTGGGCTCGAATCGGGCAGCTCGAGGGGGCCGTCGTCGCGGTCAGGGTCTCCCAACCGGTCGCTGATCGCACGAACGGGCGCCATCGTGCGGTTCGCCCACGCCACCGCGAGGAACGCAGTGATGATCAAGAACACGGCGGTGCCGACGACGAGCAGATTGCGGAAGTCGAGGATCGATGCCTCGGCCTCCTCGACGTCGATTTCGGCGACGACCAACCAGTCGAGCTGCTCACCGATGTCGGACGTCGGGGTGTCGAAGCGGGTCACGTTGGCGAACACCTCGGTGCCGTCGATCGCCTCGCGGCTGTCCACGGGGCCGCGCGCCGCTGCCGACCGCAGCGAGGGTCGCATCGGTCGCCCGGAGCTCGAGCACCGTCGTTCCGCGGGCCTCGATGGCCACGCGTTCGTCTGCGGTGATCGCCCCGCTGGCTTCGCTCGCGTCGAGAAATCCGACGGGATCCTCGAGGTAGGCACGGGGATCGGTCCGAACGGTGCCGTCGTCACCGACGAAGTAGAGATCGGAGCTGTCATCGAAGCCGGCGGCGTCCCAGTCCTGGTCGTTCGTGGCGACCTGGGTGAGTACCGGGCCGTCGTACAGGAGTGCGAGCACGCCCACCAGATCGCCGTTGTCGAAGACCGGGCTCGCGTAGACGCCGACGGGTGTGCCGGGAACGGGATCGTAGAACGCCAGATCGCTGATCACCGAGCCGGCGCCGGGGTCCTCGAACACCTGCAGACACCGTGTTGGCGAGCACGGATCCGCTGAACGGGCCCGACCTCAGGCTGGTACCGAGGTCGATGCCCTTCTCGACCGAGTAGACGATGCGCTCGTCGACCGGCTCGATCAGGTAGAGGTCGGTGAGCTGCAGTTCGTCGACCACGCGTCGAAAACCGGGATGGACGTCGGCGTGGACCGCGCTCCAGGTCGATCCGTCCTCGGCATCGTCGACGACGGCGACGCGTTCGACGTCGGGCACGATGGAGTACTGCGTCTGGAGGTAGACGGCCTCGGGGGCTCGCGGCGCGAGGCTCTGCGCCGAGAGTTCATCCGGCGCCAATTCGAACACGTCGGCATAGATGTCGCTGTAGTCGTCAACGAGTCGCCGGCGTTCGGCGATCACATCGAAGTCGTCCGGTGCCCGGAGCTCGATGGTCGCGTCGTCGAATGCTTCGACGGCCGCAGCCGTCGAGGGACTCAATGCGAGCGCGTCGGAGGCCGACGCAGCCGAATTGATCGCCGCTGCCATCCCCGACTCCCCGGAGTTGTTCAACGACACGAGGCGGTCCTCGTAGATCTCCCGCCCGAGGTTCAGGCCCGAGTTGATGCCGACGACGGTGGCGGCGCCGAGCGCAGCGAAACTGACGATGACGGTGGCGCCCGCCAGCCGGGTCGCCAGTGAGACGCCCCGCATTCTGCGGCGCTTGGTCGTCCCCTCGCCTGGTTCGCCCTTCGCCACGGGTGCGCACCCTACTCGGCGGGGCGGCGATGCCCGAAGGAGCGACCCGACCGCTCTGGGGCGCTACCGTCGGCGCACCGCACCGCACGACGACCCGAGACGGAGCCGATGGAGTACACCCAAGCGATCATCGCTGCGAGCATCCTGATCTACGCGCTCGTCTCCGGGCGGCTGAGCCGATCTGCGATCAGCGGCACGCTGGTCTTTGCCACCGTGGGGTTGCTCGTCGGGCCGGAGGTGCTCGACATCGTCGACCTCAACGGGTTGATCGGCGAGGAGGACTTCATCGCGCTGCTGCTCACCATGACGTTGGTGATCGTGCTGTTCACCGATGCCTGCGCGATCAACTCGGCCAAGTGGAGCGACGACGTGATCCCGGCCCGGCTGCTCGGCGTCGGGCTTCCCGCTGACCGTGGTCGCCGGCGCGGCGACCGGGCTCGCTGGTCCTCACCGACCTGGCGGTCTGGGAGGCAGCGGTGCTCGCCACGATGCTGGCGCCCACCGACGCAGCGCTCGGCAAGGCGGTCGTGTCGAACCCGCGGGTCCCCACTCGGATCCGTCAGGCGTTGAACATCGAGAGCGGCCTCAACGACGGCGTTGCGCTCCCGCTGTTCGTCGTGTTCCTCGAGACGGCGAAGGTCGCCGAAGGCGAGCTGCCAGCCGGTGAGCTGGTGATCGAGCTGCTGTCGCAGGTCGGGATCGCCGTGGCGATCGGCACGCTGGTCGGGTTCGCCGGCATGCGCGCGCTGCGGTGGGCGATCGCCCACGACATGGTCGAGGGCCAGTGGGCGCAGATCGCTGTGGTCGGCATGGCCGCGCTGGCCTACACCGTTGGCGACACCACTCGGCGGATCCGGTTTCATCGCCGCCTGGGTGGCCGGCTTCGTGTTCGGGCGGCTGTCGGGTGATCAGCTCCGAAGCGAAGGACGTTCGGTGGTGTCGGTCGGGCGCGAGTTGCACACGTTCAGCGAGACCGCCGGCGATCTGCTGACGATGCTCAGCTTCTTGGTGTTCGGCCTGCTGCTCGGGCCGACCCTGCCCGATCTCACCTGGACCACGGTGCTGTACGCCGTGCTGAGCCTGACGGTCCTGCGAATCGTGCCGGTGTGGCTGTCGCAGGTCGGCTCCCACCTCTCCCGTGGGTCGCTGCTGTACCTCGGATGGTTCGGGCCGAGGGGTCTGGCGACGCTGCTGCTCGCCCTCGAAGTGGCGGGGGAGAACGATCTCACCGGGGCGGACACGATCGTCGACGTCGCGCTGTTCACCGTCGGGCTCAGCGTGCTCCTGCACGGTGTCACCGCATGGTGGGGATCGAACGCCTACGCCGACTACGTCGAAGGCCACCCCGACGGCGATGCGATGCCGGAGCACGCGAGGCGCCCGAGGTCAGGGTCAGTCGCCGCCTCAGCAGCTGACCCGGGATCGAGCGGCCGGCGGCTGAGTCGATCAGTCCCTGACGACGAATGTCGGCGCCGACGCGGAGCCGAGCAGCACCGACACGAGGATGCCGAGTGGCAACGTGCCCCAGTAGCCGATGGCAACACCGAGGTTGCCGAGAAAGAGCATGAGCAACCACGTCGCCGGGAAGGTGGCGACCAGGAAGACGACGAGTGCTGCGAGTAGGCCTCTGATCATGATGTCCTCAATTCGGTTCGTGGCCATCGACGAGATGGTCCCGACTGGCGAATGTACCCAAGGCGCTAGCGTGCTGGCGTGCTCATTCTTGCAATCATCTCGTTCGGCATGATGATCGGCTGGTTCGCCCAGTTCATCCTGCGGCGCGACGGCGAGCGGACCGACTGGACCATGGCGTTCATCGCCGGCATCGGAGGCTCGTTCGTCGGCGGGCTCATCTTCAGTCTCATCGCCGGTGACGGCATCGACCTCGCCCCGAGCGGTCTGATCGGCTCGGTCGTCGGTGCGCTCGTGATCACCGCTGGATGGCAGTGGTACGCCACCTCCAAGGCCAAGAAGGCTCGCAAGGCCGAGAAGCAGGCGGCGCGCTCCGGCCGTCATCACTGAAGCGCCATCGCTGAGCATCATCGTCGAACACCGCCGACCGAGCTGCGATCATGTCCGGTGAGGGCGTGGTGAGCGCAAACAGGCCATGACAGGGGAGCGGTCGACCGTGTCAGCCGGGGTCACCCCGGGCTGGTGTGCGCCCACCACCACCTGTACTCGGCGCTCGCCCGCGGCATGCCGCCGCCGCCGGCGACGCCCACGACCTTCCTGTCGGTGCTCGAGCAGATCTGGTGGCGCCTCGACACCGCCCTCGAC
Source organism: Ilumatobacteraceae bacterium (assembly GCA_963716095.1). Taxonomy (GTDB): domain Bacteria; phylum Actinomycetota; class Acidimicrobiia; order Acidimicrobiales; family Ilumatobacteraceae; genus Sva-07. Next base: position 41,275 of record CAVQSV010000006.1, on the reverse strand, counting down.
CTCGAAATGCTCGAATGGTCGGCCAAGCTCGGAGCGCTCGAGGCGCTCGAAGCCGGGTGCACGGCCATCATCGATCACCACGAGTCGCCCAACGCCATCGAAGGATCGCTGAGCGTGATCGCCGAGGCCTGCGCAGAGGTCGGTGTGCGCGTGGTCGCCGGCTACGGCGTCACCGACCGCCACGGAGCCGACGGTGCTCGCCGCGGGCTCGAAGAGAACGAACGGTTCTTGCGTGAAGGTGGTCGCGGGCATGGTCGGCGTGCACGCCGCCTTCACGTGCTCCGACGACACGCTCGCCGCCGCTGCCGCACTTGCGGCGAGTCACGGCGTCGGTGTGCACATCCACGTTGCCGAAGGGCCTGACGACGCCGGCGCCGTTGCACGCTTGGCAGGGCTCACGACCGATGACTGGCTGCTGATCCACGGGGTGCATCTGCCCGACGATCACGGCCTGGCTGGCACCGTCGTGCACAACCCCCGGTCGAACATGAACAACTCGGTCGGCTACGCCCGCCCGGTTCGATTCTCCAACCCCGTGGCGCTCGGCACCGACGGCATCGGCGCCGACATGCTCGCGGAGTTCCAGCTGGCGTTCGTCGCGGCACGCGCCGACGACGTCACGTTCAGCCCGGACACGGCCTGGTCGTGGTTGGAAACGGGGTGGGCACTCGTCCCCGAAGCTCGCGCCGACCGGGTCACCTGGTCGTACGGGTCGATGGATCCCTGGCACCTGGCGTACACCCCGACGGTCCGGGCGATCGACGTCGACATCGACGGCCTGAGCGGCACTCCGGGACGGCCGAGCGACCCGGGTCGACGGCGGACGAGATTCGGGCCAAGGCAGCGGAACAAGCCGCCCGATTGCACGCCCGTCTGTAGCGCCGGAGCGCAACGGTTGGCCCGCGTGGTCAGGTGACGACGACGGTGGTGCCGACGTCGGCGAATGCCCACATGAACGCAGCGTCGAGATTGTGCTGTCGCTGGCAGCCACCCGACAGTCGGGTGCCGAGTTCTTCGGTGCCCTGATAGGGCGAGTTGTCGTCGACATGCAGCGGGATGGCGTGGAATCCGATGTGGCCGATCTGGGTGCGCTGGTAGCGGATCATCTGAGGCAGCCATGCCTGGCCGTTCCAGGCCGTCGACATCTCCGAGCGGCTGTAGACGGTGTGGGTGCCGGGCATCTCGTTGCTGTACTGGCTGCCGGTGACCAGCCACGACCGGATGATCTCACCGTCGTCGCCGACCGCCCAAGCTCGCTGGCCGGCGCGGTCGTAGACCACCCGGCGGCCGCTGCCGGAGTTGTCCGGCAGGGGAGGAGCGTCGGCGCCGGTGCTCGCCACCGGCGAGAGCCGATAACCCATCGAGTCCATGGCGCCCTCGGGCGGAGGCGGGGTGCGCACGACGAACGACTCCTCGTCGGGCCAGATCTCGAGCTGCAATGCGCTCTCTCGGCCGACGACTCCGTCGACGAACAGATCGGCATCTTCCTGGTACGCCATCACGGCGGCAAGCGTGGCATCGTCGAAGTCGCCATCGATGGCGCCGTCGTAGAAGTCTTCGTCGGCGAGGGCCTGCTGGAGGCATTCGACGCCGTCGCCGGTCGAACCGAGACGGATCGACAGCGCACCGATCGTGCAGCCGCCATCGGCGCGCTCGGGCTCGATCTCTTCTTCGGGTTCTGCTTCGTTCTGGCCGAGGTCGCCTTCGAGATCGGGCAGTGCCAGCCCGATGGGCATCGCGGCGGCGCCGGACGCGCCGTCGGCGATCTCCTGGCCGCCGGCGAGGCCCGACGCTGCGATCGTGTCGGACTCGGCGTCGTCGGCCGTGAGTACGGCGCCCAGTGCAGCAGCGATCAGGACGCCGCCCAACGCCGCACCGACGGCAATGGGCCGTCGACGGTCGTGGGCTGGACTCATGTCAGACGAGGTTACCGGCCGCGCTGCGCCGACCGACCGCGCGTCGTTCACTCACCGAAGGTGAGGGTCACTGCCGAGTCGTGCCCATTCGTGTTCGACTTCCAGAACTCGCCCTCGAGCGAGATGGCGACACCGTCGGCGTAGACGTCGCCGTCGGGGTGCTGCAGGTACATCTCGGCGGGCCCAGCGCCGTCGGCGAACGACAGCACCACCGCGTACTGGCCGGCGCTCAGCGCGACGTCGGGCAACGAGAACACCAGGTGGGTGGGGGTGTCCGGTTCGATGGCTCCGGGGAGGGGCAGCACGATCGGCCCCTCGACGCCGCCGAGGTCGACGGGTCCGCTCGGCACCATGGCCACGGTGTCGCCCACCTCGTACACGGCGAGTTCGACCGACTGCCCGGCGGGCACCCCGTCGGGGGCGACGACATCGAACGACACGGTGGTGAGCGTGGTGTCGTCGGCGACGGCGAAGGTCTGGCCCTGCTCGATCGCGGATTGGGCGCCCCGGCGGATCGTGCGATCGGTGGTGGTGCCGACTGCGTCGATGGTGATGTCGGCGTCGGCTGGAGCGCTGTCGGACAGTTCGAGCGTGGCACCGGCCGTGGCCGCCCCATCGTTCTCCGTCGCGGTTGTCGTGGCGCTCGTGGCGCCGGGTTCGGTGGTCTCGACCGCTGGGTCGGTGGCACCGGTGTTCGAGTCGTCGCCGTCGGATGCGCAGGCCGTCAGTGCGAGGGCAATGGCGAGCGCTGCGATGGGGAGTCGGTGACGCATGGTGTGCTCCTTTCATCAGCCGGGGGTGGGGCGGGCTCGATGGCCCGCCCCACCCCCGGCAAGGGCATCAGGGAGTGACAGCGACGAGGTCGAGGATGATGTCGGCCGGGGCGCTGGTGTACACGCAGATCGGTGAGGTCGTCTTCACCATCGCCAGGTTGGCGATTGCGAAGGTGTCACCGGCGTCGTAGTTGAGGGCGCTCGCATTGGGGAGCGCATCGGTGCAGTTCCACACCGTGAGGAACCCACCCTCGGTCGCCCGGGTGGCCGTCACGTTGACGGCAGCCATGGGTGAATCGGCGAAGGCTGCGATGTTCGTCGGGTCGAACTGTGTGGTCGATCCTGCGGCCGGCTTGGCGCCCGAACGGGTGTCGAGCAGGCGGGCCTTGCCGAGTGCCACCGGTTCGGTGACCTCGCCCTGCAGGTCGACGAGCACGTCGGTCTGCGCCGACGTGGTCACACAGATCTCACTGTTGCCGACGATCGTGAGGTTCGCGATCGCCGTTCCGGTGGCGTAGTTCAACGTGCTGATCGTGGGCCTCCCGTCGGCGCAGGTGAAGGCGGTGAGGAATCCCGCTGTTGCGGCGTTGACCGACGTCACCGAGATGGCCAGCGCATCGCTGCTCGAGGCAGGCGGGGTGACCCGAAGGGTGGCGTTGGGAGCAAGCGGGCTTCCTCCACGGGTGTCGGCGAGACGTACCGGGTTGCGTGGCACGTAGCTGCCACCTGTGGGTGTGAAGCCGCTGACATCGACGATCAGGTCGGTGGTGGCGCTGCTGTACACGCACACCTGGCCAGCAGCGCTGACCGGTGCGTAGGCCAACGCAGCACGTGCACGGAACTCACCGGGCAGGTAGTTGAGGTTGCTCGCAGTCGGCAGCGGCTGATCACACTCGTAGACGGTGAGGAACCCTGCCGCAGCGGCACGGGTGGCCGTGACGTTCACGACGGCGGCCGGCGAGCCGTCTGGCACCACCGAGCGGACCGGGATTGCCACGGTGCTGCCGCCTTCCAGGGGGCCGACGCCATCCCAGTCACCGAGCTGTGTGGCACTGCTTGCACGGGTGTCGAGCACCCGGACCGGCGTCAGCGGCAAGAAGGCGTTGGTGCCCTCCACCGGCGGTTCCACTGGCGGTTCACGGTTCACCGGCGGGTCCACCGGGGGGACGTATGGGGCGAACGCTGCCACCGGGGTCGGTTCCCACTCGAGGATCAACTGGACGTCGTACATCTGGGCGGGCTTGACATCGCCCTTCACGTAGAACGACACGTCGAAGCCATCGGTCAGTGTGGTGCCGAGGGAGGTGACGCAGTTGCCGTCGCCGTCGGTCGATGCGCAGCGGGCGGCGTCCTCGGCCTCGATCCGCTGGCCGGGAACGCCTGCTGCCGGGTCGTTCCAGTTGTTCGTCCAGCCGGCACTGTAGGCAAACGGCGAGTACTGTCCCGAAGGATCCGTCGGCCACTTGTCGTTGTTCTGGGCTCCAGTCGAGGAGGTTGATCGTGGTCGTCGTCCGGACGCCCGTGTCGTAGCGGGTCTCTCCCTTCTGGTACGGCGGCTGGGTGCACTCATCGTTCGGAATCTCGAGTCCGGGCAGGTCCTGGCCGAACTTGTTGGAGGTCATGCGCCAGCGGGGTCCGCTCACGAGTTCCAGATTCGGATCGGCCTGCGCGGCGGCGATGTCGATCGGGTCGTGTGCTCCGACCAGCAGCCCCGTTGTCGTGTCGCGGAAGGACCACTCGAAGGGATCGCGCTCGATCGACGTGTACCACGCCGGCGCGTAGCCCTTCTGGAGGTCGGAGGCGGGAACCGTGATGTCGGCGGGCGTGGCGCTGCGGAACAGCGTCCCGGCGGGGATGAAGTCTCCGTCGCCTTCGTAGCAGTCGGTCGTGGACACCCAATTCCCGGAGCTGTCGACGGAGTAGGAGGGGAGGCGGCCGGTGGCAGCCTCGTTCTCCCAGTCCTCGGGCCGGATCTGGTCGTTCGGGTTGTTGGTGATGTTGTGATCCAGGACCAGCTCGGCCCTGGTCACTCGGAAGCCGGGCGAGTCAACGGGCAGGTTCTCGACGTCGGTCCACTCCGGCGGCAGCGGGATGGTCTTCTGGAAGCGGATGTCGGTCGGCTTCTTGACCGAGGTGCCCCAGCGGAACAGGAGCTTGCCATCGTCCTTCGTGGTCGCGGAGTAGGCGTTGTCACTGCCGTCGACGGCCATGTCCTGGATCACCGAGTCCTCGTTGGCCGGCAGGGTGGTGAGGTCGACGGGGGATCCGTCCAGGCCGACCAGGTCGTTCGGGGCGGTCAATCGCCGCGACTCATCGTCGCACGGCAGTTGACCCTCCGCGATGAGCGCCGCATTCGTGCGGTCGAGCACCGACGAGTCGAGGATTCCGTTGTCGGCGAGGTCTCGCTCGTAGTCCTCGCGATCGGTCCAGTAGTCGTACTCGTAGGTCTGGTAGCAGGTGAGGATGCTCTCCATCACGGTGAAGTGTTCGGTCGACGCCTTGATCGACTCACCACCGAGGCCGGCAGCCCAGGTGCCGAGCGGTGCGCCCGCCCGGAAGAGGTCGGTCGGGACATCGGACACCTCGAGGCCGATCACCTTGTCCGGTTCCGGGTCGACGCCCGGCTCGATGATGTCGCCGGCGTAGCCCTCCACGTGGACGTTGTCGCGGTCGCGGGGGATGGCGCCGAAGAAGTCGATCTCGTCGGTCGTGAACGAACTGTCGATCGGTGACAGCACGGTGGGAGCGTTCGGCATGATGTTCCCAGAAGTGTCCTCGCCTGGGTCGTTGCCGAGCACGATGGTCGGGTCGAACTCCTCGCGGTTGAAGGTAGCGCCCCCGAAGGGGGCAGAGCTGCCGAGGATGTCGTCGACGGTGAACACCTCCTCCGGGGTCACGTACGGCTGTGGTGTCACGACAGCTGCCGGTGGAACCTGGGCTTGCGCCGGTGAAGTGCCGAGACCTCCGATCTGGGTCGCGGCCACCAGCGTGCCGACGGCGACCAAGGCGCCGATCGAGCGAAACCGTGGGTCTCTCGTCTTCGTGAACATGTCCACTCCCGTCCTTGAGAACGACACCCGCCCATACCGCCGCGGGTATCTGCTGTTCCCCCATCGTGCGCTGGGTGGGTGCTCGACACCATGGACCAAGGTCCCGTTCCGCCGGCCGTCTCAGCCGGGCGTGGACCGCTCAGCGCGCGATGACGACGGTGACCGCGGCGACGAGACCGGCGCCGGTCCCGGCGATGGTGGCGATGCCGACCCAGCGAGTGGCCGACGGGTGGACCACGTCGGCACCGCGTCGCAGCGTGCCGTGGAGATCCTCGTAGTGCACCCCGGACCACACCAGCAGCGCAGCGCCGAACACCACCTGCAACATGCCGCCGGCAGCGAGCAACCAGAACGCCTCGGTGGCAGCGAACCGGCTCAGCACCAGTCCCGCCACCATCATCGAGATGGCTGTTCGCTCCCACGCAAGCGACGTGCGTTCATGCTGCAGGCCGGCGTCGAACACCTCGACGGGCCGACGGTCGCTCACGCCCGGTCGACCACGAGGATCACCGCCGCCACCACCGCCACGACCGCCGTGCCGATCGCCATCATCATCGGCAGACGCGACTTCGGCATCGGTTCGTTGAGGCGCATCGCCCGCTCGTTGAGCGCCCAGCGCCGATACGCGCTCGCTGCGGTGAGAAAGCTGAGTGTGAGCAGCAAGATGCCGAGCGTCTCACCGAGCGCGACTTCGTCGAGCAGGCTGACCGCAGCCAGACCACCGGCGGCGAGCGCCAGCGCGGTGCGAATCCAGGCGAGGAAGGTGCGCTCGTTGGCGAGCGTGAATCGGTAATCGGGTTCGCTGCCGACCCGGCGTGGGTCGGGCGGCAGGACCCGCTCGCGCAAGGTCACGCCGACTGGCCCACCGAGACGGCGTCATCGATGGAGGCCCGCAAGCATCGGGCGAACAACTCGTGGTCGCCGACCGCGGCGCGGTCGCTGTTCACTCCGAGATGCACGGTGCCGTCATAGCTGAACAGGGTGATGTTGATCGCCGCGCCGGCGAGCGGACCGAACGCATAGAACTCCTCGACGCGCGAGCCGGCCATGAAGACCGGAAACGGTGGGCCGGGGACGTTCGAGGTGGTGATGTCGACGCCTTTGAGCATCGCTCCGAGAATCGACACCGCGGCGCTCGGCCCGAAGCGGCCGATCACGCCGGAGATGTCGTTCACGTGGGGCAGTGCCGGTTCGGCGCGGGCTGCACGCAGCAACTCCCTGACTTCGCCGATGCGTTCCACGGGCTCGGCCTCGCTGAGCGGCAACACCATGCGGGCAGGCACGAACTGATTGTCGAAGTTGTTCGCTCCCTCACCACCTCGGACGCTGATCGGCATGTTCATCCGAACCTCGCGGCATGGCCGCCCGGCTGCGTCGTGAAACCGCTCGAGTGCATCGAGTGTGACGGCCACGAACACGTCGTTGAGGGTGCCGTCGGCGGCCCGAGCGGCGGCCTTGAACGCCGAGAACGGAACCGACACCGCCTCGAAGTGCGTGTTGATCGACCGGTCGTGCATCACGGTGCTCAGCGGTGTGGTGGCCGGCTTGACGACGCGAGCGATCGACCCGGTGGTGCGACCGAGTTGCTCGATGGTGCCGCGTGGGTCGCGGAGCAGATCGGTGGCGGTCTTCAGTGATGCCTTGCCGAGGCGGGCGCCGGTCTTGGCCTCGGACGCGATTCGGTGGGCGACCGATCGTGCACCGGGAATGGCCCACACGGGCGCTTCGACGCGGAGCCGATCGGCGATCTCGGGCGCAACCGGTGTGACTTCGTCGAGCGCCGGCCTCGGCGTCGCGCTCGATGTCGACCATGTGTGACAGCAACTGCACCATGCCGAGGCCGTCGGCGATGGCGTGGTGCACCTTCATGATGAACGCAGCTCGCTTGCCGGGCAGGCCTTCGACGACGACCAGTTCCCAGAGTGGGCGGTCCTTGTCGAAGGCGCGGGCGCCAGCGCGTTGCGCGTAGTCCGAGAACGTCGCGGCGACTCACTCGGCCGGCCGGGCAGCCGGGCCCAGCTGTAGTGGTAGTCGACGTCGAGTTGCGGATCGTCGGCCCAACGCGGCGTCGCAACACCCGGTTGCTCGTCGACGACGCGTTGATGCAGGCGAGGGACCTCCGCAACCATCCGGTCGACGACGGCGTCCATGCGAGCGTGATCCGGCGCCGAGTCGAGGAACCAGACACTGGTGATCGTGGACCGCAGGAGTGGATCGCGTTCGATGTGCCACAGCACCGAGTCGCTCTCGCTCATCCACTCGTCGTAGTGCAACTCACCCATGCCGTCTGCCATCTCTCCTGGTTCCCCCGGTTCCCCGTGCCCAGGGCACTGGGAACCATGGGTGGTGGGGGCTCGGCGCCATGGACGAGACGGTACACCGGTGGCGAGACTGCCAGCGATGTCGTCCGAGGGTGTCTTTCGAGCAGCGTCAGCGCGAGACTGCCTGACGTGAAACAACTGTCCGGTCTCGACGCAAGTTTCCTCTACATGGAAACGCCCAACACGTACGGTCACGTGAACGGTCTGGCGATCTACGAGCGACCGGACGGCGACTTCGATCCGTACCAGGCCGCGTACGAACGCTTCGACGCGCTGCTCGGGCGGCTCGAGCCGATGCGCCGCCGGCTCGTCGAGGTGCCGTTCAAGCTCGACCATCCGTACTGGATCGACGACCCGGACTTCGACCTCAACTTCCACGTCCGCCACCTCGGGCTCGCACCGCCGGGTGGCGCCGACCAGTTGGCCGAACAAGTGGCGCGAATCGTCGGTCGCCGGATGGATCGCAGCCGCCCGCTCTGGGAGGCGTACGTGATCGAAGGGTTGGCCGACGGTCGATGGGCGATGCTCACCAAGACCCATCACGCCACCATCGACGGAGCCTCGGGTGTGTTGCTGCTCGGCATGCTCACCGATCCGACACCCAACACGCCGATGCCGGACCACGTCGACTGGGTCGGCGAGGAGGTCCCCTCCGATCGCGACCTGCTCGAACGCACCATGCGCAATCTGGCAGCGAACCCGGTCAAGGGCATGCGGCTGTCGCTGCGCATGCTGCGAAACCTCGCCGAGGCCGCCGGCGTCGACAGCGTGTCGGCGGTGGCAGCCCAGGCGCGTGACGCGCTGAAGTCGGTGGCCATCGGGGGCGCGGTCGACACGCCGGAGCCGGTGCACCGGGTGCGCATCCCGCTGTCGCCGGCGCCGCCCACGCCGTTCAACCGCTCGGTCACTCCGCATCGACGGTTTGCGATGCGGTCGACGGCCCTGGGCAACATCAAGGCGCTGAAGGACGCCAGCGGTTGCACGGTCAACGACATCGTCATGGCGATCTGCACGGGCGCGCTGCGCGAATACCTGCTGCGCCACGACGCGCTGCCCGAGGCGCCGTTGCGAGCGATGGTGCCGGTGTCGATCCGTACCGGTGAGGAGGAGGACCCGTGGACCAATCGCGTCGGCGGGATCATCGCCGACCTGCCCACCAACTGCGATGACCCACTCGAACGTCTGCGCCGCTGCCACGAAGCGATGCAGGAGGCCAAGCTCCAGATGGACGTCCTGCCCGCCGAGGACATCGCCGAACTCGCACAGGTGGCGCCGCCGCTCGCGGCAACCGCGGCGATGCGGTTGCAGTCACGCCTCCGTCTCGCCGATCGGATGAACCTGCCGGTGAACGTCGTCATCTCGAACGTTCCCGGCCCGCGCGACGCCCTGTACTTCGCGGGGCGAAGATGACGAACTACATCCCGGTGTCGACGATCGCCGACGACATGGGGTTGAACATCACCGTGCACAGCTATCTCGACCGGCTCGACTTCGGGCTGATCGCCGACCGCGAGTTGGTGCCCGACCTGTGGGATCTCGTCGACCTGCACATCGACGAGATCGCGGTGCTGTTCGAAGCGACGGGCGCAGAATGGTTCGAGGCGCAGCCGCCACCGGCCATGCGTCGCGGCAACGCCAGCGCTTCGTCCGCGACGAAGCGCGCAGCAGCCAAGAAGCAGGCGCCAGCCAAGAAGCAGGCGCCAGCGAAGAAGCAGGCGCCAGCGAAGAAGGCAGCACTGAAGAAGCGGGCGCCGGCGAAGCAGGCCAGCAGCGAAGAAGCGCACGCTCGCGAAGAAGTCAGCGGCAGCGAAGAAGCGCACGCCCGCCAACAAGTAGGGGCCGCACACGGGGGCGAGCGCGACCCCGACCGCCCACCCCGATTCCGAAATTTGCGCACGAGGGCGTCGCCCGCGGGCGATTCCGCGCACAGTTCGGTTCGACGTCGCCCACCAAGACGAAACGTGCGCGGAATTGCCCGGCAGCGACCGACTCGTGCGCAAGTTTCGGGGTGGGGGTCGAGTCACGAGTCTGAGGAGGCGGCGCTCAGCGGCAAGACTTGGCGGCGATGGACTTCGACCTGCCACCCGACGATCACCCGACACGGCAACTGGTGCGCGACTGGGTGGCCGACAATCCGAGTCCCACCGGCCGCCAGCTCGCCGAGGCCGGCTACGTCGTGCCGCACTGGCCCAAGCCGTGGGGGCTCGAAGCCGACCCGATCGACCAACTGGTCATCGACGACGAACTCGCACGAGCTGGAATCAGCCGACCCGGCAACCACATCGGCATCGGCTGGGCGGCACCGACGATCTTCCTCGCCGGCACCCCCGAACAGCATCAGCGCTTCCTGCCGAAGATCTTCAGCGGCGAGGAGATCTGGAGCCAGTTGTTCTCCGAACCCGATGCCGGCTCCGACCTCGCCAACCTGGCCACCCGGGCGGTGAGGGATGGTGACGAGTACGTCGTCAACGGCTCGAAGATCTGGTCGAGTGGGGCGCATCATTCGCAGTTCGGAATCCTGATCGCCCGCACCGACCCCGATCAGCCCAAGCACAAGGGCATCTCGTACTTCATCTGCCCGATGGATCTGCCCGGCATCTCGATGAGTCCGATCGTCGACATGACCACGGCCCATTCGTTCAACCAGGTGTTCTTCGACAACGTGCGCATTCCGGCATCGCTGCGCGTCGGCGAGGAAGGTGACGGGTGGCGTCTCGCGAAGGTCACGCTGTCGAACGAGCGGGTGTCGCTGTCGTCGGCAGGTTCGCTGTGGGGCGTCGGCCCGTCCGCCGACGACCTGATCGAGTTGATCCGCCGCAACGGTGGTCTCACCGATCCGGTGCTGCGAGACCAGGCTGCCACGCTGCACATCGAAGCCAAGCTGTTGCACCTCAACCGGATGCGCAGCCTGAGCGCCCGCCTCAAGGGCAAGACCCCCGGGCCCGAGGCGTCGATTCAGAAGATCATGGCCGACGAGCACGGCCAGCACGTGATGGCATTGGCCAAGGCGGTCGCCGGAGCCAGCGGAATGCTCACCGGGTCAGGGCCGGTCGGCGCAATCGATGCGGCATCGCAGAGCGGCCCGACCGAGAACAAGCTCCGGTTGGGCGAGTTCGCCGACGTCGAGCCGGTCTGGCACTACGGGTATCTGTTCAGCCCAGCACTCACGCTCGGCGGCGGCACGTTCGCCGTGCAACGCAACATCGTGGGCGAGTTCGTTCTCGGGCTGCCGCGCGAGCCCAACCTCGAGCAGGGCCTCAGCTGGTCCGAAGCCCGCCAGCAGCGGCCGTGACCGACCAGCTCGGATTCGGTGTCGACATCGGTGGGTCGGGCATGAAGGCCGCGATCGTCGACCTCGCCACGGGGGAGCTGGCGTCTGAACGCTTTCGCATCCCCACCCCGAAGCCGGCGACCCCGCGGGCGATGGCCGCAGTGGCCACCGACCTCGTCCGCAGCCACGGCTGGACGGGTTCGATCGGGGTCGGTTTCCCCGGCATCGTGCATCACGGAGTCGTCCATTCGGCGGCGAACATCGACCCGAGTTGGGTTGGCGTCGACGCTGACGCAGTGTTCACCGAGGCCTGCGGCGTCGACGTCGCGATGGTCAACGATGCAGACGCCGCCGGGCTCGCCGAGATGCGATGGGGGGCGGGTCGCGACGTTCGACGGCGTCGTACTCGTCCTCACGTTCGGCACCGGTATCGGGTCGGGTCTCTTCGTCGACGGAACGTTGGTTCCGAACACCGAACTCGGCCATCTCGAACTCGATGGCCGCGACGCCGAGGTGCATGCTGCAGCCAGCGCACGAGAGCGCGATGGCATCAGTTGGAAGCAGTGGGCGCCGCGGGCCGAGCGCTACTTGCGTCACCTCGAGATGCTGTTCTCGCCCGATCTCTTCATCATCGGTGGAGGTGCATCGAAGTCGGCCGAGAAGTGGCTGCCGCGAATCTCGATCGACACGCCGACCGTGCCGGCGGCGATGGCGAACAACGCGGGGATCGTGGGTGCGGCGTTGGTGGCACGCCAGGCCCACCTCTGATCGCTACTCAGCGAAGTTCTGCCGGGGCCCGTTTGCGCGTCCCCGGTACCAGAGGGTGGCGATCGTGATCGTGATGATCGGCACCACGAAGAACAACACCACGTCGCCGTAGGTGTCGCGCGAGACGTTTTCGGTGGCATCGAGCACCACCCAGGTGAGGTACCCCGCGTAGGCCACCAGAAATGCAATGCCCTCCCAGCGGTTGAGGACGTAGCCGTTCGCGAAGATCGGAAGGCAGGCGACGGCCACGGCAACCATCACGGGGATGTCCACCTGCACCGCGCTCGGCGGCCACGGGAATCGCGTTCGGAGAGACGACCGCCGTGACGCCGAGCACGGCCAACAGGTTGAACAGGTTCGAACCGATGGCGTTGCCGACGGCGAGGTCGCGCTGGCCGCGGAACGCTGCGAGCACCGACGTGGCCACCTCGGGCAGCGAGGTGCCGATGGCCACCACGGTCAGACCGATCACCAGGTCGCTGACCCCCAGATCGGCGGCGATGTCGCTGGCCGAGTTGACCAAGGCTTGCGAGCCGAACACGAGGAGCACCAGTCCGAGGATGAGGAAGCCGATGTCGGACAACACCGATGCCTTCGCCAGTGCCTCGGGATCGAGCGCATCCTCGTACTCGGTGACGATGCCGGGCGCCGAGCCTCGTGTGGCCGAGATCACCGTCCAGGTGAGATACACCGCGAGCAACGTGAGCAGCACGACGCCCTCGATGCGGCCCAACTTCTCGTTCAACACGAACACGAGGAGCAGGACCGAGGCGCCGATCATGATCGGGACGTCGAGGCGCACGATGCGCTGAGCGACGAACAGTGCGCCGCCGACGGCTGACGCCGCGCCGAGCACCAACAGGATGTTGGCGATGTTCGAGCCGACGACATTGCCGATGGCGATCGACCCTGCCTCGGGACCACCGCGCAATGCGTCGCCGACGCTGACGGCGAGTTCGGGCGCACTGGTGCCGAAGGCGACGACCGTGAGGCCGATCACCACGCTCGACATGCCGGTGCGGGCAGCGAGGCGGGCGGCGCCGCGCACGAGTGCCTCGGCCCCAGCCACCAGCCCGACGAGCCCGGCGATCAGAAGTGCAATCGTGCCGATACTCATGGTCGCTGGAGGCTATGAGCGAAACGCCGCCATTTGGTTCGTTCGCTCATCGCTCGGGCGTCCGGTTCTCGGGCGATGAGCGAAGCGCCGTCATGTGGTTCGTTCGCTCATCGCTTCTGGGGGAGGCGCTGGGCCAGTTGGGAGCGATAGACCGCGGCACGGCGGAGTTTGAGGTCCTCGTAGCCGCGTACCTGATCGGGCAGCGAGGCGATGGCGACCGACTCGTCGTGGGTGTCCGAGCTCAGACGGCGGTTCACGATGGTGAGCGCGTCGACGAACTCGGGGATCATGGCCCGCTCGACCCGGCGCACCTTCGCCCACCGGAACGGATCCGCAAACGTGCCACGGATGCGCCGTGTGGCGCGCAATGTGCGCAGCGCCGGAATCGCCGACCGTTGGAGCTTCAGCTTCCGGTCGAGCCCGAGCGAGCGCAGCATCGGCGGATGCAGGAGATAGGTGACCGTCGTGCCGGGCCCACCGACTGCGGCGTAGCCGTCGGCTGCAGCGTCGTCGAGCAAGAGGCGGGCCACCTCGTACTCGTCCTTGTAGGCCATCAACTTGTGGAGATTGCGGGCAACCGCCTCGGTGTAACGCGTCGAGGCGACGCCACTCGACCGTTCCGCTGCTCGAGCCTCGGCAACCACCGAGCGGAATCGCTCGGCGTAGTCGGTCGACTGGTAGTCGACGAGGTCGTCGGCAAGACGATCGACGAGTTCGTCGATCGATTCCGGCCCGACCGGGGTGGCGAACCCGGCGGCGCGTTCGACCGCATGGTGGTCGGCGGTCCACGCACGACCCCACCGGAAGGCAGCCAGGTTGGTCGCGACCGCCACCCCGTTCAGGGTGATCGCTTCCTCGATCGCCTCGGCCGCCACCGGAACGGCGCCGGCCTGAACCGCAGCGCCGAGGAGCAAGATGTTGGCCGCCGTGGGCGAACCGAGCAACGCATCGGCCAAACCGGCGGCGTCGGCGAATCGGTTCTGATCGGGTCGGCTCACCATCGAGACGCGCTCGATGAGAACGGCACTCGCGGGTGGTGCGATGTCGGGGTGGGTGACCATCTGGCCGGTCGGGACGGCGTCCGTCGATGCGATCACGACGGTGCGATCAGCACGTACCCCGACGAGGTTCGAGTCGCTGGCCCCGACGAGGAGGTCGAAGGCCAGCAGGCAGTCGACGCCGGAGATGTTGGCGTGGTTCGACACTGCGGTGTCGCCGCGGGTGATCCGCAGGTCGCTGACCACCGGACCCGCCTTCTGTGACAGCCCGGTCTGGTCGAGGCCGCGCACCCGCTGCCCAGCGAGCATCGCTGCGGTGCCGAGCACCTGGCTGACGGTGACCACCCCGGTGCCGCCGATGCCGGTGAGCCGCACGGTGAAGTCGTCGGCGTCGACGAGCGCGGGCGTCGGGGGCGGAAGGTCGCTCGGGGGCGTGGGCGGTGCCGGGCGAGCAGCGTCCGTCCGGAGTTCGGGGTCGATCGTGACGGTGGCAAACGACGGGCAGTCACCTTCGAGACACGAGAAGTCGAAGTTGCAGCTGCCCTGGTGGATGCGGGTCTTGCGTCCGTACGGAGTGTCGACCGGCTGTACCGACAGACAATTGCTCTTGTCGCCGCAGTCGCCACAGCCTTCGCAGACGCGTTCGTTGATCACGACCCGGAAGCCAGGCGTCGTGATCGTGCCACGTGCTCGGCCCCGTCGGTTCTCTGCCGCGCACGCCTGGTCGTGGATGTGCACCGTCACGCCGCTGATCCCGGCGAGGCGCTGCTGGGCATCGTCGAAGCGGCTGCGGTCCCACACGTCGACCTCCGCCGGGAACGAGCCGGCCGGGTGTCGATGCGGGTCGTCGCTGGTGACGATCACACGGGCAACGCCCTCGAGCAGGAGCATCGCTGCGAGGTCGGGCACCGACATCTGACCTTCGGGGTCTTGGCCGCCGGTCATGGCCACGGTGCCGTTGTAGAGCAGTTTGTAGGTGATGTCGACGCCCGCTGCCACCGCGGCGCGCACTGCGAGCGACCCCGAATGGAAGAACGTGCCATCGCCGAGGTTCTGCACGAGATGTTGGCGTCCGACGAACGGTGCCATGCCGATCCACTGGGCCCCCTCGCCGCCCATACACGTGAGCCCGACGATGTCGCCGACCCGGTCGGGGTCCATCATCGCGACCATCGCGTGGCATCCGATGCCACCGCCGACGAGCGTGCCCGGTTCTGCGCGCGTGCTGCGGTTGTGTGGACAGCCCGAACAGTAGAACGGTGCCCGGTTGACGGTGAGCGGGATGCGGGTGCGTTGCGGCTCGACGAGTTCGTCGAGCGGGCGCAAGCGGTCGGCGAGTCGGGCCGACAGTCGAGCGTGGAGCGGGGCGAGCAACTCGTCGACGTCGAGGGTGCCGTGGCCATGGATCAACAGTTCGCCTCGCTCGTCGCGCCTGCCGACGACTCGTGGGTGGTGCGCGCCGTCGTAGAACGCTCCTTTGAGCAGTCCCTCGAGCGTCGGGTTCTTCTCCTCGACGACGATGACCTCGTCGAGGCCATCTGCGAACTCGCGGGCCTGGGCCGGGTCGAGGGGCACCGGCATCAACAGCTGGAACAAACGAATGCCTGCCGATCGGAGGTCGTCGTCACGTGCGAAGCCCAGCACACGCAGCGCTTCACGGACTTCGTGGAACGTGTGCCCGCTGGCGGCGATGCCGATCCAGTCGTCGCTCGTGCGGGTGGCGAGTCGGTTCAGGCCGTTCTCGACGCCGTAGCGACGGGCGAGTGGCCACCGGACCTCCTGGAACTCGCGCTCCATGTCGATCGTGTACGGCGTGAGCAGCCGGCCGTTCGGGTGGGGGTGGAACGGCTGGCCATCGACGTCGATCACCGGTGACGATGCCCGCACCCGATCGGGGTGGACGTCGACGGTGCCGGTCCCGTCGGCAACGGCGGTGACCAGCTTCAGCCCTGCCCAGAGCCCGCAGGAGCGGGAGAGTGCGACGGCGTGGCGGCTGAGGTCGAGCGCCTCCTGGACGTCGCCGGGGAACAGGATCGGCATGTGGAGGTCGACCATCGTGGCGTCGCTCGACGACGGCAGCGTCGACGACTTGGCGGCGGGGTCGTCACCGACGACGGCCACGACGCCGCCGTGCATCGACGTGCCGGAGAACACGGCGTGACGGATTGCGTCGCTGCTGCGGTCGAAGCCCGGGCCCTTGCCGTACCAGACGCCGACGACGCCGTCGTAGCGGGCGTCGTCCAGGGTCATCGCGAGCTGACTCCCCATCACCGCACTGGCGGCAAGCTCTTCGTTCACCGCTGGCTGCACCACGATCGGGAGATCTGGCACCGTGGCCGAGGCCCGCCGCAGTTCCTCGGTGAACGTGCCGACCGGCGACCCCTGGTAGCCGGAGGCGAACGCTGCAGTCGTCAGGCCGAGGCGTCGGTCGTGACGGAGTTGGTCGATCGCCAGCCGGGCGACGGCCTGGACACCGGAGAGGAAGACCGTGCCGTCCTCGAGTCGGAACCGGTCGGCCAACTCGTACGGGCGTGGCGCGCCCGCCCCACGGATCTCGTCGATGCTCATGCAACCTCCCTTCCTCGGGCCCCCTCTCAGTTGTATCGCACCGGAAGGCGCCGGTCGAGCCCGCGAGCGATGAGTCGTCGCGCCGACGGGTGTCGCTCGAACTCATCGCTCGTGCTCAGACGAGGTGGTGGCGGACGTTCAGTCGTTCGGCGGAGTCGTCGCCGGGGACGGGGAGTTGCGCGACGACCCGTAGTGACGGCCATTCGGCCGGGGTGAGCTGCTGGTACTCGAAGGTGAGCTCGCCCGCGGTCGGATGTCGGAATCGGCGCAGTCGCGTCTCGAAACCCGACACGTCGTGCTCCGCCCACCACTGGGAGAACTCGTCGCTCTCGTCGGCGAGCAGGCCGACCAGTTCGGTCATCGCCGGGTCGTGGCGCACCGAGGATGTCGCCGAGCGGAATTCGGCGAGCGCCTGCCTCGCGTGGATGTCCCAGTCGACGATCAGGTCGCGAGTGGTGAGGTCGGCGAACAACACCCAGAGCAGGTTGCGGCGGGGTGCCTCGAGTTCGACGATGCGTGGATACAGGCGCGCCTGGGCAGCGTTCCAGCCGACGAACTCCCAGTGCGGTCCCAGCACGTACGCGGGCGCCGGCATCAGCGAATCGAGGAGGCGGACCAGCGCGCTCGGCGCCTCGGTCGGAGCGTCGACGGTGGCGGTGCCGGGCTCGGTGAGCGAGAGGAGATGATCGAGCCCCGCCTCGTCGAGGCGCAATGCCCGCCCGATCGCGAGGAGCACGTCGTTGGATGCGTTGATCCGGCGCCCCTGTTCGAGCCACGTGTACCAGGTGAGCGACACGCCTGCGAGCATCGCGACTTCCTCGCGGCGCAGCCCGGGCGTGCGTCGCCCCCGAGCCGACGGAAGCCCCACCTGCTCGGGGCGCGTGGCTTCACGGCGGGCGCGCAGGAACTCGGCGAGCTCCTGTCGGTGATCGGTCGCCCCCGTCGTCGTCATCGTCGCCCAGTCAAGCAACATCGAGCACGCAACGGTGGCACCGGACCCAATACGGTGGGTGCGGTGAGCACCCCCCTCGGCCCGTTCGCCATCGATGCGATGCTCGACGACCTGCGAACGCTGGTCGAGATCGAGTCGCCGTCGCTCGACCTCGTGGCGCTGCAGACGTCCGCTGAAACCGTGGCCGCGATGATCGAGCGGCTGCTCGGTCGCCCAGCGAGGTTGATCGACAGCCCGGCCGGGCCGCACGTGTACTGGTCCGGCGGTGGTGATCCCAAGGTGCTGTTGCTCGGCCACCACGACACCGTGTTCCCGCTCGGTGCGCTTGCGGCTCGACCGTTCACCGTGGCCGACGGGCACGTGACCGGGCCGGGCGTGTTCGACATGTTGGCGGGAATCGTGCAGGCCCTCCACGGGCTGGCGACGCTCGACGACATCTCCGGGGTCGAGCTGCTCTTCAGCGCCGACGAGGAGGTCGGTTCGCTGCACTCACGTCAGCTGATCGAGGAACGCGCTCAGGCCTGCGGTGCGGTGCTGGTACTCGAGCCGTCGGCCGATGGGGGAGCGTTGAAGACCGGGCGCAAGGGTTGTGGCACCTTCGACGTGCGCGTGCACGGCCGCGCATCGCACGCCGGTCTCGAACCGGAGAAGGGCGTCAACGCTCTCGTCGAGATGGCGCATCAGGTGCTCGCGATCAACGCGCTCGGGCGAGCCGATGTGGGCACCACGGTCACGCCGACCGTTGCCTCGGTCGGCACCGCCGACAACGTCGTCCCGGCCGAGGGTCGTCTCAGGGTCGACGTGCGTGTGGAGTCAGCCGACGAGAAGGACCGGGTCGAGGCGGCGATGGCAGCGCTGCGTCCGGTCGATCCCGACTCGTCGATCGAAGTGTCGGGTGCGATCAATCGTCCTCCGATGCCCGAGTCGGCGTCGGTCACGCTGATGCCGCTGGCGCAGCAGGCATCGCCCGGTCTCGAGGGCTACGCCGTCGGCGGCGGGAGCGACGGCAACTTCACCGCGGCGATCGGTGTGTCGACGCTCGATGGTCTGGGCGCCGTCGGCGGCGGCGCCCACGCCGACCACGAGTACGTCGTGGTCGACACGATGCCCGAACGAGCCGCACTGATCGCCGGCATCGTCGATCGCATCCTGCGCACCTGACGCGCCGGCACGGGCTCAGAGTTCGTGTGAGCACGTACGCCGGCACAGGACGTTTGCGCTCGCGCAGATCTCGAGGATGGGTTCTGTGTGAGCGCCGACGCCGGAGTTGGGTGATGTTGCTCACACCGGCGCTGGTGAGGGTCAGCGGTCGAGGGCGGGGGTGACGTCGCCGGCGCCCAACGAGCCGACCTTGCGGTACACGTCGAGCTTGTTGCGGGTGTCGACGATGTCGAGATTGCGCATCGTGAGCTGGCCGATCCGGTCGAGTGGTCCGAACGCGGCGTCCTCGACCCGCTCCATCGAGAGGCGATCGGGTTCGTAGGTGAGGTTCTCGCTGACCGTGTCGAGGATCGAGTAGTCGTCGCCGCGGCGAAGGCGCAGCGTGACCTCACCGGTGACGGCAGAGCCGACCCAACGCATGAGTGGCTCTCGCAGCATCAGGCTCTGCGGGTCGAACCAACGCCCCTCGTACAGCAGGCGGCCGAGGCGGCGGCCCATCGTGCGGTAGTTCTCGATGGTGTTCTCGTTGTGGATGCCGGTGACGAGGCGTTCGTAGCAGACGTGCAGCAGCGCGAGCGCCGGGCCCTCGTAGATGCCGCGGCTCTTGGCCTCGATGATCCGGTTCTCGATCTGGTCGCTCATGCCGAGACCGTGGCGGCCACCGATCGCGTTGGCCTCCATCACCAGGTCGACCTGCGAGTCGAACGTGCGGCCGTTGATCGCGACGGGCCATCCCTCCTCGAAGCGCACCGACACGTCCTCCGCCTCGATCTCGACCGCCGGATCCCAATGGGCGACACCCATGATCGGGGTGACGATCTCCATGCTGGTGTCGAGCTCCTCGAGCGACTTCGCTTCGTGGGTGGCACCCCAGATGTTGGCGTCGGTCGAGTACGCCTTCTCCACCGGGTCGCGATAGGGCAGGTCGCGTTCGGTGAGGAACTCGCTCATGCCCTGGCGGCCGCCGAGTTCGTCGACGAAGGTGGGGTCGAGCCACGGCTTGTAGATCCGCAGGTTCGGGTTGACCAAGAGGCCGTAGCGGTAGAACCGCTCGATGTCGTTGCCCTTGTAGGTCGACCCGTCGCCCCAGATGTCGACGCCGTCGTCGGCCATCGCCCGCACCAGCAGTGTGCCGGTGACCGCCCGGCCGAGCGGTGTGGTGTTGAAGTACGTCTTGCCACCCGTGGTGATGTGGAATGCCCCGCACTGCAGTGCGATCAGGCCCTCACGCACGAGTTCGTCGCGGCAGTCGACCAAGCGTGCCTCCTCAGCGCCGTACACCTTCGCCCGGTCGGGCACGGTGTCGAGTTCGGGCTCGTCGTACTGGCCGAGGTCGGCGGTGTAGGTGTACGGGATGGCTCCGCGGTCGCGCATCCAGGCCACGGCGGCGGAGGTGTCGAGGCCGCCGGAGAAGGCGATGCCGACGCGCTCGCCGACCGGCAGCGACATCAGGACTTTCGCGTTGGAGGCAGTGTTGGATGCAGCGTCGGACATGGCCGACGACGCTACCCGGCGTCGTTGGATCGCGGTGCTCGATACGTTCCCGTGAACGACGCTGCCGAGACGAGCAGTGCCGCCCCAGCGATCGCGAACTCGAGGAGTGCGAGCCCGGTCGAACGTGACAGGTCGGGCACGGCGATGCCCGCCAGGATCGCCGAGCCAACCAGACCGATCACCGGCATCCGGCGCACGTTGTAGCTCGCCAGGATGCCGAACGTGGCAGCGACGACGAAGGGAATCAGGCGCACCACGAGTGGCTGTGGCCCGGATCGTGGCCCGAGCCACCAGGTCGCAATGCCGAGCTCGTCGCTGGCTTTCCAGACCGCCATGTAGGCGACGAAGACACCGACCCACGTGGCGACGACGATCACACGCCAGGCGGTCGTCAGTTGGCCCGGTCTCGGCTGGTGCCACGGAGGTCCCGCGGGTTCGGGCTCGCTCGGAGGCGGCTCGACCCAGGGCGCTGTGGGCCCGGGAGGGCCCGGCGGGGGCAGCTCACCAGGTGAGGGCGTCGTGGTCTCCGGCACGGGGCAGCACCCTACGACGGGTCACGTCGCCTCGCGACGCGCAGCCGGAGTCGGGATCGGCGCCAAGTCGTCCGGTCGGTCGCCAGCTACCCTCGCTGCGATGTCCTCCGCCGACGCTGCGCACGATGTTCCGTTGCTCGGTGACCCCTTCGAGAAGCTGTCGATCTTCTACCCGATGTGGAACGAGGAGGAGTACATCGAGCGTGCGCTCACCGCCGGCCGCCACGCGTGCGAGCTGCTGCTCCGCAACGGCGACATCGGCGACTACGAGCTGGTCGTCGTCGACGACGCTTCGACCGACCAAACGCCCGCGATCGCCGATCGGCTGGCCACGCGGGACCCCAGGGTGCGCGTGGTGCACCATGCCCGCAACCGCAAGCTCGGTGGTGCGATCAAGACTGGCTTCGCGACCGCCACCGGCGACGTCATCTTGTACACCGACGCCGACCTGCCCTTCGACATGTCCGAGCTGCCGCGAGCTGTGCGACTGATGCGTGAGTACGACGTCGACATCATCAGCGCCTACCGATTCGATCGCACCGGCGAGGGCTACCTGCGCTCGGTCTACACGTTCGTCTACAACCTGCTGATCCGGACCCTGTTCCACGTCAAGGCCCGCGACATCAATTTCGCATTCAAGCTGTGTCGTGCCCGGGTGTTCGACCACGTCGAGCTGCGCAGCGAAGGGTCGTTCATCGATGCCGAGCTCGTCATTCGGGCAACTCGGCTCGGCTACGAGATGCTGCAGTTCGGGGTCGACTACTTCCCCCGGACCCGCGGGGTGTCGACATTGAGCACACCGTCGGTGATCACCACGATCCTGCGTGAGATGTGGGAGCTGCGGGGCGACCTGGAGAACATCGAACCCGTCGTCACCCGTTCCTGAGCGCTTGCTCTCGCCCCGTTCGGCCCGCGGACACCGGCCCTGACGGCATTGGTAGCCTGCGGTTCCGAACCAGTCGGAGCGCCGCCGAACGACCCCCGGCGGCCCGACCCGTCGCACTGTCAACCTCCCCGTGAACGATCGTCCCCTCCTCTCTCCGGAAGCTCGCAAGTGGATGCCTGCTGCGGCAGCACTCGGGGTGCTGGCAGTCGTCGTCGTTGCCGGTGTGGCACTGGGAGGGGGCGGAGGCGACGATGGCACGGCCGCTTCGTCGGCGACCGCCGACAGCTCGAACGTCTCGGCTCCGTCCAGCGGACCGGTGATCGAGTCGATCGCAACGTCGAGTCCGGTGGTGAAGACGCAACTCACCCGCACTCTGGCCAAGGGGATGGCCGGTGACGACGTCGCCGACCTGCAGCAGCGTCTCACCGATCTCGGGTTCTGGCCCGGCCCGATCGACGGGTACTTCGGCGACGAGACCCGCCGATCGGTGTGGGCCTACGAGAAGCTGGTGCTCGGCGCCGAATTCGACTCGCCGACCGGGCAGGTCACCGCTGAGATGTGGGACGACCTGCAAGAACCGTTCGCCGTCGCGCCGCGACGGCCGGACTCGACCCAGAACCACACCGAGATCTACCTCGACGAGCAGGTGATCGCCGTCTACCACGATGACGAGGCCGTGTTCATCAGCCACATGTCGAGTGGCGACAACGAGGACTGGTGCGAAGAGGTCACGATCAGCCCGGGCGAATGGAACAACCCGGGCGAGGAACCGCTGGTGCGTGGCGAATGCGGTCGGTCGATCACACCGGGCGGCGTCTTCAACTTCGAACGGCGCATCGAAGGCATCCGGCAGAGCTCGCTCGGAGGGATGTGGGACCCGGTGTACTTCAACTACGGCATCGCGGTGCACGGCGCACTCAACGTGCCGTTGCAGCCGGCGTCGCACGGCTGCGTCCGCATCCCGCTGCCGCTGTCGCCCACGTTCCAGGATCTCACTGCGAACGGCGACCAGGTGTTCGTGTTCGACGGTGTGCAGGAGCCCGAGTTCTACGGAGCGCAGCTGCCGTACTTCAACCGCGTCGATCCCGACTACTCCACCACGACGTCGTCGACGACGACCACCACGACCACCACGATTCCGTCGTCGACCACCACCACCGTGGCGCCGGCGACGACCACCCCGCCGGCGACGACGACCACCACCACCACGACCACCACGACTGCGCCGAGCAGTACGACCACATCGCTCGGCCCGTGAGATGTTGCGATTGGTGTCAGACACCAATCGCAACATCGGGTTCGTCGGGCATCGAGCGTTCGTGGCAACGTGCCCGACGTGAGTGACCACCGCGACGACTACGACGAGTTCGGCCTCTTCCACGAGAACATCGCCGAGTTCGACCTCGACGTCGGGGTGGTGCCGGCGGTGACTCGTGTCGAGACACCGGTACCGGACGGCGATGGTGGTACCCGGACGGTCAGCGCGTTGCGCTGGGGGACTGGGGAACCGGAGTGCGTCCTGCTCCACGGCGGGGCCCAGAACGCCCACACCTGGGACACCGTGGCGCTCGCGTTCGGTCGGCCACTCCTCGCGGTCGACCTGCCCGGTCACGGCCATTCCGACTGGCGCTCCGACGGCGCGTACAGCCCGATGAACCTCGCCGACGATGTGGCGGTCGTCGTGGCGGCGCATGCCGCCGAGGCGAGCGTCGTCGTCGGCATGTCGCTCGGAGGCCTCACGGCGATGGAACTCGCTGCCCGCCACCCGGCACTGGTTCGGTCGCTGGTGATGGTCGACATCACGCCAGGCGTCAACGCCGCCAAGACCAAGGCGATCACCGATTTCGTCGACGGTCCGCAAGAGTTCGCGAGCTTCGACGACCTGCTCGCCCGCACGATCGAACACAACCCCACTCGTTCGGAGTCATCGCTGCGACGCGGGATCCTGCACAACGCCCATCGCCAGCCCGACGGTTCCTGGCAGTGGCGCTACGACCGTGGCAGCCACGCCCGTTCGCAACAGCGTTCGTCGCCCGAGACGCCGGCCCCGAGTGATGACCCCGCCGAGGTCTTCTCGCCGCTGTGGGACCACTTCGAGTCGATCAGCTGTCCGGTCACGCTGGTGCGGGGTTCGCTGTCACCGGTGGTCGACGACGACGACGTCGCCGAGGCGCAACGGCGTCAGCCGGCTCTCGCTGTGCATCTCGTCGACGGTGCCGGCCACAGCGTGCAGGGCGATCGCCCGGTCGAGCTCGCGGAGATCCTGACTGCGCACATGTGACGTCGGGTGTCCGACACCAGACGTCACAGCTGGGCGAGGCAGGCGTCGGTCCCGTCGATCACACCGGTGCGGAAGGCATCGATCTTCTCGAAGGCGTTTCCGATCACGTTGTCGTCGACACCGGTGTCACCGATGACGAGCACGGTCTGAATCGCCTCGTCGAGATCGCCGGCGGAGATGCGGACCGAGTCGCGCGTTGCGAGGCGTGGCTGGGGCAGTACGAAGTCGATGGGCGTGACCGTCTTCACCCAACCTCCGGTGAGGCAGTCGCTGAGCAGCGCCCGAGGCTCGCCGGTCAGATCGGAGCCGAGTGCGTCCTGCACGGCCTCGCTCCACGCGGTGCCGAGCGCGTAGCCGACGGCGAAGTCGCCGAAGTCTCGGTAGAGCTCGAACGCAGCTGATTCGTCGAAGAGGACCTCGTTGGTCGAGGCGCACCAGGCAGCACCGAGAGCGAGGTCGCCGCGGAGATCGGCGCACTCGGCAGCGTCGCCCGAGCGCAGCACCACCAACTCGAGGCGATCGAGCCCAGCGATGTCGAGCTCCTCGTCCCAGTATCGATTGAGATCTTCCGGGAGGAAGCCGATGAGGTCGCGGTCGCCGTACCCGAACGAGGCGTTGCCCCCGTTGTCGACGTCTCCGGTGGTGAACTGGTTCGGCATCAGGGGAAGCGGATCGTCGAGGAGTTCGGCGCATCGGGCGGGTCCGTTGTTGAAACCGACCTGGAAGGCGCCGACCCGGTCGAATCCGGACCCGTGGCCGCCGGGCTCGAACTGGTCGATGCCCACCGGGTCGCTGACCTTGGTCATGGCGATCAGCCCGGCCCGAACGTCGCCGTCGCTGAATTGCACCGTCGATGCTTCACCCCTCGCAGCTCGACCGGTCCAGGCGCCGGCAAAGCAGTCGGCCTGCTGCTCGGTCAGGATCGTCGGCAGTGCCCGATCGAGTGCACCGATACGGAGCTGGATGGCGTGGGCGAACTCGTGGGCGAGCACCGTTCCGATCGTTGCCGCGCCGTATTCGCGAGCGAGCTCCGCCAGGAGGCCGCCGTCGCCGTCGTCGTAGACCATGAAGTCGCCCACGCCGCAGTAGAACGCGACGTACTCCTGCACGTCCTCGTAGGTCGTGCGCGGCGCACCGCAGCCGGGGATGTCGTCGGGGCGGCCGGGGTAGGCGGCGTACACGTCGCCCTCGAGCGAGGTGAAGGGTTCGCCATAGATCGCGGGGTAGGTCGCCGACCACCACGCATCGAGGTCGGTCATCACCGCGAGCAGGAAGTCGTCGTAGGCCCGCGGTGGCTTGTTCGTCCCCAGGTTGATGGCGTCGGGATCGATGTCGGTGCTCGTCGGCAGCGGCGACGGTGCTGCTTCGGATGGATCGGCCGGATCATCGATGGAGGGATCGTCGGCGGGCGCGGATGTCGGGTCGTCTGCGATCGGTGGGGCGATCGGATCGGCGCGTTCACTGGTGACCTCGACGGCGCCTGAGCAAGCGCTCAACGTCACGACGCCAGCAATGGCGAGCGTGAGCAGCCGGCCGCGATGCATGCACCCGATGCTACGTCCCCGAGGGCTATGACGGCTGGCGCGGCGCTGCTACGGTTTCGGCGCGCGACCGCAGGGGTCGGGGGAGGACAATCGGTGGCACTGCTCGAAGTGGAAGAGATCTCGGTGACCTTCGGTGGCATCGTCGCGCTCGACGGACTGTCCTTCGGCATCGAAGAAGGTGAGATCCTCGGACTGATCGGTCCGAACGGCGCGGGCAAGACGACGATGTTCAACGTGGTCAGCCGGATCTACGACCCCACCCGTGGCCGGCTGCAGTTCGACGGGGAAGATCTGCTCGCGGTCAGCCCGCACCGGGTTGCCGGGTTCGGTATCGCCCGGACGTTCCAAAATCTGGCGCTGTTTCCCACGATGAGCCTGCTGCAGAACACGATGACCGGGGCCCACCACCTCGGCAAGGTCGGCTTCGTGCGGGCGATGACTCGCATCGGTGCGGCCCGCGAGGAGAAGGCGCTCGCGGCCGACGCCTTCAAGATCCTGCGTTCGCTCGATCTCGACGATTTGGCCTTCCGTCCGGCAACCGGGCTGCCGTTCGGCACGCTCAAGCGGCTCGAATTGGCCCGAGCGCTGGCAGCGCATCCGAGACTGTTGCTCCTCGACGAACCGGCGGCCGGGCTCACCCATCAGGAAGTCGACGAGTTGGGTGCCACGATCAAGCGGGTCCGCGACGAGTACGGCCTCACAGTCTTGCTCGTCGAGCACCACATGGGACTGGTGATGGGCATCTCCGATCGGGTCGTGGCAATGGAATTCGGGCGCAAGATCTCCGAGGGCACGCCCGCCGAGGTGCAGCGAGACCCGAGGGTCATCGAGGCGTACCTGGGGACCACGGCATGAGCGGCGAGCCGCTGTTGAACGTGTCGGGGCTCACCGCCGGCTACGGACCGATCGAAGTGCTGCACGGCCTCGACTTCACGGTCGCCGAGGGCGAGATCGTGGTGATCCTGGGCGCCAACGGTGCCGGCAAGACCACCACGATGCGGTCGATCTCAGGCATGATCGATCGGCACGGCACGGTTGGATTCGCCGGCCACGACATCAGCAACGCCAAGCCCGACGCCATCTTGCGGGCGGGGATCTCGCAGGTGCCTCAGGGGCGCGGCACATTCACCGATCTCAGCGTCGACGACAATCTTCGCGCCGGTGGGTACACGGTCAGCGGGGGAATCGACGACGACCTGGAACGGTGGTACGGGTTGTTCCCGCGCCTCGTCCGATCGCCGCGAACAGAAAGCAGGATCGTTGTCGGGTGGCGAGCAGCAGATGCTCGCAGTCGCTCGGGCGATGATGTCGAGACCCAAGTTGTTGCTCTGCGACGAGCCGAGCCTGGGACTCGCGCCATTGATCACCAAGGAGTTGTTCCGGGTGCTCGGCTCGTTGCGTGAGGAACACGGCATGTCGCTGTTGATCGTCGAACAGAACGCCGGCATGGCGCTCGAACTGGCCGATCGTGCGTACGTGCTCGAAATCGGCAGCATCGTCGCCACAGGAACCGGTGCCGAGTTGCTCGCCGACGACACGATCAAAGAGGCCTACCTCGGGGTGGTCAACTGATGTCGCTGTTCATCGAACGCATGGTGAACGGCCTGGCCGACGGATCGATCTACGCGCTGCTCGCGCTGGCGCTCGTCGTGGTGTTCCGCTCGACCGGCCAGCTCAACTTCGCCCAGGGCGAGATCGGCACGATGGGGGCGTTCTTCGTGTCGACGCTCACGCTGACCGGCCTACCGGTCTGGCTGTCGATCGGTTGTGCGATGGTGCTCGGCTTCGTCGTCTCGGCCGGTGTCGAACGAGTCGTGGTCCGTCCGATCGAGCACCGCAATCCGGGAGCCGTGATCGTGGCGCTGATCGGCGTCTTCCTCGCGGTCAACCAGGCGGTGGCGATGATCTGGGGGGTCGATAGCCGGAGCCTGCCGAGTGTGTTCCCCGACGACGCGGACTCGTTCGTGACCATCCTCGGTGCACCGGTTCGTATCGCCCGTCTCGGCGTGATCGGTGTGCTCGTTGTGGTGCTGTTCCTGCTCTGGCTGTTGTTCGCCAAGACCAAGATCGGCCTGGCGATGCGGGCGGTGGCGAACAACCAGGAGTCATCGAATCTGGTCGGCATCCGTGTCGGAACGGTGCTCGTGTTGGGTTGGGGCCTGGCGGGAGCGATCGGTGTGCTCGCCGCCGCGATGCTGGCGCCGTCGGCCGGGCTCAGCGGTGCGCTGATGCTCGGTCCGTTCCTGCTGGCTTCGGTTGCCGCCGTGCTCGGCGGGCTCGATTCGCCGATCGGGGCGGTGGTCGGCGGCCTGCTGATCGGGGTCGTCGAGGCCGTGATCGTCGGCTACGTCGACTTCCTCGGCGCCGACATGCTGTTCCCGGTGATGCTGGTGATCCTGCTCGGGGTGTTGCTCTTGCGACCGTCCGGCCTGTTCGGTTCCGAGAAAGTGGAGCGCGTGTGATGGAACTCCCCGTTCGCTACACCCGCGGAAGTTGGCAGAACTGGCTCGGTCGGGCCGTGTTGTTCGGTGGGGTCGGGCTGTTCATGTACCGCGCCGTCACGGAGTGGAGCCGGTCGGGCCTGGGCCTGCTCACCGACGCCCTGATCATTGCGATCGCCGTCACGGGCCTGAATCTGATCACCGGCTACACCGGCCAGTTGTCACTCGGTCAAGCAGCGTTCTTCGCCATGGGCGCCTTCATCTCCGCCATGCTCGTCACCGGGAAGATCTGGACCCCGTTCATCACCGACAACATCTGGACACCGGGTTGGACGATGCTTGCGGCTGCGGTCGTGTGCTTCCTGATCGGCATGGTGGTCGGTGTGCCCGCCCTGCGCCTCAAGGGCATCTACCTCGCGCTGGTCACGCTCGTGTTCACCGAAGCCGTACGAGCGTTCTTCAAGTACGACGAGGTCGCCGGCGTCACGGGTGGGGCGACCGGTATCAAGGGCTTCAGCTACCTGCCCCCGACGTGGACGGGTCTCGAGGGTCGCGCCGACCTGGTCACCTGGTTCTTCTGGCTGTCGCTGGGCATCTTGATCCTGGTGTCGATCCTCTCGGCCGGACTGATCCGGAGTCGGATCGGTCGGGCGATGGTCGCGGTGCGCGACAACGAGACGGCGGCAGCCGTCATGGGCGTGAACCTGTTCTCGATCAAGACCGTCGTGTTCGGCTTGTCCGGGGCGATCGCCGGCGTCGCCGGGTCGCTGTTCGCGCTCAAGCTCACGCTGGTCGAAGCCGACGTCCCCATCTTCGGGTTGTTCGGATCCGTCACGTTCCTCGTGGCGATGGTGGTCGGTGGCGCCGCACAGAACTGGGGGCCGTTCGTCGGCGCCATGTTCTACGTGTTCGTCAACGACTTCGCCCGAGGCGTCGGCGAAGACCCGTCGGGCAGCATCCTGCTCGGTTGGTTCGTGGGCGAGGGGACCAAGATCGACGGTCTCGGTGGCGTGACGTTCGGGGTGCTGCTGATCCTCTTTGCCCGCTTCGTCCCGTTCGGCGCCGTCGGTACCATGCGGATGTGGCGCTCCAAGGTGGTCCAGGTCGTGCCGCGTGTGCCGATCCCGGCGACGGGCGTTGGCGCCGCGAGCGCTGAGGCGCCGGACGGCGTGGTCGACGACCTCGCCGGGGGGTCCAAGGGCTCTGGTGAGCCGGAGGTACCAGCGACTAGCGTGGATTCCGCTGAATTGTCTCCCGATCGGGACGACGAGTCAGCACCGTGAACCACCCATCCTGAACCACCCACCAGAGGGGGAACTCTGACCATGGTCAAGACCAAGAAACTGATGGCGCTCGCCGCTGTCGGCGCACTCACACTCGCTGCCTGCGGCAGCGACGACGACTCGAGCAGCAGCGGCGACACCACGCCGAGCGCCACCGACGCACCCGATGCCACCGACGCACCCGACGCCACGGACGCTCCGGAGACCACCGACGACATGGAGGAGGGTTCCGAGACCACCGACGCGCCGGACACCACGGACGCCGGCGGCTCGTCCGGCGCCGAGTTCGTCATCGACACCGAGAACTGTGACGACCCAGACGCGGCAACCGCTCCGATCGAGGGTGGCCTCAAGATCGGCACCTCGATCCCGCTGTCCGGCGGCGCCGCGGTGGCGTTTGCGCCGTTCGGTGACGGCCAGCAGGCCTACATCGACTGGTACAACGACACCAACGGCGGCCTCGACGGACAACCCGTCGAAGTCGTGATCACCGACGACCAGTACTCGCCCGACCTCACCAAGGCCAACGTCGATGGGCTGATCTTCGACGACGAGGTCGACATCCTCTCCGGCATCATCGGCTCCGGCAACAACCTGGCCATCCAGGCCGACGTGAACGCGCTGTGTGTGCCTCAGCTGTGGGGGTCGACCGGCGCCGCCGACTGGGGCAACATCGACGAGTATCCGTGGACCACCGGCCTGCTGGTGCCGTACGCGATCGAGTCGCGGGTGTGGGCCGATTTCATCGCCGAAGAAGTTGGTGACGGCGCAACCGCGGGGTTGTTCTACGTGAACAACGAATTCGGTGAGTCCTATGCCGAGAGTTTCTCGGAGTTGGCTGGGGAGAACGGCATCGACATCATCGCCGAAGAGGTCATCGACCCGACCGACTCGGGCGCACCGAGCGGTCAGATGACCAACCTCGTGCAGGCCGACCCCGATGCCATCCTGGCCGTCGGGCTCGGTTCAGGGGCCAGTGCGTTCATGACCGAACTCGGCAACGCCAAGGCGGCGAACCCCGACTTCGATCCGCTGGTCTACGTGACGGCGACCGCTGCCAGCCCGCTGTTCTTCGACGTGCTCGTCGAGAACGGCGGCAGCGATGGCGTCTACACCTCCAGCAACGTCAAGTACGTCGGCGAGGAGCAGTACGCCGACGACGAGGCGGTGCAGACCTTCCTCGACGCCATGGCGACCTACGCCCCTGACGCCAACGCTGCCGACACCTCGGTGCTGGCCGGTTGGCTGTCGATGGAGCTGGCGGTCTACGTTGCCGAGCAGGCCCTCGCTGCGGGTGACCTCAGCCGGGCGGGAATCATGAACGCTGCCCGGAACATCGACTACGTGCCCGGTCTGCTGATCGACGGCATCACCGCCTCGATGAACGCCGAGGACGCCTACTACCCGGAGGGGACGCAGCTCGTGGTCTGGGATGACACGGCCAAGGTATTCGTGGTGGCCGGTGATGCGGTCGACTACAACGGCTCGCTCGGTACCTACACGCCCTGAGACATCGTGAACGGCGGCAGTGACCGCTGGCCACCGGCGCCCGCCGACTCGGAGTCAGCTCCGTTCGGCGGGCGTCGTCGCGTTCGGGGACGTATCGTCAGGGGCCTTCGGGTGCTCGTGACAGGTTGACCTCGTACTCGTTGTCGTCGGTGATCACGATCTCGAACTCCCACACCGCACCCGTGCTGTCGGTCGCCGTGCATGGGAACGTCGTACCGACGTCCTGGTTCTCGGGATCGGTGCACGTGGCGGTGGCGAACGAGGCGGTCGCAGCGAGTTGGCCACCGTCGCGCAGGGCGTCGCGCAGCCCCTCGTTCTCGACGATGAACTCCTCGGCGTCGTTGGAGAAGTCAGCCGTCGTGGTGAAGCACCCGGAGAGGCCGGTGGCGGTCACGGCCACTGCGAGCACCGTCATGCTCGACCGGCCCGTACCTCGGCGTCGTCTGCGTCGCATGAGGGCGACGGTAGCTCAGGGCGCGAAGACGCTTGCGGCGCTCACTCGCTGAAGCAGGGTGTCAGTGCCTCGACAAAGTCCTGCGGCGGGTCGCTGCCTTCGCCCGCAGCAGTGAGGATCTCGACCACGTCGAAACTCTGGAGCTCTTCGCGGGCACAGTCTTCGTCGAGCGTCGGTCCGCTCTCCGACATCCCCTCGATGAACAGGTCGACGAGCGCGTCCTCGTCGGCGCACGTGAGCAAGCTGACGGTGAGTGCCTCGCCTTCGGGGCTCAGCTCGTCGTCGCCATCGGCAGCGGCCAGTTCGGCGTCTTCGTCGGACAACTGGGCGGCGATGTCGTTGACGCACGACTCGTCGAGCGTGATGCCGTCCTCGGCCGCTCCGTCGATCGCTGATTGCGCTGCCGAGGCCTGTGCCTCGGACAAATCCGAGCCGCTGTCGCCGTCGCTGCCGCACGCGGTCAATGCCAGCCCAGCGGCGAGTGCTGCGATCGTCAAGGTTCGTCTCATCGAGGGCTCCTGTCTCTGCGGTGGCCATCGTGGCCGCGGCCGAACCATGGTGCCACAGGCCGTGACGCGGCGGCTGGACCCTGGTGGGACCTGCCCGGCGCGTCGATTCGAGTCACGTTCAGGCAACCGGTTCCGGCGTCACCGATCGGCGATGGGTGGACACCCGGTCCCACATGACGACCACCAATGCGACCCACACGAACGCGAACCCGACCACTCGATCGGGTGGCACGGGCTCGTTGTACAGCAGCCAGCCGAGCCCGAAGTTGATCACAGGCACGAGCAGGTTGAGCGGTCCGAGGAGTGTGAAGGGGATCGACTGTGCGGCTGCGGCGAACAGCATGAGGGGAACCGCGGTGACCACCCCGGTGCCGACGACGAGGAACCATTCGGCCGTGTCGGCCGATTGGGCCACGCTGCCCGAGACGGTCGAGAACGCGATCACGCCGAGCACGGCCGGCACGAACAGCACGAAGGTCTCGCCGGCGAGGCTGTCGACCGCGCCGAGCGGCACGCGTCGTTTGGCCAGGCCGTACAGGCTCCAGGTACCGGCGAGCAGCAGTGCGATCCACGGTGGGCGACCGTACGAGATCGTCAGGATCACCACGGCGATCGATGCGAGGGCGAAGGCGACCCGCTGCGCCCGGGTCGGCTCCTCGTGCAACACGAACACCCCGATCGCCATCGTGGCCAACGGTGCGATGAAGTAGCCGAGCGCGGTCTCGATCACCCGGTCGTTGGTGACCGCCCAGACGTAGCTCCCCCAGTTGACCGCGAGCAGGATCGACGACATCAGGAGGCGTCGCACCGTCGGTCCGTGACGGAGTGCGCCCACGATGTTCGGCCAGGTCCGTCGAGCGGTGACGATCACCGCCATCACGACGCCGGCGCACGACATCCGCCAGGTGATCAGCTCGAAGGCATCGAAGGCCTTCAGCTGCTTCCAGTAGATCGTCAGGAAGCCCCACAGCACATAGGCCGCAACCCCGAGCTGCACCCCTCGTTGCACAGTTCGACCCGGCGGGCTCGATTGGGTCGTCGGAGCGGGCGCTGACACTGCCCGTCAACCTACGGCGCCACCGGTGCGTCCGGGAAGGCGGTGGTCGGGCCCGTACCGTGGCGGTGTGGAGATGCGTGTGAGCGACGACCCAGCAGCCGAGGCCGGACGATGGCTGGCACAGCGGCTCGATGACGCAGTGCGACGGCGTGGGCATGCGTTCGTGGCCGTCAGCGGCGGGAGTTCCGCGCCGCCGATGTTCGACGCCGTGCTCGCTCACGACGTGCCCTGGGAGGAGGTGACGATCTGGCAGGTCGACGAACGCGTCGCTCCCGACGGGCATCCGGCGCGCAACGCCGAGCAGCTCGTCGACCTGCCGTGTCGGGTCGAGCTGATGCCGGTGACCGACGACGATCTGGTCGCCGGCGCCGCTCGCTACGCCGCTGGGTTGCCCGACACCTTCGACGTCGTGCATCTCGGCCTCGGCGGCGACGGCCACACCGCGTCGTGGCCACCCGGACACGACGTCGTCGACAGCGACTTGGCGTGCGTCGCCATCGGCGAGTTCAACGGCTTCGCACGGATGACGCTCACACCGTCGGTCGTCAACGCCGCTCGGGCACGGCTGATGCTCGTCTCCGGCACGGCCAAGGCGTCGATGGTGCAGCGATGGGTCCTGGGCGACGAATCCCTTCCGGTTGCTCGCGTCCGGCGAACCGACACCTGCGTGATGCTCGATCTGGCGGCCGCAGCCGAGCTGCCCGACCCGTCGGCGCGATAGGTTCGATCTCGATGGACTCCGCCGACCGCCTCTCGGCTCTGGCCGAACTCGCCCCTCCCGCCCACCTCCGCGAGCTCTTCGCCGATGATCCCGGACGCGCCGAGCGGTACGTGATCGACGTGGCCGACCTGCGCATCGACTACTCGAAGCACCGCATCGACGATCGTGTCCTCACGGCGCTGATCGAGCTGGCCGAGTCGTCGGGCGTCGAGGCGCGCCGCGACGCCATGTTCGCCGGCGAGCACGTCAACGTCACCGAAGACCGCGCCGTGATGCACGTCGCGCTTCGTGCCCCGAAGGGTGCGGTCATGTCGGTCGATGGTGTCGACGTCGTGCCGGATGTGCACGAGGTGCTCGAGCAGATGCGTGCGTTCGCCGACCGTGTGCGGGCCGACGACCGCATCACCCACGTGGTGAACATCGGCATCGGCGGCTCCGACCTGGGCCCGGCGATGGCCTACCGTGCGCTCGACGCGTACCGCCACGAGCGGATCCGGTGTTCGTTCGTGTCCAACGTCGACGGAGCGGACATCGCTGCCGTGCTCGCCGACTCCGACCCCGCGTCGACGCTGTTCGTGGTCGCCTCGAAGACGTTCGGCACGATCGAGACCCTCACCAACGCTCGCACGGCACGGGCCTGGTTGGTCGATGCCCTCGGCGAATCCGCTGTCGCCGACCACTTCGTTGCGGTGTCGACCAACGCCGAGCGCGTTGCCGAGTTCGGCATCGACACCGCCAACATGTTCGGGTTCTGGGACTGGGTGGGCGGTCGCTACTCGGTCGATTCGGCGATCGGGCTGTCGTTGATGATCGCCATCGGGCCGGACCGATTCGTCGAGTTCCTGGAGGGGTTTCATCTGCTCGACGAACACTTCCGAACCGCTCCGCTGGCCGAGAACGCGCCGGTGATCATGGCGTTGCTGGGCGTCTGGTACGCGAACGGCCTCGGCTTCGACACCAAGGCGGTGCTGCCGTACGCCGAGGAGCTCGGACGGTTTCCTGCGTATCTCCAGCAACTCGACATGGAATCGAACGGCAAGTCGGTGCGGCTCGACGGCTCTGCAGTGGTGGGCGAGACGGGCCCGATCGTGTGGGGCGAGCCGGGCACGAACGGCCAGCACGCGTTCTATCAACTGCTCCACCAGGGCACCCGGATCGTGCCGGCCGACTTCATCGGGTTCGCGACTCCGCACCACCCGTATCTCGAGCATCACGACCTGCTGATGTCGAACCTGATCGCACAGTCCGAGGCGCTCGCCTTCGGCCGCGACGCAGCGCCGGGCGAGCCGTATCGACAGTTCGACGGTGATCGTCCCAACACGGTGATCCTCGCCGACCAGCTGACGCCGTCGGTGCTCGGCCAGTTGATTGCGCTGTACGAACACATCGTGCACGTGCAGGGCACGATCTGGGGTGTCAACAGCTACGACCAGTGGGGGGTCGAGCTCGGTAAGGAGTTGGCCAATCAGATCACCCCCGAACTCACCGGCGAAACCACCCCGGACGCCCACGACGCGTCGACCAACGCCCTCATTGCCTGGTACCGCGCCCGCCGCTGACCTGCGCCCGCCGCCTCCCGCCCCTCGACCCGCTCCGACCTCAACTCCGAAAAATGTGCGGGTCGGCCCGCTGCTGACCGATTCGTGCGCACAGTTCGGCAACACTCCGATTCTGGCTCGAAACGTGCGCAGATCTGCCCGCGGGTGACCCGCCGGTGCGCATTTTTCGGGGTGGGACGTGGGGATACGGGGTGGGGTACGATGCCGGGATGCGATTTCCCGAGGACGTCAACGACGATGTGTTGAAGCGGCTGCGTCGACTCGAGGGCCAGATCCGTGGTGTGCAGCGGATGATCGAAGAGGGCCAGGATTGCGGCGACGTCGTCACGCAGCTGTCGGCGTGCAAAGCCGCGCTCGACAAGGTCGGCTATCGCCTGGTGATCGCAGGAATGCGCCATTGCGTCGCCGTGCCCGAACAGGCGGGCGACGAGCCGGGCCTCGAAGCCGAAGAGCTCGAGCGGCTGTTCATGAAGCTCAGCTGACGCCGACGTGAGCGGGCACCGAGCCGGCTGAACCGGCGGGGCCAGGGATCTCTCCGCTCGCGGGGTGGCCGAGCGGGTCGTCCGCTTGCGCCACGAGCAGTTGCGCACGCGAGACTGGTGAGATGCGCGACTACTCCAACATTTACATCGATGGTGCCTGGGTCCCCTCCGACGGCACCGGCACGATCGAGGTCATCAACGCCGGCACCGAGCAGGTGATGGGCTCGATCCCGGACGGCACTGCCAGCGACGTCGACAAGGCCGTCGCCGCTGCCCGCCGGGCGTTCGACTCGTGGTCGGCCACGCCGGTCGAGGAACGCCAGAAGTACATGGTCCGCCTGAACGAGGCCCTGCAGGCACGTTCGCCCGAGATCGCCGAGGTGATCGCCGGCGAAGTCGGGATGCCGATCACGTGGTCGACGATGATCCAGGCCGGCCTGCCCGCCGGCAACATGCAGACCTACGCAACCCTGCTCGACACGTTCGAGTTCGAAGAGACGATCGGCAACAGCCTGGTCGTCAAGGAGCCCGTCGGTGTGGTCGGTGCGATCACTCCGTGGAACTACCCGCTCCACCAGATCATCTGCAAGCTCGGCGGTGCGCTCGCCGCCGGCTGCACGTTCGTGCTGAAGCCCTCCGAGGTGGCCCCGCTCAACGCGTTCATCCTCGCCGAGATCGTGCACGAGATCGGCCTGCCGGCCGGCGTGTTCAACCTCGTGACCGGGACCGGTCCGGTCGTCGGTGCGGCGATCTCCGAGCACCCCGGTGTCGACATGGTGAGCTTCACCGGCTCGACCCGCGCCGGCAAGCAGGTCGCCGCAGCGGCCGCCGGCACCGTCAAGCGAGTCGCGCTCGAGCTCGGCGGCAAGTCGGCCAACATCGTGCTCGACGACGCCAATCTCGAAGAGGTCATCCCGAAGGGCATCTTCGCCTGCTACCTCAACTCGGGCCAGACCTGCACCGCGCACACCCGGATGCTCGTGCCCAACAGCCGCTACGACGAGGCGGTTGCGATCGCTGCCGCCGCGGCGGAGAACATGGGTGTCGACGATCCCACCAAGGAGGGCATGCACCTCGGACCACTGATCTCCCAGGCCCAGTGGGACCGCGTGCAGGGTTACATCCAGAAGGGCGTCGACGAAGGCGCGGTCATCGCGGCCGGCGGTCTCGGGAAGCCCGAAGGTCACGAGACCGGCTACTTCGTCAAGCCGACCGTGCTCGCCAACGTCACCAACGACATGACCGTGGCCCAGGAGGAGATCTTCGGCCCGGTGCTGTCGATCATCGGCTACGAGGACGACGACGATGCCGTGCGCATCGCCAACGACAGCCTCTACGGTCTGTCCGGCGGCGTCTGGTCGGCCGACCAGGAACGGGCCATCTCGGTGGCTCGTCGGATGCGTACCGGTGCCGTCGACGTCAACGGCGGCTCGTTCAACATCGCAGCTCCGTTCGGTGGCTACAAGCAGAGCGGCTACGGCCGCGAGAACGGCCCGTACGGCATCGACGAGTTCCTGCAGACCAAGTCGCTGCAGCTCTGAGATCCCCCAGTTCCAGCGCATCGGCGTTACTCGTGGTGTCTGACACCACGAGTAACGTCGGGCCCTGATGGTCGACCGGATCGAGCGCCTCACCAACCTGCTGGCGTTGCTGCTCGAGACGTCTCGGCCGCTCAGCCTCGTCGAGATCGCTGGAGACCTCGTCGGTCAGTACCCCGAGAACGAACGATCCCGTCGCGCATCGTTCGAACGTGACAAGGCCGCCCTGCGAGAGATCGGGGTGCCGATCGAGACCGAGATGGTGACGGGCGGCCCGTACTCGGGCCAGACCACGTACCGCATCGACCGTCGCGCCTACGAGCTCACCGACCTCGACCTCACTCCCGACGAGATGCGGGCGTTGCAGGTCGCCGTCGCCGCGGTTCGCAGCGAGCCCGGCCAGCACGCCATCTGGAAGCTCGGCGGAGCGCTCGACGACGAGCGCCCAGCAGTGTCGGCGGTGATACCCGAGCGCCCCGAGCTGCCCGCCATCCGTACCGCTGTTGCATCGCGGGCACCGATCGAGTTCAGCTACCGCGGTGACGACCGCAAGCTCGACCCGTGGGGGTTGCTGCTTCGCGGCGGGTTCTGGTACGTGATCGGCCACGACCACGCGCGCAACGAGCGGCGCACGTTCAGAGTCGACCGCTTCGACCGCGCCGGTGAGGGCGGAGCCGACACGGTACGCGTCGGCGCGTCGGCGTCGTTCGATCGGCCGCCATCGTTCGACCCCCGCACGGCGTTTCCTGCCGACCCCAAGCAGATCGGACACGGCGCTGAGGAGAGCGTCGATGCGTTGGTGAGGATCAGTGCGTTGCGAGCCGGCGCCGTGGAACGAGAGCTCGGCTCCGACCGCGTCGTCGAGCGCCACGACGACGGCAGCGTGGTCGTGTCGGTGCCCGCGGGCAACCTCCCCGCCTTCCGCTCGTGGGTGCTGGGCCTGCTCGATCATGCCGTCGTCGAGTCGCCCGACGACATCCGCCGGCACCTGATCGACTGGCTCACCGATGTCGCCGAACCGGCGACGGAGACGATGCGCCGATGAGTGGCCCGCGCAACGCCGAGGATCGGCTGCGGCGACTCCTGGTGATGCTGCCATGGCTGATGGAGGTCGGCGAAGCCCCGCTGGCCGAGGTGGCTCGGCGCTTCAACCTGTCCGAGGCACAGGTGCAGGGCGACCTCGAGCTGGTGGCGATGTGCGGACTACCGCCGTTCGTCGACGAGATGGTCGACGTCTTCGTCGACGATGGCATGGTCTTCGTCGGTGTTCCGCGCCTGTTCACCCGCCCGTTGCGATTGACATCTCCGGAGGCGTTCTCGCTGCTGACATCGGCCCGCGCCGCCATGGAACTGCCAGGGGCGGATCCCGCCGGGGCGCTGGGGCGTGGTCTCGCCAAGCTCGCTGCGGTGCTCGCCGACGCCGGCATCGACACCGAGCCGCAGGGCGATGACACCGCCGGCGTGGTCGTCGATCTCGCTCAGCCGGCATTCACCGACGAGCTGGCCAAGGCGGCGGCGGGTGGACACGAATTGGCGATCGGCTACTACTCGCCGGCGCGTGACGAGATGACCCGACGGACGATCCGGCCTCGGCACGTGTTCGCCGACGCCGGGCACTGGTACGCACTCGCCGACGACGACCGATCGCAGCAACGTCGAACGTTCCGAATCGATCGGATCGAATCGATCGAGATGACCGGCCGGTCGTTCGGCATCGAATCGGTGGGGCCACCGGAACGCTTCTTCGACGACCCCGACGTCGCCCGGGCCACCATCCGGTTGGCCCCGCCAGCTCACTGGGTGCTCGACCAGTACCCGGTCGACGATGTCGCCGACCAGGGTGACGGATGGGTCGAGGTGCGGCTGCCGGTGTCGAGCGAGCGGTGGTTGGCGAAGCTGCTGATTCGGCTCGGCCCCGACGCAGTGCTCGTCGATTCCGCCGGCGACAATCCAGCGGTCGCAACTGCCCGCCGGATGCTCGATCGGTACGACGAGCGCCTCCGCTGAGGTCGCCTGGCCGGGGACGTTCAGCGTACGTAGAACGGCTCGAGTTGCCGTTCGTCGGTGATGTCGTGCGCTGCGAGCAGATACGGAAGCACCGCTGCGGTCGCTGTGGCATCGCCGAGGGCGTCGTGTGGCCGGTCGAGTGCGACGCCGTAGCGTTCGCAGACATCGCCGAGGCGGTGTGAGAGCGTGCGTTCGGGATCGAGCCGCCGCGACATTCGCAAGGTGCACAGCCGTGGTTCGAGCGCCACGCGCACGCTGTCGTCGACCGGGCGACGTCGTACGGCTCGTGCCAGGAATTCGCTGTCGAACTTGGCGTTGTGGGCGGTGAAGATCGCGCCGTTCACCCGTCGCCCGAGTTCGTCGAGGGCATCGTCGAGGCTCGGCGCCCCGCGGAGCGTGCTCCTCGTGATCCCGTGGATGCTCGTCGGGCCCACACGCTGCAGCGGCCATCGCAACTTGACCAGCGACGACCACTGGTCGGCAACGGTGCCGTCGGCATCGACCACCACCATGCCGAGTTGCAGGATCCGGTGCCGTCGAGTGTTCAACCCCGAGGTTTCCAGGTCGACGACGGCGAAGCGGGGGAGGGCCACGGCACCCACCCTAGACAGGGGGTGTCGCAGCCTCTGTGGACACGAGGGGAGAGCGACTCAGCCGGTCTGCTGCTGCATTCGGGCGCGCACCCCGATCGGTGCCGACACCGTGAAACCGGCGAGGTGGCGATCCTCCTCGGATTCACCGCCCCAGTAGCCGTACTCGTGGTTGTCGCGGGCGTGGGATCGGCAGGGCTCCTGCACCGGGCAGGACGCACAGAGCTTCAACGCCTTGGCTTCACGTCGGGCCCGAGCCTGCGGACGCTCGGCCTTGGGTGGGAAGAACAGGCGGGTGCGCCCCTTGCACGCTGCGTACTCCTGCCAGGGTGTGTCGTACTCGAACTCGAACAACTCTGCAACGGCCATTAATCCTGTGGGGTACGATCTTCAGTTTTCCTCTCATGAACATTTTCATGCCGAGGAACATGTCTTTCAAAAACTCTTTTGTCTTCATCTTCAGTAACACAAGAAGTGAGATTTCATGCTGTCTTCCCAGAGTTTGAATCAGGGATAAAAAGGTCTTGTGCATTTCAACAATATTTTTTCCTTGACGTTCACCCCCTCCTCGATGGCCATCTCACGAAGTGTATCCATCACATTCACCAGCTCAACGCCATTGGGACACCGGGTTGCACAGGTTTCACATGCAGCGCACAACCAGATGGTTGAGCAGGAAAGCAGCTTGTCTTTGATTCCGAGCTGTACCATCCTCATGACCTGGTGGGGAGGGTAGTCCATCTCATAGGCAACAGGGCAGCCCGCGGTACAGGTATAGCACTGATAACAACGGTCCAAATCAGAGTTGCTTATCTCCTTTACCTTGTCAGCAAATTCTTTATCACACGTCTCTGAACCGCTCTCTGTGATGTATTCTACCATCTCGTCACCAGTTTTCAGTTGACGGTTGCCAGTCTACAGTAATAAAAAGAAATTAGTAATTGTGAACAGCTGGCTGTCAACTGTGGACTGCCAACTGTAAACTGTATTAGTCTTCCACTTCCCGCAATTCATCTTCCCTGAAAGAGGATAGGGGTAGCTCTTCATCCAGGCTTCTGCCCGGATGTAATCCAGATCTTTTTGGACTTCTGCTGCTGCAAGCTGGAATATCTCCGCTACGGGAATATTATTGGGGCATGCCTCAGAACACAAACCGCATCCAATGCAACTGGTAGCCATATGGGCCATACGGGTTAAGTGGTAGAAGAGTGTATTGCTTGGCATTCTCACTGCCCCTTTAGTCTGAGCCCACCCAAGGTAGCGGTCAGATTCCATTTCAAAGGTCGGTGAATCAAAGAAACACTCCTTGCAGTAGCATGCTGGACAAACTGTACGACAATTATAGCACCTGATGCAAGGAGATAAAACACTCATCAGCTCATCAACACCCTTAAAGCGGGAGGCATTTTCTTTAAAGAATTTTTCTCTCTTATCTGCCTGTTTTGCCAGTACCTCTTCAATAGTCTTTGTTCGTTTCTCTGTAGCTGTATCT
>CAVQSV010000005.1:0-270533 GCA_963716095.1 Ilumatobacteraceae bacterium | reverse complement strand
GTGGGCGATGGGAGTCTCGATCTCCCGACCTCCACGGTGTGAACGTGGCGCTCTTCCAGCTGAGCTAATCGCCCCTTGGGGAAGCCACAAGTTAGCAGCGACCGCCGCATTGTCCCACCGCCGTCGCCCCTCGGCTGCCGGGCACCTCACCCACTGGGTTCGGCGGCAACGGCGACGCACGCAACGCCCATCCCCTGGCGGTCGCGATGCGGGGTGGTACGACCCGGACAGGTGCCGTCGAACGGGATGAAGGCCGCCACACGAAGGTCGACGGTCGGGTCGCCAGTGCACAGGACCTCCCGGGCGTCACCGTTGGGCTCGATCGTGACGCACGAGTCGACGCGCATGATTCCGTCGGGCCCCTGCGGCTCGCTGGGCTCGGTGAACTGAGCGAGCACGACGATGCCGACGATCGCCAACATCGCAAAGAACGACACCGACCGCCACGGAAACCGAGCGGGGCCGAGATGACTGGGGAAGCTCGGCATCGTCGGTTCCGGCTCGGACGTCGACGGTCGCGGCGCGGCAGCCGGACCTCGCGGGGGCACCGGGCCGTTGCGCAGCGATGCGTCGTACACGGCCCGGCGGGCTGGCTCGTTGAGCACACGGTACGCCTCGTTGATCGCCGGCATCGACACCGCACCGGCGGCGCTGCCACTCGCCATGGTCCGATCAGGATGATGCTCACGAGCGAGGCGACGGTACGCGTCGCGGACGTCTGCGGCGCTCGCGCTCGGTGGCACACCGAGGACGTCGTAGTGGGTCGGTCGAGGCACGGTGCTCCCACGCTAGGGGTCGCCGGGCGTCAATAGCCGGCGTCGACGTCGACCAAGCCGATCAATTCCTCACCGCGGGCGAAACGGCGCACATTGTCGGTGACACGTTCGGCGAGCAGTGGCTTGGCCATCTCCGGCGTGTTCCCCACGTGTGGGGTGATGATGCAGTTCGGCAGGTCCCAGAGCGGATGATCCTTCGGCAACGGTTCGGGATCGGTGACGTCGAGCCCTGCACCCCCGATGACCCCGGAACGGAGCGCCTCGACGAGATCGTCGGTGACGATGTGGCGCCCGCGGGCGACGTTGACGATCCACGCATGTTGCTCCATCAGCGCGAACTCCTCCGCGCTGAACAACCCTTCGGTCTCGGGGGTGAGTGCCAGCGCGAGCACGACGAGGTCGGCGCCGGGCAGCGCATCGGCGAAGCGGTCGGCCTCGAGCACCTGATCGACGCCGACCATCGGCTCCGCGCGATTGCGAACGACGGTGATGTTGCAGTGCCACGGTTGCAGCAGCCGGACGAGCGACTCGGTGATCCCGCCCCCGCCGAGGATGGTGACGCGCCCGTCGAGCAGATTGTGCCCGCTCGGACCCGACCACTCGGTCGCTCGGGCGTAGGCGCCGACGTGACGTAATCCGGCGACGCCCAGCGCCAGCGCCATCTCGGCAACCGGCTCGGCGTACACACCCTTGCCGCAGGTCCAGATCCGATCGCTGTCGAGGTACTCGACGAAGTTCTCGATCCCGGCGAAGGGCAGTTGCACCCAACGGACGTGGTCCGCGTCGTCGAGCGTCGAGCGAAGCGCGTCGACTGCCCTGGCGTCTGCCCACACGACACCTTCCGCCTCGTCGGGACCGACCAGTTGCCCACCGCCGGCTGTCACTGCGTCGGCGAGCCAGTCGGGGCCACCCGAGGGGCCGAGGTGGATGCGGGGCGCGGCACTGTTCGTCATCTGGCGACCGACGGTAGCGGTCGCAGTGAGCGCAGCGATCGATCCGGCATGATGAAGCCCATGACCGCTCCTCAACCCGCGATTCGTAGCGTCGGCGTCCCCCGCGAAGTCAAGACCGCCGAACACCGAGTGGCGATGACGCCCGACGGTGTTCGAGAGCTGGAACGGTTCGGCGTCAACGTGCTGGTCGAGACCGGTGCCGGCGAGGGTGCTTCGATCACCGACGCCGACTACGAGGCTGCCGGCGCCGACATCGTGCCCACTGCCGCGGACGCCTGGGCACAGGACATGGTGGCCAAGGTCAAGGAGCCCAAGCCGGAGGAGTTCCAGTACCTGCGCCCCGATCTCACGCTGTTCACGTATCTCCACCTCGCGGCATACCCGGCCGTGGCAACAGCGCTGATCGAGGCCGGCACGACGTCGGTCGCCTACGAAACGGTGCAAGCCGCCGACGGCTCGCTGCCGTTGCTGGCGCCGATGAGCGAGGTCGCTGGACGGCTCGCCCCGCAGATGGGTGCACACTTCCTCGAACGGCACAACGGCGGCCGTGGCGTGCTGATGGGGGGCGCCCCTGGCGTCAGGCCAGCGAAGGTCGTGGTGCTCGGCGCCGGCAACGTCGGGTGGAACTCGGCGTGGATCGCCGCCGGCATGGAAGCCGAAGTCGTCCTCATCGACAAGAACCTCGACCGTCTGCGCTTCGTCGATCAGATCCATCGCGGCCGGATCATGACCGCTGCGTCGAACCGGGGAGCGATCGAACGTGCACTTGCCGACGCCGACCTCGTGATCGGCGCCGTGCTGGTGGCCGGCGGGCGAGCACCCGTCGTGGTCAGCGACGAGATGGTGCAGGCGATGAAGCCGAGGGCGGTGATCGTCGACGTCGCCGTCGACCAGGGCGGTTGCATCGCCACCACACGCGAGACCACCCACGAACAGCCGACCTACGTCGAGCACGATGTCGTGCACTACGCGGTCGGCAACATGCCCGGCGCCGTACCCCACAGCAGCACCTACGCACTGACCAATGCCACGCTCCCTTACCTGCTCGACGTCGCGGTCCATGGGGCGCTCGGCGCTGCGCGCCGGGATCCTGCCATCGCTCACGGCCTCAACACGGTCGGCGGTTCGTATGCCAATGCAACGGTCGCCGAGGCACTCGACGCCACATCGATCGACCCTCTGGCCGGCGTCTGAGTGCTCTACGGTGACGCCATGTCATCCACCACGCCGACGGTCGTGTCGGACCTCGATGTCCCCTCGATCGACACACCCGAGCTGACCGACGGCGAGCGGCAGGCCCTCGTCGCATCACTGGCCCCCGATCACTGGATCGTGCGCAACGCCATCGGATACACAGTGCTGCAGTACGCCGATGTCGTGGCGGTACTGCGCGACAAGCGCTGGCACAGCGCCACCTCGAAGATTCCCGAGATGATGGGGATCACCGATCGCGACTTCCTCGACAACCGGCGGGTGTCGATCCTGTCAGCCGAAGGCGACGTGCACACCCGCCTGCGTCGCCTCGTCGCCAAGTCGTTCTCGCCGCGCTCGGCCGACCGGCTCCGTCCGTTCATGCGCGAGGTGGTCAACGATCTCGTCGACAATGTCGCCTCCACGGGCCGGGCCGACATCGCGGCCGACATCTGCGAGCCGTACCCGATCCCGATCATCTGCGAACTGCTCGGCGCGCCCCGCGACGATTGGCAGCTGTTCTCCCGGTGGGCCGAGGACGTCCTGCGGATCTTCAACGGCAACGTGCTCGAGGAACTCGACGTGATCAAAGCCGCGCAAGCCGAACTCGACGAGTACTCGCGCGGGCTCATCGCCGATCGCCGCAACGACCCTCGCGACGACCTGATCACCGACCTGATCGCCGCCGAAG
Organism: Ilumatobacteraceae bacterium; assembly: GCA_963716095.1. Taxonomy (GTDB): domain Bacteria; phylum Actinomycetota; class Acidimicrobiia; order Acidimicrobiales; family Ilumatobacteraceae; genus Sva-07. Next base: position 266,922 of record CAVQSV010000005.1, on the reverse strand, counting down.
AGGAAGGCGACCGTCTCAGCACCGAGGAACTGGTGATGATGGTCGATGCGGTGATCGTCGGCGGAACCGACACCACCCGCAATCAATTGGGATGCGCTGTCGGGCTCATGTCGGAGTACCCCGAGCAGTGGAAGCTGCTCGCCGACCAGCCGGAACTCGCGCCGAGAGCGGTCGAGGAAGCGATGCGCTACTTCGGTGCAGTCCGGGGCACGGCACGGTTCGCCAGCGAGGACATCGAGTACCGCGACGTCAGGTTCCCGGCCGGAACGATCGTGATGACCTCGATGGGCATGGCCAACCGCGACAGTTCGGTGTTCGACGATCCGGGCACGTTCGACATCATGCGCGAGCCATCCGGGCAGCCGCAGCTGACGTTCGGCTCCGGCATCCACTACTGCCTCGGCGCTGCGTTGGCACGAGCCGAACTGCAAGAGGCATTGCCGATCCTGGCGCGCCGGATGCCCGATCTCGCCGTCGACGGTGAGATCGAGTGGAAGCCGTCGACCACGGCGATCTTCGGCCCCGCTCGCCTCCCGGTCACCTTCACCCCGAGCTGACCCCACCCACGCCGGGCGATGAGCGAACTGGCCGTATCCGGTCCGTTCGCTCATCGCCGCCTGGAACCCGCGAGAACCGATGAGCGAACTGGTCGTATCCGGTCCGTTCGCTCATCGCCCGCGGCGGATGGGGTCAGTCGTCGAGCGAGGGTGGACGGCGGAATCGCTTGGTTTCGCCACGCTGCTTCTTGGCCTCGACCCGGCGCCGCTGCGAGCCACGGGTCGGTTGCGTCGCTCGTCGATGTCGAGGTACGTGCAGCGCACTGCGAAGCTTGGCGACGAGCCGCTCCTCGGCGAGTGCCCGATTGCGCAGCTGCGACCGTTCGTCGTCGGCAACCACGCGAACGATCGGACCGAGCTTCGCAACCACGCGAGCACGCTGGGCGTCGGTGAACGCCGCCGACGTCGACACGTCGAACGACAGCTCGGCGCGGGTCGCTGCCTTGTTCGCATGCTGGCCTCCAGGACCGCCCGACGCGCTGAAGCTCACCGCGAGTTCGTGGCGCGGGATTCGGACGGTGTCGGTCACCACCAGACGGTCGTCGGCTGCTCCCACTCCCCCAGCATGCCCCAGGCGGGGACGGTCGCGTACGGTGAAGCGATGGGAGACATCAAGCTCGGCTACAACACTGGGTACTGGTCGGCGGGTCCGCCGAACGGTGCACTCGAGGGCGTGAAGGAGGCCGAGCGGCTCGGGTTCAACTCGGTGTGGACCGCCGAGGCCTACGGCTCCGACTGCCTCACGCCGCTCGCCTGGTGGGGCGCGTCGACGGAGAACATCAAGCTCGGTACCGCGATCATGCAGATGGCGGCGCGCACACCGGCCGCCGCGGCGATGGCGGCGATCACGCTCGACCACCTGTCGAACGGTCGATTCATCCTCGGGCTGGGTGCTTCCGGCCCGCAGGTCGTCGAGGGGTGGTACGGCCAGCCGTATCCGAAGCCGCTGGCCCGCACTCGCGAGTACGTCGAGATCGTGCGATCGATCATCGCCCGCGACAAGCCGGTCGAGTTCCACGGCGAGTTCTACGACATGCCCTACGACGGCGGCGCCGGCCTCGGCAAGGCGCTGAAGTCGACCGTGCACCCACTGCGCAACGACATCCCGATCTACCTCGCCGCCGAAGGCCCCAAGAACGTCGCACTGTCGGCAGAGATCTGCGATGGCTGGTTGCCGCTGTTCTTCTCGCCGAAGGACGACAAGTTCTACCGCGACTGCCTCCAGCAGGGCTTCGACGCATCGGGTGATCCGACGAAGAAGGACCGTTTCGAGGTCACCGCCACGGCGATGATCATCCCCGGCGACGACGTCGAGAAGTGCGCCGACATGGTGCGACCGTTCCTCGCGCTCTACGCCGGCGGCATGGGCGCGAAGGGCGCCAACTTCCACTACGAGGTGTTCGCCCGGATGGGCTACGGCGACGTTGCCGACAGAGTGCAGGAGCTCTATCTCGAGGGCAAGAAGGCCGAAGCCGCCGCCGCGATTCCACTGGCGATGGTCGAAGACGTTGCCCTCGTGGGCCCGCCCGAGAAGATCCGCGACGAGCTCGACAAGTGGCGCGAGACCTGCATCACCGAGTTTCTCGTCAGCGGGCCGGCGATGGCACTGCCGAGCTTCGCCGAACTCGTGCTCGGCTGAGTTCGGGGCGAGCGCCCGCTGGCCTGCTCGAATCCCTTCGATGCGCCGACCAGTTCGGCGTCATCGTTCGGCTCGGGTGTCGTGGGCTCGATCGTGTCGTCACCACGAGCAGGACGACCCGCAGCGCGCAGCGTGGCGACCAGCACCCCAACAGCCACGACGACCCCGACCGCAATCAGGACACCGGCACCGGTGCGCCAGGCGTCGGAGAGCGGCAGCACCCTCAGCGGGCCCGGCGGAAGCTGACCGCCGTCGCGAGTGCGACGCAGGGTCACCGGGTCGACGTCGACCGGGAGGTTGATCAAGGCCCACCAGCCGGCAACGACCACGAGGCCCAGCGGAGCCCACCGCGACCAGATCCGCTCCATGCCGATCACCAGCAGCACCGCCGCGACACCGATCGCCGGCATCGTGTAGCGAGAGTGGGCGTTGCCCCCTCCGCTCGCGTGCTGGGCGATCGTCAGCGCGATCAGTCCGACCACGACGACGCCGAGTGCGATCTGCCAGCGGAACGTCGACCGCTGATCGGCCTGTTCGTCCTGTCGCTGACGCCGGTCAGCCGCGAACGATGACGTCGACCGCTCCGACTCGGCCGGCGACGAACGCCATGACCACACCGACCGCCGCGACCAGGGTGATCGCAGCGGACCCGGGCGGCACGATTCGGCGACGTGTCGTGGGCGACATCAAGCCCTCGTAGACGTTCGACCACATCGACCAGCGAAGGATCATGTCGAGCAGTGAGCCTCGGCGCCCACGTCGGAACATGTCGAGCAGGTACTGCGATGCTCCGATGTCGCCGTAGAGCATCACGTTTCGTGCGTAGTACCACCCGAACGCCACGACTGCCGGCCCGAGCGCGGCCAGTGCAATCAGCGCCGCACGTCGTGCTCGGACACGCATCGACGGTGCCGACCTCGTGAAACAGCGCAGCGCAACCACGCCGACCACGGCGATCGCGACCAGCATGGTGGCGGCGCGGGCACCGAAGGCAACGACCGACGTCGCTGCGAGCAGTACGAGATCGCGCCTGGTGAGCGCGTCGACACGGCGCAGACATCTCGCTCCTGCCCACACCACTGCGGTGCCGGCGGCGAACCCCAACCCGTCGTTCAACCCCTGCGAGAAGACGGCGTGCCCCTGCGGGACGAGCGCCGCCAACGCAGCTGCGAGCAGTGCGAGCCGGTGGTTGCGGCGGGTGATCTCCGACGCCAGCAGGAACGTGAACACGACACCGATCGCCGCGAAGGCCACGTTGGCGAATCGCATCAGGATCAGCCCCCCGTCGGCGGCGCCGGTCGCGTTGCTGAACCAGATCAGCGGGGTGACGGCGACGTAGTGGAGGGGTGGGTGGTTCGACACCCAGACCGCTCGATAGCGGATGTCCTTGGCCGTCGATCGTTCGGCCTGCCACTGACGAGCCTCCACCGGAACCTCTGGGAACCTGCGGATTTCGGGCAGGTCGGCCGAGGCGATGTCGTGGGCGTACCCGACGTGCGCCGTTTCGTCGGTGGCCCAGAACGGAGGCTGCTGCAGCGCATGCAGCGCGCCGATTCCGACGAAGGCGACGACGATCGCCACGAGACCGAGGAGCACAGCGCCCGACGGGCGGCGTGAGTCGGCTCGCTCGCCCTCCGAACTCGCCTTCTCGGCCAACGTCTGCACGCGGCGGAAGCTATCCGTCAATTGGGAGACATGCTCGGCACCGGACACTCGTCACGGTGCGTTCACGAACGGTCAGTCGACCGTGCCGACTCGGCCGGCATCGACCCAGTCGCGCAGCTTCTCCCAGGCGTAGATGCCCGTCGAATGGCCGTCGCTCCAGTCGAGGCTGAGACCCCACGCACCCGACAGTTCGGCGTCGGTGATCGTGATCGGCTCGCCGCGATCGATCCACGGCGCGACCGGCTGGTCGCGGGTCCGTTTCGCATTGCAGTCGGCGCACGGACATGCCTGGCGCAGCGGCGCGAGCTCGAAGCGAGCCCGCACACCGTCTTCGAACAGCACCTCGACGTGCGATTGACGGTCCACTTCGACGGATTCGATGTCATGCTTGGGCACGTGACGAGCGTACCGACGGCGGCCGATCCTCAGCCCTTGTCGCCGACATGTCCGACACCGATCCGTCGGGCGTGGTTGCGCAACCGTTGGGACGACCTTGCGTTCGTGCACTGGGCGTACGACCCCCACGAGGTGCAGTCGCTGCTCCCCGACGGCCTGCGCGTCGACACCATCGACGTCGGCAACGGCCCGCAGGCCTGGGTGTCGCTCGTGCCGTTCACGATGCGCCGCGCCGGGCCGACGTTGCTGCCACCTCTCCCCTGGCTCTCCACCTTCGCCGAAACGAACGTGCGCACCTACGTCGTGGACTCCGCCGGCAACCGGGCGGTGTGGTTCCTGTCGCTCGACGCCGCACGCCTGCCCGTGGTGGCCTTCGCACGATGGGCGATCGGGTTCCCCTACGTCTGGTCGTCGATGACGGTCGACCGGGTCGGGCAACGGTGGAGCTACACCACTGCGGTGCGCCGGTGGCCACGCCGGCCTGCGGCGACGCACGCGACTGGTCGTCGATGTCGGCGACCGGGTCGAACCGACCGAACTCGACGTGTTCCTCACGGCACGCTGGGGCACCGTTGCGAGGTGGGGCGGTCGGTTGCGGCACCATGGCGTCGACCACCCGCCGTGGGTCCTGCACGAGGCCGAGGCCGTCGAACTGGCCGACACAGCGCTCACAGCGTGCGGCCTCCCAGCTCCGGGCGGTGCACCGCTCGTTCGGTGCGCCGAGCCGCTGGATGCACGGTTCGGATGGCCGGTCCGAGTCTGATCGTCCGGCACCACTACGTTGCGGCGATGGCCGTTGAACTGCGCAAGGACTCCATCGATCTGGGCATCGTGGTGAAGGACAGCGCCACGGCGCTCGGCTTCTACCGCGACCTCCTCGGGTTCGAACACGTCGGCGACATGCCGATGCCGGGGTTGAACGGCACGATGCACCGTCTGCTGTGCGGCACGACGACGATCAAGCTCGTCAAGCTCGACGAGAACCCGACTGCCGAGGCACCGAGGGGCGGCATCGGCGGAGCAACCGGCTACCGATACTTCACGATGCAGGTGACGAACCTCGCCGCGATCACCCAGCAGTGCAAGGACGCCGGCGTTCGAGTGCTCGTCGACGCCGCCGAGATCCGGCCAGGGCTGTCGATCACCATGGTCGAAGATCCCGACGGCAACTGGGTCGAGTTCGTCGACGACGGCTCCTGACCCGTTACTCGTGGTGTCAGACACCACGAGTAACAGATTCGGCGTACCCTCATCGGGGTGTCCGAACCACCGCTGATCCGCCACCTTCCGGTGAGGTCGGCCGACGGCCGGGTCGACGACGACGCCGTGCTCGCCGGGTTCAGCCGGTACGCCGAGGAGATCGGGCTCGAGCTGTACCCGGCGCAGGAAGAGGCGATCTTCGAGGTCGTCCTCGGCAATCACGTGATCCTGAACACCCCGACCGGCTCGGGCAAGTCGCTCGTGGCGGCCGCTGCACACTTCGCAGCACTCGCTGCCGGGAAACGGAGCGTGTACACCGCGCCGATCAAGGCCCTGGTGAGCGAGAAGTTCTTTGCGCTGTGCCGCGACTTCGGTTCGGACCATGTCGGCATGATCACCGGCGACGCCTCGGTGAACCCCGACGCGCCGATCATCTGTTGCACCGCGGAGATCCTGGCGAACTGGTCGCTGCGCGACGGCGCAGCGACACCGGTCGACGTGGCGATCGTCGACGAGTTCCACTACTACGGCGACCCACAGCGCGGTTGGGCGTGGCAGGTACCGCTCCTGGAGCTGCCCCAGACCCAGTTCCTGTTGATGTCGGCAACGCTCGGCACGGTCGCGTTCTTCGCAGAGGACCTCACGCGCCGGTCAGGTCGAGAGACCAGCGTGATCAAGTCGGTCACCCGCCCGGTGCCGCTCGACTTCGAGTACCGCACGTCCACGCTGCATCAGAGCGTGACGTCGCTGCTCGAGTCCGGTAAGGCCCCGATCTACCTGGTCCACTTCACCCAGAAGGAGGCGACCGAGGCGGCCCAGAACTACCTGGCGCTCGACCCGCTGTCGAAGACCGAGAAGGCGGCCGTGAAAGAGGCGCTCGCCGGGTTCCGTTTCGACTCACCGATCGGCAAGGACCTGCGCCGCTTCATCTCGGCTGGTGTCGGCGTGCACCACGCCGGACTCCTCCCCAAGTACCGGTTGCTCGTCGAGAAGCTCGCGCAGGACGGACTGCTCAAGATCATCTGCGGCACCGACACGCTCGGCGTCGGCGTCAACGTGCCGATCAGGTCGGTGCTGTTCACACAGCTCTGCAAGTACGACGGCACGGCGGTGCGGTTGCTGTCGAACCGAGAGTTCGCACAGATCGCCGGGCGAGCCGGCCGTAAAGGTTTCGACGATCGCGGCGACGTCTGGGTGCAGGCACCCGCGCACGTCGTGGAGAACCAGCGCCTGGAGGAGAAACAGCGCGAGGGCGGCGGCAAGAAGAAGATCGTCAAGAAGAAGCAACCCGAGCGCGGCTATGCCCATTGGACCCAGGACACGTTCGACAAACTCGTGTCCGGCGAGCCCGAGCCGCTGCGGTCGCACTTCCGGGTGAACCACCAGATGGTGATGAGCCTGCTCGATCGGCCCACACGCGACGGCGTCGACGGGTGCCGAGCAGTACGCACCCTGCTCACCGACAACCACGAGTCGCGCAAACGGCAGCGCGAGCACATTCGTCGCACGATCGCGATCTACCGATCGCTGGTCGAGGCCGAGATGCTCGAGTTCCCGGACGAACCCGACGAATGGGGACGCCTCGTGCGCGTGAACTTCGACCTGCAGGACGAGTTCGCCCTCCACCAGCCGCTGTCGCTCTGGGCGGTCGAGGCGCTGGGCGATCTGCCTCCCCGGGACGATGGCGACCCGGATGGTGATGCGATCGAGCACGTCTTCGACGTGCTGTCGGTGATCGAGTCGGTGCAGGAGAACCCGGGTGTGATCATGGCGGCGCAGACCAAGCGGGCCAAGGACGATCTGATGGCCGAGATGAAGTCGAGTGGCGTCGAGTACGAGGAGCGCATGGAGCGCCTCTCCGAGGTCGAGCACCCGAAGCCGAACCGTGAGTGGATCTACGGGAACTTCAACGAGTTCCGGGCCCGACATCCGTGGGTGGGCTCCGACAACGTCGCACCGAAGTCGGTGGTGCGCGAGATGTACGAGCGGGCCATGACGTTCGGCGAGTACGTCCAGGACTACGGCCTGAAACGCTCTGAAGGCGTCGTGTTGCGGTACCTGTCCGACGTCTACAAGGGCCTGCTGCAGAATGTGCCCGAGGACCTCCGGACGGTCGCGCTCGAGGATCTCACGGTGTGGCTCGGCGCCATGATCCGCCAGGTCGACTCGAGCCTGATCGACGAGTGGGAGCGGCTGTTGCACCCCGACGAGTCCGATCCCGCAGCGGCGCTGCGGCCGACGCTGCCGACCGGCGAACGCACGATCGTCGACGATCACCGCGCATTCCGAGTGATGGTGCGCAACAAGGTGTTCGACTGGGTGCAGCGACTCGCTCGACGCAACGGCTACGACGACCTCGTCGCCGAAGCGGTCGACACCGACCGCTGGCGATCGGGTGAGGACGTGATCGAGGCGATGGCGCCGTATCGAGACGAGTTCGGCGACGTGCTCGTCGACGCGACCGCACGGTCCGGTGAGCTGTTCCACTTCGACCGTTCGACGGGCCGGGTGACCCAGATCCTCCACGACCCCGAGGACTCGGGCGAGTGGCGCATCGAAGCAACCGTCGACATCGACGCATCCCGCGCCGAGGACCGGGTCGTGTTGCGCCTCGTCGACCTCGGTGTTGCCGACGGTGTTACTCATGGTGTCAGACACCACGAGTAACGCCCGGGCGCGAGGTCGGCGCAGCGCCGGCATCGTGCTGTGGCGACGGCCGACGACTGCCATCGAGGTACTGCTCGGCCACATGGGTGGCCCGTACTGGGCTCGCAAGGAGCTGGGGCCTGGACCATCCCGAAGGGCGAGGTCGACGCCCGGACGAGGACCCGCTCGCAGTCGGCCCGTCGAGAGTTCGAGGAAGAGACTCGGTTCACCCGTGCCGCGCCGATGACGTCGTCGACCTCGGCGAGATCCGCCAGTCAGGCGGCAAGATCGTGCGAGCGTGGGCGGTCGAAGGCGACCTCGACCACGCGACCGCGGTCAGCAACACCTTCGAGATGGAATGGCCGCCGAAGTCCGGACGGACGCAAACGTTTCCCGAGATCGACCGAGTCGCCTGGTTCGACTTGGCGACAGCCGCCGACGAAGATCGTGGCCGGCCAGCGGACGTTCCTCGACCGGCTGAACGAGCTCGTCCCGCGTCCGGATCTCGACAACGGTTCGTCTCCGGGCACGGGGCCTCGAGTGTTCCATTCGACCCGACCTCGAGCGGGTGTGGCTCAGCGCAGCAGACGGCGGTACTGCGTCTCGTCCAGCGGCGACCTCGAACGGCGGCATGCCTGGCATCTGCGGCCCCGTCCAGAGGTCTTCGACGAGATCGTCGCCCGTTCCGCACGTCCACCCGTTGCGCTCGTAGAAACGGCGGGCCCTCGGATTGTCCGTCAGCACCCAGAGCAGCGCATCGTCGAAGCGGTCAGCGAGCAGCTGCAGTGGCAGCGATCGATGAGCGCGTCGGCGATCCCGGTCGCCCACGCGTTCGGGTGCACGTAGAAGCCGTACAGCTCGCCGTCGGCGCCCTCCCCATGGGCAGCGCCGACGTGGCCGAAGGCGACGACTCGCCCGTCGAGCAGGCCGGTGAACACCCGATCGTGCCGATCCCAGCCGTCGGGCCGATGCTCGCTCGACCAGCTTGCGACGCCATCCATCGCGGCGCGCTGACACGAGTCGGGGATCGTCGAGGAACCGCTGCGGAACGACATGGGCGTACGCCGCGCGCCATGCGGCGACGTGGGCCTGGGCGATCGCTTCCGCGTCGCAACCAATTGACGGACGGATCTCGATGCCCATCGATTCAGTGTGACCGGGCGCACGGACGTGGCAACAGCAGGTTTCGACGCCACGGGCCATCTGCGCCCTTGGTTCCGGAAGGCGGGACGCAGCGGGCGCAGATTGCGCAGGGATGATCAGCCGAGCACAGACTCGGGCACGGTGACGATCCGGGAGCGCAGCCACTCCCCCAGCGCCTTTGCTTGCGCGTCCTGGCGGGTCGAGGCAGCAACACCTTCCTGCAGGAGCCCTCGGATCACGAAGTTGAGCGACCGCAGGTTCGCGAACCGGTAGCGATCGACGGTGAGTGCCGCAGTCTCCGGGAGGAGTTCCTGGAGCCGCTCGACGGTCAGCTCGGTGTCGAGCCAGTCCCAGCCGGCATCCGACCGGGCGTAGACACCGAGGTTGGCATCGCCGCCCTTGTCGCCCGATCTGGTGCCCAGGAACTGCCCGAGCGCCACCTCCACGTGCGGTTCCCCGTGCCCTGGGCTCCGGGAACCGTCCGCTGACCGTCCGGTTCGGGCCGGGTGGGGACGGAGCCGGGCGCCACCGAGTCGATCTGGGCGGTTGTGCCGTTGATGTGGACGTACTGGGGGACGAGGTCAGCGGGGACGGTCGCCGGGCGGTACACGCCGAACGGGGACGCTGCCCCGGGCCCGCCGCCGAGGCCGTACATGCCGGGGATGCCGGCGAGCACGGTGTGCACCATGGCATCGGCGAACACTCGGCCGACTTTGCGTTCGTCGGAATCCTTGACCGTGACCCGCCAGATGGCCGTTGCCTCTTCCTGGGTTGCCGGGTCGGCCTTGTTGGTGTGAACCACCTTGCTCTCGATGAACTCGAAGTCGTCGGGGCCGTACGGACACGCATCCCAGAAGGCCGCCTCGGCGAACGCCGCCTTGTCGTCGATGTCGAGCCCGGTGAGCGCCACGGTGAACGAGTTGCGGTAACCACCGAGCTCGTTCATCGCCACCTTCAACGTCGGCGGCGGCGCCTCGCCCTTCGTCCCGGACACCCGGACACGGTCGCGCTCGACCTGTTCGACCTCGATCGTGTCGAACCGGGCGGTGACGTCGGGGCCCAAGTACTCGTGGCCACCGATCTCGTACAGCAGCTGCGACGTCACGGTCTCGACGTTCACCACACCGCCGGTGCCGTCGTGCTTGCCGATCACGCACGAACCATCGGCGGCCACGTCGGCCCACGGAAACCCGAAGCGGGCACGACCGCCGACCTCGTTGCGGCCGTCGATCTCGTGGAAGAACGAGTAGTTGCCACCGGTCACCTGCGCGCTGCACTCGATGATGTGCCCGGCGACCACGCCGCCTGCCAGCTGGTCGAGATCGGTCCGCGACCAGCCGTGATGCCATGCGGCCGGTCCGCAGGTGACCGCAGCGTCGGTCACCCGACCGGTGATCACGATGTCAGCGCCCTTGGTCAGTGCGTCGACGATGCCGAAGCACCCGAGATAGGCGTTGGCGGTGAGGAACCGGGCCGGATCGCCCAGCTCGGTCGCCGCACCGAACGGCGCAAGCGCTCCCGACTCGGCGAGTTCGACGACACGCGGCATGAGGTCGTCGCCGTTGATGTAGGCGATCGTCGGCGACAGACCGAGCTTGTCGGCGACCTCGTGGACGGCGTCGGCGCACCCGTCGGGGTCGAGTCCGCCGGCGTTCGACACCACCTTGATGCCGTGGTCGAGGCAGGTGCCCATCACCTGCTCCATCTGGGTGACGAACGTGCGGGCGAAGCCGCCCTTGGCTCGCTTGGCACGGATGCGGCTCAGGATCAGCATCGTCAGCTCCGCGAGCCAGTCGCCGGTGAGGACATCGATCGGGCCGCCCTCGACCATCTCGAGCGCGCCGCTGGGACGGTCGCCGAAGAACCCGGAACAGTTGGCGATGCGGATGGGGTCGGTCATGACCGCACCGTCTGCGGCCGATCACGTCTGGGGTCTGACCCCTGAGGTGAGCAGGTCACGCCGTGTCTCCGTGGTCGAGGGCCACGAGCAGGTCACCCTGGTCGACACGGTCGCCGACCGCGAACCGGACCTCGGAGACGACTGCGTCCGACGGGGCGACGATCTTGTGTTCCATCTTCATCGCCTCGACCACCATCAGCACCTGACCGTCGGCCACCGAGTCACCGTTCGACACGTGCACTGCGATCACCGTGCCGGGCAGCGGGCAGATCGGACCACCACCCTCGGCTTGGGCGTCGTGCAGCGCGAACCGGGGCGCCCGGGTGAGCGTGAGCGCACCAGCGGTGCTCGTCGTGTGGACCGTGACGGCTCCGACACCGTCGTCATCCAGTGCGATGCCGTGATGCACGACTTCGGTACCAACGTTGTGCCGGTGGCCATCGATCTCGATGGCGGCGCCGTCGATGCGCCGGTCGAGCAGCCGGACGTGGCGCTCGATGCGATCGTCGGGGGTCAGTGCTCCCTCCTCGTCCGGTTCCGGCCAGGGCCCGAGCCACGCCGAGGCCGCCCAACGTGTCGAACCATCGGAGAGCCGTTCGGGTCGCATCACGTACTCGACGTGCAAGTGCTCGCCGGTCGGTTCCAACCACACCTGACGCTGGCCCTGCGTGCGCAGGTTGCGCCAACCGGACGGCGCAAACGGCGTCGCACCGTCTGCGTCGCGGCGGTCGGCTTCCAACGCGAACACCGCACCGAGCAGGAGCGCAACACGATCGTCGCCCTCCGGCCCGATCGACGTGAGGACCTCGGGGTGTTCGTCGAGGTAGGCCGTCGGGGTGTTCGCAGCGAGATAGTCGGCCTCGCCGAGGAGCGCGACGAGCGAGTCGACGTTGGTGCGTATGCCGGTGATCTGCGAGTCGCGCAACGCCCGGGCCAGTCGGCGGGCTGCCTCGGTGCGAGTCGGTGCGTGAGAGATCACCTTGGCAACGAGCGAGTCGTAGTCGGACGAGATCTCGGCGCCGTCGCGTACTCCCGTGTCGACCCGGACGAGACGACTGGGGTCTGACCCGTGTTGTCCGATCGAGAAGCGCCCGATGCGGCCGGTCGACGGCATCCAGCCGGTCGCAGGATCTTCGGCGACGACACGAACCTCGATGGCGTGGCCGGTCACGGCGATGTCGTCCTGCGCGACCGGGAGTGCCTCGCCAGCGGCCACACGGAGCTGCAGTTCGACCAGGTCGAGGCCGGTCACCGCCTCGGTCACCGGGTGTTCGACCTGCAAGCGGGTATTGACCTCGAGGAAGGTGATCGTCTCGTCGGCACCGACCATGAACTCGACGGTGCCAGCGCCCTCGTAGCCGACATGGCGAGCCAGCGCGACGGCGCCGTCGCAGAGTGCTGCACGAACCTCGGGCGAGACACCAGCCGACGGTGACTCTTCGACGACCTTCTGGTTGCGCCGCTGAATCGAGCACTCCCGCTCACCGAGATGGACCACGTTGCCGTGGCGGTCGCCCATGATCTGCACTTCGACGTGACGACCCCGTTCGAGGAACGGCTCGATGAACACTGCGCCGTCACCGAACGCCGACAGCGCCTCCCGCGACGCCGCAGCGACGGCCTCATCGAGTTCGTCAACACTGCGCACCACACGCATCCCCCGACCGCCGCCACCGGCGGCCGCCTTCACCAGCGCCGGGTAGGTGACCTCGCCATCGACACGACCGTCGACGACCTCGATCATCGACGTGGTCGGCACGCCGGCGTCGAGCGCGGCGCGTTTCGCGGCAACCTTGTCGCCGAGCAACGTGACCTGCTCTGGTGTCGGCCCGACCCAGACGAGGCCGGCGTCGATCACGGCCTGCGCGAACGCAGCATTCTCGGCAAGGAACCCGTAGCCGGGATGGATCGCGTCGGCTCCGGTCGCAATCGCCGCGGCGATGATCGCGTCACCGCGAAGGTACGACTCGGCCGGCGTTGCTCCGCCGAGTGCCACGGCCACGTCGACCGAGTCGACGTGCAGCGCGTTGGCATCCGGCTCGGAATAGACCCCAACGGTCGACATCCCGAGACGGTGCGCGGTGCGCGCGATGCGCACGGCGATCTCGCCACGGTTGGCGATCAGCAGGCGAGAGATCGTGCTCATCAGTGCCTCCACACGCCGTACTCGGTGGCGCCCTGCACCACGTTGCTGTGCACGGCCGAGAGGGCCATGCCCATCACGGTGCGGCTGTCGGCGGGATGGATGATCCCGTCGTCCCACAATCGACCGGTCGAGAACAGCGCCGTCGATTCGTGTTCGATCTGCGCCTCCAGGCCCATCGTCTGCGCTGCCAGCGCCTCCTCGTCGACCTCCATGCCGCGACCCGCCGCCGCGTTTCGTGCGACGATCTCCATCACCCCCGCCAGCTGCTTCGGGCCCATCACCGCCACCCGGTGGTTCGGCCAGCTGAAGATGAACCGGGGGTTGTAGGCCTTGCCGGCCATCCCGTAGTTGCCGGCGCCGTAGCTCGCGCCCACCATCAGGTTGAAGTGCGGCACCGTCGAGTTCGACACCGCGTTGATCAGCTTCGCTCCGTTGCGGATGATGCCGCCCTGCTCCGCCTTGGAGCCGACCATGAACCCGGTGATGTTGTGCAGGAAGGCGAGCGGGATGTCGCGCTTGTTGCACAGCTGGATGAACTGCGCGCCCTTCGATGCCTCTTCGGAGAACAGGATCCCGTTGTTGCCGAGAATGCCGACCGGGAACCCGTGGATCGAACCCCAACCGCAGACGAGCTTGTCGCCGTAGAGCGGCTTGAACTCCTCGAACCGGCTGCCGTCGAGCAGTCGGGCGAGCACCTCGCGGATGTCGAACGGGATGCGGACGTCAGCCGATGCGCAGCCGAGCAACTCCGCCGGGTCGTACAGCGGCGGATCGTCGGGTTCCGTGGCTCCCGGGCCGAGCTTGCTCCAACCCAAGTGGCGGACGATGCCACGCGTGATACGGATCGCGTCGAGTTCGTCGACGGCGAGATAGTCGGAGAGTCCGCTCGTGCGCGAATGCATGTCGGCACCGCCGAGGGTCTCCTCGTCGACGATCTCGTCGATCGCCATCTTCACCAGCGGCGGCCCGCCGAGGTAGGCGGTGCCGCGGTCCTTGACGAACACGGTGTAGTCGCTCATCCCCGGCGTGTACGCGCCTCCGGCGGTGTTGGGCCCGAACGCCATCGTGATCGATGGGATCCCCATCTTCGACAGCTGCGTCAGGTCCTTGAAACTGGCGCCGCCCTGGATGAACAGGTCGGCCTGGCGGGGAAGATCTGCGCCGGCGGACTCGTTGAGCACGATCACCGGCAACCGGTTCTCGCGGGCGATCTCGTGAAAGCGCGACCCCTTCTTCCAACTCGTCGGATTGCCGGAACCACCTCGGTAGGTCATGTCCGAGCCGCTGATGGCGCATTCGACACCCTCGACGATGCCGATGCCGGTGCAACTGCCGACGCCGACGGGGTCCTGTGTTCCCCATCCGGCGAGCGGGCTCAACTCGAGAAACGGTGTGTCGGGATCGACGAGTGCTTCGATCCGCTCGCGCACGAGCATCTTGCCGCGACGGCGGTGCCGGTCGACGTAGCGTTGACCGCCGATCGTGGGCACGCTCGCCAGCTCGGCGGCCACCCCGTCCCACAGCTCCTGCATTGCGGCGAGGTTGGCCTGGTACTCGGGCGATCGGGTGTCGAGTCGACTGCGGATCACGGTGCCGATGGTCACATCGGTCACCGTAGTGGAGCGACCTCGACGGGCTCCGAAGCGCAGGTCCGAGCCGTGCGCAGCCGTCCCGATCGGATACACCTTCACACATGGACGTGTCCGAGGTACTCGCCGATCTCCAAGCCGAACAGCAGTCGCTCGATGTCATCGTCGCCGCGCTGTCGCCGGACCAGTGGCAGCTGCCGACGCCCAGTCCCGGTTGGACGGTGGCCGACCAGATCGGCCACCTCACCTACTTCGATCGAAACGCCGCCCTTGCGGTCACCGACCCCGACGCGTTCCAAGATGCGATGCACGCACTCCTCGGCGCCGGGGAATCGGCCGACGACATGACGCTCGGGCCGTATCGGGCGATGTCGCCCGATGAGCTGCTCACCGCGTGGCGTACCGGCCGCGACGAGCTCAGCGCAGCCGGCTCGACACTCGAGAACGACACCCGCGTGGCGTGGTACGGCCCGTCGATGGGGTCGAAGTCGTTTCTCACCGCTCGGCTGATGGAGGCGTGGGCCCACGGTCAGGACATCGTCGACACCGTTGCGTCGACCGGCGGTGCGACACGGGAGCCGACCGATCGCTTGCGCCACATTGCGCAGCTGGGGTTCATCACGCGCGGCTGGACCTACATGAACCGCGGACTCGAGGTGCCCTCGACGCCGGTGCGCGCCGAACTGACGCTGCCGTCGGGCGAGGTGATCGCATTCGGCCCGGACGATGCCGCCGAGTCGATCGTCGGAGCGGCGCTCGACTTCTGCCTGGTCACCACCCAGCGCCGTCACGTCGACGACACCGATCTGGCCGTCACGGGCGACTCGGCCCGAGACTGGATGGAGAAGGCCCAGCTCTTCGCCGGCCCTGCCTCCGACGGCCCCGCCCCACGTTCCGCCTGACGCCCCTCGCCTCCCCCCTCCATCCCCAATTCCGAAAAGTGCGCGCGAGAGCGCCACGGGCGGGCTGATCCGCGCACGTTTCGGGGGCCCGATTCGAATCGTGCGCGGATCTGCCCGCCACCGACGTTCGCGCGCGCATTTTCGGGTAGGGGGCGTGTGGGTGGGGGTGCGTAGGGTCGAGCAGATGTCGAAGATCACGCCATTCCAGATCGAGGTGTCCGACGCACTGCTCGACGATCTCCGTACACGGCTGCGCAACACCCGGTGGCCCGAACGCGAACTCGTCGACGACTGGTCGCAGGGGACACCACTCGGCTACGTCCGAGACGTGTGCGAATACTGGGCCGAGACCTACGACTGGCGCCAGCGCGAAGCGGCGCTCAACCGGTTCGATCAGTTCACGATGCCGGTCGAGGGGCTCACCGACCCCGGCGTGCACTTCGTTCACGTCCGCTCACCGCATCCCGACGCGATGCCGTTGGTGATCAGCCACGGCTGGCCCGGCTCGATCGTCGAGTTCCACAAG
This sequence comes from Ilumatobacteraceae bacterium, assembly GCA_963716095.1. Lineage (GTDB taxonomy): Bacteria > Actinomycetota > Acidimicrobiia > Acidimicrobiales > Ilumatobacteraceae > Sva-07. The sequence continues at coordinate 250,613 of CAVQSV010000005.1, read as the reverse complement.
GTGATCGAACCCCTCACGAATCCAACCCGACATGGCGGTGACGCCGCCGACGCCTTCCACGTCGTTGCCCCATCGCTGCCCGGCTTCGGCTTCTCCGGCAAACCGACCACCACCGGCTGGGGCGTGCAGAAGATCGGCGACACCTTCGCTGCGCTGATGGCCGAACTCGGCTACGACCACTATGTCGCGCAGGGTGGCGACTGGGGTTCGGCGATCACGACCGCGATCGGCGGCACCGACGTCGAGCACTGCGCTGCGATCCACACCACCCTCGCCATGGGCGCCCGCCCGCAGCTCGACGGCGACCCCACCCCCGAGGAACAGCGCACCCTCGACGGATTGCAGTACTACGCGGAATGGGACTCGGGGTACTCCAAGCAGCAGTCGACGCGCCCACAGTCGATCGGCTACGGCCTCGTCGACTCGCCCGCCGCGCAGGCCGCCTGGGTGCTCGAGAAGTTCTGGGCCTGGACCGACTGCGACGGGCACCCGGAGAACGTGCTGTCACGCGACGAGCTGCTCGACAACGTGATGCTGTACTGGATCAACGGCAACGGCGCGTCGTCGGCTCGCATCTACTGGGAGAGCTTCGGCAAGGGCCCACGTCCGGCAACGGTCACCATCCCGTCGGGGTTCACTGCCTACCCGAAGGAGATCGCACCGCCGGTGCGCTCGTGGGTCGCATCGATGTTCACCGACATCCGCTACTGGAACGAGCAGCCGAAAGGCGGCCATTTCGCCGCATTCGAGGTGCCGGAGCTGTTCGTCGACGACATCAGGAACTGCTTTCGCCAGTTCCGTTGAGGTCGAGGCGCATGGGCTAACTTGACCCGCGGGTCAAGTGCCCCTCCCACGATGTCCGCCACACCCGATCTCGACACGCCTCCCGACCACGGCCAGAAGCCCGGCACCGCCAGGGCGGCGTTGTCGTATCGGGGATTCCGAATCATCTTCATCGGCCTGGCGCTGTCGAACATCGGTACGTGGATGCAGAACTTCACGCTGCCCGCCTACATCGACGACCGCACCGGCCGCCCCGCGCTGGTGGGCCTGATGATCTTTGCCCAGCTCGGCCCTCTCCTGGTGCTGTCGATCCCTGCCGGTGTGCTCGCCGACCGAGTTTCGAAGCAGAAACTACAGTTGACGATGCAGAGTGCGTCGGTGGTCTTGACGATCACGATCGCCTACTTCGTGGCGCAGGACAGCGCGCTGTGGACGATCTTCGCGGCGCAACTCGGCATCGGCATCGCGAATGCGTTCAATGCTCCGGCGTTCCAGGCGTCGATGCCGCTGCTCGTCCATCGCCAGGACCTTCCGGGAGCCATCTCCTTGAACTCCGCGATGATCAACGGCACCCGCGTGATGGGCCCGGTCATCGCCGCGATCCTCGCAGTTGCCGGACTCAGCGTGTCGAGCATCTTCCTGGTCAACGCCGGCACCTACCTCTTCTTCATCGCGGCGCTCCTGATCGTGCGCATGCCCGACGTGCGCAGCGGCAACACCGCACGGGGGTTCAAGTCGCTGACCGTCGGGCTGAAGATCGCGAAGGACCGCCTGGTCCTCAACCGGCTGCTGATCGGCATGTTCCTGTTCTCGCTGTTCAGCCTCGTCTACATCGGGCTGTTCCCGTCGGTGGCGCGCCTCAACTTCGACATCGCGCCCTCGAGCGCGACCTACCGCTGGCTCTACGCGGTGTGGGGTGCCGGAGCCTTCGTCGGCGCACTGTCGGTGGGCACGTTCCTGTCGTCGATCGATCGCAAGGTGCTGATCGTGCGTGGCTTCACCGGCTTCGCGATCTCGCTCGCAATCTTCTCGCAGCTGCGCGACTCGATCCTGCCGTTCCCGGTCGGGTTCGTGCTCGGCATGTTCTACTTCATGACCGCGACGGCGATCACGACGACGTTCCAGCTCAACATGAAGAACACCGAGCGCGCCACGGTGATGCCGCTGTGGTTCATGGTGTTCGGCGGCACGGTACCGATCGGCAACCTGCTGTTCGGCGTGGTGATCGAATGGATCGGCGCCCGCGCCGTGCTCGGCTTCGGCGCAGCGTTCGCGCTGTTCCTCGCGTGGTGGGTCGACCTGCGGCGACTGCCGCAGTCGGCGTTCCTGGCCGAGGAGGACGGCGGCGAGCCGTTCCACCCGACGAGCGCGACTCGGCGGCTGTAGCCCGTCGACCGAGCCTGCGATGAGCGAACCCCGCAGATCTGGTGTGTTCGCTCATCGGAGCGGCGCTGCGAGGCGTTCCACCACCTGTTCGAGTCCGGCCGACCGACTCGCCTTGACGAGCACGACGTCGCCGCTGCTGAGTGGACCGATCGCTGCCAGCGGATCGTCCACCGACTCGATGCCGTACAGATCGGTGCCGACCGCGACCACATCGAGCCCGAGCGCAGCGGCATGGGCTGCGATCGCTCGGTGTGCCGGCTCGGGATCGTCGATCTCCGCCATCAGGCCGAGCACGGCGACACGCCGGCCGGCATCCATCGCAGCAAGCGCGTCGAGTGCGGCGCGCATCGAGGTCGGGTTCGCGTTGTAGGCGTCGTTGACGACGGTGGCGCCGCTCGACGCTGTCGAGAGCTCCATTCGCATGCCCGACACGGTCGCCGAAGCAAGCGCTGCGAGCGCAGCGTCGAGATCGACGCCGACGACGCCGGCCACGGCGATCGCAGCTGCAGCGTTGGCGACCATGTGCGCGCCGGGCACCACGAGCTGTGTCGTGCCACTCCCCCACGGCGTGTCGACCCGGAACCGCGCCCGTGCGAGCCCGTCGAGTTCGACGGCACTCACGCGCACGTCGCCATCTGCGCCGTAGGTGAGCACCTCGGCGCCCGTACGCGATCGCATCGCCGCCACCAGCTCGTCATCGGAGTTCAACACGGCGGTACCGGACCCGGGCAGCGCTTCGACCAGTTCACCCTTGGCGCGAGCGACACCATCGATGCCGCCGACCAGTTCGGTGTGCGCGTGACCGACCACCGTGACCACGCCGATGTCCGGGCGGGCGATCTCGCAGAGTTGCGCGATGTGGCCGAAGCCGCGCATGCCCATCTCCACGATGAGCACCTCGGTGTCGTCGGGCGCGTTGAGGATCGTCACCGGCAGGCCCTGCTCGTTGTTGAAGCTGCGCTCGTTGGCTGTCGTACGTCGACCGGCGCCGCACGCTGCGGCCATCAGGTCTTTCGCCGACGTCTTGCCGACGCTGCCGGTGACACCGACGACCCGCGCGTCGAGTCGCCCCCTGGCCCACTGGGCGAGCGCCAGCAGCGCCTGCGCGGTGTCGGCGACTTCGATCGCCGTGCCGTCACGGCGGAACTCGTCGGGCTCGCTGGTGAGGTGCGCCACCGCGCCGTTCGCACGAGCAGCGCCGATGAACTCGTGGCCGTTGCGCTCGGCCACGATCGGAACGAAGAGTTGACCGGGCGCCGTCGACCGTGAATCGAACGAGGCGCCGTCGAACTCGACGTCGGGTCCGACCAGACGTCCGCCGATTCCAGCGGCAGCTTCGGATGCACGAATCCTCACGACCGCCGACGGTACCGTGGGTCGATGACCCCCATGCGGCACTCCGGCGAGCGCTTCGATCACGAGCGGATCCACCTGGTCGTGTTGTTCGGTGGCGAGTCGGCCGAACACGACGTGTCGTGCACGACCGCCGCGCACGTGCTGCGCGCCGCCGATCCGGCGCGGTATCGGATCACGCCGGTCGGCATCTCGACCGAAGGACAGTGGGCGCTGGCCCACGAAGCCGTCGAGGCGCTGATCGAGGGGCCACACGCCGTCCCCGGCCGACTGAATCCCATCGGCACCGACGTGTCGCCCACCCCCATGCTCGCCGATGCAGCCTCGTCCGACGAGGTCACCGTGGTGCTCCCGCTGTTGCACGGCCCGATGGGAGAGGACGGCACGGTCCAGGGCATGCTCGACCTCGCAAACGTGGCGTACGTCGGTAGCGGCGTGCTCGGCTCGGCCGTTGCGATGGACAAGGCGATGGCCAAGCAGGTGCTGACCGCCGCCGGCATCCCGCAGGCCAAGTACCGAGCGTTCGCCGAACACGAGATGACGCCGGGCCTCCCGGCCGAGTTGGCCGACGAGCTCGGACTCCCGGTGTTCGTCAAGCCGGCGAACATGGGCTCGTCGGTCGGTGTGTCGAAGGCGTCGACGGTCGAGGCGCTACGCGAGGCGATCGACCACGCCCTCACCTACGACGAGATGATCGTGGTCGAAGAGGCGATCGTCGGCCGTGAGATCGAAGTCGCCGTGCTCGGCAACACCGCACCCGAAGCATCGCTGCCCGGCGAGATCGTGCCGGGCGAGGAGTTCTACAGCTACGAGGACAAGTACGTCACCGACGGCGCGCAACTCCTCATTCCGGCTCCGCTGCCGGAAACCGCAGCCGCCGACGCGCGGCGGCTCGCGATCGACACCTTCCGGGCACTGCGCTGCGACGGCCTGGCGAGGGTCGACTTCTTCTACGAGATGGACGACGTCGGCAACGGCCGCGGTCTTCCTGTGCAACGAGGTCAACACGATGCCGGGATTCACGCCGATCTCGATGTACCCGAAGCTCTGGATCCACTCCGGGCTGACCTACAGCGATCTGATCGACCGCCTCGTCGACCTCGCCCTCGAACGCCACTCACGGCGTCGCCGCAACACCAAACACTGAGCGCGTTCCGCGGTCGAGCGACCAGGCTCAGAGCAGACGCTGAGTGCGCAACGATCGCAGCGCGAAGTAGCCGAGACACGGCGGCAGGTAGAACGTCAGCAGGCGGTAGGTGATCGCCGCCGCCATCGCCGTCGCGCTGTCGACACCGATGGCCGTGAAACCAGCGGTCAGCGCCGCCTCGGTGACGCCGACCCCGCCGGGCACCGGCATCAGACCGGCGAACAGCGCCACCCCGACGTTGACGAGCACGACGTCGGCGAATCCGACGTCCTGCCCGAAGGCTCGCAGGACCGTGTACATCGCGAGCGAGAAGAGCAACTGCACGAGCACGTTCGCGAGCACCACCGAGATCAAACGGCCCGGTGAGCTCAGGAGCGGACCGATCTTCGTCCACGTGGTCTTGGTGACGGCGACGACCGGGTCGCGGAACTTCGGGACGAGCGCCACCACCGCGACGCCGATCACGATCGCCACCACCGCGATGAGGATCAGCTGACCGTTCAGGTTGGGAGCGGAGGCACTGATGTCGAGGTTCAGGCTGCCGAGGCCGAATCCGACGATCACCAGGATGAGGCTGATCTGAGACGACGAACCCGGCGACGCTGTCGAGGCCACCGACGCCGATGGCCGTCGTGCGATCGAGCCCGTTGCGCTGGAAGAACCGGATGTTGACGGCGACTCGTGCTGCGGTCGACGGCACGGCGAGGTTCACGAAGGTGATGGCGAACTCGAGCAACGTGAGACGACCGAGGGGCACGGGAATCGGAGCCGCCCGTGACACGGCGAAGGCGCTTGCGACGCGTGGGACCTGAGCGAGGACGAGTGCGAGCAGGAGGATCGCCATGTTCGCCTGGCTGATCGAGTCGACGATCGACGACAGGCCGACACTCTGGACCGCACCGATCATCCCGTAGGCGACGACGACGAGCAGCACCCACATCACGACGTTGCCGACCGAGAACCGTCGGATCGTCTGGAGTTCCTGTTCTTCGCCGCCGACTTCTGCGACGACGGCCTTGCGGAGGTCGTCGATGTCGAGATCGGCGGCGTCGGCGCGCCGGCGCAGGGTGGGCAGCATCGCCGCGGTCTGCACGAACGTGCTCATCTCGGTCAGTCGCGTCGGTACCGAGGGCGTCGACCGCGGCCGCGATCGCTCGATCCGTTCCGACGGCAACCGCGGTCGTGACCAACAGCTGCGCTTCATCGAGTTGGCGGGAAGTGTCCTGCCAGTCGATGGCGGCTCGGTCGAACCCGCCGAAGAACACGTGTCCGCCGGCGACCTGCAGATTGTCCGGGGTGATGGCACCGTGACGGATGCCGACTCCGTGGAGTCGGCCGAGCGACTGCCACGCGTCGGCGAGGAGATCGTCGCCGATCTCGGCCTCGCCGTGTCCGAACCGCGGGCCGACCCGTTCGGCCACGAACAGCGCATCGCCGCGGCTGTCGACGGCTGCGGCGACGAAGGGCGTGACCGACGCTCCCTCACGTTCGGCGAACAGCGTCATGTAGGCCTGGTGTTCGACCTGGTGGCGCCGGTTGACGGTGACGTTCCGGCCACCGGAGCGGTAGAAGACGATCCGCCAGAGCTTGACGAAGAACTGGCTGTCCCACGAGTCGCGGCCATGGATACGGACGTCGACGTCGCGTCCGCCTGCGGTGTGGGCTCGGGCCACGGTGACACCGCTGCGCACCTCCACCTCCGTGGGTTCGGCGTCGACGCCGATCGATCGCAGCGCCTGTCCGAGTTCATGCGGCGACGGCGTCGCATCGGGCGACCCGAACACGAGATGCACGAGTGCCCCGGCCGCCCAACCGATCGCGACCGCTGCCAAGGCCCCCGTGGGCCCGGCTTCGCCGAGGACCAGAGCGGCCAGCCATGCGGCGCCGATCAGCCATCGACCGAACTTGCGCAACGGGCTGACGAAGTGCGGGTTGGCAACGGTGACCGCTGCCGCCCCGGCAGCGAGCGCCAGCGAGGGGAACGTCGATGTCCCGTCTGCTGATCCGATGCCGTCGAGCAGGTCGGGAACCGACCCGTCGACGATCTGTCCCACGAGCGCCACCCCGGCCACCGTGATCGCGAGGCTCGACGCCCAGTCGCGGAGCAGCGCCCATCGCCGCCGAGTGAGGGCGAGGATGCCGATGACCACGACCCAGATCTGCAAGAAATCGAACGCCGACGCCCAGACGACATCGAGGAAACCAGGCAGCGCAGCCAACCAGTCGGAGAACGCGGTCTCGAGATCTCCGGGGTCGCCGACCTGAGCGCTGGCCACGGCGACGAGCACGAGCGACAGTGTCAGCAGGACAACGTCGGTCGGACGTCGAAAACGTGACGACATCGATGGAACGGCAAAGGCGCGAGCACCGAGTCTGCCAGTCCCGAGATCGGACACGTGGACCCCCCGACGCGGGGACTCGTCGCGCCCGACCTCTTCTGCGTTCATGTCGATGCGACGAGCTTACGCGACTGGGCCGGCACGGTCATCGACCCCTCTGGGCGCGAAACACACCGGCCGCACGGCTGAGCAGGACGTCGATCGAAGGGTCGCCATCGGCAGGCGAATCGGATCGATCGCCGGGAGTCGCTCAGCCGACGACGACGATCTCGTCGTCAGCCACGAGCGTCACACGATCGGTCGCGTTCGGATTGAGCACCACGTCGCCCCGGTCGGCGACGCGTCTCCACCCGATCGCAAGGACGCCTGCCGCATACGACGCCGCCACGATGTGGGCGGCGTCGAACGTGCCGACCAGGTCGAGGCGGTCGCACCGGACCATTCGGATCGAGGCATCCCCGCCGCCGTACAACTCGAGCAGGACTTCGCCGGCGTTCGGGTTGCTCGAGCAGCTGGGCGATCAACTGACTCCCGAGCGCAGCGCTGATCAGGAAGTCGTCGGGTCCGGTCAGGTCTGCGAGGTCCGCGTGTTCTTCCCCGAGCAGCTGCACGACGAGCCGAGGCACGTGGCTCGTCTGTGCGCAGCGCCGCCTGAGCTGCATGACGTCGAGCATCGTTCGGGCATCCGCCGCATCAACGTCGAGAGAGCCATAACCGAGCACGACGATCGTGGTCGGTCGGGGATCCAGGCTCAGCGACGAGGACTCGAGGGTGGGTGAGAGCCGCACGTCGACGTCGATGTCGGGAACGACGACCTCTGCCGGCTCGATGTGCCGGGGGTCGAATGCGACTTCCACGCTCGACGATGCGGAGGTCTGGGCCGCCCAGCCAATGAGCAGTTGCGCGCCGAGCGGATTCCACCCCACGACGAGCAGATGCTCCTCGTTCGGCTCGACGACCTGTGCGGAACGGTTCGCGGCCGCCCCACCGCTCGGGAGCGCCGACGTTTCGGGAACCCGTTCGATGCTCTCCAGGTCGTCAGCGAGGACGATCAAGCGGTCACCCTCCGCCGAGAGCCGACTGCGGCGACGGGTTCAGCTCGACGCGACCGTCACCACGGCGGATGCCGAGCGGTCGAGCGTTCGAGAACCGACCCACGATTTCGTCGAAGCGCACCCCGACCAGTTCGGGGCGGTCGGTGACGTGGAGATCACAACCGCTGAAATCGGTGAGTTCGTTGACCACCCTGCTCAGTCCGGGCTGGCGAAGCGCAAACGCCGACACTCGAGCGATCGCCTGGGCGGTGGCGATGGGGTGCATGGTCGGCCCACAGGCCTGGACCAATCGGTCGGCAGTCGTCGCGTCGGCCACTTCGACCACGACGTGAACGGAGTCCAGCCCCCCGAGTTCGGCGTTGAGCGCGAGCACCGTGTGGACCACCGAGACGTCGTCGCCATCTTCGCGCGGCAGCACGATCACACCACGCGATTCGCCGACCCGAGCCAGCGCGAGATCCGCACGAACCCGCGGATCTCCGAATCGGTAGACGATGCGTGTGTCGTGCCGATCCGGTACCGCCTCGACCACCGACCTTCGCAGCTCGGTCGGATCGACTTCGGCGAGCACCACGATCGTGTTCGAGCCGCGTTGGGCGCTGGCAAGGACGAGTTGTTCGATGATCACCGGGAGCCGGGGTGACCCACCGAGGATCACGAGGTGCCCCGACTCGATGACGGTGCTGCGTCCGCGGCGCATTCCGTCGATGCGATCCTCGACACCGGCGGCGATGATGCCGATCAGGGTGCCGGCGATCAGCAGACCGAACAGCGTGATCAGCAGCGCCAGGATCCGCCGACCCCACCCGACGTCGCCGGCCATCGTGCCGGTGTCGAGAATTCGCAACAAGCTCTGCCAGGTGTCCTCGATCAACCCGCTCTCGTTGCTGCCGGCGAACGTGACGCCGAACAGGGTCAGCAGCAGGGCGCTGAACAGCACGGTGGCGAACGTGACGACGCCCAGCCAGGCGAGCGCCGCTGTCGTGCCTCGCGCGAGCACGTTGTCGAACCGGTAGCGGATCCGCTCGCGGAGGCTCACGTCGATCGGCGAGGTCTCCTGGGGCTCGCTCCGGCGGCGCATGTCAGCGTCCGTCGACGGGCGTGGCGGGCTGGACGGCCGGCAGCAACACGTACGAGCCGACCAGGAAGCAGATGGCACCGAGGAAGGTGCCGGTGTTCACGATCGTGATGTTGAGCGTCTCACCGGTCGTGCGCAGCGTGAACGCCCCGATGGCCGACGCCATGAAGAACACCGAGCCGACGTAGTTGAGCAGCGACGACCACCACTCTGCGTCATGGGAGTCGTTGCCGGTCCGGCGGCTGCGTGTGTCTCGCCAGTAGAGGTGGCTGGCGACGAGAAACGCGATGCAACCGAGGAAGTCCGGCGCCCACACCAGGCGGTTGGTTTCCTCGACCGTGAACGTCGTCACCATTGCGGCGATCGTGTTGACGTTGAAGAGCAGGGTGCCGGCCGCTTGGATCACTGCCGCCCACCGCAGTCGGGCGACCCGCGACTCCGACCACCAACGGGTCCGCGTGCCGTCGTTTCGGTCCTCGTCGATCACCCGCACCGCAGCGTCCAATGCCGCTGTCGTGAACAACAGCGACCCGATCACGAACGTGATGCCGACGACCCGGCCATCGACGAGCTGTGAGTAGGGCGGGAACGACCCGAGCGCGAAGAGCGCAGACCCGACGATGAACAGCATGGTGATGCGCCATTCGGGGTCGTGCGGCGTCCACTCGACTCGGCGGCGCCACTGCATCACGTGGATGTTCGCGCCTGGTTCACGTGTGGCTGAAGCCGGGTGCCGGTCGGCGGATGCGGCGGCGGGAACGCCTCGAGGTGGGCGACCGCCTTGCCGATCGCTTCGATCAGCATGTCGGCGAGGTCCATCCCGAAGCCCTCGCGAACGACGATGCGCAGGACGGCGACGTCCTCGGCGTCGGCCGGCATCGTGTAGGCGGGAACCTGCCAGCCGCCGGTGCGCAACTGCTCGGACACGTGGAACACCGTGAACTTCGAGGCGTCCTTGACCTTGAACGCGAGCACGGGGATCGCCGAGCCGTCGCTGACGACCTCGAACGGGCCCATCTCGGCGATCGCCGAGGAGATGTGCACGGCGGTGTCGCGCAGCGACTCCATGATCCGGCGGTAGCCGTCGCGGCCGAGGCGCACGAAGTTGTAGTACTGGCCGACGATCTGGTTGCCGGGCCGGGAGAAGTTGAGCGTGAACGTCGGCATGTCGCCGCCGAGGTAGTTCACGTGGAACACGAGCTCCTCGGGCAGTTCGTCGGCCGACCGCCAGACGACGAAGCCGATGCCCGGATAGGTCAGGCCGTACTTGTGGCCCGACGCGTTGATCGACTTGACCTGCGGGAGCCGGAAGTCCCATTCGAGGTCGGGGTGCAGGAACGGGGCGACGAACCCACCGCTCGCGGCGTCGACGTGGATCGGGATGTCGGTGCCGTGCTCGGCGTTGTAGGCGACGACGAGATCGTGGATCTCCTTGATCGGCTCGAACTCGCCGGTGTAGGTGGTGCCGAGGATCGGGATCACGCCGATCGTGTTCTCGTCGACGTACTCCATGACGGTCTCGGGCACCACGGTGAACCGGTCGTGGGTGAGCGGCACGTAGCGCGGCTCGACGTCCCAGTAGCGGCAGAACTTCTCCCAGACGACCTGGACGTTGGAGCCCATCACCATGTTCGGCTTGTCGGTGGGGAGCCCGGCTGCCTCGCGGCGCTGACGCCACTTCCACTTCATGGCCAGGCCGCCGAGCATCACCGCCTCGCTGGAACCGATCGTCGACACACCGATCGCGTCGCCGTCGGTGGGCGCGTGGAACAGGTCGGCGACGATGTTCACGCAACGCCGCTCGATCTCGGCGGTCTGCGGGTACTCGTCCTTGTCGATCATGTTCTTGTCGAACGTCTCGGCCATCAACTTCTCGGCCTCGGGCTCCATCCACGTCGTGACGAACGTCGCCATGTTGAGACGCGAGCTGCCGTCGAGCAGCAGTTCGTCGTGGATCATCCGATACACCGCTCCGGGCAGCGACTCGTCGTCGGGCATCCGGTTCTTCGGAATCGGCGCGTGCGCGAACCGACCGGCGTAGGCGGGGTCGAGTGCTTCGTCGTTGGACACGTGCTTGTGGACCATGGTGGGACGTCCTTCGTCTGCGGGAGAGCTGGGTCTGAATCTAGACCGAAGCTCAGCTGGCGAGCAGCTTCGCCTTCTGGGCGTCGAATTCGGATTGGGTCAACGCGCCGGAATCGCGGAGGGCCGACAACTGAGTCAATTCGCTGGCGACGCCGCCGGAGCCGGCTGTCTGCTGCACGTAGGAGCGGAATGCGGCTTCGCTCCGTTGGGCGTCAGCGATGTCGCGCCCTCGCATCCCGTCGCCGTGGACGATGACGTAGATCAGCACGCCGAGGAACGGCACCACGATGACGAAGATCGACCAGACGGCCTTGGCCAGTCCCCGCATGTCGGACCGGAAGATGTCGGCGAAGACCCGGAACAACAACACGAGCCAGGCGAAGAACAGGAAGAAGATGAACATCGACCAGAACACACCGAGGATGGGATAGTCGTACGCAAGCATTGCGGGTCTCCTTCAAGGGATCGTCGTGAGCCAGGCACTCAACGTACGCCGTGTTGGGCGCGGCTCGCATCGCCCACATCGGATGATTCGAGGTGGGCACGACCCGTGCCGCCCTGGCAGCTGGAAAGATGGGCACGTGGCACTCCGACGACACCACCATGACCAGCCGAAGCGATTCAAGATGCGCCAACGCCTGGTGGCGGTCGGCGACGACTACTGGATCGAGGACGAGAACGGCGATCGACAGTTCAAGGTGAACGGCAAGGTTGCCCGACTGCGCGACACCTGGGCGCTGGAGGACCTGCACGCCAGCAGGGTCGCCACCATCCGGGAGCGCAAGCTCTCGGTTCGTGACGCCATCAAGATCGAGGTGGGTGGACGCGAAGCCACGGTCAAGAAGGCGATCGTCGGGTTTCGCGACCGGTTCCACGTCGAGGTGGAACACGGCGACGACCTGAAGGTCCACGGCAACATCGTCGACCACGAGTACGAGATCGAGTGCGACGGCGATCGGGTCGCCAACGTCTCCAAGAAGTGGTTTCGGGTGCGCGACACCTACGGCGTCGAGATGCAGGCCGATGCGGACATCGTGCTGCTGCTCGCCGTCACCGTCGCCGTCGATGCCCTGGCGCACGACTGATCGTGCGCCGGGGGATCACGACGTCGGTTCGCTGACCTGCTCCACTTCCTCGAGTTGCAGGTCGGACTCGGACGGTCCGGCGTCGGCGTCGGCGGCCAACAACTCCTGGCGTCCGGTCAACACCAGGGTGTAGATCCCTCCGATCACGAGGCCGATCAGCACCAAGGCAGTCGTCCAGCGGTCGAACGCACGAGCGGGGCTCCACCAGAGGAGCAGGAGCACCGCTCCGATACTGATTCCCACGAGCGCAGCGGTCGAGTCGGCGACGCCAGCGACCCAACGGCGCAAGGTCATCGCCCAGCGGTACGGCCCGATCAGCATCGAGAATCCGATGATCAGCAGGCCGTAGACGACCCCGGTCCAGGCCATCTGTCGGAGCAACTCGGTCAACACCGAGCCGACGAGTTCGGCGAGCGGCTTGTTGGTCGCATCCTCGACGAACGTGTTCACGGACGCACGAACGCCGACTTGACGGATGAGCAGGAGGATGGCGCCTCCGACGACCAGCGAGATCCCCACGTTCTGGAGCATCCGACGCCGCCGGCCGGCGGCGAGGTACACCGCTCCGACGTACATCGCGACGACCACGACGAAGAGGAACCACGACGTGAAATCGAGGACCTTGACGGCGTTCTGCGCGGCGGCGAGCTCATCGGACTGGAGGATGACGATCTGGCCGACATCGTCAGGGAGGTTGTCGAGCGCCGAATCGGGGATGCCCACGGCTTCGCCGAGGTTGCGCACCGCGGTGCTCAGGTTGAGAACGATGGCTCCGTCCGACGTCGAAACGCTGTCGAGGGTCGACTCGTCACGAAGAATCCGAACCGCCGCCTCGTGGGCAGTCCGATTCGCTTCCTGCCAGACCGTCTGGAACGCGCTCGACGCAATGATCTGCTCGATGCCGTCGGTGGTCGGTCCGCGGAGAGCTCCGGCAAGTGGACCAGCGAGCCGTGACAGGTCGTCCGGGAGGAGCGACTCGAGCTCGCCGGCGACGTCGACCTCGCTGTACAACTCGTCGGCGAGGAAGACCGCAAGCGCCTCTTGGACCTCGGGTTCGTTGAGGAGTTCGCCGCTGGTCTCGACCCACTGATCGGTGTCGAGGGCCTGCGAGCGCGTCCACGTCGTCAACGTGGTCACGACCGCCAGCAGCGTCGCCAGGACGACGATCAGTCCGGGTAGCCAACGCGGGCCGATGGTCGTATCCACGCCCGATGGGGTCGGTTCAGTGGTCATGTCATTCCTTCGTGTTTCATTCGTGCCACCGTTGTGCGGCGGCGTGGTGGTCGGATCGTGGTCGAGGAGTGACGCGTCAGCGTCGTCCTTGTCGGCGGTCTTGGCGACGGTTGACACCGTTCGACACCACTGCGGCGGTACCGACGACAGCGGCTGTTCGGGCGACCGGGGCGCCGATGACGCCTCGTCGTGCTCTGCGTACGGGTCGAAGTGGCATGGTCATTCTCCTTCGTTGAGTTCGTCGGCCTCGAGCGAGGCAGCGATGGCTTGGATCGGGATACGGCCGGTGGCGACCAGTTGACCGCCTGCACGGCGCGCCGCTGAGGCGAACGGGGCCGCCCAGAGGTTCTCCCACACGATGACGCCGGCGACGGTGCCCGGTTCCATCGACGCGGCGAGGTGGACCACGTCGTCGGCGGCAAGGATCTCTGCGATCTCCGTCTCGAGTTGGACGAATTCGTTGGCCTCGTCGGACTCGTCGATCTCGTGGGCCTCGACCGTGCCGTCAGCGTCCTTGACCAGGATCAGCAGGTCGAGGATCCGAACGATCCCCGCCTCGCTCAGCACGGCGAGTTCAGCCGCCATCTCACCTCTGAAGTTGGCCTGCCCGGCCGGGAATTCGACGACGAGGTAGTCGACCGGTCCCATCTCGTCGAGTTCGCTCTCGCTCATTGTTCCTCCTGTGCACGTCTGGCGCACTGATCGCCGATTGGACTGTTGGCATTCATCGTGCGCCCTGCCGGCGGTCGCGTCATCGCCCATTACGTACGAGAGGGCGAGATCGACGCGAGGACGAGATTCACCCGACCACCGATCGACGCTGCTGCACGCCGGATCGTCCAATGTGGGGGAGGTCGGTTCCGCCAACGTGTCCTACTCTTTGCCCGGTGGCCGTCGTCGACGGTGACACCGAGCCCAAGCCCCTCACACGGAGGATCCATGACTGCGTCGCTGGAATACATCATCGTCGGCTTTCCCGAGAACAACTTCTCGGGCGAGATCGCCCCTGGCCTCGGCATCGCTGGTCGATGCAGGACTCATCCGCATCGTCGACCTGGTGTTCGCCGCCAAGGGCGACGACGGCAGCGTCGTCGTGCTCGAGGTCGACGAACACGAACACCTCAACGCATTCGCCGCGATCGAAGGCAGCGTCGGCGGCGTGATCGGACCCGACGACATCGACCATGCAGCGGAGTCGATCGCCGACGGCTCATCGGTGCTCCTCATCGTGTGGGAGGACCTCTGGGCCGCGCCGTTCGGCGATGCGGTGCAGCGGGCGGGCGGGGTGTTGATCGAAGGTGGGCGCATCCCAACCGACATCGCCGATGAAGTGAAATCCGTGCTGGCAGACGCCGGCTGAGAAAGCGAGAGACACATGTTGCGACGACGACCCCTCATGCGAGCTGCAGTCGGCACCGCCGTCGTGGCCGGAACCGCCACTGCGGTATCCGGCCGCGTACGACGCCGGCAGGACCGCAGATACCAGACCCAGGCCGAAGCTCAGGCCTACGAGCAGCAGCAGTACGCGCCGCAGCAGTACGCGCAGCCGGTGATGGAGGCGCCCCCCGCTCCAGCGCCCGCTGCCGCGCCGACGATGTCGACGGTCGAACAACTGAAGGAACTCGCGGCCCTGCACGCGGACGGCGTGCTGACCGACGCCGAGTTCAACACCGAGAAGGCCAAGATCCTCGCGAGCTGAGGTCGGCGAGGCGCCGACGCCACGGCGTCACGGCTCTACGGAGCCAGCGCGGCGCGAAGGAAGCCGCGGAGTTCGTCGCGAAGGCGGCGGAGCCCGACCGCGTCGGCTTCCCAGCCCGACCGCTCGGAGCGCTTCGGGTTCGGTGGCGATACCGGTCAGCGTGGCGTAGCCCAGCGCAGCGACGAGCCGTGGGTCGCCTCGACGGAGCCGTCCCGAGTCCATCTCCGAGCCGAGGTACCCCACGGCTCGTTCGACGAGCGGAGCGAGACGCCGCCGAAGGCGTTCGGCGTGATCGGTGTCGAGGCGACTGACCTCGCGAATCAGCCCGAGCAGGGCGGGCCGGCGCACCGCCGGCCGGAACACCGCTCGCACGACGGCGTCGATCCGGTCGAGTGGGTCGTCGGGCGCTGCACGGAGTGCTGCGTCGATCACGACGACCAGTTCGTCGGCGGCGACCGCCAACACCTCGTCGACGAGGACGTCCTTCGACTCGAACCAGTACAGCACCGTCTGCTTGCGCACGCCGACCGTGCGGGCGATCTCGTCGAGCGACACCGCGTCGACGCCGCGCGTGCCGAAGAGGTCGAGCGCCATGGTCAGGATCCGGTCGCGAGTCGACCGCTCACCCACGACGACCTCGCCAGCCTTCTCGTGAACAGTTCCACCTCTGAGAGGCGAAGTTGTTCACGAGAACGGGAGGGGGTCGGGACTCGCGGCGCATCTCTCTACCAATTGGTAGACGATCGTGCTAGAAAGGTCAACTGTGATCGCCGAAGAGCTCGCGGGGAAACGGATCGCCATCACCGGCGCAACCGGGTTCGTCGGCACCGCCCTGGTCGAACGGCTCCTGCGATCGGTCCCCGACTGCGAGATCGTGCTCCTCGTGCGCGACGGCCAACGGACCAAGGCGGCACGGCGCACCGAACGTGAGATCTTCAAGAACGACGCATTCGACCGGCTGCGCGCAGAGTGCAAGGAGCACGGCACCGACTTCGCCGACGTCACCGCGCGTGTGTCCGACGATCGCCGGCGACGTCACCCGCGACGGCCTCGGACTGAACGACGCCGACCGAGCGATCCTTGCGAGCTGCGACACCGTGATCCACTCGGCGGCAGCGGTCTCGTTCGATTCGCCGCTCGACTCGGCCGTCGAGATCAACCTGCTCGGGCCGTCTCGCATCGCCGACCTCTGCAACGAGATGGGAATCACGCCACATCTCGTGTCGGTCTCGACGTGCTACGTGGCAGGCAACCGACGCGGCAACGCCCCCGAGCAGCTGGTGAGCGACGGCCCGTTCGACATCGGTATCGACTGGCGCCGGGAGGTGGCCTCGAGCCGCCGGCTGCGCTCCGACGCCGACGCAGCCAGCCGCAGCACGGAGAACCTCGAGCGCTTCCGCAAGGAGGCCCGCACCGAACTCGGCGCCGCCGGCGCTCCCGCCCTCGCGTCGAAGACCGAACAGCTCCGCGAGAAGTGGGTGAAGGACCAACTCGTCGAAGCCGGACGTGCCCGGGCCGCGAGCGTCGGCTGGCCCGACGCCTATGCCTTCACCAAGGCACTCGGCGAGCAGGCGCTCACCGACGTCAAGGGCGACGTGCCCGTGTCGATCGTGCGGCCATCGATCATCGAATCGGCGCTCGCCGAACCCAAGCCCGGCTGGATCCGCGGCTTCCGCATGGCCGAGCCCGTGCTGATCTCCTACGCCCGCGGCCTCCTCAACGAGTTCCCCGGTGTCCCCGAAGGGCACCGTCGACGTCATCCCGGTCGACATCGTCGTCGCCGCGATCATCGCCGTGGCTGCGCTCGGCCCCGAACGCGCACCCGAGATCACCCAGGTGGCCTCCGGTGGCATCAACCCGCTGAAGTACCAGGCACTCGTCGACAACGTCAGCGGCTGGTTCCTCGAGAACCCGATCTACGACAGCAAGGGCCAGCCGATCGTGGTCCCCGAGTTCCGCTTCCCCGGACGCGGTCGCGTCCAGGGCCAGCTCAATCGTGCCAAGACGGTGCTCGGTGCCGGCGAGAAGCTCCTCCAGAACCTTCCGCTGCGGGGTCGCCAGGCCGAGTGGTCGGCGCAGATCGAGACCAAGCGCGCCGAGGTCGACCGGGCGCTCACCTACGTCGAGCTGTACGGGCTCTACACCGAGTGCGAGGCGATCTACCAGGTCGACAACCTCATGCTCACGTGGGGCGAACTCGACGACGACGACCGCGCGGTCGTTCAACTTCGACCCGCGTTCGGTCGACTGGCCGACCTACATCCGCACGGTCCACCTGCCCTCGATCGTCAAGCACGCCCGCGTCAAGACGACACCGGGCGCATCGCCGTCGACCGACCGAATGGGTCGGCTGCGCAAGCAGGTGCTCGACCCGAAGCGCCAGGTCGTTGCGTTCGACCTCGAGAACACGCTGATCTCGTCGAACGTCGTCGAGAGCTACTCGTGGCTCGCCACCCGGCGTCTCGACACGCCGGAGCGCATCCGCTACGTCCTGCGCACCCTCGTCGAGGGACCAGGGCTGTTGAAGCTCGACCGTACCGACCGAAGCGACTTCCTTCGCTACTTCTACCGCCGCTACGAAGGCGCACCGGTCGAGCAGATCGAGGCCGACGCCCGCGAGATGTTCGGCCAGATCATCATGACCAAGTCGTTCCCCGAGGGGATGCGACGGGTCCGCCAGCACCGGGCCCTCGGGCATCGCACGATCCTGATCACCGGTGCGCTGAGCTTCAACGTCGAGGGCTTGCGACCGCTGTTCGACGAGATCGTCGCCGCGGAGATGTCGATCCTCCCGAACAACACCTACTCCGGCGAGATGCACACGGTTCCGCCGACCGGTGAGGCCCGCGCGCAGATCCTCTCCGACTACTGCGACGCCGAGGGATTCGATCTCGACGAGTGCGTGGCGTACGCCGACTCGTCGTCCGATCTCCCGCTGTTCGAGGCGGTCGGCTTCCCGGTCGCTGTCAACCCCGAAACCCGACTGGCGGCGATCGCCCGCAAGCGCGGCTGGCTGGTCGAGCACTGGAGCAAGTCGCCCGGCGGCCCTCGGCCACGACTCCCGATCGGGCCGCTGCTGTCCGAACGTCAACGCCGCCAGAAGTTCGGAGCCCGAGCATGAAGGCCCTGCACGGATCTCACGGTGTCGCGTACCTCCGTGTCCGTTCGATCCCCGTCGGCATGGCGCGCATCGCCTCGGCGATCTCGCCGGTGACCGCGACCAAGCTCGGACCGCTCGAGTACACCTACGTCGACGAGCCCGAACTGCCTGGGCCGGGCTGGCATCGGGTGCACACCCGACTCGCCGGTATCTGCGGCTCCGACCTCTCGCTCGTCGAAGGTCACGCCTCGCTGTACTTCGAGGACTGGGTCTCGTTCCCGTTCGTTCCCGGCCACGAGGTCGTCGGCGAACTCGACGACGGCACCCGCGTGATCCTCGAACCCGTGCTCGGCCACGAAGCCCGAGGGTTCGCTCCGCCATTCGACGGCGCCGCGCCCGGCGACGGCGACGACTACGCCCATCTCGCGACCGGTGAACTCGAGCCCGGCATCCAGACCGGCTTCTGCTGTTCCACCGGCGGCGGCTGGGCCCCCGAGTTCGTCGCCCACGAGTCGCAGCTCCACCGCATCTCCGACGACATGCCCGACGAGCGTGCCGTCCTCGTCGAACCCTTCGCCGGCGGCATCCATGCCGCGCTGCTGGCCGCGCCGGTCGTCGCCGCACGGCAGGACGCATCGACGCCTGCGATCGTCGCCGTGCTCGGTGCCGGCACGATGGGCCTCGCAGCCATCGCAGGTCTGCGTCGCTACGTGCCCGAGGTTCGGATCATCGTCGGCGCCCGCTACCCGCACCAGCGCCAGTTCGCCAAGGAGTTCGGCGCCGACGTCGTCGTCGCCCCCGACGAGCTTCCACGAGCGGTTCGACGAGCCGCCGGCTGCCACATGGTCGGCGATCACCTGTCGTCCGGGGCCCACGTCACGATCGACGCCGTCGGCACCAGCGCCACCGTCGCCGACTGCTTGCGCATCACCCGCCCACGCGGACGAGTCGTCCTGCTCGGCATGCCCGCCGATGTGACGCTCGACCTCACCGGGCTCTGGCACCGCGAAACCGAGTTGAAGGGCGCGTACACCTACGGCACCGAACAGCTGCCCGACGGCCGCACCGCCCGCACGTTCGAGCTCGCCATCGAGACCGCCAACGAGCTGCGAGCCGAGCGCCTGCTCTCGGCCACCTATCCCCTGTCCGACCACGTCGACGCCATTGCCCACGCGGCCACCGCCGGCCGCCGCGGCGCCACGGAAAATTGCCTTCGACCTGCGCAAGGAAGACTCCTGATGCCCCGCCCCGGATTCGTACTGGACGTCGACAAGTCGACCCCGCCCACCCTGTTCTGGCATGGCGAGGGGTTCCGACTCGAGAAGCTGCCTGCCGACCGCAGCCGGGTGATCTACGCGCCCGAACCCCACGAGGCGATCGACGACATCGACGGCGCGATCCGCGCCTCGCTGCTCAACCCGATCGACATGGACCCGCTGCCGACGCTGCTGTTCCCCGGCATGAAGCTGACGATTGCATTCGACGACGTCAGCCTTCCACTGCCGAAGATGCAGCGCCCCGACCTGCGCCAACGGATCATCGAACAGGTACTCACGATGGCGGCCGACGCCGGCGTCGATGACGTCCACATCGTCGCGGCGCTCGCCCTGCACCGCCGGATGCACGAGTTCGAACTCCGTCACGCCCTCGGCGACCGGGTGTACGACGCGTTCGAACCCGCGGGCTGCTGTACCAACACGACGCCGAGGACCCCGACAACCTTGCGTTCCTCGGCACGACCGACCAGGGCGAAGAGATCGAGATCAACAAGCGAGCCGCCGAGAGCGACCTGCTGGTCTACGTCAACATCAACCTCGTCGCGATGGACGGCGGATGGAAGTCGACCGCAGTCGGCCTCGCCAGCTATCGCTCGCTGCGCCACCACCACAACCCCACCACGATGGAGGCATCGCACTCGTTCATGGACCAGCACGCCTCCGAGCTCCACAAGAGCACGTGGCGGATGGGCAAGGTCATGCGCGACAACGGTCCGAAGGTCTTCCAGATCGAGACCACGCTCAACACCGACACGTTCCCGCAGCCGTTCGAGTTCCTCTCGAAGCGAGAGTGGGAGTGGAACGCCAAGGACCGTGCGCTGTATCTCGGTTCGGCCAAGTCGCTCGCCAAGACACCGCCCCGCCTGGCGCGCAAGATCTTCCACGGCATCGAAGCGCCACACCAGATGACCAGCATCCAGTGTGGTGAAGTCGAAGCCGTTCACAAGGTCACCACGCAGAACGTCTACGACCAGCAACTCGTCGAAGTCGAGGGCCAGACCGACATCCTCACGATGGGGATCCCGTACATCTGCCCCTACAACGTGCACTCGGTCATGAACCCGATCCTGGTGATGTGCACCGGACTCGGCTACTTCTTCAATCTGTACCGCGGCAAGCCGCTCGTACGCGAGGGCGGCGTGGTGATCCTCACCCACCCGACACCCAACGAGTTCCACCCGGTCCACCACCCGAGCTACATCGACTTCTTCGAAGAGGTCCTCGCCGACACGTTGGACCCCCACGTGATGTCGCAGAAGTGGGAGCAGCAGTACGCCGAGGACGACTGGTATCGCCACCTCTACCGCACGACCAACGCCTATCACGGCGTGCACCCGTTCTACATGTGGTACTGGGGCAGTCACGCGCTCAAGCACGTCGGAAAGGTCATCATCGTCGGCGGCGATGCGCCGACCGTTCGCAAGCTCGGCTTCACACCCGCCTCGACGATGAACGACGCCTTCGAGATCGCCTCCGACACGGTCGGCCGCTCCCCCACGATCACCCACATCAAGACCCCGCCGCTGATGATCGCGGACGTCAAGTAGGTCTGGAGCGACACCGACATGGTCGACCGAAATCTCCAGCGGGCCCAGCGGGCCGCCGGCGCCGCTGAGGACGCGGTACGGCGCGCCACGACACCGCTGCGGAACTTCGGATTCCCGTACCGCGCGCCGACGGTACCCAACGGCGTCGAGGTGCCACCCGAAGCATCAGGCCTCGGCGCCCACTACGACACCGACTGGGCCCGGCGCCCGCTGGCGTCGTCGGTTCGCACCGTGATGGTCGAAGGCCCGGTTCGCCTCGCCGCCCGGGTGTTGGCGTCTCCGGAGATCGTCGGCACCGACCGCCTGGCCGATCTCGCATCGCTCGAAGAGGCACCGGCATTGATCTTCGCGCCGAATCACCACAGCCACCTCGACACCGGTCTGATGATCCGCTCGGTACCGAGCACCTGGCGGCACAAACTCGTGGTCGCCGCGGCCGCGGACTACTTCTTCGACAAGAAGTGGAAGGCGGCGCTGTCGGCGTTGTCGCTCAACGCGATTCCGATCGATCGTGAGCTCACGGGACGCAAGTCGTCCGACCTGATCAAGGGCCTCGTCGACGACGGCTACAGCCTCGTGATCTATCCCGAGGGCGGCCGCTCACCCGACGGCTGGGGTCAGGACTTCAAGGGCGGCGCTGCGTACCTGTCGGCGCGCACGGGCGCACCGGTGGTCCCCGTGTTCATCGACGGCACGGGCGCGATCTTCGGCAAGGGCATGAAGCGTCCGAAGCCCGGCCGTGCGAAGGTCGTCTTCGGTGCACCGATGCGTCCAGCCGAAGACGAGTCGACCCGCCGGTTCAATGCTCGCATCGAGGCCGCTGTGACCACGCTCGGCGACGAAGCGATCACCGACTTCTGGACTGCACGCCAGCGCTCGGCTGCGGGCACCAGCCCGGCACTCACCGGCCCCGATCACACCGGCTGGCGCCGCGACTGGGCCCTCGCCGAGCGCCGCAACCTCGGCACCGCCGGTCGGCGTCGCCGCCAGCAGCGCCGCTGGCCCGACCTCGGCTGAGTCTCCCCGACATCACGTTCGCGTTGCACTTCGGGTGGGACGGGTCACCGAAACCACCACGCAAACGGGTTGGGAATAGCCTGGCGGGGTGCCCGACCAGACCGAGTCCAGCCAGCGGAGGACCCTCATGACGTTTCGGGGCGTCCCGCTTCGCCGCCACGCGATCGAGTTCGTCGTCACGGCGCTCAGCTTCTGGTTCACCGCCTGGGTCCTCCCCGGCATCGCGGTCGCCGACTTCGGAACGGCGATCCTCGCCGCCGCGGTGATCTCGGTGCTCAATGCCGTCATCTGGCCGATCATCTCGCGATACTTCGCGCGCCTCATCCTCTGGACTGCCGGCCTCCTCGGCCTGGCCGCCAACGGTCTGCTCCTGCTGTTGACCGCCGACATCCTCGACGGCCTCACCGTCGACACGCTGTGGGAGGCAATCCTCGCCGCGTTCGTCATGACGGTCGTCGGCATCGTTCTCAGCACCTGGCTGTCGATCGACGACGACGCCGTCTGGCAACGACAGACCGTTCGCCGGATGGTCAACCGCCTCGAGCCCCCCACACCGACCGACGTCCCGGGGATCCTGTTCATCCAGATCGACGGTCTCGCCGAGCCGGTACTGCGTCAAGCACTGGCCGACGGCCACGCCCCCACCTTGGCGAGATGGGTCCGCTCGGGGTCGCATCGCATCACCGGATGGGAATGCGACCTGTCGTCGCAGACCGGCGCCAGCCAGGCCGGGATCCTCCATGGCAACAACCACAACATGCCGGCCTTCCGCTGGTACGACAAGGAGGCCGGCAAGGTCTTCACCTCGAACCGTCCACGCGATGCGGCCGAGATCGAAGCGCGTCAGTCCGACGGGCACGGACTCCTCGTCGACGGTGGCGTCTCGCGGTCGAACGTGTTCTCCGGCGACAGCACCGACTCGGCGATCACCTTCAGCACGCTCCTCGACAAGACGCAAGCACAGCCACCACGCCGCCAACTACTTCCTGTCCGACCCGTACGCCATCAGCCGACTCATCGCGCTGACGTTCGCTGATGCGTGGCGCGAGGTGGTCGACCGGCGACGTACCCGGCGCCAGGGCGTCGAGCCCCGGCTGAAGCGAGGCGGGATCTACCCACTGCTCCGAGCCGCGACCACCACGGCGTTGCGAGATCTCACGATCTACACCTTGATGAGCGACGTCTACCGTGGCGTCCCGTCGGCGTATGCCGACTTCGTCGGCTACGACGAAGTCGCCCACCACTCCGGGCTGTTCGCACCGACCGCTCTCGACACGCTGCGGCGGCTCGACGCTCAGTTCGCCCGCCTCGAGTACGCGATCGACGAGGCACCACGGCCGTATCACGTGGTGATCCTCTCCGACCACGGCCAGACCCAGGGCGCGACGTTCCTGCAGCGGTACGACCGGTCGCTGGAGTGACCTCGTCGACTCACTGATCGAGACCGACGTCGACATCGCCATGCCCGAGATGTCGTCGGAGGGCTGGGGCAACCTCAACGGCGCACTGACCGAAGCGGTCCGCGACAAGGACAGTCGAGTCGGCAAGCTGCTCGCCGTCGCCACCCGCAACCGTGTCGTCGACGGCGACGTGGTGCTCGGTCCGGCGTTCGCCGACGAGAAGGCCCAGGCGAGCGGAAGCGACACGACCGCCGAGTCCGACGTCATCGTCCTGGCGTCCGGCAATCTCGGGCTGATCTCGTTCACCGACATCGAGGGCCGCGCCAACGTGGAGCAGATGGGAACACGGTTCCCCGGGCTGATCGCCGGGCTCGCCGAGCACCCGGGTATCGGCTTCGTCCTCGTGAACTCCGAGACCTTGGGTGGGCTCGTGATCGGTGGGGCCGGGATCCGACTACCTCTCCGACGACCGCGTCGAGGGCGAGGATCCGCTGATCGGATTCGGACCGAACGCCGCCGACCACCTCAGGCGGACGCACTCGTTCGTCAATGCGCCGGACATCCTCGTCAACAGCTTCTACGACCCACATGCCGATGAGGGCGCCGCCTTCGAGGAATTGATCGGCTTCCACGGCGGCATGGGCGGGAACCAGACTCACCCCTTCGTCCTGTTCCCCGCCGGTTTCGCTGTGCCCGAGGAACCGATGGTCGGCGCAGCCAGGATCCACCACCTCTTCAAGGCGTGGATGGCGACGATCAACGACGGCACCGCACCCGCCCCGTGGACGGTCCCAGAGCGACCGGCAAACGCCCCGATTCCGGCGCCCCCGGTCTGATGCCGAGTCCGATGGAGCTGACCTGGGTTGGCCACGCGACCACGCTCGTCGATGTCGGCGGGTACCGGGTCATCACCGATCCGCTGATGACCAAGCGGGTCGCCCACCTCCGCCGCCGCAGGCCGCTGCCATCGGCCGACCTGCGCGAAGCCGACCTCATACTGCTCTCGCACGTGCACCTCGACCACCTTCATCTCCCCTCGCTCAAGCGACTCCGACCCACCGTCGAAGTACTGACTCCTCGTGGCTCCGGTCTGCTGCTGCGCAAGGCAGGGTTCGACCGGGTTCGCGAGGTCGAGGTCGGCGACCGCATCACCTCCGGCCCCGTCTCCGTCGAGGTCGTGCCCGCAGCCCACAAACACGGACGTGGCCCGCATTCGAGAGTCAGCGCACGGCCCGTCGGCTACGTGGTCGACGGCGCCGGCCGGCGCGTCTACTTCCCCGGCGACACCGACCTCTTCGACGGGATGGCCGATCTCGCCGACATCGACGTGGCGCTGTTGCCGATCTGGGGGTGGGGGTCGACCTTGGGCGTCGGGCATCTCGACCCGACCCGTGCGGCAACCGCGACCGGGCTGATCCGCCCGAGCATCGTCGTCCCGATCCACTGGGGCACCTACTCTCCCGAGGATGGCCGACGGCAGCTCCCCACGTGGTTCGGGCAACCGCCCGAGCTGTTCGAGCAAGCGCTCACCGATGCGTCACTCCACGACAGACTCCAGCTCCTCGAACCCGGTGGGTCGGTGAGCCTGCCATGAGATCGCACACGAAACGGGTCGGCCTGGCTGTTGCGGCATCGCTGGTGGCACTCGGAACTGCCTGCACCAGCGAGCAGGAGTCGTCACCGCGGCCGACGCTGACGAGCACCACCTCCACGTCCACCACCATGCCGCCGGCCACCACTGCGGCCACCTCGACGACCACCAGCACGATCGCCCCCACCACCGCGGAAACCACGACCACCACGCTGCCGTCAGGTCCCGCCGACGCGCTGGTGCCGCTGCTGATCGGCGGCGCCGACTCCGCCGGATGGCTGTTCCTCGGCGCATGGCAGCGAGACAGCTGGCAGGAGTCGAGCGACCCGAGCGGGAACCCGATCCGACCAGGGATTGCGGCAGGGACACCGTTCACCGTCAGCAACCTCGAGGGCGAGACGCAGGTCGAGCTCGGCGAGAACACCGAGGCGTGTTTCGACGACCAGGTCGGACCCGCGATCGATGTCGACGTGTCGCCACCGGAGCCGCCGGGCTTCGGCTACAACGCGGTTGCCGTGCTCACCCCATCATGGCCCCTGAAGCCGCGGCCGGTCGCTGTCACCGCCACGGCACCCGACGCGTATCGGGCGCTCGGTGAAGCGTCGTTCGACGGTGAGCCGGTCGACGCGACGCAGGGCGACGTCGAACAGCTCGTCGTCGCCGATCTCGACAACGACGGCGACGACGAAGCGCTGGTCGCGTTCGAATTCGTCCAGCCCAGTGCTGCACCGGGGGTACCCGGCGACCTGGCAACGATCCTCCTCGTCGATGTCGACACCCGCGAGGCCTCGACCGTGCTGCAGTCACTGGTCGACCAGGAACTCGACGAGGACACCTTCCCCCTCATCGAGCGGTTTCGGGTGCTCGACGTTGCCGACCTCAACGGTGACGGCCGGATGGAAGTGCTGATCCACGCCTGGTACTACGAGGGCGCCTCGGTGCTGGTGTACACCTACGACGGCACCGAGCTCACTGGCGTGCTCGGCGCCGGCTGCGGCGCCTGAGGCCGCACCGGCTGCGTCTCGGGTCACCACGTGTCGATGTTGGGTCGACGGGGCGGTGCGGTCGGATCGGTGTGGGCCCGATGGGTTTCGGGCGCCGAATCGAAGATCGTCGTGATCCAGCGCCGGGTGTCGATCGGATCGATCACGTCATCGATCTCGAAGAACGACGCCACGCTGACCGCCTTGCCGTGGGCGTACATCCGGTCGACCATCTCGCGGAACAGCACCTCTCGCTCGGCATCGTCGGTGACCGCTGCGAGCTCCTTGCGGTAGCCGAGCCGGACGGCGCCTTCGAGCCCCATTCCTCCGAACTCGCCCGTCGGCCACGAGAGGCACGCGATCGGCGCCTTGGTCGTTCCGCCCATCATCGCCTGGGCACCCAGCCCGTAGGCCTTGCGGGTCACCACCGACACCATCGGCACCGAGAGGTTCGCGCCGGTCACGAAGAGTCGGCTGCAGTGACGCACCAGCGCCGTTGCTTCGACGTCCGGCCCGACCATCATCCCGGGCGTGTCGACCAGCGTCACGATCGGGAGTCCGAATGCATCACACAGCTGCATGAACCGGGCGGCCTTGTCGGCGCCGTCGGAGTCGATCGCCCCGGCGAGATGACCCGGATCGTTGGCGATCACCCCAACCGGTCGACCCTCGACGCGGGCCAACGCCGTGACCATGCCGACGCCGAACTCGCGGCGCAACTCCAACACCGAGCCGACGTCGAACAGCCCATCGATCGCACGCCGGATGTCGTAGGCACGCAACCGATCGACCGGCACCACGTCGCGGAGCGCCGCCTGATCCGGTGCTTCCCACGATGCTGTGCGCCCCTGGAAATAGGAGAGGTACTGCTTGGCCACCTGCACGGCGCCGGCCTCGTCGGCCACCACGATGTCGACAACCCCGTTCGTGCCCTGCACGTCGATCGGGCCGATCTCGGTGGGTCGAAACACCCCGAGCCCGCCGCCTTCGATCATCGCTGGGCCACCCATCCCGATGTTCGAGTCCGCAGTGGCGATCACGACGTCGCAGCACCCGAGGATGGCGGCGTTGCCCGCGAAGCAGTAGCCCGAGTTGATGCCGACGAGCGGCACGGTGCCCGACAGCTCGGCGAACCACCGGAACGCCAGGCAGTCGAGCCCGCTCACACCGATGCCATCGGTGTCACCCGGCCGGCCACCGCCGCCCTCGGTGAAGAACACGATCGGCACCCGCAATTGCTCGGCGACTTCGAACAGCCGGTCCTTCTTGCGGTGGTTCTGGGTGCCTTGGGTACCAGCCAGGACGGTGTAGTCGTAGGACACGGCAACCACCTTGGCGGCCCGTTCACCGTTCTCGGAGCCGAACAGCTCGCCGTTGACGTCGCCGAGGCCGCCGACCAACCCGTCGGCCGGGGTCGACGCGATCAGATCGGCGAGTTCGCGCCGTCGTCGTTGGGCAGCGATCACCAGCGGTCCGTACTCGACGAACGTCCCGTCGTCGACGAGGTCGCCGATGTTCTCGCGCGCCGTTCGCCGACCCTTCGCTCGCCGTCGCTCGACGGCGTCCGGTCGCTGCTCGTCGAGGCCGACATCGTGACGATCGATGACCTCGCGCAGATCGTCTCGCTCGAGTCCGACGGGACCCACTCCTTCAACGGTGGCGACCGGGAGCCCCGACGCGGTGGCGACGCCTTCGGCGATCTTGGCGAGTTCCTGGCCGATCACGACGGTCGATCCCTGCTGCACGGCAACAGCGTCGACCGTTCCGTCGACCGGAGCCACGACCTCGTGGTGCATCTTCATCGACTCGACCAGGCCGAGCACGTCGCCGGCTCGCACCTGCGTGCCGACCTCGACGAACAGCCCGACGATCGTGCCCTGGAGCTGCGCGGACACGGTGACGTTGTTGGTCATCGACATCCCACTGGTCTAGCGCTAGCCGGCCCGGCCGGGCGAGCGTTGGAACGTCGTGATCGATTGCTCACCCATCACCAGCTCGGCCGCCACTGCCGCGAAGAGTGCCGGCACGATGAAGCCTGGCTGTCCCGTGGTCTCGGCCACGAACATCACCGCAGCAAGCGGGACCCGGTACCCGGCACCCAGGAACGCGGCAATACCGAGCAGCACGTAGAGGGTGGGATCGAGCGGGTTGACGATGTCACCGACGAAACGACCGACGATGGCGCCGCCCACCACGAGCGGCACGAACAGCCCGCCGACGCCTCCCCCGCCGAGCGTCACCGCAGTGGCGAGGCATCGCAAGGCGAACACCGCCGCCAGCAACCACAGGGCGTGTTCCTCCGCCAACCACCGGATCACCTCGTAGCCCGTGCCGATGGTGAGGCTCTCGCCGGTGAGCGCCCGGCTGATCACGAACAGCACCGCCAGAGTGACGCCCGCCAACGGGACCCGAATGACGGTCGGTCGGAGCGTGAATGCCTTCGCGGAGCGGATCAGGCGGGAGAAGGCACGAGCCCCGACCGCGCAGAAGATCCCGATGAGGACCGCTCCGGCCAGGTCCTTGTACTCGAACGATGCCGCCCGATCGGTCTGGAACGAAAAGATCGGATCGGTCGTGCTCAGCGCGACGAACACCAGATACCCCGAGGCGCTCGCCACCAGTGCCGGGAGCAGCATCCGGCGGGCCATCTGGTCACGGAACGGCACCTCGAGCGCGAAGATCGCTCCGGTGGCCGGCGCCTTGAAGATCGCTGCGACCCCGGCCGCTGCTCCGGCGACCAGCAGTGTGCGGTGGTCGACACCCTTGAACGCTTTGGGGAGCCGACGCTGGATCATGGCGCCGAGCGCGGATCCGCCGTACATCGACGGACCTTCGAGGCCCATTGCTCCGCCCGAGCCCAGCGTGGTGATCGACGCGGCCATCCGAGCAACGAACGCACGGAGCCGCAGTGGATATTCGGGATCGTGGAAGGCCCGGAGGTACTCATCCGAGGTGGCGGGGGACGCGCCGTTGCCCACGGTGTTCAACAGGATCGCGGTGAGGACCAAGCCGATCCCGGGTGCAACGGCGCCCACCCAGAGCGGGCCGTGAATGATCCGCTCGAACACGACCTCGACGACGACGTACTCGAAGAAGCGGACGAACAGCCCGGTCACGGCTCCGGTGATGGCGGCGAGCAGGACGACTTCTCGCGATCGGCGCACCAGATCGCGGAACTCCCCCGTGCGGATGTCGAAGGTGGACGGGCGCCATCCCATCGTCACCTTGTTGCTCCACACGACGGCTCAGTGTAGGCACTGCCGCGCTGAGCGACCGCTACCGCATCGGGATCCGGATGCTCGCTGACGGCGAGGGCGTACGATGCCGGCATGGCGCGAGTAGTGGTCACCGGCGGTGCAGGGTTCCTCGGGTCACATCTGTGCCGTGCGCTGCTCGAGCGCGGCGACCAGGTCGTGGCGCTCGACAATCTGATCACCGGCTCGATCGACAACGTCGAGGAGTTGTTCGGGGCGGGGTTCACCTTCGTCGAACACGACGTGAGCAACCACGTCTGGGTACCGGGCGACGTCGACGTCGTCATGCATCTGGCGAGTCCGGCGAGCCCCGCCGACTTCGAGCGGATCCCGATCCAGATCCTCAAGGTCGGCGCCCTCGGCACCCACAACACGCTCGGCCTCGCGCTCGCGAAAGGCGCCAAGTTCTTCCTGGCGTCGACCTCGGAGGTGTACGGCGACCCGCTCGTGCACCCACAACCAGAGGAGTACTGGGGCAACGTCAACCCCATCGGACCACGCGGTGTGTACGACGAAGCGAAACGCTACGCCGAGGCGATGACCATGGCCTATCACCGCCACCACGGTGTGGATGTGCGCATCGTGCGGATCTTCAACACCTACGGGCCCCGGATGCGCCCCGACGACGGCCGAGCGGTGTCGAACTTCATGGTGCAGGCCCTGCGGGGTGAGCCGATCACGATCTTCGGTGACGGCACCCAGTCGAGATCGTTCACCTACGTCGCCGACGAGATCCGTGGCTTCCTCGCCCTCCTCGACTCCGAACTGAACACACCGATCAACATCGGCAACGACAACGAGTTCACCATCGCGCAGCTCGCCGAGCTGATCATCGAGGTCACCGGCTCCACCTCTGAACTGGTGCACCATCCGCTGCCGGTCGATGATCCCATGCAGCGCAAGCCGGATCTGACGAAGGCTCGCACGCTGCTCGGGTGGGAACCGACCGTGCAGCTTCGTGAAGGACTGGAGCTCACCGCTGAGTACTTCGAGGCGCTGCTCGCCTGACCCAGCGTCGCTCGTCGACGCTGGGCGAGATCAGCGGCGCCCGACGCCCTCGTAGTCCAGCCCGGCCTCACGCACCAGCACCGGATCGAGCAGGTTTCGAGTGTCGACGATGGTGACTTGACGCCCCGCTCGAGATGCGAGCTGCGACAGATCGATCTTGGAGAACTCCGGCCACTCGGTGAACAGCGCGACCACGTCGGCGCCTTCGGCGATGTCGAGCGCATCGCCCACCAGTTCGATGCCCTCGAGCGCCACGCCCTGGTGCGGTGTGAGTTCACCCGTCGCCGTCGGGTCGTAGGCGCGCACGGTTGCACCGAGGCGGCGCAGCTCGGCGATGATCGCCAGCGCCGGCGACTCGCGCAGGTCGTCGGTGCCCGCCTTGAACGTCAGCCCCAACGCCCCGACCGTCACGCCGGACAGCTCACCGTCGGAGCGGCCTGCCGCCGCGACGATCTTGGCCACCATGCGTTCGAGCTGTTCGTCGTTGACGTCGATGACGCCACGCATCATCGCGAAGTTGTACCCGTGGTCCTCGGCGATCTTCACCAGTGCACGCGAGTCCTTCGGGAAGCAACTGCCTCCCCAGCCGGGCCCCGGCCGCAAGAACTGGCCACCGATGCGTTGATCGGATCCGATTCCATCGACGACTGCCGCGACGTCGGCACCCACCGCCTCGCACATCGCTGCCACGGCGTTCACGAAGCTGATCTTCATCGCCAGGAAGCCGTTCGCTGCGTACTTGATCGTTTCCGCAGAGGCAGGATCGGTGATCAGGATGGGCGTGTCGATCGTGGCGTACAGCTCGGCGACCCGCTCCGCTGCCGCGCGGTCGACGCTGCCGATCACCACCCGATCCGGATGGAGGAAGTCGTGCACCGCTGTTCCCTCACGCAGGAACTCGGGATTCGAGACCACGAAGACGTCGTCGCGTTCGAGCACGCGCTCGACCGCCACCGTCGATCCCACCGGAACGGTCGACTTGTTGACGACGACTGCACCCGGCTTCAACACCGGAGCGATCTGGGCGGCCGCCTGCTGGATGTAGGTGAGGTCGGCGCTGCCGTCGTCGCCCTGCGGGGTCGGCACACAGAGGAAGATGATGTCGGCATTCGCTGCTGCCTCCTCGGCGCCCAAGACGAACTCGAGGCGACCGGCCGCTCGGGACTCGTTGACGATCGACTCGAGCCCCTCCTCGACGATCGGGATGTGTCCGGCGTTCAACAGTGCGACCTTGCGTTCATCGATGTCACCACACACCACGTGGTGTCCGACGTGGGCAAAGCACGCTCCCGTGGTCAGGCCGACGTAGCCCGTCCCGACGACGGCGAGACGGATCGGTGCACTCGACATCCCTGAGACGTTAGCCCCTGGCTCGTCAAGGCGGGATCGGTGTTTCGGCAAGCCTTGCTCAAGCTCGTTCGACGGTCGCTTCGGTATCCCCTGTGGTCGTGGCTCCCTTGGGTACCTTCGCTGTCGTGGATCCCGAACTGGAAGACGCCTGCGGAGCGAGCCCGAGCTGGATCTGCGAGTCCGTCTTCGATCTCACCAACGGCAACCACTTGCTCTCCCAGACCGCCGACTGGTTGTTCGCGGTGCTGTTGATTCTGGTCGTTGCGTGGATCGTGTCGCAGATCGCCAAGCGGTACCTGGGGCGCATGATCGCTCGAGTCGTCGCACCCGACACCACGGTCGCCGCTCGGCACCTCCAGAAGCTGGGCGGAGACCGTGCGACCTCACTGGTCGCCGAACCCACCGGCATGAACGAGGTCGACCCACGACGTGAGGCTCGGTTGCAGTCGATTTCGCTGGTGATCGGCAGCACCGCATCGGTGATCATCTGGTCGATCGCGATCATCATGGCCCTCGGCGAGACGGGTGTCGATCTCGCACCGCTCATCGCCGGGGCCGGCATCGCAGGTGTTGCGCTCGGGTTCGGTGCGCAGAGCCTGGTCAAGGACTGCATCGCCGGGTTGTTCATGTTGCTCGAGGACCAGTACGGCGTCGGTGACGTCGTCGACCTCGACGAGGCAGCCGGGGTGGTCGAGAAGATCTCGTTGCGAACCACGGTGCTGCGCGGCCTCGACGGCACGGTCTGGCACGTCCCCAACGGCGAGGTGAGCAGGGTCGGCAACCGGTCGCAGCTGTGGTCGGTTGCGCTCGTCGACGTCGACGTGGCCTACGACTGCGACCTGACGACGGCCCGCCAGGTGATCCTCGACTGCGCGACCGCGGTCGTCGCCCACGAGGAGTGGACCGCATCGGTGATCGAACCACCGAAACTGCTCGGCGTCGAGGCGCTCGGCGCAGATGGCATCACCTCTGCGGATGACCGTCAAGGTCGAGCCCGGCACGCAGTGGGCGCTGCAACGAGCGCTTCGCGAGGCGCTCAAAGCTGCCCTCGACGATGCCGAGATCGAGATCCCCTTCCCGCAACGCACCGTCTGGGTGCGCCGAGACGATACCGACAACGAAGCGGCAGCTGCCGACACCGGCGACGTGCCGCCGGACGATCCCTTCCGAACCGCAACGTGATGCCATGATGACTCCATGACGCTCGCGGTGGTGGGAACCGGGTTGTTCGCGCCCTCGTTCACGGCCGGGTGGCTCTGGCTCGGTGCGCTGTTCACCGCGGGCGCCTGGCTGGTCTTCCAGCGCACACGCGAGCGCCTGATGCCTCCGCGCCCGCACGCCGGTGGCAGGGCTGGCGCGTTGCGAGCTGACACCCCAGCGGTCGTCAACCTCCTCACGAACGATGCCCACGTCACCGCGGCCGGATTCAGGGCGACCATGATCGACCTGGCGGCGCGGGGGTGGCTGCGCATCCTTCCCCCCGAGGACGACCTCGAGGAGCTGGCGCGCGTGCGTCCGGCCGCCACGGCCTACCAGGGCGATGCACTGCGCCCACACGAACGGCTGGTGCTGCAGCACGTGATGGCCCGTTTCACGACCGACCGGGCGATCCCGGCGAGGTATCTCGCGGTCGACATTCGCGGTCCCTGGTGGAAACGGTTCAGCAACCTCGTCGTCGATGACGCCGTTCAGGCCGGCCTCGTGCGCCGCCGCTGGACCGCCAAGGACCTCGTGGTGCCCGCCGCCCTGTGGGCTGTCGGTGCACTGTGCTGGCTCCTCGCCCGGTCGACGGGTGACGATCAGGTCGCAGTGATCGACTCGGTCGGCATACGAATCGCCGGGTGGACGGTCGCCGCTGCACTGATCGTCGGGGTGGTACAGGTCGTACGGATCCAGCTCCGGCCGACCTTCACCCACACCGACGACGGCATCGCCGCCACCCGGCGGTGGCTTGCGGTTCGAGAGCGCCTCGCCGAGTCCGGGTTCGGCGACCTCGCGCCCAGCGCCGGCGAGACGGGCGACCGGCGCCTCGCCTACGCCAGCGCCATGTGTTTGGCCGATGGCGCTGCGGTGGAACTCCCGCTCGCCCGTGAAGACCACCACCGGGCCTGGAGCGCCGTCGGCGGCCGCGCCCGCCTCGTGCGTGTCAAGTACCCCGCCCGCATTGCCTACGGCACGGCGCCGTTCGTTGCGATCGGCGTCGGGCTCGTGGTCTGCTTCCTCGGTCTCCGCCTGCGCTCGTGGGCCAGCGACGTCGCCAGAGGCACCGCGTTCGACTGGATCTACGAGCAGTTCCCGTCCCAAGACTGGCTGATCGCCGATGTTGCCACCGGCGTGACGTTCCTCGCGTTCGTGCCGATCCTGGTCGGGCTCTGGATGGCGCTGGCCGGCGCATACGACGGGTTCACCTCGCTCGAACGCACAGGTGCCGTGATCCGCACCCGCCGACCCGCCGAGGTGTCACCCCTGCCGCGTCGGCTCCAGCGGCTGGTCGAACGTGATCGGTACCACGTCTATCTCGCTGTCGACGACGGCAGCGCCGACACGGTCGTGGCGTGGAAGACGGGGGAACGCCATGCGGTCCCCCAGGGCGCCCGAGCAACAGTTGTCGCAACTCCGGCGCTCGGCCACGTCCGGCGGACGAGCCCCGTCGGCCACGTTCTCGTCGAGTAGACGCCCCGATCCGGTCAGGTCACCGCACCCGCCAGAAACCCGCCTTCAAGTAGGCGCCCTCACGGAATGCAACCGGATGGTCGACGTCGTGGCCCGTGCGCTCGATCGGGGTGAGTGGTCGCCCTGCAGCCTCAGCGGCATCGAGCACGGTGTCGAAGAACTGCTCGGCGCCGACCCTGCTCGAGCACGACGCCTGCATCAGCGTGCCGCCGGGACGAACCAGACGCAGCGCCAGGTGGGTCAGACGGGTGTAGGCACGGAGCGCACCCTCGACGTTTGCCTGCCGCTGCGCGAACGACGGCGGGTCGACGACCACCAGGTCGTAGGTGGTGCCGGCGCGGGCAAGACTGACCATCACCTCGAAGGCGTCGCCGACCTCGGTGGTGAACGAACACGCCCTGACGGCGTCGAGTTCGTTGTTGAGCGCCATGTTGTGTTCCGCCGCAGCGAGCGTCGGTGCCGACAGGTCGACGGCGTGCACCGACCTCGCTCCCCCGGCGGCGGCGTGCACGCTGAACCCGCCAGTGGACGCGAAGACGTCGAGCACGTCACGCCCGGCCGCCATCTCGCCGATGCGGATGCGGTTGGCTCGCTGATCGAGGAAGTGGCCGGTCTTCTGGCCGGCACGGACGTCGGCGTCGAAGTGCAATCCGGCCTCCAGGAACCGCACCGGACCGTCGGGAACACGGCCGGCGATCACGTCGCCGTCCTGCAGACCGAAGGTCTCGCGCTTCTGCAGATTTCGTGCCAGACGCAGCACCACGCCCGAGCAGCCGGTGGTGTCGAGCAACGCCTTGACGACCGTCACGAGGTGCGGGAACCAGACCGCGGAGTAGAGCTTGACGACGAGCACGTCGGCGTAGCGGTCGACGACGAGACCGGACACACCGTCGTTCTCGCCGTTGAGGATGCGGTATGCGAGGTGTGCCGCGTCCGGGTCGGACGTGAACGCAACGCGGACGTCGAGGGCGGTGCGGATCGTCGTGTGCCACCAGTCGTCGTCGATCGGTGTCGGCTTGCCGACGTGGAGGATTCGGAACTGGATCGGCGAGTCGGGGTCGTACAACGCCAACGCAACGAACTTTCGATCGTTGTCGAAGATCACGGCGAGATCGCCCGCGGTCGCCTCGTGGCTGATCGAGGTGACCGACTCCTCGAACACCCAGGGATGCCCGGACCGGATGTGGCGGAGCGCGTCGGGGGTCACGCGGACTGCCATGCGCTTGTCGCCCGGGCGGGGCATGCGCAACAGACGTTGATGCAGCGGGTGACGGGTCACGGATGGAAGGACGCGACGACGCCGACGTCGGGGGCGACCTCGCCGCCGTAGATCGAGGCCCACGCCGACGCAGGTCCGTCGGGGCCACGCCGCTCGTCGAGCGACATCCACGCCCGGCTCGCGTCGACGAACTCGTGGGTGGCCTCGGCCGTGCGCCTGCGGTACTCCGCTGCACCCCAGTTCTCGACGAGGCGATCGAGGGCGGTCGGCGCGAAGAAGAACTGCGGTGCTGCTCCGGGCAGTTCGCCCGTCGACGAGGTGGGCACGGCGTCGTGATGGCTCCTGCCGATCATCATCGAGTGCTTCACGCGGTCGCCGAGGTGCTGGTGCACCGACGCGAGGACGTTCGGGTTGCCGGCCATGTCGATGACCACGCTGTCGAGCAGCGGGATGCCGTGCTCGGCATCGTCGATCTGGTCGTAGGTGACCACGGTGTCGTAGATCCCGAGCGACCGAACGAAGTCGGCGTTGCCCGCTGACGTGAGCCCGACGACCGACCATCCGTCGCGCTTGGCTGCTCGCTGGCTGAAGCCGATCGCCGTCTTCGACGACGCAGACAGCACGATCACCTGCTGGGCTCCGAAGAACGGTGCGGCACCGTCGTCGGTGGCACCACCCGAGTCGGCGAAGAACTCATCGGCGAGGTATCCGGTCAGGAACAGCACCCGCAGCAGCGCGGACCGGTCTTCGCCGTCCGGGGCATCGTCGTGCATCGGATCGGCATCGGTGCGTGTGTAGGACCGGTAGATCGGGGCGTGGGCCTGGCGGTGATCGCCGTCGTCGCGGAACCCGTCGCGCGTCGCTGTGGCGGTGAACGTGACGTACTCGGCCATCGGGAACCAACCGTGGTATCGGCCACCGACAGCCAGGTCGGCGTTGCGCGACTCGACGATCTCGGCGTAGCCGACTGCAGGCACGCGACCCCAGGTGGTCGGATCGCTCGACGGGAAGAAGTCCCAGTAGCCGAGCATGTCGCCGGCGCCGGCATAGCTGACGTTGTTCGCCGTCACCGCGAACCGGTCGATTCGGAGACGGATCTGGCCGTCGGCGAGTTCGGCGACGGGCTCGGTGAGCACTTCGGCTTCCCCGATCGACGAACGACGGATCTCCAGGACGTGATTGCTGTCGGCCATACTCCCCAGCATGGCTGATTCCACTGCTGCATCCGCACCCGGTCCGCTCTCGCTCGGAACGCTCTTCGGACTCGACGGCAAGGTCGCCGTCGTCACCGGCGGGTCCCGCGGTATCGGGTTCATGATCGCCTCGGGTCTGGTGGCCAACGGCGTGCGGGTCTACATCACCGCCCGCAAGGCCGACGCGTGCGATGCGGCAGCGGCCGAGCTCTCCCAGCTCGGTTCGGGAGGCGGCGAGTGCATCTCGTTCCCCGCAGACCTCTCGACGGAGGACGGTGTGGCGTCGTTCGTGGCGGCGTTGACCGAGCGAGAGGACCGCGTCGACATCCTGGTCAACAACGCCGGCGCTGCCTGGGGCGCCGATCTCGGTGAGTTCCCCGAGATCGGATTCGACAAGGTGCTCGACCTCAACGTCAAGGCGCCGTTCATGCTCACCCAGGCGCTCCTGCCCCAGCTGCGCGCCGGAGCCACCGCTGACGACCCGGCCCGGGTGATCATGATCGGTTCGATCGACGGCATTCGCGTTCCGGTCGGCAACAACTACTCGTACTCGGCGTCGAAAGCCGGCATCCACATGATGGCGCGCCACATGGCCAGCCATCTGGTGGGCGAGCACATCACGATCAACTCGATCGCGCCCGGCCCGTTCGAGTCGAAGATGATGGCGTACCGCCTCGACGATCCCGACAGCCGGAAGATGGTCGAAGCGAGCGTGCCCCGCAAGCGGCTCGGTTCACCCGAGGACATCGCCGGCACCGTGATCTTCCTCGCCAGCCGAGCCGGCGCGTTCACCACCGGCTCGGTCATACCGGTCGACGGCGGTATCTCGACGCTGTAGCAGCCAGTGGGACAACACGGGTCAGACCCGTGTTGTCCCATCGCACGGTCAGGCGAATGCGTCGACGCCGGTGAGCTCGGCCGAGAGCGTCCAGAGGCGGGTCGCCTCGTCGGGGTCGATCGCATGAGCGTCGACGCCGAGGTAGCGGGCGAACGGGCTGTCGACATCGGTCGGCGCCGAGATGTCGCAGTCCTCGCAGTACACGCCGCCCATCCCGTCGAGCTGCGGCGACGTGGCCGCCCACACCGAGGTCGCGGCGCCCTGCTCAGGCGACTTGAAGAGCTCGTTGACGTTCCCGTCGGCGTCGACCCAGCCCATGTTGATCATCTCCTCCTGCGGGAGGTGACGCTGCAGCTCGGTCATGATGCCACCGGGGTGCACAGCGAAGGCGCGGACACCCTGCGCTTCGCCGAGCGCGTCGAGATGTACTGCGAACAGGGCGTTGGCGGTCTTCGCCTGACCGTAGGCGACCCACTTGTCGTAGCCGGTCTCGAACTGCGGATCGTCCCAGCGGATCGGCGACAGCTTGTGGCCGGTCGACGACACCGACACGACCCGGCCACCGCCGTCCGCTGCGATCGCCGGCCACAGCCGATTGACCAGCGCGAAGTGGCCCAGGTGGTTGGTGGCGAACTGGGCCTCCCAGCCGGGGCCGATCCTCGTCTCCGGGCACGCCATGATCGCTGCATTGTCGATCACGATGTCGAGCGACACCCCGGTACCGAGCACCCGGCTTGCGAACGACTCGACGCTTGCGAGGTCGCCGAGGTCGAGTTCGTCGACGACGATCTGGCCGGGTGCCGCTCCGACAAGCGCCGCTGCGACGTCACCGTCGACCACCTGGCCGACGTCGGCGAGCACCCTGCGGGCGTGGTCGGGGCGACGGGCCGGGACCACGACGACCGCACCAGCCGCTGCCAAGGCCCGCGTGGTTTCCAGTCCGAGCCCGGAGTACCCGCCGGTGACCAGGGCGACAGAGCCCGTCAGGTCGATGCCGGCGAGCACCTCCGACGGAACGGTGTCTCGACCGAAGCCGGAGGTGACAGGTTGCTGCACGGTGGTCATGCACGGACGGTACCGGCGCTCCGACGACCAACCCGACGCAGACCGTCTGCGATGATCGCCCAATGCCTCCTCGATCACACGTGATTCCTGCCAGTTTCGACCCGGACGACGGCCGCGTCGGCACCGCCGACAACGGCGGCGTCGCCCGATCCGAGATGATCGAGCACCGGGGCCGCTTCGAACGCCGGCTCCACGCGGTCACCGACAACGTGTGGTGTGCGGTTGGCAACGGGCTGTCGAACCAGACGTTCGTCGAGGGCCCCGAGGGGCTCGTCGTGATCGACACCGGCGACTCCAACGAGGAGATGGCGTGGTCGTTGGCACAGGTGCGCGAGCACACCGACGCTCCGGTTGTCGGTGTGATCTACAGCCACTTCCACTACGTCGGCGGCACCCAGGCGCTCGTCGATGCCGGCGCGCCGGCGCACCTGCCGATCTGGTCGCATTCGGGCGTGATGGCCAACCGCAGCCGACAAGCGGGAGAGGTCGGACCGGTCTCGCAGTACGGCCTGATCGCCCAGTTCGGGATCGCCCTGCCACCCGACGGGCCCGACGCGTTGGTCAGTGCCGGTCTCGGGCCGGCCTTCCGGATCCCCGAGAATGCACCCTTCACCGAGGGGTTCCTTCCGCCGACCGACACCTTCGACGAGCCGGTCACGATC
Organism: Ilumatobacteraceae bacterium; assembly: GCA_963716095.1. Taxonomy (GTDB): domain Bacteria; phylum Actinomycetota; class Acidimicrobiia; order Acidimicrobiales; family Ilumatobacteraceae; genus Sva-07. The sequence goes on along the minus strand of CAVQSV010000005.1, from coordinate 211,193 downwards.
TCGCTTGCGGGACTGACCGTCGAGCTGACGCCGGCCGAGTCGGACGCGACCGACTCGATCACGATCTGGTTCCCCGAGCTCGGTGTGTGCGTGAACAACCTCGCCTGGCCGGCGTTGTTCAACGTCTTCGCGATCCGGGGCGAGGAGTACCGAGACCCTCGGGTCCTGCTCACCGGTCTCGACCACATGATCGGCCTCGGCGCGACACATCTCGTCGGAGCGCACGGGCCCCCGATCAGCGGCGACGAGCGCATCCACGCCGAGCTGACGCGCAGCCGCGATGCGATCCAGTTCATGTGGGACCAGACCGTGCGGGGCGTCAACAAGGGCCTCACCCACGGCGAACTGACCGAGTTCGTCCAGCTCCCTGCCACCTACGCCGAGTCGTACTTCCAGTCGCAGTTGTACGGGCTCGTCGAACACCACGTCCGTCAGATCCACACCGGGCTGCGGGGTTGGTTCGACGGCGACACCGCCCAACTGTTCCCGGTCCCACCCGTCGAACGGGCCGAGCGGTTGATCGACGGGTTCGGCGGCGCTGACGAGGTGCGACGTCAGGTCGATGTCGCACTGGCCGATGACGACCTTCGTTGGGCGCTCGAGTTGGCGACCTGGCTCGTCAGGGTCGAGCCAGCCGACGCTGAGCCCAGCGATCTCGGCGATCGCCAACGGCTCGCCTCAGTGCTGCGCACGATCGGCCGGCGGACCACGGCGGCGAACGTCCGCAACTGGTGCCTCACCCGAGCCCGAGAACTCGACGGCGAGCTCGACACGTCACGTTTCCGTCGCCACCGCTTCTCCCGGGAGCAGATCGCCACCGCCGATGCAACGGAGTTGGTCCACATCCTGCGGGTGATGCTGGACCCGAACCGGTGCGGTGACACCGAACGGCACCTGCGCGTCGAGTTCCCGGACGGGGCGGCCGGCGTGCACGTTCGCAACGGCATCGCTGCCCCAACCGATGGTGCCGGTTCAGACGTGACCCTGACCATCGAGCGCGGCGCCTGGGGTGACGTGCTCAACGGGCGCCGAACGGTCGCCGACGTCCTGGCAGGCGACGGCGCATCCGCAACCGATGACGCTGTGGTGATCGATTTCCTGTCGTGGTTCGAGCTCGAACCAGGCAACTGACCATCCCCGACGGGGTGCGCTGCCCGTGACATCATCCGTTCGCCCACACGAGAGGAGTCGCACGGTGTCGAAACGCAACATGACCTGGCTGGTCGCGGTCATCATTGTCGGCGTGATCGCCTGGCTGACGATCGGCATCATTGCGGGTCTCGTGGCGGCGGCGGTGATGCTGGCAGTGAGCGAGGTCGTCGAACGGAGGGCTCGGGCACAACGCCGTCGGGCGTCGACGGACACCAGCTGACGTCCGACTGGGCTCAGTTCCCGAGCGCCTGCTGCAATCAGGGCGGGTCGGAGTCGGAGTCGAAGCCGTCGAGATCGAGCGGCAAGGGATCGTCGATGAACCCGGGGCGTGGTCGGCCCGCACTTCCGGCGACCGGCGGAGGTTGACCGGTCGGGGTCATCGGGGTGCCGTCGGACCACCCTTGGCGTGGTCGTGGACGTGATCGATGTCGCAGAGTTCGGCCGGAACGGTGCAGCCACGCCGTGAGCAGCGTCGGGCCGACAGCTGCGCTGCCTCTCGGGCGGCCCCGGTGAACAACCGGCGGCGGCGCCCCATGTTGGTGACGACGCCCACGCCGTCGAGTACGACCCGGCGGATGTGGCCGTGGATGGTTGCGGCGAGCACGTCGTCGGGGTGCACCGGTGCCCCGGCGGTGGTCTCGCAGCGATGGTGCCCGAGACCTGGATCGACGACCCCGTCGAGCGCGGATGGCGGTGCCAGACCGTGGTCGACCAGGTTCTCGGTGTAGGTGCGTTCGTCGACGACGAGATTGACGGTGACGTTGGCCCGCCTTCCGGATCCGTGAGGGGCGTTCGCAGCCCGCCGCCGCACCGAGGGTTCGAGCGAGCCCGGGCGAGCTCGTGCGCCTGAGCGACACCGATTCGGCCATCGGCCAGCGCGTCGTACACACCGGGCACGGTGTCGAGCAGCCTGGCCAGCCGGCGCCACCGCGACGCCTCGGCGGTGGAACAGTGATGTCGAATATCTGTTCGCTCCCGCGCATCGATCGGCGACGCTGCGACATCGGTCCGGCACGCGAACTGCTTCAATCGCTGCGTCGGGTGAACGCGAGCCGTAGGCCGAGCCCGACGATCGCCAGTCCCCCGGCCGCACCGATGAACTCGAGTCGACGTGGCGAACCGACGAACCACTCGCGCACACTCCCGGCGGCCAGGCCCCACACACTGTCGGATGCCAACGCGATCACCGCGAAGATGACACCCAACGCCAACATCTGCACACCGGCCGGCGCACCGCCGGTCTCCACGAACTGCGGCAGGATCGCAGCGAAGAACACGATCGTCTTCGGATTTGCGATGCCGACCACGAAGCCATCGACGAACAACGACCGATGGGCCACCACGTCAGCACCCTCGACTTCGACCGCCATTCGGGCATTTCGCCGCCGATGGATGATCGCCTGCACGCCGACCCACACGAGGTACGCCGCGCCGATCAGTTTGATCGCCGTGAACACTGCGACCGATCGCTCGACGATGGCGCCCAGACCGACGGCGACGAGCACGACCTGCACGTAGAACCCCGCCGCGTTGCCGGCCACGGTGACGAGCGCTGCTCTGCGCCCCAACGACAAGGCACGGCCCACGACGAACATCACGCTCGGCCCAGGGATGACGATGATCGCGAACGACACCGCGGCGAATGCGGCCAGAGAGCTCATCGATGGCACAGCCGAATCCTCGTCGGCGTCGGCAAGCGTTCGCCAATCGGTTCCGGGCGACAACGGAAGTCTCGCGAGGCGTCAGTCGGCGAACTTGGCCGATATTCGTTGCACGGTGCCCAACGTTCGAATGGTCATCTCACCGAGCACCCCCTCGATCTGGCCGACGGGCAGCTTCGAGGCGCTGATCCCCTCCACCGGCAGCCAGTACCACTCCCGACCGATCAGGCGCACCTGATCCTCGGCGGGCACCAGCTCAGCGACGGCGTGACGTTGTTCGTCGGACGGCGCCACCCGAAGGAACGCGACCTGAACCTTGCCCGCAGTGGCCGCGACCGCTTCAGGCGTGAACGGCTCGGCAGCAACGATCGCCGCGAGCTCCGCCGTCGACCGCACGAAGGCCGGCGTCTCGAAGCCGTACGCCGTCGCAAGCGCTGACTCGATCGGCCGTTCGTCGACCTTCGCATCGGAACGGAACGTGACGTTGCCGGCCGCCTGATAGGCCGCAACGTCGCCGAACCCCATCGCCTCGAAGGGCGCCAGCAGCTGCTCGTTCGACAACCGTCGTTTCCCGGTGTTGATCGCCCGCAGGAACGCGAAGTAGCGGTCGTCGTTCATCTCGCCGACTCTGCCACACCCATCCGCCACACCCAGGCGATGAGTCTTCGCGACACCCGTCGGCGCGGAAACTCATCGCTTGCGCGTCCGAGCTACGGAGCGAGGCTGTCGGCGCGGAAACTCACCGCTTGCGGTCCGGGCTACGGCGAGGCTGTCGGCGTGGCGCGCTGCGTCCGAGCTACGGAACGAGGCTGTCGGCGATGTGGTCGATCGTGGGGCGGACGATCATCGTGTAGGTGTCGGCGATCGCCGGTTCTCGGCTCGACTTCTGCGCCTCGAGCCGAGCGGGGTCCATCACCACGGCCATGAACGCCGCCTTGCTCGGGAACAGGTTGAAGCGCACCTGATCCCATGCGCGGCCGTCGCCGAGAATCGTGCCCTCGGCGGCGAACCAGCCCGAGATCCGCACGCCGTGTGGGATGGCGACATCGCCGGCAGCTCGCTGATACGCCGCCATGTCCGCAGGGGTGATCGAGGCGGCAGCGGCGTCGTTGTACTTGAGGACGTGGATCACCATCGCCGGGCCGTCGTCATCGGTCGGCGGGTGCGGTACGTCGGCCCAGTCGACCGGTGAGGTCCCGTCCGGCGCGGTCGGCACGTCGATCGGCTGGCAGCCGATCACGATCGTCTCGGCCATGCCGGCGTCCTTGTGAGCATGCTGCTTCTGGAAGTCGGGACGCGACTGCATCTCGATGAACGAACGCCGGGTCGGGTACTTCACGACACCGACGCGGTCCCAGACCGGGGCATCGCCGAGCAACTGCTGCTCGACGTCGCCGACGAACACGAGCTCGGCGCCGACGGCAGCCAGCGGGCCGAGTGGCGTGTAGAGATCGTCGGCTTCGCGACCGCTGATCGTCGACTCGCGACCGTCGGCATAGTCCGCGACGTCTCGGTACTTCATCAAGTTGACCATCCACACCGGGCCGTCATCCTCGGGCGGCGTGGTTGCCAATCGCATGCCGTACTCGTGATCGACGCTGCCGTACCGGGGGGTGCCCGAGTTGTCGCTCATGCGGTCGCTCCCTCTCGATCCGTGAGGATCTGCATCATCTCCCGGGCCACCATCGGCCCGGCGTTCTGGTTCTGGCCGGTGACGAGGTTGCCGTCGACGACCCAATGGTTGGCAAGCGGGTCACGTCGCGCCGATTCGCTCTCGAACTCGGCGCCGGCGGCGCGCAGCTCGGTCTCCGGGTGCTGCGGCGTCGACTCGATCCCCAACTCGCGCACCTGCTTGTCGGTGACGGCGGAGATCTTGCGCCCCTCCACCAGTGGCCTGCCGTCGGGTGCGGTTGCCTTGAGCAGCCCGAGTGGGCCGTGACACACGCCACCGATCACCTTGCCGAGCGTGTTCGCCTCGGTGATCTTCCCGCCGAGCGCATCAGATGTCCCCAGGTCGAACGCAGCGCCCCACCCGCCGGCGAGGAACACCACGTCGTACGACGCGATGTCGACGTCGCCGATTGCGAGGGAGTTGCCCACCTTCTCGCGCAGGTCGTCGTCGGCGAGGAAACGGTCGTCCTCAGCGCTGCGGATCACCGGCTTGACGCTCTGCGGATCGACCGGGATCACTCCCCCGTTCGGGCTGGCGAGGTCGACGAACATGCCGGCGTCGAGGAATGCGTAGTACGGCACGGTCATCTCGCTGGCGAACACACCGGTCGCCTTGCCGATGTCGAGCACACCGTGGTTCGTGCACACGATCAGCGCCCGCTTGCCGAGCAACTCGAAATCGCGTGCGTCAGGGTCGTCGGGATGCAGGCCGAGCTTCTGGAGGCCCTTGCGCAACAGCCTCGCCGGCGGCGGCACCCGCTTGGTCGGCGGAGTCGTCGGGCGACGCCGTGCGTACGGCCACGGCACGTTGCGCTCTGGCACCGAGCGTGCGCGCTCTTCCTTGAGCACCACCCGGAGGTGATCGAACACCGCCGTGGCCGAGCCGTCGCGCCATCGGTTGACGTGTTCGACGGGATCGGCGGTCAGGTCGTAGAGCTCCCACTGATCGGCCAGCGGTTCGGTTCGATACTCCTCACCGCGAAGACCGTTCGCAGCGAGCTGGCGCACACCGGGTTCGGTCCACGTGGCCGGGTCGTCGAAGGTGCGCACCAGCTTCCAGAGGTGGCCGCCTCCGCCAGCAGCGTCTGCCTCCTCGACCCGCACGACGACGCCTTCGAAGTTGGCGCCGACATGGGCGGGCACCTTGATCCGCAGCGGCGCCGGCGGTTTGCTGGCCCGCCCGATCCGACGGGCGAAACCGGAGGCGCCGGAGTCGCCTTCGAGCATGTTGTCCCTGGTCAGGACATACACCGGCCGGTTCCGGTCCGGCGCTGACGTTCCGTCGACGACCGGCATCAGGTTCCGTCCCGGCAGCGGGTGCACCTCGCTGAAATCGTGGCGCAGCATCTCCGCGGTGGCGGCCTCGTCGATCCCGGCGGCACCGAGCAGCGTCGGCACGAGGTCGACGTGCGAGGTGGGTGCGTCATCGATCACACGGGCACCGGTCGAGTTCGCTCCGAGGCGGACCACCTCGAACGGCACCCGGGTCGCCTCGTCGTACAGGTTGAACCACTTCTGGTGCAGCCCGCCGTGGGCGCCGAGCAGCTCCCCGTGATCGACGGTTCGTACGATCACCGCATCGGGGGCGGCGCCGCCCTCGTGGCCTGCAGTGATGGCGGCGCGCACCTGATCGATCGGCGCGTCGACCTCGGCGTGGAGTCGGTAGTAGAGGTCGCGGTACTCCTGGGCGTTGTCGCGATACGACTTGCCGACGAGGGCGACCGGCCCGTAGCCCGTCGGGTACGACTCGCGGTAGGCGATCTGCGCTGCCGGCTTGGTCGAGAGGTCCTCGTCGTCGGTCGGCGACGGCGGCACGTGCGGCGGATCGAGCGGGCCCGCCTCGAGCGGCGAGCCCTGCCGGACCCACGCTGGGAACAGCACGATGTCGTGCGGGTTGACGAAGCTCGCCACCAACAGGAATGGTCGCAGCGCCTCGGTGTCGCCGGCGAGGCGGCGGGCGTAGCGATCCTCGAGCCAGGCCACCACGCGAGCGGCGATCAGCGGGTCACGCCGCACGCCGGCGTTCGCAAGCGGCGCCCCGTGCGGTTCGGGACCGACCCAGCCGGAGAAACCGAATGGGTCGAGCGGGTCGGCGTCGAGGTAGCGCCGCACGGCGAGGTCGTCGACGTTGCCGTCGTCGTCGTTGGTCGCGACGACCTCGCCGGTCGCGGGATCGGTCAGGTCGGCATGGCTGATGTGCCACTTGCCGTCGTAGTGGGTGTCGTAGCCGGCCGCACGGAACCAGTTCCCGAGCGTCGGAACTTCGCCCTCGGGCAGCCATCGCAGTCGCGAGTCGTCGTGCAGCTTGCCGAGTCCGTCGGTCTGGGTGACGCCGTGCAGGTCCGGATACTGGCCGGTGAACAGCGTCGGTCGACTCGGTACGCAGGCGAGCGACCCGGTGTAGTGCCGCTCGAACGACACACCGTGGTCGGCGAACCACTTCCGCCCGGTCAGTGTCGTGTCACGCCACTGCTGCAGCGCATCGGATTCGTACGGCGGTGCCGCACGCTCTTGATCGGTCATGATCACGATGACGTCGGGTCGGGTCACGGGTGTGCTCCTGTCGTTTCGAGGCGTTGGGCGAGTCCGGCGAGCATCACGTCGGAGGCCTTGGCGAGCCGCTTGCCCACCAGTCGGGCGATCAGCTGTTGCGGTGGACGTGGGCCGCAGTCGACGTGCGTCGCCAGCGTCACGACCGTCGAGTCCGCATTCGACGGGTCGGCGACGAGTCGCCACTCGTTGGTGGCGGACTGCACGATCGGCGGAAGCCCGCCCAGGTCGTAGGCGAGTCGGGTCATCGGTTCCCACGCGGTGATCGTCTCGACGAGCACGACCCGCCCGGCCTGGACGCGTCGTGCTCGACCGACCATGCGACCGTCGGGCGCGGGGTCGTCGAGCCATGCGGTGTGGTCGGCGTTGTCGGCCCAGTCGGCCAGCCGATCGAAGTCGGCGAGCACGTCCCACACGGCGACGGCCGGCGACCCGATCGTCCGCGTTCGTTCGACGACGATCACGACGCCACCGCGCAGCGATGAGCGAACACACCACATGTGCGGGTCTGGCTCATCGTTCCGGGGACCGACATCAGGATCCGATGAAGTTGATCAGCACGTCGGCGAGTTCCGGGCCCCGGTCCTCCTGGAGGAAGTGACCGCCGCCCTCGATCGTGACGTGCGGCTGCCCTTCCGTTCCCGGGACCTTCGCCAAGAAGGGAGCGTCACCACCCTTGGTCACGGCATCCTGATCGCTGAAGCAGGTCAGGAACGGCTTCTCGAACCGGCTGAGCACCTCCCAGGCAGCGATGTTGGCGGCGCTCGCCGGGTCGTCCGGGCTGGTGGGGACGTAGCTCGGGAAGATCCGGGCGCCCGCCTTGTAGGAATCGTCGGGGAAGGGCGCGTCGTACCCGGCGATCACCTCAGCGGTCAGATCGGTCGCCGATCCCCCGTTGATGATCTGGCCGATCGGGAACTCCGGTGACTCCTGCGAGAACTTCTGCCACGCCATGAAGGCGTCGCTGGCTGGGCCGTGGCCGGTCGGGAGACCGGTGTTGCCGACGGCGACTCGCGCATAGCGGTCCGGGTCGAGCGCAACGAGGCGGAGCCCGATCAGCCCACCCCAGTCCTGGCCGAAGTAGGTGATGTCACGGAGGTCGAGCCGATCGAACAGCAGCTCGCGCATCCACTCGACGTGGCGGGCGTAGCTGTAGTCGCTCATCTCGGTCGGCTTGTCGCTGCGGCCGAAGCCGACCAGGTCCGGGGCGATCACCCGGTGCCCGGCGGCGACCAGCGGCGGGATCATGTGCCGATAGAGGTAGCTCCACGACGGCTCGCCGTGCATCAGCAGCACGGGTGCGGCATCGGCGGGCCCCTCGTCGAGATAGTGAACTCGCAGCGTGCCGCCGTCGCCGTCGGCGATCTCGGCGTAGTGCGGCTCGAACGGGTAGCCCTCGAGGCCGTCGAATCGTTCGTCGGGTGTGCGCAGCGTCTGCATGTCGTGTCTCCTGTGGCGGCGTCAGTTGGTGATGGTGATGCGGTGGAGGTCGTCGCCGAGCTCGACGCGACCGCTGAAGTGTTGGGCGGCCAGCTCGCGCCAGTCGTCACCGCCGCCGGACGGGAACGTCGGGACGTAGTGGGTGAGCACCAGCGTGCCGATCCCGGCGCGGGCGGCGGTCTGCGCGGCCTCTTCGGGCGACGAGTGGTAGTCGAGCGTGTCCTGCATGCGCGGGATCGGCACGTTCGCGATGATGTCCTTGCGGATCACGGTGTGGACGAGCGCATCAGCCCCGGAGCACAGGGCGTCGAGGCCATCACACGGCACCGTGTCACCAGCGACGACGACGCCCACCCGGTCGGCGCCAACGCCGACGTCGAATCGGTAGCCGACACTCGGCTCGACCGGCTTGTGGTCGGTCGGCCCGGCGGTGATCGTGATGGCGGTTCCGAGGTCGACGGGACCGTCGGCGACTTCGATCACCTCGACGGCTGGTGGTGCGTTGAGATCGTGGTGGTGCGCGATGCGATAGGCGACATCCGGTTCGAGCGAGGCCATCAGGTGATCGACCACCGTCTGCGTGCCGACCGGGCCCACGATGCGCAGCGGCAGCGGCGCAGGGTCGAACGTCATGATCCACCGAGTGGTGATCACGTCGTTGAGGTCGGTGATGTGATCGCTGTGCAGATGCGTCAACAGCACCGCAGACAACTGCAGCGGGCCGACGCCCGCAGCCGCCAATCGCATGAGCACGCCGCGGCCGGCATCGACGAGGACGTGTTCGTCGCCGGCTGAGATCAGGGTTGCCGGGCCGGCCCGATTCGGGTCGGGGATCGGACCCCCGGTGCCGAGCAGGGTGATGTCGATGCTCATTGACGGCTCATCTCTGCCCGGGCGATCGCGTCGCGGGCCTCGGCGTCCTCTCGGGACAGCAGCTGGATCTCGATCTCGTGCAGCGCACCCGTGAAGGCGAACGGCGCGGCGTAGCGGGTCGACACCGGCGAGCCGTGGTCCTCGCCGATGCTCGGACCCACCGACGACATCATCGACATGAACAGCGGCAAGTCCACCGTTGCGACGGCCACGCCGTCGACGGCGAGGTGCATCGTTCCGGTCCGGCTGGGACCCCGCCGAACCGACAACGTCAGCTCGACGTCACCGTCGGGCAACGGGTTGTCGGACTCGACGATCACATGGTCGTCGAACGCGTTGTAGTCCGCGACCAGTCGGCCGTTCTGCACGAACACCGACAGCCCGCTGTTCTCGGTTCCCGTGGCGTACAGCACGCCCTCGTCGCCGGCAGCGATCGTCGCCCGGGCGGTCAGGTCGAAGCTGCGCCCGGCGATCGCCGCGGATGCCTGGCCGGGCAGCGGCGACATCGGTGGCCGGTACACGTAGCGCCGGTCGACCGGGTGCGGCGAGTGGGTCCGGAAGCGGGCACCGAACAGCTCGAACATCCGGTCATCGAGTGGCAGCACACCGTGACGCTCGGCCTCACCCCACCACAGCTCCTGCAGCTCGGCGAGCTTGTCGGGTTGGTCGGCAGCGAGGTCGTGGCACTCCGAGAAGTCGGTGGCCAGGTGGTACAGCTCCCACGGCTCGGTGTCGTAGTCGGCACCGGCGGTGTGCTTGCTGACCGCCTTCCACTCCCCCGCCACCAGGGCTCGGCTTCCGCCCATCTCGAAGTACTGGAGCTCGTTCGTGACAGCAGCCGCCGGATCGTCGATCGCCGCAGCGAACGAGTGGCCGGTGACCGGGAGTTGCTCGACACCGCGATACACCTCGGGCGGCGTCACGCCGATCAAGTCGTAGATCGTCGGAGCGATGTCGGCGACGAACGTGAACTGGTCACGTCGGGTCCCGGCACCGTCAGCACCGATCCGCTCGGGCCAGTGGACGACCAAGGGCACGTGCACGCCGCCTTCGTGGGTGTTCTGCTTGTACCACTTGAACGGCGTGTTGCCGCACTGCGCCCACCCCCACGGATAGTTGGTGTGGCTGTGCGGGCCCCCGATGTCGTCGACGCGCTCGATCGCCTCGTCGGGTGTCTCGAGGATCCCGTTGAAGAACTTCATCTCGTGCATCACCCCGAACGGGCCACCCTCCTGTGATGCCCCGTTGTCAGCGAGCACCATCAGCACCGTGTTGTCGAGGCGGCCGAGGCGGCGCAGTCCGTCGACCAGCCTGCCGATCTGGACGTCGGTGTGATCGAGGAAGGCGGCGAACGCCTCCTGCAACCGGCAGGCCAGACGCTGCTGGTTCTCGGGAAGGTCGTCCCACGGGTCGACGCCCGGGTTGCGGGGTGCGAGATCGGTGCCCTCGGGAATGATGCCCAACTCGAGTTGCCGTTCGAACCACCGTCGACGAACGACGTCCCAGCCCTCGTCGAATCGGCCCCGGTACTTCGCCAGGTACTCGGGTGGCGCCTGGTGCGGGGCGTGGGTGGCACCGAAGGCGAGGTACGTGAAGCACGGTCGATCGGGCCGAACCCCGACGCTGTCGGACACCATTCGCAGCGCCTGGTCGACGAGGTCCTCGGACAGGTGGTAGTCCGGCTCGCCGGTGGGCGGACCGACGACGTGGTTGTCGATCACCAGCTCGGGGTGGAACTGGTCGGTCTCGCCTTCGAGGAATCCGTAGAAGCGATCGAACCCACGAGCGAGCGGCCACTGCTCGAACGGTCCCGCCGCCGAGCACTGCTCCATCGGAGCGAGGTGCCACTTGCCGACGGCGAACGTGGCGTAGCCGGCGTCGCCGAGCACCTCGGCCATCGTCGCTGCATGGTTGGAGATGTGACCGAGCATGTTCGGGAAGCCGGTGCGGAAGTTCGACACCGCCCGCATCCCGACGGCGTGCTGCGAGCGCCCGGTGAGCAGCGACGCCCTCGTCGGTGAGCACAGCGGGGTGACGTGGAAGTTGGTGAACTGCAGCCCGCCGGCCGCGAGCGCGTCGACGTTGGGTGTGTCGATGTCGGAGCCGTAGCAGCCGAACTGTGCGAAGCCGGTGTCGTCGAGCAGGACGACGACGACATCGGGTGCGCCGTCGCCGGGGTGTGGCGGCTCGTCGAAGTACGGCGTCGACTCGGCGACGGTGCGTCCGATCGTGCCCTCGAATCGTGATGGTCGGCTCATCGCTTGGTTCCCTCGTTCCAGTCGTCGATCAATACGGCGAGACCTCGTCGCCAGATGCGTGCGATCTGCGTCCTCGACCGCGCGTGCGTGCGGCCGAGCACGTCCCATGCCTCCGGTGATGCGAACGCATCGATCACCGCGACCAACTCGGCCGAGCGTGACGGTGTGGCTCCGCTCGTCTCCGCTGCGAACGTTCCACGAACCTGCGCCACCATCGCCGCCTTCATCTCGGTCGACGCCTCGAGCAGCGGCTGGTGTTCGAGCGCTCGCAACCGCCCCAGCGCCATGAGCGCTCCCGCTTGCTCGAAGAGGTCGAGGCGCGAGGCCGACGAAACGGTCGAGGCGCTCATCCAGCGACCCGCCGTCGATCGCCTGCATGAGCGGTGCGTATCGTTCACGGAATCGCTCGTACGCCTGGTACTGCAGGTCGTGGAGACCGTCGAAGTAGCGGAAGATCGAAGCCACCGAGACCCCCGACCGCTCTGCCACCAGGTCGGATGTCAGCGGGATCTTGCCCTCTTGCACGAGCGCGAACGCTGCGTCGATCACGATGGTGCGACCACGCTCGCGGCGCGCCCTGCGTCCGTCGATCGGCGCCGTGCTCTCCCCCACGACCGACAACCTAATCTATTGAGAGTCCTGTTCGCAATAGAGAAGTCGCCGTCAGAGGCGCCGGGTGTAGAACCGACTGAAGCCGTTGTCGACATATCGACCGAACGGCCCGCACGCCCTGAATCCGGAGCACTCGTAGAGATGCACGGCCGCCGCGAACGACTCGCCGGTGCCGGTCTCGAGGCTGAGCCGCTCGTAGCCCCGCCGTCGAGCGACGTCGACGATGTGACCGAGGACCGCCCGACCGACGCCGCGCCCGAGGTGACCGGGGGCCGTCCGCATCGACTTGACCTCACCGTGGCGCTCGTCGAGCTCCTGCACCGCACCACAGCCGGCGAGCTGGTCGCCGACCCGCGCCGTCCACACGGTCACGGACCGATCGCGAAGCTCGTCGATCGGCAGGAAGTGACACGCTCCCTCGGGTGAGTTCGAACGCATCTCGGCGGCGTGCAACTCGAGCAGCTTCTCGACGTCGGGCGACGACAGGTCGTCCTCGACGATGACCAGCTCCATGGCGCGAGCGTAGAGCGGATGGCGACCGGCCGATCGAGCGGTACGACGACCCTCCATGAGAGCGGCGCTGGTTCGAGCAGCCACTCGCTCGAAGATCACGTCCTTGCGTCGAGCTCGGCGATCAGCTTCTTCGGTGCGGTGAGGCGATACGAGGCATCCAGGAGCTCGGCGACCTCGGTCCAATCGGTCGTCTCGTCGAGGTCGAGACCGATCCAGCCGTACGGGCCCAGGTAGGCCGGCACGAAGGTGCGGTCGTCCTCGAGGAGCGCCTGACGATCGCCGGGATCGGGAAGGACCATCACCGACCGTTCGTGCTGCTCGTAGACCCCGTCGACCTTCACCGACCCGCCGTAGTAGGCGAAGATCTTCTTGGTGAACAACGCCGGCCGCCCATGGGACACCTTCATCTCCGTGCCCGGGAACTCGGCCGCCAACTCCCGGACGCGGGCCAGGAACGGATCGTCGTCGTCGAACATCTGCGGATGCGCCATCGCGGCAACGCTACGCGCGGTGCGGCTCCTGCCCGAACAACCCCGTCAGACTCGAACGAACCTCTTGCCCGCTCGCGATGCGGCGCAGTTGGCGCGTCAACGATGTGTCAGCGGCGGAACCAGCCGCCGCGCCCGCCTGCGGACGCAGCTGCGGCGCCACACTGGCAACGCTCGGAGGGCTCGACGTGGCCGAGCACCTGCTCGACGTGAGCTCCACATCCAGCCCAGCCCGGCTTGCCACATTTCCTGCAGGTCGTCTGTCTACACATACCCCCCAGGGTATCAGGAACTCACCGTTCCCCCAACTCGGAGAACTCGACGACCACCGTGAGCCCGCCGCCAGGCGTGTCCGACAAGGTCACCCGACCACCCGAGGCCGTCGCGAGCGTATCGACGATCGCAAGCCCCAACCCGGTGCCGGGCCGGCTGATGTCACCGCGCCAGAACCGGCGCACCGCATCGAGCTTTGGCATCGTCGGCGAGACCCGGACCGTGATCGATGACACGGAGCTCGACCACCGCATCAGCCGACACCGCGACCTCGATGTCGACGCTGCTCCCCGACGGAGCGACGGCCAGCGCGTTGTCGAGGAGATTGTCGAGGATCTGTTCGATCGCCCCCGGCACGCAACGCACGAACACCGCCGCATCGGACTGCCGGTGGCGGAGGTCGACACCCCGTTCCTCCGCACTCGCGGTCCAGGTGTCCACCCGATCGCCCACCAGCGCGCCGAGGTCGGCAACCTCCGTGGCCGGGAGGTCATCGGCGCGGGCGAGCTGGAGAAGGCTCGACACCAACTCGGTCAGCCGCTCCGTTTCGACGATGGCCCGCTCGAGCGCGTCGACCGCAGGCTGGTCGGGGTCGCCATCGTCGGCCGCGGCGAGATCGCTCTGGAGGTTCTCGAGCCGCAGGCGCAACGCCGTCAACGGGGTACGCAACTGGTGGGACGCATCCGCCACGAACCGCCGTTGATCACGCAGCACCCCATCGAGGCGGTTCGCCATCGTCGACATGGTTTCGTCGAGCACCCGGATCTCCGGTACGCCTTCGGGCTCGTGTGCCGCCACCGAGAGATCACCGCTCGCAAACCGCGCCGCCGATGCCGTCAGCTCCCGCAGGGGTCGTGTGACGGAGCGAGCGATCACCCAGCCGATGACCGCGACGGCGGTGAGCACCACCACGGCGATGGCACCGAGCGACCACCAGAAGGTGCGGACCCGCTGGTCGACGTCGCCGGTGTCGAGCGTGACGCGCAGAGCACCGTGCACGGTGCCGCCCGACGCCACGGGGACAGCCACGTAGAGCAGGTCGGTCCCGAGTGTGTCGGATCGGCGCGTCCCCGCCGTTCGGACGCCCTCGAGTGCGGCCGCGACCTCGGGGCGGGTCGAGAAGTCACGGTCGATGACGTCACCGGTGTCGACGAGCGAGATTCCATCACGGTCGACGACCACGACCCGGGCGCCCGTTCGGTCTTCATAGGTGTCAGCCGGAGCCGCATCGAGCGCGACGCCCGCCTCGAGGTCGTCCTCGTACAGCGTGGCGATCACGTTCGCGTCGTGCTCGACATCGGACGCGAGCCGCTCACGTTCTCGTTGCGAGTAGAAGACCCCGAGCGGCACCATCAGCAACACGAGCACGATCAGCGTGATGGTCAGGTAGCTGGCCAACAGCCGGCGGGTCATGTTCCCGACGTTCCTGCCTCGTCGAGCGTCACGTAGCGGTAGCCAACCGATCGAACCGTTTCGATCACGTCTGCGTTCAACTTCCGCCGCAAGGACGCGATGTGCACGTCGAGCGTCTTGGTCGACCCCCACCAGTGCTCGTCCCACACCTCACGCATGAGCTGTTCTCGTGTCTTCACCGCCCCGGCGTCGAGAGCGAGATACAACAACAGATCGTATTCCTTCGGGGTGAGCGCAATCGGCTCACCATCGAACGTCACCGTGTGACGTCGCCGGTCGACGACCAGTTCGTTGACCTCCACCAACTCGGTCTCGCCGTCCGACCCGTGGGGCCGGCCGACGCGACGAAGCACCGCGCGAATTCGTGCCACCAGTTCCCGGAAACCGAACGGCTTGACGACGTAGTCGTCGGCACCGAGTTCCAACAGCACGACCCGATCGATCTCGTCGCTGCGAGCAGTGACCACGATGATGGGCACGTTGCTCGCTTCGCGCAGCTGCTGGCACACCACTCGCCCTTCGAGGTCGGGCAGACCGAGGTCGAGCAGTACCAGGTCGACTGGTGACGCCTCGAGCGCTGCTGCACCGGTGGCGGCCAGTTCGACCTCGAATCCCTCGCGCCGAAGACCCTCGAGCAACGGATCGGAGATCGTTGGGTCGTCCTCGACGAGCAGCAGTCGCACCGCATCAGGTTCGCGCACGGGGGCTGACGACCCTGGATTGCTTACCCAACGTTTGCCTTGGTCTTGCCGCCTGCTGGAGCGGCCTTCCGTACCGTCGTGCACATGACTTCGACACCATCAGTTGATCCCACCGAACGAACACGTTCCGCGCGATCGTTGACGAGCCGCACGTCGCTGGTGACCGCAGCGGCCATCGCCGGCGTCCTCATCGCGGGCACCGCTGCGGTCGCGGCCAACATCGGCATCCTCAACGCTGCCGACAGCAGTGCGATCGGCGACCTCGCCGCGACCGACGAACTGCTTCCTGCTCCGGGCGCCGACGTCGACACGCCGACGGTGACGGTGGCGAGCGTCGAGGCGCCGGAAACGACCGCTGCCACGACGACAGTGCCCGCCAACACCGCCCAGCAGTACGACATTGCCGAGACGGGTTCGGTGTGGGTGCTCGCCACCCGGAGCGGCATCGCCCTCGACCACGTCGTCGTCGACGAGGGTTGGACTTCGGCGTTGTCGCAGAGCGATCCTCGTGTGCTGCGAGTCGACTTCACCAACGGCGGCCGAACGATCGTGTTCACCGCCGAGCTGGGCAACGACGGGGCGGTCCTCGTCGACGTCACCGAACCCACCACCGTCGTCGGGGCAACGCCGGCGGCTGCACCGGCCGCAAGCGCCTCGCAGGACGCCGCCGGCTCGATGCCGACCACCGACACGTACGACGACGATCACGACGACGACGATCACGACGACGACGATCACGACGACGACGACGATCACGACGACGACGAGGACGAGGAGCACGACGACGACGATCACGACGAGCACGAAGGCGCGGACGACGATGACTGACCTCGACCCACTCCTGGCTCGCCGAACACTCCCACCTCCGACCGTCCCTGCGGCGACGCCACGTCGGACGACCCAGTCCGCCACGGAGACACCGCGTCGGCGACGTCGCCACCCCGCCAACGGTGCCCGAATCGCCGCGGCAGGCCTCGGTGTCTCCACGATGCTCGGTCTCGTCGCATCGATGGGCGTCGCGAGCGCCATCGCCGACGACGCGTCGACCGCCACCTCGCCGGCAACCACACCGTCGCCCCCCTCGGCATCATCGATGTCGACGACCCCCACAACGACGGTGACACCGGCGGACACGACACCGGCGAGCACTCCTGTTGCGACGTCTCCGACGACGACGGGCCTCGCACCGGTGACGCTGACGGCTCGTCCCGAAGTTCGCGTCGTCGCCCCGCCCACCGCACGGACGCCCGCACCTGCCTCCGCCTCCGCCCCTGCTCCCGCTCCGGCGGCGACCACCAGTGGTAGTCGCTGAGCATCGCGGTCGCGTCATGGCGAGCGAGTTCCAGCTCGTCCTGGTCGGTGAACTCCTGGATTCCGCATCGTGGCAGAGCACGGTCGATCTGCTCGACCACCTGGAGGCCCGCTGGAGCCGATTCCTCCCCGACAGCGACATCTCTCGTCTGAACCTCGCCGCCGGACAACCGGTGCAGGTCGACTCGGCCACGATCACGCTGCTCACCGCCATGACCGACGCCTGGCATGCCACCGAGCGACGATTCGATCCGTCCACGCTCCAAGCGTTGCTGGAAGCCGGTTATCGCTCGAGCATCGACGATCCCGGTCGTGTGACCATCCTGCCCTCCGGCGTCGTCCGTCTCACCGAGCAGCACGACGGTCACGGCAGCGATGGCCCGACGATCGACCACATCGAGATCGACCCCGACACCTGCACGGTCCGCCTCCCGGTCGGCTTGTCCATCGACGCTGGCGGTATCGGCAAAGGGCTGGCGGCTGATCTCGCAGTGGCGAATGCGCTCCGCTGCGGTGCCGAAGGTGCGCTGGTCGGTATCGGCGGGGATCTCTCGATGGGTGGCCGTCCGCCCGACGGGGGCTGGATGGTGGCCATCGAACATCCAGAGCACGAACGAGGCATCCTCGGAAGCGTCGCCGTCCCAGGCGGCGGCGTTGCCACATCGAGTACCCGATCACGACGGTGGCAACGTTTCGGAATCGAACGTCACCACGTGATCGACCCCTGGACGGGTGCGCCGTCCACGACAGATCTCTCGTCGGTCACGGTGGTCGCCCGCTCGGGGTGGCTGGCCGAGGTGCACGCGACCGCGGCGATCCTCGCCGGGAGCTCGGAGGTGATCGAGTACCTCGATCGGCACGAACTGAGCGGACTCGCGATGATCGGCAACGACCGGGTGCTGGCCACCGACGACCTCGCCGAGTTGCGGCCCGAGCCTGCTTCGGCCTCGATGACAGGAGCGGCCCGATGAACGAGCAGGTCTGGTGGTATCTCACCCGATCGTCCGGCATCGTCGCCTGGCTGATGCTCACGGCGTCGGTGATCTGGGGCATCGTGCTCTCGACGAAGGCGTTCCCCGAGCACCGTCGGCCCGCGTGGCTGCTCGATCTGCACCGCTGGCTCGGTGGGTTGGCCGTCTCGTTCACCGCGCTCCACCTGGGGGCTCTCGTCGCCGACAGCTACGTCCACTTCGGTGCCGCCGAACTCCTGATCCCGTTCGCGTCGCCGTGGCGCACCGGTGCGGTCGCGTTGGGCGTGGCCGCCATGTGGCTCCTCGTCGCCGTGGAGGCCACATCGCTGGCCATGAAGCGGATCCCGCGCCGGTACTGGCGCTGGATCCACCTGTCGAGTTACGCGGTGTTCCTGCTCACGAGTCTCCATGCCGCCTTTGCCGGCACCGACACCACCCACTGGCTCTACCAGGGCACTGCGGTCGCCACGATCGTCGCCGTGATGGTGGCGACGATCTACCGGCTCACCCACCGTCGAGCGCCACGGCGCGCTGCGCCCCGTGGGCGCGCCCGAGTGGTGAGCGAAACGACGTCCTGAGCGCGCCGCCGGCCGCGGCCGGCGCAGACCATGGTGGTCAGACCATGGTGGTCAGACCATGGCGAAGACGACGCCGCCGATCTCACAGCGATCACCCACCCGGGAGCGATCGGCCGCAACGAGTTCGACCTCGTCGAGGCCGTCTCCGCGCTCCCCGGCGCGCACGAAGCGGACGTCCCGGTCGAGGCCCAGTCGGGTCCACCGGGCCTCCATGGCGTTCGGATCCTCGGCTGCCACCACAGCGCCGCCGATCGCCGTGACCGCCGCGTCGGCGAGCAACTCGTCGGATCGCTCCTGCCAGTCGGGTCCACCCCACCGCCATGCGCCCGTCGGCACGGGCTGGTCGATCGACACCAGTGTTCCGCCGACGTCACGCGGGTGAAGATGGCGGCCACGAATGTCCGCCAGATCGCCGGCCCACACCACCCGGACGTCGTGTGCTGCGAGGCGATCGACGCGGTCGTCCAGGTCGTCGACCTCGAAGATCGTCATGTAGCCGCCGGCGCCCCCTCGCTTGTCGAGCAGCCGCTGCACCGTCGTCCCGTCCCGCGTGGGCGACAACACCTCGATGAACTGATCGCCCACGAGCATCAGCGCGTTGCGCAATCCGAATTCGGCCACGCCCGGGTCGTGGAAGCACACGCGGAGACCGAACGTGGCGCAGAGTTCGTCGACCACGGGGTCGAGGTCGGGCGCGATCATCGCCACCTGACGGAGGCGGATCACGACGCTCCCCCGAGGAAGTCGATGATGGCGGGGAATGCCGATCGGTCCTGAACCATGAAGATGTGCCCTCCTTCGAAGACCTTCAGTGTCGCATTCGGGATGCGGTCGACCAGGAGTTCGGAGTTCTCGATCGGAGCGATGTCGTCGTAGCGGCCGGCGCAGACCAGCGTCGCCTGGGTGATCGATGCCAGGTCGTCGACGACGTCATGGCCTGCACGGGCAGCGAGCTGGCGACGAAGACCTCCGAGCTGCTCGGGGTCGGGCGTTGCCGCGGCCGCGGCCACCATGTGGTCGTAGTAGCCGCCCAACCCGGGTATCGGTTCGTCGGCATCCGGGTCCCATCGCCGGTCGGTGAGGCGCATCCGTGTCGCGAAGGCCTCATCCGGGGCCAGTGACCCGAGTTCGTGCAACGGGTAGGACGGCGCCACTCCCCCAGGAGATGTGCAGCACAGCACCAACCGGTCGACGACGTCGGGGTGACGCACCGCAAGATGCAGCGCGACCATCCCACCGAAGCTGGTGCCGAGAACGTGGCAGCGCGCCCACCCCATCGAGTGGATCAGGGCGGCTGCATCGTCGGCGTAGTCGGCCATGGTGGAGTCGCCGTCGGGCTTCGAGGTCTGTCCCAGCCCGCGCTGGTCGTAGTGCAGCGTCTCGAACGCCCGATTGACCGGGACGATCGCTGCTGGCGAGCGCCGCAGATCGTTGCCCGACCCACTGATGTTCAGCAGCGGCGGACCCTCCCCGTGGAGCTCGAAGTAGACGTCGATCCCGTTCACGCTCGCAACTGGCACCCACCGATCCTCCCCCACCACGCGAGCGATGAGCGAATCACGCCCATGCGGTGCGTTCGCTCATCGTCGGGAGTTCTACGCTCGTCGTATGCCGCTGCACCACGTTGCCTACGCCACGCGGGACGTCGATGCGACGACCCACTTCTACGAAGACCTGATGGGGTTCCCCCTGATCCACACCGAGGTGCAGGCGCTCGGTGAGAGCTGGATCCGCCACGTGTTCTACGAGATCACCACCGACGCTCGCGACACGACCGGCGAGACCGAGTGCATCGCGTTCTTCCAGTTCGACCAGGTCGGCGAACAACCCGGATGGACCACCGATGTCTCCGACGGTGTCGGCCTGCCGTTCTGGGTGAACCACTGCGCGTTCCGCGCCACGGCCGACCAGCAGGAAGCGGTGCGGGCCCGCATGACCACCGAAGGCATCGAGCCGGCCATGGAGCAGGACCACGGCTGGTGCCACTCGCTCTACTACCTCGACCCGAACGGCATCATGGTCGAGCTGTGCCGGGACACACCCGGCTTCGAGCCCGATCCGACCGAAGCGCACCGCCTACTGGCCGTCGACCCGCTGACCGAGGCCGCGTCAGCGGCGGTGGGGAGCTGACATGCCCCGCCTCTCGCAGGTCTCGAAAGACGACGCTCATCCCCTCGCGCAAGCCGTCTACGACATGATCTTCGGCGACCGCGACCCGGTCGCCGAACCCGGCACGGCGTCGGGCACCCCAGGCAACTGGTGGACCGTGTTCGCGCTGGTGCCCGACGCGTTCGACCACACCACCGCCGGCTTCCAGTTCTACCGCGACCCGGGCCGCCACATCAGCGCCAGAC
The DNA here is from genome assembly GCA_963716095.1 of Ilumatobacteraceae bacterium. Lineage (GTDB taxonomy): Bacteria > Actinomycetota > Acidimicrobiia > Acidimicrobiales > Ilumatobacteraceae > Sva-07. Next base: position 190,374 of record CAVQSV010000005.1, on the reverse strand, counting down.
TGCGCGAACTCGGCCAGACACGCGCCGGATTCGCCGTCGGCAGCCAATTCGTCTTCAGCCAGCACTGCAAGGCCATGCGCGACGTCGGCTTCTCCGACGAACAGGTCGCTGCGATTCCCGCGCTGGTCGGTGGCCGACTGTTGGAGTCCTGCCGAGCGGGCAGTACTCGCCTACACCGACTGCCTGGTGCTGCAGTTGGGCCGGGTGCCGAACTCGCTCTTCGCCGAGTTGCAGCGGCACCTGTCCGACGAGGAGATCCTCGAGTTCACCTACATCACCTGCACCTACGCGATGCACGCCACGATGAGCCGGGCACTGCGGCTCGAGTACGACGACGTCGACGATCGAGTCGTCGAGGTCGCCGACCCGTCGGGACAGATGTCCGGCCTCGACGTGATGGCGGTCGTCGACGAGCCGACGACACAGCAGCACGTCGACGCGCCGACCACTTCACCCGCCGAGGGAGTGGACGTTGCGACCCCCCATCCGAGCCTCGAGGATGTCGACGGCGGCTGAACCCAGCCGGTGATGCTCGCTTCCCTGGGAGACCTCGTCGAGGACGTCATCGTGCGTCTCGATGGTCCCGTCAACGTCGCATCCGACACCCACGCAACCATCTCTCGTCGACGAGGTGGGAGCGCCGCCAATGTCGTGGCCCGAGCTGCCGCGCTCGGTCACCCGGCACGGTTCCTGGGCCAGGTCGGCACCGACGCGATCGGCACGGCCCTGATCGCCGACCTGCACGACGACGGTGTCGATGCGTCCATGGTCAGACGCGGACCTCGGTCAGCACTCGTCCACCATGTCGACGGTTCGACCATCGAGGTCCACGCGAGCGCTGTACCCGGCGTGAACGACACGACGGGCGCCGGCGACGCATTCGCTGCCGGCTTGCTCACCTTCGACGGCTGGGTCGACGACCCCGTCGCCGCATGCAACGCCGGCCATCGGGCCGCCGCTGAGCTGCTCAGAAACCGAGCAGGCCAGTGAGATCGAACGCGTCGGTGGGCACCTCGAGGCCGAGCGGCTGGTCGCTGACGGTCATGTCGAGCTGCATCGCGATGGTCTGACCGGCGATCTCGGTGTCGAAGGCCACCCGACGCAGATCGTTGTCGGCGGTGACCCACACGTCGTAGACCAGCGTGTCCGGCACGTCGACGTCGGGCACCTCGAGACCACCGAGGGCGTCGTCCAGGTCTGCCTGCGGCAGGGCGGCGATCGCCGCAGCGATGTCGACGGTGACCTCGTAACGCCTCGTCTCGACGCCGTCGATGGTCTCGGCACCGACCTCGACAGCGCCCTCGGTGGCGAGCAACGACTCGGCGATGTCCGACGGATCGAAGGCGAGTTCCCCTTCGAGGTCATCGAGCGGCTGTCCGCTCTGCTCGGCCAACGTGGCGAGGTCGATCGAGACCCAGGCGGCGCCATCGGGAAGGAAACCGCCCAGCGCACTCGCATCGAGGTACAGCACGCCGTTCGCTCCATCGAGCAGCACGGTCATCGCACCATCGCCGAGCGGCATCGGCGTGTCACCGAGTGCGAGCAGCGACGAGAGGTCGGTGGTCACCGAGACCAGCTCGGCCGTCGTTGTCGACGGCACCGGACACGGTGACGTCTGCGAGATCCGACGCCGACACCGTGAGGTCGAACTCGATCGAGCGGGCGGCGACGGTGCTCTCGGCAGCAGCGATCAGCGAGTACGGCTCGGCGACACCGGAATCGGAACGTTCACTCGCGAGCGCAACGAAGGCGCCGATCCCCAGGGCCACGACGGCGGCGAGGGCAGCGACGAGCACGAAGGGGCGACGGCGGCCGCCGCCGGGAGCGACAGCCGGCGAGATCGGTTCGAACTCGGGCAGGGGCGCCGGGGACGATCCAGTCGCCGGGGGCCCGGTCGGCGGTGCGAAGGTCGATGTCATGGTTCCAGGGTACGGCGCCGTGCTCGCCGGGTCACGTCAGGGTGGCGTCAAGACTTCCGCCCTGCCAGCCGGCGCAGCTACCGTCGCCACATGAGCGTTCAGCACGTCGACGTCCTCGTGATCGGCGCCGGCATCTCCGGCATCGGCGCCGCCTATCACCTCCAGGTGGAGTCGCCGAATCGCACCTATCTGATCCTCGAGGGGCGCGCCGACATCGGCGGCACCTGGGACTTGTTCCGGTATCCGGGTATCCGCTCCGACAGCGACATGCACACGCTCGGTTTCGAGTTCAAGCCGTGGAACGCCGAGAAGTCGATCGCCGATGGCCCGTCGATCATGGCGTACCTGCGTGAGACGATCGCCGAGTACGGCATCGACCGCCACATCCGCTTCGGTCACCTGGTTCGCCGGGCCGAGTGGTCGAGCACGACCGCCACATGGACCGTCGAGGTCGACCTCACCGACGACGTCGGCGGCGGCACGGCGACCTACACGTGCAACTACTTGTCGATGTGCTCGGGCTACTACTCCTACAAGGAGGGCTACACGCCCGAGTTCGCCGGCCGCGAGCGGTTCACCGGCCAGATCGTGCACCCACAGCACTGGCCGGACGACCTCGACTACGCCGGCAAGCGGGTGGTCGTGATCGGCTCCGGTGCCACCGCCATGACCTTGGTGCCGGCGATGGCCTCGACCGCAGCGCACGTCACGATGCTGCAGCGCTCACCGACCTACGTGGCCGCCGGACCCGACGTCGACAAGATCGCCAACGGGCTCCGCAAGGTGTTGCCGGACAAGGTCGCCTACGAGATCACCCGCAAGAAGAACACCACGCTCCAGCAGGTGATGTACAAGCGCATGCGCAAGAACCCCGAGAAGGCCAAGGGCTTCCTGGTCGAACGGGCGGCCAAGGCGCTCGGGCCGGACTACGACGTCGCCACCCACTTCACCCCGACGTATGCACCGTGGGACCAGCGGTTGTGCCTGGTGCCGAACGGCGACCTGTTCGAGGCGATCAAGGACGGCTCCGCCTCGGTGGTCACCGATCACATCGACACCTTCGACGAGACCGGCATCTCGCTGCAGTCGGGCGAACACCTCGATGCCGACATCATCATCACGGCCACCGGGCTGAACATGGTGACGCTCGGCGAGGTCGACTTCGTCGTCGACGGTGAACCCGTCGACTTCTCCGAGACGATCATGTACAAGGGCTTCGCCTACTCCGACGTGCCGAACCTGGCATCGACGTTCGGCTACGTCAACGCGTCGTGGACGCTGCGCGCCGACCTGATCGCCCGGTACGTGTGCCGGCTCCTCAACCACATGGACGACACCGGCACCACGATCTGCACACCGCGCCTGCGACCCTCCGATGCGACGATGGCCACGCGCCCGGTGCTCGACCATCTCACGTCCGGCTACGTCCAACGGGCAGCAGATCGATACCCGAAGCAGGGCGATCGCGAGCCGTGGATCAACCCGCAGGACTACGCCAAGGACAAGAAGATGTTCCGCAAGGCGCCCGTCGACGACGGCGTCATGCGGTTCTCCCGCGCGGCCGAATCCCCGCTGGCATCGGCGCAGGAGCGAACACCGGAGACGACACGGGTCTGACCCGTGTCGTCCGGGGCCGGCCCCCCCGGATCTGATCACCAATCGGTGGGCCGGTAGTCCTTGAGGAACTGGCCCCACACGTGGGTGCCGGTGTTGACGCCGTCGATGATCGGGTCGACGATGCGGGCAGCTCCGTCGACGATGTCGAGCGGTGGATGGAAACGGTGTTCGGCCTGCTTCTGTTCGGCGATCGCCACCGGATCCTCGTCGCTCACCCAGCCCGTGTCGACACTGTTCATGTGAATGCCCGAGGCGTGATAGTCGGTGGCCGACGTCCGCGTCATCATGTTCAACGCCGCCTTGGCCATGTTGGTGTGCGGATGGCGGGTCGTCTTCGCCAACCGGTAGAACTGCCCCTCGACGGCCGACACGTTCACCACGTGCTTGTGACCGCCAGGTGTGGCCTCCATCAACGGCTTCAACCGAGCGTTCAACACGAACGGTGCCACCGCGTTGACGAGCTGGGTTTCGAGCAACTCCACCGACGACACCTCGTGGAGCAGGAGCCGCCACGAGTTCCGTTCACGCAGGTCGACCTGCTGGAGGTCCTGATCGAGGCGACCCTCCGGAAACAACCCACCCTGCGCCTCGAGCTCATCGGGAAGCAACGGCGTCTGCGAGAGCGCAGCGGCCTTCGTGAGCCCTGGGAGTGGAACGGCTCCAGCCGGAGCAACCGCAGCGACGTCGCTCCCGCTCACCGCCTCGGCGTCGGCGCTGCCCGGCAACAGGTGGTACCCGCGCAGGCCCTCGTACGAGCCGATCAACTGCAGCACCTCAGGTGCCAACGTGTCGAGCGCCGACTCCTCGTCCTCCATCATGTGGCGGTAGAAGTCCGGCGGTCGCCGCACGGTCTGGCATGCGTTGTTGACGATGAAGTCGAGCCGGTCACGCGTGGTGGAGACGTGGTGTGCGAACGCCTCGACGCTCGGCGTGTGTCGGAGGTCGAGGCCGAACACCTCGAGGCGATCGCCCCACTCGGCGAAGTCGGGCTCCGCCGCATACCGAGCTGCTGCATCACGGGGGAAGCGGGTGACGACGATCAGCGACACCCCGCATCGCAGCAGCTTGATTCCTGCCTGATAGCCGATCTTCACCCGCCCGCCGGTGAGCAGGGCAACGGTGCCCGACAGGTCGGCCAGCTCGCCACGCTTCGCGTAGTTGAACTCGGCACAGCTCGGACAGAGCTGGTCGTAGAAGTGGTGGATCTGGCGGTACTTCGCCTTGCACACGTAACAGTGTTGTTCGTCGAGCGTCTCCCGGAACGTCGGTTCGTCGACGTCGTGTTGCACGAAGTCCGCCGGCGGGATCACGTTGGGTGTCGTGAACACCGCCTGGTCGCGGAGCGTGCGGATCCCCGTACCGCCGAGCACGCCTTCGTCACCTCGCACCCGATCGGAGCGACGCTGCCGTTTCAGCGCCTTGGTGCGGAGCCGACGTACCTCCGGGTCGGGGTGGAAGACATCACCGGCGGCGTTGAGCAGCGCCATCTTCTGCTGCGGGGTGAGGAGCGCGAGCATGTCTGGCGCAGCTGCGACCTCGCGGAGCAGCTCGGTGGCATCGAGCAGGCGCTGACGAAGCTCGTGATCTGCGACCGGTTCCTGGGCACCACCGGCGCTCTGCGAAGGAGTGGTCACGAGCGTCCAGGCTACGCAGCAGGTCGAGGACCCGGCCAGATTCGCACCATCCGCTCACCGTGATCCCGGTCGGAGCGGACTCCGGCCTGTGCGAAGATGCACACCATGGGGGACACATTCACTGCACCCGGGCCCGGCGAGTGGCAACTCGATCGATCGCACTATCCGGGCGGCGTCACTCCGATCAGCCAGTGGCTGATGACCGAGGGCATGTACAACGGTTTCCGAGCGGTGTTCGCCGAGCTGGGCGTGCCAGCGGCCACGCTCGCGCCGGGGTTCGTCAACGGGTTCATGTACACCCGCCTTCGACCGCTGATCGGTGCGGACAAGCCACCGCGCAAGCCGCCACCGGCGCCGATCCTCTGGATCGCTGCTCGGGTCCATCCGGAATTCCGCAAGCGGACGAAGGCCGCCGCGCGACACGCTCGCCACGTCGCCGTCGAACGACGTCGTTCGCCGCTGGCACGATGAGATCCGCCCCTCGTTGCGCGACACCAATCTTCGGTTCCAGGACACCGACCCGTCGACGCTCGACGACGACGAGCTGCGCACACATGTCACCGCGCTCCTCGACGTGCTCAGGGACAACTTCGAACTGCACTTCTGGCTCCACGGCCACGACCTGGGTCCGATCGCCCGATTCCTGTACGAGTGCCGGGAGTGGGGTCTGGATCCGGCCGAGGCGATCGAGGCGCTGGCGGGCGCGTCGCCGTCGACGGTGGCGCCGAGGGTGCGACTCACCCGTCTCCGGGCGCTGATCGAGGCATCGCCCATTCCCGTCGCGTCCCTCGCCGACGTGCGCGCCGTGTCCGACGAAGCGGCCACACTCCTCGACGAACACGTTCGCGAGCACGGCCAGGTGCTCGCCACCGGCTACGACCTGACCGCCTCGACCCTGGACGAACTCCCCGACGTTCTGCTCGCTGCCATCCGCACATCGAGCCCGGCACCCGCGTACGGCGCCGACGCGCTGGCCGCGTCCCTGCGCGAGCGCGTTCCGAGCTCCGATCGCGACGACTTCGATCGAGCGCTGCACGATGCTCGCAACGTCATGGACATGCGCGACGACCAGGGGCCGATGACGATCGAGTGGCCCGTGGGCCTGCTCCGGCGGGCGCTCCTGGAAGCGGGCGGTCGACTCGGCGTCGGCGAACACGTCGTCGAGCTCACCCCCGACGAGGCCCGCTCGCTCTTCCGAGCCGGAACACCGGACCCCGACGAACTCGCCCGGCGGGCAGCTCGACGACTGCAGCTCGCCAGCTTGCATCCGCCGCCGACACTCGGCCAGCCCGAAGCCGATCCACCACTGAGCGCGCTTCCCGGTCCCCTCGCCACGACGGTGGCGATGGTGCAGGTCTCCCTCGAGTACACCGGTATGGCCGGCCCGGTGGGTCACGACCCGCTGAGCGGCGCCGGCATCGGGGCGTCGAGCTACGTGGGCCGAGCGGTGGTGGCGGATTCCGCCGACGAGGCCATGGAACGGCTCGAACCGGGCGATGTACTCGTGGTGCGGGCGACGTCACCCGCATTCAACCTGGTGCTGAGCATCGCGGGAGCGCTGGTGACCGTCGACGGTGGCGCCATGTCGCACGCTGCGGTGTTGTCGAGGGAGCTCGGCCTGCCGGCGGTGATCGGCGCCTCAGGGGCCTTGTCGATCGTCGACGGAAGCCAGATCGAGGTCGACCCTGCAGCCGGCACGGTCCGAGTGATCGGGAGCTGACCGCCGGATCGTTCGGAGGGTCGAGTGCCCGTTGTCGCGGGACTTCCGGCCGTACCCGTGGGCCGGCCGAGTGCCCTACGATGCATCGGTGACGGACCTTCGGACACACTTGGTATCCGATCCCCACGAGGGTCCGTCCGTCCCACGAGTTGAGGAGAATCATGAGTTCGTACACCGACATCCAAGCTGCGCTCGGCGATCAGGCCGAGTACCTGCTCGATCACTCGTGCACCACCATCCCGCGCGAGCAGCTCCATCTGCCCGGGCCGGACTTCATCGACCGGGTGACGTCGCAGACCGATCGACGCCCGCCCGTGTTGCGCAATCTCCAGTCGCTGTACGACCACGGTCGCCTGGCGGGCACCGGTTACGTGTCGATCCTCCCGGTCGACCAGGGCATCGAGCACGCGGCCGGGGCGAGCTTCGCCCCGAACCCGATCTACTTCGATCCGGCCAACATCTGTGAGTTGGCGATCGAGGGCGGCTGCAACGCAGTGGCGTCGACGCTCGGCGTGCTCGGATCGGTGGCGCGGACGTACGCCCACAAGATCCCGTTCATCCTGAAGTTCAACCACAACGAACTCCTCACCACCCCGAACACCTACGACCAGACGATGTTCGCGTCCATGCAGCAGGCCTTCGACATGGGCTGCGTCGGTGTCGGCGCGACGATCTACTGGGGCTCCGACGAGTCCAACCGACAGCTGCAGGAGGTCGCCGAGGCATTCCGGATCGCACACGACCTCGGCATGTTCACCGTGCTGTGGTGCTACCTCCGCAACTCCGCGTTCAAAGTCGACGGCGTCGACTACCACGCGTCCGCCGACCTCACCGGCCAGGCCAACCATCTCGGCGTGACGCTCGAAGCCGACATCATCAAACAGAAGCTCCCGGAGAACAACGGCGGCTACCCGGCGATCAAGGCCGGCAAGACCCACGACAAGGTCTACAGCGAGCTGACGACCGACCATCCGATCGATCTCACCCGGTACCAGGTCGCCAACAACTACATGGGCCGGATGGGGCTGATCAACTCGGGAGGGGCGTCCGGGAGCAACGACCTCCACGACGCGGTCGCGACCGCCGTCGTCAACAAGCGAGCCGGTGGCTGCGGGCTGATCAGCGGACGCAAGGCGTTCCAGAAGCCCATGGCCGACGGCGTCGAGATCTTGAACGCCATCCAAGACGTCTATCTGTGCGACGACGTGACGGTCGCCTGAGGAGCCAACGACATGCGTATCGGAATCCTGACCGGCGGCGGCGACGTCCCCGGCCTCAACGCGGCGATCAAGGCCGTGGTCAACCGTGCGGCCGAACACGGCCACGAGGTGATCGGCCTCCGGCGCGGCTGGGCCGGGCTGCTCTACGTCAACCCCGACGATCCGGCGTCGCTCGAGGAGTTCTCCCAGCCGATGGACCCGAACTGGGTGCGTACGATCGACCGCTCCGGCGGCACCGTGCTCCACAGCTCGCGCACCCATCCCGGCAAGGTGAAGGCCGGCGACGTGCCCGACTTCCTGACACCGCCCGACGGAGCGCAGGAACCGTACGACTTCACGCCGCATGCGATCGACGTCCTCGAGGCGTACGGCATCGACGTTCTCATCCCGATCGGCGGTGACGACACGCTGTCGTACGGGCTTCGTCTCCATCAGGAGGGCGTGCCCGTGATCGCGATCCCGAAGACGATGGACAACGACGTCCACGGCACCGACTACTGCATCGGTTTCTCGACCGCGGTGACGCGCGGCGTGCAGTTCATCGGCAACCTTCGGACGAGCACTGGCTCGCACGAGCGGATCGCCGTCGTCGAGCTGTTCGGCCGGTACAGCGGCGAGACCTCCCTGATCACCGCCTACCTCGCCGGGGTCGATCGAGCGGTCATCTCCGAGGTGCCCGTCGACATCAACCGGCTCGCCGACTACCTGACCGCCGATCGTGCGGCGAACCCCAGCCAGTACGCGATGGTCACGGTCTCGGAGGGCGCAGTCGTCGAGGGTGGCGAGATGCTGCTCAGTGGTGAGGCCGACGCCTACGGCCACCGCAAGCTGGGCGGTGTCGGCGAGCAGGTGGGCTCGATGCTGAAGGAGGTCACCGGCATCCACATCATCAACCAGACGATCGGGTATCTGATGCGCTCGGGCAGCCCCGACTCGCTCGATCTCATGGTGGCCAACAACTACGCCGTGATGGCCACCGACCTCGCGGTCGAGGGGCAGTCGGGCCGGATGGTTGCGCTCAAGGGCGGGACGTACACCAACGTGCCGATCTCGATGATCGGCGAAGGTGTCAAGCGCGTCGACGTCGGCGAGATGTACGACCCGGAGACCTATCGCCCCAACATCCGTCACGTCGGTGGCAAGCCGATGTTCCTCTACTAAGGTCTGCGCCTCGTGCGTAACCGAACCGACCACTCCCCAATCGCACCGACTGCGACTCGATGAGCGTCATCGGCGTCCTCACTGCCGGTGGCGACTGTCCCGGTCTCAACGCCGTCATCCGCGGCCTGGTCGTTCGCGGCGCACGAGAACGACGACGAGGTCCTCGGCATCCTCAACGGCTGGGAGGGGCTGATGGACGGCCACGTCGAGATGCTCGACAACCACGCGGTCGAGGAGATTCTGCCCAAGGGAGGCACGATCCTCGGCACGTCTCGGAAGGACCCGTACGTACACGGTGACGGCTACGAGAGCGTCGCGCGGACGCTGAAGCGCAACGACATCGATTCCTTGGTCGTCATCGGTGGTGACGGCACCCTGCGCACTGCGCTGCGGCTCGGCGAGGACGGTGCCAACGTGATCGGCGTCCCGAAGACGATCGACAACGACATCAGCGGCACCGACTTCACGTTCGGATTCGACACGGCCGTCCAGATCGTCACCGATGCGATCGACCGACTCACGACCACGGCCGAAGCCCACAACCGCGTGATCCTCGTCGAAGTCATGGGGCGCACCAAGGGGTGGATCGCCACCTATGCCGGCCTGGCCGGCGGTGCGCAGGCGATCCTCATCCCCGAGGTCCCGTACGACATCGAGCAGATCGCAGCGCTCATCCGTCGTCGGCACCGCCACGGCAAGAACTACAGCATCGTCGTCGTGGCCGAGGGCATCGAACCGCCCGAGAAGGTGACCCTCCAGAAGGACGTCTTCGGGTTCGACCGGTTGGGCGGTGTCGCCTACCAACTCGCACCCGTCATCGAGGAGCTCACCGGCTACGAGACCCGGGTGACGGTGCTCGGCCACCTGCAGCGAGGTGGCACACCGAGCGCCTTCGACCGGGTGCTGGCCACCCGGCTCGGCGCCAAGGCGGCAGATCTGGCGGCCGAGGGTCAGCACGGCACGATGGTTGCGATGCGCAACGCCAACATCGTCGGCGTGCCGCTCGCCGAGGGGTGCGCCGAGATCCGCGGCGTCGACGACGAGTTGTTCAGCGTCGCACAGTCGTTCTTCGGCTGATCGCTCCCGTCCGACCGCCGGGCAGCCCGATCGGCGGGGTGGATGTCCCGCCGAGCCGCCCGGTCAGCCAGAGTCGTGCAGTCCCATGGCGATGATGTTGAGGCTGAGCTGCCGATGTGATTGCATGCCCAGATGGATCCGATCGCTGCCTCCGTCGACCTCTCCGGACAGGTTGCCCTCGTCACCGGGGCATCATCGGGCCTCGGCCGGCGATTCGCCGCGCTGCTCGCCGCGAACGGAGCGCGGGTCGTCGCCACGGCTCGGCGCGTCGATCGGCTCGAGGAGCTCGCGGAGGAAATCGGAACGGCCGGCGGTTCCTGCCTCCCGCTCGCACTCGATGTGACCGACGCCGAGCAGATCGCCTCGGTCGTGGCCCGCGCCGAGGCCGAGGTGGGACCGGTGCAGATCCTGGTGAACAATGCCGGCATCCCCGATGCCCAGTACGCAACCCGGATGGAGCTCGATCTGATCGACCGGGTACTCGACACCAACCTGCGTGCGCCGTTCCTGCTGTCCTGCGAGGTCGCACGACGGCTGATCGAGTTGGAGCTGCCCGGCCGGATGGTCAACATCTCGTCGGTCGGCGGTTTCCACTACGCGGGCGGTGGCGCTGCGCTGTACTCGATCACCAAGGCCGGGGTGAACCGTCTGACCGAGACACTGGCGGTCGAGTGGTCGCGGTTCAACATCAACGTCAACGCCATCGCCCCCGGGCTGTTCGCCTCGGAGATGTCGGACGGGATGATCGAGCGGATGGGCGACCTCACCCGCGTGTTTCCGCGCAAGCGCATCGGCCAGCCCGAGCACCTCGACAGCACGCTGCTCCATCTCGTGTCGCCGGCATCGGAGATGGTGACCGGCACGATCATCAAGGTCGACGACGGTCAAGGCGGCCGCTGACGTTACGTCTGGTGTCTGACACCAGACGTAACATCAAGCGTTCGGGGTGACCAGCGCCTTGTCGCCGGTGGCCATGCGGGCGTAGCGCTTCACGTGGACCGGGTCGACGGCATCGGCGAGCGACAAACGCGTCCCGTAGGTGCTGGCGAACGTCGTGGTGATCTCGTCGGCGACCCGCTGGCGCAGCCGATCGGCGGCATCCTGGCCGATCTTGATCAGGAACGGGGTCAGCAGCCAACCACCCAGGCCCCACGACATGCCGAAGTCGCGCCGCAGCGTCGTCGGGCCACGATCGAGACCGCCGTAGATGTAGACCTGCTTGTGGGTGTCGGAGCCGTACCGGCTGAACTCGCCGGCCTGCTCGCTGGCCACCTTCTCCATGTTGGACAGCAGGATGCTCGCCAGGTCGCCGCCGCCGATTGCGTCGAACGCAATGGTGGCACCCGTTGCGCGAAGCGCGCCGGTGAGGTCGTCGAGGAACGTGTCGGCACTGCTGTCGACGACGTGTTCGGCGCCGAGGGCTCGAAGCTGCTCGACATGCTCAGGCTTGCGGACGATGTTGACCAGCCCGACACCGTCGTCGAGACAGATCCGGTTGAGCATCAACCCGAGGTTCGACGCTCCGACCGTGTGGATCAGCGCCGAGTGTCCTTCGGCGCGCATCGTCTCGACCATGCCGAGCGCCGTGAGCGGATTGACGAACGCCGCTGCGGCATCGGCCGGATCGGTGCCGTCGGCCATTGCCAGGCACTGGCTGGAATGCAGCGTGCGGTACTGGGCGTACGCATTGCCGGAGAGGAAGCCAACGGTCTTGCCGAGCAACGCTTGGGCAGCGGGCGACGAGCCGGCTGCCACCACCACGCCACCACCTTCGTTGCCGACCGGCATCGGCTTGCCCAGCCGAGCTCGTTGGGCAGCGACGGCGGCTTCGGTGACCGGCACCGCCACCGCATCGTGAGCCCCGTCGCCGGCGGGCAGGGCAGCGTCGGCATCACCGCCGGCGAGCATCATGCCCAGGTCGGACGGGTTGATCGGCGCGGCCTCGACACGCACGACGACCTGGTCATCGGTCGGCGCGGTGACCTCGGTTTCTTGGATCCTCATGGTGGCGAGACCGTCGTCGGTGAGCGTCGATCGCAGTTCGAGTGCAGCGTTGGGAAGGTCGGCGGACATGGAACCACTCAAGCACATCAGCGGAGTCACCTCCGACGTGGAGTCACGATGTGCCCCGGCAGGTACGGCAGTCGACAGCCATCTCGTAGGCTCGGTACCCGCGATGGCTGCCAAACGACCGATCCCGATCCCGAGCTCCAAACGCAAAGCTGCGCAGGGAGCGCTGCTGCTCGCGATGTCGGTGCTCCAGGACGAACGAGTTCGCGAGCAACTCCGCAAGGCGCCGGTCGCCGCGCGGGAGTGGGCGGCAACCCGCCGCGACGCAGAGGCCGGCACGGCGCGGGCGCCGAGCGGACTCGACCGGCTCGATCCAACCCAACGGTTCGGTCAGCGGGGTGTCGAGCGGCGCCTGGCAGCGCTCGAACGCAACGCCGATCTCGTCTTTCCTGACCCGACCGATCGCGACGGAGCGGTCATCTTTCAGGCAATCGACGAACTGAGTCGGGCTGCATCGATCTCGGCGACGATGCCGCTGAACGAGCGACGAAAGACCCGCTCGCGCATCTCCAGCGAACTCACGCGGCTCGAACGAGCACTCGTCGACGCCGTCCTGCCGCCCGGTACGAACCGATAGCCGCTGACCCCCAGAGGCGATGAGCGAACTGGCCGCATTCGGTCGCTTCGCTCATCGCGGTGCGGGGTCGCTCAGAAGCGGCGGTCGTTGGTCTTCTTCTTCGGCGGAGCCTTGAACGGCGCCTCGATCAGCGTCTCGAACTGCTGATCGTCGGGCTGCTTCGGATCGTTCAGGTTCTGCAGGTACTTCTTGATCGCTGCGCGCGCCGGCTGCACATGGGCGCCCTTCAGACCGACCGAGCGGCTCATCGCGTCCTTCGCCTTGGCGACGCGCTCCTTGCGTGTCGCCTTCTCCTCGTCGGAGAACGTGCGCTGCGTCTTGTTCGCACGTGCGGCTTCGGCAGCCTTGCGGTCGGCTTCGGCTTGCTGGAGCGGAGTGAGTTTGGCCTGGGCCATGGTCGTGTTCCTTCTGTTCGGGGACGCCTGGAGGGTACCGGTCGTCGGGCCGAGGCGAACTGTCATTGTCGAGCATCCGGCTGCATGCTGGATCAGAGCTCAGTCGGTCCCGGCATCGGGGACGTGACGCGCGCTCGATCGTGCCGAAGTGACGGTCGGCGTCAGGCGGCGACGTTCCCGAGCGACCGCGCCCTGAGCGTGCTGGCTGCAGTGACACACTGCTGTGATGAGCGATCCTCCCCCAGCCGATGAGCCAACTCCGGCGTTCGATCCGCCGGATCCGTCGCTGCGGGCCGGCATCGAGCCCCACGAGCGGGTGGTCTCGGACCCTGGAGCGCCGGTCATCATCGGCGTGTCGTTCGATCGGCAGGTGCTCGCCCAGCAGTACCTGTTGGCGATGGGCGGGCTGAAGGAGTCCGGCGACCTCGACCTCCAGGACGCGGTGCTCGTCACCAAGCAGGACGACGGCACCGTCAAGGTGCTCGAGACGATCGATCCGACACCGGGGCGGGCGGCACTCGGCGGTGCGATGTGGACCGGCTTGCTCGGCCTGGTGCTGGGCGGCCCGGTCGGGTGGATCGCCGGGATCGGCATCGGGGCCGCCTCAGGGGTGGTGACGGCGAAGATCGTCGATCTCGGAATCCCCGACGAGTGGGTGGCGTGGTTCCGCGATGCGGTCGAGCCGGGAACGTCGACCGTGGTCATCCTCGCCGAGCACGTCCACGTCGGGGCACTGGCCGCAGAAGCTCGCCGTTTCGCCGGCGCCGAACTGCTCTACACCTCGATGCCCGATTACGCCTTCGACCAACTCCGCAACGCATTGGAGTCCTGAGCGATCCGGTGAACCGGTCGGGGAACCGTCCCACCCGGGTTCACGAGACGCTGGGTGCGTCAGGCGGCGACGGTGCGCTGCACGGCGCCGTCGAGCACGTAGCGCGACAGCTTGGGGCAGGCGTCGAGCGCAGTGGCGAACTCGGAACGGTTCAGGACGTAGACGCTCGAGTCGACCGTGGCGGTCACCGACGCGGTGCGGGGCTTCATCGTCAACAGCGCAAGTTCGCCGATGACGGCGCCTGGCCCGACGGTGACCTCGGAGTCGCCGAGGTCGATGCGGAATTCGCCGTCGATCACGACGAAGCACTCGCGACCGAACTGCTGGGCGCGCATGATCTCTTCGCCGGCGTCGATCTGGATCGTGGTGGCCAGACGGTCGAGCGTCTCGAGTTCGCTGACGGGAACGGTGACGGCGAGTTCGCTGGCAAGAAGTGACGAGTGGATGATGCGCTTGCGGCTGAACATGACGTTCCTGGTTCTCTCTGAGGGGATGATCGCGCTGTCGATGACAACAACGCGTACAACCTCATCATCGGCCGATCATTCCCATCATCGGCATAGATCAGTGAGATATCCGCCATCGGTGAAGCAGATATCCGCGTCCACGGGGGTCGTTGCGGAGCCGCTTCGAGCCGTCAGTACCGGACCCGGAAGCCCCGCTCGGCAGCGACCGGTTCATCGCGCACCTCGATGCCGATCACCTTCGCACGCGGCGGGCCCTCACGACACCAGTCGAGCAGGGCATCGACGGCGTCGCGGCTGCCCTCGGCCGCCACCTCGACCGTACCGTCGGAGCGGTTGCGCACCCATCCGCGAACGCCGAGACCCGATGCCACCCGCTCGCAGGTGTCGCGAAAGAACACACCCTGGACTCGACCCGAGATCACTGCGCGGCAACGCACGTCGCTCATGGACTCACGCCGGTTCGAGGATCACCTTGATCGCCCCTGCGGAGCGACTTGCCGCCGCGTCGAACGCTTCGACGGCAGCGTCGAGCGGGAAGCGGTGGGTCACCAACGTTGGCGCGAGCGCCGGCGTGGTGGCGAGCAGCGCGGCGGCGTTGTCGACGTCACGGCCGCCGGCGTGGCGACCATAGAGCGTCGTCGGGCACAGGCTGACCTGTTTGAGACACATCGCCAGGCCGGGAAGCGCGACCGGCCCCCAGTAGATCCCGGGGATGACGACCTGTGCCGACGGCTTGGCGAAGTGGACGGCGGAGGCCAACGCCGTCTCGGAGCCGGCGGCCTCGATGACCACGTCGTACTCGCCGCTGACCTCCGATGCGCCGAGCCGTTCACCGGCGGCGCGTTGATGGTCGTGGCGAGCCGCCAGGCCGACCTCGCAACCCAGCGCGCGTCCGACCGCAACTGCGCACAGACCGATCGTGCCGCCACCGATCACGGCGACACGTTGGCTGGAACGCACCCCCGCACGCCGGAACGAGTGGACCACCACCGCCAACGGCTCGACGAGTGATGCGTCGCGCACGTCGATGCCGCCAGGAAGCGGTACCAGGGCGCGTGCAGGAACCCACATCTCGTCGGCCATGCCCCCGTCGCGCCCGATGCCGAACAGCATGGCGCCGCCGGTGCGACACAGGTTGTACTCGCCATCCAGGCACGGCCCGCAGGCCCCGCACGGCGCCAACGGTTCGATGGCGACCGCGGTGCCGTCGTCGGTGATTCCCGCGACCTCGTGGCCGAGGGTGACCGCGGCCGCCTCGACGACTCCGGCTTCGATCAGATGGAGGTCGGAACCACAGATCCCCGCCGAACGCACACGAATCCGTACACCGTCGCCATCGGTCGCCGGAACCTCATCGACCTCGACCTGTCCGCCATGGACACGAACTGCGCGCATGTCACCAGGATGCCGCACGCGACGGCGCGGCACTCGCCTTCAGTCCGATGCAAACCAGTTCGCGTGGAACCCGATCGGAACCCGTGCGGCCATCTTGACGCGTGCGACGGGCCCAGCGGACACGTCTCGGGCGTCGATGATCGCGAGTTCGGACGTCTCCTCGGCGCGGTCGGTGACGAACGACATCAGCCACCCGTCGTTCTCGGCGCTTCCGTCGGGGTCGGCGGCGAAGACATGCTCGCCGCTGACCTCCGTCGGCCCATAGGTGTGGCCAGCCGACGTGTCACGCTCGTAGTCGTATTGCATGACGCCGTTGAAGTCGAAGTCGAAGTCCCAGCCGCGGGCCGTGCTGTCGTAGCCGTAGCGGTTGCGCTGCCCGATGAAGGCCTCGTTGACGCGCGGGAACTCGCCGGGCACGTCATCGGTCTGCTCGTCGACGACCTGACCCGTGGACAGGTCGAGCGTCCACTTCCACGGCATCGGTTCACGTGCCGGCCCGGGCTCGGCTTCGAAGCCGCCAGGCATGTCGGGCATGCGGGGCCCTCGTACCTCGATGGTGTCGGCGGCGTCCCAGGCGTTGGAGAAGTGCACGACGTAGCAGTTGTCGATCTCGAACCAACGGATGTCCGATGACGTTCCACGCCGCGGCATCACGCCGATGCGGGTGCCGTTGTCGGGTTGCCAGCTCATCGGCGGGTCCCCGGCGAGCAACGCGTCCAGATCGAACACCGCGGGCGAGTCGAAGAAGATCGCGTAGCGCTCCGTGATCGCGAAGTCGTGCATCATCACCCCGGCCGGCAGGTCGATGTCGGCACTGTGCACCAACTCCCCTGATGCGTCCACCTCGTGATAGCGCAGGAACGGCGCGGTGGCGCTGTACCCGAAGAAGATCATGTCGCCGGTCACCGGGTCGACCTTGGGATGCGCGGTGAATGGACCCTCGAGGCGGCCACCGAAGTCGCATTCGCCGAGCGTGCGCAGGTCACGATCGAACTCCGTGGGCAGGGCGGCCTCCATCAGGCTGAAGTAGCGACCGGCGTGGCGAACCGTGGCGGTGTTGGCGGTGTTCTTGAGGAGCCCACCCTCCTGCATCACGTCGTCGGGCGGGAGCTGGAAGTTGCTCATGCCGCCGTAGCAGGCCTGCCCACGGGCTCGCTCGGCGAGCAGCCCCTTCGACTCGATCCACCGATTCCGGTACCGGGCGGTGCCGTCTTGGAGGTACACCGCATGAAGCATCCCGTCGCCGTCGAACGGGTGGTACGCACCCATCGGCGCGAACTGCGGGTTCGGACCCGTGCGCACGAACATCCCGTCGAGCCCAGCCGGGATCTCACCGATCACCTCGAGGCCCTGGTCGTCTCGCTCGTCGACCACCGGAGCCAGCGCCCCCTGCAGGAACGGCGTGTTCCAGGTGTCGGAATCGGTGATGGTCATGATGGTGCCCCCTCGAGCGTTCGTTCGGCCGGTGTGGATGGTGTGGCCGGTGTGGATGGTGTGGATGGTGTGGCGTTGATCCCCTCGAGTTCGGGGAAGATCTCGTGAATGCCGGTGATCAACTGCACCAGCGCAGGGAGGTGCGGGCCGAGCACCGGCTTGCCGGTGGTCAGGAGCGCCACGACGAGCGCCCGATCGGGGTCGGCCCATGTGAACAGGTTCGACATGCCGAGGTGGCCGAACGCCCGCGGGTGGTTCCACCCGTAGAGGCTGACCGTCTCGGAGCCGAGCATGAAGCCCGAGCTGTAGCGGATCGGTATGGCGAGCATGCGGTCGAGTTCGAGCCCGCCCCGATCGGAGCTGACCGCCCGGGAGATCGTGTCGTCCTCGAAGACCCGTGTGCCGTCGAGGACGCCCCCGTCGAGCAGGCACTGATAGAACGCGGCGATGTCGCTTGCGGTGACGATCACGTTGCCCGAGGGGATCACCGACGTCAGGAACCGGGGGTCGTTCGACATCCGCAGGATGCGACCCCACGGCTTGCCGAGCACGCGCTTGATGAACAGGTCGATCACCGGCCCGGGAAGGAACCCGGTCTCGACGTTGTGTGCCACCGACGTGGCATCTTCCGGTGCCACACCGAAATCGAGCCAGTCGAGACCGAGCGGCTCCTTGATCTCCTTCGCCAGCACGTCGCGCATGCTCCGCCCGGTCGCGGCGCGGGTGACGGCTTCCATGACGAACCCTCCGCTGACCGCGTGATACGCCGATGCACCGCCGGGACCGGCGCTCGGGCGCAGATCGCGGATCACTTCGACGATGCGGTCGGGGTCGGCCAGCAGATCGAGGTCGAAGGCCTCGCCGGGCCACGCTGCGATGCCCGCGCGATGGGTGAGCAGGTGGCGGATCGTGATGTCTCCCTTGCCATGGCGTTCGAAGCCGGGCAGGTGTTCAGCGACCGGGTCGTCGAGACCGAACGCTCCCAGCTCCTCGAGCTTGTGCATCACCATCGCCGCCACGGCCTTGGCCGCGGAGAAGAGGTTGACCGGGGTGTCGACCGTCATCGGCATCGCCGAGTCGCGGTCGACCCACCGACCCGGCAGGTTGCCGCGGGCGTATCCGATGGCCCGGTTGACGACCACGTCACCCTGGTGGCGCACGCAGAGCTGGATGCCGGGGTGCATTCCACTGCGGTACAGCGACTCGACGTTCGCCCAGATCTGCTCGGCGGCGGCGCCGGCAGCGACCTCGTCGCCCAGCGACGTCACCGGCCCAAGATCGCGGGGCACCCAGCACCGGCGCGAGGCCACGCCCACGGCGTCATCGATCAGCGACATGATCCAACGGTACTGCACGGCCGCCCCATAATCTACTCTCGGTAAATAAAGTCTCGACGCCGCATCCGGCCAGTAGGTTCGGTGCATGCGACCATTCCTGCTCCTCGGCGCCGCTGCGCTCGTCCTGGCTGCCTGCGGAGGTTCCGAGTCGGGCGCCGACGAGACCACCGCATCGACCGAGGCGGCGGCAACGACACCGAGCGCCTCCGCTGCCCCCGATGCCGAGTCCACCGCCACCACCACCGCCGACGCCACCGCCGCCACCATCGCCGACGCCACCACCACGACCGTGGAGGCCGTGCTCGGCGCCGAGCTGGTGGGGCGTTGGGCCCACTACGACGTGGTTGCGTATCAGGACGACACGCTCAAGACGTTGATCATCAGCTTCGGCTTCAACGACTTCACCGAGGTCGACGGGCAGATCATCGATCAGGGAAGCTTCTGCTTCTCCGAGCAGCGCACCGACCAGCCGATCGAGACCTCGCTGTCCGATGCGGCCACGCAGGCGATCAAGCCGCCGCCTGCGCCGGTGGAGGTCGACGTCGTCGACGGCGTACTCCGCATCCGACGGGCTGCAACTCCGACACCGGTCGGAATCCGCCTCGACGACCCGGCGAACGAACCACTGCCGACCGATCCCGAGGATCCCCGCATCGTCGACGACGACGGCGACGGCAACCCGGGAATCACGGTCAACATCAGAGTCACCGACGACATCACGGGCGAGCTGTACATCGCCCGGCGCGAGATCTTCGCCTACGAGGCGTTCCTCACCGAGCCCGACGTGATGACCGGCACCGTCACCGACGACTCCGAGCAGTTGGTCATCGGTGCGAGCGACCCGATCTTCGCGAGCTCGCCGGCGAACTGGGGCCAGCTCCCCGACCCGTCGAAGAGCCCCATCATCCTGCAGCGCGTGGACGCCGACTGGGACTGCGAACGCCTGGCTGCCGAGCGCGACACGCTGTTCCCGCCGACTCCCGAGGTCGATTGGTAGACGTCGGAACACAGGTCGCACCGGCCACGCACGGGCATGCGGTTCCCGTCGGCCAACCATGCCGAAACGCGAGCTGACTATGTTCTTGGACATGACCCACACCGGACACTGTCTCTGCGGCCAGATCACCTACGAGCTCTCGGGCGATCTGATCGCCACAGCGGTGTGTCATTGCGATCACTGCCAACGACAGAGTGGGGGCGCCTTCTCGGTGAATCTGATCGCCATGGAGAACCAACTGAGCGTGTCGGGAGAGCTGAGCACGTTCGAGGACCGGGGCGAACACGGCGACGCCGTCTACGTGTACCGACACTTCTGCGGCACCTGCGGTTCACCGATCTATTCAGCCATGATCGAGCCGGCCGGCCTCGTCGCCGTCAAGGCCGGCACGCTGGCCGACAAATCCGACGTGTCGCCGATGGTCGAAGCGTGGTGTGAACACAAACAGCCGTGGGTCGACCTGCCCGGCATGTCCGTCTCGCTCGATCGCGAATAGCTCCACCCGGGCGTGACCGCCGGCATCGCCGGGCCCGCAAGCGTCACGGCGACGCACTCCGCGGCGTCGTCCCACTGGAGGTTCACGCCCGGGTCGACACCGTCGACGGCCGGCCCCGATCGCCCGTGCCGAACCCACCTCCAAGCGATCAGCGCAGGTCGGATCGCCGTCGCCGAGAACTGAGGGGGCCGCTCCCCCGGATCCCCCGCGTCGGCACATGGGCTACCCTCGGCTCCACCTGCGGCCTCCAGGGGGGCGGCCGCAACGACACCCAGTCGTCGATGAGTCGACGACGGCAACGGAGCGACGATGACCGAGCAGGCAACGATCTGGGGACAGACCGCACAGAAGTGGACCGACGTGATCGCCGAGGTCACCGACGACGACTGGGCGAAGCCCACCACCTGCGAGGACTTCACGGTCCGGCAGCTGGTCGACCACGCGATGCACTGGCAGGCGATGGGCGGCGGGGTCATCGGTGCCGGCACCGAGCCGGGCGCCGCATGGGACGACGTGCGTCCAGCGGTGGCTGCGGCGCTCGAGGACCCCTCCAATCTCGAGGGGAACGCCGAAGCGTTCGGCAACATGCCGAAACAGCAGGTGCTCGGGCTGCTGATCACCGATCTGCTGGTGCATTCGTGGGATCTCGCCCGATCGATCGGGGCCGACGAGACGCTTCCGCCCGATGCTGTCGCAGCGGCATCGATGGGCCTACGACGCATGCCCGAAGAGATGCTGCGCGGTGGCACGATGTTCGGACCTGCAGTCGAGGTGCCCGACGACGCGAGCGATCAGGACAAGCTGCTCGCGTTCGCCGGCCGCCAACCCTGAGCGCGGTTCCCGGTGTCGTTCACCACTTGTCGGGACGGACACCGACGCGTTCGACGTCGGCGCCGAGCACGACGCCGAGCTCACGTCGCTCTCCCGGGGCCAGTTCGATGCCGGGACGACCGTGCGCGAACCGGTAGTTGCACATCACCACCACGTCGCCGACGTTCCAGTCGATCGGTGTACCGAATCGGTCGTAGACGGCGAGGAACCGGATCAGTTCGTCGCGGGTGAACGGTGTGCCGTCGCCGTAGGTGAGGTCGAGCGGGCGATCCGCATACGGAAGGTGCTGCACGAGCGGCCACGTGTCGAACCACATGCCGTGGTCGGCGACGCTGCTGTAGAGCACGTTGCGGTCGAGCGTGCCGAAGTACTCGAACGCCGGCGAGAAGTAACGCGTGCGAAGCAGGCCGTCGGGGCCCCATTCGGTCTCGAGGCCCATCGCCTCGGCGTGTTCCACCGCCCGTGCCGGGTCATCGGTGCCGAACGACTGCTGCCAGTGGTTGTAGACGCCGTACTCGACGCGCCCCGCAAATGCGTTCCGGTCGGTGAGGTTGCGGTGGTAGCACAGGCCGCGCTCCTTGAGGCGCTGGCCGAAGTCGGTCGCCAGCAGGGCATCGGTGGCGGCGATGCTGTCGGACACGAAGGTGCGGCCTCGCCCGGCCGGGAGTGCAGCGTTGCAGAGAAAGCCGATTGCGCTGGTGCTCCGGCCGACGTAGGCCATCTCGTGGTGGTAGTGGAGCCACGCCGACAGCGGAGCCCCGATCTCGTACACGTTCGGTTCGATTCGCCGGCGCGGGTTCGAACCGCCGTCGTAGTCCATCTCGGCGGGAAGCACCGTCCTGGCCAGCGTCCGCATCGAGGCGAGATCGGTGAGACCGGTGGAGGTCACGAGCACGATGCCGGCCCGGTCGTACACCTCGCGCATCCGCTCGGCAAGGGCACTGTCGAGGCGCAGATCGGCGGGCAGGTCGAACTCGCGTGCGTCGATGACATAGTCACTGCGCGACAACCATGGCGTGCCGGTCCACCAGGCCGGCTCGATGACGCCATCGATCGGCTCGAATCCGTCTCGGACGACGGCTTCCGGCATCGAGTGCGGCTCCAGCAACGTCATTGCACACCCTCTCGTTCTGCTGGCATTCTCGACCCCTTGCGGCACTGACTGATAAATCCGATCGGATTAGTCGGGTATCATACCCGAAGGCTCCGAGCACGCGCAGCGGATTTCGCGAAGTCGATTCGGTCGCCGAGTCGTCGCCGACATCCGTCACATCGCTCGGACCGCAACGTCCGACCCCGTACGATGCCGCCGAGCATTCCCCTCGTCGTGACGAACGACACCATCGGCACCCGGACCACCACATCCGGCCGAGCAGACATCCCCCACCAGAAAGACCCCCTCATGCGTACCCCGACTCGCTCACTCGTCGCCGCACTCGCGGCCACCCTGCTGATCGCCGCCTGCGGCTCCGACAGCAGCGATTCCGCCGATGGCTCCGACTCGACTGCGACGGAGACCACCACCGCCGGCACCACACCGGAGACGACCCCCGAGACCACACCGGAGACCACCGAGCCGGCCGGCGACGACACCACGACGACCGAGGCGCCGAGCCAGGACATCGAGGCCGACACCGCCGCCGCCGAAGCAGCGGTGCTGACCTTGGCCGACTTCCCCGACGGGTGGACCGAAGCCCCGAGCGACGGCAACACCGACATCGAGGATCGTCTCGCCGAGTGCCTCGATGTCGACAGCCTCACCTCGGCTGACGCCACCGCAGCGTCCGCCGAGTTCTCGAGCCCTGACGGCACCCTCGTCGTCAGCGAACTCGTCGGCGTGAACGCCACCGAACGCGACGCCCGCTTCGTGCTCGCCGGCACCACCAATCCCGAGGTGCCGGACTGCCTGGCTGCCGCCTACACCGAGTTGGGTGCCGCCGCACTCAGCGCCGGCGCTGTCGCCGACGGCACGGCTCTCGGCGAGGCAACGGCGAGCCGACTCGCCGTCGGCGCAGCCGGCGACGCCACGCAGGCCATCCGGGTCGAGATCCCCCTCGCCGACGGCACGTCGACGATCACCGTCGACCACGTCGTCGCCCGTAGCGGTCGCTCGATTGCCGCGATCACCTTCGAAGGCCTCGTCGAGGCCACCCCGGTCGAGACGATCGATTCGATCACCGGGCCGGCCGCCTCGCGCCTCCCCGCCTGACCCGAGACGCTCCAGTCGTGAGCGAACCAACCAGCACCGACGTCGTCGTGGTCGGTGCTGGTCCCGCCGGGCTCCGAGCTGCTGGCCTACTCCAAACCGCCGGACGCTCGGTGGTCGTGCTCGAGTCCCGAAGCCGGGTCGGTGGTCGCCTGTTGTCGGTTCCGTCGGGCCCGCATCGCCTCGATCTGGGAGCGACGTGGATCTGGCCGAACGAACAGCGAGCGTCGGCGCTCGTCGCGCAACTGGGTCTCGATGTCTTCGCCCAGTACCTCGACGGCGACATGATGTACGAGCCCCAGACCGGGCCACAACGAGTCGCCGGCAACCAGATCGACGTGCCGTCAGGGCGGTTCGCCGAGGGCGCCCAGTCGATGCCCGAAGCGCTCGCCGAACTGCTCGCCGACGACGCTGTCCACCTCGACGAACCGGTCCGATCGATCCGTTCCGTCGGCGATCGACTCCAGGTGAGCACCGACAGATCGCTCTGGACAGCGTCCGACGTCATCCTGGCCGTACCACCCGCCACGGCAGTGGCGAGCATCGACATCGACAGCCTCGATGATGCCGTCCGTGCGGTCGCTTCGGCGACGCCGGTGTGGATGGGCGCAACGGTGAAGGCGGTCGCCCGATACGAGCGCCCGTTCTGGCGCGAGGCCGGACTGGCCGGCGCCGCGTTCAGCCACGTCGGGCCGCTCCGCGAAATTCACGACATGAGCGGTCCCGACGGGACGCCGGCGGCGCTGTTCGGATTCGCTCAACCCGGCATCAGCGAGCCGGCGCCGAGTCGCGGCGCCGTGCTCGGGCAGCTCGAAGCGTTGTTCGGATCACCAGCCGGCTCGCCGTTGGAGCTCCTGATCCAGGATTGGCGCGATGAACGGTTCACCGTCGCCCCCGGCGTACTGGGCTTGGGCGACTACAGCACCTACGGCCACCCGGTGTTCCAGCGCCCGTCGCTGGCCGGGCGCTTGCACTGGGCCTCGACGGAGACCTCGTCAACGGCACCGGGCCACATCGAGGGTGCACTGGCCGCGGCCGAGCGTGCCACGGCGGCAGTGCTTTCCTGATCGATCAGCCGGGGCGAGTGATCGCTCTCGTCGCGATGCCCGCTACGCGGACGGGAACGACACCGGCAGCACCCTGGGTCCCCGGACCTGGCCGCCGGCCCACTTCGTCGGCTCGCGATCGCTCACGCGGAAGTCGGGGATGCGCTCCAACCACGCTTGGATGGCCACGGTCATCTCGAGACGTGCGAGGTTGGAACCCGCGCACCGGTGGATTCCCGAACCGAACGCGATGTGTCGGTTCTGGGCCCGGTCGATGATGAAGTCGTCCGGGCTCTCGAACTGTTCGGGGTCGTGACAGGCCGCCGGGAAATTCATCAACACCTTGTCGCCGCGGTTGATGTGGACGCCCTCGTAGTCGATGTCGTTCTCGGCGACGCGGGCCATCGTGACCGGGGCGTAGTAGCGCAGGAACTCCTCGATCGCGACCGGGAGCAGGTCTGGCTCGTCGAGCAGCCGTTGTCGATCTTCTGGATGTGTACCGAGATGCCACAGCGCCGAGCCGATCGAGCTCCACGTGGTGTCGATGCCGGCGACGATCAGCAGGTTGGTGATACCGATGACGACCTCGGGCGTGATCTTCGCGTCGGGCATGTCGAGCTCCATGAACAACAGCTCGGTGAGGAGGTCCTCCTGCGGGTCCTCCTGGCGCTTCGCGACCTCACCACCGATGAAGGCGAACAGCTCGTCGCGCGCCTTCATGCGCATCGCCGGATCGTTGAGACCCTCGCCGAGCAGGGCGTTGACCCAGATGACGAACTGATCGGCCATGCCTTCGTCGACCCCGATCAGGTGGGCGATCACGCGAGGCGGGATCTGCTGCGAGTAGTCGACGGCAGCGTCGCATTCGCCGGCCTCGATGAAACCGTCGATCAGCGAATGGCAGAGATCTTCGGTGAACTGGCGGTGGGCCTCGACGGCGCGAGGCGCGAACGCGGGGAGCAACATCCGACGTGTCCACGTGTGGATCGGCGGATCGGCGGTGATCGGAGCAGCGGCGATCATCTGCTCGTAGCGCGACATCTCCGGCGCAGTTGGTGCCGGTGGCATCACGAGCACCTGCCGGGAGCTCAGCTGGTCGGTCATCTTGGCGAGTGCTCGCAGGTCGTCGAACTTCGTGGGATTCCACGAGCCGCCGAGGCGGTCGGTGTGGGCGATCGGACACTTGTCGCGCATCTCGGCCCAGATCGGCACGGGATCCTCGATGTAGTCGCCGTCGCGGATGTCGTAGTCCGTGATCCAGTCCTCGACCGGGCCGCCGGGCGCCCAGATCTCCTCGCTGGTCGCCAGCTTCATCTTGGCGTGCAGGTCGTCGGTCATGTCATCGGTGGCGCTCATGAGCCCATCCCCCTCAGGCAACGGAACCGACTCGGGTCTCGGTTCGCAGTGGTTCACACTGTAGGCAATCTGCGACGCGTCGAACCGAGCGGGACGCATCTGACCCACCTGTTCTCGTGAACAATTCCACGTCTCAGAGGTGAAGTTGTTCACGAGAACGACGAGATCACCCGCGTTCACGTCCACCTCTGATGGAATGGCACCAATCCACAACCGACCTGAGGTATCCCCATCATGAACGCCACCACGAAGCCAGTCACCAACTGGAAGGTCGACCGTCTCGACGACCTCACCGGCAAGCGTTACCTGATCACGGGCGGCAACTCCGGGATCGGCTACGAAGCCGCAGCGCATCTGCGACGTGCGAACGCTGACGTGTTCATCGCGTCACGGTCGACGGCCAAGGGCTCCGAGGCCGCAGCCAGCCTGTCGCAGATCGATGGCGCCGGCACCGTGGAGGTCATCGAACTCGATCTCGCCAGCCTCGATTCCGTCCATGGCGCCAATGACGCCATCCGCACCCACACCGACGGGCTCGACGGCGTCATCAACAACGCCGGCATCATGCAGACACCCGAGCTGCAGACCGCCGACGGCTTCGAGCTGCAGTTCGGGACGAACCATCTCGGCCACTTCCTGTTGAACTCTCTGATCTTCGATCTCATCACCGCTCGGTCGGGCCGCATCGTCCCGGTGAGTTCCATCGCTCACCGCGCCACACCGAAAATCCAGTTCGACGATCCGATGTTCACCAAGAACTACTCCCCCACCAGGGCGTACGGGCAGAGCAAGCTTGCGAACATCATGTACGGCCTCGAGCTGGCCCGGCGGCTGGATGCCGCAGGGTCCGAGGTGATCTCCGTGACCGCTCACCCCGGCTACTCGAACACCAACCTGCAGAGCACCGGACCCACTGGGCTGTTCAAAATGGTCTACAAGGTGTCGAACCGACTGATGGCTCAGGGCGCCGCTGACGGCGCTCTGCCCGAAGTACTCGCCGTCGCTGGGAACGAGGCGCAGAACGGCGCCTACTACGGCCCGACCAGGTTCGGCGACAGCCGCGGACCGGTCGGCGACAGCAAGATCTCCGACGCAGCCATGGATGCAGAAGCGGGAGCTCGGCTCTGGACGCTCAGCGAGGAACTGCTCGGCATCACCTGGGACATCTGAGCACGCTGACCGTCGCCATTCTCGTGAACAAACTCACGCCTCAGAGGTGAAGTTGTTCACGAGAACGACGGCGTGACGCCGTTCAGACGTCGCAGACTGCGATCGCCGGCGCGTCTCGGCGGGCCTTCTCGGTGGCAGTGGTCAGGTGCGCCAGTTGCGTGTACGCGAGCCGATCGGGATCGATCCCGACCCTCGCCGCGTCATCGTCGGCGAGACGTTCGACCAGTGGCTTCGACGCCAGGAGGCGACCGCCTGTTGCGCACGCTTCGATGCGGGCAGCTTCGTTGACCTCGTCGCCCAATGCAGTCACCTCGGAACGAGCGAGGGTGCCGATGTTGCCCATGTAGATGGTGGAACCCCAGTGGAGCCCGAACCGCATGGTCAGTTGTTCGGGCTCCAGCCCGCACCGAGACGCCACCTCCGGCATCGCCGCTGCGATGCCGCGAGCGGAGCCGATGCATGCCGCCGCCGCAGCGGATTCCGAGTCGAACACCTCGGTGGGAAAGAACGCCACCACGCCGTCGCCAACGTGCCTGCCGACCAGGCCGCCGGCGTCGACGACGCAGCGGTCGGTCGCTCGAACGATCCGCCGTCCCGCCGAGAAGTAGCTGCTGGTCGACAGGGTGCGTGCCAGCGCTGACGAGCCTTCGAGATCTGCGAAGAGGATCGCCGCGGGTCGGCGACCTGCGCTCGCCACCGCCCGCATGCGCTCGAGGTGACCCGGGTCGCGTTCCAGGGCCAGCGTGCCCAGCACGTTCATGCCCGCTTCCGGCTTGAAGACGATCCCCGTGCCTCGAAGCGCTCCGTCGGCATCTCGGATGCGCAGCGCCTTCGAGTGCAGGGTTGCTCCACGATCGCTCGTGCCTGCGGCCGCGGACGATCCTGCCATGGCATCGGCGTGGGACGGTTCCAGCTCCTCGATCATGTCGGCGAACGACGGGTCGAGGACCGATCGCAGTTCGGCCTTCCCGCCTTCGGTGTCAGCCAGGATCAAGCCGCCGACGTTGGCGAAGAACTGGCGCCACGTCTCATGCCGCCGCGTCGCTCCGGCACTCCAATGGCTGCTCGTCGCCGTGCTCGTCGGGCCGAACAGATGCTCGCCGAGCACGATCGGGACCATCTCGACGTCGTACGCCAACGAGAGTCGTTGTTCGTCGGTGATGTAGCGCAGGTTCCACGACGAGTCGACGATCCAACCCCACTCCCCGGTGTCGCGCATCGCAGCTGCCCACTCCGCGAGCACCGGATCGTCCGGCAGCGGGCACGACTCGTCTTCTCCGATGCGCATCGCCGCACGCTACCCAGCACGTGAAGACCACCTCGGCATGGACCCTCGACACCGCCGGCCATGCGCCCCTCGGCAACGGTCTAGGGTCGCGGCATGTGCGGTTGCCTGGTGATTCTGCTCGGGGCGGTGTTCCCGCGGACGGCGATCGTGTTGCTCGAGATGTTCACCAACTGGAACGACACGGCATTCGACAGTTTCTGGATCGGGTTCACCGGCTGGCTCTTCCTGCCGTACACCACGCTCGCCTACGTGCTGATGGACCAGTGGGGTGACCCGATCAACGGCTTCGGTTGGGTGATCGTCGCGTTCGCGTTCCTGGTCGACCTCGGCAGCTGGTTCGGCTCGTCGCGAGCCCAGCAACAGCGCATGGCAGCCTGACGCCGACAAGACGCCACGCGGTCCGCAGGTCGGCTCGCGAGCAGGTGATCAGTAGAGCCGCTTCGTTTCGTCGTCCACGATGATCTCCTGCATCTGTTCGACCGTCACCGGAAGCTCACCATGTTTGACCATCGTCTGAGCCAGGAGCAGATCGTCGACGCCGGCACACTGACACCTGTTCGCCGCTCCAGAGCTTGGACCTGATGATGCACTTGGCGCAATGGAAGTAGGCCGTTGTCACGTCGATCACCAGAGCCAGGTCGGGCACGCGGCCGCCGACGGCCATCGACTCGCGCAGCGAAGCATCTCGCACGATCCTCGCCCGACCGCGGACGCGCAGTGTGTTCTTCGTGCCGGGAATGAGAAAGATCACGCCCACGAACGGGTGTTTCAGGACGTTCTCGAACGTGTCGGCTCGGTGATTGCCGAGACGATCCGGAATCGCGAGCGTGGTGTCATCGAGCACCTGCACGAATCCGGCCGGGTCACCCTTGGACGAGATGTCGATCGAGCCGGCACCATCACTCGACGCGACGAGAACGAATGGTGACTGAGCGATGAAGTCCCGACAGAGCTCGTCGAGCGCGTGGACACAGCACGATCGGAGGTCGGTGGCGATGACGACGACAACGCACAGCACACCAGAGGAACGCGCCGCCAAGCGCGTGAAGGACCGAACCGATGTGATGTGGCATGTCGCGACGTACCTGATCATCAACGTGTTCCTGTGGGTGATCGCCCCACACGCCGCGTTCTGGGTCACGCTCGGATGGGGCATCGCAGTGGCGTTCCACGTCGCGTACTACTTCATCGGTGATGACGGGGCCGACAACCCCCGCTATCAGAAGTACCTCGCCGAGGAACGCGCACGCGACGACCAGCACCAGACCTGAGCTGACCGTGAGTTCGGTTCACGGCCGACCGATCGGGATCAGGTACTGCACGGCTTGACCGGGTGGCAGCGCGAGGAGGCCTTCGACGGTTGCGGGATCGAAGCCGCCGACCGGAACTGCGGCGAGCCCGAGCGCAGTCGCCTGCAGCAGGATGTTCTGTGCGACATGGCCGACCTCACGCTGCACCAGGTCGCCGGCCATCGCGCCGTACTCCTGCTCGGTTCGTGCCGGATCAGCCGCGATGACCACGACGAGCGGCGCGTTGCCGACGAACTCCTGGTCGAACGCAGCGTCGGGCAGCGCCCCCAGGATCGTGCTGTCCACACGCTGCTCCACCCGATGCCCGGCGGGCAGGTAGTGCATGAGTTCCGCCGCGGTGATCGCATACAGCTCCAGCGGGTACCGTGCCCCCGCCGAGGGGGCCGTTCGATGCCCATCGTCGTCGGTGATGCCCTGGCCGGCCCAGAGGAGTTGACCGATCTCGTCGAGCGTCAGCGGGGTGGTGGCGTACTCGCGCACCGATCGTCGGTCGTGGAGCGACTGCTCCAGCGAGAGCGTCCCGGTCAGCTCCGGCGACGGCAGTTCGACGACCGTCGGGTAGCGCTGCGTCTGCTCGAGGATCTCGCTGGGGGCCTCCGAGGCACACCCGGTCAACAGCATCGCCACGATCGCCACCACCCGCAGAGCGCTACCCATCGACCGGATCCTGTTCGATCGGTTCGGCGTTCTCTCCCAGCAGCACGAGTACTCGTCCGATCACGAACAGCGCGATGGTCGGGATGAGCACGATGAGGCCGACGACCCCAACGACGAGTCGATCCGTGTAGAGGAACAGCGTCGAGTCGGCATCGGCGACGAGGACGACGACGGCGATGATCCCGAGAGCGGTGAGTGCGCCGCCGAGAACAGCGGTCAGACGACCGATCCGCACGAGGCGGCGGCCAACGGGCGACACAGCCGTGTCTGCTGGTCGATCGGACCTCCTTCTCGCCATCGTTACTGCGCCCAGGACCACTGCGGCGGCGCCGAGCACCGCGGCGATCGCGACTCGTTGGTTGACCGCTTCCGGGCAGCGGGTCGTGCGCACGAGCGCCGACCGGACCTCGTCGGGCTCGTCGAGGTCTCGGGCCCACCACTGCTCCCACCCCGACCGGTCGACGACGCTGTCGAACACCGAACCGCAACCCCGGGTGACGGCAACGTCTGCGTCGGTCACCTCGATCTGGACCAGCAGAGCGGCGCCGGCCAGGACCACCGCCAGCGCCGCGGCAATCCCGGTCGTGAAGACGACCCAGTCCGTGCGGTGGGCGGTCACCGGACCCGGCGAGGTGGTCGAATCCGTTTCCATGGCTCCACGCTGCATGGAGCGGGCCCAGCAGCACAGGGCTCTTCGTCCAATATGTCTGCAGCGACCGCCGACACGGTGTGACCGTGGACGCTGGCCAGGTCGACGTCGTCGCTCTCTCCCGAGCTGGGTCGGCTCGATCCATGGGGCGCCTACGCGTTGGTCATCGGCGTGTACAACCTCACGCTCACCGCAGTGCCGGCACTGATCTACGGGCTGCTGCTCACCGACGAGAACGCGTCCCTCCGCAATCGGTCATGGCTCCTGTACCTGCTCTGGGTGGGCGGCCATGTCGGAGCAGCGGTCGTCGCCGTACTCACGGCTCGAGGTTTCCTCGTCGACCGACAAGGCTGGGCGAGCCGCACCCCATCGGTTGATCCGATCCGGTGTCGTTGATGACCGCAGGGCTCCGTATGGCTACGGATTCAGCCACCAGCCCGGAGCTGGCAGTTCAGCTGTTGCGTGGCGTGAGAATGTTCGACTCGTAGGCGTGCGCTACCGCAGCTGCCCGGTCGGTGACGCCGAGCTTGTCGTAGACATGCAGTAGGTGCGTCTTGACCGTCGCCTGGCTGATGTGGAGTCGGTCTGCGATCTCGGCGTTGGTATGTCCAGCTGCAACTTCGCGAAGGACCTCGATCTCGCGCTCGGGAAAGCGCGCCTGCTGCGGGGTTGCGAACCCGTTCGACGAGTCGTCGTGCGACGGGCGGCGCCAGCACTGTTTCGCCGGCAGCGGCTCGGCGAACGGCATCGAGCAGTTGCTCCGGCGGCGCGTCCTTGAGCAGGTAGCCCGATGCGCCGGCTTCGATCGCACGCACGATCGCCTCGTCGGTGTCGTACGTCGTGAGCACGATGATCGCCGCTTCGGGCCACTCTGCCTTGATACGGGCGATCGCTTCGACGCCATCGACCTCGGGCATGCGGAGGTCCATGAGCGTCACCGCGGGCCGCTCCCCTAGGGCGGAAACGACGGCATCGGTTCCGTTGCCGGCCTCGCCGATGACGTCGATGTCGTCCTCAGCGGCGAGGAGAGCTGCGAGCCCGGTGCGCACGATCGGGTGATCGTCGACGATCAGCAGCGTGATCATGGCTGCACCGCTGGAAGTTGCAGCGAGACGGCTGAGCCGCCGTTGGATGTGGTCTCGATGGTCAATTCGCCGCCGAGGGCACCGGTTCGATGTCGGAGCGCTCGCAGCCCTTGCCCACCGGTGAGATCGCCGTGGTCGGCGACAGCTCCATCGGTGAATCCGCGCCCATCGTCGCGAACGTCGAGCGCAACGACGTCGCCGAGGTAGCTGAGGGTGACGTGAACGCTGGTCGCCTCGGCGTGTTTGCGGACGTTGAGAAGTGTCTCCTGCAACCCGCGGAACAGCGTGACCTCGACTTCTGCCGGAAGGCGAGTCGTGTCACCACTGACCTCGAAGTGCACCCTCGTCCTCGCCGGGTCGATGGTCTGGTCGAGCTGTCGACGCATCGCATCGGGAAGCGACAGCGACTCGAGGTCGGCAGGGCCGACCGCTGCAACGAGCCGCCGCGCCGCCGCCAGGTGGTCATGAGCG
Source organism: Ilumatobacteraceae bacterium (assembly GCA_963716095.1). Lineage (GTDB taxonomy): Bacteria > Actinomycetota > Acidimicrobiia > Acidimicrobiales > Ilumatobacteraceae > Sva-07. Next base: position 157,957 of record CAVQSV010000005.1, on the reverse strand, counting down.
ACCGACTCGATCTCGGTCAGCGCACCGGGGAGGTCGCCGGTGCGCTGGGCGGCGCGGCTGAGGAGGACGATCGACGTGAATCCTTGGGCGAGGGTGTCGTGTATCTCGCCGGCGAAGCGTGCACGCTCGGCAAGCACGCCACGTTCATGTTCAGCGGCCGCGAGCTCGGCTTGCGCCGACTCGAGCCGCTCGAGCGTTTCGGCCAGCGTTGCGCTCTCCACTTCGGCGCGTCGCAGAGTCGACCACAGGACCACACCTCCCCCGAAGACGGCGAGCGGGATGAGGAGCTGCCAACCGTCGACGCCGTCATCGATCCACGCGGCCGTCCAGATCGTGGTGACGATCAGTGCGAGGACGACGCCGAGCCTCCGCTCCACGGAGAAACACAGCCCGAGCAACGCGAACGTGAGAATCGACCAGCGGTCGTCGTCGAAGACCAAGATCGCCCAGCCAAGGATCGCCACGACTGTCGTGACGGTCAGAGTCGACGACGGGCCCCGGTCGGGAAGACTGATCGCTGCCACGCCGATGATCGGAAGGAGCAGGAACGGAATCAGGGTGACCACCGTCGAACCAGGGCTGGCGAAGTCGGGATCGAAGGTGAGCACGAGTCCGGCCAGCACGCTCGCGATAGCGATCACCGACCAGACACGAGCCAGCCGACCGACGGGCGCATCGCGCCCCCTGTCATCGTTCCCCACGGTCGCCCCTTCCTGCCTCCGCCCCGAAGCGATCGTATCGATCCCGCCGACGCTCAGGCAGCCGCTGCACGCCCGCCTCGCTCCGCCGTCGGGCCCGCCTCGGATGTGCCCGCACGGGCACGCCACCCAGAGCGCATCACCAGCAACGAACCGAGGCCGGTCACGATTGCCATGACGAAGGGTGCAACCGTGGTCGTCCCGGCGAAGTCATCGGCCGCCCACGGGGAAGACGCACCCTCGGCCAGTCCTGTCGGCACCGCCACCCCGAGCCAGGGTGACAGGTGGAACGCAACTGCACCGATCATCAGCAACGATGCAATCGACGCGCCGGCGAGTCGGGTGCGCCGGAACAGGATGAAGGCCCCCGCCACCACCTCGGCGGTACCGACCACGTAGTTCGAGAACGGATGGAAGAGGTCGATTCCGGATTTGTGCTCGATGTACTGGAACACGTGTCCGCCACCGAACTTGGCCGCCCCGGACGAGATCAGGAACAACGCAAGGGCCCCGGTGAGTACCTGTGCGACGCGGGTCGCCCACGCCGGCTTGATGCGAGCCCCGCCGAATGGCTCGGCGGGGTGCTCCGCTGCAGGTGTTGAAGGCTGGAGGGTCAATGAGTTCGTCATGTCATCGATGATGCTGATCGAGGTCGCCCGGCGCATCGGCTACCAGGTGGCTTCTACGATCAACCGATCGGTCGACCGATGAACCTCGCGGCCGTCGTCGAGGAGTCGGGCCGAAGCCGTCCCGCGCCGCTCGTGCAGCGCAGCATGTCGGACCCACCCCATCGGACGGACCAACGGCCCTACCCCGGTCCACACTGGAGGCACATATTCGGGTACATGCCCGCCGTGCGACATGCACACGCCCCGTTGCTGGCGACCGCGATCGCAGCCATGGCCATGATCGGCGCGTCGTGCGGCGACGATGGCGATCCCGACGCCGACACTTCGCCGGCCACCACAGAACTGCCGACCACCACAGGGCCACCGACCAACACCGAGCTGCCCACCACGGCGACGACCGAAGTTCCCACGACCACTGAATCCGCCCCGGGGACCACCGAGAACGTCTTCGAACTCCCCGTCGAGGTCGCACTGGTCGACAACATCGCCTACACGAGTGAGCGGTCGCTCGACGTCTACGCACCGACCGTCGGTTCGGGCTGGCCCGTCGTGGTGTACTTCCACGGAGGTCCGCCGGCACCGGACCGTCGCTCCGACGCCGCAGGACGCCTGCAGGCCCTCGCTGAGCAGGGACTGGTGGTCTATGCCCCCGACTGGCGCTCGAACGGTCCTGCCGGCGGCTCGCAGGACTCGGTCTGCGCCATTGCCTACGCGGAGGCGACGGCCGCCGACCACAGCGGCGACCCCACTGCCGTCACCGTGTCGGGCTACTCGACCGGTGGATTCACCGCCCTGGTTCATGGTCTGCTCGGCCCCGACGCCCCGCTCGCGGTCACCGACTGCGTGGTCGATCCCGACATCTCGCTCCCCGACGCGGTCGCAGTGGGCGGCACGCCGGTGTTTGCCGCCGAGTGGGCCCGCGACGGCCTGCTTCCCCTCCCTGCGTGGACTTCGCTCACCCCCGAAGAACTCGACCTGTTCGACCCGTACCTTCTGCTCGGAAGGAACCCCGACGCAACGGTGGCCGTCGCCGTCGGCGACGACGACCAGGGCGGGCCGGCCGCACCGCCCGGCGGTTGGCCGATCACTGACGCCAACCTCGACTACCACCAGCGTCTGATCGACGCCGGCTACGACGCGACGTTGACCACGTTTCGCGGCGGTCACGTCATCGAAGCCGGCAGTGAGCAGGAAGCAGCGTTCATCGGCATGATCGTCGACGTTGCGATGTCCACCTCCGAGGAGCGAGATCGGTGACACGTCCCTCGTTGCCGATCCACAGAAGACGCAGTCGGGTTCGGCATCCACCGCAAGGACTGTATGTGCGGTCATCACGACGACCGCACACGGGGTACGGTGACCGGGTACACCGACGATGATCCAACGGAGGGTTCGTGATGCGGGACATCATCGAGGAGACCCCCGAGATCTGGGGCGAGGACTCCTCCATCGACAGCGCCACGGTGGAGCACGCCTACGACATGTTCGCCGAGACCGGCAGCTACGACGAGACCTTCGACGAGTGGGGCTACGTCGGCCCGGAGACCGCCGCCGCGATCTTGAAGAACTACGTCCCGAGACAGAGCCGGATCCTGGATGCCGCATGCGGGTCGGGACTCACCGGGACCGCGCTGCGCAACCTCGGCTACGGCCACATCGAAGGCATCGACATCTCCGCGAAGCTGTTGGAGCTCGCCGACCAGACCGGCGCCTACGACCGGGTCGAACGAGTCGACATGCAGTCCTTTCCGCTCCCGTTCGAGGACGGCGAGTTCGACGCGGTCAACTTCATCGGGGCACTGACGTACTTCGAGACCAACGAGATCCTCCGCGAGCTGTGCCGCATCGTGCGCAGCGGCGGCCACGTCGTGTTCTCCCAACGCGACGACATCATGCGCGACCAGAACTACGGCGAGCAGCTCGAGGAGTTGGAGCGCGACGGCCTCTGGAAGCGGATGTTCGGCACCGAACCCATGCCGTACCTCCCGCATCACCCCGAGTACGGCGCGCGCATCAAGGTCCGGTACTTCGTCTACGAAGTGCTGTGAGACGCTCGCGACGTCTCCCCGGAGAGGTCGCCGGCGAGTTCGACGCACACCACCACCGTGGTCGGGTGAACCACCCAGGTGTTCACTGCGTGGCGTCGGCGGTCGCGGCGACCCAGTTCCAGAGCCGGTTGCGTCGTTCGGCGGTGTCGGTCCCTCGTGTCGTCGGGAGCTTGTGGATCGGGCGCGGCGCACGGTCGAGCCAGAAGCGGCCGTTCGACGCGAGCGCTGTGTCGTCGGCGGCGAGCCAGACGAGGGTGTCCGCGCCCTGCTCCGGGGTTCGCAGGAACGGTCCCATCACCTTCGCGAAGGTCGGGAGCCCGGCATCGACGCCGGGGGTGTCGGCCCAGCCGGGGTGCAGCGCGTGGAAGGTGACACCTCGATCGCCGTACCTGTCGGCCCACATCTCGTTCAGTGTGACCTGGGCGCGCTTGGCTCGTGCGTACTGCTGGGTGCCGTCGTAGTCGGCGGGTGCCATTTCGAGCTCGGACACCTTCAGACCGGTGGCGTACATCCCACCGGACGACATCGTGAGCACACGGGCCGGTGCCGAGGCGGCGAGGCGGTCGAGCAGGAGCCTCGTGAGGAGGAACGGGCCGACGACCTGGCTCGCGACGGTGGCCTCGGTGCCGCCGGGTGCGACGCGGCGCTCGGGGTCGAGCGCACCCGCATTGTGGATCAGGACGTCCAACCGGTCGTGGACGGCGAGAATCCGTTCTGCGAGGCGACGGACCTGTTCGAGGTCACCCATGTCGGCGGGGATCTGGGTGATCGACGGGTTGCCGGTAGTGGTGGCCAGTTCGGTGACCGCTCGCTCGTTGCGTTCGTCGTTGCGTCCGACGACGACCAGCGTCGCACCGCAGCGGGCGAGCTGTTCGGCGGCTGCGTAGCCGAGCCCCGATGTGCCGCCCGTGACCACGATGACCCGACCCGTGAGGTCGTAGTCGTCCAACGACCCCCAGCCTGCCAGTCGGCTGCGTGCCTCGTAGCCCAGGCGCGTGAAGCTCGTGACGATCGGCGCCTCGATGAGCGCATCGGCGATCGAGCGGCCGTTCACTTGGCGACGCGTTCGCCGGCGAGTGCCTCGACGAGCCCGGCCGCGGCACGGTCGCCGATCTGGTTGAACGTCAGCCGGAGCAGCGGATCGGACAGGCCGAGCAGACCCTTGAGCTTCAGCTCTGCGTCGTACGTGGCGATCGAACCGTCGCCGTCGGCCTCGACGGTGATCGTGTCCTCCGAGGTCAACAGCGCGTTCTGGGCGAAGGCCGTCATCGTGGCCGACGCCTCGTCGAAGGCAACGGTGTCGTAGCGCAGCGTCATCGTGCTGCCGGGCACCTTCACCGCGACATCGAACGCGGCGCCCAGGCCGGCGCCGTCGCCTTCGACCTGCTCGACCCGGTCGACGCCGGGGTCCCACTCGGCGAAGTTCGTGAGGTCGGCCAGGTACGCGAACGCCTCAGCGGGCGGCATCGGGGTGCGGACATGGACGATGTAGCGGGCCATGATGATCTGAGCACCGAGTCGACCCGAAGTATTCCGGCCAATCCCGAGATGTGCGTCTCGCGGTCACACGTCAGCCCTCCAGCGAACTCGTGAACAACTCCACGCCCCAGAGGTGAAATTGTTCACGAGAAGCACCGTGCTGGTGTCCAGTTCTCCATTCCCATGGTGGCTCCTGCTTGCGCCGACCTGACTGCGATGACCGATTCGAGGTGCGGGAGCTCAGCTGAGAGTGAGACGGGCGGTCTGCGGGGCAGAGGTGTTGCTGCCACCGCCGCTGTCGGTGAGCTGGACGGTGATCGTGGTCGTGCCGGCGATTCCCGACGGGGTGAACCTGAGTGTGCCGGTGGGGTCGACGGCGGGTTGGACGCTGAAGAGGGAGGGGTCGACAGCGGTGACGCTGAAGGTGAGTGTCTGGCTGGATTCGTTGGCTGGTCCGCTGCTGATCCCGGTCGCCCATCCGATTCGGGTGGAGGCCGGGTCGGCGGCGTTGATGGTGATGTCGGGGCCGGCATTGAAGACGGGTCGGTCGTTGACTGCTGTGATGGTGACGTTGACAGTTGCTGTCGCGCACAGTCCGCCCGTGTCGCACACCCGGTAGGTGAAGCTGTCGGCCCCGTTCGCGTCCGGATTCGCCTGGTAGTCGACGGTGCCGTCGGGTCGGGGCGTCGCGGTGCCGTTCGCGGGCGGCGTGGTGATCGTCACGCTTGCGGCGTCGAGGTTGGTGTCGGTGTCATTGGCCAGCACATCGATGTTCGTGACGCCGGCGTCCTCGACGATGGCAGGGGCGACGTCGTTGGCGGCAATGGGTGCGGCGTTGGCGATGGTGTAGACGAGTCGACTGGGTCGGGCGCCGCTGGCGGCGATCCAGAGGTCGTTGTGGCGCTGTTCGATCTGGAGGCGCAGCTGTCGTCCGATGGGGAACGTGTGGGTGACGTTGCCCAGCGAGATGTCGACCTTGACCCAGTCGGCGACCCCACCGTTGTAGTCGTCGATGTGGACGGCCGTACGACCGACGGTGGTGCAATCCATTCCCAGGTCGTCGCAGTCGAACAGGGTGATGTCGGGGTGTCCCTCGTTGCCGGTTTCGAAGTTCTCGATGGTGCTCCAGAGTTCGAGGGCGACCGGGCCGTCGAGGTCGAGTGCGGTGCCGGTGATGTTTCGGACCCACGTCTTGGTGTCGAATGGCCCACCGCTGGCGACGGTGATGCCGGGGTCGCCGTCGATGTCGTGGTCGGGTTCCGGTGCGGCGTCCGATGGCGTGCCGGTGGTCATGTTCCAGGTGCCGAGCCCTGGGGTGATGCCGAGGTAGAGCTCGCCTGCACTGAGGCCGGAGTCGACGGTGACCGTGACGGCGGCGTTGGCAGTGAGTCCGGTTGAGTCCTCCAGTTGATACGTGAAGCTGTCGGTGCCGACGAACCCGCTGTTCGGGGTGTAGCTGAAGGCTCCGTCGACGGCGAGTGTGAGCGTTCCGTTGGATGGTCCGACGACGGGAGTCGGGGTGACGGCAAGCGAGTCACCGTCTGCGTCGTCGTCGTTGCCGAGCAGTCCAGGTGCTGCGATGACGAGGGCGGTGTCTTCGACGGTGGCGAACGTGTCGGCGCCTGCGACGGGTACGTCGGGTATCGGGTTCACGGTGACCGTCACGCTTGCGGTGTCGCTGCTCCCGTTGCCGTCGCTGACGGTGTAGGTGAAGGTCTCGGTGCCGTTGAAGTCCCGGTTCGGCGTGTAGTTCAGCGATCCGAGTCCGAGATTGGTGACGGTGCCACCGGCGATGGTGCTGGTGTCGAGGGACACGATGGCGAGTGAGTCGGCGTCGGCGTCGCTGTCGTTGGCGAGCACGTCGACGGTGATCCCGGCGGTGTCGTCCTCGTCAACGGTCGCGGTGTCAGCGCCAGCAATGACGGGGTCGTTGATCGCCGTGATCGTGATCGTTGCGGTGTCAGCGGACGAGGAATCGTCGCCGCCGTCATCGGTGCCACCGTCGTCGACCGCGGTGACGGTGATCGTCGCCAAGCCGTTGGCGTTGGGGGCGGGCGTGAACGCCAGCGCTCCGGATGGATCGATCGCCGGTTGGCTGGAGAAGAGCGCCGGCCGATCGACTTGGACCGCGAACGCCAGTGTCTGGCTTGCTTCGTTTGCGGGCCCGGTCTGGATTGACGTGGCCCATCCTGCAATCGACGTCGGCCCGTTGTCCTCGACGGTGCTGATGTTGCCGCCGCCCGTGAACGTCGGGGCGTCGTTGACTGCCGTCACCGTGAGCGTCGCGGTGTGAGCGGACGAGGAGTCGTCGCCGCCGTTGTCGCTGCCGCCATCATCGACTGCGGTGACCGTGATGGTGGCTGGGCCGTTGGCGTCCGCCGCTGGAGTGAAGGTCAGTGTGCCGTTGGAGTCGACGGCGGGAAGCGTCGCGAACATGGCCGGCTGGTCGACGGTCACGGTGAACCCGACGTTCTGCGCAGACTCGTTCGGCGCTCCGGCTGAGATCGAGGTGGCCCAGGTGCTGATCGAGATCGGACCGCTGTCCTCGGTGACGACGATCGCGCCGGCATCGAGGAATCGGGGCGCGTCGTTGCGCGCTGCGATGGTGATCGTCACGGTGGCGATGTCGCAGGAGTTGGCCGTTTCGCACACCTGGTAGGTGACGGTGTCGACGCCGTTGGCGTCGGGGCTCGGCTGATACCGCATGCTCTGGCCGACGATCCGGGCAGTGCCGCTGCCCGGTGTACCGATGATGCTCACGGTGTCGTTGGTGAGGTCACCATCGGCGCTGGTGTCGTTGGCGAGCACGTCGATGTCGATCGGCGAGTCGTCCTCGATCATGGTCGCTTGGTCTGGCCGGGCCGTCGGGGAGGGCTGGGGGGGCACCACCGGCGGTGTCGGTGTCGCCCTCGGTGTCGGCGGTGGCGGTGGCGGTGTGGCGATGGCGATGGCGATGGCGGTGTCGGCGGTGGCGGTGCGGTGTCGGCGGCGGCGGCGGCGCGGTCGGGGCAGGGTCAGCACCGACGATGGTGACGTAGACGGTGGCTTCACTCCGTCCTCCGTGGCCATCCTCGATCGTGTACGTGAAGCTCGTCTGCCCAGCTGCGGCGGCTGGCGCGGAGAAGGTGACGGTGTTGGCGGTGAGGACGACCTCACCGACAGATGGTGAGGTCACGGCAACGATCATCAGTTGTTCGTCTTCGTCGTCGGTGTCGTTGGCGAGAACGTCGATCGCGTCGGTGGCACCAGCGCTGGTGGTCACGATGTCGTCGACAGCGCGAGGCGGGCTGTCGACAGCAGTGACCTCGACGGTGACCGTTCCGCTCGCCACGGCACCGTCGCGGTCGACGATCTCGTAGATCAGTCGCTCCGTCCCGACGAAGCTGTCGGCTGGTTGGAACCGCACCCGACCGTCGGATGTCAGCGTTGCGGTGCCTCCGGCCGGTAGCGACTCGGGACGAACGGACATGAGCGCCGGCCGTCCGTCTTCGATGTCGTTGTCGTTGGCGACGACATCGATCGTGACCGCTGTTCCTTCTGGCGTGGTGGCACCGTCGGCAGCTGCTGTCGGCACGTCGTTCACCGGTTGCACTTCGACGTCGAGCCGCGCCGTCGAGCACTCGTCATCCCAGCAGGCTTGATACTCGCCGACGCTGCGTCCGAACCAGTTGTCATCGGGGATCAGGACCGAGGCCGATTCGAGCCGGAGGTGATCCGGCAGCGATGTGACGATCATGCTCGTCGGCGGCTCGTCACCAGGCGTCGTATCGAGGACGATTCGTTGATCTTCCGATCCCGACGACCAGCATCGGTTGCGCGGTCGGCGCATCGGTGAACGCAACCACCGGCGTCGGGTCACCGCTGCTGATGAGGCCGGCACGACGGCGATTCCGATCGACGCGAGTCGAGGACGCTGCAGCGATCGCAGTTGCGCCGATCGGGATGTTGCCGAGCACCGGTGCTTGTGCCACCCATGACAGCGGCCCCATGATGAGGCGGAGTCTGCCGACGGAGATGTTCATGAAGGCGCGCACGACGTCGGCGTCGAACTGCGTGCCGGCACAACGCGCCAGTTCCGCCCTCGCCGCCTCCGGTGTCATCGCCTTCTTGTACGACCGGACCGACGTCATCACGTCGTAGGCGTCTGCGACGGCAACGATCCGTCCCGACAGGCTGATCTGTTCCCCGGCCAGTCCCAGCGGGTAGCCCTTGCCGTCCCATCGCTCGTGATGCTGGCTGGCAGCGTCAGCCCACTCCCCCAACCACGGACGGAGCGACTCGAGCAACGGCACCGCAGCCGCCGGATGCTGTTTGAGGATCGCCCATTCATCCTCGTCGGGGCGACCCGGCTTGTTCAGGATCGACGGCGGAACTTCCAGCTTGCCGATGTCGTGCACGAGCCCAGCCCAGTGCAGCCGCTCCAGGTCGTCTTTCGGTAGGTGGAGTTCTTCACCGATCATCAACGAATAGGCGCGAACGCGTTCGGTGTGACCACGGGTCATCCGATCGTGGGTGTTCAACGCTCCCGCCAACCCCACCAACCGTTCGGCCGCTTCCTGGAAGTCGTCCTGCTGCAATTGGCCGGCTTCCAGTGAACGTTGGACCTGTCGCACGGTGTTCGTCCGCATCGCGACCTTGAAGCGCGACGGCGCATGATCCGGGAAGACCAGGGACAACCTGAACAGAGCCACCAACGGCAGAAATCTGCGCAACACCCGTTCCGTGACGATCAGCACCGCGGTCGACGCCGCTGTCAGGCCAATCCACCAGCCGACAACGCCGTACCACTGCTCGGGGCGAGGCACGAGACGACTGACGACCGCGACGAAACCGACCGAGACCACGATCGGTCCGAGCAGCACGAGCAGCTTCAGTACCCGCCCGAGTACCGGCCGATCCGACCACCGACCACCATCCGACTGCGGATCGACACCGCCGGACGACGAGGCGTCCGGGCGCGGTGGCGACAACAGGTTCACAAGGGAACAATCGGCACGTCGCGGCCAAGACTGAACAATGAGTCTGGTACTCGGCGGACCGGTCGAGGGAGGCCGGAGCCTTCCGCACGGCGTTGGCACGCATCAGCCGAGGCCATTCCTGTTCGGTCGATCAGAGGGCGTGATCCAAGAACAGACAGAACGGGTGGCCGTCGGGGCCGATCATCACGCGAACGTCGTCTTGGGGTTGATCATCGGCGAGTCGCGCTCCATGTTCGCCGACACTCGACTCGAGTGATCCGCATGGTTGGTCGCTCCATGTTCACATCGTCGCGCCGTCGCTGGCGGTGGGCCGGAGCGAACGAGTGCGCCGAAGCCCTTCGTTGGACACGCGGGGTGGCCGCGCGAGTGAGGTCCTACGCAGCGCCGTTCGGGTCCGCCCGGATCCGATCCTCCACTGCTCGATACACGTTGCCGTACACGTGATCCTCGCCGAGCGTGTCGATCACGCCGTCGAGGCGCAGCACTTCGAGAACCGCCGGCTTCACCCTCGCGAGCCGGACCTCGGCGCCGTAGGTGTCGGCCAGCTCCAGGATCTCGGCGAGCTTCGCCGAACCCTGCGAATCGACGAAGTCGATGCCCTCGAACGACACCACGATCGTGTCGTATGGGATCACCGCGCTCTGGGCCAGCTCGCGGAGTCGGTCCTCGAGTGCGTCGGAGCTCGCGAAGAACAGCCCTGCGTCGAATCGGAGTACGAGCAGCCCCTCGTAGGTCTCACCGTCCGGATATCGCTCGAGGCTTCGGAACACCTGCGAGTCCGGTTGGCGGCCGAGCACTGGCATCTCCGGGTTGGCGTTGATGTACACCAGCCATCCGAGTGAGAGCATGACACCGATGATCACTCCGGCGAGCACGCCGGCTGTGAGCACCGCCACGATGGCAGCGACCGCGATCCAGAAGTCGACGCGCGCAACGCGCCGCAGGCGTCGCATCTCTGCCACGTCCATCATGCCGAACACGACGGCGTCGATGATCAAGGCCGCGAGCACCGCCTTCGGAAGTTCGGAGAACACCGGTGCCAGCACGAGCAACGTGAGCACGATCAACACACCGGTGGTCAATGACGCCAACGACGTCTTCGCCCCCGACTGGTCGTTGAGCGAGCTGGCCGACAGACTCGTCGACACCGGAATCCCCTGCAGCACCCCCGAGCCCACGTTCGCCATGCCTTGTGCGACCGACTCCTGATCGATGTCGATGCGGTAGCCGTGCTTGGACGCGAACGATCGAGCGTCGCCGGCAGTCTGCGAGAACCCGATCAGCAGCAGACCGATTGCGGCCGGGCCGATCGTCGAGATGTTCGAGATCACGAAGTCGACCGAGGGCAGACTCGGCGCCGAAAAACCCCGGGGCACGTCACCGACCAACGCAATCGAGCTGTCGGCGAAGTCGAACAGCATCGAGGCACCGAGCCCGCCGATGACGAGGACGAGCGCCCCAGGCACTTTGAGCGGCGAGAACCGGATCCCGATGATCACGACGAGTGAGACCAGTCCGACCAGCAGCGTCGCACCGTCGAGATCGCCCAGCCCGACGATCCAGTTGCCCAGCTTGCGCCACGCGTTCGCCCCATCGATCGAGGTACCGGTGATCTTCGGGAGTTCGCCGATCACCACCTCGATCGCTGCGCCGAAGAGAAACCCCGTGATGACCGCCTTGGACAGGAACAGCGAGATCCAGCCCATCTTGAAGATGGCGAGCAGCAGGAACAACAGACCCGTCACCAGCGTGATCGCTGCCACCAATGCAACCGCATCGTCGCCCGACACGCCCGCCAGCAGCACCGCGCTTCCCGCCACCGCTGCGAGCGCAGAACTGGGACCCGTCGAGATCTGCCGGGCGGTCCCGAACACGGCGTAGAGGATCGTGCCGGCGGCCGCGGCGTAGAGACCGTGCTGGATCGGCACACCGGCGATCCCCGCGTAGCCCAGCGACTTCGGTACCACCAACGCCGCAACGGCGAGGCCAGCGACGAGGTCACTGCGCAGCCATACCCGTTCGTACTGCCGGATCCAGCCGATCATCGGGACGAACCGAGCAAGTCCCGTGGGCTTGGCGCCGGGTCGCGCCACAGTCTGGTCCGATTCGCCCACGCCCATGATCGTCACCGTACAGACCGCGACCTGAACGCCAGCACATCGCCCGAGCGCCCCTCGGTGCCCGTGAGCCACGGGGTCGCAGACGGGTCAGCGGCTGGGATCTCGGCCGTTCCACGCAACGAGGCGGTCGATGGCAGGGGCGTCGTCGGGGATGGTGACCGCCTCGGCGAACGGGATCGCGACCTCGTCGAGGCCCATCGCGGTCGAGATCTCCTCGAAGAGCGCGCGGCGGTTCTCGGCGGGGAGGAAGTCGCGCGCGGCGAGCGCTGCGGTGACGATGGTGTCGTCCCAGTCTGGGTGTTGTCCGGTCGCGGTCGCGAGGTCCCAGGTGTGGACGGTCAGTTCGGAGAAGTAGGACGTCAGGATCTCGGCGCCGTTGCCCTGGATCCACGGCAGCGCCATGGGCTGTTCGAGCACGGCATCGTCGCTCCACGCGTCAGCGGCGCGGCGAGCCGATGTCGTCCAGGCGTCAGACCAGCCGTCGTCGGGGACGGGGGTCTCGGTGACGGCAAAGGGGTCGTCGCCCCGACCGAGCGCAGCGATGCGGTCGAGCACGGCGACGAGGTGCCCGAGCATGGTGCGCACGTCCATCTCGGAGCAGGGCGTTGGGGCGGTCATCTGGTCGGGCCGGATGCGAGCGATGACGGACCCGCCTGTGGCGATCCCACGGTCGAGAATCGGCCGCGGGTCGGTGCGTTCGTGGGTGGTCGAGCTTGTCGGTGAGGTGTGCTGTTGCTGTTCGTTCATGCACCCCATCCTCCACCCCAACGTGGCCACCTGTTGTCCACGTTCCGTGAGAAACTGACGTCATGCGCGCCGACCGCCTCGTGGCCACACTGCTGTTTCTCCAGACGCGCGGCCGCGTCACGGCCGCCCAGGTCGCCGCCGAACTCGAAGTGTCGACCCGCACTGCCCGCCGCGACCTCGAAGCCCTCGCTGTCGCTGGAATCCCCGTGTATTCCCAACCCGGCCGCCGCGGAGGATGGTCCCTCGTCGGCGGAGCCCGCACCGACCTCACCGGACTGACCGCCGCAGAAGCCAGAACCCTGTTCCTCATCGCCGGCCCCTCGTCGGCCGTCACCCCCGAAGCCAAAGCGGCACTCCGCAAGCTCATCCAGGCGCTCCCCGAAACGTTCCGAGCCGAAGCAGAACAAGCGGCATCGGCAATTGTTCTCGACCCGGCCGGGTGGGGCGGCGACAGCCCGGAACCGCCCCCGCACCTCGAAACGCTGCAACAAGCCATCGTCACCGGAGTCCAGGTGCAGCTCGGCTACCAGGACCGGCACGGCAACGTCACCGAGCGAACAGTGCACCCGCTGGGGCTCGTGTCGAAGCAAGACACGTGGTACCTGATCGCCGGCACCGGCGCTGGCCAGCGAACGTTCCGTGTCTGGAGGATCCAGTCGGCGCAACTCACCGACCAGCCCAGTGTCCGTCCACCGGACTTCGACCTCAGACAAGAATGGGAGACGATCGCCGCCAACATCGCCGAGCTGCGCGGCGAGCAAACCGTCAGCGCCCTCGCCGAACCACGAGCCGTCAGCTGGCTGCGCGCTCAGTTCGGAACGGACAGGGTCTCTGTCCACCCCACCGCCACCACCACCGACGATGACGGCCGGCTGCAGGTGGAGATCACGTTTCCCGCGACCCACACACCCGTCGCTGAGCTGGCTGGCTTCGCGCCAGTCGTCGAAGTTCTCGAGCCGTCGAGCTTGCGAACCGAACTCCACAGCCTCGGACAACGACTCGTGGCCCAGTACCAACCCTGACCCGGCCGAGGGCCAGGAGCCCGATCGGGGGACGCTGTCCGTCTCCGTCGCCGGTTGTGGGACGGCCGACGTCAGGCGTGTCGAGACGAGTCTGGGAGGATGTCAACGTGGGGAGTGCGCAGGCGGATCACGAGGCGGCGGCCCGGCCATGACACTCGTCGTCGAGGTCCTCGAACTCGGTGAGGTGCAACTGCCTGACTGGCATCCCCGAGTCGACGATGTGACAGCCCTGATCCGGGCGTTCGTGATCCGTCACCCCGACGGCGTGGTCGTGTTCGATACCGGCGTCGGTCCAGGCCATCCGTTGATCGAGGACATCTACCAGCAGCCCGAGATCACCCCCATCATCGATGCACTCAACGCGGTCGGCGTCGACGAACGCGACGTCGCAGCGATCGTGAACAGCCACCTGCACTTCGATCACTGCGGCCAGAACCACGCCCTCCCCTCGGTGCCCGTCTATGTCCAGTCGGCCGAACTTGCCGCAGCACGACAACCGCACTACACGATCGCCGAGTGGGCTCACATCGAACCCGACCGACGACGAGTCATCGACGGCGACGAGGAGATCGCTCCCGGGGTCAAGATCTTGGCCACCCCAGGGCATACGCCCGGCCACCAGTCGCTGTTGGTTCAGGGCACCGACGGCCGAGCACAGCTCATCGCCGGCCAGTGTTGCTACACGTGCGCCGAGTTCAGTGCTGGCGCCGTCGCGGCCGACAACATCCACGACGAGACATATCAGCAGGTGGCAGCCGAGACACTCGATCGTCTCCGGCGTCTCCAGATCGCCGCTGCGCACTTCAGCCATGACCGGACGATCTACCGACCGTCCACGGAGCGCCTTGCAGCGAACTCGTGAACACGTCCACGCCTCAGAGGTGGAGTTGTTCACGAGAAAGCCGTACTGGTGTCGGAGGACCGACGTCACCGATCTCAACGTTCGCTCGACTCTGGTGTTGGGACAATCTGGCGACATGACCAGCGGGCACCCTCACCAACGTCGAAGCCACAACAGTTCGCCGGCCCCCGGGCGCGTTCGTGTCAGACGCGAGCCATTGCACGGCGCCGAAAGTGCGGCCCCGGTGTGTGGCTCAGCCCGATTCGTCGCTGTTCAGCTCCGAACGCTGCAGCGTCAAGCGGAGACTGTCCATGACCTCTTCGTCAGCACCGCACGCAAGAGCGGCCTCGACTGCGGCCTCCTGGATGGCTTCGATGCCGGCCGCAACCAGTTCCTCTTCGGTCGACGACGACAGCATCGTCTCCGAGGTGCACACGGCCATCTCTTCCGGGTAGGTCAGGAAAGTCATCGCATCGAATACCGCTCCGCCAACAACACTCTCGGGACGGTCGGTCCCGTAGGCGGACAGATCGCCATCGCCTCCGCTGGACGCGGTGATGTCCTCCGTGACGGTTCCAGCGGGCTCCCCCACGGTGGATGAGTCGTCATCGCTCCCGCAGGCGCTGGTGATCAGAGTGATCGCGGCCAATACTCCGAACACCGATCGGATCGTTGCGTTCATCTCTCCCCCTCGTGGTAGCTGAAGGTGGTCTGCCCGTCCCACTCAACTTGATTGACCCTCCGACCGTACAACATCTGGAAAGCAAGCCGCCGCAGGTGAGATGGCTTCGCCAGCCGAACCGGGGTTGTCGGACCGGACAGAGTTCTCTCAACTCTCCAGAGGCTGCAACCGTGGTCCGGTAGCGCAGAGTTCGAAGAGGTCGCCGCGATGCTGGCCGATCTTGACTGGGACGCGATCTGGGTGCGGCCACAGACAATGGGCGCCGGACCCTGCTCGATGAGTTCGTCCGGCAGGTCAACGTGTTCGGCGACCACCTCGAGGTCGAGGTGCGAGGGGCCCCGAAATCAACGTAGCCCTCCACGAGGTAGGGCTACGGAACCGATCCGTTGAGACCTGCTGGTGTCGGAGGGGGGACTTGAACCCCCACGCCCATAAATAGGGCACTAGCACCTCAAGCTAGCGCGTCTGCCATTCCGCCACTCCGACGTGGTTGTGGGTTCGAAACTGTACCCGATGTGGGCGTTTGCTCCACTCAGATCCTGATCAGGGGAAGAGGAACGAGAGCGCCACGAGCGTGAAGATCCAGATGAGGGCGAACACGAACGTGATCCGGTTGAGGTTCCGTTCGGCAGCCGACGACCCGAGCGCTGCGCCACCACCGCCGCCGAACATGTCCGACAGGCCACCACCACGACCGCTGTGCATCAAGATGCCAGCGATCAAGGCGCCCATCGCGACCACGTTGACCACGAGAGTGATGTAGAGCATGACGTCACGCACGGTCATCAAGCCTACCGGTCAGCCTGGTTGTCCGGCGCCCACTTGGCGCTTCGGTGCAACCACGTCGGTGCCTGATCGATCGGCGGTTCGGCGATGCGGTCGATACCCAACCGCTCCCCTGCCTCGCCGAGCGACGCACGCAGCTGCACGTACTCGGCGTGACCTTCCATCCGGTCGACCAGGGTGTAGTTGCGGCGTTCGCGCACGGCGATCAAACCACCCATCGGCGCCATCTTCGACGATCGAAACATCCCCTTGCGGCTGCGCGAGAGCCGGTCGACGTCGTCCCACGCCAGTCGCTGGCGCCTGAGCAGCGCACGGCGGGTCACTCCATCGGCGTCGAACGACGACGAGATCGGCATGTCGAAGAACACGACGCCGGCACCCAATACCGCAACGACCGCCAGCGACACGGTGACGGTACCCGACCCACCAGTCAGAGCCGAGAAGGCCGCCAACCCGACCAGAATCGCCACCCCGAGGAACGAGAAACCGATTCCGGTCAACGACGAGTGCAACACCGTCGACGTGCGATCGGCGCTCGAATCGGGGTCGCTCACTTCGCCGATGACGAACCGAGGCTGACCGGAGTTGCGGCCTCGCCCGGTTCCATCGGGAAGTGACAGGCGGACGCCAGCCCGGGCTCGCGTTCGATCAAGGGCGGCTCCTCGGCAGCGCAGATGTCCTGCGCCTTCCAGCAGCGCGTACGGAACCGACAGCCGCTCGGCGGGTCGATCGGCGACGGCACGTCGCCTTCGAGCACGATGCGCTGGCGCACCTTCTCGATCGTCGGGTCGGGCACCGGCACCGCCGACAGCAACGCCGTCGTGTACGGATGCGTCGGGCGCTCGTAGATCACGTCACGGTCGCCGATCTCGACGATCTTGCCGAGATACATCACCGCAACACGGTCGGACACGTGACGCACCACCGACAGATCGTGGGCGATGAACAGATACGCGATGTCGCGTTCGCGCTGCAGATTCTTGAGCAGATTGACCACACCGGCCTGCACCGACACGTCGAGCGCCGACACCGGCTCGTCGAGGACGATGAAACTGGGGTCGAGCGCGAGCGCCCGGGCGATACCGATGCGCTGACGCTGTCCGCCCGAGAACTCGTGCGGGTAGCGGTTGCCGTGTTCGGGGCTGAGGCCGACGTCATCGAGCAGCGACGCCACCCGCTTCTGACGTTCCTTGCCGGTCAAAGACTCGTGGATCTGCAACGGTTCGCCGATGATGTCGTTCACCGGCATCTTCGGGTTCAACGAGGCGTAGGGATCCTGGAACACGATCTGCATCTTGCGACGCAACCGCTGCATGTCCTTGGCGGGCAGATCGACGAGTTCTTGACCCTCGAACACGATCGAGCCGGACGTCGGCTCGTGCAGCCGAAGCAGGGCCCGCCCTGCGGTGCTCTTGCCCGAGCCGGACTCGCCCACCAGGCCGAGGGTCTCGGCGCGGCCGATGTCGAACGTCACGTCGGACACGGCCTGCACCTTGCCGACCACCTTGGTGAAGAACCCGCTGCTACGGATCGGGAACTCCTTGACCAGATTGGTGACCTGCAGAAGTGGGTCGCTCATGACTCGCCCTCCGTCGTCGGGGCCCACTCGGACACCTCGCTGTCGGCGTGGGCATCCGCTCTCTCGGCCGCTGCCGCCTCCTGTTCTTCGGCGAACACGTCGCGGAAGAGCATCGTGGCGTCGGGCTCGGCTGCCACCGCCTCCCAGCGGTGGCACGCCGCCCGGTGGTCGGCGTCGTCCGTGGCCGCCAGCGGCGGCTCCGACGTGAGGCACTCGGGCGCAACGAGCGGGCACCGGGCTGCGAACTTGCAGCCGTCGGGCGGCTGGATCAGGCTGGGCGGCGCACCCTGGATCGGGATCAGTTCACCGCTGGCGCTCGTCAGCGACGGCACCGAGCCGAGCAGACCTGCCGTGTACGGCATCCGCGGGCGGTGGAACACGGCCTCGGCCGTGCCGTCCTCGACGAACCGGCCGGCGTACATCACGCCCACCCGGTCGGCGACGCCGGCAACGACGCCGAGGTCGTGGGTGATCAGGACGATTGCCGCACCGACCGCGTCCTTCACTTCGAGCAAGGTGTCGAGGATCTGGGCCTGCACCGTGACGTCGAGTGCCGTGGTCGGCTCGTCGGCGATGATGATCTCGGGGTCGTTGATGATCGCCATCGCGATCATCACACGCTGGCGCATACCGCCGGAGAACTCGTGCGGGTACGAGTTGGCCCGCTGACGTGCCTGCGGGATGCCGACGGTGTCGAGCATCTCGATCGCCCGTTCCTTGGCAACCTTGGGTGCCACACGATGGTGGGCGAGCACCGCCTCGGAGAGCTGACGGCCGACGGTGTACACCGGGTTGAGCGACGTCATCGGATCCTGGAAGATCATCGAGATGTTGTTGCCCCGGAATCCACGCACCTTGCGCTCGGGCTGATTGATCAGATCGTGATCGAGATACTGCGCCTGGCCGGTGATCTGCGCGGTGCGCGGCAGCAGCCCCATCAACGCCATGGTGGAAACGGACTTGCCGCAACCCGACTCGCCGACGATCGCGAACACCTCGTTGCGTTTGACCTGGTAGCTGACGCCACGAACCGCTTCGACGACACCGTCCTCGGTCGGGAACGACACACCGAGGTTGTCGACCCGGAGCAGCACGTCGTCCCAGCCTTCGCTGGACTCGTTCGCACCGGCCGAAGCAGGTTCGATGATTGCGGTCACTGACGCACCCGTGTCTGCTTGGGGTCGAACGCATCACGCAGACCGTCACCGATGAAGTTGATGCACAACGCAATCGTGACGATGAACATGCCGGGCCACCAGAACAACCACGGTCGTGTGGTGAACGCCGTCTGATAGGTCGCCACCTGTTTGCCGAGCGACCAGTCGCTGCCGCCGACGCCGAGGCCGAGGAACGACAGTGCCGTCTCGACCAGGATCGCAGCGGAGATCAGCAGCGTTGCGGTCACCACGATCGAGCCGATCGCGTTCGGCATGATGTGACGCCAGATGATCCGCTTGTTCGATGCGCCCAGCGCGCGGGCGGCCTCGACGTACTCCTTCTCGCGCAGCGACATGAACTCGGCTCGAATGATTCGAGACGTCGTGAGCCACGATGCCAACGCGATGATCAACGCCAGGATGAAGATGCTCGACGAACCGAAGCGGCGACCGAGGACCGCGGCAACCAGCAGCAGCGGGATGGTGAACATGACGTCGACGAAACGCATGATGATCGTGTCGGTCACACCGCGGTAGAAACCGGAGAGCGCTCCGAGGACCGTGCCGATCACGGTGGCGATCAGCCCGGCGACCGTGGCGATCACCAGGCTCTGCTGGGCCCCGCGCAGCGTGACCGCGAAATAGTCGCGTCCGATCGTGTCCTGGCCGAAGGGGTGCTCGCCGATCATCATGCCGTCGCCATCGAGCCACGGGATCACGTCGAGGGTCGGTTGGCCACCGTTCTGGAGGGTGCCACTCATGTTGTACGGGTACTTCCACAGCGGCAACCCGACGTAGGCGAGGATCACCATCGCGATCAGCACGGTGAGGCTGCCCATGGCGAGGCGGTGCCGGAAGAACCGGCGCCGAATCATCTGCCACTGCGTGCGCGACTGGATCGTGAACTCGCCCGACTCGGCGCGGCCGACGTCTTCGGAATCGAGCCCGGCGATGTTCACGCCGGCCCGGCCTGGCGCCGCGACCGACTTGGGGATGCGACCGGGATCGCGGCCGCTGGTGGGGTCGCTCATCGGCGGATCCTCGGGTCGAGATAGGCGTACATGATGTCGGCAACAGCGTTCATGAAGATGATCACGATCGACGTGACGAGCAAGAAGCCCATCACCGGGTACGGATCGACGTTGTTCAGGCCCTCGATGAACAGCGAACCCATGCCCTTCCAGGCAAAGACCTGCTCGGTGATGACGGCGCCCTCGATGATCGCGGCGATGCTGATCGTGACGACCGTCATCACCGGAATGAGCGCCGTACGGAACGCGTGGCGCATGATCACCTGCGTGCCGGGCAGGCCCTTGGCCTTGGCCGTGCGGACGTAGTCGGACTTGAGCGTTTCGAGCATCGACGAGCGTGTGAACCGCATGAACGTGGCGAAACCGATGAGCGCCAGGGTGATCGACGGCAGGATCTGGTGGCCGGCGTAGTCGATCATCCGCACCCAGAACGGCCCGGTGAGGTTGGGGCTCTGCGGGCCGATCGTGGCGATGGTACGTCCCGGTTCCCACGCCGAGATGAACTGGTCGAACACGACCACCAGGCCGACGCCGACCGTCGTCCACATGCCCGCGCTGACCGCGGCGCGGCGGTCGATCTCGCCACCGACGAGCGAGCCGACGACGGCACCGGTGAGCAGCGAGAACACGAACAACAACAGCAGCTGCGTCCAGCTCGGATCTTCGATCCACGAGCTGAAAACCACCGAACCGACCACGCCGACGAGCGCGGTGACCATGCTCGGCAGCCAGCACCCGACGGTTCTCGAGCGGCGCGAACAGCGCCGCCGAACCGACCCCGATCAGCAGGGACAGCAGGGCGATCACCGGCAACGACAACCCGGGATTGAGCATCCAGTCGGTCGCATCGATGATCACGAGACCGACGAGGAAGACGACGCCGGTGATGCCGCAGCAATGAGCGCTCGGCGCTTGGTGTCTCCCGGGGCGATGCCGTACGCGAAGATCGCCGGCAACACGCTGAGGATGATGATGCCGGTGACCGACAGACCGGGCGCTTCGAGGAAGTCGTTGAACCGGATGGCGCCGAACTCCTTGAGGAGCACCGCCAACCAGAACACCGGAAGCGAATAGAAGAGGAACGCAGCGAACGTCGACGAGTAGTCGATGACGCTGTACTGGCGCACGGCGGAGATGATGCCGACGAGGATGCCGAGCACGATCGACAGCAGCGACGCGAGGAGCACGAGGCGGAAGGTGGTGACGACGGCGTCGCCGAGCAGGGCGGAGACGTCCTGGCCCTCGCGGTTCTGGCCGAAGTCGCCGCGAAGGATGCCGCTCAGCCAGTCGATGTAGCGCTCGAAGAACCCCTGATCGAGGTTGAGGCGCTGACGGCGAGCGGCGATCAGTTGATCGACGTTGGGGTTGGTCGACTGGCGCAGGTCGGCCAACGGGTCACCGGAGATGGTGACCAGGAAGAACATGAAGAACGACGACGCGAACAGGATCGGGATGGCGACCAGCATGCGGCGAACGATGAAGAAGAACATACGAAGAGGTCTGAAACGAAGATGGTGCGCCGGGCCGGAGCCCGGCGCACCCGCTTCACAGTAGTCAGGTCAGAGCGACCGGACCTGGATCAGGAGAGCTGCCAAGAAGCAGCGTTCCAGGTGAGCCCGTTCTGCGACGGGTTGTACACCACGTTGGCCGGCGTTGTCGCTGTAGGCGACGACACCCGGGAAGCTGAACACCGGGATGGTGGCCAGCTTCTCCCACAGGATCGTGTCGATCTGGTTGGCCAGATCGATCTGAGCCTGCGGATCCGGTCGTGACGAGCAACTCCGTCGAGGAGCGGCTCGATCTCCGGGATGTCGATGTTGCCGACATTGTTGCCGGTACCCAGACTGGTAGGTGCGACACGGCACCGCTCTTCAGCGGGCTACCGGCCCATGCGAACATGGCGATGTCCCAGTCACCAGCGGCCAGCTCGACGTCGAAGAACGTCTCGGAGCCGGCGTCCTGGATGTCGAAGCCGATCTGGTTGCAGCTCTCGATGGTGAGAGCGACCTGGTCGGTACGACGCTGGTTGCCACCGTTGTCGAACCAGCCGAGGCGCACCGGAACGGGCTGCGCGACGCCGGAAGCATCGAGGAGCGCCTGGGCGGCTTCGAGGTCGAGCTCGGAGACGCCACCAGAGTTGTCCTGGTAGCCATCTTCGAACGGCTGGATCCAACGGTTGTTGAGGACCTCGGCCTCCGGGTTCACCGGCTGGATCAGCGCTTCGACCATCTGCTCACGAGGCAAGCACTTGGCAAATGCCTCACGCACCTGGATGTCGCTCCAGATCTCGCTGTTGAAGTTGAAGTCGAAGTGCTCCCAGATGTACTGGTTGCCGGTCTCGACGATGACGCCGTCGATGGCGTCGAGCTGACCGATGAGGTCGACGCTCGGCTGCGGGTCCATGGCGTTGATCTCGCCGTTGGCGAGCGCCTGGGACTGTGCTTCCTCAGCGATGATGCGGATCACGACCGGACCTTCTGCGGGGGTACCCCAGTAGGCCTCGTTCGGGACGAGCGTGATGCTCGCGCCCGGCTCCCACGCACCGATGGCGAACTTGCCACCGGAGAGCATGGTGTCGTCGTTGATCTCGCCCGGGTTCACCGTGTACAGCGTGTTGTAGGTCTCGGCGATGGCCGTGATGGCCTCGATGTCGTCGGCCTCGAACGCACCCAACAGGTCGTCGACGCCGGACTCACGCTCGATGACGTGGGCCGGAATCTGGCCGCTGAACACCGACTGCCAGTCGGCGAACGGCTCGGCGTAGGTGACCGTGATGGTCTTGCCGTCCTCGGAGCATGCGAGGGCGTCGTCCATCGGTCGTAGCCGGTGGTGCCGACCAGGTCGAAGAGGAACACTTCGGCCTCGGTCTCCTCGTCGATGACCGGCTCGCCGGCATCGTCGAGCTGGAAGTACAGGCCGTTGTTGGCGTAGTACTGCAGCTGGAAGTCGTCACAGTCGATCGGCTCACCGTCGGACCACACCGCATCGGCGTTGACGACGTACTCGATGGTCAGCGGGTCTTCGCTGACGATCTCGACGGAGTCCATCAGCTCGGTGTCGAGCTCGAGGCGCACCGGTCGGGCCGGCGAAGTTGTACGGGTTCGGCTGCACCTGGTTGAGAACGATCGAGTTCTTCACCGAGTTGCTGGTGCCGAGGTTGTTGTTGTAGTTGCTGAACTCCTGGGCGTTGCCGTAGGCAATCCCCTCAGCAGTCGCACCGCCGTCGCCCTCCCCGGCGTCGGTGGTGTCATCGGTCATTTCGTCATCGGTGGTGTCGGGAGCATCGGTGGTGTCGCCACCGCTGTCTCCTGAGTCGCCGCTGTCGTCATCGCTGCCACAGGCTGCGAAGACCAGCGCCGACGCCGCAACGAGTGCGAGGGCCGAACGGCCCCGTCGTGTCGTGTTCACGTAGTTGTCCTCCTGGATGGGGAATGTAAACGGGAGGGTGTGGGTGCCACAGGAACCGCCCGTCCAGGTGTTTCCTGGACGGCGTTCGACAGCAACTGCTCACGCTTCTTCCCCCTCCCTGGTGAAAGAAGCTCTGGCGACCCTAGCAGCGGCAGTTACCGAGGGGTAGGCACCCGCATTTCGGCTGTGTGAAAAGTCAAACCGGCGACGCGGTGCCTGGCACCGCGTAACGGTCAGGTTCCGAACTGGACGATGCTGGCGAATTCGTCGGGATCGAGGCTGGCGCCGCCGACGAGGGCGCCGTCGATGTCGGGTTGCGCCATCAGCTCGGTGGCGTTCGCTCCCTTGACCGAGCCGCCGTACTGGATCCGCACTGCGTCGGCGGTCGCGTCGTCGGTGAGCTCGCGGAGCTTGTTGCGGATGGCCGCGCACACGGTCTGTGCGTCGTCGCTGGTGGCGGTCTTGCCGGTACCGATCGCCCAGATCGGCTCGTAGGCGATCACCAGCGAGGCGATCTGTTCGTTGGTGCGTCCAGCGAGACCGGCCTCGATCTGACCGAGCACCTTCGATTCGGTGTCCCCCGCTTCTCGTTCCTCGAGCGTTTCACCACAGCACATGATCGGCGTCATGCCGTGGGTCTGGATGGCCGCGACCTTCGTGTTGACCATCTCGTCGGTCTCACCGAAGATCTCGCGCCGCTCGGAGTGCCCGACGATCACGTACACGACGTTGAGCTTCTCGAGGAAGGCCGGCGAGATCTCGCCGGTGAACGCACCGCTGTCTTCGAAGTGGCAGTGCTGGGCACCGAGGTGGAAGTCGAGGTCCTCGGTTTCGATCACCGTCTGGATGCTGCGGATGTCGGTGAACGGTGGGTGGATGCTCACGTCGACGTCCTGCAACGTCTCTGTCGGCACCAGGTAGTGCAGCTTCTGGACGGTTTGGATCGCCTCGAAGTGGTTGAGGTTCATCTTCCAGTTGCCGGAGATGAGTGGGCGTCGAGCCATCAGGTTCCCTTCGTGCCGTTCTGTTGCGCGGCGTTGCGGAGTGCTTGGAGACCGGGCAGGTCGCCGTTCTCGAGGAGTTCGAGGCTGGCGCCGCCCCCGGTGGAGACGTGGTCGACCTCGTCATCGAGTTTGAACTGGGCCAGGGCGGCAGCCGAGTCGCCACCGCCGACGACGGTGAACGCCTTGGTGTCGGCCATGGCGTGTGCCACCGTCCGTGTGCCGGAGGCGAACCGCTCGTCTTCGAACATCCCCATCGGGCCGTTCCAGAACACCATGCGAGCGTCCATGATCACGTCGGTGAACGCAGCCGCCGACCCGGGGCCGATGTCGAAGCCCTTCGCCCCGTCGGGCAGCCGGGTCCCGAACGTGGCGTACTCGCCATCGGCGGTCGTGCCGGTGATGTCGTCGGGCAGATGGATCGTCTTGCCCTTGGCGGTCGCTTCGGCGAGGAGGCGCTTGCAGGTGTCGACCTGGTCGGGCTCGAACAGCGAATCGCCGATCGGCTTGCCCTGCGCGGCGAAGAACGTGAAACACATCGCCCCGCCGATCACCAGCGAGTCGACGACGTCCAACAGCGCCTCGACCACGCCGAGCTTGTCGGAGATCTTGGCGCCGCCCAGCACCGCGACGAACGGATGCTTGGGTTTGTCGCGAAGCCCGAGCAGGACCTCGACCTCCTGCTGCAGGAGGCGCCCCATTGCACTGGGCACGAACTGCGGCGGGCCGACGATCGACGCATGCGCACGATGCGATGCACCGAACGCGTCGTTGACGTAGCCGTCGATGCCGTCGACGAGCTGCGCGACGAACGCCGGGTCGTTGCCGGTCTCGCCCGGATCGAACCGAAGGTTCTCGAGCAGCTCGACGCCGGGCGCCAACTCGGCGAGGCGGGCGCGCACGGGATCCATCGAGAACTTCGGATCCGGGGCACCCTTCGGCCGACCGAGATGGCTGGCGGTGACGACGTTCGCACCCCGCTCGGTGAGCCACTCGATGGTGGGAAGGGCCGCGCGGATCCGGAAGTCGTCGGCGATCCGGCCGTCGTCGCCGAGCGGCACGTTGAAGTCGGTGCGCACCAAGATGCGCTTGCCCGACAGATCGCCGAGTTGCGCCTCCAGATCCTCCAGTACGGGGATCTCGCTCATGGTCGCCGCCCGCTCAGCGCTTGACTTTGGAGCCGGTGAACATCGTGAGGTCGACGAGGCGGTTCGAGTAACCCCACTCGTTGTCGTACCAGCCGTTGATCTTGACCAGCTTGCCCATGCTCATCGTGAGCCCGGCATCGAACACACACGAGTGCGGGTCGGTGACGATGTCGGCCAGCACGATCGGATCCTCGGTGTACTTGAGGACGCCCTTCAGGGCCTTCTTGCTGGCAGCTTCGAACGCTGCGTTGATCTGCTCGACGCTGGCGGCCTTCTTCAAGTTGACGGTGAAGTCGGTGAGCGAACCGTTGGGCGTCGGCACACGAAGTGCGGTGCCGTCGAGCTTGCCCTTCATCGACTCCATCACGAGCGATGTCGCCCGGGCGGCGCCGGTGGACGTGGGGACGATGTTGATCGCCGCCGCACGAGCGCGACGCATGTCGCCGTGCGGGCCGTCGACGAGGTTCTGGTCGCCGGTGTAGGAGTGGATCGTGGTCATCAGGCCCTGCTCGACACCGAACGCGTCGTCGAGCACTTTGACCATCGGAACGAAGCAGTTGGTGGTGCAGCTGGCGTTCGAGATCACCTTGTGCTTGCTGATCCTGAAGTCCTTGTGGTTCACGCCGTAGACGAACGTGGCGTCGGCATTCGACGCCGGAGCCGACACGATCACCAGCGGTGCACCACCGTCGAGGTGGGCAGCTGCGCCATCGCGGCTGTTGAAGAAGCCGGTCGATTCCACGACGACGTCGACACCGAGATCGCCCCACGGCAGATCGGCCGGATTGCGCTCGCTGAGCACCTTGAGCGTGTCGCTGCCCGCCTTGATGCTCGACTTGGTCGCGGTGACCTTGTCGGGGAAGCGTCCGAGCACCGAGTCGTACTTGAGGAGGTGCGCCATCGTGTCGATCGATCCGAGGTCGTTCACCGCCACGAAGTCGATGTCGGCGCCGCTTGCTTTGGCGGCGCGAAGAAGTTTCGTCCGATGCGTCCGAAACCGTTGATGCCGACTCTGACCGTCATGTTGGTGATGCCTCCTCAGGCGTGGGGGAACGTCGATGTTCACCACCGACTGTAGTTCGTGGCTCAGGCCCGCTCACCAATACGACGTTTGCGTGACAGAACGGATGGGGCGGGCCGGCCGAACTGCAACGCAAACGTGGGTGGAACCCGGCAACCACGTTTGCGTGACAGAACGGATGGGACGGGCCGGCCGAACTGCAACGCAAACGAGGGTGAGGGGGTGATGCGTCGGGTTCAGCGAGAGAGGTCGCGGTGCGCTGCGGTGACGGCAACCCCACGGCCGCGCAGTCGCGATGCGAGTTCCTCGGAGACGGCCACCGAACGGTGCCGTCCGCCGGTGCAACCGATCGCCACCGTGAGGTAGCTGCGGCCTTCGGCCTGGTACTGCGGGAGCAGGGTGCCGAGCAGCTCGTCGAACTGGTCGACGAAGTTCGACCCGACGGCGGTTTCGAGCACGTAGTCGCGCACCTTGGGATCGTGTCCGGTCAGCGGCCGCAGCACGTCGTCCCAGTGTGGGTTGGGCAGGAATCGGACGTCCATCACGATGTCGGCGTCGAGCGGCAGCCCGTACTTGAATCCGAAACTCTCGACCGCCACCTGGAGACGCGAACCCGTCGGAGCGTCGAAGGCGTGGTCGATGCGCTCTTTGAGCTGATGCACGTTGAGGTCGCTGGTGTCGATGACGAGGTCGGCAGCGTCGCGAACCGGTGCCAGCAACGAACGTTCGAGTTCGATCGACTCGACGAGACCATCCGCGTCGTCGGCCAACGGATGACGACGGCGAGTGGCGTCGTAGCGCCGAACCAGCTCCGGGGTCGACGCATCGAGAAAGACCGTCCGTACGTCGTGGCCGACCGCACGCAGTTCGCCGACTTTGCTGAGCACCTCGGTGTGCTGGCGGCCGGCGACGAGCGCCAGGCGGTCGATGTCGGAGGTCGGCTTCGCGGCGAGTTCCACGATGGTGCCGATCAGTGTCGTCGGCAGGTTGTCGACCACGAACCAGCCGAGGTCTTCGAGCACGTCGGCCACCGCCGACCGACCGGCTCCCGACAATCCGGTGATCAGCACGATGTCGGCCACGGCGCCCCACCCTACCGATCAGCCCTGCGGCGATGAGCGAACAGACCAGATACGGCCACTTCGCTCATCGCTCGTGCACACATCCCACGTCGGCGATGAGCGAACGGACCGGATACGGCCACGTCGCTCATCGCTCGCCCACGTCGCTCGGGTGGGGTCCGGTCAGGCTCGGCGGAGGCGGAGATACAGCAGACGGGGGATGGCCGATGCCTCGGCGTACTCGAACGCTCGGTCGAGGAATCCGTCGGGAGGCGCAGGCTCGACCATGCGCTCGAGGAGCAGCCCGTGTTCGGCGAGCGAGTTGAGGTAGCGCGACAGCGGGCGGTGAACGAACCGGATGAACACGCCCAGCTCCACCTGCTCGACAGAGTCCTGCTCGATGAGATACGGCCCGATGCGCCAGTACTGCTCGGGTGGATCCACGGTGTGATCGTCGATCCATCCACTTCCCGGTGTCTGCAGCAGCGGATGGTTGAGGAAGAAGCTGAACTGCCCGCCCGGCCGCAGCACCCTGGCCACCTCGGCGATCGCATCGTCGAGGTCGTCGATGTGTTCGAAGACGAGGCACGCCACCACCGCATCGAACGATCCGTCCGGCGAACGGCAGCGCCGCAGCCCCGGATCGAGCGTAGGCCGCTCCCCCGCCGCGCTCGTGGGCCACCCGGATCTGGTTCCACGTCGGGTCGACGCCGACGACCCGGGCGCCCAGCCCGGCCAGCAGCCGGCTGATCTGCCCGTCACCGCAGCCGAGATCGAGCACCCGACCGAAGCCATCGAGTTCCGCCGCCGCGAGCGGCAGGATCTGTTCGACGTACTCCGGGTCGGCGCCCTCGGTGAATCCCTCGATCCACCAGTCCGCGTGCGCCTCCCACAACTCATGATCCGCTGGCACCGCGGCGGACTCGGCGTCGCTCGACATCAGGCCAGAGGTTACGGTCGACGTTCATGAAGTTCTCGATCTGGCCGAACCCCGAACGCCCACCCGCCGAAGTCCTCGACCTCGCTCGTGCGGCCGACCGCGACGGCTGGCACTGCCTCTGGTACGCCGACCACTACATGCCGAACTCGGGCAGCGAGGACGTGCTGCCCGGCAACGTCCACGAATGCTGGTCGATGCTGCCGGCGATCGCTGCGGTCACCGACCGCCTCCGTATCGGGTCGCTGGTCGCTCCAACCTCGGTCCATCACCCCGCTGTGCTCGCCAATCGAGCGGCCACGATCGATCACATCTCCGACGGACGACTCGTGCTCGGCATCGGTGCGGGATGGCAGATCAACGAACACCAGGCGTACGGCATCGACCTCGAGGCCCCCGGTGCGAGGGTCAGCCGTTTCGAGGAGGCGATCCAGGTGATCCGGTCGCTGCTCAACGAGGACCGCACCGACTTCCACGGCGACTTCTACGACATCACCGACGCGCCGGCGAACCCGAAGCCGGTCCAGTCTCCGCTGCCGATCCTGGTCGGCACCGGCAGCCCGCGCATGCTGCGCATCACCGCTCGTCACGCCGACGAGTGGAACACCTGGGGTGCACCCGACATGGCCGGCGGAGCCCTCGAGAAGCTCCACACCGCGTGCGAACAGGTCGAGCGCGATCCGGCGACACTGTGGAAGTCGACACAGGCCCTGGTGTTCATGACCGACAACGCCGAGCTCGCCGAGAACATCAGAGGCGGCGACATGGGCGAACGATCGATCATCGGATCGAACGAGCAGCTCGTCGACGAGATCGGCCGCTACGCCGAGCTCGGCTTCGACGAACTGATCGTGCCCGACTTCACCCTCGGCTCGACACCCGACGAACGACTCGCCAAGTACGACGAGTTCCGCACCGAGATCGCCGCCAACTTCGCGTGAGATGTGACGTTTGGTGTCTGACACCAAACGTCACATCAGGAGAGCAGACGGATGAGGCTGCTCGTGTCCCAGCGCTCGCCGCCACGGGCGACGACGTCTTTGTAGAACTGGTCGACGAGCGCCGTGACCGGAAGTCGCGCGCCGTTGCGGTCGGCTTCGTCGAGGACGATCCCGAGGTCCTTGCGCATCCATTCGACCGCGAAGCCGAAGTCGAACTCGTCGGCGGCCATCGTGCGCGCCCGGTTGTCCATCTGCCAGCTCTGCGCAGCGCCCTTGCCGATCACGTCGACGACCTGATCGACGTCGAGCCCGGCGAGTTTCGCGAAGTTGACACCCTCTGCGAGACCCTGAACGAGTCCGGCGATGCAGATCTGGTTGACCATCTTGGTGAGCTGGCCCGCACCCGCCGGGCCGAGCTGAACACACGACGTTGCGTAGGCATCGATGGCGATCTTCGCCCGTTCGAACACCTCGGCGTCGTCGCACCCGCACATGACGGTGAGCTGGCCGTTCTCGGCACCGGCCTGCCCCCCGGACACCGGGGCATCGACGAATCCGACCCCTCGCTCGGCGCACGCCGCTGCCAGCTCCCGAGCCACGCCGGCCGACGCAGTGGTGTGATCGATGAGAATCGTTCCTGGCGCCATCGAATCGAGGGCGCCGTTCGGGCCGAGCGCAACTTCGCGGACATCATCGTCGTTGCCGACACACATCGCCACGATGTCGGCACCATCGGCCGCCTCTGCCGGGGTCGGAGCCGCCTGGTTGCCGTTGAGCGCGACCCATGCCAGCGCCTTCGACGCCGTTCGGTTGTAGACGACCATCTGGTTGCCCGCCTTGCGGAGATGGCGGGCCATGGGAGCACCCATCACGCCGAGGCCGAGGAACGCAATCGTTGTCATGGTCGCCGAGTCTGGCACGGCGACCTGCGACACTCGGCGACATGACGTCGGATTCGCCGGCCGCAACGCCGCCCCCGCAACAACGGTGGACCGTACTGACGTGGAACGTGCACGGTTCGGCACGGCCCGACGTCGACGCCGTCGCCGTTGCCATCCGCGACGAGGAGCCCGACATCGTCGCGCTGCAGGAGATCCGCAAGGGGCAGGCCGCAGCGCTGGCGGCCGCACTGCAGATGAGGTACTCGTGGGTGCTCAAGCATTCGCCGTACACGAAACTGATGTGGTGGAGGTCGGAGGGCATGGCGATCATGACGCCGCACCTGCTCGATGCCGTGGGTCACACCGAGGTGTCCGATGGCCAGCCGATGCGGAGCTGGCAGCGCCGGATCGCCCAGTGGGGGTTGGTCGGTCGTGCCGACCGCTCGATGCTGATGGTCTACAACCTGCACCTGTCGCCGCATCAGGACGCTGCGTCACGTCGTGCCGAAGCTGCTCGGGTGAGCGAGCTGGTTGCGAACATCGGAGACGATCCACCACCGGTGGTGGCGGGCGACTTCAACGACGCCGACGACCCGACGATCATCGAAGCGCTCCCGGGAACGGAGCACGTGGTGCCGAACATGAGCAACCCGTCCGAGGCTCCGACGCAGCTGCTCGATCACGTGTTGCTGCCGGCACACGCCACCGACGTCGACGCGTCGGTGCCCGCCGGAGGTGCGGACTGGGCGGCGATCAGCGATCACCTGCCGGTGACCGTCCGATTCGCCCTCTGAGCGTGACAGCAGGGGTCTGCCCCCTGATGTGAGCGCTACTTCTTCTTCTTGGGTTCCGCCGGCGGGGCCTTGAGTACGCCCTTGGCGAGCGCGTCGTCGAGGTAGGCCTCAGCGTCCTCGGCCGACACCTTGAGCGCCGGTGAGATCTCGGAGATCAGGTTCACCCGCGCCCGCTCGTACATCGTGCGCTCGGCAGCCGACAGCGACGCGTCGCGGTTGCGAGCAGCGAGGTTTCGGACCACTTCGGCAACCTGGTAGACGTCGCCGCTCTTGAGCTTCTCCTGGTGGTTCTTGAACCGGCGGCTCCAGTTGGAGGGCACGCGGGGATCTGGCTTTGCCAGCACGGACACCAAGTCCTCGAGTTCGTCGGCCGACACGGGCGGGCGAACACCGACGTCGTCGGTGCTCGAGATCGGCACCTTGAGGGTCATCTCGTTGATGACGGTCTTCAGGATCAAGTACTCCTGCTTCTCGCCGAAGAACTCCATCTTCTTGGTCCCTTGCACGACGCATGCGCCGTGCTGGGGGTAGATGACGGTTTCGCCCTTCTTGAACTTCACGCAGAACCTCGCCTGATCGGGGGTGGGGCCGCGGACGACTCGGGTCGACGCAGCGGTGTTGCACACTACAGCGCCCCCGGCAGGATTCGAACCTGCGACCTTGTCATTAGAAGGGACTTGCTCTGTCCAGCTGAGCTACAGGGGCCTGAACACTGAAACTACCGTCTCGCACCGCCGGCACAGCAACAGATGGGTATTCTGTTGCTGTGCCGGTTCGTCATCACACCAAGGACAAGGGCGACATAGCGACAGCTCAGGTCCACGCCGACCTGGCCGAGCGCGGAGCGATGGTGCTGCTGCCTCTCACCGAACATGCTCCGTTCGACCTCGTCGCCTACCAGGACGGTGTGTTCTCCCGCGTCCAGGTGAAATACCGTGCGACCAGCCGGGGGGTACTTCCAGTGCACTTTCGCAGCGTCTGGTCGGACCGCAACGGAGTGCACGCAAGACCGATCGAACGGGATGAAATCGACGTCCTTGCGATCTACTCGCCGGAGACCCGACGCTGCTACTACCTCGACCCACGGGACTTCGCTGCGTCGGTGTCGCTCCGCCTCACGCCACCGAAGAACGGTCAGACGGCAAACGTCCTGTTCGCCAGCGACTTCACGGAGTTTCCTCCGCAGTCGCGCTCGCTGAACGGTTGTCGGCGCGGCGACGTCCCTAGCGGGCGGCCAGTTCGGAGCGCAGGAAGCCGAGCGAGGTGATCACCGAGAACTGGCGCATCTGTTCGCGTTGGCCGGGGAGGCGGGCGTGGCGGACCTCGTCGAATCCGGGGCCGACCATGCCCACGTAGAGCGTGCCGACGGGTTGGCCGTCCTGTTCGTCGGGGCCGGCGACGCCGGTGAGCGCGAGGCCGATGTCGGCGCCGAGGCGCTCACGTACGCCGTGGGCCATCTGACGGGCGGCCGCTTCGCTGACGACCGGCCCCTCCCCCACGCCGAGGAGCTCCTGCTTGACCTCGGTGGCGTAACTGACCACGGCACCGCGGAAGACCGTGCTCGCCCCAGGGATCGCAGTGAGGCGGGCACCGACGAGACCGCCGGTCACCGATTCGGCAGTCGCCAACGTCAGCCCTCGGGACCGACACAGGTCGAGCACCACCGATTCCATGGTGTCGTCGTTCGTGCCGAACACCAGGTCGCCGAGCTCGGCTCGAACGATCTGCTCCCAGTGATCGAGTTGTTCGTCGCACTCGGCGCCGGTGGGCGTCTTCGACGTGAGGCGCACCTTGAGCCCCTCCCAGCCGCTCGCCAGGAACGCCAGCGTCGGTGTGTCGGGCCCCTCGAGCTGCTCGATGACGGCGTCGAGGCGCTCGTTGAGGCCGCTCTCACTCTCACCCCACGTGCGCAACACCCGGCTTCGGATCACCGAGTCCTCACCGCTGCGTCGTCGCAGGTCCGGCAGGATCGCCCGCTCCATCATGTCGTACATCTCATGGGGCACCCCGGGTACGGCATAGACGACCTTGTCGACGCCACCGACCGACACCGGGCAGATCAGTCCGGGTGCCGTCCCTCGCGTCTGCGGGATGATCGTCGCGCCGACCGGGACCATCGCCTGACGCAGGTTGTTCTCCGACATGCGGCGACCCCGAGACTCGAACATCTTGCGGATCACGTCGGCCACGGCATCGTCGAGCACCAGGTCGACACCCATCACCGCAGCGATTGCCTCACGGGTGAGATCGTCATGGGTCGGGCCGAGACCGCCGCACATGATCACCGCATCTGCCCGCTCCAGCAGCCGGCGCAGCTGGGTCTCGATACGGCCGACGTTGTCGCCCACCTTGACCTGCACCAGCGAGTCGATGCCGTTCGCTGCCAGTTCCCCACCCATCCACGCCGAGTTCGAGTCGATGATCTGACCCAACAGCAGTTCGGTGCCGACCGCGAGCACGTCGCAGCGCAGCGCCACTCAGCCCACCTGGTCGACAGTGACGGGCGACGAAACCGCTGAGAGCTGGCGGGCCCGCCACAGGTACTGCGCTCCGCTGATCACGCCAGCGCAACAGCAATCCAGAGCAACCCGTTCCACAGCCACGTGGCATCGAGCGCCGTCGGCGGGAAGAGCGCAAACGCAACGGCGAACTGTTGGGCCACCGTCTTGTACTTGCCGAGTTTCGATGCCGGCACGCTGATGCCCCTGCCACCGACGAGCACCCGATACACGCTGATCACGAACTCACGGGCGGCGATGATGATCACCGGCACCGCCCAGAAGACACCGGTACTGACGAGGGTGAACATCGCGCCGAGCACGAGGACCTTGTCGGCGAGCGGGTCGAGAAATGCACCGGCCGACGTGGTGCCGTGGCGGCGGGCCATCCAGCCGTCGATGCCGTCGCTGGAGCACAGGACGAACCACAGGGCGAGCGCGATCCACGACCCCTGGTCGTCGTTCGGGATCGCCCAGAACATCAGCGGCGACAGCAGCAGTCGCCCGACGGTGATCGCATTCGCCCACGTGGCGAGCTTGTCGGGTGGCACCGTCATTCAGCGGCCTCGAGTGTGTCAGCGGTGACGCCTGCAGCAACCAGGTCAGGGCCGAGCGCGTCGACGATCTCGACGTCGAGGATCTCACCGGGCGTCAACGTCCGGTCGACGTGGACGATCCCGTCGAT
Source organism: Ilumatobacteraceae bacterium (assembly GCA_963716095.1). Lineage (GTDB taxonomy): Bacteria > Actinomycetota > Acidimicrobiia > Acidimicrobiales > Ilumatobacteraceae > Sva-07. Next base: position 123,784 of record CAVQSV010000005.1, on the reverse strand, counting down.
CTCGGGAGCTTCGCGATGGCTGCGCGCCACCCCAACGGTGTCGACGAGCACTTCGATCGTCGAGCCGATGAGCGCATCGCGCCGTGTCGCGGTGATGTCGTCCTGCAACTCGCGCAACTCGGCGAGGCGTTCGTTCATCAACGACGGATCGACCGCGCCGTCGAGGTCGGCAGCGTACGTACCGTCCTCTCGGCTGTAGGAGAAGAAGCCGCACCAATCGAGCTGCGCGTGCTCGACGAAGTGCAGGAGCTGATCGTGGTCGGCCTCGGTCTCACCGGGATAGCCGACGATGAAGTTGCTGCGGAACGCAGCCTCGGGCTCGCGCTCACGGATGTCGGCGATGCGATCGAGGAACCGCTGGCCGTCACCCCACCGACGCATCCGGCGCAGCAGCGGCTTGCTGACGTGCTGCAGCGACAGGTCGAAGTAAGGAACACCGGACTCGCAGATCGAATCGATCAGCTCGTCGCTCAGGTCGCTCGGGTACAAGTAGAGCAGCCTGACGCGGTCGACTTCGTCGGCCACGGCCTTGACGAGCGGCACGATCGAGCCGGCCCCCAACTCACCCGGGCGATCCTTGCCGTACGACGCCAGGTCCTGAGCGACGAGCACGATCTCGCGGGCCTCGAGCTGGTCGACCTCGGTGAGGATCGATGCGATGTCGCGGCTGCGTTGCGGCCCGCGGAAGCTGGGAATCGCGCAGAAGCCGCAGGAACGGTCGCAGCCTTCGGCGATCTTCACGTAGGCCCACGGCACCGCCGACTTCGGCCGCGGCAGGTTGAGCAGATCGAACTCGGGCAGCGGCGTCGACGAGACCGGGATCAGCTTGCGACCGGCTGCGGCGCCCTTCGGCACCTCGGTGCCGTCACGTTCGGCCGGGGTGACGTTGAAGGCCTGACCGAATCCGGCGACCTGGTCGACCTCGGGAAGCTCGGCGGCGAGTTCGTCGCCGTAGCGTTCGGCCATGCAGCCGGTGACGACGAGGCGGGAGCCGTCGGCGCGTCGTTCGTCGAGTTCGAGAATCGTGTCGATCGACTCGCGGCGGGCGTCGTCGATGAACGCGCAGGTGTTGACCACGACGAGATCGGCGAGGGCAGCGTCATCGGTGGGCTCCATGCCGTCCGCGAGGAGCGCGCCGACCAGCTTGTCGGAGTCGACGTCGTTCTTCGGGCAGCCGAGCGTCTCGATGTAGAACCGCTGGGACACGATCGTACCACGCTACCTGGCCGGGCTGCTGGCTGGCTGTGTCACTGCGTCGAGCGGAACTTGTCCATCAGGTGACGCCCCGCGGTGGTCGGCGGATACCGGGCCGGCTCGTCGCGCCCATGACCGGGATCACTGGTGGGCGAGCCGCAACCCGGGTCGCGGCCACGGGAACGACACGAGTCGACCGGTGCTCGAGCAGGTGACGTACGCCGTGCGCAGGTCGTCGCCGCCGAAGCAGATGTTGGTGGTGAGCAGGTCGCCGGTGGCGTAGTGCTCGATCTGGGTGCCGTCCGGCGAGATCGCCGTGATGCCGCCGTTGAAGATCGTGGCGACGCACACCCAACCCTCACCGTCGACGGCGAGGGAATCGAGGAACTGGTAGCCGGGGAACCCGTACAGCACGCCCGGGTCGAGCAGGTCGGCGGGCGCGAGTTCGCCCGGCGATTCGACCGCTCGCTGGAACAGACGACCGGTGTGGGTCTCGGCCCAGTAGAGCGTGTCGGTGTCGGGAGACAGGCCGATGCCGTTCGGCGAATCGGTCGGGAAGACCGCTTCGGTGATGCCCGAGCCGTCCGCGTGGGCGTAGTAGATGCCGGTCAGGTCAGCGGTGCGCGCGTGTTCGTTGCGGATGCCGTGGTCGGTGAACCAGAAGCCACCGTGGCCGTCCATCACGAGGTCGTTCGGACCGCGGAGCGGACGGCCGTCGCACTCGGTGTAGAGATCGGTGATCGTGCCGTCGTGGGGATCGACGCGCTGGATCCGCCCACCCAGGTACGTGCTCTCGTCGAAGCCGCCCGTCGGCAGTGTGAGACCGCCGAGGTCGAGCGGCGTGAACGACCCACCGTTGTTGCACAGGTAGAACGCGCCGTCGGGCCCGACGGCGGCTCCGTTCGGTCCGCCGGGAATCTCGGCGATGGTCTCCGTGCTGCCGTCCGGATGCACCTTGGTGAGCCGGGGCCCGAACATCTCGACGAGCACGACCGAGCCGTCGGACATCGAGATCGGCCCCTCGGGGAACTGCAGCCCGCTGGCGAGCTCGGTCAGTGCGGGCGTGAATTCGGTGAGCGTCGGCTGGTCCATCACCTCATGTTGCCAGGCCCGCGACCCCCGCCTCACAGTCGGCGGTTCTCGTGAACAGTTTCACCTCTCAGAGGTGAAGTTGTTCACGAGAACGGTCAGAGTTGGCCGTTCTGCTGGAGCAGTTCGAACTCCTCCACGGTCATCAGCACCGAACGGGCCTTCGAGCCCTCGCTCGGGCCGACGACGCCGCGCTGCTCGAGCAGGTCCATGATGCGCCCCGCCCGGGCGAAGCCGACCTTGAGCTTGCGCTGCAGCATCGAGGTCGACCCGAGCTGGCTGCGGACCACCAACTCCATCGCCTGGCGCATCATCGCGGTGTCCTCGTCCTCGTCGCCAGCGGAGAACGCGTTGGCGTCGGAGGTGACGTCGAGGTCGTCCATCGACGCCATGGCGCCGGCAGCGCCGGCGGGCGAGGCCGCACCGGGGCCGGACCGTCGGGGCGGGGCGGCACCAGCGACGACTGGCCGGGAGCTGCAGCATCGCCACCACCCTCGCCGCCGGATTCGACGTCGTTGGAGTAGACGGGCTCGGGCGCCTGGGCCCGCCAGTGGGAGACGACCTGGCGAACCTCGTCCTCGCTGATGAACGAACCCTGGATGCGGTTGGCGACCGACGAGTTGCCGGGCAGCAGCAGCATGTCGCCCTTGCCGACGAGCTTCTCGGCGCCGGGCTGGTCGAGGATCACGCGACTGTCGGTGAGGCTCGACACGGCGAAGGCCATGCGGGCCGGGATGTTGGCCTTGATCACGCCGGTGATCACGCCCACCGACGGTCGCTGCGTGGCGACGATCAGGTGGATGCCGACCGCACGAGCCTTCTGGGCGATGCGGGTGATCGACTCCTCGACGTCGCGGGCGGCGACCATCATCAGGTCGTTGAGCTCGTCGACGACCACCACGATGTACGGCATGTGCTCGTATTCGAGTTCGCTGCCGAGCGGCGGCTGCACCTGGCCCTTTGCGAAGGCCTTGTTGTAGCCGGTGATGTCGCGGTAGCCGAGTTCGGAGAGGACGTCGTAGCGACGTTCCATCTCCTTGACCGCCCAGCCGAGGGCGTTGGCCGCCTTCTTCGGGTTGGTCACCGGCTGGGTGAGCAGGTGCGGCAGCCGGGCGTACTGACCCATCTCGACCTGCTTGGGGTCGATCAGGATGAGGCGCACGTCGTCGGGTGTGGTGCGCATCAACAGCGAGGTGATGATGCAGTTGATGCCACTCGACTTGCCGGCACCGGTGGCACCGGCGATCAGCATGTGCGGCGTGGCGGCGAGGTCGAGGAACACTGCCTTGCCGGCGATGTCCTTGCCGATCGCAACGTCGAGCGGATTGTCGGCCTTGGCGGCTTCGGGCGACGTGAGCAGGTCGCCGAGTGCGACGAGTTGACGCTGATGGTTGGGCACCTCGACGCCGATCGCCGATCGGCCGGGGATCGGGGCGAGGATGCGCACGTCGACCGCCGCCATCGCGTAGGCGATGTCCTTCTGCAGGCTGGTGACCCGCGCCACCTTGACCCCGGGGCCGAGTTCGAGTTCGTAGCGGGTGACCGTCGGCCCGACCGTCATGCCGAGCAGCGTGGTCTCGACACCGTGCGATGCGAGCGACTCGTGCAGCATCCGGCCGCGTGCCTCGACCGCCTTGCGGTCGATCGTCTGCTCGCCGGGCCGTTCGAGGAACGTCATCGGCGGCAGCACCCACTCGCCGACATGGGCCCCGTCGCCGACCGCCGCTGCGGTCGGCTGGCTGCCGGTGTCGATCTTGGGCTTGCGCGCCCGCCGCTTCTTCGGTGGCGGCAACTCGCCGCCGGCGAGATCGTCGCCCTCGGCAGCGAAGTCGTAGAGGCCGGGCGCCAGCGCCGACGCCTCGCCGACAGCGGCCTCCGAACCGCCCCGGGCTGCAGCATCGGCCTCACGGTCGCTGTTCAGCGTCGAGATGTTGCTGATGCCCGACTTGGCGGCGCGACCGAGCGGCGCACTCACCGCCGCCAGGAACCCACCGGTCTGCTGCGCGAAGGTCTTCACCGAGGTGCGCGTCACCAACAGCGCGCCACCGGTGAAGGCCAGGATCAGCACGACGGCTGCACCGGCCGTCGCGAGCATCGCTTCGAGCGGGGCCCCGATGATTGCGCCGATCCAGCCGCCGGCCTCGGAGACCTGATCAGCTGCATCGCCGAGTTCTGCTGCACCCCGTGCCACCTGCAGCAGGCCGAGCACCGACAGCGACATCAGCGACCAGCCGATGACGAGCTGGAACGGCCCAGCCGAGCGGCCCTTGCGGAGCAGGGAGACACCCACCGACACCAGGACGATGGGCACCGCGTACCGGCCGAGGCCGAACAACCAGCCGGTGAGCGTTTCGATGCCGCGACCGAGCGGTCCGGCCAGATTGACGTACACCGCAAGGCCCAGCAGAACGGCAAGACCGATCAGGCCAATTCCGACGAACTCGTGCTCGCGACCGCCAACGGCAACTCGCAGTTCGGCCTGGGCCTGATCCCGCCGGGATCCCGAGCCCTCAGGCGGCGTGAGATCGTCGACGCTGCCGGCCTTGGTGCGCTTCGAGGCCCCTGTGGCAGGAGTTCCCTTGGCGGGAGTTCCCTTGGCCGCGGCGCCCTTCGTGGCGCCCTTGGACCCCGACGTCGAACCGGAACCGCTCTTCGAGCGCGACGAGCTGGTGCTCGACGTCTTTCGTTTCTTGGACGGACCCCACGTAGACATGACCTGCTCCACGGTACTCGGAGGGTGCCGCCCGCCACGGCGACCCCACCCACGTTACGTTTGGTGTCAGACACCAAACGTAACGTCTACCTCCGCAGCCGGGCTCGGGGGTGATCACGGGCGGAGCACGAGCTTGCCGACGAAATCGCGTCGGGAGAACCGCTCCTGCGCCAGGGCGATGTCGGCCAGCGGGTACGTCGCGGCGACGATCGGTTCGACGCCGCCGGCGACGGCGATCTCGGCGAGGCGGCGGAAGTGCTCCGGCGTGTGCATCGTCGAGCCGATCAAGCGACGCTGCTGCAGGTACAGCCGGCGCAGGTCGAGCGCCACCACCGGCCCGGCGATCGCTCCGGCGGTCACGAGCCGGCCGCTCGTCGCGCAGCCGATCGACGAGCGCCCGAACTCGTCACCGCCGACCACGTCGACGACCGCATCGACGGAATCGAGCGCCTCGATCTCGTCGTCACCACGAGCGGAGACCTCGGCGACCCCGAGGCTGGCGACGAACTCCCGGTGCTCGGGACTCGTCCGGGCGACGACGTCGCAGTCTACGGTCGACGAGCAGTTGGATCGCCGCCATCCCGACTCCGCCGGACGACCCGGTGACCAGCACGCGCTCCCCCGCTTCGATCTCGGCCCGTTCGATCATCCCCAGTGCCGTGCCATACGCGGTCGGCAGACATGCCAGCTGCGCATCGGTGAGCGGCGAACCGGTCACGTCGTGGAGCTGGTCGATCGAACACACGTGGAACTGGGCGAAGCCGCCGTCGACCTCGCTGCCGATGATGTCCGCCGGCAGACCGTTCTCGTAGCGAGCCGCCGGATCGACCAGCACCCGCGGCCGACGCCATGCCGCGTCGACCTCGCCGCCCACGGCGACGACCTCGCCGGCGACGTCGATTCCTTGGATCCGCGGAAACGCAAGCGGCACGCCCTTCCAACCGACAACTGCGTCGGGGTCGGCCGCGGTGCCGTACGCGCCGGCCCGTGTCCAGATGTCGGTGTTGTTCAGCGCGGCGGCGGTCACCCGCACCAACGCCTGACCAGATGCAGGCTGCGGGCACGGCCACTCGGTGTGCACCACCGTCTGCTCGGGTCCACCGTGACCGAGGGTGACAGCAGCGATCATCGTGCGGGGAACTCCCATCGACCCACCCTGGCACGCCGACACGCCCCGTCGCTGCTCGACGTTACGTTTGGTGTCTGACACCAAACGTAACGGGGTCAGAGGGGGTCGACTTCGAGGATGGCGCCGTCGGGGGCGACCGTGACCGCGAGCACGCCGCCCTGCGGTGAGCGTGTCGACACCAGATAGCGAACGATGCCGCCGTCGCCGCCTTCGATGGCGAAGCCCTCGATCGTCGAATCGGGCAACTCGTCGGCGACGTCGGCGAGCACGGTGTCTGCGTCGAAAGCGACAGCGTCAGCGCTGAACGTGAAGCCCGATTCGACCGCCAAGGCGGGAGCGGGCGGCTGCAGCTCACCATCGAAGAAGATGTACGGCACCGCCGAGGTGGCGTCGTCGACTGCGACGAACAGGTTGACCAACTGCGCCGTGGCGTTCACCTCGAAGAACTGTTGGCCGGCGCCGAGTTCGGCCTCGACGGCCTCGATCGCCGGACCGATGTCGGCCACCCGCACCGCCGACGTCGAGTCATCAGCGCTGTCGTCGCCACCGCAGCCGATCAGCACCGCAGCGACGAGCACCACGGCCGCGAACGGCTTCAACGCTCAGGCCTCCATGACGACGGGCACGATCATCGGCCGCCGCTTGGTGCGCTCGCTCACGAACTTGCCCGCCGCCCGACGAACATCGCGTTCGAGCGCCTCGACATCGCGCACGCCCTTGCCGAGCGACGCCTCGACGGCGTCGGCGACGGTGTCGCACGCTTCGTCGAGCAGGTCTTCGGCCTCGGGTGCGTAGACCCAGCCACGGGTGATGATCTCGGGGCCGACCAGCACCTTGCCGGTCTGGATGTCGACGGTGACGACCACGACGACCACACCTTCCTCGGCCAGCTTCTGGCGGTCGCGGAGCACGCCTTGGCCGACGTCGCCGACGATGCCGTCGACGTACAGGTAACCCGCCGGCACCCGTCCGACCGGGCGGAGCTCCTTGGCGGTGAGCTCGATCACGTCGCCGTCCTCGCACTGCACCACGCGATCGTGCGGCACACCCATGAGCTCGCCGAGCTTGGCGTTGGCGACCATGTGGCGGTACTCACCGTGGATCGGCACGAACCACTCGGGATTGACAATCGAGAGGTAGGTCTTGATCTCGTCGGCCTGGGCGTGACCGGTGGCGTGGACGTCCATGATTCCGGAGTGCACGACCTCGGCACCCATGCGGATCAGCCCGTCGATCACCGCGTTGACGTTGCTCTCGTTGCCGGGAATCGCATGGCTGGAGAGCACGACCGTGTCGTGTTCGCCCAGCTTGAGCCACTTGTTCTCGCCTCGCGCCATCAACCCCAGCGCCGACATGGGCTCGCCCTGCGACCCGGTGGAGATGATGCAGATCTGACCGGGCGCGTACTTGTCGATCTCCTCGATGTCGATGATCGCCGACTCGGGGATGCTGAGCACCTTCAACTCGCGCCCGAGCCGGATGTTCTTCTTCATGCTCAGCCCGAGCGTGGCGATCTTGCGGCCATCAGCCATCGCCGCATCGGCGATCTGCTGGATGCGGTGGAGGTGGCTGGCGAAGCTGGCGGTGACGATTCGGCGGTCACGGTGCGCAGCGAACAGCCCAGTGAGCACCGAACCGACGCTGGTCTCGCTCGGCGAGTAGCCGGCTTCTTCGGCGTTGGTCGAGTCGGACATCAACAGCCGGATGCCCGGCTCCTTGGCGAGTTGGCCGAGGCGGGCGAGGTCGGTGCGGCGGGAATCGACCGGTGTGAGATCGATCTTGTAGTCGCCCGAGTGGAGCACCACACCCTGCGCAGTGTGCACCGCAATGGCGTGAGCGTGCGGCACCGAGTGGGTGACCGGAATGAACTCGACGACGAGCGAACCGATCTCGACGCTTGCGCCGTCTTTGACCTTGCGCATGTCGGTCTTCGGCAGCAGGCCGGCTTCCTCGATGCGGTTGCGGGCCAATCCGAGGGTGAGCGCTGCGCCATAGATCGGCAGTGGGTCGTCGCGCAGGTCGCCGATGCCGTCGTGATCGCGCAGCAGATACTGGATGGCACCGACGTGGTCTTCGTGACCGTGGGTGAGCACCAGCGCCGAAATCCGTCGGGCGTTCTCGCGGAGGTACGTGAAGTCGGGCAGGATCAGATCGACGCCGTGCATGTGGGCGTCGGGGAACATCAACCCGCAGTCGATCAGCATGATCGTGCGGTCGGGGTCGTCGGCGGCACCCTGCTCGATCGCCATGCAGTTGCGGCCGATCTCGCCGAGCCCCCCGAGGAAGACGATCCGGACCGGAACCTTCGGGTTCGTCGAACCGGGTGTCATGCGCTCAGCCACGGGCAGCCACCAAGCGTTCGTGGACGCCGCGGGCGGCGTGTTCGAGTCCGTGGGGCGTCGGCCCCATCGGGGACCTGCATTCCCCGACAGCGTGACCGAGCGTTCTCAACATGGCCTTCGACGGTACCGGGTTGGGCGTCTCGTCGCTGGTCTCGAACTCGTAGCTCTCCAATTGTCGGGCGTTGATCCGCCTGGCTGCAGCAACGTCGTTGCGTTCCCAGGCATCGAACATCTCGACGTGGTCGGGCGCACACCAGTGGGTGGCCACACCGATCGCGCCGACGGCGCCGACAGCCAACAACGGCAGGGTCATCGTGTCGTCACCGGAATACACCTCGAAGCCGTCGGGACAGCTCGCGATCACTGCTGCCGTGGCACCTGCATCGCCCGCAGCGTCCTTGAGCGCCACGATGTTGGACACGTCGTTGGCGAGGCGAACGATCGTGGTGCTGTCGATCTTGCGGCCGGTGCGCTTGGGGATGTCGTACAGCACGACCGGCAGGTCGGTGGATGCGGCGATCGCCCGAAAGTGCATCTCGAGGCCGGCCTGGGACGGTCGGCTGTAGAAGGGGCAGACACCGAGGATGCCGGCGATGCCGAGGTGTCCGGCCTCTTCGGTGAGGCCGATGTCGTGGAGCGTGTTCGACCCGGTGGTGCCGGCGATCACCGGCACGGTGACGGCATTGACGACCGCCTCGAAGAGCGACAGCTTCTCGTCGATCGAGAGCACGGGTGATTCACCGGTGGTGCCAGACACCACGAGGCCCTCGTTGCCCTGCTCGACCAGCCACTTGGCGAGCGACACTGCGGCGTCGACGTCGAGTTCGCCGTCGGCGTCGAAGGGCGTCACCATCGCCGTGAGCACCCGGCCGAAGCGCGCCATCAGCGCCACCACCGATACGGAGTGCGGGGATGGCTGTCGGGTCGTGCAACATTCACGGCCCGCAACCTATTCGATGACCGCAGGTTCGCGCAGTTCGATTCGGGCCGTTGCCCGGTCGGAGAACTGATCGCCAGCCACCTCTGCGACCAGGGTCGATCGTCGGCGTGCCACATCGAGGCGCCACACCATGTACAGCACCGCACCGAGGACGATCGGTGCGACGTAGGTGAGCAGTCGGAACACGAGCACGCCGGCCAGGGCCGTGGGCGCATCGACCCCGGCGGCGACGAGTGCTCCGGTGAGACCGGCTTCGACCACGCCGACACCACCGGGCACGGGCACGAACGAGCTGAGCAACGTGACCACGAAGTAGACGCGGGCGAACTCGATGAACCCGAGCTCATCGCCAACGCCGAGACCACGCAGGGCGACGAGCAGGATGACGGCGCCAACCGATTGGGCGACCGCCGTGGCTGCGAGCAGCCCGGCGGGACGCCCTGCCACCACGCGCAGCGAAGCTCGTACGTCGAGCAGACCGGCACCGACGTCGTGGCCGTCGAGGCGTTCGCCGAGCGACGGCCATAACGCCCCCGCACGATCGGCCAGGTTTCGCAGCAGTGCCGCCAGCCAGGCGGTGATCCGCTCGGAACGCAACACCACCGCCCAGAACAGCGCCGAGCCCCCGACGACCAGGGCACAGACCGCGAGCATGGCGAGGTCGGTGCGCGTCGGCGGTCGCTGGGTGATGTCGACGAGGAGCACACCGAACGGCAACAGCCAGGTCACGAACGTGGTGGCCACCCCGTAGGCGACGAGCATCGAGGTGAACGTCGTGGTCGGCACCGCCGCATCGCGGGCGATCGACCAACGCAGACCGGTCGCCAACGGCCCGCCGAGGGGAACGCCCTTGCTGGCGGCGGTCCCGACGTCGTGAATGGTCAACGACCGGCCGAACGACGTGGTGCCCAGCAGGCGTTGCACGATGCCCGCCCGACTGATGCGTTCGAGCACACCCAGCGCGACCAGCGCGGCGACGACCCCGATCGACAGCGATCGCATCTCACCGAGGGCGTCGCCGATCGTCTGGCGTTGGAACCACACCGCCCCGCGAGAAGCCCTCCGACGAGCACGACGAGCGCCACACGGGCGAGATCGGTCGTCGGTCGTCGGGCCACGTCCGGAACGTACGCCCGCAACGAAGGCCGTGCGCAGTCAAGCCAGGCAGTAGTTTCTCCGGTGCGTGAACACCAACTTGAAGGAGAACCTCATGCGACGCTCCCCCGCCCTGCGCCGGATCATTCCCGCCATCGCCGTCGGCGCCCTCGTCCTGGCCGCTTGCGGCAGCGACGACGACTCCAGCGACTCCGCAGACGACACCACCGCGCCTGCTGACACGACCGGCACCACCGACGCCTCCGGCGACGCTGACTGCAGTGCCACGATCGATGACGGTGTTCTCACCATCGCGACCGGCGAACCCGCCTTCGACCCATGGGTCATCGACGACACCCCAGAGTCCGGCGAAGGATTCGAGGCCGCCGTTGCCTACGCCGTCGCCCGCGAGATGGGCTACGAGGGTGATGCCGTCGTGTGGACGCGCACCACGTTCGACGAGGCGATCCAGCCCGGAGCGAAGAGCTTCGACATGAACCTCCAGCAATACTCGATCACCCCGGAGCGCGCCGAGAACATCGACTTCTCGCTGCCGTATTTCACCAGCAATCAGGCAATCGTCGCGCTCGACGGTTCCGCTGCCGAAGGCGCAGCAACTGTCGCCGATCTGAAGGACGTCAAGTTCGGCGCTCAGGTCGGCACCACGAGCCTGACATTCATCACCGACGTGATCCAGCCGACGCAGGAGCCGTTCGTGTACGACGACAACGTCGGCGCCAAGGCCGCGCTCGAAGCCAACCAGATCGACGCCGCAGTCTTCGACCTCTACACCGCACGATACGTCTCGGACTTCGAAATCGAAGGAAGCAGCGTCATCGGGCAGTTCCCAGCGGAAAGCGGCGATGAGACCGACCAGTTCGGGTTCGTTCTCGAGAAGGACGGCGCGTTGACCGCATGCGTCGATGCTGCGATCACCACCATCACCGAGAGCGGTGAACTCGATGCGATCTACGACGAGTGGCTTGCCGAGTACGCCGCTGCGCCGATGATCACGGTCGAGTGACCGGTTCGACAACAACCGCAACTCAGTAGTGATGTCCGACCAACCGACCCGGCGCGAGCGCTACGAACGCGCTCGTCGCCGGCGGTCGGTCGTCATCGCCACGTTCTCCACGATCGTGGTCATCGCCGCGCTCGTCATCCTCGTTCCGCTCACCCCCGGCTGGGAACGGGTGCGTCAAGCGTTCTTCGACGGCGACGTGTTCATCGAGACGTTCCCCGGTCTGCTCGAGGCGTTCTGGCTCGATGTGAAGATCCTGCTGTGGTCGACGCCGTTCATCCTGATCGTGTCACTGCTCGTCGCCCTTGCCCGAAACACCCGCAGCCCCGCACTGTTCCCGCTTCGGGCCTTCGCCGTCATCTACACCGATGTGTTCCGCGGCATTCCGGTGATCCTGCTCGTGTTCCTGATCGGCTTCGGTGTCCCAGCGCTCGGGCTGTCTCGGGACTGGTCCAACCCGCTGATCTGGGGCACGGTCACCCTGGTGCTGTCGTACTCTGCGTACACCGCCGAGATCATCCGCGCCGGCATCGACGCAGTCCACGAGAGCCAACGAGCCGGCGCCCGCTCGCTCGGCATGACCAGCAGCCAGACCATGCGTTCGATCGTGCTCCCCCAGGCGTTCCGCAAGATCGTGCCGCCGCTGATGAACACCTTCGTCAGCCTGCAGAAGGACGTCGCACTCGTCAGTCTGATCGGCCCGGTCGAGATCCTGCGTCAGGCCGGCATCGACAAGGCGACGTACGCCAACTTCACCCCCTACGTGGCTGCCTCACTGATCTTCCTGGCGCTCACGATCCCCTGCACCCGACTCGCCGACTGGGCGCTTGCTCGCCAGCGCGCTCGCACCGGAGCGACCACGATCGCATGAGCAACGAACCAACACCGTCAACGGCTGCGACCAAGCTGTCGATGCGCGGTGTGCGCAAGGCGTTCGGGTCGACGGTCGTGCTCGACGGCATCGACCTCGACGTCACCGAGGGTGATGTCATCACGCTGATCGGAGCGTCAGGCTCGGGCAAGTCGACGCTGTTGCGTTGCGTGAACCTGCTCGAACCCACCGACGACGGCCAGATCGTCCTCGACGGTGTCGACATCGCCGAGCCTGGCCTCGACCCCGACCCGATTCGCCGGCGGATCGGCATGGTGTTCCAGAGCTTCAACCTGTTCCCGCACATGAGCGTGATCGACAACGTCGCGATCGGCCCGCGCAAGGTGCTCAAGGCCGACAAGGCCGACGCACGGGCCGAGGGGTTGGCAATGCTCACCCGGCTCGGCCTGGCCGAGCGTGCTGATGCCTACCCCGACCAACTCTCGGGCGGCCAGCAGCAGCGCGTGGCGATCGCCCGGTCGCTGGCGATGAACCCGGAGGTGATGCTCCTCGACGAGATCACCTCGGCGCTCGACCCCGAGCTCGTCGGCGAGGTACTCGACGTGGTGCGCGGCCTCAAGGCCGACGGCATGACGATGCTGTTCGCCACGCACGAGATGGCCTTCGCTCGCGAGATCAGCGACCGGGTGTGCTTCCTCCACCAGGGCCGCATCCTCGAAGAGGGTCCCCCGTCGCAGATCTTCGAGTCGCCGACCGAGCCGCGCACGCAGGCATTCCTCCAGCGCGTCATCGACGCCGGCCGCCTCTGATCATCCACCCGCTCCGAGCACGCGAACGCGATGAGCGAACGGACCACATGGGGCCACTTCGCTCATCGCTGAGCTGATCAGGGCATGAAGGCGGTGGCGTGCTCGTCGCGAAGCGTCTTCTTCGAGAACTTGCCGACGCTGGTCTTGGGGACCTCATCGATCCAGATGACGCCCTTCGGCATCTGCCACTTGGCGATCTTGCCCTCGAGGAAGGCGAGCACCTCGTCCTCGGTCAGGTCCCGCCGGGGGCTTTGACGACACAGGCGAGTGGGGCCTCACCCCAGCGTTCGTGGGCGACACCGATCACGGCGGCCTCGGCGATCTTCGGGTGCGCCATCAATTCGTTCTCGAGTTCGACCGAACTGATCCATTCGCCGCCCGACTTGATCAAGTCCTTGGTGCGATCGACGAGCCGCACCATCCCGCGCTCGTTGACCACGGCGACGTCACCGGTCTTCAACCAACCGTCGTCGGTGAAGCTCTCGCCCGAGCGCGGGTCGTCGTAGTAGTCCGAGGCAATCCAGTTGCCACGGCACTGCAGCTCACCGCTGCTCTCGCCATCCCACGGCACCGCAGTGGTGGTGCCGGGCTCGACCACGCGGCACTCCGCGCCGAAGACGATGCGCCCGACCTGAGTGCGCAGCTCGGCCTGCTCGTCCTGCGGCAGCTGCTCCTGATCGGCGTCGAGACGACAGACCGCGGCGATCGGGCTGGTCTCGGTCATCCCCCATGCCTGGAAGATCGGCAGACCCGTCTGTTCGCGGTACGCCTCCGACAGCGCCTTGGGCACAGCGGAGCCGCCGCACGGAATCGAACGCAGCGACGAGGTGTCGCGACCCTGCAACTCGGGCAGCACCGCCATCCAGATCGTCGGAACGCCGGCCGCAACCGTGACCTTTTCGTTCACGATCAGATCTGCGACCGCCGGGCCCGACAGGTTGGGCCCAGGCATCACGAGGTCGGCGCCGGTCGCGACGGCAGCATGCGCGAGGCCCCAGGCGTTGGCATGGAACATCGGCACGACGGGAAGGATGACATCGCTCTCACGAGCGCCGAGGCTGTCGACCGTCATCGCCCCCATCGTGTGCAGGAAGGTCGACCGGTGGGTGTAGACGACGCCCTTCGGGTTCCCGGTGGTGCCGCTCGTGTAGCACATGCTCGCAGCACGGTGCTCGTCGTCGACGCCGAACTCGACGGGATCTGCGGCGGCGAGCAGCTCTTCGTAGTCGAGCAGCTCGTGACCGTTGAGGTCGGCGGGGATGTCGCCCGTGCCGTCGTCCATCAGCACCAGGTGTCGCAGGTTCTCGAACGTCGGCAGCAACGGTGCGAGCAGACCGAGCAGCGACCGGTCGACGAAGATCACCTCGTCGTCGGCATGGTTGACGATGTAGGTGAGCTGCTCGGGGAACAACCGAATGTTCAAGGTGTGCAACACGCGCCCGGTGCAGGGGGCGGCGAAGTAGAGCTCGAGGTGGCGGGCGGTGTTCCACGCGAACGTGGCGACACGGCCATCGGCCGAGATGCCGAGGTCCTCGAGCACGCCGCCGAGCTTGCGGGTACGAGCTGCCCACTCGCCGTAGGTGATGCGTTCGAGCCCGCCACCCGTTGCGGTGACGATTCCCTTGTGCGGGTGGTATTTCTCGGCCCGCTCGAAGATGTGCGGGATTGCCAGTGGGACGTCTTGCATCAGGCCTTGCATGGCCTGCGAACGTAGCGCACGGCGCCGAGGCTCGATCCACCGAGGGCGGTACCGTTGCGCCGCATGACCGAGAGCGCGGCCACCGACGCCGCCGACGCCGCCGACACGCCGCACGTGCGTCCGGCGTGGGCGCCGTTGACACTGGTGGCGTTCGTGGCTCTCGTGATCGCGACGAACGTGGCCAGCGCGGTGTGGGCCCGATGGGTCAACACCAATCCCGAGGGCCTCCTGATGCTGTCGTCACGCAACCGCTACCTGGCATTGACGCTGGCAGCAGGGGTTCCCGTCGCCACGTACGTGGTGATCGCCTTCTTGCGAATCAGTGCTGCGTTTGCCGTGTGCCACATGATCGGACGGGCCTATCACGACGACGCGATCGGATGGTTCCGCAAGTATCTCGGCGTCACCCCCGAGGCCATCGACACGTTCAACCGAGGGTTCGCCAGGGCCGAGTGGGTGCTGATCCCGTTCTTCGCCGGCTCGAACATCGTCGCCGCCCTCAGCGGCGTGCACCGCACTCCCCCGGTCCGCCTCGTTGTGCTCCTGTCCGTTGGGATCGCCGGCCGATTGGCGTTGATGTGGTGGTTGGCGCGCACATTCGAGTCGCAGCTCGTCGACTTCCTCGAGTGGCTGCAGCGGTACCAATGGTGGGCGGTCGGCATCTCGATCGCGATCGTGCTGCTGATCAACGTCCGCAACTTCCGCGGCGCCTGATCCGGGCATTCGACGGTCGTTACTCAGGGGTCAGACCCGCGATGTAATCACCGCCCAAGTGCAGCTCGCCTGGGCCGATCGGGTTGCAGATTGCTACAACGACAGTCATGGCTGAAGTCACCCTCGGCGGCAACCCCGTCAACACGTCCGGAGATCTTCCCGCTGTCGGCGCCTCGGCGCCCGCCTACTCGCTGGTCGGTGGAGACCTTAGCGAGTTCGACGCCGTCGGAGTTCGACGGCAAGAACGTGATCCTCAACATCTTCCCGAGCATCGACACGCCGACGTGCGCTACCAGCGTCCGTCAGTTCAACGAGCGCGCTGCGGGGATGGACGAGACCGTCGTGCTGTGCGTCTCGGCGGATCTCCCGTTCGCGCAGGATCGGTTCTGTGGCGCCGAAGGAATCGAGAACGTGAAGATCGGCGTCCACCTTCCGCTCCGACTTCGGTCGATGCGTACGGCGTCACGCTCACCGATGGTGCCCTCGCTGGTGTGCTCGCCCGCGCCGTCGTGGTCGATCGGCCCCGACGGCACGGTGAAGCACACCGAACTCGTCAGCGAGATCGCACAGGAACCGGACTACGACGCCGCCCTCGCCGCCCTCTGATTACAACAGGGGTCAGACCCGCGATGTAACCGGCAACGGTGCAAGCAGGCTGATCGCACGCGACTGCACGTCGATGAGCGCCGGTTCGCTGTGCAACAGTGCCCGAGCACGCGAGATCGCGGTACGTAGGGCGCCCGGGCGATCGATCCCGAACGCGTCCATCAACGCCGAGTCAGGCAGACCCATCTCGTCGACCAGCCACGCGAGCGCGAGCTGTCGCGCCACCGCGCCGAGGCGTCGACCGGAGCCGAGACCGCGTTCCGACAGCACCAGTCCGATGGTAGTGATCAGTGTCTCGACGTCGCATCCTGTTGCCAGCGGTGACGCATCCAAGGGCCGTTCGATGAACTGGTCGATCTCCGGCGATGACCAGCCCCGAAAGACGTGATCGGTGACGAGCCACGGCGGAGGGGTCCGCAGACCCAGATACGCCCGGTGGCTCGACCACCGGTAGTTGCGGACACGGTCGACACCTTTGACGTCGAGCGCGTTGCGGTGGATATAGCGGACCGTGGCGATGAGGTGGGCCTCGTCGACGATCAGTCGCGAGTGGAACCGTCCCCGGAACAGGGCGCCGTCGCGCCCCAGCCGATCGTTGACATGGCGGGTGTACAACGACCCCAGACGCTGCATTCCAGCGGAAAGTCCACCGTGAGGACAGTGCCATAGGAAATGGAAGTGATTGTCCAAGAGGCAATAGGCGTGCGTCTCGATGCCGAACCGATCGAAGACGTCGCCGAGGCGCTGACCCATCTCGATGCGGTCGCTGTCGTTCAGGAATGTGTCGCCGTGGTCGATTCCACGATTCATCACGTGGTGCCAACCGTCTTCGATGTCGATGCGTGGTGCTCTGGGCATGCACCCATCATGAACACGGGGTGTCACATCGCGGGTCTGACCCGTGCTGTAATCAGTCGAGGAAGGGGTCGAGCGATCTCGACAGGCCCGGCACGTTCGAGATCTTCTTGCAGGCGAGGACCACGCCGGGCATGAAGCTGTCGCGGTCGTAGCTGTCCTGACGGATCGTCAGCGTCTGCCCCTGAGCTCCGAGGATCACTTCTTGGTGGGCGACCATCCCACGCATGCGCACCGAATGAACCTTGATGCCCGCCGGACCCACTCCCCCGCGGGCGCCGACGTAGACCTCTTCGGTGGTCGCATCGTCGCCGAAGTCGGTGCCACGAGCATCGGCCATTCGTTCGGCGGTCTTCACTGCAGTGCCCGACGGTGCGTCGACCTTGCGGTCGTGGTGCAGTTCGATGATCTCAGCGGTGTCGAACAACGGCGCTGCCATCTCGGCAAAGCGCATCATCAGCACTGCGGAGATCGCGAAGTTCGGTGCGATGACACAGTTGGGACCGTCAGCGCCACCAAATGCGGCTTCGAACGCCTCGAAGTCGGCCGCCGCGAACCCGGTGGTACCGACCACGGCGTGAATGCCGTGACCCGCGAGCCAGGGCAATGCCGCGCGTGACGCGTCCGCCACGGTGAAGTCGACGACGACGTCGCACGACGCATCGGAGAACGCATCGAGCGTGCCGCTCACCTCCACACCCTCGACGGATTCACCGACGCCGAACGGGTCGACGGCGGCAGCGAAAACGAGATCGGGGTCAGCGACCACCGCCGCACAAACGGTTCGACCCATTCGTCCGGCAGCGCCGCTGACCCCAATTCTCATGTGCTCAGTCTGGCTGATGCAGGGCCCTCCACCGCGATCAGATCGCGGGTCTGACCTCTGATGTGATCAGCGGTGGCGGCGACGGCCACCGCGGCGGCCGCCATCGTCGCTCGCCGGACGGTCCGACTTCGGGCCGAGATCGCCGAGTTCGTCGGCGAGCTCTGCGTCGAAGCTGTCTTCGAAGCTGACCTCGACGACGTCGGTACCGGCACCAGAGTCCGAATCGGACTTCGAGCCACCATCGGAGCGCTCACGTCGCGGCGCACGCTCGCGGCGCTCTCCACGGTCGTTGCCACCGTTGGACGAACCGCCCGACGATGCGCCTTCCTTGGCGGGCGGCGGATCGCCGGCCGGAGTCAGGCTGACCTTGCCCTTGTCGTCGATCTCCTCGACGCGGACCTCGATCTCCTGACCGAGCTCGAGCACGTCTTCGACGGCGTTGATGCGCTTGCCGCCGCCGAGCTTGGAGATGTGCACGAGGCCATCGCGGCCGGGCAGGATGTTGACGAACGCACCGAACTTGGTGATGTTGACGACTCGGCCCATGTAGACAGCGTCGAGCTCGGCCTTCGGCGGGTCGACGATCGCGAGGATCGCGGCCTTGGCCTCTTCCATGCGCCATGCCTCGACGGCACCGATCGTGACGATGCCACGGGCACCGTCGTCGTCGACGCCGATGTCGGCTCCGGTCTCCTGCTGGATCGTGTTGATGACCTTGCCCTTCGGGCCGATCACTTCGCCGACCTTGTCGAGCGGGATGTAGATCGTGGAGATCTTCGGTGCGGTCTCGGCCACCTCGTCACGCGACTGCGGGATGCAGGCGTTCATCACTTCGAGGATCTCGAGGCGAGCAACACGAGCCTGGGCGAGCGCTGCGGTCAGCACATCGGCGGGGATGCCGTCGATCTTGGTGTCGAGCTGCAACGCCGTGATGGCGTCCTCGGTGCCGGCGACCTTGAAGTCCATGTCACCGAATGCATCCTCGGAACCGAGGATGTCGGTCAGCGTGGTGTACTTGCCGTCTTCGTAGATGAGGCCCATGGCGATACCGGACACGTGGCCCTTGGTGGGCACACCGGCGTCCATCAGCGCGAGGCTGGAGGCACACACCGAACCCATCGAGGTCGAACCGTTCGACGACATGACCTCGGAGACGAGGCGCAGCGTGTACGCAAAGTCTTCCTGGTTCGGGATCACGGGCAGGACTGCACGGGCAGCGAGCGCACCGTGGCCGATCTCGCGACGCTTGGGCGAACCCACGCGGCCCGTCTCGCCGTTGGCCCACGGCGGCATGTTGTAGTGGTGCAGATAGCGCTTGGTGTCGTTGGGCGACAGCGAGTCGATCATCTGGTTCATGCGCGGCATGGCCATCGTGAGGACGGTCATGACCTGGGTCTCGCCACGCTGGAACAAGCCCGAACCGTGAGCGGTCGGGAGGGCACCGACCTCGGCAGAGATCGCACGAAGATCGGCCGTGCCGCGGCCGTCCATGCGGACGCCCTCGGTGACGACGCGGGCACGCATCAGCTTCTTGTTGAGCGAACGGACGGCTTCTTTGACCATCTTCTCGCTGCCGGCAAACTCGCCCGGAGCGTCCTTCGACCCGCAGAGCTCGGCGATGATCTCGGAGGTGACGGCGTCGGTCGCCTCGTTGCGCTCGGCCTTGTTGGCGATCGTGATGACCGGTGCGAGCTTGTCACTACCGGCCTTCTCGACGGCGGCGAAGATCTCCGGCGTGTAGTCGAGGACCGGGGTCCACTTCATCGGCTCGATCGGACCGTTGGTGGCGATCACCGAGGCGACGAGCTGACGCTGCAGCGCGATCGACTCCTTGATCCACACCTTGCACGCCTCGAGGCCGTCGGCGAGGACTTCCTCGGTGACCTTCTTGGCGCCATCGTCGTAGTAGTAGAACGCGTTCTCGGAACCGCCGGCCTCGACCATCATCACGGCGACGTCGCCGCTGTCGAGTTCACGGCCGGCAACGACCAACTCGAAGGTGCCGTTCTCGGCCTCTTCGTAGGTGGGGTGCGGAATCCACGAGCCGTCCTGGCTGTACGCCATGCGGATCGCGCCGATCGGGCCGTCGAACGGGATGCCCGAGATCATCAGCGCAGCCGAGGCGGCGTTGATCGAGAGCACGTCGTGGGGGTTCTCCTGGTCAGCACCGAGCACGGTGGTGACGACCTGGGTCTCGTTGCGGAAGCCGTCGGGGAACGACGGCCGCAGCGGCCGGTCGGTCAGACGACAGGTGAGGATCGCGTCCTCGGTCGGACGGCCTTCACGACGGAAGAACGAGCCGGGGATCTTGCCGGCGGCGTACGCCCGCTCCTCGACGTCCACCGTCAGGGGGAAGAAGTCCATGCCTTCACGCACGTTCTTGGCGGCGTTGGCGGTGGTCAAGACCTTCGTTCCAGCGATCGATGCCACGACGGCACCCATCGACTGGGGGGCGAACTTGCCCGTTTCGAAGGTGAGTGTCTTGTCGGTCCCAGATACGGGTCCGGACACGGTGATGGGGTCAGCCACTGAGGGCTCCTTTCGTGTGCACTCCCCCTCGGGAGTGCGCCTCTTGGAGCGACAGGCCGGTTCCCAGTTGGTCAACCCGACACGGCCACCGACATCGAGCGATGAGTGGGTTCGGATTCAGCAACCGGCAACCGAACTCGGTTCGCTCATGTTGCGAAGTCGGACGTTCCGACTCCGAGACGGCATCCTACCTGAACACCGCCCCGATCCGGCGCCACCCGGTTCCCGGTGCCCTGGGCACGGGGAACCGGACCGGCTCAGCGGCGGAGGCCCTGAGCGGCGATGATCGCGCGGTAGCGCTCGACGTCGATCCGCTTCACGTAGTCGAGCATGCGGCGACGACGGCCGACGAGCATCAACAGGCCACGACGGCTGTGGTGGTCCTTCTTGTGGGTCTTGAGGTGCTCGGTCAGATGCACGATGCGCTCGGTGAGCAATGCGATCTGCACCTCGGGCGAGCCGGTATCGGACTCGTGGGTGCGGTACTTCTCGATGGTCGCCGTGGTGTTCGGCGTGGTGTCGACAGTGTCAGCCATGGTGTGTCGCCTTCTGATTGGAGGTCGCATCGAGTGCCGGTCGGCGCTCGTGTGCATCTCGCCCGCGCCGGAAGTTCCAGCCCGAACGGACCATGCAATGCTACGGCTGCATCGGTCACTCCACAACGGCGGCCCGCCTCACGTCTGGGCGTGGTCGGGGGCACGGGGCGGATCGGATTGCCGCAAGTACGCTCGCTCGTCGTGTCTCCCCGAATCGAAGTCCGCAACGTCTCCAAGACGTTCGGGACACTGGATGCGCTCGCTCCGGTCGATCTCTCGGTCGACGAAGGAGAGACCGTCACCCTGCTCGGCCCGTCGGGCTGCGGCAAGACGACGCTGTTGCGCATGATCGCGGGGCTCGAACAGCCGTCGTCGGGCGAGATCGTCGTCAATGGGATGACACCGACCGAGGCGCGGCGTCACAAGCAGATCGGGTTCGTGCCGCAGTCGCCGGCGCTGCTGCCGTGGCGGACCGTCGAAGCGAACGCTCGGCTGCTGCTCGACATCAATCGGTCGGCCTCACCCGTCACCCCGAGCGTCGACGTCGACGATCTGCTCGACGAGGTCGGCCTCGGCGACTTCCGCGATTCGTATCCGCACGAACTGTCCGGAGGGATGCAGCAGCGTGTCGGTCTGGTCCGCGCGTTTGCGATCGACGCCCCGATCCTGTTGATGGACGAGCCATTCGCCGCGCTCGACGAGATGACCCGCACCGACATGCGCCACCTGCTCGGCCGGCTGTGTGAGCCGCTGGGTACGACGGTGCTGTTCGTCACGCACTCGGTACCCGAAGCAACGTTCCTCTCCGACCGCATCGCCGTGATGACACCGCGGCCCGGCCGAGTCGCCGACATCGCCACCATCGACCTCCCCCATCCCCGTACGCCCGAACTCGAGGACACCGACGGCTTCTTCCACGTCACCACCGCACTTCGCCGGTCGTTGGCCGCAGGTATGCAGCGGTGAGCCCCAGCACGCAGCGCATCGTTGCTCCGATCGTCGGCATCGTCACCTTCGGGCTGGTGTGGGAACTCGCCGTTCGAATCTTCGACATCCGGCGCTTCGTGCTCCTCGCGCCATCGGCGATCCTGTCCGAACTGGCCGATGCCCCCGGCTACTACTGGAGCAATGCCGTCGTCACCGGTTGGCACATGCTGGTCGGGCTGTCGATCTCGTTGATCCTTGCGGTGGGTGTCGGCTCGCTGATGGCCTCGTCTCGCTTCATCGAGGAGGCGACACAACCCATCCTGGTGCTGGTTCTCGTGACGCCCTGGGTTGCCTACATCACCTCGGTGGTGCTCTGGTTGGGGGGCGGCGAGCAGACCGTGCTGTTCATGGTGGCGTTCACCTCGTTCCCCGTGTTCACGTTCGGCGTGGTCGGCGGCATGAAGTCGGCTGACCCGGCTGCCCGCGAACTGCTCGCCAGCGTCGACGCACGCCCGTGGGAGGTCTTCTGGCGGCTCCGGCTGCCGGCGGCACTGCCATCGATCTTCACCACCGCTCGCTTCGCCATGGGGCTCGGCCTCGCCGCTGCGTACTTCAGCGAGGGGTCGGCGTTCGTCACCGAAGGGCTCGGATACATCGGGCAGCGCGCTGCAGCATTCAACAACGCCGAGGCGCTGTGGGCGACCATTGTGTCGGCGGCGCTGCTGGGCATCGCCGGGCTCGTCGTGATCACCATGCTCGAGCGGCTGTTGCTGCGCTGGCATTCGTCACAGCGCAGCTGACTGTGCGCATCGGCGCTGCCCGTGGCATGCTCCAACGGCTCCCGGGCGAACCGGAGAATCCCCACGAAGCCGCTCGTGCGGCCCGACAGAATCGGACATCCATGCGCATTCGTCACACCCTCGCAATCGTTGCTGCTGCCGGGCTCGTCGTTGCGGCCTGCGGCTCGGACGATGACACTTCCCCGTCGTCCGACACCCCAGAGGTCGTCGCCGGAGAAGCCTTCCCGGCAGAGCGCTGCGAGGCCAACGAGGCCGCCGGCACGATCACCTACCTCACCGGATTCGACTTCGCAGCGGCGGCGTCGATCGTCGAAGTGATCGTCGCAGAGGACGCCGGCTACTTCGAGGAGATGTGCCTCGACGTGGTGATCCAGCCGAGCTTCTCCACGGCCAACTACGCCCTGATCGCCGAGAACGACGCGCAGTTCTCCTCCGGCGGCTCGTTCAGCGAAGTCGTCGAGTTCGCCAACGCAAACGATGCCGACTTCGTCGTGATGGCCGTCGATGGACGTGCGCCGATCGACGTGCTCATGATCAAGGAGGGCGAGACCTCGTCGCTGGCCGACCTCGCCGGCACCACGATCGGCGTCAAGGGCAAACTGCCCACCAGCGTGCAGGTGATGCTGGCCCAGGAGGGTCTGCTCGAAGGAACCGACTTCGACACCGTCGCCGTCGAGGGGTTCGACCCGGTTGCACACATGGCGATCGAGGCGATCGTCGGCGTTCCGGGATGGCGCAGCAACGAACCAGGCGCACTCGAGCGGGCCGGCGTCGGCTTCGACCTGTACGACACCGTCGAATTCGAGATCCCCGGGTCGTTCGGGATCATCTATTCGAACCAGCAGTTCATCGACGAGCACCCGACCGCCGCCGAGGACTTCATGCGAGCGGCCATGCGTGGTCTCGACACCGCAATCGCCGACCCCGAAGCAGCGGCCAACACTGCCGTCGAGTTGATCAATGCCGGCGGCAACCCGAACTTCCTGTCACCGGAGGGCGAGGTGTTCCGCTGGACGACCGACGCAGCCACCATCACCGCGCTCACTCCGGAGGGCACTCCGTTCGGGATGCCCGACATCGAGTCGCTCCAGAACGAACTCGACACCTACGCCGAAACCGGGCTGTTCGGCGATGACGACACCCCCGAAGCTGCCGATGTGGTCGGACTCGATCTGATGGAGCGCATCCACGACGGCTCCGTCGTCATCTGGCCTGCCGGCTGAGGGAACAGCCGCCTCAGGCGAGCAGGTCGCGGGCGCTGGCGACGTCGTGACCGAGCTGCGCGATCAGTGCATCGACGCCGTCGAACTTGCGCTCGCTGCGCAGGAAGTGCTCGAAGCGCACGCCCGCTGTTTCACCGTAGAGATCGACGTCGACGTCGAGCAGGTGCGCTTCCAACAGCGATGCATCGGCGTGCTCGTAGAACGTGGGGCGGCGGCCGAGGTTGATCGCACAGGGGTACGCATCGCCGTTCGGGCGTTCGTAGAAGCCGGCGTACACGCCGTCGGCAGGCAGGCACATCCCCGATGGAACAGCGACGTTCGCCGTGGGGAAACCGAGCAGTCGACCTCGCTGGTCGCCGGCGAACACCTCGCCACGAACCTCGTAGGGTCGCCCGAGCATCGCATTGGCACGCTCGATGTCCCCGCCGGCGAGCGCTCGCCTGATCGCGGTGCTGCTGACCGGTTCCTCGATGCCGTCGAGGCGCTGGACGAGTTGGACGGGCTCGACATCGAAGTCTTCGTCGACACCGATCTTGCGGAGCAGATCGACGTTGCCGTCGCGGTGACGACCGAAGTGGAAGTCTTCGCCGACCACGATCAGCGCTGTTCGCAGACATCTCACCAGCACGCGATCGACGAACGACTCGGGGCTCTCCGAGGCTTGATCGGTGTTGAACGGGACGATCACGACAGCGTCGACGCCCGTTGCGGCGAGCAGTTCCATCTTCTGATCAGCACCGGTGAGCAGACGCGGTGCCGACTCGGGCCGCA
This sequence comes from Ilumatobacteraceae bacterium, assembly GCA_963716095.1. Taxonomy (GTDB): domain Bacteria; phylum Actinomycetota; class Acidimicrobiia; order Acidimicrobiales; family Ilumatobacteraceae; genus Sva-07. The sequence continues at coordinate 99,134 of CAVQSV010000005.1, read as the reverse complement.
CGACGCTTGCCGGATGCCGATCGAACGTGACGACGACCGACTTTGCACCGAGATCGTCGGCACGGCGACGCACCTGATCGATCACGGCCCGATGACCGAGATGGACACCGTCGTAGGCGCCGATCGTGATCACCGCACGCTCGCCGTCCCAGGGGCACTGCTGAAGGTCGGTGACGACGAGCACGGCGGCAACGCTATCGGCAGTGCCCGCCGCACAACGGCTCGACGGTGGTCACCGAGGCAGCACGACGGCAGGTTTGGCCTGCCCGCGGAACGGCTCGTAGACCGCCAACAGCGTGCGGGCGTTGTCGAACACCGCCCACGGCCCATCACCATTCCAGGCATCGAGCACCCGGCCGTTGGCGACCAGCGCCGCGACGTCGTCGTCGACCGTGACCTCCGCCAACGCGCGAACAGCGCTCGCCACGGGCAGCAGGTCGCACTCGTCGGGCGGGCCGGCCTCGGCAAGGGTGAACGCGCCGACGTGGGTCCGTCGCAGATTGCGGAGGTGGGCGCCACCACCGAGCAGGCGTCCCAGATCGTCGGCGAGGGTGCGGATGTAGGTACCGGCCGAGCACTCGACGTCGACCTCGAGCACGCCGGGCTCGGCCCATCCGACGATGTCGAATCGGTGGATCGTCACCGGCCTCGGTGCTCGCTCGACTTCGACGCCCTCGCGGGCCAGCTCGTGCAGCCGCTTGCCGTCGACCCGGATCGCTGACACCATCGGCGGGATCTGTTCGATGTCGCCGACGAGATGGTCGGCGACGACGCTCCTCGCGTCGTCGATCGTGACCGTCGACATGTCGTGCGTGGCCAGCACGTCGCCCGACGAGTCGAGCGTGGTCGTGGCAGTACCCAGCACGACCTCACCGGTGTATCCCTTGCGGGTCTTCTCGACGAAGCGCAGCAGCCGCGTCGCTTTGCCGACAGCGACGACCAGCACGCCGGTGGCGTCGGGATCGAGCGTGCCGGCGTGGCCGACCTGGCGCTCACCGAACCGGCGACGCAGCATCCCGACGACGTCGTGGCTGGTCACTCCCGCTGGCTTGTCGACGACCGCGATCCCGTGCGTGGTCGCCGGCTTGCGACGTGCCATCAGCCTTCGGGGACGTCAGCGTCGTCGCTCGCCGCCGACGTGCCCGACGACTCGCGCTCGAAGCGCGCCTGATCGGACTTCAAGATGTCGTCGATTCGTGCCGCCGACCGGATCACCATGTCCGGGCGGAAACTGAGAATCGGGGTCTTCTTGGCGCGGATCTGCTTGGCGATCGAACCCTGCAGCCGTATGCGGTGCTCGGCGAATGCTTCGAGGATCTCCTCGTCGCCGTCTTCGTCGGCGAGCGAGTCGAAGAAGACGATGGCCCGGTTCAGCTCCGGGTCGACGTCGATGCCGGTCACCGTCACGAACGTGAGTCGCTCGTCGTCGATGCGCACCAGTTCGTCGGCGATGATCTCCTGCAAGGTGGTGCTCACCCGCGCACTGCGCGAGTACTTGGGGGTGTTGCTGCGACTGTTGCGCTTGCCTGCCATCGTGATCTCCTCGAGTGGATGTGGCGATTGGTGTCTGACACCAATCGTCACATCAGGTGAAGTCGGGTGCGACCCGGTTGGATCGCTTGAGTTCTGCCATGCCGGACATGGTTGCCAGCTTCTCGACGGCGTCCCACAGTTCGACCGCCTCGGCGCCGCGAGGCGCCTTGGAGATCACGGGCCCGAAGAAGCTCGCCTCGTTGTCGGCGCCCGGATGGAACGTCAGGATCGGCGTACCGACGTCCTTGCCGGTACGGCTGAGCGCCAACTCGGTGTCGGCTCGGATGTAGGCGTCGTGCGATTCGTCGTCGGCTGCGTCGAGGTGCGACTGATCGAAGCCCGACAGCGGCGAGGAGACCGCCGTACCAGCCCAGCGCGTCGGCGGTGGCCTGCTCACGCTGCCGACCGACGTGGAGCGCTTCACCGATCGCTGTGTACCAGCGCCCGACCGCCGCCGGATCGTCGTCGGCGAGACGGATCGAGTCGGCGATACGCAGACCCTGCTGGCCCCGGTAGTGACCGGCCCGATACTGCGGCGTGTACCACTCCTGATGGTTGTCCTCGTTGAGGATCCACAGCGAGATGAACCGCCAGTCGACCTCGTAGTCGCGCTGATCGCTGACGTTGACCACCCAGCGCGACGTGATCCACGCCCACGGACACACGGGATCGAAGAAGAAGTCCAGGTCGGCAGCCATCAGTGCAACCTACCGGCCGTCGACGCGACCGAGTTCGCCCGGAACGCTCCGAACGCTCAGGTTCGAGCGATCTCGACGTCGTCGTAGGTTTCGATGAGGTCGCCCGGCTTGAGGTCCTGGAAGTCGGACAGGCCGATACCGCACTCGAAGCCCTCGCGGACCTCACGTGCATCGTCCTTGAACCGGCGCAGCGAGCTGATGTCACCCTTCCAGATGATCGTGCCGTCACGCAGGAACCGCACCTTGGAACCGCGGGTGATGACGCCCGAGCGGACGTAGCAACCAGCGATCGCGCCGAGCTTGGGCACCTTGAAGATCTCACGGACCTCGGCTTCGCCGGTGACCTGCTCTTCGAACTCGGGCTCGAGCATGCCGACAACGGCCTGCTCGATGTCCTCGAGGAGCTTGTAGATGATCTCGTAGGTACGGATCTCGACCTGCTCCTGCTCGGCGAGCTTGCGAGCCTTGCCGTCGGGACGCACGTTGAAGCCGATGATCGTTGCGTTGGTGGCGTTGGCCAGGGTGATGTCGTTCTCGGTGATCCCACCCACGGCCCGGTGAACGAAGCTGACGTTGACCTCGTCGCGTTCGAGCCGTCGCAACGACTCGGTGACCGCTTCGAGCGAACCTTGCACGTCCGCCTTCAGAATGAGATTGACCGCGGCCTTCTCGCCCGACTGGATCTGGGCGAAGATGTCCTCGAGCTTGGTGCCCGTCTTGACGCGGGCATCTTCTCGGAGATGCCTGGCCTTGAGACGCAACTCGCGAGCTTCGGCGACCGTGCGAGCGATCTTCTCGTCGGGTGCGGCACGGAACTCGTCACCGGCCTCGGGGACCAGCGACAGGCCCAACACCTGCACCGGTGTGGACGGACCGGCGACCTTGACCTGCTCGCCCTTGTCGTTGATCATCGCTCGGACCTTGCCCCACGCAGCACCGGCCACGATCGGGTCACCGACCTTGAGCTCGCCCTTGTCGACGAGGATGGTGGCGACCGGGCCACGGCCCTTGTCGAGCTGAGCCTCGATGACGATGCCCTTCGCGCGCCCCGTGGGGTTGGCGGTGAGCTCTTCGAGTTCGGCAACCACCTGCAACTGCTCGATCAGCTCGTCGACGCCGAGGCCCTGCAGGGCCGACATCTCGACGACGATCGTGTCGCCACCCCACGACTCGGGAACGAGTTCGTGCTCGGCGAGCTGCGTGAGGACACGCTGCGGGTCGGCGTTGTCCTTGTCGATCTTGTTGACGGCCACCACGATCGGCACGTCGGCAGCACGGGCGTGGTTGATCGCCTCGAGGGTCTGCGGCATGAGGCCGTCGTCGGCAGCGACCATCAGCACCACGATGTCGGTTGCGTCGGCGCCACGGGCGCGCATCTGCGTGAACGCAGCGTGACCTGGGGTGTCGAGGAACGTCACCGAACCGTGCTCGTTCTGCACCTGATAGGCACCGATGTGCTGAGTGATACCGCCCGCTTCGCCGTCGACGACGTTGGCGCCGCGGATGTTGTCGAGCAGCGTGGTCTTGCCGTGGTCGACGTGACCCATCACCGTGATGACCGGCGGGCGAGGCTCCTGCCCCTCGTCGTCGTCGGAGTCGTCGAACAGCTTCTGCAGCTCGACCTCTTCTTGTTGGCCAGGTTCGACCAGCAGGATCTCCGCGCCGACCTCGAGCGCAAACAGCTCCATCTGCTCATCAGCGAGCGTCATGGTCGCCGTGACCATCTCACCGTTGTTGAGCAGGAAGCGGACCACGTCAGCGGCCGTGCGGTTCAGCTTGGGAGCGAACTCCTGCGCGGACACGCCGCGCTCGATGATGACCTCGCCCTCGGGGACGGGCGCATCGGAGGACGTGTAGGTCGTGAACTGCGGCTGCAGGTCGTCCTGGTCACGACGACGACGCCGACGTCCGGTACGACGCGGCGGGCGCCGCTGACCACTGGGGCGATTGCCACCTGGACGGCCGGGGCCGCCACCGCCGGGACCGCCGCCGCCAGCCGGGACGGGGGCCGCCACCGCCAGGACCGCCGCCGGGGCGGGGTGTGAAGCCCCCGGGACGTGGGCGCGCTCCGCCAGGGCCGCCGCCGGGACGTGCTGCCGGGCGTGCTGAACCGGGTGGCGGCGGGATGATCTTGCCGCTGGGCGACAACGGGCGACCCGGTGGCGGCGGGATCGCCTTGCCGCTGGGCGACAGCGGGCGTTCCGCGGGAGCGCCATCTGCTGGACGGTCGGTCGCCGGGCGACGAGCCTCGGTCGGCGCCGCGGCCTGCTCGGGAGGCCGACCACCGGCCGTGGGTCGGCCGCTGGAGATGACCCGCGCCGACGATTCGGCAGATTCGGCTGGTGCCGCAGGTGCTTCGACTGGCGCCGGTTCGGCTGCGGCGGGTGCCTCGGCTGGAGCTGCCGGGGCAGCAGGAGGCTCGGCCGCAGGAGCCGGCGATGGTGTCGCCTCGGTCGGAGCGACCGCCGCAGGTGGCGCTGTCGGTGCCTCGGGAGCAGCTGCCTCAGGGACGGGTGCTGCCTCGACCGGTTCGGCCTCCGCGACGGGTGATGGCTCCGCTGGCGCGGCGGGCTCGGGTGACCGCTCCGCCGGCGCCTCGGCCGAGGGTGCTGCTTCGGCCGCCGCGCTCTCGGCGAGCGCCGGCTCTGCCTCGGGTGTGGCTGGCTCGTCGGTGTCGGTGTCGGTGTCGGTGTCGGCCGGGGCCGACTCCTTCTTCGCTGCGGTGGTCTTCGCTGCAGCCTTCTTGGCGGCCTTCGGCTTCGCGTCGGCGTCGCCGGCGGCGGCCTTCTTCTTGGCGGGCGCCTTCTTCTTGGCGGCCTTCTTGACCGGCTTGGATTCTTCGGGTTGCTCGTCGCGTGTCAACCCGTCGCGCTCAGCCGCGACGGGTCACCATGTCGGCATACGCCTCAGCGAGTGAGGACGACGGGCCCTTGGCGGCGACGCCGAGCACACCGCAGAGGTCGAGGACCTCGGCGTTCGTCATCCCGAGCTCTTTCGCGAGCTCGTGGATCCTGATCTTCTTCGCAGCCACGTTGTCGATTCAACCTTTCACAGTCGTCTTTGCCTCGCGGATGCTGGAATCAATGCGCATCCGGGTGTTCGTCACGTTCGGCCCGAGGACCGAGGAGTTCGTTGATTGCTGCCTCGTCGGATGAGGTGACCTCGCTGCGCCATGCTCGTGCGAACGCACGCCGCGACAGCGCCGCATCGACACAGCTCGACGTGGCGACGCCGTCGTCGCCCGCCGACCGACACACCCACGCGCCGCGCCCGTCACTCGGACCATCGACTGCGATGCCGGCAGCAGACCTCGTGACTCGCACGAGTGCCGACTGCGGACGTCGCTGACGGCAGCCGATACAGCTGCGAACGGGTTCGGGGCGATCGGCAACACTCAGTCGTCGCCAGCCTTCTCGTCGGCGGACTCGTCGTCCGTTTCGCTTCCTTCGACCGCCGCGACCTCGTCGCTCGCGCCGGACTCGGCAGCGGTGTCTGCATCCTCAGCGGTGTCCGCGACCTCGGCGCTGTCGGCATCCTCGGCGGTGTCCGCGACCTCGCCGGCGGTGTCTGACACCGCAACGTCCTCGCCGCTCGCACCATCGTCCGCGCCCGCTTCGACGGAAGCCTCCGTCTCGTCGGTCGCCGGATCGGCCTCGCTCGCGGCGGCCGCCTGGGCCTGCCAGTCGGCTTCGCTGATCACGCTGCCATCGGCGGCGTGCCACTCCATCTCGCCGGTCTCGGCGTTGGCTCGCCATTCGCCATCGGCGTACTCGACGTCGGCGTCGCGGCCGCCGGCGGGAACACCCTCGGCGAGCTGCGTCTCGGAGCGGATGTCGACGCGCACACCGGTCAGGCGGGCGGCGAGCCGGGCGTTCTGGCCCTCACGGCCGATCGCGAGGCTGAGCTGGTGGTCGGGCACGATCACGTCGGCGGCGGTGCCATCGTCGGAGATGTTCACCTGGGTGACCTTCGCCGGCGACAGCGCCTTGGCGACGAAGTCGGCGAGGTCCTCGCTGAACGGGACGATGTCGATCTTCTCGCCGCGCATCTCGTTGACGACCATGCGCACGCGGCCGCCACGGGCACCGACGCACGCACCGACCGGATCGACGTTGTGGTCGTTCGACCAGACGGCGATCTTGGTGCGGTGACCGGGTTCACGGGCGCAGGCCTTGATCTCGACGATGCCGTCGGCGATCTCGGGAACTTCCAACTCGAACAGGCGCTTGATGAGACCCGGGTGCGTGCGGGACACGACGATCTGCGGGCCCTTCGGCGTGCGGCGCACCTCGACGATGTACGCCTTCTGGCGGTCGCCCTGGGCGGGACGCTCGAACGGCACCTGCTCGGCCTGCGGCAGCAACGCCTCGACGCGCCCGAGGTCGAGCAGCGTGTAGCGGGCGTCGGTGCGTTGGATGATGCCGGTGACGATGTCGCCCTCGCGGTTCGCGTACTCCTCGAACTTGCGCTCGGACTCGACCTCGCGGATGCGCTGGCTCATCACCTGACGGAACGTCTGGGCGGCGATGCGGCCGAGCTCTTCCTTCTTCGGGGTGTCGTCACGCTCGTTGACCCAGTTGCCGTCTTCGTCGACGTCATAGGCGATGAAGGAGAACTCCATCGACTCCGGATTGACCTCGACGACCACTTCGTCGGCGGCGTCGGGGCGGCGCTTGTACGCCGACGCGAGGGCATCGACGAGAACATGCAGCAGCGTGTCTTCGGAGATGCCCTTCTCCTGGGCCAGCATGCCAATGGCCTCGCTCATGTCGAGGTTGCTCATGACGGTTGCTTCTCCTTGTTCGATTCCGGATTCGAGGTGGTGGTCGTGGGCTTCGCACTCGGCTGGTTCTTGCCCGAGGTGTTCTTGCCCGAGGTCTTGTTGGCAGGCTTCTTCTTGCCGGAGGGCTGCTTGCCGGGTTTCGGCTTCGGTCCCCACTCGAAGACCGTGCGGGCCTTGTCGATGTCGTCGAGCGCCAACGTGCGCTCGGTGCCGTCGTCGAGCAGCAGCGTTGCGGACGTCTCGTCGGCGACGGTCAGCACACCCTGCACGCGACGCGGGTCGGCCTGCGGGTCGCGGAGACGGGCCGTGATGGTCTTGCCGACCTCGCGCTGGAAGTGTGCGGGCGTGCGCAGCTGACGCTCGAGGCCGGGGCTGGTGACTTCGAGGGTGTAGTGCCCTGCGACCGGGTCCTCGTGGTCGAGTTCACGCGAGATCAGGCGGGTGGCCAGCGACAGCGAGTCGAGCGTGATGCCGCCCTCGGAGCCGGGCGGGGTGTCGAGCGTGATGCGCATGGTGGCACCGCGCCGCTCGATGTCGTACACGTCGAGTTGGAGATCGGCAGCGATCGGTGCCACGAGAGCGTGAACTCGATCGATCTCGGTCGATGCACTCATCCGAACTGCCTCCTTTCAACAAACAAGGCGTGGGGCTCAGCCCCACGCCTTTCGGTACCAAACCAAATGGACCTCCGATCATAGCAGCGGCGGGGGTCGGTTGGACATGGCCCAAACCGGCGAGCGATGAGTCTGCACGCGACCCCACGGCGCGGAAACTCATCGCCTCGAGTTCATCGCGAGCGGCGGCACGGTCTGCGCCGCTCGGCGGTCGATACAGTGCCGCCGTGCTTCGGATGTCGACTCTGTTCCTGCGGACCCTGCGTGACGACCCGGCTGACGCCGAGGTCGCAAGCCATCGCCTGCTCGTGCGGGCCGGCTACATCCGTCGCGCTGCGCCCGGAGGCTTCTCCTGGTTGCCGCTCGGGTGGCTCGTGTATCGAAACGTCGAACGCATCGTCCGCGAGGAGATGGACGCCGCCGGGTTCCAGGAGGTCCACTTCCCGGCCCTGCTCCCCCGCGAGCCCTACGAGGCAACGGGGCGATGGACCGAATACGGCGACAACCTGTTCCGTCTCCAGGACCGCAAGGGCGCCGACTTCCTCCTCGCGCCCACCCATGAGGAGATGTTCACCCTGATGGTCAAGGACATCTGCGGGTCGTACAAGGACCTGCCGTTGTCGATCTATCAGATCCAGACCAAGTACCGCGACGAGGCCCGCCCCCGAGCTGGACTGCTCCGGGGTCGCGAGTTCGTGATGAAGGACTCCTACAGCTTCGACCTCGACGAAGAGGGCCTGCAGGCCTCGTACGACCAGCATCGCGCCGCCTACATCTCGCTGTTCGACCGTCTCGAGTTGCCGTACGTGATCGTGTCGGCGATGTCGGGAGCCATGGGCGGCTCGGCATCGGAGGAGTTCCTGGCCCCGATGGACGTCGGAGAGGACACGTTCATCCGCTGCACGTCGTGCGACTACGCCGCCAATGTCGAAGCGGTGATGACCCCCGCTCCCCCGGCCATTCCGTTCGACGGTCTGCCCGCCGCAGTGGTGCACGACACACCCGACACTCCCACGATCGCCACCCTGGTCGACTTCGTGAACGGCAACCCGGCGTTGCGTCACCCCGACCGTGACTGGACTGCTGCCGACACGCTGAAGAACGTCGTCGTGAAGCTGCGCCACCCCGACGGCACGATCGAGCCATTGGCGATCGGACTGCCCGGCGACCGCGAGGTCGACATGAAGCGACTCGAGGCGCAGGTCGCCCCCGCCGAGCCCGAACCCTTCGGCGATGCCGATTTCGCCAAGCACCCGTCGCTGACCAAGGGCTACATCGGCCCCGGCGTGCTCGGTTCGGAGAACGCTTCGGGCATCCGATATCTCGTCGACCCACGCATCGTCGACGGCACGGCGTGGATCACCGGCGCCGACACGCCCGGCAATCACGTCGTCGATCTGGTCGCTGGTCGCGATTTCACTCCCGACGGCACGATCGAGGCCGCCGAGATCCGCGACGGCGACGTCTGCCCTGTGTGTGGCTCTGCCGTCGAGATCGCCCGCGGTATCGAGATCGGCCACATCTTCCAGCTCGGCCGCAAGTACGCCGAAGCCCTCGACCTCAAGGTGCAGGACGAGAACGGCAAGCCGGTCGTACCCACGATGGGCTCGTACGGCGTCGGTGTCACGCGTGCACTGGCAGCAATCGCCGAGGCGAACCATGACGACATCGGTCTGGTGTGGCCCCGCGAGATTGCTCCGGCCGATGTCCACGTGGTGATCGCCGGCAAGGCGAACGGACCCCAGATTCCTGCCGGCGAGCAACTCGCAGCAGACCTCGAAGCCGCCGGGCTGAGGGTGCTGCTGGACGACCGCTACGGACCGTCACCTGGCGTGAAGTTCAAAGATGCCGAGTTGATCGGCATCCCCACGATCGCCATCGTCGGCCGCGGCGTGGGCGACGAGGAGAACCCGACGATCGAGGTCAAGGACCGCCGCTCGGGCGAGCGACACGACGTCGCCATCGCCGACGCCGTTGCTCACCTCACCGCCGCCTGCCAGACCTGACCGACGCCACCCCCACGCCCCCACATCCGAAAAATGTGCACCGGACCGTCACGCGCGGGCAGATGTGCGCACATTTGGGCGGCCAGCCCGACTCCACCCGAAATCTGCGCACCGCTGCGTCATCTGCGGCAAGATCTGCGCACGTGTTGGGCGTCATCGTGCGAGTTGGCCCACTTCCGAAACTTGCGCACCAGCACGGCGCCCGCGGGCAGATCCGCACACGTTTCGGGATGACGACCGCTTCTGAACCGAATTGTGCGCAGAACGTGCCGCCCACGACCCGACCGTGCGCATTTTTCGGGATGGGGATGGGTTTCGGGATGGGGATGGGAGATGGGGTGTGGGTCAGGTGTGCTTGAGGAGTCCCTGATCGATCACGACGCGCTCGGTCGACGGATCGGACGGATCGACCGCCGAGGTCGTGAAGAACGTCTCGCCGGCGCCGCCCGACCACATCGTGATCGTGAGCGTGTCGCCGGGCAGCACCGGGGCAGCGAAGCGAGCCTCGACGTGCTGGAAGCGAGCGGGATCATTACCGCACACCGCAGCGAGCAACGCCCGACCGGTGAAGCCGTAGCTGCACAGCCCGTGCAGGATCGGGCGGTCGAAACCACCGATGGCTGCGAACCCAGGATCGGTGTGCAGCGGGTTCCGGTCGCCGGACAGGCGATACACGAACGCCTGGTCGATCGACGTCGGATACGACACCACGTGATCCGGGTCGCGCTCGGGCGGCACGTTCTTCGGGCCCGACGGCCCACGATCGCCACCCCAACCACCCTCACCACGGATGAACGCCGACGACGTGTTGGTGTAGAGCGGTTCACCGTCCATGACCGCACGCGACTCGGTGACGACCACTGCAGCCTTGCCCTTGTCGTACATGGCGACGAGCTCGCTCGTGATCGACACCGTGCCCTCGACCGGAATCGGCTTGTGGAGCGTCACCGCCTGCTGGCCGTGTACGAGCAGCGCCGGGTTGAACGTGCCGATGTTGCCCATCGCAGAACCTCGCCCCCAACCGATGACGACGGGGAACGTGGGGTACACCAGCTGGTCGACACCATTGGTGTTCTCGGTGGTGAAGGCGAGGTCCTCGTGGCCGGCACCGATACCGACCGCATACAGGAGCGCATCTTTCGAGTTCCAGCTGACCTCGACCGGCTCGCTGGTGGAACCGACGGCGTCGGGATTGAGTGGCATGTGCGTCTCGCTTTCGTTCAGGAGTTGAGCATGGACTGGGGCCAGCCGCCGGGCTCGCCGTTCATCCCCGAGTTGGGACGGGCGCCGGCGAGCAGGTCGGCTACAGCGGGACCGATCTTGGTCGGATCGTCGATCGGCGTCGTCGACGGTCCGCGAACCCACCCTTCCGCCACCGCGAGCGTCTGGCCCGACGCTTCGAAGACCCGGCCCGTCACGCCGGCTGCTTCGTCGGAACACAGCCACGTGACGATGGGCGCGATCCAGTGCGGAGCACGCGCCTCACGTTCCTCGTCGGTCTCCGGTGCCGGGCCGAGACCTTCGGTCATCCGGGTGAGCGCCACCGGGCCGACGGCGTTGACGGTCACGCCATAGCGAGCCACTTCGAGCGCGACGATGTTCGTGAATGCAGCGATTCCCGCCTTGGCAGCGCCGTAGTTGGCCTGACCGGGGTTGCCGTAGATGCCCGACACCGACGTCGTGTTGACGATGCGTCCGCTGACAGCCTCGCCGGCCTTGGCACGTTCGCGCCAGTACGCCACCGCCCACCGCGACGGCGCGAACGTGCCCTTGAGGTGCACGTTGATGACCGAGTCCCATTCTTCTTCGGTCATGTTCGCCAACACCCGGTCGCGGAGGATGCCGGCGTTGTTGACGAGGGCATGGAGGTCGCCGAAGGTCTCGACAGCGGTGTTGATCATCCGCTGGGCGCCCTCCCAGTCGGCGACGTTGTCGCCGTTGGCCACTGCCTCGCCACCCATCGCCACGATCTCGTCGACCACTTGCTGGGCCGGGCTGGTGTCGCCACCACTGCCGTCGACGTTGCCACCGAGATCGTTCACGACGACCTTGGCCCCCTGGCGCGCCAGGCTCAGTGCGTGCTCGCGGCCGATCCCGCGCCCCGCTCCGGTGACAATGGCAACTCGCCCCTCGCACAACCCACTCATCGACAGTTCCTCCTGGTGTCCGGTCGCGCCCCGTTGGCGCCGCTGACCCGATCGGCATCGTAGAGTCAGGTCGGTGTGCGACTGCCAGCGGACGAGACGCGAGCTGCTCGGCGGAGCCCTCACCGGCGCAGTCGGCGCAGCGGCAGCCCTGAGCCTCGGCGGGTGCGGCCAGGACGACCCGGATGGTGCGGTCGACGTCGGACTGGCCGAGCTTGCGCCGGTTGCCTCGCTCACATCGGTCGACGTTGCACCGGGTCTGCGCATCCATCCCCGCGACCAATGGGGAGCCGACCTGCCGCCCACGAGAACGATCGCGCCCGAGATCGTGAAGTTCCTCCTCGTGCACCACACCGCCTCGCGCAATGCCGTTCCCGATCCACGCCGCGGTGATCCGCCAGACCTATGCGTTCCACACCGGACCGGACAAGCGTTGGCCCGACATCTGCTACCACTTCATGATCAGCCCCGACGGAGCCGTGTGGGAAACCCGCTCCGGATCACTCGCCGGTCCGGTCGTTGCGGATGCGACCGGCGGCAACCAGGGCTACGCACAGCTCGTCTGCATGATCGGCGACTTCAGCGGCGCTGCACCAACGCAGGCCGCTCAGGAATCGCTCGCCCGCACACTGCTGTTTCTCGCCGACCGTTACGACGTCGACACCGACCCAGCAGCGACGACCACGTTCGTCTCACGAGGATCGAACAAGTTCCGCTCGGGCGCCACGGTGACCACCTCCACGATCTCCGGACATCGCGATGTCACCTACACCGCCTGCCCCGGTGACGTCGGCTACGCGCTGCTTCCGGGGTGGCGCAACCGGGTCAACGCCACTCGCCTTCAACGCAACGACCCCGGGCCGGTCAAGCGAGCCGTCCGCCGCGACGTGCATCTGACCTGACCAGCGGACCGCGCACGACCGGCGACCATGCTCGTAGCCTTGCGGCCGTGAACGAGCCGATGCCTCAGCGTCAACGTCTCCGCGCCGACGTCGTGGTCGTCGGGCTCGGGCCCGCCGGCAGCGCCGCCGCCATCGAACTGTGCCGGGCCGGGCGATCGGTGGTTGCCGTCGACAAGGCGGTGTTCCCGCGCGACAAGTGCTGTGGCGACGGTCTGACCACGCTGGGTCTGCGAGAACTCGAACACCTCGGTCTCGACCCGAGCACGATTCCGGACTGGTTCGACGTCGGTGGGGCTGCGATCCGCTCGCCGAGTGGTCGCGAGGTGTTCGTGCCGCTCCCGTCGACCGGCGGCTACGCGGCGGTGGCACCTCGGCTCCAACTGGACGACGCACTCGTCCGCCTCGCCCGCGAGGCCGGCGCCGACATTCGCGACGGACACGGCTTCGACCACATCGTCGAACACGACGACCACGTCACGGTGGTCGCCGACGGCCTCGAGATCGACGCTCGCTACGTCGTTGCGGCCGACGGCATGTGGAGCCCGGTGCGCAAGTCGCTCGGAGTGAACGAAGGCGGCTACCTGGGCGAATGGCACGGATTCCGTCAGTACGCCCGCAACGTCACCGGCCCCGCCGCCGAACAGTTGCACGTCTGGTTCGAGCCCGACCTGGTGCCCGGCTACGCCTGGTCGTTCCCACTGCCGGGAGGGCGAGTCAACATCGGATTCGGCGTACTGCGCGACGGCAGCCGCCGCATCCAGGACATGAAGCAACTCTGGCTCGATCTTCTCTCACGGCCCCACATCGTCGACGCCCTCGGCGACGGCTTCGAACCCGAGGATCGCCACACCGCGTGGCCGATCCCAGCACGCGTCGACGAGGCCACGCTCACCGCGGGGCGGGTGTTGTTCACCGGCGACGCAGCGATGGCCACCGACGTGATGACCGGCGAAGGCATCGGCCAAGCGTTGCTGACGGGTCGGCTCGCAGCCGAAGCGATCATCGCGGCTGGCGCGCTGCAGCCCGCCGATGCCGCTGCCATCTACCGTGCCGAGGTCGAGCACCACTTGTTCGCCGACCATCGCATGTCGAAGGCGCTCGGGTCGGTGTTGGCGACTTCGTGGGGTGCGCGTGGAGCGATCCGGGTCGTTGCGGCGAGTGGCGACTGGGGCCGTCGCAACTTCGCCCGGTGGATGTTCGAAGACGAGCCACGCGCCGTCGTGCTCACCCCGAGCCGCTGGCACCGCCGCTTCCTCGATCAGCCCGGGGCCTACGCCAGCTGAGCAGACGTTGCGTTTGGTGTCAGACACCAAACGTCACACACGGGGGTCGCCCGGAGGCGGCGCCCAGAAGTTGACCTCGGCGACCTGGCCGGTGATGCCGTCGACATCGATGTCCTCGGGGTCACCCGGCGCCTCTGACACGATCACGATGTCGTCTTCCTTGGGCGGCCCCTCGTACACGTCGCGGATGCCGAGCATTGCGCCGGCTGCTGCGGCGCCGAGCACACCGCCCTTGCGACGGCCGGCTTCGATCATCGAGAGCCGCTGCTGCGCAGCCCGCTCCTCCTCGACCAGGCGTCCGGCAAGGAGTTCGTCGTCGGTCCTCGGCTGTCGATCGTCGGTCTCGGGCACGACGGTCAGGCTACGACGACAGAGCTCCGAACGAGAGTGCGAGCTCACGTGATGGCGACCGCAGCGACCAGAGCCGCGCCACCGACGAGGACCCATGAGGCGAGACCCAGTACGAGCGGTCGGCCGCCCAGGCGATGCAGCCGACCGAGATCGATGCCGGCACCGAGGCCGAACATCCCGGCGGTCAGCAGCAACTGCTCTGCGTCCTTCGCCGTCGACAGCGCGTCGGCGGACAGCCAGCCCGTTGCCCGCAGTGCGATCGCGGCGAGGAAGCCGGCGACGAACAGCGGCACGATCGGCACGTGGACGTCTGGCACTGCTGCGCCGTCGCCGTCGCCGTCGGCTGAGGCCCGGCGCATCTGCATACGTCGACGCGCAGCGAAGCCGACGCCGAACACCATCGGCGCGAGCAGGATCACACGGGTGAGCTTCACCAGGGTCGCCGGCACGAGCGCTGCCTCGGAATAGGCCGTGGCAGTGGCCGTGACCTGTCCGACGTCGTGTACGCCCGCACCGACCCAGGTACCGAAGGCCTGGTCGTCGAGGCCCAATGCATGACCGAGCACCGGCAACAGCAGGATCGACAACGACCCGCACAGCGCCACGAGTCCGATCGCGTACGCGGTCTCCTCCTCGTCTGCGTCGGAGAGCGGCGACATCGCTGCGATCGCCGATGCCCCGCAGATCGAGTAGCCGGTCGCGACCAGGAGCCCGAGACCCGACGACAGCCCCATGACCCTGGCGAGCGCCTGAACTCCGAAGAACGTCGCGAGCACCACGGCGACGACCGCGATCACCCCGCCGATGCCAAGGTCGCGCATCTCCTCGAACGAAAGCCGCAGCCCGAGCAGCACGATGCCGGCCCGCAGTAGTCGCTTCGACGCGAACGAGATGCCGGGGCGGAGTCGGGCGGTCAACAGACCAGTGTTCGCGACGATTGCCCCGAGCACGACGCCGACCACCAGCGGCGACACACCGACGAACGGCCCCAGGCCGAACGCCACGAGCACGGCGAGCGCGACCACGGCCAGACCGGGGAGATCGTTGCGGCGCACCAGTTGCATGACGGACGAGTGTGACAGCCCGACCGGTGGCGTGCAGCGCCCCTCGATTCACCGACTCACCGAACTCCTACCTGCGTGCGGATGACACCGTCGATCCCCGGGCTACCGTCGTCGGGCAATGACCGACAGCGACCAGCCCTCCGCGCCGGCGACCGCATCGACGGGCCCGACCGCCGTCTCAGCCCCCGCCGATGATCGGCAGACCGCCGAGACGTTCGAGAAGATCTTCTTCGAGCTCCGCAAGGTCATGGTCGGCCAGACCCGACTACTCGAACGACTACTCGTCGGGGTGCTGTGTCGGGGCCACTGTCTGCTCGAGTCGGTCCCTGGCCTGGCGAAGACCCTGGCGGCCGAGACCCTGGCCGACGTGGTCGGCGGCACGTTCGCCCGCATCCAGTTCACGCCCGATCTGCTGCCTTCCGACATCACCGGGACGCGCATCTACCGAGGGAGCAGCGAGACCTTCGACGTGGAATTCGGACCGGTGTTCGTCAACTTTCTGCTCACCGACGAGATCAACCGGGCGCCGGCCAAGGTGCAGTCGGCACTGCTCGAGGTGATGGCCGAACAGCAGGTCACCATCGGCGGCATCACCCATGCGGTGCCGACGCCGTTCTTCGTCGTCGCCACCCAGAACCCGATCGAGTCCGAGGGCGTCTACCAGTTGCCCGACGCGCAGCGCGACCGCTTCATGATGAAGATCGTTCTCGACTATCCGACCCCCGACGAGGAACTCACCATCATCGACCGGATGAGCATCGAGCGCGCCGATCCCGCAGCAGGTGATCTCGCTCGACGAGCTGACCGCACTCCAGCAGCGCGCCGACGAGGTGTTCGTCGATCGATCGGTGTCGCAGTACGCCGTCGACCTGGTGCAATGCACACGCGACCCTGCCCGTTTCGGGCTGGGCGATCTCTCGACCGTGATCGGTCTCGGCGCCAGCCCCAGAGCGTCGCTGAACCTGGTGCGCGGCGCCCGAGCCCTGGCCCTGATGCGCGGCCGCTCGTACACGACACCGCAGGACGTGTTCGACCTGGCGCCGGAGATCCTGCGCCATCGCCTCTTGCTCACCTACGACGCACTGGCACGAGACATCACCGCCGATCACGTCGTACAACGGATCCTCGCCACCGTGCCGGCCACCTGGGTGTCTCCGAAGCCGAACGACGCGTTCGGAGCGGGCGCTCCGCAGGTCTGATCGTGGCGACCCTGGGTCCGGCGAGCGTGACGCCTTCGGCCGCCGCCGCGGCGATCGGATTCGGCGATCCGTCGAACGCCGCCGACGGTTCGGGGTGGGCTTCGGGCCCGCCGACCGAGACCGTCTCGGAGCTGTTGCGCACGCTCGAACTCACGATCACCGGTCGACTCGACGGCGTGCTGCACGGCCACTACCAGGGCATCACGCCCGGGCATGGTTCCGAGCCCGGGGAGTCGCGTCTCTATCAGCCGGGCGACGACGTTCGCCGCATCGACTGGAACATCACCGCACGCACGCGTGAGACCCATGTGCCGCGAACAGATCGCCGACCGCGACCTGACGGCCTGGCTCGTGGTCGACGTGTCGGCAACGATGCAGTTCGGCACCGTCGACAACGACAAGGCGCAGGTCGCAACCGCGGCAGCGGCGTGCGTTGGATTCTTGACCGCCCGCAACCAGAACCGGCTGGGCGCGGTGCTCGTCGCCGGCCCGTCGATCCACGTCGTGCCACCACGCTCGGGGTCCAACCAGGTTCGTGCGGTGCTGTCGTTGCTGAGCTCGCCGCCGCAGTCCGAGGGATTGGGCCACGCTGACCTGGCGGGCGCGATCGATCGGGTCGGAGCGATCGCCAACCGTCGAGGATTCGTCGCGGTGATCAGCGACTTCCGAGGCGAGGACTGGCAACCGTCGCTCGCCCGGCTCAGCCTGCGTCACGACCTGCTGGCGATCACGGTGGCCGACCCGCGCGAACACGACGTCCCACCGATCGGACTCGTCGAACTCGTCGACCCCGCCACCGGCGCGAGCCGCGAGGTCCGCGTCACTGCGAAGGTCCAGCAGCGGTTTGCTGCTGCGGCACAGGAAGAACGGCAGCGGCGTGCCGACGCCCTCGGCCGGTCGCGTGCCGACGTGATCGAGTTGTCCACCGACGGTGATTGGCTCGGTGCGATCGTGCAGCACACCCAGCGGCGGCGCGTGCAAGCGGTTCGCGGAGACGGGATCGGTCGATGAGCACCGACTTCCTCGCACCGGGTCGTCTCTGGCTGCTGCTGCTCGTCGTCGGCCTCGCGGTGCTCTACGTCGTGGTGCTGCGCTGGCGCCGTGCGGCGACGGTTCGTTTCACGCAGGTCGAGCTGCTCGACAAGGTCGCTCCTGCGAGGCCACGATGGCGCCGTCACGTGATCGCTGGTCTCCAGCTCCTCGGCCTCGCATTGGCTGTCGTGGCGGTCGCCCGACCGGTCGAGAGAACTACCGAGAACACCACCACCGAGGGGCGCATACTCGTGCTGTTCGACGTGTCGCTGTCGATGATGGCCGACGATGTCGACCCACGCCGTTTCGAAGCCGCACAGGACGCCGCACGCGATTTCGTCGACCTCGTGGACCCGGGCGTCGAGGTCGGCCTGATCGGGTTCTCGGGTTCGGTCGGCGTCGATGTCGACCCCACCCTCGACCGGGCCACGATGCTCCGCGGTATCGACAACCTCGAGCTCGCCGAGTCGACAGCCATCGGCGATGCCCTGTCGGCCGGCACGCGGCTGCTGGTCAACTCCGCCGACCCGGAGAACGACAGCGAGCTGCCACCCGGGGTGATGGTCTTGCTCAGTGACGGCGAAACCACCGTTGGTCGTCTCACCTCCGACGGCGCTGCCGACGCGGCCGAGGCTGGGATCCCCGTGTACACGATTGCGTTCGGCACCGAGGCCGGCGTGATCCAAGACCCCGAGTCCGGCGACATCGTCCCCGTGCCGGTCCGTCCCGCCGATCTCGAACTGGTCGCGGAGACCACCGGCGGCGAGGCCTTCGAGGCACGAACCGGTGACGAGTTGGCGAGCGCCTACGACCAGATTGCGGAGTCGCTCGGCGAGACGATCGGTGACCCGATCGAAATCCTCACCGAACTCACGTGGCAGTGGGCGCTCGCAGCGTTCCTCTGCCTCGCGGCCGCCTGGGCGCTGAGCCTGTGGTGGCTACGCGGCATGGTCTGACCGTCCCGTCGACGTCGTGGTTCCCGGTGCCTGGTTCCCGGTGCCCTGGGCACGGGGAACCGGGTTGGTCCAGAGCGGTGACCTGCGGTTCCCGGTGCCCTGGGCACGGGGAACCGGGTTGGTTCAGAGCAGCGACTTGAGTTGCTCGACGGTCTTGACGGCGTCACCGCCGACGGGGCTCACCGACAGGTGTGTCACACCGGCTTCCTTGTATGCAGCGAGGCGCTCTTTGACGTAACCGGCGGGACCGACCAGGTTGGTCTTCTCCAGCATCTCGGCAGGAACCGCCGCTGCTGCCTCTTCCTTCTTGCCGTCGAGGTACAGGTCCTGGATCTCCGCGGCCTCCTGCACGTAGCCGTACTTCTGACAGATCGTGTTGTAGAAGTTCTTGTTCGCGCGCTCCCATGCCACCGACGTACAACGCCACGTTCGGGCGCGAGAAGTCGAGAATCCGGTTGCGGGCGTCCCCGACGAGTTCGTCGCCGATTCCGACCATCCCACCAGCCGAGATCTGCAGTGTGCCGAGCTCCGGATCGCGCTGGGCCTGGCCGGCCTTGAGATCGTCGCCCCACACGGTGTGGAACTTCTCGGGATCGAAGAAGATCGGGATCCAGCCGTCAGCCAACTTGGCCGTTGCCTTCACCGACTGACCCATCAGACTCGCCCAGAAGATCGGAACGGTGTCACGCACCGGATGGTTGATGAGCTTGAGCGGCTTGCCCAGCCCCGTGCCCTGACCTTCAGGCAGCGGCACCTGCACGGTCGGGCCGTCGTAGACGACCTTCTCGCGCTTCATCGTCATACGGCACACGTTGATGTAGTCGCGGATGCGCGGCATCGGCTTCTCGTACGGCACACCGTGGAAGCCCTCGATCACCTGTGGTCCGGACGCCCCGAGGCCGAGGATGAATCGCCCACCGGAGACGAAGTCGAGACCCGCAGCGGTCTGGGCCATGCAGGTGGCGGTCCGCGAGAACACGTTGAGGATCGCCGAGCCGATCTCGATCGTTTCGGTCTTCGCGGCGAGGTAGCCCATCTGCGACACGGCGTCGAAGCTGTAGGCCTCCGGCACCCACACGACGTCGAGGCCGGCCTTCTCCAGTTCCACGACCTTCTTGACGTCGGCGTGGAAGTCGCCCGAGTAGTTGATCATCATCGACAGCTTCATGGCCGCGAACGCTACGTCGAGCGATCGGGCCAGCCGCAATCGGACAGCGATCGGGCGTCTGCGATGACGGCGCGCCGTCGACGTTCAGCCGTTGAGGTTGCCCGAACGGAAGCCCTCGAGATCGACGGTGACGTAGCGGTAGCCGGCGCCTCGAACAGCGTCGACCACCGCAGCGCGCCGTTCGATCACCACGGGCAAGTCGTCGAGGTCGACTTCGATCCGGGCGGTGTCGTCGTAGTGACGAACCCGCACCTGCACGAACCCGAGCCGGTGAAGTGCCGCCTCGGCACGATCGACCCGCCCGAGGATCTCCACCGACACCTGTGTGCCGTAGGGGATCCGACTCGCCAGGCACGCCGCCGCCGGTTTGTCCCATGTGCGCAGCCCCATCGCCTTCGATGCTGCCCGAACGTCGGCTTTGGTGAACCCTGCGGTCACCATCGGGAACTCGGCGCCGGATTCGGTTGCTGCTCGCTGGCCGGGGCGGTGGTCGCCGAGGTCATCGAGGTTGACGCCGAGGACCACGGTGGCGTGTTCGGATGCGGCGATCGGGCCGACGACGTCCATCAGCTCGGCCTTGCAGTGATAGCAGCGGTCGGTGTCGTTGAGCCGGTAGGCCGCCCGCTCCATCTCGTCGGTGGCGACCGGCGTCCACCGCAGCCCCCATTCGGTTGCGAGCTCTCGGCAGTCGACGGCTTCGTCACCGGCCAACGACGGCGACACCGCGGTGACTGCGTGGGTCTGCTCGGCGCCGAGCACCTTGGTGGCCGCGGCGGCGAGAAACGACGAGTCGGCGCCCCCGCTGAATGCGACGACCACCGACTCGAGCCGACGGAGTTCGGCGTCGAGCGCCACCAACTTCCCGGCGAGCGCCTCGTCGACGAGACTGGCGTCGACGAACGCCTGGAGACCCACCGACTGACGCATCGCCGCAGTATGCCTGCTCAACCGTCGACCGTCGACGTCGACAGCTCGGCGCCGAGACGATCGACCATCTCGACGAGTGCCGACACGTACACGTTTCGGGCCAACTCGGCGAGTGGCTCGACCCTCGGGTGCGTGCCGTCGAACCGGATCTGGTCGTCGAGCGGACGTTCCCGCTCGGCGGCTTCGAGGGTGTCTCGGTACGGGAACCGTGCGAGCTGCGCCAGTCGTTGGTCCCACGCCAGGATCTGATCGTTGACCGCGGCGAGGCGCTCCGGCGACGTCATCTCGACGCCCGAGAATCCACCGATCGTGATCGGCGGCAGATCGGCAACCAGTATCGGCAGATCTGACGGGACGACAGCGAGCAGCGCATCGAGTTCGGCGTCGCGTGCGGCGGCGAAGGCCGGATCGTCTGCTGCCCGACCGGTTGCGTCACCGGCGAAACGGTGCTCGACGAGCTCCATCGGACCGGTCATCACGAACAACACGTCGGGCTCGAACGAGTCGAGTAGCGGCGGCACCTTGTCGTGCCAGGCCGCACAGTCGGCTTCGGCCCACTGCGCGTCCGCGCTGCCACGCGTTGCCTCGAGTTCAGCGAACGGGCACCCGTTCGCCCCCGCCCAGAGCACGTTCAGATCGCCGTCGCTGCCGTCGTGCAGGGCCCGAGCAAAGTTGAGCGAGGTCGAGTCGCCGATCACCAACACCCGGAGACGGTCGTCGAGGTCCGCGCCCGGGGTGCCGTCGTGGTCGCCCACCAGGCCCCGAACGACGTCTGCCAACTCGGCGTCGTCGCCGGCGACCCGGTGCACCACCGGGACGTTCGACGCCGACCCTTGCGAAGTGGCGGAAGAACTCGGTGTCGGACGCGGCCTGCGTGTACCAGACGACCGGGATGTCGGCGTCGGTCGCGTCGTCGATCGTCGCCAGGAGCGCCTCGATCATCTGCTCTTCCTGCGCTCCGCGCTCGACCAGTTCGGCGACGGTGCCGACGAGTCCCTTCTTGGCGAGCGCATCGTCGACCTCGACGCTGCCCGTGACCAGCACGAGCACATCGATCTCGCCGACCGATCGAAGGTTCTGCCAGCGGTCCTCCACCGGGATGCATCCGGAGATGTCGACACTCGACAGGGAGCAGTCGGGGCGCACGTCCTCGACGACGTCGAACTCGGTGCCGTCGACGCTGGTGAGTGCAGCCGCAGGGACGGGAGCGCTGCCCAGCACTGCCACACGTGCGGGCGGCACGGGTTCGGTGTCCGGGCTCGCCGGCGTCACCGGCTCGACAGATGGCACCGCATCACCGACGACGTCGACCACCGCTGCCGGCTCGGACACGAATTCGACGACGTCCTGCTCTCCGAGCGCCAACAGTTCCTCGGTGGGCGTCAGCCCGGGCGTCGGAACGACGAGGACCGCGGCGACGGCAACCACCCCGGCCGACGCCAGCATCGTGGGCACCATCACCCGATCACGGCCCATCACGCGCCCGCGACGAACCGGCTGCTCGATCAACCGATACGACACAACGGTGAGCACCGCGGTGACTGCGCACTGCAGTGTGAACAGTGGGAGACGGCTGAGTCCGGTGCGTTCTGGGGTGAGCAGCATGAACACCGGCCAGTGGAAGAGATAGATGCCGTAGCTGACCTTGCCGATCGCCACCAACGGTGCCGCTTCGAGCAGCCTGGCCGGGAACCTTCCGCCCGCCACCGACGCGATCAGCACCGCCGACACGATCGACACCCCGACGAGCCCACCTCGATAGATCCAGGCCTGCTCGATCGTGCTCACGGACACCAGAGCGAGAAATCCAACAGCAGCAAGCAGGCCGGGAAGCCACGCCACACGCCCGCCCGGAGCAATCGGACGTCGACGGAGTACCTGTGCCAGCGCCACACCGACGAGCAGTTCGGCGGCGCGGGTGTGGGTGCCGTTGTAGACGAGGTCACGATCGGTGGTGAGCAACGTCGCAGCGATCGATCCGGCCAGCAGGACGCCGGTGCTCGCTGCCAGTACCCGGGGGCCACGCCGGAGTGCGAAGTACACCACCACGGGAAGCACGAGATAGATCTGCTCTTCGATCGCCAGCGACCAGAAGTGAGCCACGGGGCTCGGGTCGCCGAGGAACAGATCCTGATAGCTGTTCGGCGCGAACGCGAAGCGCCAGTTGGCGACATTGGCCACCGAGGCGATGAGGTCGCCGGGCAGACGTCGCTGCTGGCTTGCCGTCCACCAGCCGGCGGCCATCACCACCAGCAGCAGACAGACGTAGGCCGCCGGCAGCAGCCGTCGGACGCGACGCCCGTAGAACCGGCGCAACGCCAACGTCCCCGTCGACTCGTGTTCGTCGAGCAGCAGGGTGGTGATCAGGAATCCCGACAGCGTGAAGAACAGCGACACGCCCAGGAAGCCGCCCGAGGCCGCGGCGAACTGGGCGTGGAACACCAGCACCGCGATCACCGCCACGGCGCGAAGGCCGTCGAGCCCGGGAACGTACTTCACCGGCGGCAACGTAGCCCCGAGAATCGCTGCGCGGCACGCAGGCCCACCGATCGACGGGCTCGCCGCCGGCCGTGCGAGCTCCTGCGGGTTCTTCGCAACGACCCACCTGCGCGAGACTGACCCATCGTGACGATGCCGACGTGGTGGAACGAGCGGCGTTTCGGCATCTTCGTCCACTCGAACCTGGCCACGGTGCCTGCGTGGGCGCCGATCGGAGAGTACTCCGACTGGTACCGCAGCCACCTCGGCGAGGACGTCGCCGATGTCCTCCTCCATCCGAAGCCGATGGTCGAAGTGCTCGCCCACCATCGCGACCGCTGGGGCCACATCGAACGGTACGACGACTTCCTCCCGCTGCTCACCTACGACGAGTTCGACCCCGAGGCGTGGGCACAGCTGGCCGCTCAGTCGGGCGCCGGATACAGCGTGTTCGTCGCCAAGCACCACGACGGATGGTCGTGGTGGGATGCACCGGGAACGGACCGCACGATGCTCCACGGCGGACCGAAGCGCAACGTGCTCGCCGAATACGCTGCTGCCTGCGAACGCAACGACATCGTGTTCGGCACCTACTACTCGCTGCTCGACTGGGGCGACCCGAGGTTTCCCGACCCGAGCTACGTCAGCGACGTGCTGCACCCACACGTGATCGACCTCGTCGAGCGATACGGGTCCAGCGTGCTGTGGGGCGACGGACACTGGGGTCACGGGCCCGATCGATGGCGAACCCGCGAACTGCTCGACCAGGTGCGGTCGATCGATCCGAGCGTGGTCGTCAACGACCGGTGGTGGGCGTCTCCCGACGACGTGCCGGCGGGCAGTCCCTCGCTGGTGCGCACCTTCGAGTACGAGACCCCCGACGACATCATCCACACACCGTGGGAGCTCTGTCGCGGACTCGGCGCGAGCTTCTGCCACAACCGAGCCGAACGCGCCGAACACCACCTCAGCGGTGTCGACATCGTGGCACTGCTGACCGAGGTCGTCGCCAAGGGTGGGCACCTGTTGCTCAACATCGGCCCCGCCGCCGACGGCACGATCCCTGAACTGCAGCGCCAACCTCTGCTCGACGCAGGCCAGTGGATCCGCTCGCACCAGCGGCTGATCGACGAAGCAGTGCCGTGGGACGTCTGGGGCAACGACGACGTCAGGTATCTCCTCCTGAACGATCGGGTCCACGCCGTCGACCTGTCCGGCAGAGGCAACCTGGCAGCGCTGACCGCCGACCGCTACCGAGTCGTGTCGGTCGAGGCCGACGGCGCTCCCGTCGCGTTCCGTCAGGACGAGCACGGGGCCCACCTCGATGTGGCAAGGGCATCGTTCATGCGTCGGGCCTCACATGGTGGCGTGGCCGACATCGTCGTGTACGAACTCGAAGTCGTCGACGTCGATCGGCCAGCCGAGTTGTTCGAGCCGGCACCGCGGCAGGCGATCGACCTCGCCCCGCTGCTTCGCGACGCCGCTCCTGGCGACATCGTCCAACTCGGTGACGGCCGCTATCTCGGACCGGTCACCGTGCCGGCCGGTGTGATCGTGCGCGGCCTCGGTGGTGTCCGCACCACGATCGACGGAACGGGATCGACCGCCGTCACCCTGGAACGCAACGCACGGCTCGAACACGTCGGCGTCACCGGCGGACCGGAGCGCCTCGCCTGGCTCCCGAGCCCGGTCGTCGAGATGCAGGGCCCGTACGCCACGGTGCTGGGTTGCCACCTCGACGGCCACGTGCTGGTTCGTTCGGACGGCAACATGATCAGAGCCACCAGCGCGTCGGGCGTCGTCACCGATGGCGCTGACCGCCTCACGATCTCACGGTGCGAGTTCCGTGGCATGCGCTGGGACGTCGGTGTCCACCTCGTCGGTGGGACCGGCCACGAGATCGATTCGTGCGAGTTCCGCGACCACCTCTGCTCGATCCGAGCCACCGACACGACGGGCACGATCATCCGCGGCAACAACGCGACCGGTCGATGGTGGGGCATTCACCTCGAACAGACCGAAGGCGCCCACGTCTACCGGAACTTCGTCGACCACACGATGCGCGGCATCGACATCGACGGTGGCACCCAGGCCGTCGTCGACGGCAACGCCGTGTGCGACGGTGACAGCGGGTGCATCGTCGAATGGGGGGCCTCCGACTGCCAAGTCAGCGGCAATCGCTGGGAACGCTGCCGCATCGGGGTGCTCGCATGGGATGCGGTGGGATTGCACGCCCACGACAACGAAGCCATCGATCTCCACGAGCCCGACGCCGCGCACGCCACGGGCCCGTGACTGTTACTGATGGTGTCTGACACCATCAGTAACACTCAGGCGGAGTTGGCCCGACGCTTGGCGTCGCGGGCGCGGGTGGAGGGGTCGAGGTCGACCTTGCGCAACCGGATGTTCTTCGGGGTCACCTCGACGCACTCGTCGTCGGCGATGAACTCGAGGGCTCCCTCGAGCGACAGTTGCTTGTGCGGGGTGAGCTTCACGGTCTCGTCAGCCGATGACGCACGAACGTTGGTCATCTTCTTCTCGCGGCAGATGTTGACGTCCATGTCGCCCGCACGGGAGTTCTCCCCGACGATCATGCCGCAGTACACATCGGTGGCCGGGCCGACCATCATCGCTGCACGATCCTGCAGGTTGAGCATGGCGTACGTGGTGGCCGGGCCGATGCGGTCGGCGACGAGCACACCGGACTGGCGCGACCGGATCTCGCCTGCCCAGGGCTCGTAGCCCTCGAAGGTGTGGCTGATCACGCCGGTGCCGCGGGTCTCGGTGAGGAATTCGGTGCGGAACCCGATCAGCCCACGCGCCGGAACCAGGTAGTCGAGGCGGACCCATGCCGAACCCGTCATGTTCTGCATGCGCGCCTTGCGGGCAGCGAGCAGCTGTGTCACCGCACCGAGGTGCTCCTGGGGGACGTCGATCGTGACGCGTTCGACCGGCTCGTGCAGTTTGCCGTCGACCTCGTGGGTGAGCACGACGGGCTTGCCCACGGTGAGCTCGAAGCCTTCGCGCCGCATCTGCTCGACGAGAATCGCCAGCTGGAGTTCGCCGCGGGCCTGGACTTCCCAGGCGTCGGGGCGCTCGGTGGGCAGGACCCGGATCGACACGTTGCCGACCAGCTCGGCATCGAGGCGGTTCTTGACGAGGCGGGCGGTGAGCTTCTTGCCTTCGCGTCCGGCCAGCGGTGAGGTGTTGATACCGATCGTCATCGACAGCGCCGGCTCGTCGACCGTGATCACCGGCAGTGCGATCGGGTTCTCCGGGTCGGCGAGGGTTTCGCCGATGTAGATCTCTTCGATGCCGGCGACTGCGACGAGATCGCCCTGACGTGCGCTGTCGACGGGCACACGGGTGAGGTGTTCGGTGAGGAACAGCTCGGCGATTTTCGCCCTGGCAACGGTGCCGTCACGTTTGCACCAGGCGACGGATTGGCCCTTGGCAATCTTGCCTTCGATGATGCGCAGCAGTGCAAGACGGCCGAGATACGGCGAGGCATCGAGGTTGGTGACCCACGCCTGCAGGGGGGCTCCCTCGTGGTAGGTCGGTGCTGGGATGTGGTCGAGCAGGACCTCGACGAGGTCGTTCAGGTGCTGCTTGTCGACGGTGCCGGCGATGATGCCGTGGGCTTCGTCGAGATCGAGCGTGGCCCAGCCGTCGCGCCCGGAGCAGTACACGATCGGGAACTCGACCTGGTGCTCTTCCGCATCGAGGTCGAAGAACAGCTCGTACACCTCGTCGATGACTTCGAGGGTGCGGGCATCGGGGCGGTCGACCTTGTTGATCACCAGGATGACGGGCAGGTTCCGAGCAAGGGCCTTGCGCAGCACGAACCGGGTCTGCGGAAGCGGGCCCTCGGCGGCATCCACCAGCAGCACGATGCCGTCGACCATCGTGAGCGCCCGTTCGACCTCGCCGCCGAAGTCGGCGTGGCCGGGGGTGTCGACGATGTTGAGCGTGATGTGGTCGTCGCTGCGCTGGTCGTGCCACACCAGCGAGGTGTTCTTCGCCAGGATCGTGATGCCCTTCTCGCGCTCGAGATCGCCGGAGTCCATGACCCGATCGGCGACTTCCTCGTTGGAGCGGAATGCGCCCGACTGGTGCAGCATCGCGTCGACGAGCGTGGTCTTGCCGTGGTCGACGTGGGCGACGATCGCCAGATTGCGGATGTCATCGCGGCGACGCACGTTGTCCGCGGCGGCGGAGGCGTCGGAATCGACGCCTGCATGGTCGTCGATGAGGGTCTGGTCGTTGGACACGACAAGCCACGCTATCGCCGCTTCACGAACGAACGATCGATGCGGAACGGTGATGCGACCGGCGTGTGACCGCGATCTGACCGCCGCTCGGCCTGGCCAGCCACCCGGTGACATCGATACCTCGAGGGGTACTGTGGGTTCGTGCGTGCGCTGCTGGCATCTCCGCTCGGGTTCCTGATCGGGCTGTCACTCGGCGCGCTCGGCGGCGGCGGGTCGATCCTCGCCGTGCCCGCGCTGGTGTACGCCGCCGGACAGGATCCGAAGGCTGCGACCACGACCTCGCTCGTACTGGTCACGTTCACCGCGCTGATCGGCATCATCCCGCACTGGCGCGCTGGGCGCGTCCGATTCGGCGCAGGAGCGGTCTTCGGACTCGCCGGCGTCGGCGGCTCACTGCTGGGGTCGGCGTGGAACGAGGCGGTCGACCCCGACGTCCTGCTGCTCGCGTTCTCGGCGCTGATGCTGGTCGCTGCCTACGCGATGTGGCGTCGCTTGAACAGCCCGAACGACGCCCAGGCGCCACCGGATGGTGCCGCAGACGTTCGTTTCGATGCAGCGACCGCCGTCAAGGTCATCGTGGCCGGATCGTTCGTCGGTCTGCTGACCGGATTCTTCGGTGTCGGCGGCGGGTTCGTGATCGTGCCGGCGCTCGTGCTTGCGCTCGGCTTCACGATGCCAGAGGCCGTCGGCACCTCGCTGTTGGTGATCGCGGTCAACTCGATGGTGGCGCTCACCACTCGCCTCCCGGGGGGATCGATCGAGTGGGGCACCGTCATCCCGTTCACGATCGCCAGCCTGATCGGCGTCTTCGTCGGCAGTCGCCTGGCCAGCACCCGCGACCCCAGCTTCCTGCAGAAGTGGTTCATCGGTTTCCTGGTCGTCATTGCGGTCTACACCGCCGGCAGCTCCATCGTCGCCCTGGCCTAGGAGCCCATCGGTCCGGGTGTACCGGATCGACGTTCGACAGTCCACCACGAGTTTGCCGGTCCACTGCGATGGGTACGTCCGCGTCATGAACGCACGAGACCACCACGGTACGCACAGCCCGACCGGTGCCGCCTCGCGCCGCCGACAACGACACCGACACGACCATGGTCGTGCTCGGCCGATCGCACCGACCGGAACCAGGCCGACCCCGAGGGCGTGACGACCCATGCCGCTCGACGCTCCGTGCTCGGCGGTGTCGTGGCGCTGCACGTCGACGACCCCGAGGCGGTCGACGCCGCCCGCCAGGCTGTCCCCTCCGGGGAACGAGTCCGGGTGTTCGATGTCGACGACCAGGGGAAGCCGGTCGCCTGATCGCCGGCTACCCGACGCGTCGTTCGTGGCCCACCCAGAACGGTTCGCGGAGGTCCTTCTTCAAGATCTTGCCGCTGGGGTTGCGGGGCAGCATGTCGGTCCAGTCGACGCTGGTCGGGCACTTGTAGGTGGCCAGCCGTTCTCTGGCATAGGCGATGATGTCGTCCTCGGTGACCTCGGAGTCTGGTGCTCTGACGACGATCGCCTTCGCGGTCTCGCCCCACTTCTCGTGCGGAACGCCGATCACGGCGACGTCCGCGATGCCCGGGTGGGCCATCAGGACGTTCTCGACCTCGGCGGGATAGACGTTCTCCCCGCCCGACACGATCATGTCCTTGACGCGGTCGTGGATGTAGACGTACCCGTCGGCGTCGACGTAGCCGGCGTCGCCGGTCTTGAACCATCCGTCGGGCGTCACGGCCTCGGCGGTCGCCTCGGGCATGTTCCAGTAGCCCTTCATGACCTGCGGCGACCGCACCCAGATCTCGCCGACCGCGCCGGTCTCGCAGTCGACACCCTCGTCACCGACGATCCGCAACTCGACACCAGGCCCTGGCACGCCACAGGAACGGAGGCGATGCTTGTTGGCGGAGTCCGGGTCATGATCCTCCGGCGGCAGATTGACGACACCGCCGGTGGTCTCGGTCAACCCGTAGGCCTGCCAGAACTTGCACGGCTTGAACAACTCGACGCACTTCGACAACACGTCCTCGCTGATCGGTGATGCGCCGTAGACCATCACCTCGAGGCTGGAGAAATCGGCGTCCTCGACGCCCGGCACCAGCAGCACGAACTGCAGCGCGACCGGAACGAGCAGCGCATGGGTGACCCGGTGCTCGGCGATCGTCGAGACGAGCGCCACCGGGTCGAGATCGCGGAAGATGATCGACGTACAGCCTTCGTACATGCCGGCGACCGCCCAGCCGCCACCTGCGATGTGGAACAGCGGCATCGCGACGAGGTTGACCGAGTCGGGCGTCAGCTCCCACAGTTCCTTCGCCATCGGCAACAGGCTGAAGAAGTTGGCGTTGGTGAGCATCACGCCCTTGGGGCGTCCGGTCGTGCCCGAGGAATAGAGCTGGAACGCGACATCGTCGAGCGTGGACTCGATGCCGGGATCGATCGGGTCGAACGTCGTGACCCATTCCTCGTAGTCGCGGAATCGTTCGTGGCCGCCGATGACGAGCACGGTGGTGACGTGCGTCAGGTTGTCGGCGATCGCATCGAGGATCGGCACGAAGTCGGGGCCGACGACGAGCACCTTGGCCTCGGTGTCGTTGACGACGAACTCGACCTCGGGCGCAGCCAGGCGCCAGTTGACGTCGACGCACACTGCGTTGATCATCGCGGCACCGAACATCACCTCGAAGTGCTCGAAGCCGTTCTTGTCGAGGAACGCAACCCGCTCCTGCTGACCGACCCCAGCGGCCAACAGGCCCTGCGCGACCTGCGCTGATCGACCCCGCAACTCCGACCAGCTCAGCGATCGGTCACCGAGGATCAGTGCGGTCTTGTCACCCTGCGCCTCGCCGTGCACTCGGATGACCCCTGCCAGATTCGTGATGTCCCCCATGACGGCGCAACATAGTTCAGCCTCTCGACGAGGGAAACCGCCTGTCGACGCGGTCGGTAGACGATCTGCGCCACCCTGACCAACGCCTCTTGTCGGCTGCGTCGTTGGGCGAGATGGTCGATGTATGAAGACGCGTGAGATGTTCCTCGCTGCGGTCATCATCGCAGCGGGCGTCGCCGCCTGTCACTCGGAAGGCGACAGCCCCTCGCCTGGCACCCCCTCGACTGGCGCAGCCTCGTCAGGATCCATCTCGTCTGGATCCGACGTCGCCGATGCGCGGGTGCTCCTCGACGTCGACGTGGGCGGAAGCGACACCGACATCTATCTCCCCGTTGCCGGGGATGGCGCGGTGCCGGTGGTCGTGATGCTCCACGGGACGGCGAACGACCGCAGTCGGATGGCAGAGCTGGCATCCGCCGTCGCCGACGACGGAGCGCTGGTGTACGTTCCGGCTTGGCCCGTGATCGACCAGGTCGAGCAGTTCCCCGAGGAGCAGGGCGGCGAGCTCTACCGGATGCAATCGGAGGCCGTGATCTGCACGTTGCGCAGCATCAAGACGACAGCCACCGACCTCGGCGGCGACCCCGCCGACCTCACGGTCGTCGGTCACTCGGGGGGAGGCATGATCGGGGCTCGGGTGGCCATCGTGGACGAGCCGCCGTGGCCCGGCATCGACTGCAATGCGGACGTCGACCACCAACCCAACCGGTTCATCGGGCTGGCTGGCGACTACCGAGGCTGGTACCAGTACTCCCTGCCACACGGTGACATCTACGCCCCCTACGACGTACTCGGCCTGGAGCCGACCAACCTCGACCTCGAGGTGCGGCTGCTCCATGGCCACAACGACACCACCTTGAACGTGTTCGACTCGGCGGTGCTCATCGACCATCTGCGCAGCGCTGGCATCGATGCCGAGCTGCTCACCACCGACACCGACCACGCCACCCCGCTCGACATCGACGGCGTCGTTGGCCAATTCACCGCCGACCGGATCTCGGCGATCGTGCATGGCGTGTCCGAGACCGAGTGGTGGCCCGACGGTCCGCCCGAAGCAACGATGAGCTTCGACGACGCAGAGGTGTGCGCGTACGACGGGCCAGCGACGTGGCCGACCGACCGTGCCATCACGATCCTGTTGCAGAACCGCACGGACCACGAGGTGCAGTTCGCGCTCGTGAGCATCCGCACCGACGCGGCCTGGACCGAGGAGTTGGTGCTCGCCGGAGATGGTGACCTCGGGGTCGACGACCCCGACTGGGTCGACTGGGGCGGGTTCCGCCCGGTGCCACCCCAGGCCGAACGAACGATGGCGTTTGCGTTCGTCGAAGCCGACCAGGCATTCGCTGCCTACTGCCATCTCGGCCCCGAGGTCGACCATCCCCGTGCGAACTGGATGTATCCGGCTGCCGTCCTGCGCCCGGCCGTTCGATGATCAGCGGTTTGGTCCGATCGACCTCGTCGGCAGACATCAGATGTACCACTCGGTCGACGCTTCCATCGCGCCCGATCACGGGCTCGCTTCGGCCCGATGGAACTCGACGTGGAACTCGACGGGACCGTCGACCTCGACGTGATGGAGTTCGCCGGGCGGAATCACCTGCACGTCTCCCGCACGAACCGTGCGGCGTTCCGACTGGTCACGGAGCGCCGCCTGCGTGGCGTCCTCGAACACGAAGTCGAGTTGGCCCGAGACCACGACGAGACGTCCCCACACACCCTCGCTGACGCGATGCGCAGCGAGCAGTCCTGCAGGCACCGAGTGTTGATCGAAGACCGAGGTGCTCCGCACGAACCGCAAACCGGCAGGCAACTCCACGATGTCAGTCTCCCCCCTCGAGCGTCACGTGTCGAATGCTTCACTCGAAGGCTCGGGCGCCGCGACGGAGAATCATCCGCGAGACCCTCGCGAGCAGTCCGAATGCCGCGACCTCATCGGACAACAGGTGTGCAGTATCGGGCTACCGCACGGTGTAGCCCAGCCGAAACGACTTCACCGCACGGGCGAAGATGTTCGCCTCGACGACCGGTTCCTCGACGACTCGGAGCTCGCTGACGCGCTGGCTCAGCTGACCGAACACCGCCGCCAGCGACGCCCGCGCCACGTGGGTGCCGATGCACAGGTGGGTACCGAACCCGAACGCCACGTGTGGATTCGGATCGCGACGGATGTCGAACGCGAACGGATCGTCGAACACCGCTTCGTCACGGTTGGCCGACGGGTACAGCAGGATGATCCGGTCACCGCGCTCGACGGGCTGGTCACCGATGCGATCATCAGCGGCCGCGCGGCGGAAGAAGTTGTTGAGCGGCGTCACCCATCGCAGCACTTCCTCGACGGCGCCCGGAACCAGGTCGGGATCGGCAGCCATCGCCTCCCACTGATCGGGATGCTCGCTGAAGGCGTGGAGGCCGTGGCTGATCGCGGTGCGGGTGGTCTCGGCACCACCGGCGATGAACAGGCCGACCTCGTGGACGATCGCCTGCGGCGGCAGCGGTTCGCCGTCGATCGTTGCGTGGAGCCACGTGCTGATCAGATCGTCGCCCGGTTCAGCCATCTTCTGCGGTGCGATCTCGCCGAGAACTCCGACGAACTCCATGTTGGCCGCAAAGAAGTCGCGGAACGACTCGCCGCTGCGGTCGCGGTCGTCGGTGCGCATCAGCCGTTCGGACCACGACTTGATCTGCGGCCACATCTCCTCGGGGAATCCGAGGATCCGAGCGGTGAAGCGAGCCGGGAGTTGTCCGGCAAGCGCCTCGATCACGTCCATCTCGTCGCCCGCAGCGAGCGCGTCGTCGATCAGTTCGCCGACGAGCGCGACGATCTCGGCCTGACGTTGCGCCACCGACCTGCCGGTGAGCTTGGGTTGCACGAGCATGCGCTGTTGACGGTGGCGCGGGTCGTCCTGGGCGATCATGTTGATCTCCTCGGGCGACCACAGCGCCCGATAGCCCTGGCCGGACAGAAACACCGTCGATCGACGCTCGACGTCCATCAGGTCGGCGTGGCGGGTCACCGCCCACAGCCCGTTGCGGTCGTCTCGGTACACCGGTTCGTTGGCGCGCATCCAGGCCCACACGTCATGAGGGTTGCGCTGGTAGAGGAACGGGTCGAGCAGGTCGACGACGAGGCGATCGGTCTCGGTGGCGGTCATCGCCACATCGTCGCAGACCACCTGGCGGTTCCCCGTGCCCTGGGCACGGGGAACCGCGAGGTCAGTCGCGGCGGCGGTCGCCGAAGGTGTTCCAGTGGGTCACGGCGCTCGCGGGTTTGCGCGGGGCCACGCCGAAATTGCCGGCCGGACGGCCCATGGGAATGCACGCCGCGATCTCGAACCGTGGGCTGCCATCGTCGTTCGCCGGCACCCCGAGCGCTGCCAGCGTCTCGGCGGCGTTGATGCGGATCACCGTCGTGAGCGACGTCCCGATTCCGAGCGCGCGTGCGGCCACGCAGAAGTTCTGCACCGCCGGGTACACGCTGGCGTCGAGCCGACCGATGTCCATCGGCCCCTCCTCGTCGGACGGGGTCCACGGGATGATCGGTTGGAGAAAGAACACGATCGCGGGCGCATCCTGCACATGGTCGGCGAGATGGCGGCTCGCAGCACGGGTCTTGCGCCACGACTCGGCCTGGGCCTCGTCGCGGAACGCCGACGCGTCCGGCAGCGACTTCTCGTACCGGTCGAACGACGAGCGGTACAGCTCGGCGATCACGGCCTTGCGCTCCGGTTCGGTGACCACGACGTACTGCTGGGGCTGCACATTGCCGCCGCTCGGCGCTTGCTGAGCCGCCCGCAGGCAGACCGCGATCTCGTCGTCGGTGACCGGTTCGTCGCTGAATCGGCGAATGGCCCGTGTGGTCATCAGCGCCTCGATGGCGTCGATCCCGGCCTGGTGGATCTGCTGTTGGTTCATGGTCGTTCGCCTCATCGTCCTTCGAAGTTCGGGGTGCGTTTGTCGACGAAGGCGCTGACCGCCTCGGCGTGATCGGCAGAGTGGAAGCAGCTCATCTCCAACGCCATCGACACATCGAAGCTGGTGAGCAACGCCTGCTTGACCTGAGCGTTCACTGCCAGCTTCGTCGCCTGGACAGCGAGCGGCGCCTGCGCCGCGAGGCGAGATGCCCAGCTGCGCCCGACGTCGGCGACGTCGGCGGCGGCGCACACCTCGGCAGCGACCCCCATGCGCAGTGCATCGTCGGCGCGCAGCGGATCGCCGAGCAGCAGGTGGCGCTTCGCCGCGAGAGGTCCGAGCAGGAGCGGCCAGATCGCTGCGCCACCGTCGCCGGCGACGAGGCCGACTTGGACGTGCGGGTCGACGATCGTGGCGTTGTCGGCCATCACGATCACGTCGCACAGCAACGCAATGGACGCGCCGAGGCCGACGGCCGGGCCGTTGAGCGCACACACGATCGGCACCTCGACGTCGAGCAGGTTCCAGATCAGCTGCTTGCCTTCTCGACGCAACGCATGCAACCGTTCGGGGCTGCGCAACTGTGGGAACCACGACATGTCGCCGCCTGCGGAGAACGCTCGCCCCGAACCGGTGAGCAGCACCGCACGAGCGTCGCTCTCGCTCGCCAGCTCACGGAACAGCAACCACAGGTCGTGGTGCAACTGCTCGTCGACGGCGTTCATCGCAGAAGTCGGGTGGTCGATCGTGACGATCAGCAGGTCGCCGTCGCGTTGAGTGGTGATCGTGTCCATCAGCGGTCCGATCAGAACATCGACGTGTCGACGTCGAGGCCGAGCAGCAGCTTGCCGATCGTCTCGTTGAGTTTTGGTGCGGTCTGGATGTGCTGGGTGACGATGTGGGCGTCGCGGAGGCAGCGACCGAGCACGCTGCTGTCGTACACCGCCGTGCCGCCGGCCAGCGTGAAGGCGGTGTCGGCCACCTCGGCGCCGACCGTTGCTGCATGGGTGGCGGCGAGGCGGATCCCGGTGCGGGCAGCCACCGTGACGTCGTCACCGGCCACTGCGGTGTCCCAGGCCGATTGCAGTTCATCGATCAGGAACGCCCGGGCGGCGCGGAGCTGAGCCTCGGCCCGAGCCAACTCGATCTGGGTGAAGCTGCTCTGCGCGAGCGTCTTCGACGAGTACTGCGGCTTCTTGCCCTGGGCGAGATCGATGAGTTCGTCGATCGCGCGCCGGGCAACGCCGAGTCCCACCGCTGACACACCTGCGGCGAGGAGCGTGAAGTTGGGGAACTGCGACAGCGGGGTGCTGACGACCGGACGTGTCACCGCCGGCTGGATCGTTCGTTCGGCAGGCACGAAGACGTCGGTGACCGAGTAGTCGAGCGAGCCCGAGCCCCGCATCCCGGTGGTGTACCAGGTGTCGTGGAACGTGACCTCCGACTGCGGGAACCAGCACAGTCGGAACGTCCCGTCGTCGCACAACGCGCCGCCGAGGACCCACCGGCAGTGCTGCGTTCCGCTCCCCCAGGCCCATCGGCCGCTGACCGAGAATCCGTCGACGCCGTCGACCGAGGTCGCAACGCCCTTGCCGTTCGGGGCAAACACGCCACCGGTGATCGAGGTCGGGTCGCCGTAGATCTCACGCGCCGCCACGTCCGGCAACAGCGATGCCATCGACGATGTCGTCGACGCGATCATCGTGCACCAGCCCGCTGCACCATCGCTGTGCGCGACCGCTTCGATCGCCTCGACCATGGTCACCGGATCCACTTCGGGTCCGCCGTAGGCCGACGGCACGCACATCCGGAGGAGTTGGGCGTCATTGAGTTCTTTGACGGTTGCGAGCGGCAGCCGACGGATCCGTTCGCCATCGTCGGCGTTGGCTTCGATCAGCTCAGCGAGATCGCGTGCGGCGTCGACGATCGTGGAGGCGTTGGCCATGGCGCGACTGTAGGCCCAGCCGGGACAGCCATCAGCAACGATCGCCTTTCGACCACCACCTGCGACTCGACGGCGTGCACGAGTTGACGTGAGGGTCTACGGTCGAGGACATGCAGTTCGGGTTCGTAGTCCCATGGGGGGACGCCGAGGACATCGGCGATCTCGCCGCCGCGGCCGAAGAGGCCGGATGGGACGGCCTGTTCGTGTGGGAACCGGTGTGGGGCGTCGATGCGTGGATCTCACTCGGCCTCGCGGCGGTCCGCACGTCGAAGATCCGCCTCGGCACGCTGCTGACCCCGCCGTCGCGTCGACGACCGTGGGAACTCGCCAGCCAGGTGGCCACCGTCGATCGCATCTCGGCAGGCCGGGTCACGCTCTCGGTGGGCCTCGGTGCAGTCGACTCGGGATTCGACACCTTCGGCGAAGAGTGCGACCGACGCACCAGGGCCGAACTGATGGACGAGTGTCTCGACATCGCCTGCGGGCTGTGGGGCGGCCAGCCGTTTCGCCACGACGGCAAGCACTACACCGTCGAGCCGACCGAGTTTCCCACGATCGGCAACACCGTGCAGCAGCCACGAGTGCCGATCTGGTGTGTCGGGGCGATCGGCCATCC
This sequence comes from Ilumatobacteraceae bacterium, assembly GCA_963716095.1. GTDB lineage: Bacteria > Actinomycetota > Acidimicrobiia > Acidimicrobiales > Ilumatobacteraceae > Sva-07. Next base: position 62,380 of record CAVQSV010000005.1, on the reverse strand, counting down.
GAAGTCGATGGCTCGGGCCGCCCGCTGGGACGGCGTGATCCCACAGGTGCTCGACGGTGCAGGAGGCGCACGGCAACCGCACCTCGACGAAGTGGCCGAGCTGCGATCGCAGCTCGACGACAGCCGACCGGGCGATGACGTCGACATCATCGTCGAGGGCACGATGTCCGAACACTCGCCGGCCGCGTACAAGCAACGCTGGGGCGACCTGGTGGATCGAGTCGATGTGGCAGGCGATGTCCGAGCACTCCCCCGTCGCCGCCGCCTACGACCGTCTCGTCCAGGGACCGCCCGAATCCTGACGGCCGACTCCGGCCCCGCCCCCGCCCGAACCGAACCGGTAGCTTCGTCGGCGTGACGACGACTGATTCCGGCTGGAACTTCGCTGACCTGTGGGAGACCGTGGCGACCCAGATCCCCGACGCGCTCGCTCAGCAGCAAGGAACCCGTGCTCACACGTGGGCCGAGTTCAACCGTCGCGCCAACGGCCTCGCGGCAGCGATGCTCGCCGTGGACGGGGCCGCCGAGCAGCACAAGGTCGCCCAGTACCTCTACAACAGCCCCGAGTACCTCGAGTCGGTCTTCGCCGCGTTCAAGGCCGGCTTCGCGGTGGTCAACACCAACTATCGATACGCCGCCGACGAACTCGTGTACCTGTGGGACAACGCCGACGCCACCGTCGTCGTCTTCCACGGCGCCTTCGCCGAACAGTGCGAAGCGATCCGAGATCGCGTGCCGCTGGTGCAGACGTGGCTCTGGGTCGACGACGGCAGCGGGCCCTGCCCCGACTGGGCAACGCCCTATGAGGCAGCTGCTGCCGCCGGCACCGACGACAACGTGAGCGGGCCGTGGGGTCGTAGCGGCGACCACCTGATGCTGCTCTACACCGGAGGCACCACCGGCATGCCCAAGGGGGTGATGTGGCGCCAGGACGACCTGTTCGGGGTGCTCGACGCCAACAACAAGAAGCGGATGCCACCCGAGCAGGATCTCGAGGCAGTCGCCGACCGGATCGTCAAAGCAGGCCCGCGCAACATGCCGGCGGCCCCGCTCATGCACGGCACGGGACTGTTCAACGCGATCAGCAACCTGATGGTCGGCGGCTCGATCACCGCGATGGAGGGCCGTCACTTCAGCGCCGAGGAATTCCTCGACACCGTGCAGCAGTTCGGCATCAACTCGACCTCGATCGTCGGCGACGCGTTCGCCAAACCGATCCTCCGCGCGCTCGACGCCGAGCCCGATCGGTGGGACATCTCCACGTTGCGTGTCGTGGTGTCATCCGGCGTCATGTGGTCGAAGGAGACCAAGGAGGGGTTGCTGCGTCACAACCCACGATTGATCATGGTCGACTCGCTCGGGTCGAGCGAGGCGATCGGCATGGCGAGCAACACGACCACCGCCGAATCGTCGGGCGAGACGGCCAAGTTCGAGCTCGGCCCGACCACCCGGGTGATCACCGACGAGGGGCGCGATGTCGTCCCCGGCTCCGGCGAACTCGGCCGCGTCGCACTTCCCGGCCGCACCCCGATCGGCTACTACAAGGACGAAGCCAAGTCGGCGCAGACGTTCGTGGTCATCGATGGCGAGCGGTACTCGATTCCCGGCGACTACGCCACGGTCGAGGCCGACGGCACCGTCACCCTGCTCGGGCGTGGCAGCCAGTGCATCAACACCGGCGGCGAGAAGGTGTACCCCGAAGAGGTCGAAGAGTGCCTCAAGCTGCATCCCACGGTCGCCGACGCCGCCGTGGTCGGTGTGCCCGACGACAAATGGGGTGAAGCGATCACCGCACTGGTCGAACCACATGTCGGTGACGTCATCGACGCTGCGGAACTGATCGCCCACGTCAAGGCACGCCTCGCCGCCTACAAGGCCCCGAAGCGGGTGGTGACCGTCACATCGATCGGGCGGGCTGCCAACGGCAAGCTCGACTACAAGCGGCTGCGTTCGGATGCAATCGACTCCCCCTCCGCCGAAGCCACGGCGTGAGAGCACCGGCGCTGACGTGAACCGCCTGCCACCACCGCTCGGACTCCCGGCCCACCGTTTCCCCGCCGAGCCGTGGCGCCTGGTCGAGCGCGCCTACTCCAACGACGACCTCGGCACCACCGAAACACTGTTCGCCGTCGGCAACGGGTACCTGGGCATGCGCGCCAACCCGGAGGAAGGCCGTGAGGCGCACAGCCACGGCACCTACCTCAACGGGTTCCACGAGACCTGGCCGATCATGCACGCCGAAGATGCGTTCGGCTTCGCCACGACCGGCCAGACCATCGTCAACGTGCCCGACTCGAAGCTGCTCAAGCTGTACGTCGACGACGAACCGCTGCTGCTGCCGACCGCCGATCTCGACAGCTACGAGCGCGCACTCGACTTCCGCAACGGCTCACTGACCCGCGACATGATCTGGCGCACGCCGGCAGGCAAACGTGTGCGGGTGTCGTCGCAGCGCATGGTGAGCTTCGTGCACCGCCATCTCGCCGTGATGACGTTCGAGATCACACTGCTCGATACGGCAGCACCGGTGGTGGTGTCCTCGCAACTCCTCAACCGCCAGGACGGCGAGGACGAGTACCACGTGGAAGCCGCGGCACTCGGGGAAGGCAAGGACCCCCGTCAGTCTCGCAAGTTCAGCCAGCGCGTGCTGCAACCTCGCCTCCAACGCGAAAACGGCAACGAGATCGTGCTCGGGTACCGGTGCGCGAACAGCCGGATGACGCTGGCCTGCGGCACGCGACACCGCATCGAGACCTCGTGCCAGGTCGACGTCACGACCCACCTCGACGCCGACCTCGCGAAGACGGTGTTCACCGTGCGTGCCACACCGGGCGACCCGATCAAGATCACCAAGCTGGTGTCGTACCACACGTCGAACGGCGTCCCGGCCGAGGAGCTCGCCGATCGCTGCTCCCGCACCCTCGAGCGCGCCGAGGCCGATGGCATCGACCAGATCATGTCCGAACAGCGCGACTGGCTCGACGAGTTCTGGGACAGTTCCGACATCGAACTGCGCGGCGACGACCGAGCCCAGCAGGCACTGCGGTGGAACCTGTTCCAGTTGGCGCAGGCCTCTGCACGAACCCAGGAGCAGGGCATCGCCGCGAAGGGGGTCACCGGCGGCGGCTATGACGGCCACTACTTCTGGGACACCGAGGTGTACGTCGCGCCGTTCCTCGCGTACACGATGCCCGAAGCCGCTCGGAAGGTCGTCCGCTTCCGATGGCAGATGCTCGACTCCGCCCGCACACGTGCGTTCGAGATGAGCCAGAACGGGGCGCTGTACCCCTGGCGCACGATCAACGGCGAAGAAGCCTCGGCCTACTACGCGGCAGGGACGGCGCAGTACCACATCAATGCAGCCATCGTGCTGGCGCTGCGCCGCTACCTCGAGGCGTCGGGAGACATCGAGTTCCTGTCGCACGAAGGCGCCGAGATCCTCGTCGAGACCGCCCGCCTCTGGGCCGACCTCGGCTTCTACGGGCAGAACGGCTCGCAGACGTTCCACATCCACGGGGTCACGGGGCCCGACGAGTACACGACCGTCGTCAACGACAACTTCTACACGAACGTGATGGCGAGGTTCAACCTCCGATATGCCGCCCGGACCGTTCGTTTCCTCGCCCAGTGGAACCCGGAGGCGTTCGACGCGCTGTGCCGGGCAACCGAGCTCGATCTGCAGGAACTCGACGAGTGGGATGCAGCTGCCGACGCCATGTTCATCCCGTTCGATGACGAGCTCGGGATCAACCCGCAGGACTCCGAATTCCTGCAACTCGAGCCGTGGGACTGGGAGGCGACGCCGCCGGAGGACTTCCCGCTGTTGCTCAACTATCACCCACTGGTGATCTACCGGCACCAGGTGTTGAAGCAGGCCGACGTCGTGCTGGCGATGTTCTTGCGATCCGAGCGGTTCCCGGTCGAGCAGAAGCGCCGGAACTTCGACTTCTACGACCCGATCACCACCGGTGACTCGTCGTTGTCGTCGTGCGTCCAGGCGGTGGTTGCTGCTGAGGTCGGCTACGACGAGCTCGCCCTCGAGTACTTCACGCGGTCGCTGTACCTCGACCTGTGCGACTCGCACGGCAACACCGCCGACGGTGTCCACGTGGCGAACGCGGGCGGTGTCTGGGCCGGCATCGTGAACGGTTTCGCCGGCATGGTCGAGCAGGGCAACCACCTCGAGTTCTCCCCGCGACTGCCGAGCGCATGGGAATCGCTCAGCTTCCGACTCCAACGGCACGGCTCGACGTTGCAGGTCGACGTCGACGCCGAGGGCCTCACGCTGCAGGTGTTGGCCGGCAGCGGCGTGCCCGTTCAGGTCGGCGACGACGTCGCGCTCGTGACCGCCGACGAGCCGTTGCGCATCGACCGCTGACGCATTCCCATCGCCGCGGTTCGGTCCTGAGGTGAGAGGATCGTCGGATGGCCGTTTCCCTTCCTGATCGCCGGCGACTCGATGGGCGAGTTGCACTGGTCACCGGCGTGTCCCGACCGATCGGAATCGCCGCGACCATCGCCCAACGATTCCACGAACTCGGCGCGACCGTCGTCGCCACCGGTTGGTCGCCGCACGACGCCGAGATGCCGTGGGGTGAACAGGAGCTCGATCCACTGCCGTTCGAGGTCGGCCGCCACGACCTGGAGGACCCGGCGACCCCTCGCACGCTCATCGACGAGGTCGTCGAGCTGCACGGTCGTCTCGACATCGTGGCCGCCGTGCACGCCCGGTCGAGCCACACCTCGTTGGACGAGGTCACTGCGGAAGAACTCGATCGATGCTGGGCAGCGAACGTGCGCAGCGTGGTGTTGCTCGCTCAGCGATTCGCCCAACGCCACGTGAGCATCCCGTCGAGCGAACCGCCGGTCGGCCGCATGCTGTGGTTCACGAGCGGCCAGCACATCGGACCGATGGACGGCGAGATCGCCTACGCCGTGTCGAAGGGCGCACTGCACCAGATGACCCGTTCGATCGACCATGCCCTGTCGGCATCGCGGATCGTCGCCAACTGCATCAACCCCGGTCCGGTCGACACCGGCTACGCCGACGGCCAGGTGCACGACACCGTTGCAGCGATGTTCCCCGACCGCCGGTGGGGCACACCCGACGACGTCGCGAACCTGGCAGCTTTCCTCGTCAGCGACGAGGGCAGTTGGATTCGCGGGCAGGTCATCGACTCCGAAGGTGGCTTCGACCGATTCGCGTGGCACAACGTCCACGACCAGTGATCGGGCGAATTTTCTCGGTTGCCGGCCCGCGCCGTTAGCGTTGGGCGCCATGACTGATCTCGGATTCGACGGCAAGGTAGCGATCATCACGGGCGCCGGTGGCGGCCTCGGCAAGCAGCATGCGCTGATGATGGCCAAGCGGGGCGCGCTCATCGTGGTGAACGACCTCGGCGGTTCCGTCGACGGCACCGGCAGCGACAAGGGCGCTGCGCAACTCGTCGTCGACGAGATCCAGGCCGCCGGCGGTGAAGCCGTCGCCAACACCGATTCGGTTGCCACGCCCGAAGGCGGAGCAGCGATCGTGCAGAGCGCCGTCGACGCCTTCGGCAAGGTCGACATCGTCGTCAACAACGCAGGCATCCTGCGGGACAAGTCGTTCCACAACATGGACGCTGCGCTGTTCGACCCGGTGATCGACGTGCACCTGCGCGGTGCATTCAACGTCACCCAGCCGGCATGGAAGATCATGCGCGAGCAGGGCTACGGCCGCATCGTTTCGACGTCGTCGGCAGCCGGCATCTTCGGCAACTTCGGCCAGGCGAACTACGGCGCCGCCAAGATGGGCCTCGTCGGGTTCACCAACGTGCTCGCCGTCGAAGGAGCGAAGTACAACATCAAGGCCAATGCGATCGCCCCGCTCGCGCTCACCCGCATGACCGAGGACATCCTCGGCGGCCTCGGCGACAAGCTGCAGCCCGAACTGATCTCGCCGCTGGTCACGTACCTGTCGCACGAGTCGTGCGACGCAACCGGCCGGGTCTTCTCCGTCGGTGGTGGCCGCGTGGCCGAGGTGTTCATCGCCGAGACCGTCGGCTACACCAACACCGCCGATCTCACCCCCGAGGATCTCGCCGCCAACTGGTCGACGGTCACCGAGCAGGACGGCTACGCCGTTCCCGCGCAGATCGCCGAAGAGACCGCCCTCTTCCTGAAGGCCCTCTCCTGACGACCGGTTCCTGATCCATCACGCGGCGACGCCGGTGCCAGGCACTGCGTCACCGGCTGGCATGCTGACCGACGTGATCGAGGTCGAGGACTTCCAGGCGCAGGCAGCAGAGTGGCTGGTAGCCAACCGGCAGCATGCACCGCGTGACTATGGCGCGATCTGCCCGCCCGACCTGGTCGGCGCAGGGCTCGACTGGCAACGCCGACTGACCGATGCCGGATACGCCGGCATCCACTGGCCGGTCGAACACGGCGGCCGGGGCTTGACGGCCGAGCACAACGGCGCCTGGTTGCTCGAGTGCGCTCGCGCCGGGGTGCCTGCGGTGTTCAACATGGTCGGCTTCGTCCTCACCGGCGGGGCGATCATGCGATACGGCACACCGGAGCAGCAGTCGGCACACTTGCGTTCCACGCTGGCGACCGAGCACGTCTGGTGCCAGCTGTTCTCCGAGCCGGGCGCCGGCAGCGACCTGGGGTCGTTGTCGACCCGGGCCGAACTCGATGGCGACCGCTACATCGTCAACGGCCAGAAGGTGTGGTGCTCCGGCGGGCGGTACAGCAACTGGGGGATCCTGATGGCCCGCACGCGACCATTGGAGGACGCGCCCAAGCACGACGGCATCTCGTTCTTCCTCTGTCCGATGGATCTGCCCGGCATCGAGGTGCGCCCACTGCAACAGATGACCGGTGAGGCGGAGTTCGACGAGGTGTTCTTCACCGACGTCGAGCTGCCCGCCGACTGCCTGCTCGGACCGCTGCACGGCGGTTGGGGTGTCGGGATGGCGGTCCTGACCAGCGAGCGGGGCCACATCGGTACGTCGGTGATCGGTCTGGAACGTCGTCTCGACCAGATGGCGCATCTGGCGGAGGGTCGTGACCTGACAGTCGTCGAACGCCAGTCGCTCGCCACGCTGCTCGCCAGTGGGACGTCGATGAAGGCGATGGCGCAGCGTCAGGGACCGGTCGCGTCGACGGCGGCGTCGCTGATGAAACTCGGGATCACCGAGATGATGTTCGACGTGGCCATGCTGCGTGGCGACCTCGACGGCGCCGAGGCGATGCTCGACGGAGCGAGCGCGGCTGGCATGTTGGCCGCTCCGGGCGGCCGGATCGCCGGTGGCTCCAGCCAGGTGCAGCGCAACATCATCGGCGAACGCCTCCTCGGCCTCCCCCGCGAACCCCGACCCTGAATTGTTACTCCTGGTGTCAGACACCAGGAGTAACGGATTCGCACCGATGCCGGTTTCGTCGCCATGATGACCGGGTGCGCGTCGCCTCCTCCGATCATGTCAGTGTCGCGATTCACGAGTTCGGCGGAGCCGGCCGACCGCTGTTGCTCTCGCACGCCACCGGCTTCCACGGCTACTGCTATCTGCCGATCGCCGATGAGCTGAGCGACGAGTTCACGTCGTTCGCGCTCGATTATCGCGGCCACGGCGACACCGCCCGACCCGACGACTGGGCCGTCGAATGGGAGCGCTACGGCGACGATGCTCTCGTTGCGGCTCGTGCCATCGCCCCCGACGGCGGGCTGGTGGGGTTCGGCCATTCGATGGGCGGCGCCGGACTCCTGATGGCTGCTCATCGAGATCCGGGCTTGTTCGACGTGATCGTCGTGTTCGAGCCGATCGTGTTCCCGCCCCGCGAGATCGATCCGCACGAGGGCACCGAGAACAACGGCACCGTCTTGTCGAGAGGGGCCCGCAAGCGGCGAGCGACGTTCGACTCGTTCGACGATGCGATCGCCAACTACTCATCGAAGCCACCGATGATGGCCTTCGACCCCGACGTGTTGCGGCTCTACGTCGCCCACGGCTTCCGTCCATCGCCCGAGGGTGTTCGCCTGAAGTGCGACCCCGAACACGAAGCTCGCACCTTCGACACCGGCGGCGCCCACACCACCTGGGCTGAGCTCCCCCACATCGACACCAAGGTGGTCGTCGTCGCCGGCAGGGTCGACGAATTCGGTCCCGCCGCGATCGCGCGGGAGATCGCCGAAGCGCTCCCGAACGCAACCTACGTCGAGCACGACGAGTGGAACCACTTCACCCCGTTCATCGACCCGGCCGCGATGGCCGAACTGGTCCGCAACGCCGCGATGTGACGAGTGGTGTCGGACACCACTCGTCACGTCGACGTCGTCTCATCTGTGTGACAGCCCGCCTCTACGATGGCGGACATGACCGACACCGCTGTTCCCGCACCCACGTTTCCGGTGCCGATGTCGCTGTCGCCGTCACGGGTGTCGTCGTTCACATCGTGCCCGATGCAATTCCGGTTCTCGAGCATCGAGAAACTGCCCGAACCTCCCGGCGTCGCCACCACGAAGGGAACGATCGTGCACCGGGCACTCGAGTTGTTGTTCGTGCGGCCTGCGGCCGAACGCACGCCCGACGCATTGGCCACCGACATGGCCACTGCGCTCGACGAGTACCGCAGTCATCCCGACTACGTCGGTCTACGCCTCGAGGGCGCCGATGTCGACAAGTTCGACCGCGACTGTCATGGCTTGATCGACAAGTACTTCGCCATGGAAGACCCGACCACCGTTCGTGAGATCGGGCTCGAGCTCTGGATGGAGGCACCCGTCGGCGACCTGACCTTGCGAGGCATCATCGACCGGCTCGAACTCGACGCCGACGGCGAGCTGGTCGTCACCGACTACAAGACGGGGCGGGCGCCGTCGGGAAACTTCGAACAGAAGAGCCTTGCCGGCGTTCACTTCTACTCGTTCCTGTGTGAAGCGGTGTTCGGCAAGCGACCGGCCAAGATCCGGCTGATGTACCTGGCGTCGGGCGAAACGATCGAAACGGTGCCGTCAGCGCAGTCGGTGAAGTTCATCACCACGCGCACGACGGCGGTGTGGTCGGCAGTCGAACGGGCCTGCACCACCGGCGACTTCCGCCCCCGACAGAGCAAGCTGTGCGACTGGTGTTCGTTCCAACGGTGGTGCCCGGCCTTCGGCGGCGACCCATCGCTCGCTGCCACCGAGGCGGTCGCCGCCCACGAAGCACTCCTGGCCGAACCCGTTGCGTCGGGCTCCACGTGATGGTCGGCGACGCCACGCCCACTTCCGGGCCCGCCGATCCACAACCGGTGGGTGCCGGCCCGTTTCCACTCGTTCCCGGGCAGAGCCAGTTCGGCCCGCAGGTCGACGCGTTCGACGAGCGCATCGACGCGCTGCTCGAGCAGCTCCGCGGTCATCCCCTCGCCGATCGGGTCTTCGCCACCGCGAGCCACGTCGGAGACTTCTCGCTGATCTGGCACGGCCTCGGCATCGCACGCGGCATCGCCAAGGGCCGTCCCGACCAAGTGGTCGTGCTCGCGTTGCTGCTCGGTGCCGAGAGCCTGATCGTCAATCAAGGTGTCAAGCGGTTGTTCCGTCGCGAGCGTCCGACGCAGACCGGCGACGATCGACTGCAGGTTCGACGACCGACGACCTCCTCGTTCCCGTCGGGACATGCCAGCTCGGCCGCATTCGCTGCAATGGTCCTGTCCGGTTGGGACGGCCCGAGGGTGGGGATGATCTGGTGGAAGATCGCCGCGATCGTCGGGCTCAGCCGGGCCTACGTACGCATCCATCACGGCTCAGACGTGGTGGCCGGGGCGCTGGTCGGGGCGCTGCTCGGTCTGGTCGGCCGACGGATCGCCCGCCGACTCGCTCCCTGACCCCATTCGGCCCCGTTGGCGCGTCAGTGCCGACCCACCACCCGTGCCGCTCAGACGGCGTCGGTGGTGACGATTTCTTCGACGAGTTCGCCGTGCTCGGTCGTGAGCAGTGTGCGCACGTCGAGCAGTAGATCGGCAACCTCACCCGTCGACACGAGTTCACGCTGCATCATCTTGGCCAGGGCGCCGTCGATGACGCTCAGGGCTTCGGTGATCACGGCCTCGTTGTTGGTGTCGATGCGCTCGTCAGTCATTGGTTGACACGGTACCCGCGTCAAGCGCTGCGTACACGCATGTCCGCGGTCATGAGGAAGGTGTCACACGACGTTCACATCGCTTCCGCAGTTGCGAGCGCACCGGTCAGCCACTGTGCTGTCGGGCGAACCTACGATGCGAGCATGGAATTCAGCGGACGCAACGTCGTGGTCACCGGAGCGGGACGGGGTATCGGCGAAGCGCTGGCCGGCGAGTTCCACGCCCGCGGGGCCGACGTGGTCGTCGCCGATCTCGCCGGCGCCGACGATGTGGCCGCCTCGCTCGAACGCGCGATCGCGATCACCGCCGACGTGAGCACCGAAGCAGGCAACCGGGCCCTCGTCGACGCGGCACGCGACGCACTCGGTTCGATCGACTTGTTCTTCTGCAACGCCGGTGTCGGAACCGGGCGCGGCGTGATCGAAACACCGGAGGACGATTGGGAGTTGGCATTCAACGTCAACGTCCACGCTCACCGCTGGGCGGCCAAGTACCTGCTCCCCGACTGGCTCGAGCGTGGCGAGGGATACTTCTGCTCGACTGCGTCCGCAGCGGGTCTGCTGATGCAGATCGGGTCGGGCCCGTACACGCTCACCAAGCGCGCGGCGGTGGCATTCGCCGAGTACATGGCGGTCACCTACGGCGATGCGGGCGTCAAGGTGACGTGCCTGTGCCCGCAAGGCGTCAACACCGCAATGCTGCACGCCGGCGACGACGAGGTCAGCGGCAGCAACGTGGTCAAGGCCGCCGGCGTCGTGCTCGAACCAGCCGATGTCGCACGCGAGGTCGCCGATGCCGTCGAGGCCGAGCAGTTCTTCGTGCTCCCCCACCCCGAGGTGGCCGACTACATGGCGCTGAAGGCCAGTGATCCAGAACGCTGGCTGGGCGGGATGCGCAAGTTGCAGCGCCGCACCATCGGCGCCTGACCCGACCGCTCACCCACATGCACCGCTCTCCCGCATCGCTCGCCCGGCTCGGGCTGCGGATGGGCGAACCGATCAGGTTCCGCCGAACCGACAAGGGCCGCTGGGTGGTCGGCCGGGTGGTCGGGATCGAGCACGACGGAAGCATCGCGATCCGCGACCCGGACGGATCGGCCCGTTCGTTGCGCGCCGAGCGGGTCGAGATCCGGCGGCCGGGTTCTCGCGGCCGGTTGCGTTGGCACGTCGTGAGCGACGTGGCCGTCACGTGGGAGCAGCTCGAGATGTTCGAACCGAACGAGCCGACCTGACATCGCGACAGCAGCGACCAGGGCCGAACTGCACTGAGACGGAAGCTCGCCCGCCCGGCTCACGCGCGACGACCGATCTGGCCGGCTGCGCAACCGCTCGAGGGGCCCGGGACCTACTCGACCAGTGTCGCGACGAGGCGAAGCCCCAACTCGGTGCGTTCGACTTCCATCGCGAAGTCGAACGCATCGACCGCTGCGGCGAGTTCGATGTCGCAGGGGTCGACATGCGGCGGGCCGAGCAACAGCGTCCTCGCTGCCTCCTCGGTGTTCAACAGCGCAGCGGCGGTCGCTTGCGCCTCGAGCGGTTCTCCGACGCGGGCCCGTTCGATCAGTTCGGCGGTGAGCACGTCGTCGGCGCCGCGGTCCGGCCGATCCTCGAAGCGGCCGGTGATCACGTACGACGGCGCTCCGAGTCCGGCAGTTTCGACGGCCCGCGCCGTTGCGGAGGCGACGACGAGACTGGCCGCCCACATACGAGTCGCGTCGACCGCATGCACGACACCCTGGGTTCCCGCCGAGGTGCGCTGGACCATTGTCCTCCCGTCGAGGTCCGCTTCACGTGCCATCGAAGGCGAGTTGGGAAGGTCGAACCCGTCTGGCCGACGGCCGTGATCCTCTCCCATCGCCAACGTTCCGGGATGGTCAGCCTTGAACGCCACTGCCTCGTCGACGGTGCCGACCAGATAGATCTCCACGGCGCCAGATGCGAACGCGTAGGCGGCGGTCGTGAACGCCCGGATCACGTCGATCACGACGACGGCCCCGTCGACCCCGTCGAGTTCCCACCGGGCGAGCTGCCTGGTCACAGCGGTCTCCGACTCAGAAGGTCGGGCGGGTACCGACGATGCTCGCACGCTCCATGACCCGCACGTCGGGCCAGTAGTCGCTGGATGCGTAGTGCTGCACCGCCAGGTTGTCCCACATCGCAATCGAGTTCGGGTGCCAGTGCAACCGGCAGTGGTACTCGAGCGTGTTCGCTTGCGCGAACAACGTGACGAGCAGCTCGTCGGACTCGGCGGGATCGAGGCCGACGATGCGCGAGGTGAAGAATCGATTGACGTACAGCAACCGGTCGCCTGAGATCGGGTGGCGGACCACCACGGGGTGCTCGACGATCGGATACTTCTCTCGCAACGCATCGGCATCGGCGCCTTCGACCGTGCCGCCGAACGCCTGCATGTAGTCGTGCTCGGCAGCGAGGCCCTCGATGCGGTCCTTCAGCTCGTCGGACAGACCCTCGTATGCGGCATTCATGTCGCAGAACAGGGTGTCGCCACCGGTGTCGGGAACTTCGACGGCCCGCAGGATCGCGCCCTTCGACGGCACCTCGCGCCAGGTGACGTCGTGATGCCAGCCGTTCTCGTAGCCCCCGGTGTCGGCGTCTTTCGCGAAGCGGACGAGCTCGGGCAGCTCGTCATTGCTCTGGAAGAACGGGTGCACTTCGAGTTCACCGAAACGACGGGCGAAGTCGACGTGCTGCTGTGCGGTGAGGACCTGATCGCGGAAGAACAGCACCTTGTACTCGGTCCATGCACGGGCGAGTTCTTCGAACACCTCGTCGGCGAGCGGTTTCGAGAGGTCGAGCCCCTTGACGATGCCTCCGAGGGTGGCGCCGACCTGGCGGACCTCGAAGTGCTCCCACTCGAGCGCGGTCAGCCGAATGCGTTCAGCGGCCAGGTGAGCAACCGGCCCGATGGCGGCCCTGTCGGGGCCGAAGTGCAGCTTGCGGGCATTGAACTCGCCGATGTCGGGCGATGGGTTGATGCCTTCGAGCTTTGCGACTCTCGAGTTGGTGGTCTCGAGGTCGTCGTCGGTGATGCTCATGTGGTCCCCTCGGAATGTGGTGCACCACTGCGGCGCCGCCTCGCGCAGAACCTACTTCGTCACATGGGCTGCGAGCGCTTCGTTCATCGCCTCGAAGCCGGCGACCGTCCCGCCGTCGAGTCGCTTTCGCATCAGCCGGACGAGCAGCCCGGAGAACTGCTCCGACTGGACCAGTCGGGTGCGCCCGTCGGGAAGTTCGGTGAGGGCGAACCGATGCCGGCCGTCGAACACGCCGGACACACCGAGGCGTCCGAGCCATTCGAAGGTCGCGTCGGGTTCGACCACGGTGACCTCTGGCCGAAAAGTCATCGCTCGCTCGCCCGGCGGTTGCATTCGGTTGGTCAATCGTTCGCCGACCTTCGCCTCGCCTGCTGCTTCGGTGATGAACGGATTCCACTCGGCGTAGCGATCGAGATCGACGAGCGCTGCCCAGACGTCGGTGGGCGGTGCGTCGATCTCGATCTCGGTGGTGATGGCGTGGTGCATGGCTGATCCTCTCGTTGGCTCCGTCGCCAGTCTGCATCAGATGCACTCCTATTGCAACTTTTGTTGCGTTAAGATGGAACGATGAGCTCCAGCACCCCACGACGTCGCACCGGCGGCCGATCCGCACGCGTCCGTGAGGCGGTGCTCGGCGCAGCCTTCGACGAGCTTCGAGCGGTGGGCTTCCAGTCGCTGAGCATCGACGACGTGGCCGGACGGGCCGGCGTCCACAAGACCACGGTGTATCGGCACTGGCCCACCAAGGCAGACCTCGTCGCCGACGCCGCGTTGGCACACGCCGACGACCACGTCCCCCTTCCCGACACCGGCGACCTCGCCACCGACCTGCGGTTGCTCGCCAGGGCGGTGGCGGCGAATCTCGAGGCAACCGCGGCGACCACCCGCGCACTGGTCGCTGCGTCGCTCACCACCGCCGAGGGTTCCGCCGGAATGCACGAGTTCTGGTCCAACCGGCTGGCGGCTTCGACGGCGATCATCGAACGAGCCGCCGCGCGAGGAGACGTTCCCCACGACACCGACGCCGTGCTCGCGATCGAGATGCTCGTGGGACCGCTGTGGCTGCGATTCCTGCTCACCGGTGAACCGATCGACCGCGACGTCGCTGATCAGCTCGCCTCGAGGGTGACCGCTGCGCTCGCGACGCCGCAGAACTGACGACGTCTCGAGAGTGCCGCTGTCGAGAGTTCCGACCCGACCGCGACGCGCCGACTCTCGTACCGTCGTCGAGATGGCTGTACGTCTCGACGAATCCGACGAATACATGCACGAGTTGGGCCCCGAGTCCAACTTCAACGAGAGCATGTACATCAATGCGTTCGACCCCGCCCAAGGCGTGGGCGGGTGGTTCCGGATGGGCAACCGGGCCAACGAGGGCACCGCCGAGATGACCGTGTGCCTCTACCTGCCGGCCCCGAATCAGGATGGCGTCGAAGGCGGCAACCGGCAGGTGGGCTTCATGTTCAAGCGGCCGGCGATCGAGAACAACGACGCCCTCGACGCCGCCGGACTCACGTGGACCATGGTGAAGCCCTTCGAGGAACTCCGCATCGACTACGTCGGCAAGGTCGTCGTGCTCGACGAGCCGGAGCAGATGGCCAACCCGAAGGAAGCCTTCACCAACAACCCGTACGCCGAGGCCGAGGTACACCTCACCTTCACCGGGCCCGGCCGGCCGAGCATGTTCGGTGGCGAGCCCGACGTGCCGCACGAGAAGCCGGGCGAGGAGTTCGCCAAGGGGCACTACGAGCAACTCGTACAGGCGACCGGCACCATGCGCGTCGGTGAACGCGAGTGGCAGGTCGACGGCTTCGGCCTGCGCGACCACTCGTGGGGGCCGCGCTACTGGCAGGCACCGTGGTACTACCGCTGGCTGACGGTGAACGTCGACGAGAACTTCGGGTTCATGGCCAGCCGCGTGGCCAAGCGCGACAGCGACGGATCGCGTGGCGGGTTCGTCTGGGAGAACGGTGTGATGCACCTCTGCGACGACGTCCAGATCTCCACCGAGACCCGCGGCGACGAGCACTACCACGACCGAATCGAAGGCACGATCCGCTCCAGCCGTTCCGATCGCGAATGGAACTTCACCGGCGAGGCGATCAGCCTGATCCCGCTGCGCAATCGCCGGCAGACTCCCGACGGCGACTGGCTGCAGACCCGGATCTCCGAGGCCTACACCAAGTGGACGATCCACTCCGGCGAATTCGAGGGCCGGGTCGGCTACGGCATGTCGGAGTACCTCGATCAGATCATCGACGACCAACCCGTCGGCCTCGCCGAATAGTCGACGGAGCACTCCGGGATCGATCACGTCTGGGGTCTGACCCCTGGCGTGATCGGGCGGTACCGTCGGTCGGCATGAGTGAAGAGACCTCACCACATCGCACGATCGCCGAACGCTTCATCGACGGGCGGAGTTCGGTGGGGCAGCCGGCGGTGTCGCCGGATGGCACTCGGGTTGCGTTCGTCGTGGCAACCACCGACCTGAAGGAGAACACCACCCGCTCGAAGGTCTGGCTCGACGACGCCCCGGTGAGCGCCGGCGATCACGACGCCAACCCCACGTGGTCACCCGACGGTCGATTCCTCGCCTTCACGTCTCGGCGCGGCGAGCAACGAGGCGATTCGACGCTGCACGTCCTCCCCGTCGATGGACCCGGCGAGGTCCGCACCGTGTGCACCATGGCCGATGGACTGGGCGACGTGGCGTGGTCGCCCGACGGGCGGTGGATGGCGTTCACCAGCCGCACTCGCCACGAGCGATACGAGGCCAAGGACGCCTCCTGGCAGGCGCCGCGCAAGATCGAGCGGTTCTTCAGCCGCCTCAACGGCGAGGACTGGATCGTCGACCGACCCCAGCACGTCTACGTGGTCGCCGCCGACGGCACCGGCACACCTCGCAACCTCACGCCCGGCGAATTCCAGCACGCCGGTGCCTGCTGGCTCGGTGACTCCAGCGGGATCGTCACCTCGGCGCAACGCCACGACACCTGGGACCTCGACCATGCCAGCGACCTCTACCTGGTGCCCCTGCCGACCGATCCCGACGACGACGCCGCCGACGGTGAGCACGATGGCGCCATCAGGTGCCTCACCGCCAACGACGGCAACTACGGCTCACCGTCGGTGTCGCCGGACGGTTCGCTCGTCGCGTTCATCGGGTCGGCCGACTCGCGCACGTACCCGAAGAACGAACAGATCGGCGTTCTCCCCGTCGACTCCGTGAACGCACCCAACACCGACATCCGCTGGATCTCGGCCGACCTCGACCGCACGTTCCAGAGCACCAACGGTTCGCGCCCACCCGTCTGGGAGTCGAACGAGCGCCTGCTCGCCGTTGTCGAAGACCGCGGCGACACCGGCCTCTACCGCCTCTCCGCCGACGGTTCGACGGCGCCGACCCCGATCATCGACGGAGCGACCACCGTCACCGGTTTCGACGCCGCTGGTGGCACGCTCGCGAGCACGAGAACCTCCGTCGATCATCCAGCCGAGCTGTACGTCGGCGACGAGCAACGAACCCACGTGGGCGACGCGACCGCCCGCCGATCACTGCAGTGGGAGAGGTTCACGACACCGACCACCGACGGCAGCGACGAGATCGACGCCTGGATCATGCGGCCCACCGACTTCGACCCGGCCAAGCAGTACCCGGTGCTGCTCAACGTCCACGGCGGACCGCACACGCAGTACGGCGAGTCGTTCCACGACGAATTCCAGATGCAGGCTGCGGCCGGGTTCGTCGTGGTGCTCGGAAACCCTCGTGGAAGCAGCGGCCGCCACACCGGGTGGGGCCAGGCGATCATGGGTCCCGATCATCCAACGGCTCCGGGCTCCGGCTGGGGAACGGTCGACGTCGAGGACGTGCTGGCAATCATCGATGCTGCCCTCGATCGATACGAGTTCTGCGACCCCGATCGGGTCGGCATGCTCGGCGGGTCGTACGGCGGCTACATGGCGACGTGGCTGGCCGGCCACCACGGCGACCGGTTCCGTGCGTTCTGTTCCGAACGGGCGGTCAACAACGCCACCTCGATGGAGTGGACGTCCGACATCGCGACGGGGTTCTCCGCGTTCCACGGCGGCACCCACCTCGAACTCCCCCACGAGTACATCCGGATCTCACCGATCGAAGCGGTTCGCAACATCGACACACCGATGCTGATCATCCACTCCGAAGAGGACTGGCGCTGCCCGATCTCGCAAGCAGAGGAACTCTGGGTCGCGCTCAAGCTGCTCGACAAGCAGGTCGACTACTACCGCTTCCCCGCCGAGAACCACGAGCTGTCTCGGGCCGGTTCTCCGGTCCACCGCGTCCAGCGCGCCGAGATCATCCTCGACTGGTTCACCAGCCACCTCGCCGTGTGACCCTCGACGTGTGACGGTTGGTGTCTGACACCGATCGTCACACGTCAGATTCGGCGAAGGCTGGCGCTCAGGTGGTGCTGCAGCGGCTGCCCGACGGCGGCCATGCGGAACGTGTACTGCAGGACATCACCGGTGATCGAGATCGTCCGTTCGGTGACGGTGACCTCCTTGGCGCTCGTCGTCGAACCGATCGAGGTCGACCGAACGTCGATCACCAGCGGCGCATCGCCTCCGACGACTGCGCCCTCGTAGATCTCGGCGAGACCGGTCGGCTGCGCCATCACGATCTCGACACTGCCCGGCCTCGGCACACGCACATAGCCGGTCTCGGCATGCATGGGGGCGCCGGTCTCGGGGTGCCGGGTTCGTTGCGTGTAGGCGACGAACGGCTTGCCGACGTGAGCGAACGTGATCGACTCGACGTAGGAGAAGTCGTCGATCGTCGGGTACTCGCCCGTTCCCTCGCCCTCCCACGTGCCGAGCAGCGGTGCGAGCACGGCGACGTCGGGATGGAGCTCGCCGGGTGGATTCACGGTCATGGGATCACCGTAGGAGATGGCCGCCCGCCATCGTGCTACGCATGAGCCCGATGGATCCAGCCGCACCACTTCCCAATTCCGCCGACCTGTACGCCGCGCTGAATGTCGCGCCCACTGACCACGCCGGCGGGCATCGCTACATCCACGTGATCGGCACGTCGGTGTTCGTCGACACCGAACTCGCCGACGAGTCGTGGGAACGCCACGTGATCGGCGTGGTCGAAGGTGATGCCTGGTGGGCCGTCGACGTCCCGGCCGAGGCCGACGACCCCTCGTACGGATCAGCGCTCGACCTCTTCAGCTATTTCGGGCGGGCGGCGCCGAGCGAGTGGATGGCCGCCGGCCGCGCGGTGCAGATCGTCGAGTGGGCCAGAACACACCGGTTCTGTGGTCGATGCGCCACGCCCACCGAGTTGTCCGCCGGCGAACGCGGCATGAAGTGTCCGGCCTGCGGGCTGATCGCCTACCCCCGCCTGGCGCCGGCGATGATCGTGCTGGTCACCCGTGGCGAGCCGGGGCCCGACCAGGAAGCGTTGCTCGCCCGCGGCGTCAACTTTCCGATGCCGATGTACTCGTGCCTCGCCGGATTCGTCGAGCCGGGCGAGGACCTCGAGGGTGCCGTGGTGCGAGAGGTGGCCGAGGAGGTCGGTATCCAGGTCGGCAACGTGTCGTATCGGGCCAGCCAACCGTGGCCGTTCCCGCACAGCCTGATGATCGGGTTCCGCGCCGAGTACGTCAGCGGTGACCTCGTGCTCGACGAGACCGAGATCGCCGACGCCAACTGGCACCGCCGCGACGACCTGCCCACGATTCCTCCCGGCATCTCCGTCGCCCGACGCCTGATCGACGAGTGGGTCGCCGAGGCCTGACGTCGACAACCCCCGGAGCCGCCACCCCGCCTGCGATGAGCGAACACACCAGATCTGCGGGGTTCGCTCATCGCTCGGGCTGAACCGGGCGGTTGTGCGAGATCTACAGTCGCTCCCATGAGTAGTTCTGATGTCGTGATCGTCGATGCCGTCCGCACCCCCATCGGGAAGCGCAACGGCGGCATGTCCACCCTCCACCCCGCCGAATCGCTCGCCCGAGTGCAACGGGCGATCGTCGACCGAAACGGTGTCGACCCCAACGAAGTCGGCCAGGTCGTCACCGGGTGTGTCAGCCAGGTCGGCGAGCAGGCGTTCAACATCGGCCGCACGGCATGGCTGTCGGCGGGCCTCCCATTGACCGTCGCCAACACCACCGTCGACACCCAGTGCGGCTCGAGCCAGCAGGCCACCAACCTCGGCGCGTCCCTCGTCGGCTCCGGCGCGGTCGACGTGGCACTCGCGTGCGGCGTCGAGGCGATGAGCCGCGTCCCGATCGGTGCATCCGGCAACAAGGCGCTCGGGCTCGGCATCCCGATCCCGCCGACCTACTTCGAGCAGTACGAGATGACCTCGCAGTTCGAAGGCGCCGAGCGAATCGCCGACAAGTGGGGCATCACCCGCGAGGACACCGACGCCTTCGGTCTGGCATCGCAGCAGCGTGCCGCGCAGGCCTGGGCCGAGGACCGCTTCTCCGGCCAGTACATCACGATCGAGGCACCGGACCTCGACGAGGACGGCAAGCCGACCGGCACGATGCACACCGTCGCCCGCGACGAGGGTCTCCGCGAGACGACACTCGAGAAGCTCGCCACGCTGAAGCCCGTCGCCCGTGAGAACGGCGTGCACACCGCCGGCAACTCGTCGCAGATCTCCGATGGAGCCGCCGCCGTGCTGATGGCCTCGGAGGCCAAGGCCGCCGAGCTCGGCCTGAAGGCCCGAGCCCGTGTCGTCGACACCTGTCTGGTCGGCACCGATCCGGTGCTCATGCTGACCGGGCCGATGGACGCCACCAAGCATCTGCTGGCTCGCACCGGGCTGTCGATCGACGACATCGACGTGTTCGAGATCAACGAGGCGTTCGCCTCCGTGGTGCTCGCATGGGCCAAGGAGGTCGGTGCCGACCTCGACAAGACCAACCCCAACGGCGGCGCCATCGCCCTCGGCCACCCGCTCGGCGCCACCGGTGCGTTCCTGATGACCAAGGCGCTCTACGAGCTCGAGCGCACCGGCGGCCGCTACGCCCTGATCTCGATGTGCTGCGGCGGCGGCCTCGGCACCGGCACCATCATCGAGCGCCTCTGACACCTCCCTGATCGTTTGCGGTGCATTTCGGATGGCCCGGGCCATCCGAAATGTCACGCAAACGGGGGTGGTGGACGGCCGGTTGCAGGATGCCGATAGACCGGCGCGGTGCGCCGCCTCGTCGCCTCCCTGATCACCATTGGCGCCGCCAGCAGCGCCGTCACCGGATGCACCCAGCGACCCCAACCGGACAACGGTCTCGCCACGGTCGCCCATGTCGTCGACGGCGACACCATCGACGTCGAGATCGGCGGTCGTACCGAACGAGTGCGCCTGACGGGCATCGACACCCCCGAGACCAAGAAACCGAACTCGCCGGTCGAGTGTTGGGGCCCCGAAGCGTCAGCCTTCACCGAATCGCTCCTGCCGGTCGGGACCGTCGTTCGCATCGAGCGCGACATCGTCGGGCGCGACGACTACGGCCGGCTGCTCGGCTACGTGTATCTCGTCGACCGCTCGGATCTCTTCGTCAACCTCGAGATCGTCGAGCAGGGCTTCGCCCAACCGCTCACGATCGAACCGAACAGCGCCTTTGCCCCAGCGTTCGCTGCTGCAGCACGTCGCGCCGAACGCTCCGACCGGGGGATGTGGGGTGCCTGCTCGTCCTGAGGATCTACCCGTTCCGGTAGCGTCACGCCGGTGGAGCCCACCCTCGCCGAACGCCTCGGCCACTCCCCCGACGCACGCCTGGTCATCTTGTCGTGCGACGACCTCGGCTCGTGTCACGCTGCGAACGTCGGCGTGTTCACAGCGATCCGCGAGGGGGCGGCCACGTGCGCATCGCTGATGGTGCCAGCCCCGTGGGCCGGCGATGCCGCGAAGCATGCGCTCCCGAGCGACGACCTCGGCGTGCACCTCACCCTCAACGCCGAGCACGAGTACTACCGATGGGGTCCGATCACGCACGCACCGTCACTGCAATCGGGCGAAGGCGGTTTCCCGCGCACGCTCGAGGATCTGTGGGAACACGCCGACCACACCGAAGTGCTCCGCGAGCTACGCGCCCAGGTCGAGCGGGCAATGGCCTGGGGCGTCGACGTCACCCACCTCGCCCCACATCTCACCGCGATCACGCTGCGTCCCGAGTTCTTCGACGTCTATCTCGAGCTCGCCGTCGAGTTCGCGCTCCCGATCCGACTGCCCTCGACGGTGAGCGCGGAGCAGGCCGGTTTCCCGTTCCGCCGTCTCGCTGCGGACGAAGGCATCGTGTTCCCCGATCACTTCGATCACGACTGGCGTGCCGGCAGCGTCGAGCGCGTCCGCTCCGCCATCGACGCACTCCAGCCGGGTGTCACCGAGATCCACGTCCAACCCGCGATCGACACCCCGGAAGTCCGGGCGCTCGGCAACTCCACGCAGGGCTGGATCGACGACCTCGCACTGATCACGAGCGACGACCTGCGCTCACGCCTCGACGACAGCGGTGCCGTCCTCATCGGCTACCGGGCCCTGCGCGACGCGATGCGCGCCGGCTGAGCCAGCGCTGACGACCTCAGGGCTGGGCCACGAGACGCGAGATCGCGTCGGCTGCCGCGCCCGACTTCAACGCATCGAGGACCACCCCGGTGTGACCGGAGGCCTTGAGTGCGCCACGCATGAACGCCACCGTCGGATCGAAGCCGTCGGCGGCGGCATCGACGAGCGGCACCGACACCACGACGTCGGCGTCGTCGGGTCCCTCGACCCGCTCGTCCTTCTTCGCGACGATCACCCGGTACTGCACGCTCATGACGACACCCGCTCAGTCACGCCGGCGAACAGGTCGCGTTCACCGTCGTCGGCCGGAATCGGCCCGACCAGCGACCGTGCGAGGATCCAGTCCTCCCACGGATACGCCGAGGTGAACTCCTGTTCGTCGATCTCGAACCCCCAGAACGCCGCCGACGGGTCGATCTGCGTCGCATGGGCTTGCAGCGCACCACGGCGGACGTGGCCGTATCCCGTGATGTCGATCCGGGTGGTGATGCGGTGATCCTGCGACGGCCGGTCGAGCCAGGTCTGCTCGAACGGCGATTCGCCCTTGATCCGCAGCATCAGCTCGTGGATCGCCAGGATTCGCGCTTTCGACCACACCGAGTAGTACAGCTTGGACGGCGCGAACGGCTCGCCGGTCTCGGGGTACCAATCGGGGTCACCGGCCCGCTCGAATGCCAGCACCGAGATGTCGTGAACACGCAGGTGATCCGGGTGCGGGTAGCCGCTCTGGTCGTCGCCGTAGGTGATGATCACCTGTGGGCGCTCGCGGCGGATGATCGCCACGAGACGGCCGGTGGCTTCGTCGATGTCGGCCTGGTGGAAGCAGTCCGGGTGATCGTTCGGTTCGGTCTCGGCCATGCCGGAGTCGCGGTAGCCGAGCATCTCGACCACGTCGAACCCGATGATCTCCGTCGAGGCCGCCAGCTCGGCCGCCCGCATCGACGCGACCTTGGCCTTCTCCTCCTCGGGCGTGAGTCCCTCGAACGGTTGGCCGGGCTCGCGCAGGGTCGGGTTCTGGAGGTCGCCTTCCTCACCGCCGGTACAACAGACGAGCACGGTGTGCACCCCCTCGTCGTGGTAGCGGGCCAGTGTGGGCGCACCCTTCGACGCTTCATCATCGGGGTGGGCGTGCACGGTGAGCAACGAGAGGCGTTCGGTCACCCTGGGCAGACTACCGCTGGTGTGTCGGGCTGATGATTCCCAGCGGCGATCATCAGCGCCTACGCTCCAGCGGGTGACTCGACGGACTGCCACGATCTGGGTGTCGGCGATCGTGGCGCTCGCCGCGCTCTCCGCCTGCGACACCGGCGACGGCAAGCAGCTCAAGGACTTCGACCCGGCCGACTACCCGAGTCAGACAACGGTCCCGCCGACGATCGAGAGCGAGTTCACGATCGACCAGTCGAGCGACTTCGCACTGCCCGGCAGTGTCGACCCCGCGGCCACCGACGCAGCGGGCGCCATCGCGGAGCCGTTCAGTCTGATCGCACCATGGGTGACGGGTGGCGACATCGATGCCCTCCACACGTGCGACGGCCTCGACGTTTCGCCGGCGTTGAGCTGGGGTGGGGTGCCCGACGGCACTGCCGAGATCGCCATCGTCATGGTCGACGACTCAGCGGTGAGCGACGGCCAGCCGTTCGTGCACTGGGTGATCGGCGGACTCGACCCAGCCGAGGTCGCGTTGGTCGAGGGCGACGTGCCCGCTGAAGCACCGCAAGCCCTCAACTTCTTCGGCGATGTCGGCTACGGCGGACCCTGTCCGCCGCCCGGCGACGGACCCCATCTCTACCGAATCACGGCATACGCGCTCAACCAACAGCTCGAACTTGCCGATGGAGATCTCGCAACCGAGTTCTTGGCCACCATCGCTACGATCTCGATCGCGTCGACCGACGTGACCGGGTTCTACCAGCGCTGACCTTCGTGTCCGGAGCCACAGGGGCAACGAAGCAAATGAGGAGCGGGCGGTGCCGGTAGGCGACAACGAAAAGGAGCAGCGGCAGGCGCCGAGCTCGCATGCGTGGCCACCTCCGGTGGACGAGGTCGTGCACTTTGCCCAGCGGGCACTCCTCGACGCCGATGGAACCGCCATCGTCATCATGGGCTTCGACGGTTCGGTCAAGACGGCGAACAGTTCTGCGCTCCACCTCCTCGGCGCCAAGACCAACGACGCATTGTCGCCGGGGAGCCCGGCGCGAGCCATGCTGCGCTCGCTGCTCGATCACGCACCTCGACAGCTCGTCTCCGGAGAGACCGACGGCACCTGGCAGGGCGACATCGATCACGTCGACAGCTTCGGTGAGTCGCTCGTGCTGCGCGCCACCGTGGCGGCGCGCCGCGATCACGGCGCCGAGGGCGGCGGCTTCATCGGCCTGATCGCACACGATGTCACGAGAGCGCGCGACGAAGCGGCCCGCCTCCGGCACCGGGCCACCCACGACCCGTTGACCGGACTGGCCAACCGTCGACGGATCCTGTCGAGTCTCGCCCATTCGATCTCGGCCCAACGGACGCGTCCGGGTCACGTTGCCGCGATCTTCATCGACGTCGATCGACTCAAGTACGTCAACGACGCCCTCGGACATCCGGTCGGCGACCGGCTGCTCGTGTCGGCGGCACGACGCCTTGCCGACAGCGTGCGCCCCGAGGATCAGGTCGCCCGTATCGGCGGCGACGAGTTCCTCGTGGTGTGCGCAGACGTTCCCGACACTGCAACCGCCGTCGAACTGGCCGAGCGGATGCGCCAGGCGCTCACCGGTCGTCTCCGACTCCGGCAGCTCGACCTGGACTTCTCGGTGAGTATCGGTGTCGCGGTCACCGACGACGAGATCTTGGCCTTGGCCGACGATGCTGGCGGCCGAGACGTTGATCGGCAACGCCGACACCGCGATGTACGAGGCCAAGGGTTCGGGGCGCACCAGATGTGTGCTGTTCACCCCGGAGATGCGCTCGGCGGCGCGCGAACGCACGGCGATCGGCACCGATCTCGGGCGAGCGATCACCGAGAGGCAGCTCACGGTCGACTTTCAGCCGATCTTCTCCACCGTCGACCGTCGAACGGTGGGGGCCGAGGCACTGGTTCGCTGGAACCACCCCGAGCTCGGTCAGATGGACCCGGCGTCGTTCATTCACATCGCCGAGGAATCCGGCACGATCGGCCGGCTCGGCGAGTTCGTGCTGGAGCAGGCACTGGTCGAGACCCGCCGTTGGCTCGAGCACAGCGTCGTCGGCGACGACTTCGCGGTCCACGTCAACGTGTCCATGGTCCAGCTCGCAAGTCCGTCGTTCGTCAACCAGGTGCTCTCGATGCTGCGCCTGCACGAGCTGACCCCGGAGCGACTCGTGATCGAGGCACGCGAGACAGCGCTCCTCGGACGCAATCCGGACATCGATCGCACCGTTCGTGCGTTCCGTCGAGCCGGCGTCCAAGTGGCGATCGACAACTTCGGAACCGGCGCGAACGCACTGTCGCTGCTGTCCGATGTCGGCGCCGACATGCTCAAGCTCGATGGCTCGCTCGCCTTGCCGTCCGGCGCCACCGACTCCGACACCCGGATCGTGCGCGCCGTCGTCCTGCTCGCGCACTCGCTGGGGATGCGCGTGGTTGCCGAACGCGTGAGCGCCACCGATCAGCTGCGTCGCTTGCGTTCGGCGGGCTGCGACCTGATGCAGGGCAATCTGCTCGGCGCTCCCGGTCCTCCCGACGAACTCCCCACCAACGCCGGGTACTGACCGCCCCGCTGCGGACGGTTCACCGCGGTCGCCCCGCCAGGCTCTCTCGGTACCCTGATCGGGTGCCGTTGCCTCCCCCACCGCCACCCGACGCTCGCGGCACCAACATGCCGGGCTCCGGCTCGCAGCCACCGCATCGTCCCTCGACGAGTGGGGCGCCGACCGCCTGCTATCGCCATCCCGACCGGATCGCCGGCCGGCGTTGCACACGTTGCGGCAAGCCGGCGTGCGATTCCTGTCTGACCCAAGCCACCGTTGGCAGCCACTGCCCCGACTGCACGAAGGCGGCGCGGCCCGACGCTCGCACACGGGCCCGCTTCTGGTCGGCGCGCCAACCGATCCTGGTCACGATGTCGTTGATCGCGGCCAACGTGGCGGTGTTCGTGCTCGTCCTCCTCGTCTCCCGTGAGCCCGCCGCGCTGAGCGGTGGGGTGACCGACGTGCACCTCAGCTTCGGCCTGAGCAAGGACGTCCTGGTGCAACCGATCGCCTGGCAGAGCGACGACGGCAACGTGTTCATCACCGAGCCCGACGGCTGGTACCGCCTCGTCACGTCGGGCTTCTTGCACTTCGGCGTCATCCACCTCGCGTTCAACATGTACTTCCTGTACGTGCTCGGCCCGATGCTCGAGCCCACGCTCGGACGGGTCAATTTCCTCCTGTTGTACTTCGCATCGCTGCTCGGCGGGTCCCTCGGCGTGGTCCTGTTCGACAGCGGCGGCATCACCGCTGGTGCGTCAGGGGCGGTGTTCGGACTGCTCGCTGCGGCCACCGTCGGTCTCTGGCGGCGCGGCGTCAACCCGTTCAGCACCGGGATCGGCGCCGCCTTGATCCTCAACCTGTTCATCACGTTCGCCATCCCCGGCATCTCGATCGGTGGCCACCTCGGCGGAGCGATCGCCGGGGCTGTGTGCGGTGCGGTGATGCTGGCACCGCCATACCGACGCGGTCCCGACTGGGCGACGCGAGCGACACCGATTGCGGTCGGGCTCGGCAGCCTGGTGGCAGTGATCATGATCGTGACCGCAGCATGACCCTGCGCGACCGGCAGATCGAACGGCTCCGGACGGACACGTTCGACACGCTCGTGATCGGCGGCGGGATCAACGGAGCGGTCGCGGCCGCTTCTCTCGCCGGACGCGGTGCGAAGGTGGCGATCATCGATCGGGGCGACTTCGCCAGCTTCACCAGCCAGGCATCGTCGAACCTGGTGTGGGGCGGCTTCAAGTACCTCGAGAACTACGAACTGTTCCTCGTCTGGAAGCTCTGCCGGTCACGCAACCGCCTGATGAAGGCCTACCCGGACAACATCAAGCAGATCGGGTTCTACGCCGCACTCGACGAGACCTCGCCGTTCAAGCCGTGGTTCGCCGGCCTCGGCTCGCTGGCCTACTGGATCATCGGGATGTTCGGCACCCGCCACCCCCGGGTGCTGTCGACGGACCACATCGAGCGCGAGGAACCGGCGATCGACACCTCGAACGCGCTCGGCGGCATCGAGTACTACGACGGCATCCTCGTCGACAACGATGCCCGCTTCGTGTTCTCCTTCGTGCGCGCCGCCGCAGACGCCGGCGCCGCCATGGCGAACTACGTCGAGATGATCTCAGCAGAGCGCTCGGCCGGACGATGGACGGTGCAGCTCCGCGATGTCGACACCGGCCAGGAGTTCTCCACCACCGCCCGCACGATCGTCAACGCCGCTGGCCCGTTCGTCGACGAGGTCAACCAGGAATGGGGGCTCCGCACCGATCACCGCATCGTGTACTCCAAGGGCATCCACCTGGTCGTCCCACGTCTCACCACCACCGAGCACCACAAGGTGTTGGCGTTCTTCGACGACTCCGGGCGGTTGTTCTACGTGATCCCGATGGGTCGGCGATCGGTGATCGGCACCACCGACACACGGGTCGACACGCCCTACACCGAGGTCACCGACGACGACATCGATTTCCTGTTGAGCCAGATCAACGCCCGGATGGACCTTGCCGCTCCGTTGACGCGGGCCGACATCATCGCTGACCGCACGGGGGTACGCCCGCTCGTGGTCAAGCGCAGCGGAAACGACCAGCGCGACGTCGACTGGACCAGGCTCAGCCGCAAGCACGCCATCGAGGCCGACCGCACACGTGGCGTGGTCACCGTCTTCGGCGGCAAACTCACCGACTGCATCAACGTCGGCGAGGAGGTGGCCGCCGAGATCGAGCGCCTGGGCGTGCCGCTCGAGCCCGACCTGCACAACTGGTACGGCGAACCCGCAGCAGCCACACGAGACGAGTTCTACCGTCAGGCCCGACTGATGCGGCTCGACCAGTACCGCACCAAGGCCGACACCGAGCCGTTGACCGATCGACTCTGGCGGCGCTACGGGCGCCGCGCGTTCACCATGCTCGAAGCGATCGGCGAAGATCCACGCATGGCCGAGGACGTGATGGGTTCTGCCGATTACCTGCGCGTCGAACTCCACGCCGCTGCCCGGACCGAGATGGTGACCAAGCTCGAGGACTTCATGCGCCGCCGCTCGAAGATCGATCTCGTCGTGCACGACGACGACATCGCCAACTCCGCCGGGCTCGCCGAAGTCGCGGAGATCCTCTTCGGTGACGATGCCGAGGTTCGGCTGGCCGAGTACTTCGGTGGCGCCGACGAGATCCCGCCGGCGGTGCGCTCAGGGCTGCGTCAACTCGGCGCGAACTCCTGATGTTCGGGCGTCTTCGCCGACGGTTCCACCGCGCGGTTCCATCGTTCGATCCGAGGTGGCGGTCGCTGCTCGAACACAACTTCGAGCATTGGCGGATGCTCGACGCAGCCGAGCAGGGTCGCATGGAGACACTGGTCGCGTCGTTCTTCCATCGGACACGGTGGGAAGCCGCCAAGGGATTCGACCTGACCGACGACATCCAGGTGCTGATCTCGGCGCAGGCGTCGATGCTGCTCCTCGGCCTCGAGATCGACGACTACGCGCAGGTCAGCTCGGTGATCGTGCACCCGTCCACCGTGCGGCTCCGCGGCGAGCACGCCGTCGGCGGTGGGTTGCGGCGGTCGGGCACACAGACGCTCGCCGGTCAAGCCCACTATCGCGGTCCGGTCGTGCTGTCGTGGGCTGCAGCACGGCGGGGAGCTCGTTTCCCGGCCGGCGGCCAGAACGTGGTGTACCACGAGTTCGCCCATCAGCTCGACATGCTCGACGGCATCACCGACGGCACGCCTCCGCTCGCCGACGAGGCGGCTCGGGTTCGCTGGGTCGAGGTGTGCACGCAGGCATACGACTCGGTGCGTGCCGAGGGTTCGCCCGTGCTGCGCCCGTACGCCGGGACGAACCCCGCCGAGTTCTTCGCCGTGGCCACCGAGGTGTTCTTCAACCGGCCACTCGACGTGTGCGAGCACGAACCGGCGCTGTACGCGGAACTTCTGGCGTTCTACCGCCAGGACCCGGCCGCTCGCGCTCGCCGCTACGCCGAAGCGCACCCCGAGCTGGCAGCGGATCAGCCGCAGCACTGACCTCGATGCCCATCGTCCTCGGGGCACTCGCCTCGGTGCTCATCGGCTGCTCCGACTTTCTCGGCCGCTACGGAACACGACGCTCGAACGCGATCACCGCAACCAGCGGCGCGATGCTCGGCGGTGCGGTGTCGGGGCTGGTGGCACTGGCGCTGATCCCCGGCATCTTCGCAGCGAGCGACATCGTGCTGGGGGCGGCGTCGGGCCTCTTCGTCGGAGTTGCCCTCGCTCTGCTGTACGAGGCAATGGCGACGTCCTCGGCAGCGGTTGCGGGACCGTTGGTTGCACTTGGTGCGGCACTGATCCCGCTCGGGTGGGACGTCCTGCTGGGCAACCGGCCGTCGGGTCTGGTGCTCGTCGGCATCGTCGTCGCGATCGCCAGCCTGCTCCTGGTGATGTACTCGCCGGCACTGGAGGGAACCCTGCGTCGCGGGATCGGTCTGTCGCTGATGGCGTCGGTGTTGTTCGGCGCATCGTTCGTGATGATCGGCGAGGCCGGCGAGGACAGCGGTGTCTGGGCGCCCGCCGCCCAGCGGGTGACGGCGTTGGTGATGATGCTCGGGCTGGCGACCGCGCGACACGTACCGCGTCTGCCACGGCGGCCGTTGATGGGCCCCATGCTGATCTCGGGCACCTGCGGCTCACTCGCCATCGTCGCGTTCGCGCTGGGCACCCAGCAGGGCTCGCTGGCGACGGTCGCGGTGTCGGCGTCGATGTTCCCCGCCGTGTCGGCCACACTGGCAGCCGCATTCGACGAGGACACGCTGCGCTGGTGGCAGATGATCGGCATCCTCGGGGTGATCACCGGCATCGCCCTGATGGCCCTCGCCTGAGCGGAGACCATCGCTGAGCTGGGGTGATGCGCCTTGGAGAACTCTGTGACACCCCATCGCCATGATGGAAACCATGAACACCGCCTCCCGCAACCACCTCCGCTCGACGACCCGTTCCGCGACCGACACCGCCGCGGTGGAACAGCTCACCCTGCTGCCCACCACCACGACACCGGCACGGTTCCGCCTCAGCAACGACACCCGCGAGCGCGGCTTGCGCCACGTCGCCGAGATTCGTCAGCGGCTCGCCGCCAGCACCGGGCAGCCGACACTCGCCGAGGCCGCACCTCGCCACGACGCCGCGGCGTGAGCGTCTTGATGCCAATGCCTGATGCTAAGGTGCTCTCGATGAGGACCACGGTGAGAATCGACGACGAGCTCTACCGACGCGTGAAAGAGCGCGCCGCTCGCGAGGGTCGAACGGTGGCCGGCGTTCTCGAAGACGCGGTTCGGCTGGGGATCGATGCCGGCGACGATGTCCAGCCTGGCGAGTTCACGGTCCCGACCGGCGGGAGCGGCGGGCTGGCCCCGGGTGTCGACATCGGTTCCAATGCGGCCATCCGCGAGTTGCTCGACGAGGCCACTTCACTCGATCGTCTCCGATAGGCGTGCTCTGCCTCGACGTCAACGTGCTCGTCTACGCCCATCGCGTCGATCTGCCCGAGCACGACCAGTACGCACCATTGCTCACGGACTGGGCCAATGGCTCCGAGCCGATCGGGCTTCCTGGTGTGGTGCTCTCCGGGTTCCTGCGGTTGGTGACCAATCGCCGTGTGTTCGTCGAACCGACGCCGACCGCAGTGGCGTGGGACCTGGTCGATCGGCTCGTGGCAGCACGTTCGACGGTCCAACTCCAGGCAGGACCGCGGCACTGGACGCACGTGCGCACCCTCGCCCACGACATCGATGCCCGCGGCGGCGACATCGCCGATGCCTACGTGGCCGCCTACGCACTCGACAACAACGCCACGCTGATGAGCGCCGACCGTGGATTCGCACGGTTCAGCAGGGTGCGCTGGCAACACCCGCTCGATCGGTGACCGAGGAGATCGGCGCCGTCAACCCGCCGACGGCGACAGATCCGTGACCGCCTGCCAGTAGTCGAGCTCAGGGTCGAGTGGGAGGATCGCCAACGAGCTGGTGGTCACACCGTTGTCGAAATAGGCCTGGATCTTCGCTCGGCACTCGGCGGGCGAGCCGTGTACGACGAGGTCGTCGACCACCTGGTCCGGAATCGCGGCGAGCGCTGCTTTGCGGTCGCCGGCCTTCCATGCGTCCCACATGCCCTGGAGCTGATCACCGCGCCCGAGCCACTCGTGGAATGCGGCGTACACCGGCACATTGAGGTAGGCGGCGATGGCGAACTTCGCCGCCGCTCGAACCACATCGGAGTTCTCGCTGGGGCAGCAGAAGATGCGAGCGACGATCTCGCGCTCCTCGCCACCGGCGGCATCGATCACCACCGGGGCCACGGTGGCCACGTCCTCCGGGGAGAGCCAGTTGATGATCGCACCGTCGGCTTCGCGCCCCGCCAAGCGCAGCATCCCCTCTCGGAGGGCAGCAACCAGGATCGGCGGAGTCTGCTCGGGCCGCACGCCGAGCTTGAAGCCGTTGATCTCGAAGGTGTCGTAGCTGTGCTTGATCTTCTCGCCACCGAGTGCGTCCTTCAGGAATCGCACGACGTCGCGCACCTTCTTGTACGGCTCTTCGAACGGCACCCCGTTCCACCGTTCGACGATGACATTGCTCGACGACCCGATCCCGATCGCGAATCGCCCAGGCGCAGCATCGGCCATCGACGCCACACTCTGCGCCATGCAGGCCGGCGCCCGGGTGTACGCCGGCACGATCGCGGTGCCGAGTCGGAGGCGGGGCTCCCACGCCGCTGCCAACGCCAACGGGGTGAAGGCGTCGGCACCGTCGGACTCGGCCGACCAGATGTCGGTGTAGCCCATGTCGGCGAGCGCGCCGAGCTTCTCCCGGTGCGTGTGCAACGGGCCCGGAAGCGGAACGGTCATGCCAGGACGAGTCGGGAGCGTCATGGCGCCGACACTACGCAGTCGGCCCCCGGCAGGACGATCCGCCCGATCGACTCGACGGGCGCGAGACTCCGGGATGGCACGCGCGCGGTCGACGTTGTTCGATCGGTGGTCGGAGGTCTACGACCGCCGTGGATTCCAGGACGCAACGTATCGACCGGTGCACGACGCGGTACTCGATCGTCTGACCAGCGCACAGCCCCGGTTGGTCGTCGATCTCGGGTGCGGCACCGGCCAACTCACGCTCAGGCTCGGCAAGCGATTTCCTGATGCCACCATCGTCGGCGTCGACTACTCATCAGGGATGCTCGGCGAAGCGAGCCTTCGAGTCGGACGCGCCGCACCACTCGTGCGCGCCGACGCGACAGCGCTCCCCTTCCGGGCCGGGGCAGCCGACATCGTGGTCTGCACCGAGTCGTTCCACTGGTACCCCGACCAGCAGCGAACGCTCGCGTCGCTCGCGAAGATCCTCCGGCCGGGCGGGCAGCTCCTGATCGCCTCGATCGCGGCGGTGACCGGATTCGGCGAGGCTGCGGTGGCGGCCGTCTCGACGGCAGGCGGACAGCCGGTTCGGGCGCTGACACCCCAGCATCTGCGCGATCGGCTCATCGATGCCGGCTTCGAGGTGGTCCATCAACGACGGGTCCCACGGGTTGGACTGATCCCCTGGCCCGTGTTGACCGACGCCACACGTCGCTAGCCACACGTTCGTGTCGTCGACGTGCGTTGGGATCACGCAGTCGATTCGGAGCCACCACCGAACAGGCGGGTTGCCTGTTCGGAACGCAGCGCCAGGAACCGTCCCTCGGCCTCGACGAGCGCGTCGTCGGGGGCGGCGGCCAGACAGATCGAGCTCTCGATCGCCGATCGCACACCGAGCACGTCGACGAACCTGGCCACCAAGCGGAGGGGCTCTCCGAGCGGCACGGTTGCCCGGTAGCGCACCATCAACCTGCCGGTCACTCCCGGGTGACCCGCTGCAGCAGCGGCGTAGCCCATGATCTGATCGAGGAGCAGGGCGCTGATCCCGCCGTGGGCGTACCCGAACGGTCCTTCGTACCGCCAGTCGAGGGTGCACGAGCCGATCGCTGCGCCGTCCACGATCTCGATGCGCATCGGTGGCGCAACCGGGTTGCCGAGCCCCACGACCGGGTTGTACGGGCGTTGGCCGCGGCGCAGGTCGTCGACCGACGACGGCTCGTCGGGTCGCCGCTGCTGCTCGGCCAGCACCGTCGCCAGCTCGAGTGCGTCCTGTGCCACTCGGCGAAGCACGTCGACGGGAACCTCGGTACCGATTGCGCTCGACGCGAGGTCGCGCAGGGCCTCACCGAGTTCTGCCACGGCCTCCCGCCGCTCGGAGAGCTCTGCGCTCGGCACTTCCTCCGCCACCCGCGCATCGCCATGCCGGCAAGCTGCCGGTCGGGTGCGGTGTCACCGGTGGGTGAAGGTCCGTCCGAGCTGGTCATCGACCTCAGCCCTTCCAGAAACGCACGATCACCGATTGGCTCGCGGTGGCCAGCAACGTTCCGTCCTCGGCGAACATGTGCACGAGGCCGTGGCCGAAACCGCGTTCGACTGCGTGGACCCGAATGTCCATCAACACCCAGTCGGTCGGCACGATCCGGCAGACACGGAGCGTGTTGTCGAGGCTGTTGCCACCGGCGCGAGCGCCGAGCGACTGCCCGATGCCCATGGGGACGAAGTCGCCGAGGATCGCCAGCGTGGTGGCATCGACCCCGGCGATCACGTCGGGAAGGCGCGCCCACAGCAGGGTCTGGCCGTCACCGGGCTCGCTGCCATCGAGGAGCTCGAAGCTCCGGCCCTTCACCAGCCGCTGATCGAGCCGGTCGTTGATCGTGCCGGACCAATCGGAGTTGTGCGGCCGGGGGGTGCACTCGTCGGGCGCCGGGATGCCGGACGGCATGACCTCCCACTGGCCCGACGCCTCCATCGGGCGGTCGCCGAGCGCAGCGTTCACGGTGAGGATCTCACGATCGGCGACGTGGCACACGGCGCGGGCCTGTGTGATCTGGTGCCCGTCGACGGCGATGGTCACGTCGATGTCGACCACCTCACCCGGCTTCGCATACGACAGGTACTGCGCCGTCGCCCACACGCACCCTCGCCCCGAGGTTCCCTCCATCGCCGAAATCGCCGCGGCCAAGCCGGAGCCGCCGAACAGGAAGTTGCCCGTGGTCGAGATCCCCTCGGTGACCGGCAGCTTCCAACGAAACCGATTGTGGGTGGGTTCGAGTCCGAGAAATGTGCGTGAGTCCATGGCGACGCCGATCGTAGGCGGGCCGTATGGTCGCGGCCCATGAGTTCTGACACATGGACAGGTGACGCCGTTGGTCTGGTCGAGGCGTTCCGGGCTGGTGAGCGGTCGCCGAGTGAAGAACTCGAGGCCTCGTTCGCGGCGGTCGACGCCAGCGACCTCAACGCCGTCTGCTTCGAAGACCGCGAGGCCGCCCGCGCTGCGGCAGCCGCTGCCGACGTGAGCCTGCCGTTCGGCGGCGTACCGATCGGGGTGAAGGAACTCACACCGGTGGAGGGCTGGCCGGACAACGAGGCCTCGGTGCCGCTCGAGGGGCAGATCGCATCGCACACCGCCACGATGGTCGAACGGATCGTGCGCCTCGGCGGCGGTGTGCTCGCCGGGCAGACGACCGCCAGCGAGTTCGGTGGCGTCAACCTGACCCGCACCAAACTCCACGGCGCCACCCACAACCCGTGGCAGCACGGAACGACGCCGGGCGGGTCCTCCGGTGGCTCGGCATCGGCCGTGGCAGGCGGGATCTACCCGATCGCCACCGGCGGCGACGGCGGCGGATCGATCCGCATCCCGGCCGGCTTCACCGGTCTCGTCGGCCTGAAGGGAACGTTCGGGCGCATCCCACGCGGCCCGCACGCCGAGTACGGCAACCTCACGGTGTCGACCGGCGTGATGGCCAGATCTGTTCGCGACACCGCACGGTGGTTCGACGTCACCAACGGCCACGACGCTCGCGATCCGCTCAGCCTGCCCCGAGTCGATGGTTGGGAGAACGATCTCGGCACGCATCTCGATGCGCTGCGCGGGGCCCGTGTGGCCGTGGTCGACGACTGGGGTGGCGCCGTCGTGTCACCGATCATGTGGGAACTGCTCGACGAGGCAGCCGGCGCACTGATCGGCGATCTCGGCATGCAGCGGGTCGACGGCATCGACACCCACGTCCCGCGGATGGGCGGCGCCTGGTCGATCTCGGGCATGATCTCGATCGCCGCGCAACTCGGCGACAAGTGGCCCGATTGTGCCGACGACCTCACCCCCGAGATGCGATTCGGGCTCGAAGCGACCGCCGGGAAGTACGACGCCACGTCGCGGGCTCGCATCGAACGCCGCCGCACCGAGGTGAACGAGGCAATGGCACGGATCTTCGACCCCGCCGACGGCGTCGACTTCGTGATCACCGCCACCAACCCCGACGTCGCGTTCGACGCCGAGGGTCCGCTGCCGTCGGTGTTCGGTGGTCATCGACGCCGGCGCGGCCAACAACGGCCGCCTCACGTTTCCGGCCAACCTGCACGGCAACCCGGCGATCTCCATTCCGGCCGGGTTGCTCGACGGGCTCCCGATCGGCCTGCAGATCGTCGGGCGCCACTTCAGCGAACCGCTCCTGCTCGACCTCGCCCTCACCGTCGAGCGCAACCGACCCTGGAGGCTGACCGCCCCCGCCGAGCGATGAGTTTCGGCGACACCCGCCGTCGCGGAAACTCATCGCGCCAGCGCCGCACCTCCGAGGCGATGAGTTTCGGCGACACCCGTCGTCGCGGAAACTCATCGCTACTCGCCCTCGCTGTGTGGATCACCCGCCGAATAGGTTCGCGACCATGAAAGTGGCGCTGACGGTCAACGACTTCCTCCGGCGAGCCGAGCTGGTCTACCCCGATCGGACGGCGATCGTCGACGAGCCCGACCAGCCCGCCGAGTCGTGGGGCACGATCTCGTATCGGGAGATGGCCGACCGTGCCCGAGCGATGGCTGCGGGCCTCGACGCGCTCGGTATCGGCGTCGGCGAACGAGTTGCCATGCTGAGCCACAACTCCGCTCGGCTCCTCACCGCGTTGTTCGGCGTGTCGGGTTCGGGACGAGTCCTCGTGCCGATCAACTTCCGGCTCGTCGCCGAAGAGGTGAAGTACATCGTCGAGCACTCCGGTGCCCGCCTGCTGTTGGTCGATCCGGAGTTGGCCGACGCCATGGCCGACGTCGAATGCGAACGCAAGCTCGTCATCGGCGCCGACGCCGACGCCGTACTGATGAAGTTCGGTGTCGACCCCCAGCCCTGGGACGGCGACGAGGACGCAACCGCCACGATCAACTACACCTCTGGCACCACCGCCCGCCCCAAGGGCGTGCAGCTGACGCACCGCAACCTGTGGCTCAACGCCAGCATCTTCGGCTGGCACATGGGCGTGAACGACCGCGACGTGTACCTGCACACGCTCCCCCAGTTCCACTGCAACGGGTGGGGCATGCTCTACGCCGTCACCGGGATGGGCGCCGAGCACATCATGATCCGCAAGATCGACGGCGCCGAGATCCTCCGCCGCGTCGAGGAACACGGCGTGACGTTGATGTGTGGAGCGCCGGCGGTGCTCAACATGGTGCTCGATGCTGCCGCCACCTGGGAGGCCGACACGGGCCGGCCGATCCCCGGTCGCGACCGGGTGCGCATCGTCGTCGCCGGCGCTCCCCCACCGACGCGCACCATCGAACGATGCATGACCGAATTGGGCTGGGAGTTCGTCCAGATCTACGGCCTCACCGAGACCACACCGGTGATCACGATGAACCGCAACCGCGCCGAGTACGACGAGTTGCCGGTCACCGAGCAGGCAGCGAAGCTCAACCGGGCGGGTGCGCCGGTCGTCGGCTGCACGATGGCGATCGACGACCAGGGCGAGATCCTCGCTCGCGGCAACATGATCATGAACGGCTACTGGGATCAGCCCGACCAGACGGCCGCAGCGATCCGCGACGGCTTCTTCCACACCGGTGACGGCGGCATCATCGACGACGACCACTACGTCGTGATCTCCGATCGCAAGAAGGACGTCATCATCTCCGGCGCCGAGAACGTGTCGTCGATCGAGGTCGAAGACGCCCTGTTCCAGCACCCCGACGTCACCGAGGTGGCCGTCATCGGCATCCCCGACGAGAAGTGGGGTGAACTCGTCACTGCGCTGGTGGTCACCGCACCGGGCAGCTCGCTCACCGAAGCCGAGCTGATCGCGTTCGCCAAGACCAAGCTCGCCGGCTACAAGTGCCCCAAGCGGGTCGAGTTCCGTGGCGAGTTGGCCCGCACCGCCACCGGCAAACTGCAGAAGTTCAAGTTGCGCGAGCCGTTCTGGGCCGATCAGGCCCGCCAGATCAACTGACCGCCACCGCCTCGGCGATCGCCCGCAACGATGAGCGAACCCACCAGATCTGCGGGTTTCGCTCATCGATGGCCGTGAATCGTCACTCCAGGGTGGCGTAGTTGGTGCTGCGGTCGTCGGTTCGGGTTCCGACCACGGCGGCGACGCACTCGGCGAGATCCTCGAGGTACTGATCGATCACACCGGTGTTGGTGTTGCTGATCGTCGAGTGCAGGTTGTCGGGCGGCCCTTGCCGATCGTGGATACCAGCCCTTGGCGAGCAGCGCATCGCCGAGCGCGAACATGTCGATCTCCGGCTCGAAGGCCGGGTCGGACGCCATCGCCACGAGGTGGAACTTGCCGTCGCCGAGCACCCGGATGCCATCGATCGCAGCGACACCGGCCCGGAACTGATCGGCGCTGGCGAGCATCTGGCGGGTGAGGTCGACGTAGCCGTCGATGCCGAGGTGCGACATCACCGCCCACGCGCAGGCCATCGGGAGCCCCGAGCGGGTTCCCTGCATGTTCGGCGAGGCGTAGAACCCGCCGAGCCAATCGTCGAAGACGAACGTCTGGTACGACCGCGACGCCTTGTTGCGGTGCAGGATCACCGACACACCCTTGGGCGCGTACCCCAGCTTGTGGATGTCGGCTGAGATGGTCGTGACCCCGTCGACGCGGAAGTCCCACGGCTGCACCTCGCGGCCGAGCATCTCGACGAACGGCAACACGAAGCCGCCCATGCACGCATCGACGTGACAGTTGGCTCCGATCGACGCAGCAAGCGCAGCGATCGCAGGGATGTCGTCCTGCACGCCCTGCGGGTACTGCGGGGCCGAGCCGACGACCAACACCGTGTTCTCGTTGCACAGCGCTGCCATCGCCTCGACGTCGGCGGTCCAATCGTCCTTGACCGGCGCCTTGTGGAGCTTCAAGCCGAAGTTGTGTGCTGCCTTGTGGAACGCAGCGTGGGCCGACTCGGCGACGACCATCTCGGGCTCGGTGATGCCGCGTTCGGTGACGGCTCGCTCGCGAGCGGCAAGGACCCCGCACAGAATCGACTCGGTGCCACCGCTGGTGAGGAACCCGGCGACGGCGTCGTCACCGTGGAGCAACCCGGCCGTCCAGCCGACGACTTCGGACTGGATCTGGCCGAGCGACGGGAACGCCTTGGTGTTCAGCGCGTTCTCGTGGAGGTACAGCCGTGCAGCCTGCTCGGCCACCTCGTGGACCAAGGGGCCTCCGTCGTAGACCATCCCGAACGTGCGGCCGTCGGCCCATTTGACGTCGTTGACGCGCTTGGCAGTGAGGTCACCGATGACATCGTCGACGGGCCGGCGCTGCTGATGGAGTGAAGCCATGGGCCTCAGTGTCGCGCACGACGCTGCGGATGGCTGTGGCGGGCGGCGCCAGCGGCGTGGCGGGCGCGCTCCACGGCTACGACCAGGTGTGCGAGGCCGTTCGTAGACGGTTCTGCGCGCGGTCAGCAGTCGCTGAGCGTGTCGTAGACGGCCTGGGCCGAGCTCCCGACGCTCTGCACGGCAGCCGCGAGTGCCGTTGCGTTGTCAGCTGGAGATCTCGCCACCCAGATCAGAAACGCTGCTCTGGAGATCATCCACGGAGTCCGTGAGTGCCTCCACCTCGGGCTCAGCAGCCGAGTCAGCGGTGTCGCGAAGGGTGCTCAGGTCGTCAGTCACGGCATTCAGCGCGTCCTCGAGTCCGGAGGTGCCCTCCGAGATGAGATCGATGTTCGTGAGCGCCTCGACGCTCGACCGAAGTGACGCACCCGCTTCGCAGTACTGCTCCTGCGCGGAGGCTTCGTCATCGTCGCTGCCGCAGCCGGCCAGTGCCATCGTGATGGCGGCCGCGGCCATCAGGCCGACTCCCCGCTGAGTGTTTCGTGTACGTCGTTTCATGATCGTTCACGATACCGGACTGCCAGGTCGATCAGAGCGTTGTCGCTGCCGGCGGGCGGCAAGGAGGCGACGGTCATCGCCTTCGCCTCGACAGCTCGTCGAGGTCCACTGCCCCCCTCGCACGGGTCGGTAGTCTGACCTTCTTGCTGGCAACCGAAGAACCCATGGTCGCTTCATGCCCCCAACGGTACTACTGCAACGGCGCCGTCGTGGCCCGGACGCGATGATCAGGCTCGCTCAGCCCGAGAGCTCGGTCTGGCTGCCCGCCGGGTTCGATCGTCCGTCGCGGGCGGTCGACTCCCAACTCCGCTTGATCGGGAAGTAGAGGATGCCGAGCAACGCCGTCGTCACCACCACGGACACGGCGATCGACAGGAACGGCTTGTCCTGGATCACCGATGCGACGAGGTAGCTGAACACGCACGTGTACGACGCCCACAGTGTCCCTCCGACAACGTCGAACAGCAGGAACCGCGGATAGGGGAAGCGGGTGAGCCCCATCGTCGCTCCGACCATGAAGCGCAGGCCCGGAACGAACCGGCCGAACACGATCAGCATCGGTGCGGAGCACGGTGCGCTACAGCCAGTAGAGCAACGAATCACCCACGATGGCCCCGAGCCGAGCCGGCGACGATGAGCTTCCAGAGTTCGATGCTCGATCCCGATTGGGCGGCGAGGTTCGACGCCGTCGTCAGGAGTGACTCACTCGGGAAGATCGGAAGGACGGCGTCGAACACGACGAAGACACCGATGATCAGGTAGAGGTGGTCGACGTCGGCGAGATCGATCGCCGACACGAACACGGTGATCGTCGGTGCGACCCACAGCAGCGCCAGCAGTCCGGGCGCACCGCCGGGCAACACCCAGAACCTCGGAAGTCGCTGTTCCTCGACCGGCAGGCTCTGTTCTGGCATGGTGCTCCTCGACGGGTGACCAACCACCTGGTCGGGATCCGCCAGCCGCCGGACGCGAGCAGTAACGTGGCAACGGTGCTGGCGACCGACGAACCCATGCTCGGCGACTGGGAGATCGCACGAGACATCTCGGAGTGGATCGAGGTCATTGCGATCGTCGTCATCTCCCTCGCGGTCGTGGTCGCCATCGTCTCGTCGATCTGGGTGGCCATCCGAACCTCGGCTGCTGCAGGTCAGGACACGTTCAAGAAGGAGATGTCACGCGGTCTGCTGATCGGCCTCGACCTGCTGATCGCGGCCGACATCATCCGGACGGTGACGCTCCAGCCGACCCTGGAGAACGTCGCGGCGCTGGGTCTCCTCGTCGTGGTGAGAACGTTCCTCACCTGGACCCTCCAGCTCGAGGCGGAGGGGCACTGGCCGTGGCAGTCCAGACCGTCCGAATTGGACCCCGACGCCCCCGATGACTGATGACATCCTCGGCCACAAACGTGCCCGGCAACCGGCATCACCGGTCGCGCTCGGTGAGATCACCGCGTCGTCCGCCGAGAGCGCTGAGCAGGGATTCCCGCGCAGTACGGTCGATTCGGTGAGCAGCAACCAGGGTGACATCACGATCTATCCGGCCCGCACCGTCGTCACGATGGACCCGGCACAGCCGGAGGTGGCGGCCGTCGCCGTCCGCGACGGCAAGGTGCTCGCCGCCGGCTCGGTCGAGGAATGCGCCAGTTGGGGGCCGCACCAGATCGACCGGCGATTCGTCGACCACGTGCTGACGCCGGGGATGATCGAGGCGCACGGCCACCGATTGGAGGGGGCGTTCTCGCTGCTCCCCTACGTCGGCTGGTTCGACCGCCACCGGGTCGACGGTGGGACCGCACCGGGAATCCGGACCTACGACGCGTTCCTCGACCGCCTGCGCGAGCTCGACGACGAGACACAGGGCTCATCGGAACCGATCGTGGTCGGCGGATTCGACCCGATCTACTTCACCGGCGAGGAGCGGCTGACCCGCGAGCACCTCGACCGGGT
The DNA here is from genome assembly GCA_963716095.1 of Ilumatobacteraceae bacterium. GTDB lineage: Bacteria > Actinomycetota > Acidimicrobiia > Acidimicrobiales > Ilumatobacteraceae > Sva-07. Next base: position 21,303 of record CAVQSV010000005.1, on the reverse strand, counting down.
GTCGACCGAGCGTCCGATCTTCGTCTTCCACGCGAGCGCACACCTGGCCACGGTCAACACCGCGATGCTCGAACGCCACGAGATCACCCGTGCTGCGACCACACCGGGGGTCGCTCGCGACGCCGATGGCGAACCGAACGGCGAACTCCAGGAGATGCCGGCGATCTCGCTGGCTCGCTCGGGCATCGCCGTGATCGGACGGGCGATGACCGACCCGCGTTCGCTGGAGGCCCTCGGCCAGCTGTGCGCCAACACCGGCACCACGATGTTGTGCGATCTCGGGAGCTTCGGCCTGACCCGACCCGACGAGGTGGCTGCCTGGCACGAGGTGGTCGACCGCCCCGACTACCCGGCGCGCATCCTGCAACGTCACCTGCACGGGTTGCCGCCGGGAAGCGCCGACTGGTCGGACGCCGCCGAGCTGATGCTGCAGCTGGCGGCCGACGACACCGACAAGCTGCGCACCGCCGGGCTCAAGATCGTCCTCGACGGCTCGATCCAGGGCTTCACCGCGAAGATGGGATGGCCGGGCTACTACTCAGGTGACGACCATGGGCAGTGGATGGTGCCGCCCGATCAGCTGCTCGACATCGCCCGCCCGTTCCACGAGCGCGGCATCAACATCCACGCCCACTGCAACGGCGATCTCACGATCGACGCCTGGATCGACACCGTCGAACAACTCGTCATCGAGCGGCCGTGGCTCGACCACCGCCACACCGTGCAGCACTGCCAGCTGACGTCGGCGGCGCAGTTCAGGCGCATGGCGAAGCTCGGCATGTGCGCCAACATCTTCGCCAACCACCTCTGGTACTGGGGCGACCAACACCACGACATCACCGTCGGGCCGGAACGTGCTCGGCGGATGGAGGCGGCCGCCACCGCCGAGCGTGAGGGCGTGTCGTTCTCGCTGCACTCCGATGCGAACATCACCCCGCTCGGCCAACTGCACACGATGTGGTGTGCGGTCAACCGGGTGACGCCGTCGGGGCGTGTGCTCGGTGACACCGAGCGGATCTCTGCGGAGTCGGCCCTGCGGGCGGTGACGCTCGGTTCGGCCTACCAGATGCACCTCGACGCCGAGTTCGGCACGATCGAGTGCGGCAAGGCGGCCGACTTCGCGGTGCTCGAGGAGCAACCCGCTCACGGTCGACCCGATGACGATCAGGGACATCGGCGTCTGGGGCACCGTCGTCGGCGGCACCCCGTTCGAAGCCGCCCACCCCGCCTGAGCCTCGACCAGTCCCGGCGCCGGGTGGTTCCCGTTTGCGTGACGGTTTGGCAGGGGCAGGTCATCCGAACTGCAACACGAACGGGTCAGCGACGGGGCACTCCCGTTTACGTGACGGTTCGGACGGGACGGGTCACCCGAACTGCAACAGCAAACGGGTCGGGGGCGGGTGGATCCACACGGACGGCGATGGCGACCACTTCGGTGCGGTCGGCGGGAACGCCCAGAGTCACCTCGGCCCGACGGCCCACGACCTGCACGTCGACCCAGGTGCCGTCATCGAGATGCACCCACCCCTTCACGCGCACGACGTTCGGCTCCAGCGAGGACAGAAACCGGTCGAGATCCACTCGGGCGACGGGGGCCTCGGTGGTCCACGACCACGACACGTAGCGGGTGCCATGGCCCTGCTCGACTCTCGACGTTGTCGCCGACGACCGCCCGACCCCGAGAATCACGTCCGCCGGAACCTCACCACCGACCACCCGGATCGACGGCACTCCCCCGCTCGTCGTCGCAATCCAACGTTCGACCGCGTCGAGTTCGACCTCGTCGCAGACGTCGGACTTCGTCACCACCACGAGATCGGCCCCCTCCAGCTGGCGGGTGACTTCCCCACCGACGTATCGGTCGCGGGAACGTTGCACCACCGAGGTGGCGTCCGCGAGCACGATGACCCCTGCGGGCTCGAACGGCGGCACCGTGCCCCACGCCGCGGCGACCGACGGGTCGGCGACTCCGCTGACCTCGATCACGACATGGTCGAGCCGAAGCTCGGCCGCCGCCAACGTTTCGAGCGCTTCGTGGAGCCCGGCACCGACCGTGCAGCAGACACAGCCGTTCGGCAGGCTGACCAGACCGTCGCCGGCGGCCGGCGCCAGCAGCGACGCGTCGATCGCCAGCGATCCGAAGTCGTTGACGATCACCCCGATCCGTCGACCGCCAGGGTGTCGGAGGAGGTGGTTGACCAACGTGGTCTTGCCGGCACCGAGGTACCCGCCGATCACCGTGAGCGGAATCGTCGAAGCCACCACGACCGCATGATGTCACGACCGCCCGGCGAGCGATGCTCTCAGCCGGCGACGAAGCCGCCGGCCGCGAGCGCCCGATCGACCATCCCGGCCAGACGTGGGGTCTCGCTCGGGTTCTCACCGCTCACGGTGACGGCCCAGGTGACGTCGTCGGCCCGGTCGAAGACCATCGCATGGGTGCTCTCGATCGTTCCCGTGTGCCCGAACGTGCCGCCGCCGTACAGGATCACACCCATCCCGTATCCCCTGTCGGCGCCTTGCGGGGTCTGCAGCATCATCGCCACGGTCTCGGGACTCAGCGGTTTGAAGCCCGGCGTGGTGTGATCGAGCGAGTTGAAGATCGTGACCAGATCGGTCGGCGTCGCCACCCACGCTCCGGCGGCGGCGAGGGCCTCCATGTAGTTCCGGCCCGGCACCGAACGATGCTCGACCTCCCCGGGCCCGGGGTCGTACGTGGGTGCCAGACGCAGACCGGACAATGCGAGCGGCGTGAGCAGGCGCTCGTACACCGCTGCCTCGTAGTCCTGTCCGGTCACCTGCTCGATCACCAGGCCGAGCACGCAGTAGTTCATGTTGCTGTAGCGGAACCCACCACCACCGAGCGACCGAGAGAACCCGACCGCAGCTGCCTCGTCGCAGGAGCCGACCTGGTTGCGGAAGAACAGGTTCTCGTACTGCGCGAATCCGGTGGTGTGGGTGAGCAACTGGCGGATCGTGACATCGCCTGCCCGGCCGGGGTCTGCGACTCCGACGGCGTCGGCGGCTCGGGCACCGACCGGTTCGTCGAGCCCGACGAGCCCGGCCTCGACGAGCTGCAGCGCCACGATCGCCGTGATCGGTTTGGAGATGCTGGCGATCCGGAATCGATCGGTCGGTCCGACCGTGTCGAACGTGTCGGGGACCCGGGCGCCGAATGCCGCCTCGTGGACCACCTCGCCGCCGACCGCCACCGACACGGCAAAGGCGTCGGACCCTCCCCCGCCCAGGATCTGACGGGTGAGTTCGGCATCGAACGCGGCCCACCCGGTCAAGCGCAGGTGTGCTGTCGTCGGGACGGTTGGCTCCGGGGAGCGGAGCGATCGTGACCCGGTCGACGTCGTAGCCGGGAAACGGCAGCGGGTCGCGTTCGCCGATGTCGAACAGCTCCGTCGACGACGGTGCCGGTTCCTCCGATGGCCCGTCGGATTCGACCGTCGGCGTCGAGCAGGCCGCCAGCACGAGCGCGCCGGCGGCGGCTCCGAGACGCAGGCTTCGACGAGCAGACATCTCTCCATGATGACCGCGCCGACCACTGCCGCGGCGGCACCCACTACGCCCGACGCGGCGGGATCGACTCGCCCCGTCCACCCATCGGAGCTCGCACCGCGAGCGATGAGCGAACCCCGCCCATGCGGAGGATTCGCTCATCGCTCGGCTACTGGTAGCTGATGTAGACAGGAGTCGGCGTCACCGACAACGACTCCGACGGGGTCGGGGTGGGGCGGTCCTCGTCGTAGAAGTTCTTCCAACCGGTCAAGGCGGACGGAGGCAGGTCGGACACCATTCGGTTCCACGAGCCGAGCTTGAGCGGCAGGGTGCCGAAGCCGTCCATCTGGAACACCACCTGCACGCGCGGTGTGCCGCGGATGATCCCCTTGTTCGTCACCATCGACGGGGTGAACTGGTGGACCACGAGCATCTTCGGTGGCAGACCGAAGCGACGGATCACACCGTCGAGGTAGTCGATCGTCGCGTTCACCTCGGATCCGTCGACCGTGCCGATCCGACCACCCCCGGGGCGCTCCGTCGGCCCCACACGCCACTCGGGGTCGAGCGCCAGGCTCACATTGCGTTGGGCGAGCAGCCCCTCGATCTCCCGTGCCTGCGACGGAAACGTCGCTCGGCCCGGCTGGAGGTCGAGGATCACGTGCATGCCGTTGACCCTCGTAGCGTCGATCCAGGGCTGGAACTTCGACGCGGGGAACTCGTTGGAGTAGTCGCCGTCGGAGCCGGCAGACGACGAGGCCACGGTGGCGATGATCTCGAAGGTGGGCACCACCGGCCGACCGAACGGTGTGTACTGGGCGGCGACGGCCTTCGCCCGGGCGACGGCTGCGCCGACGTCCTGCTCTCCGAGGGCGCCGAGCGTCGATGACCCCGGATGCCCGTAGAGCGCCACGTAGAGCGCTCCCGGCAGCCAACCACCGAGGGGATCGGGCGGATCGAGGCGGACGGCCGGTTTCGTGACCGTCGCTCGGTCGTTGATCCCGGTCTCGGAGATGGCCGAGATGGAGCCGGCGACCGCAGCAGTCCCCAGAACGGCAGCCGACCCGGCGAGCACGCGGCGCCGCGTCAGCCGTCCCGAGGGCCGAACCCCCTCGTTGGAAGGTCGGGGTGCCATGTCACTGCCCACGCTAGCCATGGCACCCAACGGCGGCCGCGCTGAACCAGAGCGTCAGCTTGGGGTCGGGAGGTGTTGTTCGAGCGTGAGGACGCTCGCGAACAGGTCACCGTGCTCCTCGACCCTGGCGAGCACGTCCCCTGCCTCGAATCGCAGCTCCCGTCCGCTCGAGGCGCACTCCTCCACCTCCGCCCACGTCACCGGGGTCGAAACGGTGGGATCGTGACGGGCACGAAGCGAGTACGGCGCGATCGTGGTCTTGTGGTGGGCGTTCTGGCTCCAGTCGACGAACACCTTCCCCGGTCGCTCGACCTTCGCCATCACTGTCGTCACCCGGCCGGGCATCTGACGTTCCATCACCTGGCCGACGGCGAGCGCGAAGTCGGCCGTCGCCTCGTGCGTCACGCCCGGCGTGTTGAGCGGCACGTAGAGCTGCAGCCCCTTGGAGCCCGACGTCTTGCACCACCCCTCGAGTCCGACCGCATCGAGCACGGTGCGCACGCCGACCGCCACCTCACAGCAGTCGACCACCGACGTCTTCGGACCCGGATCGAAGTCGAACACCAGGATGCGAGGGGTGTCGAGGTCCGCGGCGAGTGCCATCGGTGCGTGCAGCTCGATCGCCGCCAGGTTCGCCGCCCACACCATCGCTGCCGAGTCCTCGATGCGGCAGTACTCGATGCCGCCTCGCCGATCGCCCGGTCCGAGCGCCACCTGCACCCAGTCGGGACGATGCGACGGGCACCGCTTCTCGAAGAAGCCGTCACGGTCGGTTCCGTCGGGGTAGCGGCGGAACGTGATGCAGCGCCCCGCGAGATGCGGGACGATCGTCGGTGCGATGCGCAGGTGGTAGTCGACCACCTCGGCCTTGGTGAACCCCGACGGGTACAGCACCTTGTCCAGGTTGGTGAGCCGGACGGTGCGGCCGTCGATGTCGACCTCGATCGGTGCGGCCATCGGACGTCGAGTCGACTCGGTCAGGCCGACTTCTTCTTGGCCGCGGACTTCCGCGTCGCCGTGTCGGCGGGATGGCGCGTGCGCGCATCCTTGGCCGCTGCCACGCTCGCTTCGAGCGCCGCCATGATGTCGACCACCTTCGGCTTCTCCGCGGCCGCCTCGGGCATCTCGAACTCTTCGCCGTCGGCCTTCATCTGGATGAGCGCCATGACCTCTTCGCGGTATTCGTCGCGGTACTTCTCCGGCTCGAAGTCCGCTGCGAGCGAGGCGACGAGCGCCTCGGCCATCGCCACCTCCTTGTCGTTGACCTCGACCTCGTCGAGACCCTGCAGCTCGTCGATGACGTCCGGGTCGATGACCTCGTCGGCGTAGGCGAGCGTCGACATGATCAATCGCCCGTCCTCGGCGCGGATGGCCGCGGTGTACTGCTTGTTGCGCATCACGAACCGCCCGATCGCCACCTTGCCGCTGGCCTCCATCGCCCGTGCGAGCAGCACGTAGGGCTTCGGTGGGCCGTCAGGGGCCAGGTGATACGCCGAGTCGAAGTACACGGGGTCGATGTCGGCGAGGTCGACGAACTCCTCGAGGTCGACCGACTTGGTCGCGACCGGCATGAACGCCTCGAGCTCGTCGGGGTTGACGATCACGTAGCGGCCCTTGGAGATCTCGTAACCCTTGACGATGTGGTCGTCGCCGACCTCCTCGCCGGTCTCGTCGTTGACCTTGCGGTACCGGATGCGGGCCATGTTGCGTTCGTCGAGCTGGTTGAACGAGACGCTCTGGCGTCGCACGGCGTTGTACAGCTTGACGGGGATCGCCACCAATCCGAACGAAATCGTCCCACTCCACACCGGCCGTGCCATGGCAAGAGTCAACCACAACGGCCGCCCCGCCGAACCCAACTCCCGTTTCGATGAGCGACCACACCGCATGTGCGGGGTTCGCTCGTCACAACCGGTGCGGTTCAGCTGGCGAGGATCGCCCGGGGGACGATGTCCATGCCGAAACCGGTGAGAATCGCCAGGTACAGCAGCCCCGTCGCAGCCATCACCGCCGAGTAGGCCCGCTCTTTGAGCGCTGCCTGCGTCACGAAGATCAGGACGATCGTGGTGATCGCGCACATCAGCCACATCCAACCGAGCATCCCGCCCCAGCCGTCGTCGACCGATCCGGTGAGCACGGCGATCATTCCCGTCGGCAGCAGCATCACGGCGACCTCGGCAGGCCAGAGCCACTTGAGCGCCGCGACCATCTCGTTCAGCAACACCCGCGGAAGTCCGGGCTGGGTGAGGTACCAGTGTCCGAGCAGCATCGCATCGGAAATCGCCCCGATGAACGCCGCGCCGACCAGCGTTCGAGCAAGAGCAACCCACGGATTGTCGCCTGCGTCGAGTGCGGCGGCGATCAAGCCGATCGTGCCGATGAAGACGGGCACCAGGTCGAGCGCCGGCGGGAACTCGGGGCCCCGACCCTCGGCGGACTGCTCCGGCGACGGGCCCTCGACCGTTCGGTCGATTCCCGTCATCGCCGCGACGCCGTTCGGTGCGACGATCGTGCTCCTCCCGAGCGCCGCTGACACCGGCAGCCTTGCGACGGACGGACACCGCCAGCGCGACGGCGCACGAGATCATGACGCCCACCGAGGCAGCTTCTCTGACGGGCACGACGCCGAACGAGAGTCCGGCGGCGAGCGCCCCAGCGGCGAAACAGAAGTAGACACCGCGGAGCAACCAGCCGTAGCCGAGGCTGGCGATGCGTCGGCGAGTGGTGAACCAGCAGAAGAGCATGCCGCCGGTCGCCCACTGCAACAGCACGGTGGCGGCGTCGAGACTGATCACGTGGACCCACGGTAACGCCGTAGCCTGACGGCGCCATGGCCTCCCCCCGCCACAGCCGGTTCGCCGGTCGACGCTCTGTTCGCACCATCGTGCTCACCGCACTGGCTGCGCTCACGTTCGCCGCCTGCGCAACCGGGCCGCGCCCCAGCTTCGATGCCAGCGACCCGGCCGAGCAGAACACCGGCGACCCGGCCATCGACGCCGTGCTCGAACGCCTCGACCGTGTCGGCATCGAGCAGTTCACCGCCAACTACACAGTGCTGACACGGCTGGGCGGGCTGGAGTCGACCGCCACCGTGGTGCAGGCCGACAACAGCCGCCGGTCGATCACGATCAACAACGTGCGCTTCCTCGACGGCGTCGGAACGGCGACCACCTGCGACCTCACCACCGCCGAGTGCGAAGCCGTGATCAACGACGCCCGCGTCAGCGACGTCCAGATCACGCACGACTTCTACGGTTCGAGCTTCGCCCGCCGACTGCGTGTCGATGCCGGACGCAGCCTGTCGCCGGCACGCGGCTACACCGAAACGATCGGCGGACAGCCCGCAGTCTGCGCCGACGTACCGGTGTCCGGCGGCACCAAGGTGTACTGCGTCCTCGACTCCGGGCCGCTCGCTCGCTACGACGGCAACGACGTCCTGATCGAACTGGTCGCCTACGACGCACTCCCTGACGAGTCGCAGTTCACCACCAGCTGAACCCGAGCGGAGCTGACCCACGGCGATGAGCGAATGGACCGGATACGGCCACTTCGCTCATCGGTCCAGCACCGCAACCCACGGCGATGAGCGAACGGACCGGATACGGCCACTTCGCTCATCGGCGAGTGCTGGTCAGGCGTCGACCGACACCAGGGCGTGGTCGGAGTTGTTGAGGCGGCGCGGCCCTGCATCGGTGGCGACCACGATGTCTTCGAGGCGCATGCCCCACTTGCCGGGAACGTAGATGCCGGGCTCGACGCTGTAGGCGTGGCCGGCCTCGAGCGGCAACGAGTTCCCTTCGACGATGTAGGGGTCCTCGTGCTCTTCGAGCCCGATGCCGTGACCCGTTCGGTGGATGAAGTACTGGCCGAAGCCGGCGTCGTCGATCACCTTGCGGGTGGCCCGGTCGACGTCCTCGCAGGGGGTGCCGACCACGCCGGCTGCCGCTCCGACCCGCTGGGCCTCGAAGAGCACCTCGTAGGCCTCGGCCACCTCTGCTGCCGGCTCGCCCGTGAACACGCACCGCGTGGTGTCGGAGCAGTACCCGGCCATCGTGCCTCCGAAGTCGCACAGCACGATCTCGTTCGTACCGATCACCCGAGATCCCGGGTGATGGTGCGGGCTCGCCGCGTTCTCGCCGGCGGCGACGATCGCGAAGTTGACCTTGTCGTGGCCCTCCTCGATGATGCGCCGTCCCAGGTGCGCCGACACCTCGGCCTCGGTGCGACCGACCAGGGGGATCTCGCCGCGCTGCAGTTCGCCGGCAATTCGGTCGACGGCAGCGCCAGCGGCAGCGAGCGCATCGATCTCGGCCTGGTCCTTGCTCATCCGCAGCGGGCCGACCACGTCGACCGCCCGGGTGTACTCGGCACCGGGCAACTGCGGGAGCAGCTCGACGAGGAAGCGCGCCCACATCTGATCGCCGACGGCGATGCGCTGCGCACCGCCCGCCAGTCTCGCGACGATGGCGGTCGGGTCCTGGGTCTCGCCCCACGGCAACAGATCGAACACGCCGGGCACGTCGCGGACCCGGGGTGCCTCGAGGGCCGGAATCAGCATGGTGGCCGCGGCGTTGCGAGGCACCACGAGCATCGTGAGCCGTTCGAGCGGCATCGCCGTGTAGCCGGTGAGGTACGGCAGGTCGTGACCGACCGACAACAGCAGGGCGTCGACGTCGTTGGCCGCCATCGCATCTCTGACCCGTGCAAGCCGTTCGAGGTACACGGACGAATCGACCATCGGCGAACTCATCGCGCCAGTCTGGCTTCCCCGCCCCCACGGCACCCACGTTTGCGCTGCATTTCGGGTGGTGCGGCCCATCCGAAATGCAACGCAAACGTGATGCAAGTCTGTCGAGGACGGTGGTGCCAGGAGTCAGGTACTGCTCGTCGAGGTACTGCTCCTCCGTCTCGGGGAATGCGCCCGCTCGGACCTGCTCGCGTGCATCGGCATCGCCGCTCGGACCTCGGCCTCGGCAGCCGTCGGATCGGCGGGTTGTTCGCCTGCGTCGGGCAGCGCCGGTGGCGGCGGGGTACACGACTCCCGGAACTCGAGGTCGTCCCAGGTTCCGATCCAGCGGGAATATTGCCTGGCCACGCTCGTTGCATGCTGTATGGCCGACGACACGTCCTCTCTCGAGGCTGCCAATGCGGATCACATCGATCTGTACTGGCGACCTGGCTGCGGGTTCTGCATGATGCTGCAGCGCAAGCTCGACAAGTACGGGATCGAGCGAGTCGAGCACAACATCTGGGACGACCCCAACGGCGCGGCCATCGTGCGACAACACGCCAACGGCAACGAAACGGTTCCCACCGTCGTCATCGGCGACAGGAGTTTCGTCAATCCGTCGGCCGGCGAACTCGTCGCCTATCTCGGTGTGCACCATCCGCACCTGCTCCCTGAGGGCTTCGAGGCACCGGAGCCCGGATTGGCGAGCCGTGTCGTCGGCAAGGTGTTCGGGTGAACCTCGCCGGCGAACCCAGTGACCCCCGTCTTGCGGGCACCGAGATCTTCGACTCGGTCATCGACACCATCGGCAACACGCCGCTGATCCGCCTCAAACGGCTCAGCGAGCTCGAAGACATCGACTGCGTGTTCACGATGAAGAACGAGTCGACCAATCCCGGTGGCTCGGCGAAGGATCGGCCGGCGCTCGAGATGATCCTCGCTGCCGAGCGCGAAGGATTGCTGCAACCCGGTGGCACGATCGTCGAGCCGACCAGCGGCAACACCGGCGTCGGTCTCGCCATCGTTGCAGCCCAGCGCGGCTACCAGTGCGTGTTCGTGATGACCGACAAGGTCGCGCCCGAGAAGATCTCGCTGCTGAAGGCCTACGGCGCCGAGGTGGTCGTGTGTCCGGTGGCGGTCGAGCCCGACGACCCGCAGAGCTACTACAGCGTCGCCGAACGCCTCACGAACGAGCTCGGAGCGTTTCGCCCGAACCAGTACCAGAACCCACACAACCCGGTTGCTCACGTGAAGACGACCGGGCCCGAGATCTGGCGCCAGACCGGCGGCCGCATCACCCACTTCGTCGCCGGGGCCGGCACGTGCGGGTCGATCACCGGTGTCGCTCGGTACCTCAAGGAGCAGAACCCCGACATCAAGATCATCGCCGCGGACCCCGAAGGCTCGGTGTTCTCCGGCGGCTCGGGGCGCCCGTATCTCGTCGAAGGTGTGGGCGAGGACTTCTTCCCCGCTGCGTGGGACCCGGATCTGCTCGACGACATCATTCCGATCAGTGACGAGGAGAGCTTCCTCACCGCCCGATACGTCAGCCAACGCGAAGGGATTCTGATCGGCGGATCAGGAGGCATGGCCGTCGCCGCGGCGATCAAGGTGGCCAAAGCCGCCGACCCCGACGACGTCGTCGTGGTGTTCAACCCCGACTCTGGTCGCGGCTACCTGTCGCGCGTGTTCGACGACGACTGGATGGCCAACTTCGGGTTCCTGCGTGAATGCGACCAATGCGTCGGAGCCGTGCTCGACACGCGCAACGCGTCGATCGAGAACCTGCTGTACGTCAACCCCCATCAACCCGTTTCCGAAGCGATCGAGCTGATGCGCTCCACCGGTGTCAGCCAGCTTCCGGTGTGCAAGAACACACCTCCGTTCGCTGCTGCCGAGGTCTCCGGAGCGATCGACGAACTCGAGTTGATGGAGGCCATCCACCGCGACCCTGGCGTCATGTCCACCCCGGTCGAGAAGGCGATGGGCCCGAAGCTCCCCACCATCGGTGTCGGCCAGAAGGTCGAGCTCGCCGTCGAGATGCTCGAGTCCGCCCCGGCGCTGCTCGTGCTGTCCGGCGGGCGTCCACTCAGCGTGCTCACCCGAACCGACGTCCTCGCCTACTTCAGCGCTGTCGCCGAAGCCGCCCTCGAAGGCAGCTCCGGTACCGTGTCTGTCGATGGGTGATCTCGACGAAACGACCACACGCCAGGGTTTCGCCACCAGGGCAATCCACGCCGGCCAGGACCCGGAACCGACCACCGGCGCGGTGGTCACACCGATCTCGCTGTCGACCACGTTCGCCCAGGAGGGCGTCGGCGGCCACAAGGGATTCGAGTACTCGAGGTCGGGCAATCCGACCCGTTCGGCCCTCGAGGCCCAGGTTGCCTCGCTCGAAGATGCCGCTCACGGCCTGGCGTTCGCGAGCGGTCTGGCTGCCGAGGACAACATCTTGCGCCTGTTGCAGCCGGGCCAGCGGATCCTGCTCGGCAACGACGCCTACGGCGGCACGTTCCGCCTGATCTCGAAGGTGTGGAGCCCTCTCGGGTTCCCGTGGACGGCGGTCGACCTCACCGACCTCGACGCACTGCAGGCGAACTGGCCGGACGATGTCGGGATGGTGTGGCTCGAAACCCCGACCAACCCGCTGCTGACGTGCTTCGACATCGAGGCGATCGCCGAGATCGGCCACGCCAAGGGCGCGGTGGTCGTCGTCGACAACACGTTCGCGACCCCCTACCTCCAGCAGCCGCTCACGCTCGGCGCCGACGTGGTGGTGCATTCGGCGACCAAGTACCTCGGTGGCCACAGCGACGTGATCGGCGGTTTCGCCGCTGCCAACGACAACGAGATCGCCGACCGGCTGCGCTTCACCCAGAACGCCGCCGGCGCCGTGCCTGCACCGTTCGACTGCTACCTCGTGTTGCGCGGCGTGAAGACACTCGCGGTGCGCATGGATCGCCACTGCGAGAACGCCCGCGCCGTGGTCGACCTGTTGTCCGGCCACCCGGCCGTCGACCGGGTGCTGTACCCGCAGCTGCCCGACCATCCCGGCCACGCAGCGGCAGCGAAGCAGATGCGCGATTTCGGCGGGATGGTGTCGTTCACGGTGAAGGCGGGAATGAACGCAGCCATGACGGTCGCCGACTCCACCGAGGTGTTCACGCTCGCCGAATCACTCGGCGCCGTCGAGAGCCTGATCGAGCACCCGGCAGCGATGACCCACGCGTCCGCAGCTGGGTCGCCGCTCGAGGTTCCCGACAATCTGGTGCGGCTGTCGGTCGGCATCGAGGACGCCGCCGATCTCGTGGCCGACCTCGAGCAAGCCCTCGATCGCATCCCATGAGTCTCCCTCCCGACTTCCCCATCGCCCACGCGGCACCGCTTCCCGAACGACCGATCGTCGTCGCTGCCAACCGACTCCCCGTGATGCGCACCGACGACGGCTGGGCCGCAAGTCCCGGTGGGTTGGTGCGAGCACTGTTGCCGATGTTGCGTGACACCGGCGGCACGTGGGTGGGCTGGACGGGCAACCCCGACGACACCGCTGAGCCGTTCAACGTCGAGGGTGTCGAGCTGCATCCCGTGCCGATCAGCGAGGCAGAGATCGAGCTGTACTACGAAGGTTTCTCCAACGACGGTCTCTGGCCGCTGTATCACGATGCCCTGCGTGAATCGACCTACTCGAGCGAGCAGTGGGACGCCTACGTCGCGGTCAACGAGCGCTTCGCCGCGACGCTCGCCGACATCGCTCCGCCCGACGCGATCGTGTGGATCCACGACTATCAGCTGCAACTGGTTCCCGAACTGCTCCGGCGCCAGCGCAGTGACGTCACCATCGGGTTCTTCCTCCACATCCCGTTCCCGCCGTACGAACTCTTCTCCCGGCTGCCCTGGCGCACCGAGTTGGTCGAGGGACTGCTCGGCTGTGACCTCATCGGCTTCCAACGCCCCCGCGACGCCGCGAACTTCGCCGCGGCCGCACACGAACTGGTCGGCCTCGACGAACACGATGGTGCGCTGACCCACCCGGACCGCACCACCCACCTGGGCGCCTATCCGATCTCGATCGACGTCGGCGACGTCGAGGAGGTTGCCGCAGGGCGCGCCACACGTCAGCGGATGAGCCAGATCCGCGCCCGCCTCGGCGACCCCGAGGTGATCCTGTTGGGTGTCGATCGCCTCGACTACACCAAGGGCATCGGCCTGCGCCTCAAGGCGTTTGCCGCACTGCTCGAATCCGGTGAACTCGATGCCGAACGCCATGTGATGGTGCAGGTGGCCACCCCGACCCGTGAGGCGGTCGAGCACTATCAGGACGAACGCCACGAGGTCGAACGTCTCGTGGGGGCCATCAATGGCCGCTACAGCCGTATCGGGCTCCCGGTGGTGCACTACCTCTACCAGACCCTTCCCTTCGACGAGCTGATCGCTCTGTACCGCGCCGGTGACGTCATGCTCGTCACCCCGTTTCGTGATGGCATGAACCTGGTCGCCAAGGAATACGCGGCGTCGCACATCGACGGCGACGGCGTCCTGGTGCTGTCGGAGTTCGCCGGTGCCGCCGATGAACTCACCGACGCCGTCCAGGTCAACCCGCACGACGACCACGCGCTCCAGCAGGCGATCGTCACCGCAGTCGAGATGCACCGCCACGAGCGCCGTGACCGCATGGCCGGCCTGCGCGATCAGATCCGCAAGAGCGACGTCCAGGGTTGGGCCGACCGATTCCTGTCGCAGCTCGCCGACACCGCCACCTGATCCCGGCGCAACCCGATTCCTTCTCGTTCGCGTTGCAGAACCGGTGGGCCGCCCCTTCGGAACCGCAACGCACGACGTGGCCGCAGCAGGTTCAGAACAGTGTCGCCTGACCAGCGGGCGGGGTTCGGCGGATGGCTGTCCACGGGACGTAGTTGTCCATGAAGACCCAGCTGCGGCGATGGATCGCCGACGGGCCGTAGCCCAACAGGGCCGCCTTGTGCACCGGGCAGGGGTAGCCCTTGTTGGTGTCGAACGACCAGTGCGGGTAGCTCTCGGCATGCGCCCGCATCTCACGGTCGCGCACGACCTTGGCGAGGATGCTCGCCGTTGCGACGCTGAGGCACCGCAGGTCGGCCTTGACGGCCAGCTCGACGTGCGGCACCGCTGGCGACACGAAGTCCCACTTCCCGTCGGTCACGGCCACGTCGGGCTCGAGCCCGAGCCCCTCGACGGCACGGCGAGCAGCCAACTTCTGCGCCGCCGACATCCCGAGCTGGTCACATTCCTCCTGGCTGGCCGAGCCGACCGCCCAGGCAAGGCACCACTCGGCGAGCTTGTCGAACAGTGCCTCTCGTTCGCGTTCGGTGAGCAGCTTGGAGTCGCGAACGCCATTGACACGGGTGTCGCGAGGCAAGATGGCGGCGCCGACCGACAGGGGCCCGGCCCAGGCGCCGCGGCCGACCTCGTCGATCCCGACAACCAGGTCGTGGCCTCGATCCCACAGCTGCTTCTCGATCGCCCGTGTCGGCGCCCGCTTCTTCGACTGCTTCGGACGGGTGGCAGCCCGGCCCACGTCAGTTGTCGCCGAGGTCGATGCTGACGCCGATGCGCTTCGGCTGGGGCGGTTCGGCCCACAATGCTTCGCCCGACGCAGCGTTGCTCGACCAGTCGGCGTCGACGGCCGGCGCGGTCAGCAACTGGGTGGGACCGCGCTGCTCCCACAGCACCGCCGGCCGTTCGCCGTGCCAGCGCACTGCGAAGCCCACCGTCGAGCGCGGGCCGGTCGGCACGCCGTGGACCTCGAAGTTCGAACCCAGCCAACGGCGAGGGATGCCGAGCGGCAACAAGCGCCCCTCGTCCGCGATGCGCTGCTCGACCTGGGCGACGAATCGTCCGACCGACTCGCCACGCCGGAGGTCCGAGAACGACGACTGCCCCGCCGACATCGTCTCGGGAGCACGACCGCTGCGAATACGACGCTCGCGAATCCGTGCGAGATCGCCGGCCGCACGGTCGTCGCCGGCGGAGACAGCAAGCCGTTCGCATGCACGCAGCGCCAGCTCGACCTCCGGATCATCCGAACGAGCGATCGAGGCGATCGGCTCGACGATCTCGGGCATCCAGGCGTCGGCATCGTCGCCCAGCCGGCCGAGTTCGGCGACGTCGAGCAGAAACCCCACCACGTCGGCCTCGGCGTCGACCGGTCCCGACAGGAGCAGGTCGCTGCGAGCAGCGGTGACCGCCTCACCGAGACCAGCGTCGGGCAGCACGAGCCGACTGGCCCGATGCACCACCGTCTCCCAGCCGCGCACGACGGCCATGGCCGGTGCCAGCGTCGGCAACGACCAGGTACGGAAACGGGCCGGGTCGTGCGGGATCGCCACGCGCACCGACGCCGTGTGTGCCACCGGCAGCACGACGGCCCCATCGGGGAGATCGATGCCCTGGATCGGCACATCGGCGGGTGGGCGTTCGGTGAGCACGCGCGCACCGGCGAACGCAACGGCGAACGGCAACGCCGACTCGTTCTCCACCTCGATGACGGTGAGACCGCCTGCATCCGGAACCGACCACACCCGCTGGACGGCGTCGCCCTCGGGGACCCGAACCCTCGTCTCGATCACCGGCGTCCCGTCGATTCGTCGCTGGCGGACGGCTGGTTCGGCAGCTGGGACATGCCAGCGGTCTTCTGCTGCCACGAACCACTGCAGCGTCTCGTCGGTGTCGCGCCACGGTGTCACGTCGCCGCACGGTGAGACCCACGCTCGGCACGGTGAACCGGTGACGCCGATCAGCGTGGCATCACTCGTGTCGAGCCGCTCGGCGACGCCGTTGTCGGAGCCGCTCACGCCTCGAATTCGCCCTTGCGACTGCGCTGCATCAGGGCGGCGAGCGCATCCGGGGCGGGACGGTGCTCGTGGCAGACCGCAACGACCTGTTCGGTGATCGGCATCTCGACACCGTACCGGCGAGCGAGGTCGAGCACGCTGGGCGACGACTTCACACCTTCGGCCACCATGTTGGTGGCCGCGAGGATCTCGTCGATCGTCCTGCCCTCGCCCAGTTGCAGGCCGACCTGATTGTTGCGGCTCTGCTTCGACGAACAGGTGGCGATCAGGTCGCCCATCCCGGCAAGCCCTGCAAAGGTCTCGGGGTGACCGCCCATCGCAACGCCGAGTCGGGTCATCTCGGCCAGCCCTCGGGTGATCAGCGTGGCGCGGGTGTTGTCGCCGAATCCCATGCCTTCGGCCATCCCGGCAGCGATGGCAATGACGTTCTTGACGACGCCGGCGACCTCGCTGCCGACGACATCGTCGTTCGTGTACACGCGCAGGCTCGGACGACTGAAGATCCGCTGCAGTTCCTTGGCAATGGTGGCGTCGTCGACTGCGACGACGCTCGCTGCGGGCTGCCCGCCCAGGATCTCCTTGGCGAGATTCGGTCCGGTGAGCACCGCCACCGGGTGACCGGGCATCGCATCGGCGGCCACCTCACTCATCCGCTTCAGCGTCGTGCGCTCGAGCCCCTTCGACAGCGAAACGATCGGCACCCACGGCCGGATCGACTCGGCGGCCGCGACCGCGACGTCACGGAATCCATGCGACGGCACGGCCATCACCACGACGTCGGCCTGCGACACCGCGTCGGCCAGCGAATCGGTGGCCCGCAGCGCATCTGGCAGCGTGAAGTTCGGCAGGTATTCGGGGTTGACGCCGGCGTCGTTGATCTCCCTGGCGAGATCGCCGCGACGGGCCCACAGCACGGTCGGCGTGTTGACCGCGGTGAGCGCAGCAACCGTGGTGCCCCACGACCCGGCACCGATCACTGCCACGTTGATCGTCGATGCGCTCATGTCGGTCCCCCCGATACAACCCTTGACCGTGTTCGGCGTTGGCGCCACGTCGTGTGGCGCCACGGTCACTGTACTGCGGCATCGCCGCTCGGGCCGCTGCGCTCCTAGTGTGGCCGCAGTGCGTCTTGCGGTCCTGGTCCCGGTCAAACGATTCACGGCGGCCAAGGGCCGCCTCGCCGGCGTGCTCGAAGACGATGATCGAGCTCGTCTGGCCCAGTGGATGGCAAGCGGTGTGCTCGAAACGGTCGCCGACGTCCCGACGTTCGTGGCCTGCGACGACGACCACGTTGCCGAATGGGCGACTCGGATGGGCGCCCAGGTCATCTGGGGCGCCGGCCTGGGTCTCAACGGCGCAGTCGACGACGGTGTCGATCACATCACCTCGAGCGGGTTCGACCACGTGCTCGTCAGCCATGCCGACCTGGCGCTGCCAGGCGCACTGCTCGACGTGGCCAGCGAGGGCTGCATCACGCTGGTGCCCGACCGCCGGCACGACGGCACGAACGTCATGGCATTCCCCGCCGCACACCCCATCCGGGCCGCGTACGGCGGCGGCTCGTTCGCACGCCACCTCGACCAAGCGCTCGCCTTCGGCTCCGTACCAGTCGAGGTTCGATCCGATCCCCACCTGTCGCTCGATCTCGACACCGCACGAGATCTCACCCATCCCCTGATCGAGAAGGTCCTCCCCTCATGGCTGCCAACGAGCCCGGCCAACCCAGTCCACTGAACTCCACGGCGCTGGCGATCCCCGCCACCACCGACCTGGACACACCGACCTCGGCGCTCGCTATCGGCGCACACCCCGACGATGTCGAATTCGGGTGCGGAGGCCTGCTCGCCAAGTGGGCCGACGACGGTTGCGTGGTCCACCACCTGGTGTGCACCGACGGCTCCAAGGGCACCTGGGACCCCGACGTCGACGTGGCCGCACTTGCGGCGCGCCGCCAGGACGAGCAACGCGAGGCGGCGCGCCGCCTCGCTGGATCGAACGCCGGTGAGGTCAGATTTCTCGGGCGTGTCGACGGCGAACTCGACAGCGACCTTCGCACGCGCGGCGAGGTGGCTCGCATCATCCGTGAGCTGCGACCGCAGGTCGTGCTCGGCCACGACCCGTGGAAGCGCTACCGCCTGCACCCGGACCATCGCCACGCCGGGCTGCTCGCATGCGAGGGCATCGTGGCCGCTCGCGATCCGCACTTCTTCCGCGATCACGGCCTCGCTCACCATCGCCCGGAGGCCTTGCTGCTGTGGGAGGCCGATGCACCCGACCACGCCGAGGACGTCACGGAGTTCGTCGACGTGAAGCTCGACGCCCTCGCGGCCCACGAGAGCCAGTTCGAGTCGACGATGAAGGCGGTCGACGACGAGCAGTTGGCTGCCTTCGGGCAGCGGATCCGCAACCGCCTCGGCGACCTCGGCCGGCCCTTCGACATGCAGGCCGCCGAGGTGTTCAAGTTGATCGCGGACCTGTAGCCCACTCAGGTGCGACCGTTCGAGCCGAGACCGTTCGAGCCGAGACGCGAAGAGAGGGACCCCGAAGGGCCCCTCTCCTCGAATGGTTGCTGAACGAGTTCAGCGCTTCTTGGCAGGGGCCTTCTTGGCCGGTGCCTTCTTCTTGGCAGGGGCCTTCTTGGCCGGTGCCTTCTTCTTCGCAGGCGCCTTCTTCGCTGGCGCCTTCTTCTTCGCAGGCGCCTTCTTCGCTGGCGCCTTCTTCTTCGCAGGCGCCTTCTTGGCCGGTGCCTTCTTCTTCGCAGGCGCCTTCTTCGCTGGCGCCTTCTTCTTCGCAGGCGCCTTCTTGGCCGGTGCCTTCTTCTTCGCAGGCGCCTTCTTGGCCGGTGCCTTCTTCTTCGCAGGCGCCTTCTTCGCCGGTGCCTTCTTCTTCGCAGGCGCCTTCTTGGCCGGTGCCTTCTTCTTCGCAGGCGCCTTCTTCGCTGGCGCCTTCTTCTTCGCAGGGGCCTTCGTGGCTGCCATCAGGTCACTTTCCGTTCAGGGCGGACTTCAGCGTCGAGCTGGCGCTGAACTTCATCGCCGTCGAGGCCTTGATCTGCACCGGAGCACCCGTCTGCGGGTTGCGGCCCGTACGGGCGCTGCGCTTGGTGGTGCTGAACGAGCCGAAGCCGGGCCATGCGACCTTCTCGCCCTTCTTGGTGGCGGTGACCACGTGGTCGAAGAACGCACCGAGCGTGCGCTCTGCGTCGGCCTTCGACACGCCTGCGGCGTCGGCCACTGCGTCGATCAGTTCTGCTTTGGTTGCCATGGAGTCCTCTTTCGGATGGGTGTTGATGCTGTTCACCCCGGCGGGTTGCGCCGAGACCGTTTCCACTGCTGATGCAGCGGACTAGCGACCATGTGACCGACCGCGACCATCGCGGTTCAAGCATCGATGTCATTGCATTTGCAATGACATCGACACGTGACCCTTGCCGGTATTGGCGATTGACGGCATCCACCACGACGAACGACCGCTGAACTACAACCTTGGCTCGTTGGGTATGAGAGACGATTCGCATCGAATCCACGAGGCATTCGCCGAGGAGTGATGGTGACCGACCTGCTTCCGTCCACGACCGCATCGACCCCGACGCCCGAAACGGCGTCCACCGGGTCCGAGCCGACGAGGGGGGCGCAGCGGACCCGACTGGTGGTCGACACCTCGGTGTTGATCGCCGACCCCACGTGTGTGCTCGAGTTCCACGATGTCGACGTCATCGTGCCGCTCACCGTCGTCGAGGAGCTCGACGGGCTGAAGAGCCGAACCGACGACGTCGGACGAGCAGCACGCACGGCGCTGCGGACGCTCGAAGAACTCCGCGTCGCCCACGGAGGTTCCCTCGCCGAGCCGGTCCCGACCGGCAATGGCGCTGCGACGCTGCAGATCGAGATCAACAACATCCGCAAGCATCTGTTGGTCGAGCACGGCCTCGACCCGAGCGTGCCGGACAACCGCATCATCGGTGCGGCGATCGGTCAGTCCGACTTCGGACCGACCACGATGATCAGCAACGACGCCGCACTCCGAATCAAGGCCGCCCACCTTGGCGTCGATGCAGCCGAACACCGCCTCACCCGCTCCGACCGCTCTCGCCCGGAGATCGGCTGGACCACGATCGAGGCGCCGTACGAGGCGATCGACTGCCTGTATGCCGCTGGTGCACTCGCCATCGACGCGGCGGTCACCGACGAAGCGGTTGCGTTCAACGAGAACGAGTTCGCCGTCGTGCGCTCCGGTTCGCAGTCGGCACTCGTGCGCGCCGTCGGCGACGAGTTCGTCCTCCTGTCGCAGCACACGCCGGAGGCCTGGGGACTGCGGCCACGGAGCAAGGAGCAACGCTTCGCCCTCGAGCTGCTCCTCGATCCGGACATCTCGGTGATCGCGCTCGACGGGCGCGCCGGCACCGGCAAGACCATCATGGCGATCGCTGCGGGGCTCGAACAGGTCGTCGAGCAGGGCCGCTACGAACGCCTCGCGGTCTACCGGCCGCTGGTGCCGGTCGGGCGCGCCGATGTCGGGTTCCTACCCGGCGGTCTCGACGAGAAGCTCGACCCGTGGATGGCCGCCATCCACGATGCAGTGGTGGCGCTCACCGATCGCGGCAGCATCAACGACGCCCGCGAGATGGTCGACGAGTTGACCACGCGTGGTCAACTCTCGCTCGAATCGGTCACGTTCCTCCGGGGCCGATCGCTGCAACAGCAGTTCGTGGTCATCGACGAAGCTCAGAACCTCGAACCGACCACGTTGCGCACCATCCTCACTCGTGTCGGCGACGGCACGAAGGTGATCTTCACCGGCGACACGAGCCAGATCGATGCCCCGTACCTCGGCGAATCGAACAACGCCCTCAGCGTGTTGGCATCGGCCTTCGCCGGACAGTCGTGCTTCGGACACATCACGCTGACGGCCTGCGAACGCAGCGACGTCGCCAGCCTCGCCGCCGAGTTGCTGTAGCACCCCAGCCGACCTGCGGCGGAAGACTCTCGAAATCGATCTCATCCAGTTGCGGCCTCGGCTCCGAACATTTAGTGTTAAATCGAGCGACACAGGACGATCCTTCCGATTCCCCGCCGCTCACGATCACGAAGGGAGCACCCGGT
>CAVQSV010000004.1:0-26413 GCA_963716095.1 Ilumatobacteraceae bacterium | reverse complement strand
ATCGCGTCACCGGCCCGGCGATAGGCCGACGTGGTCGGCCGAGGTATCCGCTGGCCTATGCGGTTGGATCGAGTCGTTCCTGCCATGGATGGCCGGGATGGAGCTGCAAGACGGCGTCGTGAAGCCACCGTCGCTGCGCATCCGACATGAGCGGCCACGCGTTCTCGAGATCGACCGTGTCTTTCGCCCGGTGCTGTTTCGCCTTGAACAGCAGTGTGACCTCGGGACAGGCATAGCGCACCCCGTCGGGAGCGATCCACGTCACGTCGTCGAGGTCGGCGACGAAGTCCGGATCGCGCTTGGACTGCCACCTGCCGTCGCGTATGGGATTGAGCACACAGTCGACCTGCCAGGGTGAGCGGGCATCGCGTCGCATCCAGATCTGACTCATTGGGTGCAACGGTTCAGGGTGCTCGTCGTCGATGATGCGGAACGTGCCGCCGTGGTTGCTCCAGAGGTGGAACGTTGCGCCGAGCTGAGCACGCAACGCAGGTACCGACGTCGAGAACACAATCAAGTCGATGTCCTCGTGGTGACGAGCGACACCCGTGAAGGCCTCGATGGCGTAGCCACCTGCGACCCACCATGGGTCTGGGAAGCCGTCCATCAGGACACTGAGGTCGGCAGGGGTGAGTGGGTCCCAGTCGCCGTAGACGTCGAAGAACGCCAAGTCATCCGCCGTCGGCTCAAACCCGGATCCCGTCATCGTCGCGCAAAGGTACTCGTCACGGCATCCCGCCCTGCGCGGGCACACCGCCGGCGCTCTGGGACGGGTCGCTCACGGACATCGTTCTCGTGAACCAGGTGCGGAGCTCCACCTTCCTGAGTCCACGAGAACGCCGAGGGTGCACGCGGGTGCCCCTGAAGTTCCGTTCGGAGGCACTCGATAACGCCCGCTCCGTAACCCGGTCGCCCCCGCAAGAACCCGCGCTGCATCGCGGCCCAAGCCGAGCACCGCACTTTCACGGTCGCACCCACCCGTGCAGAGTCCTCGTTCAACGTGTTTGGGTGGAACTCGGCTCAGCGCTTGGCGGGCTGTGAACTCGACGTGGGTCGTGCCCGCTTACGATGCCGACTGGAAGGACGGCTCAGTTCATGTTCGAGATCCCCGCTGCACTGTTGTCGTGGTTCTACGGCTTGACGGCCAGCTACACACTCGCGATCGGTCTCATGGCGCTTGTGGTGATCGCGATCACGACTCCGTTGACGGTCAAGAGCACCAAGAATTTGATCGAGATGCAGCGGTTGGAGCCCGAGCTGCGTCGGCTTCAGGATGAGCACCGCAACGACAGGGTGACACTGAACGACGAGATGAGGAAGCTCTACCAGGAGCACAAGATCAATCCGGCCGTCCCCTATCTGCCCTTGGTGGCGCAGGTTGCAGTGTTCGTGGTCATGTTCGCCGTCCTTCGTGGTCTGACGTATGCGCCACATGGTTCGGCGCGTCCGATCGCGGACGCTGTTTGGGCGGCATTCGGTCGTCCGGACCAGATCGCCGATCCCGGGTTCGTTCCTCGCTACCTGTCGGTCGATTCGCCTCTCTACGAGTCACTGTTCGCTCAGCGCGAGATGATGTCGCTCGGGGTCGACCTGGCGAGGTCTGCCGCCCAAGAACTCGTCGACGGAATTCTGGCGGCGTGGCCATACCTGTTGCTCGTCGCCGGGCTCGCTGCGCTCTACATCATCTTGCAGCGCAGCGTTGCTGAGCGTGCATCGATCCGTCCGACGATGTCACCGGGCCAGCACACGCTGTTGCGCTACCTGCCAATCGTGTTCGCGGTGATCCAGTTGTTCTTCCTGGCGGCGCTGGTCGTGTACTACATCGCTCAGACCGTGTTGCGAATCGTGCAACAGCGATACATCACGCGCTCGCTGTTCTCGAAGGTCTGACCGCAACGTCGTGTGCCTACCGCGTGACGACCAGATCGGCTGCGCGTTGTCGTTCCTGCTCGCACGCAGTCCTCACTGCCATCGAAAGAGCGGCACGGCTGCCCATGGCCGCACACTTCGCCCCGCAGAATCACGCCTCACGCTGCCGGCCAGCCACTCGGGTACGGCCCAAGCAGCGCACTGCATAATCCCGACGACCAACGCCCAACCAGCCACGGCCGGTGATTGCGCGACGAGCGCAGGTTCGGGCGGCACCGACCTGACCGGGTCTCGGACATGCTCGCAGGCGGTGCTCGGGAGGGTTTCCGGGAACCGGAACTGATAGTTGGGAGGGTTTCTGGGAACTCGGAACGGAACTTGGGAGGGTTTCCGGGAAGTGGGAACTCGAGTCTGAGAGGTCTCCGAGAGAGAGGAGCCTCAGATGGGGGAGCAGAAGCGGAAGCCTGGGCGGCCGAGGAAGTGGGCATCCGACGCCGAGAGGATGCGGGCGACTCGCGCCGCGCAGCGCGCCGAGCGAGAAGCGGCATCGGAGCGAGCGACTCGGCGATCCAGCGGTACCCGCAGTCGTGACGACGATGGGCGCATGTCGATCGACGCTCCCCTTGTCGCGGCGGTTCCGATGCCGCCGACTGCGGTCGCTTCGGAGCGCGTCGATGACCACTCCGACTGCGACGCGACGATCAGCGTCTTGCGCGCCGCACTGGCGCAGCTCGATGAGCGCTACAACGACCTGCTGCTGAGCCGGTGGATTCTTGCCCAGAAGTACGAACGAGCACTCGGCCGGATGCGCACGCACGATCCGGACGGCATCAATTGGCTGGTCGAGCAACTCGCTGAGTGGGAACGCGAGGTCGACGATCGCCGGACAAGGGGGCTGCAGGAGCTGAGTCGGGAACGAGCACGGCGCCGCTACGAGGAGGAGTTCGAGCGGCGACTCGAACTCGCACGCCGCACGTCGCAGCAGTAAGTCAGCTCTCCATGCGTCGGCCTATGGCGTCTGCGATTTCGCGACTTCGGCTCTCCGCGGCCTTGAGGTAGCGGAGGCTGGCGGCGCTCGAAGCGTGGCCCATGATCGACATGACCTCTCGCAACGACGCTCCCGCGGTCGCGGCCTCGGTGCCAGCGAGATGGCGGAGGTCATGGAAGCGGACATGGCCAAGGCCGACGGCGTCCCTCGCCCTCGACCACTGCGGGGCGAAGTAGGTGTTCAGCAGCGGCCCGCCTCGGAGTGACGTGAACACGAGTGCGCCCGGCTCGACGTCCTCGACGTACTCGTCGATGTGGGCCGCAAGCCGAATGGCGATCGACTCGGCGACCGGCACGGTTCGCACGGCGCTCTCGGTCTTCGGTGGGCCCAGGGTCGGGCCCTGGCCCTTGATGTCGTGCAGCGCCTGCATCACTCGCAGCTCCCGGCGCTCGAGGTTGACGTGTTCGATCGTCAGGCCGGCGAGTTCGCCGAATCGCAGCCCGCTCGCCGCGGCCGTCCACACGAGGCACTCGAACCTCGGATGGATCGCACCAGCGAGCGCTCGCACGTCGTCCCACCTGAGGAGCGGGCGCTCGATCATCCGCTCCGCCGACGCGCCCTTGATGCGGACCGGGTTCCGAGCGATGAGTCCGTCGTCGACGGCGGTCGTCATGATCGATCGGAACAGGCGGTAGATCTTCGCCACCGTGTTGTGGTGCAGGCCGCTCGCCGCCAGTCGACCGTGCCACGTCCGCACCGCGACCGGGTGAACATCGCACAGATGCACGTCGGCGAACACGGCGACGATGTGACGGAGTTGGCCCTCGTAGATCTCACGGGTCCGCGGGCGGACGGGACGCTCGGCGGCCCACCGGGTCGCGTACTCCCCGATCGGGATCTTGCCGGCGTCGGGGTTAATCCACTGGCCGCGCACCAGGTCGGCCTCGACGGTGGCGAGCCAGCGTCTCGCGTCGGTCTTGCTGGTGAAGGTCGTGTCGGCCGGGATCTGTTTCCCGAGATGCCAGTAGCGCGCTTGGTAGCGGCCGCTGGGCAGCTTGCGGATGTTGCCGAAGGAACGGGCTCGGGCCATGACGGCCTCCTCGTGCTCGATGCCAACGTGTAGGCACGACGGCCGTTTTCGGGGCCCGGCGTTACACGAGTCCCGGCCAGGAATTCACTCCTGAGCTGGGGTTTCGCGTGGAGCGGACGACGGGAATCGAACCCGCATCATCAGCTTGGAAGGCTGAGGTTCTAGCCGTTGAACTACGTCCGCGAGCGCCGACACCCTATCGGCGTCGCCGGTCGTCGGTCAGTTCTTCAGCAGTGCAGTGAGCCCGGTCGTCCACGCTGCACGGATCCGTTCGACGGAGCTGCCCAGCAACCTGAGGTGAATCGTGTAGGAGTCGTAGCTCGTGAGGACCAGCACCGCATCGACGAGCAACTCGCGGGTTGCGTGCTCGACCGTTCCGAGCTCAGTGGCGAAGTGCTCGCCGATCTGCACGCGGAACTGCTCGGCGATGACGGCGATCTCCTCGTCGATCGATGGGATCGAGTAGGCCCGCATCCTGGCGAGTTGCATCGTGCCGTCGACGAACGCGAACAGCTCGAGCCGTGTGTCGACGAATCGGTCGATGCGCTCCGCCAGCGACCCGTGTCCGACGTCGGGCACGGCGCTGAGCGGCGCCGCGTCCTGGAAAGCCTGGTCGATTGCGGTACGGACGAGATCGTCGAGATCGTCGAAGTAGCGGAAGATCGATCGGTGTGACACCCCGGCGCGCTCCGCGATCTCCGCGGCGCCGGGATGAAGGTCACCTTCGCGGATCATCGCGAGCAGCGCTGAGATCACGGCGGTGCGGTTGCGGGTGCGGCGCCTCGTGCGACCGTCGACTGGTCCCTCGTGGTCGAGGGCTGGTATCGGTCGTGTCTGATCCATCGTTCTACGCTCGCCTCGTGTGTCCACGTCCAAACCTCGAAATGGCGTGACCGCTGATGTCAACCTACTCCTGCTCCGACCGAGGGCGTGATGACGACATCCTGCTGCAGAAGGTGCGCAAGCTCATGGACAAGGCCGCTGCGACCACGAACGCGCACGAAGCGGATGCATTCGCTCGCAAGGCCGCCGAACTCGTGGCGATGCACCGGATCGATCCCGAACGCCTCGCCGACCCGGCCGCGCAGTCGGAACTCGTGGTCAGGGAACTGCCGTTGGGAAGAGGTGCCTACGTGCGCGCCCGGCTGGCACTCCTCCTCGCGGTGAGCGCCGCTCACGATGCTCGAGTCGTGTTCGGTACGACTCCGACCGGCACGGTCGCCTACGTCGCCGGATATGCAGCCGACGTCGACGTCGTCGAGGTGATGTACACGTCGCTGCACGCTCACGCTGCCGCCCAGATGATGCAGGAGCGGCGATCGACCGCGGCGGCAACCCAGCGCTTCCGACGATCGTTCCTCTTCGGCTACGCCGACAGGATGGGCGAACTGTTGGCCAACTCGCGGCTCGAGACGGAAGCATCGGCGAACGCTGGCGACCCCGCGAACAGCTCGGCACCGGCGCTGCTCGAGCGGCGGCTGCGAGTGGAGGCGTTCGCCAAGGAGTCCTTCGGCCGGGTTCGTGCCGCTCGCGCACCCAGCGCGGCGCAGGCCACTGGCTGGCGAGCCGGAGTCGACGCCGCCGATCGAGCCGACGTCGGCCGTGCACGCATCCTCGGGCGGCGGGCGATCGGTCGCGGCTGATGGATGTCGATCGGGCAGCGGTGTACGCGGCCGAGCTGGCCGCGTTCGACGGCACCGATCTCGAGGAGGTGATCGGTTTCGAGCGGGTGGCATCGCGGCTCGCTTCGGTCATCGAGGGTCCGTGGTGGCCCGGGCCCGTCACCGCTGTGCGCCTGGCACGGAGCGATGCTCGGTCGTCCTCGACGCGCTGCGCGGTGTCATCGACCGGTGCGAGCACCGTCATCCGGCTTGCTGGCCCTCAGACGACGGTGGCCACCAGCGCCCACGAACTGGCACATGCGCTCGCCGGCGTCGACGCCGGGCATGGAGCATGCTTTCGGATCGCCTACCTTGATGTGATCGCGGTCGTCACCAACGTCGAGCCCACCGACCGACGACGCTCTCTGCATGTCGACCAACTCGCCGCGGCCTTCGCCGACGCCGATCTCTCGATCGGGACGCGCCGATGGCCCGCCCCTCCCTCGTCGACGACCGGAGCGATCGCGCTCTAGCGGACCGGCCCCGCCGTTGTTCGCCGCTGGCTCACTAGCATGGGGCGGCAATCCGGGATGTAGCGCAGCTTGGTTAGCGCGCCTGCTTTGGGAGCAGGAGGCCGGGAGTTCGAATCTCCCCATCCCGACCACATCTACCAGGTGTGATGCGATCAGCTGATCGTCCGAGAAGTCGGATGTATCAGCGATGTATCAGACTTCTGAGCGCTCGCGACGCTCGAGGAGGCGCCATGGCATGGAAGGCAACCGGTCAACCCACCGTCCGCAAGCAGCGAGACAAGTGGGTGGTGCGGGTCGATGGCGTCGATACCGGCACGGGTCAGCACCGTCCGAGACAGCTCGGCACGTTCAATTCGCAGCGCTCGGCACTCGCTGCGGCCCGTTCGACCCGAGCCGAGGATCGCTCGACCGAACGGGGCACGGTGAGTTGGCTCGTGCGTCGCTATGTGGCCGGCCGTACCGACATCACGCTCAAGTCGCGAGAGCAGTACGAGTGGGCGATCCCCCACATCGAGAACGGTCTCGGAGCGATCCAACTCTCCCTGCTCGATCGCGACGACGTGGCCAACCGCAGCCGAGGTCGACCGCTTCCTCGAGGCCTCGTCGAGCCACCGCTGGGCGGTCGGGTTCCGGCTCGGCGCGCTCTACGGGCTGCGCCGCAGCGAGATCCTCGCACTTCGGTGGGATGACCTCGACACCAAGGCTGGAACGCTGCGGATCGACGAGAGCCTCGTGGCCACGCGGACCGGCGCAGCGTGGAGCAATGCCAAGAACGAGCGATCCACCCTCTTCGATCTCGACGGCCAAGTGCTCGCTCGAGCATCCGGCATCGCGATCCCGACACCTTTCCCTGACGTCACCATCACGCGCTGACCCCTCCGAACTGGGTCGCCGCTCCGGGCGCGATGACGCCGGCAATTATCGGGCGCGCGATATGGGTAGATATGTCGGTGATCCACCCGCCCGTTCTCGCTGTCGGTGACGATGGTGCAGCGGGCGTGATCGGAGGATCACATGAAGCCCATCACGTTCCCGAAGCTGACGCTTCCTGACACGGGTTCGCGCGTCGCTCCGACGCTCGGCCATCCACTCGTCGACGACTATTTGGAGTCGGTTCATGCGCGGCTTCGACCGAACTCCACGCTGGCGGTTGTCTACGACTTGAAGGTGTTCTTCACCGTCATCGACGTCGACCCGCGCGACGTCCGGAGACGTCACGTGCTCGAGTTCATCCGCGTGCAACGGACCGGTTCGACCGACGCGACGGTGGTCCCGATCGACCTCTCGGAGGGGTTGGCGTTGTCGACGATCCGTCGTCGGTTGTCGTCGCTCGCGGGGTTCTATTCGCACCTCGTCGCGCTCGGAGAACTCGACCACAATCCGGTGCAACGTGGCATGCCAGTGCGCTCTCCGGTGACGCGTGATCGGCGGGTGATCCCACTGGTCCGACCGGTCAGACATCTGCCGCGGATCCTCGATCACGACGACGTCATCAAGCTGTGCGCGGCGCTGCGGACGGATCGGGATCGGGCGATGATCGACGCGATGTTGCTCGCCGGTCTGCGCCGTTGCGAGGTGCTCGGCCTGCGACTGTCGGATGTGCGTTGGGGTGAACGACGACTGTTCGTCGCGGACGGCAAGGGCGGCCATCAACGCATCGTGCCGATCTCACCACGCTTCTTCGAGACGCTGCGCCGCTACCTCGACAACGAGCGACAGGCCGATGCGGAGACGCCGTTCGTGTTCGTCGTGTTGAAAGGCCCGAACCGTGGTCGCCCGCTGACGGCGAAGGGTCTCGATGAGATCATGCTCGGCGCCCGCGGCCGGGCGGGGCTCGAGCATGCGACTTGCCACGAGTTGCGCCACACCTGTTTCACCCGGCTCCGCGAGGCCGGCATGGCACTCGAAGCACTCCAAGCTCAAGCCGGTCACCGCTCGATCTCATCGACGCAGATCTACCTGCACCTCGCCAACGATTGGCTCGCCGGCGAGTACATACGTGCAGCTCAAGCCATAGATGCCCAAGCCGCGCTCGGCCGCAAGGTCGTCGCGTCATGACGATGCTCGCCATCGAACACGAACCTGTCGACGAGCGCTGGGCACGCATCGCCGGCCACGCCCCGGTCCTCGCTGCGACCGCTCGCAGCTACATCGATCAGATCTCAGTGACCGCGCGACCCGGCACCATCACCTCGGTCGATGTCGCCTTGCGATTGTTCGCCAGCTGGATCATCGACCACGACCCCAACGTCGTGTCGCTGCGCCAGGTCAACCGTCAACACATCGAGCACTACAAGCTCTGGCTCGCCACCCGCGAGAACCAGCACGGCCAACCACTCAAGAGATCGACGATCCATCTTCGGCTGTCGACGCTGCGCGTCGTCATCGAACGACTCATCGAATGGGACCACCCCGACACCCCGACACGCAACCCGATCATGTGGACCGACCTACCCAAGATGGACGAACCGTTGCCGAAGTTCCTCGACGACGACCAAGCCGCCAAGTTCATGGCCGCCGCCGTCCGACTCGACCCGCAACGACGACTCATCATCGAACTGTTGGCGCGAACCGGGCTGCGCGTCACCGAGTTCTGCGAGCTCACCCACGACGCCATCGTCACCATGAACGAGACGAACTGGCTACGAGTCCCGGTCGGCAAACTCCACACCGACCGCTACGTCCCGCTGCTCCCACACCTCGTCGAGCTACACCGCGACTGGCTGACCTGGAACGGACCGAACACCACCGGCCGGCTCATCTCCAACAAGGGCCGACCACTCAACCGCTCCAGCGTCAGCCGCACCGTCGCCGCCTGCGCACGCATCGCCGGCATCGGCCACGTCCACCCCCACCAACTGCGTCACACGCTCGCGACACAGTCGATCAACAACGGCATGAGCCTCGAAGCCATCGCCCAAATGTTGGGACACCGATCGATGCGCATGACCCTCGTCTACGCCCGCATCGCAGACCGCACCGTCGCCGACGAATACTTCGCCGCCGCCGACAAAGTCGACCAGCTCTACACCACCCACTTGACAACATCACCGGCATAAGGGCCGCTCGTGCAGGCGCCTGCTCGAAGGAGAAATGCGCGATTCGTCGATCGCGTCGTGATCGCACGGCCCGTCATCACGATGTTGCTACAGAGTCGGACGTGCGTCAGCGAGTAGCACCCGATTGCGACGTCGCGGTCAGCGTCCGCGAGCGTACGAGTGCGCCCTCGGCGGTCTACCAAGAGCGTGCCGCCAACTCGTAGATGGCGAGTGCACGCCTCGGAGACGAAGCCGGCGTACAGCGAGATGAGGAGGTCGAACTCGCTGTCATCGAGGTCGAGCGGATCGTTGTAGTCGGCTCGAATGAACCGCACCCGGTGCGTCGCAGGGTCCGCGTCGTGTTCGACGAGCAGCTGCGTGACGCCGCCCTCGTCGCCGAAGAACTTCCCAGCTCGCTGGTCGATGTCGACGTACGTGACCGACGGCCAGACGAATGAGGGAGCGAGATCGACGTACGAGCCCGGGTACAGCACGGTCGCGATATCCACCGATTCGGCGACGGCTGTGAAGAGCCGATGGCGATCGCCGCCATGTTGATCCTGCTTCTCCCACAACCGTCGCGTTCGCTCCTGCACACCTCGACCATACGAGGTGTCTCGAATCGCCTGGTCTGTGGCGCGATTATCGGGTGCGCTGCTTGGGCCGGACTGCAGCGGGTCGGTGGTTGACAACGGCGTGATTCTGGGCGCGGAAGTGTGCGGTAACCGAGGCCGGCGAGCCCTCCCGATAAGGAGTCAGGTGCCGATCTGATCGCCCATCGATGTCGGGATGTCTCGGCGGGTGTGGAGGATGCGCCAAACATCGACGAACTCGTCGCCGACGACGTAGAACACTAGATACGGGAAACGAGCGAGCGGTCGGACGCGGAGATCAGGAATCTCCAGTTCGTAGGAGAACCGCAGGCTGCCCGAGTGCGGAGATCGACCGATCTGGGCGACTGCCCGTTCGACGGCGTCCACGAAACGTAGGGCGATGTCGGTGTCCGCCTCGGCGAGGTAGTAATCGACCGCTTGATGCAGGTCGACAGCAGCCCGCTCGCGAAGGCGGACCGGGCTGGCGGACACGGCAATCAGGCGTCGGAACGGATGCGGTCCCGCACGGACGTGAAGTATGAACCATCGGCAACGGGGCCTGGCGACGACGCCGCTCCGTCGAGTAGGACGCGTCGAAGCTGTTGACGGTCCTTGTCGCGACGGATGAGATCCCGGACGTACTCACTCGTGGACCCATAGCCGCCGTCGCCGACCTGCTCATTGACGTATGACTTGAGTTCGTCAGGCAGCGACACGTTCATCGTCGACATGGCTACAGGCTACCGACGTTGGCAAAGCTTGCCAAGTCCGCCTGTCCGGTTCAGCGAAAGTGCAGTGCTCGACTTGGGCCGTTACCGGGTGCCACCTATCGGCACATCAGCAACGGTCGGGTAGTCGGATGAAGCTACGCCGCTGGGACGTTGGGCTCTTGTTCGCCGTGGTGGTCAGACGCACCGTGACAGTGGAGGTGAGTGCGATGCGCTACCGCGTATTCATAGCAGTGCTGCTGGTCGGATCTGTGGTGGCGTGCGGATCATCATCCGACACGACGTCTGGTACTGACTCGACGCCGGGCACCAGCACGACGCTCACCACCGACTCGCCGCGGGGCACCGATCCGACCACGACGCCCACCTCGTCGACGACGACAACGCCGCCTGTCACGACAGATGTGCCAACAACGGCACCGCCCACTGTGACTCTGGAGGCGATTCTCGAACCGTACGAGGCGGCAGCAGTAGAAGGGCATGGGCTCTCATCAATGACCTTCGATGCCTGCTACCGGAACGGGTGGGGCTCGAATCAGGTCGACACAACTTGGCCCGCAGCACGGGGGGACGTCCTCATTTGCGGAGGACAGCCCGAGCCGCCCAGAGAGCTGGGATCACTCATCGTGGTTGTCCTCGACAATGCCGGGACGACGGCCAGTCTCTGGGAGACCGTCGACTCCGGTGAGGTTCTTGCGCTGTGGTCCTCGGGGGAGCAGTCCCTCCCGTTCGACGCCGCATCCGGCCAACTCTGCCGAGAGTTCCTTGCCAACCCCGTCCTCGCCGGCTGGCTGACCAGTCCGTTCCACGTCGAGCGGGGCTACCCGAGGAACGCCTACGTACTTGTCCTCGCCTACTGGTTCCTTGAAGGACAACCGACGCAAATGGACGTCGACGGCAACGGCATCCCCTGCGAAACCTGTTCCCACCTGACGTCGTCGCCGACGTGTGGGCTGGCGACTTCTGAGCAAGAACATGCTTCTGGGGCAGCGATTAGGGTGTCTCTGATCGCCGGATCTGGGGACGCGATTATCTCGCGTGCGGCTTGGGCCGTGATGCTGCGCGCCAGCACGGGCGTCGACCGGTTTACGGAGCGCGCGTTATGCGGCGGTTCGGCTCGGTCGAGCAGAATGAAGCTCGTAGGGATGTCAAGGGGTTGGTCGGAGTCGTTGGGTGACCTGGGGTGTCGCGGCCTGGACGGTGTTTCGGGGCGCGTCGAAGTTGCGTTGGCGGGTGTTGTTGATGGGGTGATTTCCGGGCACGACAGGGATGAGACACTCGGCGTTGCCGGGTCACGCTCGTAGGAAGCCACGATCACCGCAGGGTCCGCCCGCTGGGTCGGGTGGCAGGTCAATTGATGCACAACCTCGAAGGTGTGAGCCGGTTCGGGCGAGCCAGTTCCCGACCTGTCGAGGATGTGGGTCAGGTCATCGTGGAGGGCAGGTGCGGGTAGACCTCTCGTGCGACGTAGCGCTTCAAGATGCGGGCGATCTCGCCGATGGTCTTGCCTTCGGCGGTGCGTTTCGCGACGTAGGTCTTGGTTCGCTCGTCGTTGGACATGCGGGTGAGCACGATCCGGTAGAGCGCCGAGTTGGCTTGCCGGTTCCCGCCGCGGTTGAGACGGTGACGTTGAACCTTGCCCGATGACGCCGGGATCGGCGCGACGCCGCACAGGTGCGCCCAGGCGGCTTCGGAGCGGATGCGGTGCGGGTTGTCACCTGCTGCGATCAGCAGCTTCGCGGCGACGTCGAAACCAACGCCGCGGATCTCGAGCAGCGACGGGGCGACCTCACGGATCAGCGGTCGCATCTCGGCATTCAGGCGCATCTTCTGCTCACGCAAGAACAGTGCTCGCCGGCCGAGCTCGCGCAGTGTCGACAGGGTGGTGAAGCGCACGATGTCGGGATCGGAGCGGCGCGGTTTGAGCGCGGCGGTGGTTCTGACCAGGGTGATCGGCGACAGGCCGAGGAACCGGGCGCGGATCTCGTCGGGTGCGGTGAACACGACATGGCGAATCTGGGAGACGACCGCGATCCACTCATCCGCAGCTGATCGTCGAGCGACGGTGAGCACCCTGATTGCTTCGATGTTGCCGGTCCGAGACTTCGGGACACCGGTCGCTGTGCCGGTCAACGCGGCACGCGCCGCGGCGATCGCGTCGACGGCGTCGGTCTTGCCGGCGCGGTGTCGGGCTTGGCGGTTCGGCCGGTCGACCTCGACAACTCGGATGCCTTTGCCGCTGAGGTGTCGGGTGAGGCCCGCGCCATAGGAGCCGGTGCCTTCGACACCGACCACGCTGATCGTTCCGAAGCTTGCGAGCCATGCGACCAGACGTCGGAAGCCGCCGACGGTGGTGTCGAATGTTTCGACGCCGAGCACGCCGCCGTTGGAATCAACGGCGGCTGCGACGTGGAACTCGAGGTGGGTGTCAATCCCGCCCGTGACGGTCAACAGATGGTTCTCTACGATGGTCATTGCCATCCCTTTCAGTAGCTGTGAATGGGTTGGCACGCACCTGCCGGAACGGCGGCATCACTGCGAGAACTGTTGGCGCAGTCTTCGAGTCACAGTCGTCGCCCGACCGGTGGGTGCCGTTCCCGAACACGGCCGACCGGTCATTCGAAAGACAGCCAAGCGTCAGCCGGTTCTCGAGTCAGACCAGGTCGGGAACGACCCCGAACCTACGCATCGACCTCGACGGTGATCGAGCCCCACGCACGTCCGGTGCACCCACCAACATCCTCCCTGCCGGTTCTCGATCGCGTCTCTCGGTTGAGTCGAGCACGCGAATATCGAGCACTGCACTGGGGTAGAAGTCGCACACCGATGCGGCGTCACGCGGCGCGTTATGGCGCTCCTGCTATGTGCGTCAGCGCTCGCTCCGCAATGCTCAGGTTTGCCGGGTATCTGCGCCCACCAGACGACACGGTCGGGCTCGCTCGCCCTTCGATGACGTCTGCACGCACGGTCGGTCGAGGTCTAGGTTGGGGACATGGGACCGAACGTCACGAACGTAGGAAGAGAAGTCGCAGCAGCGGTGCTGTCGGAAGCCGCCGATGAACTCCGCGGTCGCTCGAACCGCAAGTGGGCGGTCATGCTCCTGGCGTTCCTGGTCGGTATGGTCGTCGCCGTGGTCGTGATCAAACGTCGCGGCGGAACCCTTCCGATCGAGAGTGACCCTCGCTGGGTCGAGGCGGTCGAGAACCCGCCCGCCTGACGATTCGGTCGCAGTTGGCGCCTGTTCGCCGCGCCGTGCGCACGGCCCTGCTGGCGGCGCTGTTGCGCCCCGATGTCTCCATCCTGGGGCTACCGCGGGCATCGCGGTCATGAGATGTTCGATGCATGACGGACTTCACGATGACCACGCCAATCCCAGCGACCATCACCACGCCTGACCGCGTCCACAGCTCGATCGGAGCCCTGCAGTACTTCGATGGTGTGCCGACGCCCGAGACCGCCGAGACGGTGTACGACTATCTCGATCGTTCGCGTGCGGTCGAGGTGTTCCTCAACAGCATCCCGACGATGTCGATGAGCGCGCTCCGAGCGGGTCAGGCGGCAGCGGGCGCTGACGCGTGCAACAAGATCTGCATCTTCGACACCCTGATGGACTCGACGTCGTTGGTCCTCACCGGGAACACCTCGACGATGTACGCCATCGGTTTCCTCGACCTCGCCAAGGACGGGCCGTGCGTCATCGATCTCCCCCCGAAGATGCTGGGCATCCTCGACGACATGGCCTTCCTCTACATGACCGACCTCGGCGTCGCCGGGCCCGACAAGGGCAAGGGTGGCAAGTTCCTCGTGCTCCCGCCGGGCTACGACGGGCCCGTGCCCGACGGCTACTTCGTCGTTCCGTCGAAGACCAATGGTGTCTGGGTGTTCATGCGCGGCTACCTCGACCACGGGATCAAGGCCGCCTCCGACAACATTCGCGACAACCTCAAGGTGTACCCGTTGTCGACCGAGTCGAACCCGCCGGCGATGGAGTTCATCAACGTCTCGGGCAAGCAGGTGGACACCGTGCTGCCCAATGACGTCGGCTTCTTCGAGCAGCTGCATGCCTTGATCCAAACGGAGCCCGACGACTTCCTCGGCCCGGAAGCCAAGGGCATGATGGCCGCCGTCGGGATCGAGAAGGGCAAGCCTTTCGCTCCCGACGACCGTATGAAGAAGGTCCTGACCGACGCCGCCGCGATCGGCAATGCCGCCGCCCGGGCGATCAGCTACATGCCCCGCAACCCGGGACAGTTCGTCTACGACGGCAACAAGACCTGGGTGATGGGCTACGCGAACAAGTCCACGACGTACACCACCGACACCGGAGCACGGGATCTCGAGGGACGCGTCTTCTTCCACTTCGGCTACATCTGCGTGTCGCCGGCAATGGCGGTCACGGTGCCCGGTGCGGGATCGGACTACGCAATGGCGGCAATCGACTCGAACGGCCTCGTGCTGGACGGATCGAAGACCTACAAGCTCCATCTGCCGCCCGATGTGCCGGTCAAGGATTTCTGGGCGGTCACGATGTACGACACCCAGACCCGCTCGCAGCTCCAGACCGACCAGCAGTTCCCGACGCTCGGCAGCCAGGACGAGGGCCTCGAGACGAACCCCGACGGCTCCTACGACATCTACTTCGCACCCCAGGCGCCCGCCGGGCACGAGCACAACTGGCTGCAGACCATCCCGGGCAAGAGCTGGTTCATCGCCTTCCGCGTCTATGGACCGGAGCAGCCCTGGATCGACCAGACCTGGCGGCCGGGCGACCTCGAACTCCTGAGCTGACACGTCGGGGCTGCACTCCTGGGACCTCTGGCCCCGCAGCCCTGTCGACGCATTGACGTTAAGGTCGACGTCGTGACATGGGCATCGCCTCATCAGTGGGCTGGGATCGATGAGCGGACACCGACGTGACCGAGGTCGCCTCTGAGGCCGCTTCTCCGACGCACCTCGTTCGCTCGGTGTTCCTCCATCGACCCCGCCCGCCCGGTGGCGCACTGGTTCGCGACCACCTGAACGCGGCCCTCGACCACGGCATCGACGGGGCCGCGACCGTGGTGAGCGCCCCAGCGGGCTTCGGCAAGTCCGTGAACGTCAGCCAGTGGTGCGAGACGCTCGACCGTTCCTGCGCGTGGCTCTCGCTGGATGCCCAGATCGATGACCCACGCTGGTTCGTGGTTCACCTTGCGGCAGCCGTCCGCAGCGTGTTCCCCGACGCGTTGGGCGTCACCTCGCAGATGGCGAGAGCCGCTCGCCTCCCTGACCAGCACATCTTGGTCACGGCGCTCTCCAACGAGTTGGACGAACTCGCCGAGCCGGTGGTGATCGTGCTCGACGACTACCAGAAGATCACGTCGCCGGAGGTCCATTCGTTGATGTCCGAGCTGCTCAGACATCCATCGGCGTCCGCGCACTTCGTGATCGTCAGTCGGCATGACCCGCCACTGCCGACGGGGCTGCTCCGCGCCCGAGGACAGCTCAACGAACTGCGGATGAACGATCTCGCCTTTTCCGAGGGCGAGATCCAGCAATTCACCGAGCAGTTCCTCGACCGCGCGCTGACGCCCGACGAGGTCAGCACTCTCCGCAAGTCCACCGAAGGCTGGCCGGCCGGTGTGCGGCTGGCGGCCGAGGCCATGGGATTGTCGCCCGCCGGCACACCGGTCGTGGGCGCAAGCTTCCTCGATCAGGGAGCCCAGGCGTATCTGGTCGGCGAAGTGCTCGAACAGGTCCCGCCGGAGGTGCGCCGGTACCTCCTTGCGGCATCGATCTTCGATCGCTTCAGTGCGCCGCTGTGCGATGCAGTCGTCGTCGAGGATGCAGGAAGACCGCCGCTGATGACGGGAGACGAGTTCATCGGGTGGCTCCGCGGTCACAACCTGTTCGTCATCCAGCTCGACGCCGCCGGGGAGTGGTTCCGCTTCCACCACGTGTTCGCCAGACTGCTCGACGACTGGCGACGCGATCGTGGGATCGAGTCGACGCAATCAGAGGCACGGGCGCGCCGGACCGCGGCTCATCTGTTCAAGGAATACGGACTGGTCGAGGAGGCCATCGAACAGCTCGGTCTTGCCGGCGACCGCGCTGCCGTCGCCACGCTCGCCGAGGAGTACGGGTCCGAACTGATCGAGGAGGAGCGCTGGGTCGACCTCGAACGCCTCTTGTCGATGATCCCCCAGGACGTGGTCGACTCCAACCCTTCGTTGCTGCTTCTCCGAGCGTGGCTGTTCGGCGAGTTCCAGTCGCGTCACAGCGAGATGCGGAGCGCGCTCGATCTCGCCGAGCAGATCCTCGATCGCACGGGCGACGACGATGTGCGGTCCGGCGAGATCCGGGCGCAGATCGCGGAGCTCCGAGGGGCGTACTCGAAGCTGCTGAGGGCCGACTTCGACGGAGCGATCGTCGACGCTCGGACCGCGAATCGGCTCCTCGCTCATCGACCGGGTCGACATCTTGCGTTCGCGTACGTGCTCGAGGCCATTGCCCTCGCGGGTGCCGGTCGCTCGAAGGAGGCGCATCAGCTCGCCGACTCGGTGATCGGTGATGAACGGTTCGCCGACGCTCCATGGGATCCGCTGGCATATGCGATGCCCTACCTGGGCTGGCTGGAAGGCGACCTCGACGCTGTCGAGCGTCACAGCATCCAGTTGCTGTCCATCGGTGAACGCTTCGACCACCAGGACACGATCGCCACGGCGCACTACTTCCTCGGTATCTCGGCATACGAACGGAACAGGCTCCAGGAGGCCGACGAACACTTGGGTGCCACGCTCGACCTCCGGCTGGTCACGCAGACGATCTTCGTGGTGCACGCCGAGATCGCACTTGGGTTGAGTCAACTGGCCCAAGGCCGTGGAGACGAGGCCGACGACACCGCCGCGGCGACGATGCAGTACGTGCTCGACGAGAGGAGCGAGTTCCTCCAGCCGGTCGTTCGGGCGTTCCTGGCCGAACTCGACCTCCGGCGGGGCCGTCACGCGTCGGCGCTGCGCTGGGCGCAGACCGCGGACCTCGACGTCGAGCGCCATCGCTACATGTTCTACGACTTGACCCCGACACTGATCGGGGCGCTGCTGACCTCACCCGATGACGCCGTGCGTGGCAGCGAACTCCTCGAGGAGGCGCTCGAAGCTGCGATCCTCCATCACCATGTCCCGCTGACCGTCAGTCTCCTCGGGCTGAACGCGTTGCGCCTCGCCCACGTCGGCGAGGAGAAGCAGGCGCTCGATGCGCTGAAGTCCGCCGTCACGCTGTCACAGCCGGCCGGCATGGTCCGACGACTCGCCGATCTCGGTCCGGCGCTCGTGCCACTGTTGTCTCGCCTCGACATCGCTGGCGAGGATCTGGAGCACGCAGGCGCCATCGTCGGCGCGATCGGGTCACCGACGACGACCGACACGCGCGCCGAGACACCGACCGACGCCGTGGCCACGTTCAATGGCGGCCCCAGCCTCACCGGGCGCGAACTCGACGTGCTCAGGCTGCTCGCAGATCGACTGTCGAACAAGGAGATCGCCCGGGAGCTGTTCATCGCACCGGCGACGGTCAAGAAGCGAACGGTCACGCTCTACGACAAGCTCAACGTGCACGGACGACACGAGGCCGTCGCCAAGGCCCGAATCCTCGGGCACCTCAGCGACTGAGGCGCTGCCGAAGCGACTGAGGTGCTGCCGACACGACGGTGACGCGTACGTCGGTGACGTGGTCGTGGCGCATCAACCGGGTCGGGGCGACGCGATCAGCTGCGCGGATCGGCTCGTTCGGTCGATCAGGACAACATCGATGGGTGCGGTTCGCGTCATCACCGAACGTGCCCTGGTCAGTGCCGCGCCAACTCGGTCCTTGTGAGCGGACGCGGCGGCGACCACCAGCGCGGCCGCCGAGCCGTCGAGGTGCGCGCCGAGGTCTCTCGAGCGCGTCTCGGCCGAGGCGACGCGACACCTCGCCGGACACGGCGCTGAGGATCTCGCGTGCCGCCAACTGCGTTGCCGGAGCGTCGGCGCCGACCGACGGGAACAGGGCCGCGGCGAGACCCTCCGCCAGGCTCCAGCTGGGACCGTCGGGGCTGCGGTCGCCTGCGGGTCGCTGACCGAAACGGATCTCGATGGAGGCCTTCCTTCCGACGGTCACGGCATCGAACGCCATCGAAGGATCGAACCCCGAGAAGAGCTGGTGGACCGCCGAATAGTCGGCGTCCGCGGCGGCCAGATCCACATAGGTCGCGACCATGAATGCGTACTCGTCAGACACGGCTGCCTCCCGAAAGTGCGGCTTCGGACGTGAACTCCATCGGTTCGATTCTCCACGGCCGACGGCGCACTCGATAGCGCCAAGTGGGTGCATGGAGGGTGCATGGGGGGTGCCCCTGCCGATCGCATCGTCATCGCCTGCACGCGACCACCACCCTTCGTTCACCGTTGTGGGGCTACCGACGCTCCGTATCGGCGAGGAGGCTGCACGTCGAGAGGTGCACCACGATGCGTTCTGATCACCACAACCAAGGCCGTCGCCAACGGTCGGACGCCGTGCTACCCGAAGCACGCTCGGGGGAGTGTCGCATCACCGCGTCGAATGATGGGCTGGGAGGGTGACCATGCGGGGCGTCCGAGGGGTTCTCGACGACATCAGCACCTCACTGGAGGAGGACCAGGGGCTCACCGCGGTCTTCGGCGCCATCGCTGGTGGGTTCCTCGCGTTCGCGATCGAGCGGTACGGCGCCGATCCCGATCCGGAGACCTTCGCGATCACCGTCGACCAAGCACGAGCCTCGCTGCTGAGCGCATTGGCGCTCGTCTTCACCGGTCTGAGCATCGTGCTCGCCCTCACCTCGCTGACCGCCGGCAACATGGCGACCAAGTTCTCGCCACGGTTGCTGCGCATGAAGCTTCGGGGCAATGGGAACAAGTGGGTGCTCGGCACGTTTGCCCTGACGGCCAGCTTCATCATCACCAGCCAGATCCTGCTGCGGAGTCGTGCCGGCGACACACTCGCCCCGCCGGTGACGATGTCGGTCAGCGTCCTCCTGCTGATCATCACCGGCGTCCTGATCGTCTGGTACATCAACGGCACACTGCAATCGCTGCGCGTCGACCGAGCGATCCGTTGGATCGGCAGACGGATCGTCCGGGCGATGAAGGCCCACGAGCACGAGTTGCGCCACGATGTCGTCGTCGACGACATCGACATCCGGCGACCGGCGGACGCAACCGACCTGATTGCATCCGATGACGGCTACGTCGTGCGCGTCGACACCGACCGGTTGCATCGCCTGACGACCGAGCCCGGCGCATGTGTCCTGATCGAGACCGGGACGGGCCGGCCGGTCATCCGTGGCGAATCCATCGGCTGGGTGTCGGCGGGATTGCCGGTCTCCGACGATGATCTCGCCGATTGTCTGACGATCGCCAGGTCGCGGGACCCCGAGAACGACATCGGGTACACGATCAGCGTGCTCGTCGACATCGCCTTGATGGCCCTGTCGCCAGCGGTCAACGACCCGCGGACCGGCGTCGAGTGCACGGAGGTGTTGACCGAAGTGTTCGCCGAACTGTCACGCCGGAAACTCGGGATCCGGACCCGGCAGCGCAGCGACGGCTCGCCCTGCGTCGTCGTCCGGGAAGACACCGTTGGTGACTACCTCGATGCCGCGGGACGACAGATCCTGCTGTACGGCGGCGAGGACCGGACGGTCACCGCCGCGCTGCTGCGCCTCGGACGACAAGGAGAGCGGTTCGCCGACTCCGACCGCGACCGACAACTCGCCCGCACGTTCGCCGATGACGTCGAAGCGGCGCGGGCGGCTGGTGCCGGCTCGGAGGGGAGGGCGTGGTGAACCTGCGGAGACTGTTCCGACGCGACACGGCCGGCAAGGATGCCGTGTCGGGGCTGGTGTTGGGCGTGGAGAGCGTTCCCGACAGCCTTGCCAGCGGGCTGCTGGCGGGGGTCAACCCGATCTTCGGACTGTATGGCGCGATGTGGGGCACGTTCACCGGTGCGCTGTTCACGAGTTCGGCGTTCATGGCGGTGCAGACGACCGGTGCGATGTCGATCATCGTCGCCGACGTCGATCAGATCGGCAGCGCCGACGATCCTGCCTCGGCGTTGTTCACGTTGTCGATCATGACCGGCATCGTGATGCTGACCCTCGGGCTGCTCAAGCTGGGGATGCTCCTCAACTACGTGTCGCAGTCGGTGATGATCGGGTTCATCAGCGCGGTCGGGGTCAACATCGTGCTCGGCCAGCTCGACGGGTTCACCGGCTACGACTCCGAGGGTTCGAATCGTGTCAGCCGGGCGATCGACCTGGTGCTGCATCCGTTCGACATCGACCCGGCGACGTTCGCGGTCGGCGCGGCGACGATCGTCCTGATCCTCGTGTTGGAGCGGACCCGGCTCGACGCACTCGGGATGGTGGTCGCCGTGTTCGCAGCCTCGGCGATGGTGCCCGCCTTCGGGTGGGACGTCGAACGCCTGCAGGACATCGCCGACATCCCCAACTCGCTCCCGCTGCCGAAATTCCTGGACCTCGGGCTCATCCCCAGCCTGCTCGTCCCCGCCCTGGCGCTGGCGTTCATCGGGCTCGTCCAGGGCGCCGGGGTGTCGGCGAGCTTCCCCCGACCGGACGGCACGCCGACGGACACTTCGCGTGACTTCGTCGGCCAAGGCGCAGCGAACATCGCCGCCGGAACCCTGCAGGGCATGCCCGTCGGCGGGTCGATGTCGGCGTCGGCGCTCGCAGTGAGTGGCGGCGCACGGAGCCGTCTCGCGGTCCTGATCGCCGGGGTCGTGATGGGCGTTGTCATCCTGGTGTTCGCCAAACCTGTCGGCTACATCGCGATGCCTGCGCTCGCTGGCCTGCTGATCATCGTGGGCGTCCGGACGATCAAGCCGGGCCAGATCGCAACGGTCCTGCGGACCGGACGGATCCAGCAGACCGTGCTGCTCGTCACGTTCGTGCTGACCATGCTGATCCCGCTCCAGTTCGCCGTGCTGATCGGCGTCGGCACGTCGATGATGCTCTACGTCATCCGGCAGTCGAACCAGATCAGCCTGCAGCGGCTGCGCGTCGACGACGAGCGCCACCTGATCGATGACGAACCGCCCGACGAGCTCCCGGCCGGCACCGTCGTCCTGCTGGAGCCGGTCGGCAGTCTCTTCTTCGCTGCGGCGCCCGCGTTCGAGGCGATGCTGCCCACGGTGACCGACCAGTCGAGCAACTCGGTGGTCGTGATCCGGCTCCGCGGACGCGACGACGTCGGCGCCACCCTCATCGAGGTGTTCGTGCGGTATGCGAGCGCGCTGCACGACGTCGAGAGCAAGTTGGTGCTCGCGTCTGTGCAACCACGCGTGCAGGACCAACTGAAAGCGACCGGCATGATGAACGACCTCGGCGAGCACAACATCTACGGACCCGGCCGCTGGCGTACCGACACGCTGCTCACGGCCTACGACGACGCCACCGCGTGGGTGGCTCGAAGCGCCGACGACCGCACCGACTGACCGGTTCCTCCTGAGGGGTCTCCCTCGAACGCGATGCCGGGCAGGTGTGTGGGCGGGCGATCGGCTCGTTTTCGCACCTTCTCCCATCGGGCGCCCTTTCGGGGCTGGCAGCGACGGTCGTCCGATCGGACAATGGCCTTGTCCCACTCTGAAGGAGAACGCCATGGCCCAGCAACCTGACACTGTCGACCGCGAGGTTCTGTCCACCCCTGACAGCTCCGAAATTCAACCATCGGTCGAGCGGGTGCGTTTCGACG
The DNA here is from genome assembly GCA_963716095.1 of Ilumatobacteraceae bacterium. Classification (GTDB taxonomy): domain Bacteria; phylum Actinomycetota; class Acidimicrobiia; order Acidimicrobiales; family Ilumatobacteraceae; genus Sva-07. The sequence continues at coordinate 4,214 of CAVQSV010000004.1, read as the reverse complement.
TTCCTTCCTGGGTGCGCAGGGTGGGCACGAACAGCTGGATGTTCATCGGGACCGTGCTCGCGCTCGCCGTGATCACGGTCATGATCGCCGCGACCCGCGACCTCACCATCCCCCTCGCCATCGGCATCTTCTTGGCCATCGTCTTCGCACCGTTCGTCGACTGGTTGGAGGACCGCGGCATCAAACGCGGTGCCGGGGCGGGGATCGTCCTGGTCGGGCTCGTCGCCGTGATCGTCGGCTGCGGCTGGATCACCGCCGAGGCCCTGTACAGCCAGGGTGACGCCCTGACCGAGAACCTCCAGGGGGCGGTCGAGGAGGTCAAGACCTGGGTGGAGGACCTGCCGATCAGCGCTGCCGCCGTCGACGAAGTCGATTCCACCGCCCACGACGCCGCACCGGTGGCGCGCGACGGCGTGGCAACAGCAGTGGCCACCCTCTTCGACTCGGCCGCCGGCATGATCGCCGGGTTGGTCCTCGGGGCGATGGTGCTCTATTACATCCTCAAGGACGGGGCGACGCTGACTCGCAAGTGGGTGGACCGCAAGGCCGATCCCGCCCGTCGAGATGCCGCCGAGCGAGTCATCGACAAGTCGGTCAACGACATCCAGTCCTACTTCGGTGGCCAGACCGCTCTGGCGCTCGTCAACGGCGTGTCGATCGCGCTCGGCATGTACTTCCTCGGCGTACCAGGAGCACTTGCGGTCGGCGTCGTCAACTTCGTCGGCGCCTACATCCCGTACATCGGGGCCTTCTTCGGCGGCGCGTTCGCCGTGCTCATGGCGCTCGGCGACGGTGGGGTCGGGTTGGCGCTCGCGGCACTTGCGGTCGTCCTGGTTGCTCAGGTGGTTCTCGAGAACCTGCTGCAGCCCAAGCTGCTCGGCACGAGCCTCAACCTTCATCCGCTGACCATCCTGCTCGCAACGACGCTCGGCGGCATGATCGCCGGGATGGTCGGGCTGATCCTCGCCGCCCCCGTCCTCGCGATCGGGCTCGACCTGTCCAGAGAGCTGAAGGCAGTCGGATTCTTCAACGACCAGCCGGCGGGGCACGGCGGAGCGCCGGGATCGACACCGGACACGTCGACAGCAGCCCTGCCCTGACCAACGAAATCCACACATTCAACGTTCGACAAAGGAGCACGACATGAGCAAGTCCCAGATGATCACCCAGCGACCGGTGATGAAGACGACGATCCCGATTCCGGAGAATCGCACCACACCGGACAAAGTCGAGACGTCGATCGGCACGCTCGACTTCTTCGACGGGGTTCCCGTCGGCGACACCAAGGACACGCTCGTCGACTTCGTCCAGCGCGGTCGGGCGGTCGAGGCGTTCATCAACATGACCCCGGCGGCGTCGATGTATTCGCTTCGACAGGGCCACCGCGATGAGGGCTTGACCGAGTGCAACCAGATCCTGATCGCCGAACAGCTCGGCGACTCCAAGCCACTCGTGCTCACCTGGAACAACACGTCGCTGTACACGTGGGGGTTCCTCGACCTGAAGAAGGACGGCCCGACCGTCATCGACATCCCGCCCGACGTGCTGGGCATTCTCGACGACATGTACTTCCGGTACATGAGCGACATGGGCGCCGCCGGCCCCGACCAGGGCAAGGGCGGCAAGTATCTGGTGCTCCCGCCCGGCTATGACGGTGACGTCCCCGACGGGTACTTCGTCGTGCAGTCGCAGACGTACTGCGTGTGGAACTTCATGCGTGGCTACGTGCGCGGCAACGTGCAGGATCCCGCCAACGTCGAGAAGGCGTCGGACAACATCAAGCAGAACCTCAAGGTGTATCCGCTGTCCAAGGCGGACGATCCGCCGGCGATGGAGTTCAAGAACATGTCGGGTTTGGCGGGCTACAACACGATCATGCCCAACGACGGCAGCTTCTTCGACGTGGTGAACGAGATCGTTCAGGAGGAGGCCGACGGATGGCTCGACCCCGAGCTGGCCGGACAGCTACGAGCGGTCGGCATCGTCAAGGGCCAGCAGTTCGACCCGGATGATCGGCTGAAGAAAATCCTCGCCGATGCCGTGGCCATCGGCAACGCGTATGCCCGGGTGAACACCGTGTATCCCCAGGACGAGGGGAGCTACATCTACCACGACGAGCACACCGAGTGGGTCATGGCGTATCCCGACAAGGACACCACGTTCCTCCAGGAAGGCGCCCGCCGCATGGACGGCAGGCTCTGGATGCACTACAACGCCGTCTGCGTGACCCCGGCGATGGCCGTCACGAAGCCGGGCACCGGATCCGACTACATGATCACGGGCCTCGACGGCGAGGGTCGCCCGCTGGATGGCGCGAAGACCTACAAGCTCCGCCTGCCGGCGAACTTTCCGGTCAAGGACAACTGGTCGGTGACCATCTACGACCCGCAGACCCGCAGCATGTTGCAGACCGATCAGCCGTTTGCCGGCATCAACAGCTTGAGCGCCGATCAGAAGCAGAACGAGGACGGCTCCATCGACGTGATCTTTGCGCCGGAGGCGCCGGCTGGCATGGAGAAGAACTGGATCCAGACGATCCCCGGCAAGAGCTGGTTCATCCTCCTGCGTGCCTACGGGCCGCTGGAACCGTGGATCGACAAGACCTGGCGTCCGAGCCAACTCGAACTGGTGAGCTGATCAACACCGGCCGACTCGGCAACCTCGTTGGTCTCGATCCGACGTCTCGATCGGATTCGGTCACGAGTCGAGGAAGGCAGCGACGGCGTCGTCGACCTCGAGGAAGATGTGGTCTTCTCCGATGCGATCCAGGAGGCCGGACCGCTCGAGCATGTCGAGCACCGGCTGGCGCACCCTGGCCCATGACACGTCGATGCCCGCAGCGTCCAGGCCGTCGAGCAACTCCTCGAGCTGTTGCGTCGCGGTGGTGTCGATGTCGGACATCCCTTCGGCATCGACCACCAACGTGCTCGCCGGGGGCTCCGAAGCGGCCAGGCGCTGCTCGACGTCGCGAACGAAGAACGCCGTGTTGGCGAAGAACAACTCGTCGTCGATCCGGTAGATCAACAGACCGGGGATCCGGTGCGCGTCGGCGTGATGCTCCAGCGCACGGAAGGTGTCCGTGCCCTCGACGCGCCCGAGTTCGGCGGTGTGCGGCCTGATCAGCCGTGCCAAGGCCACGAGCATGGACAGCCCGATGGCGAACGCGATCCCGCCGAGCATGCCGAACACCAGCACCGAGGCAACCGTGATGGTGCCGAGCCAGAACTCCGACCGCCTGACCCGCCACAGGGCCCGGAAGTCACGGACTTCGAACAGGCCGAGGCCGGCGACGATCACAATGCCCGACAGCACGGCCAGCGGGAGCTGTTCGAACAGCCCGGTGAGGAACAGCAACGTCGCCAGCACCAGCGCCGAGCAGATCAGCCCGACCAGATTGGTCTTGCCGCCGGCGTCGCGCTGCACGTAGCTACGCGATTGGCTGCCGTTGACGGGGAAGCCCTGGAACAGTCCCGACGCCACGTTCGATGTCCCGATGGCGAGAAACTCCTGGTCGGCGTCGAGCGTGTACCCGCCCGTCGTCGACAACGAGCGTGCGGTGAGGAAACTGTCGGGGTACGCCAGGAGTGCGATGCCGAGCGGGCAGCAACAGCTGTGTGAACTGATCGAACGATGCGTCGGGGAGCCCGGGCACGGGCACGCCTGACGTGATGTTCCCGACCACGGCGACACCTTCCTCATCGAGGTTCCACACGGTCGACGCCACGATCCCCAGCACCACAGCGACCAGCGGCGCCGGAATCCTGGGAACGAGTCTGCGCAATCCGAACACCAGCCCGACGGAGAGCAGGCCGATCAACGTGGTGAGGCCATGGGCGTCACCGAGATTGCGGATGACGGCGCCGATGTCGGTGGTGTAGAGGTTGGTGTCGATGTCCAACCCGAACAGCGCCTCGAGCTGGCTGATGACGATGATGATCCCCGACCCGAACACGTAGCCGGCGAGGATCGGGCGCGACAGGAACTCGCTGATGAAGCCGAGTTTGAACACGAAACCGAGCACGCACCAGCCGCCGACGAGCACGGCCGCCAGCGAGGTGAGCTCGACGACACTGTCCGCGTCGGTGACGAGGGGGGCGACGGTTGCCGCCGCCATCAGCGCAACGGTCGACTCGGCCCCCATGTTCAGATCACGGCACGTCCCGAACACTGCGTAGGCGGCCATCGCGGCCGTCGCGGCATACAGGCCGTGCACG
>CAVQSV010000003.1:0-117802 GCA_963716095.1 Ilumatobacteraceae bacterium | reverse complement strand
TCGAACCCCCGTCCATCAGCCGGTGGACGAACTTGCTACGACCATTCCCGGCATTGCCACTGACGCTGTGACACCGACGGGTCGGCTGTCCGCTCGAGGCGGACCACGCGCCGTCTTTCCGACATGTCAGCGGTCTTTCTCGCCGTCAGCAGTCTTTCCTGCGGTCATCCCTCACTTCTGTTGCCGGGCTGTGATGGAGTGGCCCCGTGCGACATTTCTGCTCACGATGACTCTTCACTCATCTGATCGAAATCAGGCGGCGAGAGCGAACTGCTCATCGGCAATTCTTGTGGTTCCCCCGTTTAGCGAGTCTGAGGAACTCGGGTCGCAAACTCGAACAGCGTTACTGACGTCGAAACCAGTCAGCCCCGTGTTTGATATGTGCAGCGCCCGAAAAACCGAGAGCTGATGACGACAGGCTACTGCGTCGTCTCATCGAACCGAGCGCCGGGTTCGTGTCGTACGCCTCAGGATGGAGCGTGTCCCATCCGCTCGCGCTTGGTGCGGAGATACTCGGCGGTGGTCTCGGTGGGTTCGATCACGATCGGCACACGCTGGGACACCTCGATCCCATGCATCGTGAGCGCGTCGGTCTTGTCCGGGTTGTTGGTCAGCAACCGGATCGAGGTGGCGCTCAGGTGTCGCAGGATGTCTGCTGCGTCCTCGTAGTCGCGAGCGTCAGCGGGGTGGCCGAGCGCAAGGTTCGCGTCGACGGTGTCGTAGCCCTGCTCTTGGAGGGCGTACGCACGGATCTTCTCGCCGAGGCCGATGCCACGCCCTTCCTGCCCGCGGAGGTACACCAGCACGCCACGACCTTCCGAGGCGATGCGCTCGAGTGCGAGATCGCGCTGCGCGCCGCAGTCGCACCGCGCTCGACGCGAACACGTCGCCGGTGAGGCACTCGCTGTGCACCCGCACCAGCGGGGCATCGGTGAGACAGCCGAGCGCGAGCGCAACGTGTTCGATCCCGTCCGCGCGTCGGTAGGCGTGGCAGGCGAACTCGCCCCATCTGGTCGGCACGGTCGCCGTGGCGATGTGCTCGATCACTTCGGCTCCATGATGACCTCGAGGTCGTCGCCGACCAGACGGGTCGAAACGATGCGGCCTCGCCACACATCGTCGATCGTCGCTCCGCCGGCACCGGCGAACAGCGGTCGGGCGTCGTCGCCCCCGAAGAGGCATGGGGCGAGATGGATGACGTAGCGGTCGACGAGGCCCTCACGGTGGAACGAGGCAGCCACGGTGGCACCTCCCTCGACGAGCAGCTGGACCACACCTCGCCCGCCGAGGTGATCGAGCAGCTCGCCGAGGTCTCCGGACCATGCGAGGCAGGGCTGCACCTTGGCGGCGGCCGGAACCGTGCCGAGGACCACCCTCAGTGGGTCCGCTCCGTCGACGTGGCGGACGGTGAGTTCGGGGTCGTCGGCGCGAACCGTGCCGGCGCCGACGCAGATCGCATCGCTGTCGGCGCGCAGTTCGTGAACGACGTTGCGGGCAGCCTGCGAGGTGATCCAGCGACTCGATCCGTCGGGCGCTGCGGTGCCGCCGTCGATCGACGCGGCCAACTTCAGGACGACGAACGGGCGACCTGTTCGGCGATGGGTGAGGTAGGGGAGCAGTTGAGCTTCGACGTCGACTCCGGCCACGCCGACGTCGACGGTGATCCCGGCCCGACGCAACCGGTCGATTCCGCGACCGGCCACGTTCGGATCGGGGTCGACGATGCCGACCACGACGCGAGCAACCCCTGCGGTGATGATCGCCTCCGTGCACGGGGGTGTTCGGCCGTGATGCGCGCACGGCTCGAGTGTGGTGTAGAGCGTGGCGCCGTGCGCCCGCTCGCCAGCCGCGGCGAGGGCGTGGATCTCGGCATGGGGCTCGCCGGGTGCGCCGGTGGCGCCGGCGAAGCTGTCTCCATCAGCGGTGACGACGACACAGCCCACCCAGGGATTCGGTGACGTCCGGCGCCGAACGGAAGCCGCAGCGTCGATCGCGTGGCCCATGTGGGCGAGGTCGATCGATCGATCCGTGGTCATTGCAGCGACCTGATGTCGCTGGGCCCGATGGTGGACGCGCACGTCGAACACCAGAAACCCTGTTCGAACTCGTTGCCGCACTCGGCGTGGACCAGCACGACGGTTCGGTCGCCGTCACCGAACCACCGGTCGCCCCAACGGATCAGGGCGACGAGGGCAGGGGAGAGCTCGGTGCCTGCCGGCGTCAGGACGTAGTCGTAGCGAGGTGGGTGCTCTTGATAGCGCTGTCGTTCGAGGATCCCCGCTGCGACGAGCCGCTTGAGCCGGTCGGCCAGGATCGGCCTCGACACCCCGAGGTCGTCCTGGAGGGCATCGAACCTGCGGATGCCACGAAAGATGTTGCGCACGATCAGCATCGACCATCGATCGCCGACGATTGCCGCGACCGACTCGATGCCGGGTCCGTGATCGGTCGGCGTCGGGGGCACGGGAGAGAACTCTAGCAGTGGGTTCGCATTCCGAACCCACTGGCGGGTACCGTGCGACGATGCCGCATCCGGACGACGCCGAACTCCTCGCACTGCCGCTCGACGAACTGCTGAGCGCCGCTGGTCGCCAGCGGGACCAAGTCACCGGCACGAGGATCACGTACTCGCCCAAGGTGTTCATCCCGCTCACGTTCCTGTGCAACGACACGTGCGACTACTGCACCTTCGCGCAGCCGCCCGCACGCGTCGCCGAGCCGTACCTCGCACCCGAGCAGGTGCGCGCCATCGCGCGCGCCGGGGCTCGTGCCGGTTGCCACGAGGCGCTGTTCACCCTCGGCGAACGGCCCGAGTTGCGCTACGAGGTGGCACGGACGTGGCTCGCCGATCACGGCTACGCGAGCACCGTCGACTATCTCGCCGCGATGTGTCAGATGGTCGTCGAGGAGACCGGCCTGCTTCCGCACGCGAACGCGGGCGCACTGTCGATCGACGAACTGCGTCAGCTTCGCCCGGTGTCCGTGAGCCAGGGAATGATGATCGAGTCGATTCGCGACGATCTCGCCTGTCACCGCGGCGCCCCCGACAAGGACCCGGCTCGCCGCCTCGCGACGCTGGAGGCCGCGGGGGAGTTGCAGATCCCGTTCACGACCGGGCTGCTGGTCGGCATCGGTGACGAGCGCCAGGACCGCCTCGACGGCCTGCGCGCGATCGCGGCGAGCCACGAACGGCACGGCCACGTGCAGGAGGTGATCATCCAGAACTTCCTGCCCAAGCTGCTCACCGGCATGCGCAACGCCCCCGCCTGTCCACCCGACGAGTACCTGTGGACCATCGCCGCTGCGCGCCTCGTGCTGCCGTCGTCGATCCATCTGCAGGCACCACCCAACCTCTCCGACGACTTCGGTGTGCTGCTCGATGCGGGCATCGACGACTGGGGCGGGGTGTCACCCGTGACCGCCGACCACGTCAACCCCGAACGTCCGTGGCCCGACCTCGACCGGCTCCGCGAGGTGACCGAGGCGCGTGGGTTCACGCTCGCACCACGCCTCACCGCGTATCCGGAGTACCTCGACGACACCCTCGCCGGGCCGGAGCACTGGGTCGACCCGGCGCTGCGCTTTGCGGTGCTCGACCGCAGCGATGCCGAGTGCCTCGCCCGCGACGATCCCGGCAGCCAGTTCCCCGAGCGTGTGCAGGGCACGACCGAGACAGCGGACGGTGCCGACGTCGTGATCGTCGGCGACCGTTCGACGCAGTGGTACTCGGGCTGGAACGCCGACCCGCCGACGCTGCTGCCGGCGCCGTCGGCCCCGATTCGAGGTGCCGTGGCCGAGGTGCTCGCCGGGTTCGAGGCGGGAAGCGATCTCGGGATCGACGAGATGGTGACGCTGTTCGAGGCCCGCGGCCGCGAGGTCGCCGCCGTCGCGGAAGTGGCCGACCAGCTCCGACGCGACACCGTTGGTGACGTGGTCACATGGGTCCACAACCGGAACATCAACTACACCAACGTGTGCACCTTCAAGTGCAAGTTCTGCGGGTTCGCGAAGGGCAAGATCTCGCTGAACCTGCGCGGTACGCCGTACCTCCTCACGATCGAAGACATCCAGCAACGGGTGCGCGAGGCCTGGGAGCTGGGCGCCACCGAGGTCACGCTGCAGGGCGGTATCCACCCGAGCTTCGACGGCGACTACTACGTCGACGTGTGCCATGCGGTGAAGGACGCCGTGCCGGAGATGCACGTGCATGCGTTCACCGCGCTCGAAGTCCACGAGGGGGCGCGCCGGCTCGAGGAGCCGCTCGAGAGTTACCTGCGTCGGCTCCAGGACGCTGGCCTGCGCTCGCTGCCGGGGACCGCGGCGGAGATCCTCGACGAGGGACCGAGGTCGATCCTGTGTCCCGACAAGATCACCACCGACGAGTGGCTCGAGGTGCACGAGACCGCCCATCGGGTGGGGCTCCGCTCGAACGTCACCATCATGGCGGGCTCGATCGAGCGGCCGATCCACTGGGCGCGCCACATCGAACGCACCCGTGATGTCCAGCGGCGCACCGGTGGCTTCACCGAGTACATCCCGCTGCCGTTCGTGCACATGGCGTCACCGATCTACCTGCAGCGCAAGGCGCGGCGCGGTCCGACGTTCCGCGAGACGATCCTGCTCCACGCCGTTGGCCGTCTCGCGTACCGCGGGCTGATCGACAACGTGCAGGCGTCATGGGTGAAGATCGGCGTGCCGGGAGCGCGTCAGCTGTTGCAGGCCGGCGTCAACGATCTCGGCGGCACCTTGATGGACGAGAACATCAGCAGGGCGGCCGGCGCGATCCACGGTCAGAAGATGAGCGAGGACTCGTTCGGTTCGCTCGTCGCTCCGTTGGGACGCACCCTCGCGCGGCGCACAACGCTGTACGACGTCGCCGAGCCGGTGGGCTGAACAACCCACGCCAGGAAGCAGTTCCCAGGGTCAGCCCCTGGTGTGATCAGCGCACGGGGCCGACGTCGGAGATCGTGTACTTCTTGATCTCCCTGCCGACGATCGCGATGTCGGCCACCTTTCGCTGGAACTCGGCCATGTGCTCGGTCGCGAAGTGGGCGTCGAGCGCCGCTTGGTCGTCCCACAACTCGAACAACAGCAGACGGTTGGGGTGGTCGGGATCCGGCGAGAAGACGTACTCGCGGCAACCCGGCTCGGTGTGGGTGGCGGCCACCATTGGCCTGACAGCAGCGAGGAACGCGTCCCGACCCCCGACTTCGGTGGTGATGGAACCGGCGACGATCAGCATTGGTGCACCGTAGCGACCGACGCCTGGCCGATCCGTGCTGTCCGGGTTCCAACGCACGATCTGCGCCCGTGAGGTTCCGGATTCCGGAACTCGCGGCGTTCAGATCACGCGAGGCGGAGGAATCAGTTGAGGAATCAGCGGCGGGCGTCGCCGTACTTGTTGGCCCGATTGAACTCGGTCTCGATCTCGCGGTCGGAGTCGCGCTCGGCCATGCGCTGGCGCTTGTCGCCCTTGGTGCGACCCTTGGCCAAACCGAGTTCGATCTTCGCTCGGCCGTTCTTCCAGTACAGGCGCAGCGGCACGATCGTGAGGCTGCCCTGGGCGACGCGCTGGTCGAGCTTGTCGATCTCGGCTCGGTTCAACAGCAGCTTGCGTTGACGATCCGGATCGTGGGCGCCGAAGCCGATCGCATTCGTGTACGGCGGGATGTGGATGCCGTCGAGCCACATCTCGCCGCGCTGCACCCGGGCGTAGCCCTCGGAGATCTGTGCGTTGCCCTCGCGCAGGCTCTTCACTTCGCTCCCGGTGAGGATCATGCCCGCCTCGTAGGTGTCGAGGATGTCGTAGTCGCGGTAGGCGCGTTTGTAGGACGCGATGAGCTGCGTGCCGTCGCCGCCCTTGTCCTTCTTGGTCTTCTTGCCCTTCGCCATTGCCTGCACCTTCTCGGAGGAGACGCAACCCTACCGAGCCCGTTGCGGCCGACCCCGTTGGGTTCGGGTCGCCGGCCGGCCTGCTCGACGGTCTACGTTCGGCCGGGTGAAGATCCGCAACGGCTCCTTCGAACTCCATGTCGCCGAGGACGGTGATCCGTCGGCCCCGCCAATCCTGCTCCTGCACGGCATCACGTCGTTCGGCGGCACCTGGGACTGGTTCGTGCCCGAACTCGCCGAGCGATTTCGTGTCCTCCGCCTCGACTTCCGCGGACACGGTGCGTCCGACCGGGCGCCGGGGGAGTACACCACGGCCGGCTGTGTGAGCGATGCCGTCGCCGCGATCGAGCAGGTCGCCGGACAGCCGTGCGTCGTGGTCGGACACTCGCTCGGCGGTGCAACCGCCGCTGCGCTCACGCAACGGCACGCCGAACTGGTCGTCGCTGCCGTGATGGAGGACCCGCCGCTGGGCGCAGCCGGAAATGCTCCTGAGCGGGCGGATCAGACGCTGCTCGACGGCTTCAGGTTCATGCGCGGTTCGGTCCCGCAGATGCAGGCCGCCGGGATGACCCGCGAGGCGCTCGCCGGAATGCTCGCCGCGGCACCGGGCATGTCGGGATCGACGTTCGGCGCCATGTTGCACGCCGATGGCATCTCGGCGATGGCCGGCTCGTTGCTGGCCGTCGATGCTTCGGTGCTCGATCCGGTGCTCGACGGAACGATCGGCACGTTCCTCGATCCCGATGTCGCGTTCGGGGCGCCGTCGTTGATCGTCTGCGCCGACCCCGATGTTCCGGGTGCCGTGGCCGACCCCGCACTCGCCCGACACTTCGCCGAGATCTCCTCCGACGTCGACGTGCTGATCGTCGACGGCGCAGGCCACTTGATCCACGACGAACTCGCGGCCCGCCACCGCTTCCGTGCCGCAGCAATCGAGTTCATCGACCGCACGATCACCGCCTGATCCCGATCGTGCCCTCGCCCGAGGACATCACGCGGCACCACGAGTGGGATGCCCGCGACGCCGACGACATCTGGGTCGCCGGGCGCACCGAGCCAGAGCCGGTGACGATCGCCCCCTCCGACCCGACCTGGCCGGAGGTCTACGACTCGGTCGCGGACCGGATCGGCAGGGCGCTCGGCGACCGCGTCCTCGCGCTCGATCACGTCGGTTCGACAGCGGTACCCGGCCTGGCAGCCAAGCCGGTCCTCGACATCGACCTCACCGTGGCCGACTCCAGCGACGAGGCGTCGTACGTACCAGACTTGCAGCGCGTCGGATTCGAGCTGACGATCCGCGAGCCGGGCTGGCATCAACACCGTCTCCTGAAAGGTGGCGAACCTCGGGTGAACCTGCACGTGTTCTCGCCCGACTGCCCGGAGACGATCCGCCACCTGATGTTCCGGGACTGGTTGCGTGCGCATCCTGGCGACGCCGCGGTCTACCTCGAGGCCAAGACGGCTGCCGCCGCTGCGGCGACGGCGGGCGGCGAGCACGTCATGGACTACAACCTGCGCAAGGAAGCGGTGATCCGAGAGATCTACGCCCGCATGTTCGCCGCCGCCGGCCTGATCTGAGCGGAACGGTCCCGTGGCGGCGCCGTATCCTCGTCGCCGTGATCGAGATCTCCCGCCAGGCCTACGCGCAGATGATCGGCGCCGCGCTCGATGCGTATCCGTTCGAGGCCTGCGGGCTCATCGCCGGACCGCCGACCGCGGGTGGGGGAGCGGCCGATCGGGCGCCGACCTACTACCCGTGCACCAACGTCGCCGAGTCGGCCCGGGTGTACACGATCGACCCGAAGGACCACCTCCGAGCCGAGATGGACGCCGACGACCGCGACTTCGAGATCAACGGTGTGGTGCACAGCCACACCCACTCCGAGCCGTACCCGAGTCCCACGGACGTGGCGTCGGCGCCCGACCCGTCGTGGCACTATGTGATCGTCAGCCTCAAACGCGAGGCGCCCGAGGTGCGCAGCTACCGGATCCTCGACGGCACGATCGCCGAAGAGCCCGTCGCGATCGTCTGACCGGGCGCGGGTGTCAGGCCCTCGGAACCCGAGGTCCGTGTGAGCGACGACGCCGATTTCATTGGTGCGTGTTCACGCGGATCGGGGGCCGGGTGGCGGGTCGATCGGGCCGCCAGGTACGATTCCTGACAGAAACCATCGGATTAGTCGGAATGCCGTCGGCCGGGATGGTGTTGGGAGAACTGTGACGAACACTCTGAGCCCGAATTTCACGATGCCAGGCCTCGTGAACGAGAGCGTGCTCGACATGATCGGCAACACCCCGATGGTCGACGTGTCGAACCTGTCTCCCAACCCGAACGTGCGCATTCTCGCCAAGATGGAGATGCAGAACCCGTTCGGGTCGGTCAAGGACCGCATCGCAAAGTCGATGATCGAAGCCGCCGAGAAGGACGGGCGGCTCCTGCCCGGCCAGACAATCCTCGAGCCGTCGTCGGGCAACACCGGAATCGCGCTGGCGGCCATCGCCGGGATCAAGGGCTATCCGATCAAGATCATGATGCCGACGAGCGTGTCGATCGAGCGTCGCCAGATGCTCGAGGTCTTCGGCGCCGAGCTGATCCTCACCCCTGGCGAGGAGGGCTCGAACGGTGCCGTCGCGCGGGCGATCGAGCTCGCTGCGCAGCACCCCGACTGGTACTTCCCGTACCAGTACGCCAACGATGCCAACCCCAGGGCGCACTACGAAGGCACCGGCCCCGAGATCCTCCGCGACGTCCCGGAGATGACCCACTTCGTCGCTGGGCTCGGCACCAGCGGGACCTTGATGGGTGCCGGCCGATTCTTCAAGGAGCAGAATCCGGACATCCAGATCGTCGCGGTCGAGCCGCCGCTGGGTGAGCGCGTCGAGGGCCTACGCAACATCGGCGAGGGCTACATCCCGCCCGTGTTCGAGAACTGGAACGGCTTCGACATCCTCGACCGCAAGCGAGTCGTGCGCCCCCGCGAGTCGATCGAATGGACTCGACGTCTCGTTCACGAGTGCGGGATCTTCTCTGGCATCTCAGCGGGTGCTGCACTCGCCGGCGCTGCGAAGGTCGCCAGTCAGATCGACGAAGGAACCATCGTGTTCATCGTGTGCGATGGCGGCTGGAAGTATCTGTCGACCGGTGCCTACACCGATGACCTCGACGCAGCCGAAGCCAAAGCCGAAGAGATCATCTACTTCTGAGGCCCCGTCGACGCGAGCCAGGCCGAGTCGCACAGCGGTCGGCAGCGCCCGCTCGCCATCGGTACTAGGCCTTCGGATACGAACGAAGGAACAGCACGCAGGCGAGCAGGAACGTGACGCCTCCGGCCGCGACCAGCGGGTCGCGATCACGGATCGCAACGGCGGTGAAGAACACAGCGGACACCAGGAAGAGCACCCAGCCCCACCACTCGCGACGATCGTGCACAGCGCCTCCGCGTCAACCGGTTGCGAAGCGGGCGATGCTCGCGGCGGTCTCTCGACTGATGTCGGGCAGCACGGCGGTGAACACGTCCATACCGTGGCTGGTGCCCATCACGACTCGACACTGAGCCGGCACCCCAGCCTGGAGCAGCAGCCGATAGAACTCGACGCCCTCGTCGCGCAACGGGTCGGCTTCATTGACGCTGATGAACGTGCGCGGCAGACCGGCGACGTCGGCCTCGGTCGCGAACGACGGCCACGCCAGCGGATTGGCGGCCTCGAAGTGTTCCATCCCGTACGACACCACCCCGCGGTTGTGGTGCAGGTTGAGCAGGATGCCCTCGTTCTCGATCGACGACGGAAACCGTTCCTGCGGCCACTCGCCGGCGATGTAGGGGCACAGGGCGTACAGCCCGCTGATCAGTCCGATGTCCCCGTCGCGCAGCAGTTGCATCCCGGTTGCCAACGTCAGGTTCCCGCCGCCGGATTCGCCGGCCACGATCACCTGTGACGTGTCGACACCGAGCTCGGCGGCGTTGGCGATCACCCATTTGAGCCCGGAAACACAGTCGTTGAGCCCGGCGGGGAACGGTTCGATCTCGGGCGCCGACGAGGGCGTCAGACAATTGCGGAAGTCGACCATCGCAACAGCCACGCCCTGGGCGGCGAGCACGCGGGCCCAGATCCGATACATCGCTCCGAAGCAGGTCCCGTTCTGCATGCCGCCGCCGTGGACGTAGTACACGCAGGGCAGCTCGTCGTCGCCCTCGGGTCGGACGAAGCGGATCTTGATCGTGTTGCCGTCGGGCTCGGAGGTCACGTCGTGGACGGTGATCGCGAGACCTGCCGACGACGCCACCTCCTCGGTGTCGAGTGCGTCGTACAGCGCCTCGGTCTTGTCTCGCAGTGCGTTGGCCTTCGGGCTGTTCGAGATCTCGACGAGCCGTTCCCGGCTGTCGACGTCACCGAGCTGGGTGACCGGCACGTTGCGCAACGCCCACTTCACCCGAGGGTCGAGGCGGGCGTCGTTCGCGATGTCCGCCACGTTCAGAGGCCTTCGCCTCGCGCCGCGATGTTGAAGATCGAGTCGGCCATCTGTGACCAGTACAGCTTCGGCATGTCGTGACCCATCAGGCCGAACACCAGCAGCTCGGCGCCGGGGACCGCCTCGGCCGTGGCGGTGCCGCCGGACAGTGTCACCAGCGGATCCTGGCGGCCGTGGATCACCAACGTGGGCACATCGAGCTGTTGGAGTCCCTCGGTGCGGTCGCCGCTCGCAGCGATCGCTGCGATCTGGAACATCGTGCCCGCCGGATGGAAGCAGCGATCGTACGACTCGGCGGCGAGCTGGCGAGACTCCTCGGCGTCGTACAGGTCGCCGGCGATGATGCGCGAGGTGTTCATGCTCGCGGCGATTGCGGCGTCACGGCCCTCGGGCGCTGGGCTGAGCAACGCCATCATGGCCTCGGCGTCCGGCTGACCGACCTCGGTGTGGCCGGTGGTCGACATGATGCTGGTCAGCGACAGCACGCGGTCGGGATGTTCGATGGCGATCGTCTGGACGATCATCCCGCCCATCGACGCTCCGACGATGTGAGCGGCCGGGATGTCGAGCGCGTCGAGCAGGCCGACGGCGTCGGCCGCGAGCAGCGACAGCGTGTAGGGCGCCTCGATCGGTTCGCCGGCAGCAAACGCTGCATACATCGCCATCACATCGGGCGGCGGTCCCTCGGTCTTGGTCGACAGCCCGGCATCTCGGTTGTCGAAGCGAATCACACGGAATCCCCGCTCCAGGAGCTCGGACACGAAGCCCGGCCGCCACAACGTCATCTGGGCGCCAAGGCCCATCACCAGGAGCAATGGTGGGGCGTCGTCGGGGCCGAAGCTCTCGTAGCAGATGTCGATGTCGTTCGCTGAGATCGTGGGCATGGTGACGAGTGTGGCCGATCGCAGCGTCGATCGCGAAGCTGCGACGCCGACTCAAGCTGTTCTCAAGACCTGCCGAGATCCGCCACGGAGAGCGTGTGGCCTGCCACACTCGTCGGCATGACCGATTCGGATCCGAAGCTCCCCGACCCCACCGGTGCCGGCGCGCCGCCGCCCGAACCGGGTCAGCCGACGCCGCCAGCCGGTTCGCCACCGCCCTCCGACGCCGTGCCGCCGACGCTGCCGACCGACGCGTCGGCCCCGATGGACCCGACCACCCAGATGCCCGCCACCGAGCCCGGCGCGGGCGAAGGTGTACCACCGGTGCCACCCGGCGACGCTCCTGGCGACGCAGATTCGATTCCCGAGGACGAGGTCCCGTGGTACAAGAAGCCGGGTCCGATCGCCATCATGGTCCTCGTTGCCTTGGCGATCCTCGCCCTGCTCGCCTGGTTCATCTGGGGGGGCGACGACGATGACGGGGCCACGGCCACGTCGAGCCTGCTGATCCTCGAGACGACCGACGAGACCGGCAGCGAGATCGACGTCGGGTTCATCGTCAGCGTCGTCGGACCCGCCGAAGCGCCGACGTCGTTCGAGTGGCTCCGCCCCGATGGCGTCGCTCCCGGCGAAGCGGCTGGTGCCAACACCGGTACCGACGGTCGCGTCGACTTCGAGTGGCAGGCCGACGAGTCGGTCACCGAGCCCGAGGCGTGGCAGTCGACCGTCAGCGCCGTCGTGAACGTCCCGGCGGGCTGGGTCCCGTTCGGGCCCGTCATCGACTGTGTCAGAGCTCCCCTCGAGGGCACACAGACCACGGTGGCCATGGCCATCGAGCTCGACTCGCCGGACAGCTCCATCGAACGTGTCGGAGCACTGACGTTCCCGAACTACACGTTCGCACCGGGAGACACCGTCACGTGTCGCCTCGCCGCCAGCTCCCCGCCGCCGACCACGTCGTCGACGGTGGTCGAGACGACGACCCCGGCGACCACGACCCCGGAGACGACGACGCCCGAGACGACGACGGCGCCGACCACGGTTGCGCCGACGACAGCGCCGCCGCAGACCACCACGGCTCCGACGACGCCGCCGACGACGCCGCCGCCGGCCACCGCAACCGAGGCGCTGCAAGCCGCGGGGAACTTCACCACGTTCCTCGGCCTGGTCGACCAGGTGCAGGCCGCGAAGGACCTGCTCGAGGGAGCAGGGCCGGTCACCGTCTTCGCCCCCAACGACGATGCCTTCAACGGAGTGACACCGCCGGCCGACCCAGCTGACCTCGAACAGCTGTTGCTGTCGCACATCGTTGACGGCGACGCACTCGATTCAGCAGCAGTGCTCGCCGCCGCAGACGTGCCAGTCGCAAGCGGTGGTGTGCAGCCGGTCGATGCTGCGGCGACGCCGCCGACGATCGGTGGGGCAGGAATCATCGGTGTCGACATCACGTCCACCAACGGCTTCTCGCACGAACTCGACGGGATCATGCCCGCCGTCGCTCCCTGACCGTGGTCTGGTTCCCCGAGCCCAGGGCTCGGGGAACCGACCGCAATAGGCTGCGCCACCGTGGATCGGCCCATCGGGATGTTCGACTCGGGTTTCGGCGGCCTCACGGTCGCCCGCGCGGCCATCGACCTGCTTCCCGCCGAAGACCTCGTCTACATCGGTGACACCGGCCGCTACCCGTACGGATCGAAGCCGCTCGACGACGTTCGCAGCTATGCCCACGAACTCGCGTGGAGCCTCGTGAAGGACTTCGACGCCAAGGCCGTCGTCGTTGCCTGCAACACCGCGACGGCCGCCGGCCTCGATGAGCTGCGAGCCGAGCTGCCCGTCCCCGTCATCGACGTGATCGGACCGGGTGCTCGCTCGCTCGTCACCACGACCACCACCGGCAAGGTCGGCGTGATCGGCACGGTCGGCACGATGGCATCGGGCGCCTACCTTCGTGCGGTGGTCGACACCGGTGCGCCGGTCTCGTTGACCAGCGCCGCGTGCCCGGGGTTCGTCGAATTCGTCGAGCGCGGCCAGACCACCGGCGACGAGGTCACCGTGCTCGCCGAGCGACTGTTGGCACCCATCCGGAGCGCTGGGGTCGACGCGCTCCTCCTCGGGTGCACGCACTACCCGTTCCTGGCGCGCACGATCAGCGAGGTGATGGGGCCCGACGTCACGCTCGTCAGTTCCGCCGACGAGACGGCGTTCGCGGTGATGGAGCGTCTCGGCGCGCTCGGCCTGCTGCGCGACGACGGCCGAGTCGGCCGTCACCGATTCGTGTCGAGTGGCGACGTCGAGCTGTTCCGAGAACTCGGCGCACAACTCCTCGGGCCGGAACTCGATCACACCGAATCGTGGAACCCGTCCGCTTCCTGATCGTCCTGTGGCACCCTGTGCACCGCCACGACCAACCCACGGTCGACAGAACCCGACGAAACGGAGACCCCATGGCTCGCCCCGACGGCCGCACCGACGATCAACTCCGCCCGATCACCTTCGAGCGTGACTTCACCGAGATGGCCGATGGCTCGTGCCTCGTCTCGTTCGGCAAGACGCGGGTGCTCTGCACGGCCTCGATCGACGACGACGTGCCCCGTTGGATGCGCAACTCGGGCAAGGGTTGGGTCACCGCTGAGTACTCGATGCTGCCGGGAGCGTCTCCGGAGCGGATCGGTCGCGAGGCTGCCCGTGGCAAGCAGAGCGGTCGGACCATCGAGATCCAACGGCTGATCGCCCGTTCGCTGCGAGCTGCCTGCGACATGGAAGTGCTCGGCGAACGACAGGTGATGGTCGACTGCGACGTGCTGCAAGCTGACGGCGGAACCCGCACTGCCAGCATCTGTGGTGGCTTCATCGCGCTGCACGACGTGCTCCAGCGGGTGGTCGATCGCGGTGACCTGGCCGTCAATCCCTTGCACTCGTTCTGTACGGCGATCAGCGTCGGCATCGTCGGCGGCACCCCGCTGCTCGACCTTCCCTACGTCGAGGACAGCACCGCCGAGGTCGACATGAACGTCGTGATGCTGCGCCCGATCGACGGTGGCGAGGCCCGTTTCGTCGAGGTGCAGGGCACTGCGGAAGGCATGGCGTTCACCCGACCCGAACTCGACTCGCTGCTGCGACTGGCCGAAGGTGGCCTGGCCACGATCGCCGATCTCCAGGCGGAGCTGATCGCGACCCCGCCGGCTGCCCGACCTGCCAACTGAGCTCGACGCGATGATCCAACTGGTCTGTGCTTCCGCCAACCCCGACAAGGTCGTGGAGATCCAGCGCCTGCTCGATGGTGTCGTCGACCTGTTGCCGCGTCCCGACGACGTTCCCGACGTGGTCGAGGACGCCGACACGCTGCTGGGCAACGCCCGTCTGAAGGCCGTGGCGCTCTGCGCGGCGACGGGGATGGCGGCCGTCGCGGACGACACCGGCCTCGAGGTCGATGCGCTCGGCGGTGCCCCCGGCGTCCACGCCGCGAGATACGCAGGGGATGGACGCTCCTACGCCGACAACCGCGCCAAGCTGCTTGCTGAACTCGGTAGTGAATCCAATCGACGCGCCGCGTTCAAGACGGTGGCGATCGTGGTGTGGCCCGACGGTTCGGAACTCGCCGTCGAGGGTGTCTGCCCGGGCGTGATCACGACCGCCGAGCGAGGTGAGATCGGTTTCGGCTACGACTCGGTGTTCCAGCCCGACGAAGCCGACGGCGCGACGTTCGCCGAGATGGGGGTCGCGGCGAAGAACGCGATCTCGCATCGCGGTCGGGCGTTCCGAGCCCTGCTCAGCGAGCTGGAGCAACGTTGACCAGCAGCCCGCGGTGATCACTGCCGGGCACGTCGAAATCGGTGACGTCGGCTGCGACCAGCCCGCCGGCGGTGAGCGCATGGTCGAGACGTACGAACGCGGGAACGATCCGGCCGATCGGCCATGATGTCGAGAACCCCGAGCCCGTCGCAGCGTGGGCGTCGACGAAGCCGGCGTCGAGCACCTGCCGGAAACCTGGGTGCCAGTGCGACGAGTTCAGATCGCCGATCAGCAGCGTGGGCCCGTCGGTCGTGCGGCCGATTGCGCGGGCGATCGCCAGGTCGCTCTGCCATCCGTCGAGGTCGTCGAATGGTGTGACCATGTGCATCGCCACCATTCGGACGTCACCGTCCGGCCCAGCGACGGTGACGTCGTAGCTGCTGTGGTACGTGGCGAGGAGGCCGTTGTCGCTCAGTGGCCACCGACTCCACACGGCCACTCCGGTCGGCCGGTCGCCGTTGCGTTCGACGCGGTGTGGGTAGCGAGCGACGAGTGGGCTCGCGGTCAGTACCGACTGATGGCTGGGCGTGTACTCGCTGAACACGATCACGTCGGCATCGAGCTCGGCGAGTGCTTCCGCGACCTCGTCGACGCGTTCGTTCTGGTACCACAGGTTCACCGAAGCGACGTCGAGGCCGGCGCTGTCCGCAACTGGCGGTGGCTGTTGGTCCGGGAACGCCAGTGGCGTCCCCAGCGCGGCGATGCCGAAGCCGACTGCGGTGGCGACGGTCGCCTGGAGCAGCTTCCGGCGCCACAGGGCCACGACCGCCACGATGACGATCGGGACCGCGAGGTAGGGGGTCAGAGCGTGTGCGGCGGCGAGGAGCTTCGTGCCCGACCATCCGATCGCCTGGGTGCTCAAGACCAGCCCGGTGACGCCGACGGCGAGCCAGCACACGAGGTCGACGAGCGTCGAACCCATGGTGGAGGTGTCGTCGGTTCCGGCTGCCGCCACGGTGGCAGGCTAGGAGTGCCCACTTCACGTTTGTGTTGCAGTCCGGACGGGCCGGGCCATCCGAACTGCAACGCAAACGGGTTGGAGGGGAGGTTGGGGAGTAGGTTCGAGGGGTCCGCCGACGTAGCCCAATTGGCAGAGGCACGGCGTTTAGGTCGCCGTCAGTGAGAGTTCGAGTCTCTCCGTCGGCACGGTGCTCGCGGCTGCGCTTCCGCTCGAGCTCAGTCGACGGGCAGCCATGCCAGCGTCAGGTGGGTGACCTTGACGTCGGTGCGCTCGAGCCCCACGGTCATCGAGGTGATCGCCGCTGCCGCGGCGTCCCATCGTTCGGTGATGGCCGTGACGTCGTCGTCGAGTTCGATCTCGAGCTCGTCGTACTGCTCGACCAGACGCGCCACCTTGTTCTCGGCGGCGTCGACGCGGCGGTCGGATGCGCTCGTGCTCCCGCGTCGGCGTGCAGCGGTACCGGCATCGCCGAGCAGGTCGCCGACCATCTTCGTCTTCGACTTGCTCCCGCCGAGCAACCCGCCGAGCAGCGAGCCGGCCGTCGAGAAGAACTCGGACGACTTCTTGCCCTTGGCCTCCTCGGCAGCGACGGCGGCGCGGTCCTCTGCAGCATCGATCTTGTCGCGCAGCTTGGTGGCCTTGGCCTCGTACTTGTCGCGCAGTTTGGCGATGTCGGCATCCGCGAGCTCGTCGGCGGCCCGCTCGCATCGTGTCGCGAACGCTGCTTCGTCCTCTCCGGGTCGCCCGAAGAGCTTCAGGTCGGCGTTGGCGGGGATCTCGATCGAGAGGATGCGGGTGAGGTGATCGCGCAGATCGCGCTCGATGTCGTTGAAGAACGTCTTGGTGTGGATGCGGGCGTCGGTGAGTCGGTACGTGGCGCCGGTTGGAGCGTCCGTGCGGAGGTCGCGGTCGTCGTAGTCGACGGCGGTGAGGGTGGACACGTCGGCAGGGTCGGTGAGCGGGAAGATGACCGCTTCGAACTCTTCATCGTGCACCAGATCGGCTTTGGTCTCGTCGTAGCGGACCGCCACCCGAGCCACGACGGCCGCTTCTCGTACCGTTCCCCTCGAGTCGCCGCCGACATCGCCGAGCCACGGTGCCGCGACGTCGACCCAGCGAACGGCGATGCCGTCGGCCACCTCGGGAGCGACGACGCTCTGATCGCTCGGCAGCGTCTCGGCAGGTGCTGCTCCGCCCGTCGCTGCTCCGCCCGTCGCAGTCGTCGCAGTCGTCGCAGTTGCCACCGCTGCTGCGGCCGTCGCGGTCGGGGCTGCGGCTGTCGCCGGAGAGACAGTCGTGCCGGCCGGCTCGGAGTCCGCCGCGCCGGTCGGTGTGACGAGTTCGATCTGATCGCGGGTCATCGGACCCCGCAGGTACGACATCGCCCAGCGCGTCGTGAAGATCTCGGGCTGATCCTTGCCGGCTCGTCGCAGCACGAACTCGCGCTTCGCGAGGCCCGAGATGGTTGCATCGATGGCCGCGACGTCGACCGACCCGGCCGCACTCGCCATGCCGTCGAGCAGTCGGGCCTTGTCGCGATCGGTCTGGAGTCGGCCGATCATCCAGGTGCCGGCGTTGGACATGGCCTTGTAGTCGAGGTCGACCGGGTTCTGGGTCGACAGGACCACACCGACACCGAACGCTCGTGCCTGCTTCATCAGCGTCATGATCGGCTTCTTGGTCGGCGGCATCGCTGTCGGCGGCAGGTAGCCGGCGACCTCGTCCATGTAGAGCAGTGCTCGGAGATCGGTGGTGCCGCTCTGGCGGCGCATCCACGTGACCAGCTTCGACAGGATCAGCGAGGTCACGAACTGGCGCTCGTCGTCGGACAGGTGCGCGGTGGTCACGATGGCGCAACGGCCGCGTCCCTGGGCGTCGAACAGCATCGAATCGATGTCGAGGGGCTGCCCTTGTGCCCACGCAGCGAACGACGGCGAAGCGAGCAGTCCGTTGAGCTTCATCGCCAGTTGCATCCGATCGTCGGCCGGGAAGAACTGGTCGAGGTCGAAGACGCCGAGCTTGCGAATCGGCGGCGACGGGATCATGCCGACCAACGTCATCAGGTCGAGTCCCCGACCCTCGTTCCAGGAGTGATGGATCAGATTCGAGAGCAAGATGTGCTCGCGGCTCGACAGTGGATCGGCGGCGATGTCGACCAGACCGAGGAGCCCGGTGACGTAGCCCTCGATCTCGTCGGCGACCGATTCGGCGTCGCTCATGTCGGCGGGAAGCTGCAGCGAGCCCATGATGTTCAGCGCCGTGCCGGCCTCGGAACCTGGGGTGTAGATCGTGAAGTCGGTCTGTTCGCGGAGCGTTCCGATCTCCCCGCCGCTCAGCCCCCAGCCGGCGAGTCCGTCACGCCACAGCGCCGCCTGGCTGGCAGCGAAGTCGTCGGGTGATTGGCCGGCGTTCTTGGCCTGGGCCTCGTCGATCCACGGACGGAAGTCGTCGGGGGAGAGATCGGGGAACGTCAGGCAGAGGTTGGTGAGGTCGCCCTTCGGGTCGATCGCCAGCACCGGGAGACCTGCGCGCAGCGCCTCCTCGATCAGGATCACGCCGAGGCCGGTCTTGCCGGAACCCGTCATACCGACGATCACGCCGTGCGTGGTCAGCGAGTCGGTCGCGACGACGAGGTTGCCGTCGACCGCAGTGCTGATGCGTTCGTGCGAGGTGGGGTCGACGGTGCCGCCCAGGAAGAGATCTGCCACGCCGCGAACCTATGCGATCGGTCGCAATCGGTCCTCCCCGACCCCGTCCCCACCTGTCTCGACGTCGGGCTACCGTCAGCGGGTATGGCGTTCCGTGGATTCCCCATCGAGGGCATCGAGTTCTACGAACAGCTCGCTGCCGACAACTCGCGTTCGTTCTGGCAGGCCAACAAGGGTCGGTTCGACGAATTCGTGAAGCAGCCGATGGTCGAGTTGACCGAGGCACTCGACGAGTTCGGGCCGTTCCACATGTTCCGGCCGTACAACGACGTCAGGTTCTCGAAGAACAAGCCTCCCTACAAGACCCAGCAGGGTGCGTACGGAGAGTCCGAGGGCGGGGCCGGCTTCTACGTGCAGTTCTCGGCCGACGGCCTGATGGTCGGCGCCGGCTACTACGCAATGGCGAAGGATCAACTCGCACGCCTGCGGGCAGCGATCGATGGTGAGGCGACCGGCGAGGAGCTGTCGGCGCTGGTCGCCGACGCCGCCCGTCGCAAGTACTCGATCAGCGCCATCGACACGCTGAAGACCGCCCCACGCGGCTATCCCAAGGACCATCCTCGCATCGAGCTGCTGCGCCTCAAGGGCCTGATCGCCGTCAAGGAGTTCGGCGCCCCGAAGTGGATCCACACCCCGGGCGCCGCCACGCGCATCCGAGACACGTGGAGCGGAGTCGCCGACCTGTGCGCCTGGCTCGATGCACACGTCGGACCGAGCACGCTCCCACCCGACGACCGCCCGTTCTGATTTCGTTACTCGTGGTGTCAGACACCACGAGTAACGGATTCCCTTGACAGAATGTCAAGGTGACCGTGCTCGACGTAACGACCGACGCCCTCGAGAACCAGTTCGGGCTGACCGACCGAGTCGTCGACGAAGCGGCCCTCGCCAACAGCGTGCAGCGATTCCGCGAGCAGGGCATCACCTTGCCGACCTTCGCGCAGCTCGAGGATCCGTCGACCTTCGACCATCATCAGATGGTCGGCGATGCCGATCCCCAGGGGCCCGACGCCCGGAACCTGTGGCGTGTCCACTGGTACAACGACCTCGCAGGCGGTCGGGTCGACGTACCGGATCATGTCGTGTTGCCGTCGAGCCTGACCGGTGTCGCGAGCCCCATCATCGTCGTCTTCGGCGACCGGTTCCCGATGATCACCGCGCACAAGGTGCTCGCCGCGTACGCCTGCCTTGCGCCCCGCGTGGTCACCGGACAGTTCGACCCCACCCATCACCGGGCGATCTGGCCGTCCACGGGCAACTACGCCCGCGGCGGCATTGCCATCAGCCGCATCATGGCCAGCCGCGGTGTGGCGATCCTCCCTGAAGGCATGAGCCAGGAGCGCTTCGACTGGCTCGACCGGTGGTGCGCGAACCCTGCCGAGGACGTGATCCGAACCCACGGCACCGAGTCGAACGTCAAAGAGATCTACGACGCATGCAACGAGCTCCGGCTCGACCCCGGAAACTTCGTGCTCAACCAGTTCTCCGAGTTCGGCAACCACCTCGGGCACTACCGGGTCACCGGTCGAGCATTCGGTCACGTCTTCGACACCGTGCGCGACCAGTTCCGCCAGCAAGGTCGCGAACTCAACCTGGCAGCGTTCACGTCGGCCACCGGCTCGGCCGGGACCATTGCCGCAGGCGACCGGCTGAAGGACGACTACGGCACGAAGATCGTCGCCGTCGAAGCCCTCGAGTGTCCCACGATGCTCGAGAACGGATTCGGCGAGCACAACATCCAGGGCATCGGCGACAAGCACATCCCGCTGATCCACAACGTCACCAACACCGATGTGGTCGCCGCGATCTCCGACCAGGCGACCGACGAACTCGACGTGCTGTTCAACTCCGAGGCCGGCCGCCGGTACCTCGTTCAGTCCAAGGGGGTGCCCGACGACGTGGTGGCGACACTCGAGCACTTCGGTTTCTCGTCGATCTGCAACGTGCTCGCCGCCATCAAGACCGCGAAGCTCCTCGACCTCGGACCCGACGACGCCATCCTCACCGTCGCCACCGACGGCGCCGCCCTGTACCCGAGCGAGCGTGCGAAGACTCTCGCCAACCGTTACGGCGGCGACTTCACCACCGCCGACGCCGCCGAGGTCTTCGGATCGCACCTCGGATCGGTCGGCACCGACGACATGATCGACTGCACCGAATCCGACCGGCGACGCATCTTCAACCTCGGCTACTACACCTGGGTCGAGCAGCAGGGCACCCCGTTCGAGCTGTTCGAAGCTCGCCGCCACCAGGAGTTCTGGCGTGGTCTGCGCCGCTTCGTCGGAGTGTGGGACGACATGATCGACGACTTCAACGCCCGCGTTGCCGGGTGAGCGAACCCAGGAGCCGACCGTGGACGTGACCGCCTGGGAATGCAGGGTGTGCGGCGCCGTCGTCGACATCGCCACACCATTCCCGTGGCGCTGCCCCAACTCCACGTCGCTCGACCGTCGACACGTCCTGACGATCGTGCACGGCGAACCCACCGATGTCTGCAGGCGGGTTCGTCGGAGACGAGATCGTTGCACCAATTCGGTGGGATGCCGATGCGAACCCGTTCATCACCCACGATGCGGACCTTGCTTGGGCCGCCTTCGCCGACGCGAACGGGATCGACGAGTCCGCCCGCCGGGCGATGGTCGCGGAACTCGATCGCCACGTCCAACAGGTGGCCGGGGTCGGCTTCGTGCCGACGCCGTTCGGCCGATCCGATGCGCTGTCGGATGCACTCGGGTTCGCCGACGGTGGCGGCGTGTGGGTGAAGGACGAAACCGGCGCAGTGGGCGGCAGCCAGAAGGCTCGACACCTGTTCACGATCCTGCTCCACCTGCTCGCCGCCGAGCAGCTCGGGTTCCTCCCGCAGCGCCCGCCGTTGGCGATTGCCTCCTGCGGCAACGCCGCACTGGCAGCAGCCACGCTGGCTGCCGCCGCAGACTGGCCCATCGATGTGTACGTTCCCACCTGGATGAGCGACGGGTTCGGTGCCGAACTCGACCGGCTCGGGGCGCGGGTCCACAGGTGCGAACGCCGTGCGAGCGACCCGGCCGGAGACCCTGCGATGTTCCGGTTCCGAGAGGCAGTCGACGCCGGGTCGATCCCGTTCACCGTGCAAGGGCCCGAGAACGCGCTCGCGCTCGACGGGGGCCGAACGATCGGTTGGGAGATCGGCCACCAACTCACCGGTGCCGGCGTCGAACATCTCGACCGGATGTTCGTCCAGGTGGGTGGAGGCGCCTTCGCCGCCTGCCTGGGCGCTGGATTGCGCCAGGTCGCGCCCGGAGTTCGCTTCGTCGCGGTGCAGGCAGCCGGATGTGCCCCACTGCGTCGGGCATGGGACCGCGCCGGCGCCGATCTCGACGGTGGAGCACGTCAACTCGGCGAGCGCTGGGGTGAGCTGATGACGCCGTGGGAGCACCCGCAATCGATTGCGGACGGAATTCTCGACGACGAGACCTACGACTGGTTGGGCGTGATCGACGCGATCGGCGGGGCGCGGGGCGACGCGCCGGTGGTGGCCACCGAGGCCGACGTCGTCGCCGCCCACCAACTGGCGCGCTCCGCCGGGTTCGACGTGAGCCCCACCGGCACTGCCGGTCTCGCTGGGCTGCTCGCATCGATCGATGAGGTCCAGCCGACCGAACAGGTCGCTGTCGTGATGAGCGGGCTGGCACGCTGATCAGCGACCGGTAGCTTGGAGGTACGTCAGAGATCTCCACTCCGAGCCGGAGCCGTTGGCTGGCTCTCGGCGCTGCAGCCATCGCTGCGGTTGGTCTGTTCGGCGCGTACGGAAACAGCACCGGAGCACAGTCGTCGCCCGATCCGCTCGTCATCGACGTCGTCTCGCTCGATGCCGCCGGCGAACTCCAAGACCTTCCGCACACAGCCATGTCGGCGATCTCCGATACGGGCGCCGTCATCGTCTACGAGACCATCGACGCCGACGCCGACGCCGACGCCGACGCCGACGCCGACGCCGACGCCGATGCGGATGCCGATGCCGATGCCGACGCCGACGCCACCGCCCGGGTCTGGGTCCGCGACCGTGTCGGGGGCACCAGCCGCCCGGTTGCCGAGCTCGGCAGTGTCGCACCCGGCGTGAGCGCGAACGGTTGTCTGGTTGCGTACTCCGTGCTCGACGTCGCCGGCGGTTCCGCAACCCTCGTGGCGGTCGATCGGTGCGTCGTTGCCCCAGACGATCCACTTCCGATCGGCGCTGTGCTCGACACGATCGCGCTCCCCGAGGTTGCAGAAACCGAGAGCAGCGATGACTCGGACCCGTCCGACAGCGTCGAGCCGGATGCCTCCGACAACGTCGAGCCGGACCCGTCCGACAACGTCGAGCCGGACCCGTCCGACGACGTCGAGCCGTTCGCAAGCGACGCCGATTCACCAGTCGAGGTGTTCGCCGGCGCGTGGGCACAGGTCGCTGCGCCTGCGCTCTCGTTCGATGGTTCGACAGTCGTGTGGTCGACCGGTCGCGAGATCCGTCGATACGAACGTGCCGGCTCCGCTGATCCCTTCGTTCGCACCGACACGTTCGACGTCTCGTCATCGCCGATGCCTTCGATCGTCACTGGACGATCGATCGACATCTCCGCCGACGGTGGAACCGTCGTCTTCGTCGCCGGACCAGGAACCGAACCCTTCGCCCCCACACCCGGCAACGTCTACGCGTGGGAGTCGTCGGTACCGAGGGAGGAGCCCGAGCTGCTCTCGACGACCCCGACGGGCGAGCCGGGAGCGACCGATTCGGGATCGCCGACGATCTCGAACGACGCGACATTCGTGGTCTACGAGTCCTCGAGCGTCGACCTCGCTGCGACAGCCGGAATGGAGTTGTCCGCGCCGTTCGTCGTCGGCATCGATCGGACCGCCGAGACCGCGCAGGTGCTCGTCGACGACGCCACTGCTCCGGCGGTGTCCGCCGACGGTTTCCACGTCGCCTATCGACGCGATGGCTCGATCCGAGTGCTGTCGTCGGCCGAGGGCACAACCGACGACGTGGGTGACGACGAGCTCGCTGCGGCCGAACCGATGGGCTCGCTGGCGATCTCGCAGCACGGTCGGTGGCTCGTCTTCGCCAGCGCTGTCGATCTCAGCACGAGCACAGCGTCGGCAACCTCCGTCGAGACCCCCGCCGTGTGGGCAGTCGACCGGGCCTCGTCCAACCCCGCCGTCGTCGACACGACGACGACCACCACCACGACCACGTCGACCACGACCAGCACGACGGTGCCGCCGACGTCTTCGACCACGGTTGCCCCGACGTCGCCCGGCGGCGACACGACGTCGACGATGCCCGAGGTCGACACCTCCACGACCGTGCCGGCCACCACGCTGCCGGCTCTGCCGGTGATCGACCGGTTCCCGGTCGTGCCCGGTGCGTTCCCCCGGGTGCCCACCCCACGGCCGTTCACGCCCCGCCCGGCGCCACTGCAGCCGTCACCGACACGTTCGACGATCGCTCCGACGCTGTCCGCGACGGCGACTCCCGTCACCTTCGAGCCGACGATCGTGAACGCAGGACGGCGGACCCAGCCGGTCACGCTCTTCAATGCGACCCCGAGCTCGATCGCCGTCGGTGCCGTGTCGGTCGATCCGATCGGCCCCTTCTCGATCGTGTCCGACGGATGCGTCGGTGCGAGTCTGGCTCCTGCCGGCTCGTGTGCTGTCGAGGTGCAGTTCGCGCCCGTCGCCATCGGAGTGGCCAACGCGGTCGTCACGTTCCGACTCGGCGACGGGTCGATCGTGACCGCAACGCTCGTCGGTGACGGCGTGCCCGAGCCCACACTCGACCTCGTGCCCGCTGTTGCCGGTGCAGGCCAGACGGTCACGGTCTTCGGAGCGGGGTTCCCACCGGCTTCGACCGTCGAGCTGACACAGCCGGGCGTGGCCCTCCCGCAGCCGGTCGTCGTCGACCCCGATGGCACGTTCGCCCATGTCGTCGTCGTCCTCCCGAACACCCCGACCGGACCCGTGTTGCTCGCCGTCGCCGGGCAGGTCGACCGCTTCGACGACGTCGACGCCGAGCTGTTGGTGTCCAGTCGGGGGGCGGCGTCCGACGGCGCCGCCTTGCGGAGCGGCGTGGGGACGTCGTCTCGCCGCTGAGACCCGTCGGTCGCTCAGTCGGTTTCGTCGACGAAGCCGACCAGTGACGCACCGATCGGGCAGCTGCTCTGCCCCGTGCCCGGTGTGCGGCACGTGACCTCGAGCACGATCTCGTCGTTGCTGTCGAACTGGTACGGGGCAACGAAGTGCAGATCGAAGTCACGGAAGTTGGCGAGTTCCGATTGCAGGAGCACCTCGTCGCCGCGGAGCCACGCCACGGTGCCAACGGCGCCGGTCGGGTTCTGCAGCACGATGTCGGTGATCGACAGGATCGTTCCGGGCCTGGCGGCCTCCTCTGCCCGCTCGGAGTTTCCGCCCGCAGGGTCGACATCGAGTCGGATGTCGGTCGGCGTTCCGAGCGGCAACTCCTCGGCTTCGGCTGCGGCGGCTTCGAGCTCCTCGATCCGCTCGCGGAGTGCGGCTCGGTCGAGTTCGATGGCATCAGCAGCAGCCTGATCGGCGGTGTCCTCGACCCAGGGACGCAGGAACGCGAACCAGGTGATTGCGCCGATGATGAGCGCGGCAGCTGCGCCGGCGGCGGCGGGGCCGAGCCAGCCCGGCACCCGTGGTCGCTGCTGGTAGGTGCCTGCCAGGTCGTCGGTGCGGCCGTCGGGAGCAGTCGCCGAGACGATGAAGCTGTGGTCGACGGTCGGCCCGCTCCAGTACGTCTTCGTGGGCGTCACCCGCAGCGAGGTCTCCTGCGACGCACCGGCCGGGACGGTGAGTGTGGTCTGCGCGAACTGGACGCGGACCGCGTCATCGACCGCGGTGGTCGACAGCTCGACGATCGCTGCGACGTTGCCGGTGTTGGCCAACCGGATGCGGTGGCGACCCGTCGACGACCCTCGCGACCTTGCGGGCTGGAGCGCGACCGCGTAGTCGGTGTGACTGGGTACCTCGATCGTCGCCATCGCCACGGGATGGCCGATGGCGCTGTCACTGCCGTTCGCGGCATCGGGCTCCACCTGCACCTCGACGGTGAGCGTGTGCGTTCCCGCATCGACGGTGGACGGGAGGAGCACGGTGACCGGCACGTCGACGATCTGGTTGGTCTCGAGCGTCGCCGAGTTGGACCCGAGCCGGGTGTGTTCGACCAGGTCGCCTGACGGGGCGAACGTGACGGGCCTCGTCGTGACGTCGTCGTTGTAGAGGCGCAGTGTCAGCGCCGCTGCAACGTTGGGAAGTGCTTCGACTCGGTCGGTGACGAACTTGGCGGTGACGGCCATGGCACGACGGTACTGCCAATGCGGCCGCGTCGGTCAGCCGCTGCCGCAACGATGCCGAGCGATGCGCATCGGTGGACGTCGGTGACCTCCATGGGCGCCGGTAGCCTGGCGGCCATGTCGGAACTCATCCAGCCAGCAGCACTCGAGGGCGGATTCGATCCTCGCTCCGCCGTCTTCGATCGCCTCCTGAAGAACCGCGTGGTCATGCTGGGGTCCGACGTCAACGATGACATCGCCAACCAGATCTGCGCCCAGTTGCTCTACCTCGAGGGCGAAGATCCGGGCCAGGACATCTGGCTCTACATCAACAGCCCGGGCGGTTCGGTCACCGCCGGCATGGCGATCTACGACACGATGCAGTTCGTCGGATGTGACGTCGCCACCGTGTGCCTCGGACTCGCTGCGTCGATGGGCCAGTTCCTGCTCACCGCCGGGGCCGCGGGAAAGCGCTACACCCTTCCCAATGCGCGCATCATGATGCATCAGCCCCTCGCTGGCCTGCGTGGCCAGGCCTCCGACATCGCCATCCAGGCCGAGCAGCTGCGCTACACCAAGCTGCGCATGGCAACGCTGATCGCCGAGCACTCGGGCCAGACCCTCGAGCAGATCACTGCCGACTCCGAACGCGACCGCTGGTTCACCGCCGAAGAGGGCCGCGACTACGGCCTCGTCGACAAGGTGATCTTGCGTCGCGGCGAGATCGCCTGAGCCCGAGCAGCCCTACGGCGACGATGTCGCCGTGGTGGTCGCCGGTGGCACCGTGATCGTTGCGGGACCCTGCGGCACGATGGTGAGAACGGGTCCGATGTCGACCGCGCAGTTGGCCAACAGCCAGGCTTCCACCTGTGCAGCCGACTGCTCGCTCGAGTAGATGGCCGTGAGGGCCGCCTGCTCTGACTCCTGATCGCCGATCACGACGGTGCTCGCGGTTTCGTAGGCCGACACGAGCTCGTTCCAGTCGTCCTCGACGCCGAGCGGCGCGAGGTCGCCGATCTCTCGGTACAGCTCGAGGAGGGCCTCGATGTCCTCGGCGTCGGTCAACTGCGGGTTGGTGAGCGCGTCGCTGTTCTCTGCGACCTCGCCACAGAACCGCTCAGCGCTCGGTGCCTCGTCGTTGCCGCAGCCGGCCCCCAGCATCATGGTCGCCGCGAGAGCGAGCGCTGCCGGCCCCGCGGAACAGCGGGTGAGAGTCGTGCGAAGCCTGGACACGGGGCAGCATTGTCGCACGCGCCCCGAGCTTTTCGGCAGCGCCCTGCCCGTTGGACTGTGACACCCCTGCGGTACAGTTCGGATCACGGCCGCTGCAATTCACCGGCCGGGGTCGTGGGGCCCCGCTCGTCCCTCCTCGAAGTTCCCGCGGTTCGCCGCGACGTCCCGAGGAGGTGTGCGATGTACGCATCGGTTCCATCTGCGGTGCTCTTCTGTGCAGAAGGGCACCTGATCCATGTCGAGGTCCAGGTGTCGGCCGGCCTGCCCGGCTTCAGTCTCGTCGGCCTCCCCGATGTGTCGATTCGCGAGTCGCGCGATCGTGCCAGGGCGGCGGTGACCAGCAGCGGCCATCCCTGGCCGAAGCACAAGATCACCGTCAATCTCGCCCCATCAGGCGATCGCAAGGCCGGTTCCGGGCTCGACCTCGCGATCGCCATCGCGGTGCTCGCTGCCAGCGAGGTGATACCCGTCGAGGCGATTGGAGCCTTGGCGTTCATCGGTGAACTCGGCCTCGACGGATCGCTGCGCCCGGTGAATGGCGTAGCGCCGATGGTGGGGGCGCTCGGCGAGCGGGATGTCGTCGTGCCGATCGCCAGTGCCGCCGAGGCATCGGTCGCTGCGCTCGGCCGAGTTCGCCTCATCGCCAACCTCGGCGAGTTGGTCGAGGTGCTGCGAGGCGAGGCGCCGTGGCCCGACCACGACCCCGCCCGACCACCCGACGACCCGGCGATCGCGGTCCCCGACCTCGCCGACGTGCAGGGTCAACCGATCGCGAGGCATGCGCTGGAAGTCGCGGCCGCTGGTGGGCACCACACCCTGTTCATCGGCCCGCCGGGCGCCGGTAAGACGATGCTGGCGTCGCGCCTTCCAGGTCTGCTCCCGCCGCTCGAACGCGCGAGAGCGCTCGAGGTCACGATGGTGCACTCGGCCTCGGGGATCCCGCTGCCCGCGGGTGGCCTGGTGCGCACGCCACCGTTCCGTGCTCCTCATCACAGCACCTCGCAGACCGCCCTCGTCGGCGGTGGCTCCCGGGTCATCCGTCCGGGAGAGGTCTCGATCGCTCACGGCGGCGTGCTGTTCATGGACGAACTGGCCGAGTTCGCGCCGTCGGTGCTCGACGGGTTGCGTCAGCCGCTCGAGTCGCGGTCCGTGCAGGTCATCCGCACCGGTGTCCGGGCCGAACTGCCCGCCGACTTCCTCCTGGTGGCCGCCATGAATCCGTGCCCGTGCGGAGGAGGGGCGCCCGGGGCGTGTCTGTGTGGTGACTCGGTCCTGCACCGTTATGCGCGACGGGTGTCGGGCCCGCTCCTCGACCGTTTCGACCTCCGGGTGCCCGTGCATCGTCCAGCTGTCGACCAGCTGCTCGCCAACGAGCCCGGCGAGTGCTCGGCGGTGATCGCCGCCCGTGTCCTCGCAGCGCGCCAACTCGCCGAGGCCCGCCAGGGGTGTCTCAACAGTGCCCTTCGCGTCGATCGCCTCGACGATGTGGCCCGCCTCGACGACGCTGCGATGGCGTTGCTCCGTCACGAACTCGAGCAGGAACGTCTGAGTGGCCGGGGCTATCACCGCATCAGGCGCGTGGCGCGGACGATCGCCGACCTGCGCGGGCATTCGGCATCGGCCGTCGACGAGCAGGATGTGGCGGTGGCCCTTCGGTTTCGGGCCACCGTTGCTCGATCGCAGCCGGCGGGGAGGGTGGCATGATCCCGTCGGCGGGGTTCGTCGCGTCGCTGGCCGGTTTCGAACGGATGACCACGAACCGCCTGGCCGGGCTGCTCGCCCAGCGCACACCCGAGGACGCGTTCGCCATCGCAGCAGGGCGCCGTCGGCCACCCGAGCCGTTCGCCACGTTGTTCGCGAAGGAACCCGACCTCGCCGCGGCGTGGCGGAGGTCGGCCGAACGGCGCGAGCCCAACGCCGTCTGGCAGCACTGCGTGGCTGCCGGCGTCGAGGTGATCACCGCCGACAGTCCGACGTATCCGGCGCAACTGCTCGACGACCCTCGTCGGCCCCCAGCACTGTTCGTACGTGGCGACCTGTCCACGCTCGATGCTCGGCGCGTCGGCATCGTCGGGACACGCAACGCAACCCAACGTGGACGCGAAACCGCTGCCCGCTTCGGCTACGAGCTGGCCGACGAGGCAGTGGTCGTCGTTTCCGGGCTGGCAAAGGGCATCGACGGAGCGGCACACCGGGGTGCGCTCGCCGCCGGCGGCGCGCCACCTGTCGCAGTCGTCGGGACCGGGCCCGACCGGCCGTACCCGGCGCAGCACGCCGAGCTGTGGGAAGCCGTGGCTGCCCGAGGTGCACTGATCTCCGAATGGCCGCCCGGCACCGCGCCCGATGCGTTCCGGTTCCCGTTGCGCAACCGGATCCTCGCAGCGCTGGTCGAGGTGCTGGTGGTCGTCGAGAGCCGCGAACGCGGTGGCAGCCTGATCACGGCTCGTGAGGCGGCCGAGCGCGGTGTCGAGGTGTTCGCCGTGCCGGGCGCCCTGCAGAGTCGGGCTGCACTCGGCACGAACCAGCTGCTGTGTGATGGAGCGGCGCCCGCCACCGAGTCCGCCGACGTCTTGATGGCGCTCGGGCTCGATCGTCGCCGTGCCGGTCGCCGGCGCCACGACCCGCGGGTGCTGCCGACCGCCGACGACCGACGCTTGATCGATGCGTGTCGACCCGAACCCCGAACACTGGAGGCACTCGCGGCCTTCTCGAACGGCACGTTGGTCGACGTGGCGCTCGCGGTCGCCCGGCTCGAACGTGCCGGTTGGGTGCGCGAAACCGCAGGCTGGTTCGAAGCGATCGACGATTGGGCAGACCTCGCATGACACCGAGGATTGCCCGCGTTGAACCGTCGCCGCCGGAGGAGTTCTCGACCCGACTCGCAGGCCCATCCACGCAGCGACGCCCTCGCGGGCAATACGATCATCCCGGTGGACCCTTGGCGCATCGACGACTTCGCGCATGCGCTGACGTCATTGTCCGACAACACGGTCGCCGCGTATCGCTCCGACGTGCAGTCGTTCGCCACCTGGTGCGCTCGAAGCGACGTGCTCGAACCAGCGGTCGTCAAGCGAGCCACCGTCCGCCGATACCTCGCGCATCTGACCACTCGACAGTTCGCCCGCCGGTCGATCGCTCGCAAGACGGCGGCCATTCGGCGGTACTACCGGTGGCTCGTGGCGAGCGGGTTCGCGCAGGTCGATCCGACCAGCGGCGTCTCTGTTCCCGCTGGCGACGGGCGTCTGCCTCGCGTGCTCGATCAGCGCGAGCTCGGTGGGCTGCTCGACGCGCCAGCCGACGAAGCAGAGCCGGGCTGGCGACGTCTGCGCGACGACGCAGTGCTCGAGCTGCTGTACGGCTCCGGTCTACGCGTCGGCGAACTCTGTGGGCTGACGATGTCGTCGGTGTCGATCGCCGACGGGATCGCGCACGTGTGGGGCAAGGGCTCGAAGGAGCGTCGGGTGCCGATCAGCGAACCGGCGGCCGCGGCGCTCCGCGGTTGGATCGAGATCCGCCACGACGTCCTGCCGAGCGAAGCCGGCGACGTGCTGTTCGGCAACGAGCGGGGCAAGCCCTTGACACCGCGGGACGTGCGTCGCATCATCGATCGACGCTCACCCAGCCCCACACACCCGCACGCACTACGCCACACGTTCGCCACGCACCTCCTCGACGGTGGTGCCGATCTGCGAGCCGTTCAGGAATTGCTGGGCCACACCGACGTGGCCACCACCCAGCGCTACACCCACGTCAGCCGCGAGCGTTTGTCGGCTGCTTACCGCGAGGCCCACCCCAGAGCATGAGCATCGTTCCCGAAGACGCCGACCTCCAGATGCAGTGGACCCGGTGGTTGAACCGCCGCAACCCGGCTGCCCGAGATCATCTGATCGTTCACTACTCGCCGCTGGTGAAGTTCGTCGCCGGCCGTGTCGGCGCCGGACTGCCGTCCAGCGTCGATCCTGGCGACCTCGTCAGCTCGGGCGTGTTCGGGCTGATCGACGCCATCGAACGGTTCGACCCGGAGCGGGGCGTCAAGTTCGAGACCTTCGCGGTTCCCCGGATTCGCGGCGCGGTCTACGACGGCCTGCGCAAGCTCGACTGGGTGCCGCGATCGATCCGCAGCCGTGCGCGCAACGTCGAGAAGGCCATCTCCGAACTCGAGCACAAAGCGGGGCGGGCACCGACCGACGAAGAACTCGCTGCGCATCTCCGGATCTCCACCGACGAACTGACCCGCTGGTTGGCAGCGATCGCCAGCACCACGGTCGGTCCGCTCGACCGGGCGATCGCCGCCGGTGCCGAGCCGGCAGCGCTCGACGGACCTGGCTCTGGTTCGCCGACGGCGGTGGTCGAGGATCGAGAACTGGGTCAACTGATGCGCGCCGAGATCAAGAAGCTCCCAGATCGCGAGAAGCTCGTCCTCTCGCTGTACTACGACGAAGGGCTGACCCTCGCCGAGATCGGCCAGGTGCTCGGCGTCACCGAGAGTCGTGTGTCGCAGATCCACACCAAGTCGGTGCTGCATCTGCGATCCCGGCTCTCCGCAGCCGGCGTCGGATGAACCCTCGCGGTTCGATTTCGACGGTGACACGTACCGCCTGACGGCGGCCCGATCGGCGCAG
Source organism: Ilumatobacteraceae bacterium (assembly GCA_963716095.1). GTDB lineage: Bacteria > Actinomycetota > Acidimicrobiia > Acidimicrobiales > Ilumatobacteraceae > Sva-07. Next base: position 85,932 of record CAVQSV010000003.1, on the reverse strand, counting down.
CTGCGCCCGACGACCGACCTCGGTTGCTGCCGAGTGCTTCGAAGGGTGTGTACATGTCTGTTCGACGTCATTGGATGGCCTGGTGGTTCGCGATCGTGGTCGTTCTCGCCGCCGGCGATCGCGCCGACGCGGCGCCCTGCTGGTTTCCGCCGGTCACCGGAACCGTGACCGACCCGTACCGCGAGCCGCCCTGCCCGTGGTGTGCCGGGAACCGGGGCCTCGACTACCGCGTCGGCGGCGACGTGGTGGTTCGCGCCGCTGCGAGTGGGCGTGTCGAGTTCGTTGGCGCGGTTGCCGGCGTCCGCTACGTCGTGGTCCGATTGGCGAACGGTTGGCGCCACACATACGGCCAACTCGTCTCGTCGACGAAGCAGCGGGGCGAGGTCGTGCTCGTCGGCGCGCCGATCGGTCGGGCGTCCCGATCGTTCTTCTTCGGGCTGCGGATCGGAGACGACTACGCCGACCCGGCCCGATTCATCGGTGAGCGACGCGGCCGTCCGCGCCTCGTCGCACTCGACGGCACTCCCGAGCGGCGGCCGCCACCGGCCCGCCCGAGATGCCGGCCGAGCGGTGAGCGGCGCGACCGCACGCGTTCCGTTCGTTCATCGGTGTCGGTTGGGGTGGGGCTCCGATAGCCTCGCGATGGTCGATCCACATGGACTCGGCCGCTGTTCGCAGCGACGTCTCACTTTCCCGCTGGTCACATTGCGGTCGCCCGACGAGAGAACGGCGCCGACCGACGGGACGGAACCGCACACAAGGAGAACCATCATGGCCGTCATCACGATGCGTCAAATGCTCGAAGCCGGAGCTCATTTCGGTCACCAGACCCGTCGGTGGAACCCGAAGATGAAGCGCTTCATCTTCGGTGAGCGCAACGGCATCTACATCATCGACCTCGAGCAGACGCTCGGTCGGGTGGAGACCGCCTACGGATTCGTCCGCGACCTCGTCGCCGGGGGCGGCACCGTGCTCTTCGTCGGCACGAAGAAGCAGGCGCAGGACCCCGTCAAGAGCTACGCCGACAAGTGCGGCATGCCCTACGTCAACGAGCGTTGGCTCGGCGGCATGCTCACCAACTTCGAGACCATCTCGAAGCGCGTCAACAAGATGCTCGAGTACGAGCGCATGCAGGCCTCCGGCGAGTTCGACGCCATGATCAAGAAAGAGGCGCTCCTCCTCGACCGCGAGCTCACCAAGTTGCAGCGCAACCTCGGTGGTCTGCGCGGCATGAAGAAGGCGCCTGACGCGATCTTCGTGCTCGACACGAAGAAGGAGCACATCGCCGTCACCGAGGCCAACAAGCTCGGCATCCCCGTGGTCGCCGTCGTCGACACCAACGTCGACCCCGAAGTGATCCAGTACCCGATCCCGGGCAACGACGACGCCATCCGCTCGAACAGCCTGTTCGCCCGCGTGATCGCCGATGCTGTCGAGGAAGGTCGCTTCATCGCCAACAAGCGCAACCCGGCACCCGCCCCGGTCGCCGAGCGCACCCCCGAGGAAGAGGCCGAGTTCGCTGCCGCCCAGGCTGCAGCGCGTGACGCCGCCGCGCAGGCCCAGGCCGATCGCGACGCCCGTCTGGAAGCGGCCAAGTCCGCTCCGGTGGTCGAAGAAGCCGCCGCCGACGCGGCCGAGATCGCCGCCGACGCCGGTGCGCCCGCGGAGACCGTCGCTGCGGTCGCCGAGGAAACCGCAACCGAGGTCGCCGAGCAGGTGGCCGACGCATCCACCGACGAAACCCCCCAGGAGAGCTGAAGCCATGTCATTCACCGCACAAGACGTCAAGGCCCTGCGCGAGTCGTCCGGCGCCGGGATGATGGACTGCAAGAAGGCCCTCCAGGAGAACGACGGCGACATCGAAGCGGCCAAGACCTGGCTGCGAGAGAAGGGCTTGGCAGCCAGCGCCAAGCGCGAGGATCGCGACGCCTCCCAGGGCGTCGTCAGTCTCCTCATCGACGGCAACGTCGGCGCCATCGTCGAACTCAAGAGCGAGACCGACTTCGTCGCCGGCTCCGACCAGTTCAAGGCCGAGGCCGACGCACTGGCCGCACTCGTCGCCGCCAAGGGCGTCGACGCCGTCAGTGAGCGGGCGACCGAGCTCGAAGAGCTGAAGGTCACGCTCAAGGAGAACATCGGCCTCGGTGAGGTCAAGCGCATCGAGGCCGCCGACGGCAACGTCATCGGGAGCTACCAGCACATCCAGGGTGGCCGAGGCGTCAATGGCGTCCTCGTCGAGATCGCCGACGGAACACCCGAGCTCGCTCACGACGTCGCCGTGCACATCGCCTTCGCCCGTCCGACGTATCTGAGCCGCGACGACGTCCCCGAAGACGTGGTCGCCGCCGAGCGGGCAACGCTCGAAACGATCAGCCGGAACGAGGGAAAGCCCGACGCAGCGCTTCCGAAGATCGTCGAAGGCCGTCTCAACGGGTTCTTCAAGGACGTCGCGCTGCTCGACCAGCCCTACGCCAAAGACGACAAGCAGTCGGTGAGCCAGTTCATCGGCGGCGCAAGCATCGTCAGCTTCGCCCAAGTCGAAATCGGTTGAGCGGAATGCGTCGGGGCAGCCGATTCTCGGAACACTGCGCTCTGGGCGCAACTGTCCGAGTTCCGCATCTCCCGTCTCGAACAACCTGGCCGAGTACGGTCGGTCATCGATGAGTGACGACCCGATCCATCCCCGTGGGGGCCCGCGTCCGAGCTGGAAGCGGATCGTGTTCAAGCCGTCGGGCGAGGCGCTCGCCGGAGACTCGGGCAAGGGTCTCGACGGAGCGACGCTCGAATCGACTGCTCGCGACATCGTCGACCTGCGCCAGAACGTCGGGGTCGACGTCGCCGTCGTCGTCGGTGGCGGCAACTTCTGGCGCGGCCGTACCGGCTCGTTGAGCGGCATGGACGCCACCCAGTCCGACCACATCGGCATGCTGGGCACCGTGATGAACGCCCTGGCCCTCCAGGACGCACTCGAACGGCTCGGGCAGGACACCCGTGTGCAGTCGGCGATCGAGATGCCACGTATTGCCGAGGCGTACATTCGCCGCCGCGCTGTCCGCCACCTGGAGAAGGGCCGCGTCGTGATCTTCGCGGCCGGCACCGGCAACCCGTTCTTCACCACCGATACCGCCGCTGCGCTCCGTGCAGCCGAGATCGAAGCCGACGTGGTCATCAAAGGCACCCACTCCGGGGTCGACGGTGTCTACTCCGCCGACCCTCGCCACGATGCGACTGCGACCAAGTACGACGAGGTCGGTTACCTCGAGGTGATGACCAAGAACCTCAAGGTCATGGACGCAACCGCAATCGCGTTCTGCCGCGACAACGGCATTCCGATCGTGGTGTTCGACATGTCGAAACCCGGTTCGCTGCGCAGCATCGTGCAGGGTGGACACGAAGGGACGCTCGTTCACGAGGTCTGACCAGCGCGCTCGTGCGCTCGGGCGACGCCATGTCGACCGTGAAGGTCTGGTGTGTGGGCCTGCGCTGAGTACGCTGGCTGGCGTGATCGACGAGACCATGCTGGAAGCAATGGAGAAGATGGACAATGCGGTGGAACACACGCAGTCGCAGTTCTCCACCGTGCGCACGGGGAGGGCAACGCCATCGCTGGTCGAGCGAATCACCATCGAGTACTACGGTGCCGCCGTTCCGTTGCAGCAGTTGGCATCGATCTCCGTGCCCGAGGCTCGACAGCTGCTGATCAAGCCCCACGATCGAGGCACGCTCGAATCGATCGAGAAGGCGATCCGCGACAGCGATCTCGGCGTGGCACCGAACAACGATGGCATCTCGATCCGGCTCTCGCTGCCGCAGCTGACCGAAGAGCGTCGCCGCGAGTACGTCAAAGTCGTCAAGCACATGGCCGAAGACGGTCGTATCGCTGTCCGCGGAGCGCGACGCGATGCCCGCAAGGCGATGGAGGCTGCTGAGAAGGACGGCGAGATCTCCGCCGACGAACTCGAGCGGGCCGAGAAGGAACTCGAAAAAGTGACCCACGACCACGTCGAGCACATCGACGCGGCGCTGGGGCGCAAAGAGCAGGAGCTGCTCGAGGTATGAGGCCAACCGCACCTGCTCGGCCTGGAACTCTGGGGGAAGGACACTGACATGAGTGATTGGGACGACGACAAGGCCGCGTCGCGGCGCAAAGCGGGTCCGTTCGAGAGCGAGATGGACTCGTTCGACGACGACGAATTCGGTGGACCGCTCTTCGGCGCCACCACCGAGCAGCCGGCGGTGTCGTTCGACGACGATCCCGCAGCGGGGGCGATCAGCCTCGGCGGTGACGATTCCGGCGCGCTTCCGCACTGGACCGATCCGCCGACGGGCGAGGTCCCACGAATCGATGCCGCTCAGGCGCCACCCGACCCCACGGACGACGTCGATGTCTGGTCGTCGTTTGCCGGGTCCACCGATGGTGACGACGTCGTCGACGAAGCTCCGAAGGACCCGACCGGCGAACTCAGCTGGCACGACGATCCGACCGTCGACGATGCGCCTGTCGCCGAGTCGGCGGCGCGTACGTCAGGTGCCGTACCGGTCACCGACGCCGCAGAACCAGCGCGACGCGAACCCGCCCGGATCACGATCGGCACCGATCCGTCGGGGATGCCGCGTCGCCCGGATCCCAAGCGCCGGGGCGCAGCCCCGCAACGTCCACCGAGTGCCGGCGCAACACCGCCGGCGGCCGATGGACGGAACTTGCCGATCGCCGTTGCGTCGGGCCTGGCTCTCGCCGCAGTCTTCCTCGCGCTTGCGATGTGGCGGCCCGCTGGAGCGATGGCGTTCGTGACGATTGCGCTCGGGCTCGCCGCGGTCGAGTACTTCGCACGGGTGACCGACAAGGGCTATCGCCCCGTGATCGCCGTGGGTGTCGCTGCCTGCGTGGCTGCACCGTTGGCCGCCTACTGGGTGGGCGAGCAGGCGATTCCGATGGTGCTGGCGTTCGCGTTCTTCGCCGGAGCGATCAGCTTCATCGCAGCCGACTCGGTCGAGGCCGGCCCGATGCCGAACATGGCGATCACCATGCTCGGTGTGGTGTGGATCGGTGTGCTCGGCTCGTATGCGGCGCTGATCCTCGCCTGGTCGAACTTCGGCAACGGCACGCCGTGGGGAACCGACACCCTGGTGCTGATTGCCGTCGGCGTGGTCGCGAACGATGTCGGCGCCTACTTCGTCGGCACGGCATTCGGTCGCACACCGCTTCGGCCGTGGATCAGCCCCGGCAAGTCGCTCGAAGGGCTGCTCGGCGGCACGATCCTCACGCTGCTCGTGATGCTGATCATCGGCATGCAGAACCTCAGCGACACCTGGTCGAGCACCAGCCACCTGCTGATGCTCGGCATCGTGATCTCGGCGATGGCACCGCTCGGAGATCTCACCGAGAGCATGTTCAAGCGCAATCTCGACGTCAAGGACTTCGGAGCGATCATCCGGGGTCATGGTGGCGTGCTCGACCGGTTCGACGGCTTCTTGTTCACGTTGCCGGCGGTGTACTACCTGATGCTGGTGGTCGAGCCGTGGACGGCGCTCTGAGCAGCTGATGTCGCGCACGCTGTCTGCCGGCGGCAGCGCGACCCGGGTCGCGATCGCGGGCTCGAGCGGCTCGATCGGCACCCAGACCCTCGAGGTGATCGAGGCCGAGAACGCACGAACGCCCGGATCGTACGAGGTTGCCGCCTTGGCCGTCGGAAGTTCGGCTGCCGCAGTGATCGAACAGGCACGACGCTGCGCGCCGCGTGTGGTGGCGGTCGCCGACGAGGCGGCTCGTCGAGAGGTCGCTGATGCGCTCCCTGGTGTCGAGGTCGTCGCCGAGTTGGCAGCGGTCGTCGAACCAGCCGACGTGGTGGTCAACGGTGTCGTCGGATTCGCCGGACTCGCCGTCACGATCGAGACCCTGCGGACCGGCAAGCGGCTGGCGCTCGCCAACAAGGAGAGCCTCATTGCTGCGGGCCCGGTGGTGCAGCCCCTGCGGTCGGTGCCGGGTGCCGAGTTGGTGCCCGTCGACAGTGAGCACTGTGCGCTGCACCAGTGCCTCCGCTCGTCTGCGGCCACCGAACGTGAGGTGGCCCGCCTGTTGCTCACTGCGAGTGGTGGTCCGTTCCGTGGTCGCACGGCCGGCGAACTGGCCAGCGTCACCGTCGAGGCGGCCCTGGCTCACCCGACGTGGAGCATGGGGCCGAAGATCACCGTCGACTCCAGCACGTTGATGAACAAGGGGCTCGAGGTCATCGAGGCCCACGAGTTGTACGGCACCCCGTACGACGACATCGACGTGGTCGTGCATCCGCAGTCGGTGGTGCACTCGATGGTCGAGTACACCGACGGCTCGACGATCGCCCAGCTCAGCCTGCCGGACATGCGCTTGCCGATCGGCTATGCCCTCGGTTTTCCCGACAGAATCGGCACCGCGTTCGGTCGGATCGACTGGACGGAGCTGTCTCGGCTCGACTTCGAGGCACCCGACCGCGCCACGTTCCGGTGTCTCGACCTCGCGTACGACGCCGGTCGGCTCGGCGGAACAGCGCCTGCCTGGCTGAGTGCCGCCAACGAGGAGGCGGTTGACGCATTCTTGGCAGGGAACTTGCGATGGAATGAGATCCCTGACGTCTGTGTTGACGTACTTGCGATGCATGATGGTGCAATCCCCCACACGGTCGACGATGTGATCGATGCCGATGCCCAGGCTCGGCGGATCGCTCGTGACCTCATCTCGAAACGGCTGCTCTCGAAACGATCGACATGACCGACCAACTCACTCCACGCAACGATCAGCAAGACGATCGCTCAGGCGAATCGCTGCCACCGCCTGCCTTCACCCGCTCCGATCGGATGAAGAGCGAGATCATGGCCGGTGGCGCCGTGAGCGAACACGGCGAGGACGAGGTCGCCGGCGGCTGGAAGGGGCTGCTGTCGATGGCGGCGATCCTGGCGCTGTTCGCATGGCTCGCGTTCGTCAACATCTGGATCTTCGTCTTCGTCGTCGGCGTCGTGATCTCGATCTTCCTCCACGAGCTCGGTCACTACCTCACCGCCCGGTGGACGGGGATGAAGGTCACACAGTTCTTCTTGTTCTTCGGGCCGCGCCTGTGGAGCTTCCGTCGCGGCGAGACCGAGTACGGCGTGCGTGCGCTTCCGCTCGGTGCGTTCGTGCGCATCATCGGCATGAACCGCATGGACGAGGTGGACCCCGGCGACGAAGGTCGGAGTTACCGTCAGCAGAGCTTCCCGAAGCGGTTGCTCGTGATCTCGGCTGGTTCGATCATGCACATCCTGATCGCGATCGTGCTGCTGTTCGGCGTGTACTCCACCCAGGGTGAGATCACGGCGCAGGACGAACCGCGCGTGATCGTCGGTGCCGCAGCACAGGAGCTTCCTGCGTGGGGTGCCGGCGTCCGCGACGACGACGAGATCGTGTCGGTCGAAGGCATCGCTGTCACCTCTTCGGTCGAACTCGGTGAAACCGTGCGCAGCTTCGATCCTGGCGACGTGGTCGAACTCGTCGTGATCCGCGACGGTGAGACACTCACGATTCCGGTCGGTCTCGGGGCGAACACCTCGGTACCCGAGGACGACCCGCTGTTCGGCTCCGCGCTGCTCGGCGTCCGTTCGTTCAGCCCGCCGCTCTACCAGGACCACGGCATCGCCGGCTCGGCGGTCAATGCGGTCACCGACGTCTTCCCCGTCACCTGGGAGTCGACGAAGGGCATCGTGAAGGTGCTCAACCCGGTCAACCTGGTCAATCAGGTCACCGACACCGAGAACGCCGACCCGACCGCCCGGCCCACCACCATCTACGGCGTCGCCACGGTGTCCGACGACGTCGGCGACTCCGGCGGCCTCGCCGGCGTGCTGTATCTGTTGGCGATCCTGAACATCTTCGTCGGGGTCTTCAACATGGCGCCGCTGCTGCCGCTCGACGGGGGGCACGCGGCGATCGCCGTGTACGAACGCATCCAGGAGAAGCGCAAGCACACGGCCGGTCGCTACTTCGCCGACGTCGAGCGGCTGATGCCGTTCGCGATGGGGGTCATCGTGGTGCTGATGATGCTGATGTTCACCGGCTTGTACCTCGACATCACCGACCCGATCGGATAGCACGCTTCTCGTGGACGTCTCCAGCGCACTCGTCGCTCGCAAACCAACCCGTCAGATCTCGGTCGGCAACGTCAAGGTCGGCGGTGACGCACCGATCACGGTGCAGTCGATGACGATCACCAAGACAGCGGACGTCGAGGGCACGCTCCAGCAGATCTACGCACTGGCTGCGGCCGGTGCGGACATCGTGCGGTGCACCTGCAACGAGACCGAAGCCGCCGAAGGGCTCGCCCAGATCGTGCCGCGTTCGCCGGTGCCGATCATCGCCGACATCCACCACCAGTACAAGATGGCGCTCGCTGCCATGGAAGCCGGGGTGCACGGGTTGCGGCTCAACCCGGGCAACATCCGCAAGCCCGACCACATCAAGGCGGTGGCATCGGAGGCCCGCGATCGGGGCCTGCCGATCCGTATCGGTGTCAACGCCGGGTCGCTCGATCCGTCGCTCTACGAGAAGTACGGCGCGGCGACGCCGGAGGCGATGGTCGAGTCGGCACAGCAGGAGATCGCCTACTTCGACGAGGTCGGCTTCACCGACATCAAGATCTCGGTCAAGGCCTCCAGCGTGCCGCTGATGGTCGAGGCCTACCGTCAGCTGTCCGAGGTGACCGATCACCCGCTGCACCTCGGCGTCACCGAAGCGGGGCCACCGCCGGCCGGACTGATCAAGGCCACCGCCGGAATCGCGACGCTGTTGATGGAAGGAATCGGCGACACGATCCGCTACTCGCTCACCGCCGATCCAGTCGAGGAGGCCAAGGCAGGCCGCCAGCTGCTCGAAGCGCTGGGGCTACGCGAGCGCAAGAACGTCGATCTGATCGCGTGTCCGTCGTGCGGGCGTGCCGAAGTCGATGTGATCGAGGTCGCCAATCGGGCGATGGATGCGTTCGCCGACCGCGAGATCCCGCTGCAGATCGCCGTGATGGGCTGTGTCGTCAACGGCCCCGGCGAGGCGCGCGACGCCGACCTCGGCATCGCTGCGGGCAACAAGCGTGGGCACCTCTTCGTCAAGGGCCAGAACGTCGCGGTGGTGCCCGAGGACGAGATGGTCGATCAGCTCGTCGAGTGGGCAGAGTTCATCGGCGAACACGGAGTCGAGGCCGCACTTGCCCGGGTCGACCTGGTCAAGGCCGCCCGCGAAGCCGAGAAGGATCGCGCCCGCTTGCTCGACGACAAGGGTGCCGACGCCAACCACGCCGGCGAGAAGATCGTCGAGATCCGCAAGAAGACCAGCACCTGACGTCACTCCCCAAGGCGATGAGCGAAGTGGCCGTATTCGGTTCGTTCGCTCATCGCTCTCACGGAGTGGTCACCACGAACGTTGGTGTGGTCGGGGTGACGACCGTGCCTGGCGAGAGGTAGAGCGTCGCGCCCGCCAGGCTGATGGCGAGCTCGTGACCGGTCGAGGTGTGCGATCGGCCGGGTTCGACCCGGACGAGTGTGCAACCGGCCTCCGGAAGCGGATACCGCCCGTTCGAGCCGGGCATGACGGGCTGGGCCAGCGGGGTGGGGTCGAGGATGCGGAGCAATTCGTCGACGTCGACGTGCTTCTCGGTCATGCCGCCGCGCACGACGTTGTCGCTGGCACCCATCAGCTCGACGCCCGCCCCCGAGAGATAGGCGTGCAGGTTGCCGGCCGTGAGGTGGAGTGCCTCCCCGGGGCGCAACGTCACTCGATTGAGCAGCAACGTCACGACGACGCTCGGGTCGTCTGGGTACTGCTGCGCAAGCCGCTGGACGAGTTGTGCTTCGGGCCGGTCGCTTCGGGCGCAGGCAACGATGGTCGGGTGCGGGTCGATCCTTCCCCGGTAGAGGCCCTCGATCGTGGCGGCGATGCCGTCGTTACGGACGGTCTTTGCGAGCGAGTCGGCGCTGAGCGCTCCGAGAATCGTGAGCGTCTGTGCGATCGGCCGGATCCCGCACAACGCGTCGAACGGCGTGAGTGCGCAGAGGAGCTCGGGTTTGGCGCGGTTGTCCGGGTAGATGCCACGGGCGAATCCGTCGGCGGCTTGCGCGGCGGTCGGGTGCACCTGCAGCGAGAGTGGCTGCACAGCGGCGAGCACCTTGACCAGGTAGGGCAGCTCGCCGGTGAGCTCTCGCAACGGTGTGCCGTCGTCGCACACCGTCGGGCCGTTCGGGTGGGTGCCCAGCCACAGCTCGGCCCATGGCTGTCCGTCAGCGGTGAGGTTGAGCAGTTCAGGGATGAACGTGGTGTCGCCCCACTCGTAGTGCTGGACGACACCCGTGACCGGAACGGGCCGAGACATGGGACTAGAGCCCGAGTTCGGCGGCACGGACGAGTACGCCGTCGCGTTCGGCCCCGATGGTGGTCGTGTCCCCATGACCGGTGTGCACGACGGTGTGGTCGGGTAGGGCGAGCAGGGTGTCGCGGATCGACCGCAGGATCGTCGGTTCGTCGCTGAAACTCCGTCCGGTGGCGCCGGGTCCACCACAGAACAGGGTGTCGCCGCTGAACACCGCGTCGGCGCCGTCGTCGTGGAAGCTGCAACAGCCGGGGGAGTGGCCAGGGGTGTGCAGCACGGTGATCTCGTGGCCGCCCACCGTCAGGCGTTCGCCCGGTGTGAGGGGGCGATCAGGCGTGTCGTTCGGCCAAACGACATCCCACAGCATGCGATCGTCGGGGTGCAGCAGGATCGGTGCGTCCACGGCATCTCGCAGCGGGACAGCGGCGTTGATGTGGTCGTTGTGGCCGTGGGTCAGCACGATCGCCCGCACGTGTCTCCCGTCGACGGCATCGACGATCGCGGCATGGTCGTGTGCAGCGTCGAACACCACGACCTCACTGTCGTCGCCGACGATCCAGATGTTGTTGGTCACCTCCCATTCGCCTCCGTCGAGAGCGAAGATTCCGTCGGTGGTGACCAGTTCGATCGACATCTACAGCACCACCATCAGAACACCACCACGCTGCGGAGGACCTCGCCGCGTTCCATCTTGTGGAACGCCTCCTCGACACCGTCGAGACCGATCGTCTCGGACACGAATCCGTCGAGGTCGAGTCGTCCTTGGAGGTAGAGGTCGATCAGCATGGGGAAGTCTCGCGACGGCAGACAGTCGCCGTACCACGACGACTTCAGTGCGCCGCCGCGTCCGAAGACGTCGATGAACGGGAGCTCCAGCGTCATCTCGGGGTTCGGGACACCGACCAGCACGACGGTGCCGGCGAGGTCGCGGGCTTCGAATGCCTGCTTGTACACCTCGGGGTGGCCGATGGCCTCGATGCACACGTCGGCACCGAAACCGTCGGTGACCGAACGGATGAACTCGACCGGATCGGTCTCTTTCGAGTTGCACACGTGGGTGGCACCGAACCCCTGTGCCCACTCGAGCTTGCGGTCGTCGATGTCCACGCCGATGATCGTCGAGGCGCCAGCCAGGCGCGCCCCGGCGATCGCCGCATCGCCGACGCCACCGCAGCCGAACACGGCGACCGACTGGCCGCGTGTGACGCCAGCGGTGTTCAACGTGGCACCGATACCGGCCATCACACCGCAGCCGAGGAGGCCTGCCGCCGCGGGGGAGGCGGCCGGGTCGACCTTGGTGCACTGGCCGGCGGCCACCAGCGTCTTGTCGCAGAACGCTCCGATGCCGAGTGCGGCCGACAGCTCGGTGCCGTCCGTGAGGGTCATCTTCTGGGTGGCGTTGTGCGTGTTGAAGCAGTACTGGGCCTCGCCACGACGGCAAGCCCGGCAGTCGCCGCAGACCGCCCGCCAGTTGAGGATCACGTAGTCGCCGGGGACGACGTCGGTGACACCCTCGCCGACCGATTCCACGACGCCGGCTGCTTCGTGGCCGAGCAGGAACGGGAACTCGTCGTTGATTCCGCCCTCGCGGTAGTGCAGATCGGTGTGGCAGACCCCACAGGCCTGGATCACCACCACGGCTTCGCCGGGGCCGGGGTCGGGAATGACGATGGTCTCCATCGTGACGGGCTCGCCCTTGGCGCGAGCGATGATGCCTCGAACTTGTTGACTCATGCCTGCGAACGTAGCGCTGTTACGTTTGGTGTCAGACACCAAACGCAACAGCGTGTTGAACCGCAGCGGATCGGGAAGCGTCAAATGGGTATGGACAAGCGCATCGTTCCCGTTCTGTTGGCTGCTGCTCTCGGACTTGCCGCTTGTGGAAGCGACTCCGACTCGACGGGTGCGGGCGACTCGTTGCCCCCTGTCGTCGACGGATACCAACATCCGACCGGTGCCGACGACCTGGTCATCGAGTACGCCGAAGTCGGTGGGTTCATGCCCCGTGACTTCGCGTTCAGGCAGACTCCGAACGTGCTGATCTCGGGCGATGGCCGCAGCTTCTCGCCGGGCGCCCAGATCGAGATCTACCCGGGACCGTTGCTTCCCGCGGTGCAGGTCTGGTCGATTGGCGAAGACGGCATCCAGGAAGCCTTGGCCGCGGCCGACGAAGCCGGACTCCTCCAGGACGTCGACTACGAGCAGCCGACGAACATCGCCGACGCCTCGACCGCGGAGGTGACGATCAACGTCAACGGCGACACCTACGTCCACTCGGCATACGCACTCGGTCTCGGAGGCGGCCCGGGTGACGACGGCGCCGACGCAGCAACGCCCGAGCGTCAGGCGCTGCTCGACTTCATCGACGAGCTGACGGCGCTCGTCTCGCCCGGACCGACCGGAGATCCAGACATCTTCGAACCGGTGAGTACGGCATCGAGGCCGTGGTCGTCGACGATCTCTCGGCATACGGCACCGACGGCATCGAGCCCACCGTGGTCGACTGGCCGGACGACAGCACGGTTCGCCTGGCCGATGCACCGACGTGCACGGTGGTGTCAGCAGCGGAGGTCGGCGACACCCTGCTGGCGGCCGACCAGCTCACGTTCTTCACCGATGCCGACGTGACCTACCAGGTGCTCGCCAAGCCGATGCTTCCCGGCACCATCTGTGGGTGATGTGACGTTTGGTGTCGGCTGAGCAACCGATCACGTCTGGGGTCTGACCCCTGGCGTGATCGTCAGAAGAGGCGGAGATCGTCGGGCTTCATGCCGCGCAGCGTGTCGTAGTCGACCTCGACCCAGCGCAGGCCGCGGGCCTCGGCGAGCACCTTGGCCTGCGGCTTGATCGACTGGGCGACGAACACTCCGCGGATCTCGCCGAGCGACGAATCGAGCTGCAGCCGCTCGATGTAGCGGCCCAGCTGTTCGACGCCGTCGATGTCGCCGCGCCGCTTCACTTCGACAGCCACCACCATGTTCGTCTCGTCGCGGCACACCAGGTCGATCGGCCCGATCGCCGTTGGATACTCACGGCGCACCAGCGTGAGGCCCTCCTCGATCGCCTGCGGGCTCGCGGCCAGCAACTCCTGGAGGTGGGCCTCGACACCGTCCTTCTGCAGGCCTGGGTCCTCGCCCAACTCCTCCGAGACGTCGCTGAGCACCTCGTGGAGCTTGATCGTCAGCGTCTCCTGCTTCGGATTGGTGACCACCCAGTGATCACCGTTGTCGACGAGCGTGTTCGGCGCGTTCATCCAGTTGAGCGGCTTGTACGCGCCGCCGTCGGCATGGATCGCCACACAACCGTCGGCCTTCACCATGATCAGCCGGTTGGCTTCGGGGAGATGAGCGTCGAGTCGACCGGCATAGTCGACGGAACAACGGGCGATCACCAAGCGCACGGGCAGTGACGCTACTTGCCGAGCTTCGGGCGTTCGGCTTCGACGTGCTCGCGCATCCGCTTCTGGATGAGCTCGCGTCGATCTTGCAGCTCGCGGTACGTCAACGAATTGACCGACGAGTCGAGACCGATGCTGGCGCGAACCCCGTCCATGTCGAACTCGACGGTGTTCGGGTCGACACCGAGCTCACGCCCGAGGCGCTCGCCGTGCTTCTGGGCGAACATCATCGAGATGTTGGCCACCTCGCCGAGCAGGTCGAGATCGGGTGCGAGGCGGGCGATCGCACCGTCGAGGAACACCATGTTCTTCACGTACAGCATCAGCTCTTTGGGAAGCTTTGCTCCGTACCCGAGGAGCGCCTTGACGATCCGCTGTACCTCTTGGACCATTTCCTCACCGGTGAGCGTGGTCGGGTCGATCACCTCGTCTTCGAGGCGGAGATCCTTGATGACCGCCTCGAGGTCGGTGTCCATGGGGAGTGCTCCGAGGTCGCGTAACGCGGCCATCTGGGTGCGGACGTCGTTCGTCGTGGCGCCGAGCATCAGCCTGAGGAACGCATTGCGGCGGGCGCCCGTGAGTCGTCCCACGATGCCGTAGTCGAGAAGTGCGGTGCGTCCGTCGGCGAGGACGAACAGGTTGCCGCCGTGCAGATCGCCGTGGAACACACCCTCGACGATGGCGCCCTCCATGAACGCGACCATCGCGGTGCGCACGACTTGTTCGGTGTCGATGCCGGCGCCCTGCATGCCGTGGACGTCGTCGAAGTTGAAGCCGTACACCCGCTCCATCACCAGGACCCGCTTGGTGACCAGGCGAGGGTGCGGGCGCGGGACGATGTACTGGTGCTGGTCGAGATCGTGGAGCATCGCGGCGACGTCGAGCATGTTGGCTGCTTCCATCCGGAAGTCGAGCTCTTCGACGATCGTCTCGGCGAACAGCTCGACGAGCGCCGGCGGGTTCGCGAGCGCAGCCACCGGGATGCGTCCCACGAGGTAGGGCGCGAGCCACGCCATCACCCGCAGGTCCTTGCGGACCAGTTTGGCCACCGTCGTGCGCTGCACCTTGACCACCACGTTCTCGCCGGTGTGCAACGTTGCGGCGTGGACCTGCGCGATCGATGCCGCAGCGAGTGGCGTCTCGTCGAACCACGAGAACATGTCCTCGAGGCGGGCGCCGAGGTCTTGCTCGACGGTGAGGCGGACCTCCTCGAACGACTCGGCGGGAACCTGGTCGCGGCACTTCTTGAATTCGCTGACCAGCTCGGCGGGGAA
The DNA here is from genome assembly GCA_963716095.1 of Ilumatobacteraceae bacterium. GTDB lineage: Bacteria > Actinomycetota > Acidimicrobiia > Acidimicrobiales > Ilumatobacteraceae > Sva-07. The sequence goes on along the minus strand of CAVQSV010000003.1, from coordinate 70,900 downwards.
CAGCCCCTCGCCGGAGGAGATGATCTGCCCGAGTTTGATGTAGGTGGGTCCGAGCGCTTCGGCCGCGAGTCGAAGACGCTGCGACACGTCGGTCCGACTCGCTTCGGGCGTGTCGAACTTCTTGCGCCGCTTCTTCAGCATCCACGGAGCGATCGCAGTACCGAGATGCGCGACGACGGTGAGCACACGAGAGCCGGGCGGCAGCTTCGATGGCTTGGTCAGACCGGGCACCTCGGCCTGCGCCTGGCGGCGAAGTCGAGCGGCGAGGTGCGACCAACGAATGTCGTCGCGGTCGAGTTCCCACGGCGCTTCGTCGGTGAACGAACCCCAGGCGAGGTCCGAGGGTCGTTCGGTCTCGGCGGGGGCAGTAGTCACCCGAACATGATGCCGGATTCTCGGAGATTCGTCGCCGCGAGGCAACATCGCGTCATGACCAATCGTCCATTTCGCGTGCTCGGGCTCCAACAGATCGCCATCGGCGGTCTCGACAAGGGGGCGCTCACCGGTCTGTGGACCGGTCTGCTCGGAGTGGAGAAGGTGAGCGACTACGTCAGCGAATCGGAGAACGTCGACGAGGACATCCTGCGCCTCGGCGATGGTCCCCACGCCGTCGAGATCGACCTGATGCAGCCGCTCGACCCCGAGCGGTCGCCGAAGGTGCACGTGCCGACGCTCAACCACATCGGTGTCTGGATCGACGACCTCGCCGCATGCGTCGACTGGCTCACCGAACAGGGCGTTCGATTCACTCCGGGCGGAATCCGCAAGGGTGCCGCCGGCTACGACGTGTGCTTCATCCACCCGAAGGGCAACGACGACACACCACGCAGCGGCGAGGGCGTGTTGATCGAGTTGGTTCAGGCGCCGTCGAGTGTCACCGAAGCGTTGAGCTGATGGAGGAGTCGTCGAGTTCCGCGACCGGTGACCTCGGTGCCGGACCGCTCGCCGGGGTGCGGGTCGTCGAGCTCGGCGTGTGGGTCGCAGGGCCGGCTGCCGGCGGGATCATGGCCGACTGGGGTGCCGACGTCATCAAGGTCGAACCGGCCGGGCGGTGACCCGCAGCGTGCGGTGTTCGGCTCGGTCGGCCTCGACGGGTCGATGCCGGTGCCCCCGTTCGAGGTCGACAATCGCAGCAAGCGGTCGATGGTGCTCGACCTGCGCGACTTCGACGACCATGCGGCGTTCGATCGGCTGCTCTCGACCGCCGACGTGCTGGTGACCAACATGCGGCCAGGAGCGCTCGAGCGCCTGGAGCTCGGGCCCGACCGCATCTGTGCCCGCCACCCCCGCCTGGTCTACGGGGCGATCTCCGGCTACGGCCTCGAGGGCGAGGATCGCGACCGAGCCGGCTACGACATCGGTGCGTTCTGGGCCCGCTCGGGTCTGGCGCACACGATGGTGCCACCTGGCGAGATGCCTCCTGGGCTGCGGTCGGGGATGGGCGACCATCAGACCGGCATGACGCTCGCCGCAGGGGTGATGGCAAAGCTGTTCGAGCGCGAGCGGACGGGTCGTGGCGGCCTGGTCTCGACGAGCCTGCTGCGCACCGGGATGTACTCGATCGCGTGGGACTTCGGGATCCAGTTGCGCTTCGATCGTCGTGAGTCGACCAAGCCACGCGACCGCAACCGGGCGCCGCTGATCAACTGCTACCGGGCCGGTGACGACCGGGTCTTCTGGCTGATCTGCCTCGAAGCCGACCGGCACTGGCCGAAGGTGCTGGCAGCCATCGATCGCCCCGACCTCGCCGACGATCCCCGGTACGTCGATGCCACGGCTCGGATGACGCATGCGGTGGACTTGATCGCCGAATTCGACCTGGCCTTCGCGGCCCGTCCATTGGGAGAGTGGGCCGAGCGCTTCGACGAGCACGACGTGTGGTGGGCTCCGGTGCAATCGATCGTCGACGTGATCGCCGATCCGCAGGCGCAGGCAGGGTTCGTCGAGATGACACCTCGCCGTGGGGAGGAACCGTTCCGAGCAGTTGCCACCCCGGTCGACTTCGACGGCCACTCGATCACCGCCGGCCCCGTGCCGCGGCTCGGTGAGCACACCGATGAGATCCTCGACGAACTCCGCGACATCACCTGACCAGACGTGACCCCTGTCTCGTTGACTGTCACAACCACCTGACAGTACGTTCGTCTCGGCTCGGCGGTGCGGGGGCACCGAGTGACCGAGTCGACGCGATCGGGGGATCGAACATGGCACACGTGCCAACCACGACAGAGGGCGCAACGCCGGAGTTCGTCACCGAGGCCTTGCGCTCGACCGGCGTGATCGGGGCCGACACGGTGGTCGCCGAAGTCGAGCACGACCGCATCGGGGAGGGCGTCGGGCTGATGTGCGAACTCGCCCGGCTCACCCTGAGGTACGGAGGTCGGGCGCTCAGCGCACCGTCGAGCGTGATCCTGAAAGTGCCGTCGAACCTTCCCGAGAACCGAGGTGTCGGTGATCACTTCAGGTTCTACGAACGCGAAGGCCGCTTCTACCGAGCACCTGGGGGGCAAGGTCGCTGCGCGGACACCGGAGTGCCTGTTCAATCACATCGACACCGACCAGGGCGAGTTCGTCCTGTTGCTCGAGGACTTCGGTGGTCGCACGATGGCGAGTCAGATCGTCGGTCTCGACCCGGCCCGTGCTGTGGAGGCCGCGCGAGCGATTGCGCGAGTGCACGCCCAGTTCTGGAGGTCGCCGGGGCTCGACGCTCTCGGATGGATGCCACGGGCGATCGATCCCGAGGTGCTCGGCGCGGCCCAGTCGTTCCGGGAGGCGTGGCCGGTGTTCCTCGATCGATTCGGCGACGACCTCCCCGATGGGGCAGTGGCGCTGGGGGAGCGGGTCGGGGCCACGTGGGAGTCGACGATTCACGAGATGTTCGAGACGTCACCGATCACCGTGTGCCACGGCGACTTCCGCGCCGACAACCTGATGTTCGACGACACCGTCGACGACGAGGGCCACGTGGGTGTCCTCGATTGGCAGCTCGCGTATCGAGGGGACGGCGTCGGTGACATCGCCTATCTGATCACGCAGTCGATGACCGCCGAGGCCAGGCGTGAACACGATCGCGAGATCGTCGCAGCCTGGTACGACCAGCTGTGCTCGACGCTGGGCGGCGAGCCCGACGGGTACTCGTTCGACCAGGCCTGGCAGGACTACCGGCGCGGTACGGCCTCGATGACGGCGATGGCGGTGATCGGCGGGGCCCAGCTCGATCCGGCGAACGAGCGGGGGCGCGAGCTCGTCCACGACATGGCGGTCCGTTCGTTCTCCGCAGCACTCGAACTCGATGCCGTCACGCTCCTGAGCGTGTGACTGATCGCTCGGAAGCGATGAGCGAAACCCGCAGATGCGGTGTGCTCGCTCATCGGTCGGAGGGCGGACCGTGCTTCAGAAGTCGGGTGGGCGTTTCTCGGTGAGGGCGCGGACGCCCTCGCGGTATTCGGCGGTGCCCATTGCCTGATCGAGCAGGTGCAGCGAATCGGCGATCGATGCGGCCGGGTCGTGTCGGAGGAGATCGATGGTGAGTTGGCGCTTGGCGGTTGCGACCGCAGTCGGGCCGGTCGACGCAGCGAGGAGTCGGGCGTAGGCCTGTGCGGCATCCAACGTTGCCTCGCCGTCGGGTTCGACGCCGTTCCACAGGCCCCACTCGGCGGTGTCGGAGCCGGTGACGACGCGGCTCGACAGCAGCAGGTCGTTGGCGCGCGTCACCCCGATCAGACGGGGAAGGATCCAGCTCATCCCGTACTCGGCGGGAAGCCCGAGCTTGGCTGCCGCCGTGGTGAGCTTGGCGTCAGCGGCGACGAACCGGAGATCGCACCACAGCACCAGCGCCAGGCCGACCCCTGCGCACGCACCGTTGACGGCCGCGATGATCGGCAGCCGGTAGCCGAGCTGCCACGTGAAATCGGCGTCGAGCCGGTCGTCGACCTCCGGTCCGGTCCCCGGTCGGGCCGGCTCGGCGGGCAGTCCGCTGTCGTAGCCGCCGCGTTCACCGTGGCCCTCGAGGGCCTTCGAGTCGCCGCCGACGCAGAACGCGGGAGGCGAGCCGGTGACCACCACTGCCCGTATGTCGTCGCGGTGCTCGAGGTCGGCCATCACCTTGCGGTACTCGGTGTGCATCGTGCCGGTCCAGGCGTTGTGGCGGTGGGGGCGATGCAGCCACACGGTCGCCACCCGATTGTCGATCTCCCAGCGGATTGCCGAGAGTTCGCCGCTCGTCGTTGGGCTGTTCAACCCCACATCGCCTTCAGTACGGCCTCTGCCAGCTCCGGTCGGCACACGATGAAGTCCGGGAGCCAGGGGTCTCGATCGTTGTAGACGATCGGTGAGCCATCGAGTCGGCTCACGTGAAAGCCCGACGCGAGGGCGACGCCGGCGGGGGCTGCCGAGTCCCACTGATACATGCCCCCGTCGTGGACGTAGATGTCGGTCTCGCCCATCACCACCGACATCGCCTTCGCTCCAGCCGAACCGAGCCGCACCGCATCGCAGTCGAGGCCCTCGGCCACGAGCACCGCGGCGTAGGGCGCACGATTTCGTGACGTCACCAGGATCGGGCGTTCGCGATCGAACGGCGGCATCGGGGTGGGGTCGTCGGTGGTGAAGGTCCGGTCGAGCGACGGCAGGCTGACGGCCGCAGCGCCGAAGCGATCGCCGGTCCAGAGCGCGATGTGGACGGCCCAGTCGATGCGGCCGGGCTCGCTGAACTCGCGAGTGCCATCGAGCGGGTCCACGATCCACACTCGGTCGGCGTCGAAGCGGCGCGGGTCTTCGCGTCCCTCCTCGGACAGCACGGCATCGTCGGGGCGGTGGGTGGCGAACTCCTGGGCGAGGAATCGTTGGGCGACCGCGTCGCCGGCGTCTTTGACATCCCAGGTGGATGCGCCCTCGGCGAACAGCTTGGCCCGGAGCTCGAGCAGCAAGTGACCGGTCTGCGTCGCCAACCGGGTGGCGAGCTGTCCGTCGGTCTCCAGTGAGGGCATCGAGCCAGTCTGCCAGGCGATCACGCCAGGGGTCAGACCCCAGGCGTGATCGATCACGTGTGGGGTCTGACCCCTGGCGTGATCAGGCGAGCTTCTTGTACTTGATGCGGTGGGGCTGATCGGCGCCGGCGCCGAGTTCCTTCTTGCGTCGTTCCTCGTACTCGGAGAAGTTGCCCTCGAACCAGCGCACCTGGCTGTCGCCCTCGAACGCCAGCACGTGGGTGGCGATGCGGTCGAGGAACCAGCGGTCGTGCGAGATGATCACTGCACAGCCGGGGAACGATTCGAGGCCGGCCTCCAATGCTCGAAGGGTGTCCATGTCGAGGTCGTTGGTCGGCTCGTCGAGCAACAGCACGTTGCCGCCGGACTTCAACAGTTTCGCGAGGTGCACCCGGTTGCGCTCGCCGCCAGACAGGTCACCGACGCGCTTGCCGTGGTCGGTGCCCTTGAAGTTGAAGCTCGACACGTACGCACGTCCGTGGATCTCGCGACCACCGACTTCGAGCACTTCGGCCCCACCGGTGATCTCCTCATAGACGGTTGCGTCCGGATCGAGGTCGTCGCGATCCTGATCGACGTAGGAGAGGTCGACGGTCTCGCCGATCTTGATCGAGCCGGAGTCGGGCTCTTCGCGGCCGGCGAGCATCTTGAACAGCGTCGACTTGCCGGCGCCGTTGGGGCCGATGATGCCGACGATGCCGGCGGGCGGCAGCGTGAACGACAGGTCCTCGATCAGGAGTCGGTCGCCGAATCCCTTCGAGAGGTGCTCCACCTCGATCACCTGGTCGCCGAGGCGGCGTCCCGACGGGATGGCGATCTCGAGCTTCGACTGGCCGGGCTCGATGGCCTTGTTCTCGTTGTAGAGCTTCTCGTACGCGGCGAGTCGGGCCTTGCCCTTCGCCTGACGGGCCTTCTGGCCCATGCGCACCCATTCGAGTTCACGGGCCAACGTCCGCTTGCGCGCCTCGTTGCTGCGCTCTTCACGTTCGAGGCGATCCTGCTTCTGCTCCAGCCAACTCGAGTAGTTGCCTTCGAATGGGATGCCCTTGCCGGCGTGCAACTCCAGGATCCACTTCGCCACGTTGTCGAGGAAGTAGCGGTCGTGGGTGATCGCCACCACGGTGCCGGTGTAGTCGGCCAGGAAACGCTCCAGCCAGTCGACCGACTCGGCATCGAGGTGGTTGGTCGGCTCGTCGAGCAGCAGCAGATCAGGGCGCGACAGCAGCAGGCGGCACAGGGCCACTCGGCGGCGCTCGCCGCCGGACAGCACGCTGACGTCGGCGTCGTCTGGCGGGCAGCGCAGCGCGTCCATGGCGATCTCGACGTTGCGATCGAGGCTCCACGCGTCGGTGGCGGCAATCTTGTCTTCGAGGAGGGCCTGTTCCTTGCCGATCTTGTCGTAGTCGGCGTCGGGGTCGGCCCACTTGGCCATCACCTCGTTGTACCGGTCGATGATGCTCTGCACCTCGGCGACGCCGTCCATCACGTTGCCGCGGACATCTTTGTCGGGGTCGAGCTGAGGCTCCTGGGCGAGGTAGCCGACGCTGAATCCAGCGGTGAGGCGAGCCTCGCCCGAGTAGCCGTCGTCGAGGCCGGCCATGATCTTCAGCAACGACGACTTGCCGGCGCCGTTCGAGCCGAGCACACCGATCTTGGCGCCCGGGTAGAACGACAGCGAGATGTTCTCCAGCACCGTCTTGTCGGGCGGGTAGTGCCGAGCGAGCTTGTAGGCCTGGTAGATGAATTCGTGCGCCATGGTGCTTCGAGGCTAACGCTGCAACGCCCCGGGCATCGGCGTCACCGGTTCAGTGGCGTTTGACGCCGCCGTACTTCATGCGGGTGTCGCTCATCGCGGCGGAACGAGCGTCGTCGTCGCGGATCGCGCCGTCGAGCAGCTCGCCGACGAACAGGGTGTGTGTGCCGAGATCGAGGGTGTGGCGGACCTCGCAATCCATCCAGGCGATCGCGTCGGCGAACACCGGCGCGCCCGTCGTCGCAGCGTTCACCGCCCACCCGTTCAAGGTGTCGCCGTCGTCGACGGCAGGCTTCGAGAACTTGACGAAGGGGCGGGTGTTCTCGCTGTCCCAGAGGTTCACCGTGAACGCACCGCTCCCGGTGATCAGCCGATGTGTGACCGCTGAGTTGTCGACCCCGATACCGATCAGCACCGGCTCCATCGACAGCTGGGTGATCCAGCTCGTGGTCATCGCGTTGCGTTCGCCGCTGTGTGCGGAGCCGACCAGCGCGAGCGCGTTCGGGATCTTCCACGTGATCCGGTTGGTCAGTTCGTCATCGATGGCCATGTACCCAGGGTAGGAGCGACAGATACCGTGCGGCCCGTGGAACCCGTGACGATGCCAACGCCGGTCGCCGACGCCCTCGACGAGTGGCTGCGGGTGCACGACCAGTTGGCACCCGGCACCATCGAGGGGCTGTACCTCGTGGGATCTGTGGCGCTCGACGACTGGACCCCGCACAGCGACATCGACGTCATCGCGGTCATCGCCGACCCGTCCGACCCCGACGTGTTCGACGACCTGGCAGCAGCACAGGCCGCGATCACGTCGAGCATCTCGATCGACGGCCCGTACGTTGCGTGGGGCGACCTGGTCGTGCCACCGATGGCGGTGCAGCGGCCGTGGGTGCTCGACGGCGAGTACCACGTCGACGGCGAGTCGTTCGAGATCAACCCGGTCACGTGGTACACCCTCGCCTCCCGCGGCATCACGCTGCGCGGCGAGCGCCCCGACCGGATCGGGGTATTCGTCGACGAGACCGAACGGCGGCTGTTCGTTCGCGAGAACCTGCAGACCTATTGGCGTGGCGTCGGCGAGCGGCTCGCTGCCGGGGTCGAGGCGAGCGACGAGACCGAGTACGGCGGCGAGGTGCTGGAGTGGGTGGCGCTGGGTGTGGCCCGGATGCTCTACACGTGGGAGACCGGCGATGTGATGTCGAAGTCGGCTGCGGGTGGATGGGCCGCCGAGCGCGCCCCCGACTTCGCCGACATGCTGCGCGCCGCGGTGGCGGTGCGAGCCAACCCGTCGCCGGCATCCCGGTCGGAACTGCTCGATGCGGCTGCCTTCACCGAGGTGGTCGTCGACGCCGCATCGAAGTAGCGATCGACGTGGCGGTCGCTGTCGGACCCCGAACGTTGGGTCAGCCCGCGAGCCGGGCGACGGTGGCGGCGAACCCCGTGATCGTGTCGTCGATGATCTTTGCCACCGTCTCGACCGATTCGATGCGGCCGGCCACCTGACCCGACAGGGCGATCGCCGCGTTCATGTCGCCGCCGAAGTACAGGTCGATGGCATTGCCGAAGTCGCCGAACACGTTGTGTTCCGCACCGACCAACGCCTCGGTCTTCTCCGTTCGCAGCGCACGAAGGGCGGGCGAGTGGCGCTGATTGAGGAACAGCGTGTCGGTTTCGGCGGCGTCGACGATCGCCTGCTTCCAGTTGTCGTGGACGGGCGATTCGGCTGCCGACACCATGCGGGTGCCCATCTGGACGCCTTCGGCGCCGAGCGCGAACGCTGCGGCCATGGTGGCACCGTCGGTGATGCCGCCGGCAGCGATGATGGGGACGTCGACCTTCGAGCGGACCAGAGGCAACAGCACCATCGTGGACACCGGCGTGGGGCTCTTGAACCCACCGCCTTCGCCGCCTTCCACCACCAGTCCGTCGACGCCTGCGTCGACCGCCTTCAGCGCAGCGGCGAGCGTCGGTACCACGTGATAGACGGTGAGACCGGCCGCTTTGAGCACGCCCGTGTACTTCGTCGGGGAGCCTGCAGAGGTGGTCACGAACTTGACGCCCTGATCGATCACGAACTCGGCGATCGCCGGGTCGCGGACGAATGCCTGGGCGATGTTGACCCCGAACGGCCGGTCGGTGAGGTCGCGCATCTTGCGGATCTCGTCCTTGACCGCGTCGAGCTCGCCCGACGACGTCTCGATGATCCCGCAGGCGCCCGCCCGTGACACCGCGGAGGCCAGCTGGGATCGTGCGATCCAGCCCATCGGCGCCTGCACGATCGGGATGTCGACGCCGAGGTCACGGCTGACTCGATTGTCGAACGCGGCGGGGAGTGCTGATGTCATCTCGCCATCTTGGCGATCAGAGCGCGACGACAGGGAACCGGGGGTCACCGTCGAGTGAACTTCCCTCGACCAGACCGTTGGGTTCGTAGGGCGGCGAGGTGGTCCACGGCCGGACGCCGAAGCGGGCGTCGTCGCCGAGCCACCGCAGGCTGACTGCCCGACGCCGGGTCGGCGACTGGTTGCCCGGTGCGCCGTGCAGCGTCCGGTAGTGGAAGGCGACGACGTCGCCGGGCTCGACGTCCCAGCCGATCACCCGCTGACCGTCGAGCAGCTCGTCGTCGGACGGGAGCAATTCGAAACGGTCATCGGCGCTGCCGTACGGGACGTGGTCGAGGAACCGGCGAGGAACGAACCGTCGGCCCCAGCGGTGGGACCTGGCGATGAAGCTCAGACCGGTTTCGCGTCGGCACCGGATCGAGCGCGATCCACATGGACACGTTCTGCATCCCATCGACGCAGTAGTAGGGGTCGTCGTGATGCCACGGTGTCGGCTCGGTGGCGCCGGGCTCCTTCACCAGTACGTGGTCGTGGAAGAACCGCACCGACCTCGACGCCATCAACCGCCCCGCCGTCCGTGCGAGACCGCTCTCGAATGCGACGCGCCGGTACGCCTCGACGTCGGGCCACGTGACGTAGTCGGTCCAGAATCCGGTCGCCCGGTCGGCATCGGTGTACCAGTGGGCCCACCGGCTCGGGTTGGTGCGGTTGTACTCGACCCCCTCGGCCAGCAGCGTCAACCAGCGGGGGTCGACGACGCCTCGGAGCAGCGTTGCGCCATCACGCTGGAACTCGTCGATTTCGTTGTCCACCCGGTGATCTTCCCAGATCCGACCGCAGGTACGGTCGTCGCCATGCTCCCCACCGCCGCGTTCGGATCCACCGGTCATCAGTCCACTCGGGTGATCTTCGGCGCCGCCGCACTCGGTGGGATGAGTCAGGAACGCGCCGATGCGACGTTGGACCGCATTCACGAGTGGGGAATCAACCACATCGACACCGCTGCCTCGTACGGCGCGTCGGAGGACCGGCTGCGGGGGTGGCTCGGCCATCATCGCAACGAGGTCTTTCTCGCGACCAAGACCGGTGAACGTCGCGGTGACGCTGCTCGTGCCGAACTCGAACGCTCGCTGGAGCGGATGGGCGTCGACCATGTCGACCTGATCCAACTGCACAACCTGGTCGAGGACGACGAGTTCGATGCGGTGTTCGCGCCCGGCGGCGCCGTCGAAGCGCTCACCGCAGCGCAACACGAAGGGCTGGTGTCGCACATCGGAGTGACCGGACACGGTCTCCGCATCCCCGGGATGCACCTGCGCAGTCTCGAACGCTTCGGCTTCGCGTCGGTGTTGTTGCCGATCAACTACATCCTGCTCGACAACACGGACTACCGGTCCGACGTCGAGGAACTCCTCGAGGTGTGCGCCGAACGAGACGTTGCGGTGCAGACCATCAAGTCGATCGCCCGCGGCCGGTGGGCCGACGAGGCAACACCCCACTTCACCTGGTACGACGCGCTGACCGACCCGTCGGCAATCGATCGGGCCGTGCGATTCGTGCTCGCCCACCCGCAGATGTTCCTGAACACCACGAGCGATGCACGGCTCCTGCCGCCGATCATCGATGCGGCGAGTGCCGATCTGTCGGCGCCGACGGTCGAGGAGATGCGAGCCGACGTCGTCGCTGAAGGAATCACCCCGCTGTTCGACGGCGAGGTCCTCGAACGCATCTGACGCGTCGCGATGAGTTTCCGCGACACCTGTGGGCGCGGAAACTCATCGCTGGCGCTCAGGCGGTCGGCACGGGCGCGATGCGCACCGGGCCGCGGCGCTCGGTGACGTCGGCGTACTCGGCGACGATCGCCTTGATCTGGTCGCCTTCGAGCTCGTCGCTCTCGCACAGTCCGTCGGCGATGCGCAACAGCGCATCCCGGTACTTCGACGTCATCAGCGCTGCCCGCTCGGCGCCTTCGGTCATCAGCGCCTCGGCGGCCTCCCGGCTGGGTTCGTCGGAGAGCACCTTCGCCACGAGGTTGCCCGCGGTGGGCACGCCGGCGGAGTCGAGGCTCAACAACCCGGGACCGTTCCCGAGCTGGCCGACGAGCTGCGAGGCGAGGTTGGTGGCGACGGCGAGATCGGACGAGATGCCGCTCGATGCCTCTCCGTACTCCTGGAGTTCGGAGGCGCGTCCCGCGAGTGCCACGCAGATCAGGTCGCGGGCGTCGCTCGGGGTCTTGAGGAAGCGCTCCTCGACGTCACCGTGGGCGACGAGACCCAACGCCGCTGAACGACGCAGGATCGATGCCATCTTCACGTCGCGGCGGGTGAGCACGGCGGTCAGTGCGTGGCCGGCTTCGTGAATGGCGATCCGCCGGCGCTCGTCCGGGTGATAGCCCATCTCGTGAGCAACGCCGACCTCGGTGACCAACTGGGCATGGAGCACATCGGTGAACGTCATCGCCGTGCGACCGGTTCGCAGCGCGATGATCAACGCCTCGTCGAGGAGTTTCTCGATCTTCACCGGCGTGTAGCCGGCGGACAGATCGGCGATCAGTGACGCCGTGACATTCTCCTCGTGCTTCTTCTTCGCCAGGTAGTACTCGGCGATTGCGAGGCGGTCCGACCGTGGGGGCAGATTGAAGCCGATCACCCGGTCGAAGCGGCCGGGACGCAGCAGCGCCGGATCGAGGTCGGCAGCACGGTTGGTCGCTGCCACGATCAAGATGTTGGCCTCGCTGCGCTTCGGGCGTGGGCGGCGACGGTCGGCGGGGAGGAAGCCGTTGAACCAGTCGATCCACCAGGTCTTGAACTTCTGGCGACCCGTCGGCAGGTCGAAGCTCTGCATCTGCACGAGCAACTCGTTGACCACGCCGACGATTCCTTCACGCTGTGAGCCGGTGTTCATGCCACTGCGGGCGCCGCCGATCGCGTCGAACTCCTCGATGTAGCCGATCGCCCCGCCCTCGTCACGGGCGGCCTTGCGGAGCGCTTTGAAGAAGGAGCGAATCTTCTTGTTGGTCTGGCCGTAGTACATCGACTGGAACTCGCTGGCCGACACGAACAGGAACGGGACGCCGGCCTCGGCTGCCATCGCCTTGGCGAGGTAGGTCTTGCCGGTGCCGGGAGGACCCTCGAACAGCACACCCTTGCGGGCGTTGCCGCCCATCTCCTTCTGGAACGTCTCGGACGCGAGGAACAGGTTCATCGAGTCGATGGCCTCGCGTTTCGTCTGGTCGGCACCGACGACGTCGTCGAGGCGGACGTTGGAGTCCGACGCTCGCAGGAGCGTGTGTGGTGAGCGGCCCGCGGTGAGGAACGGGATGAAGATGACCGTGCCGAGGATCAGGATGAGGCCGAGAGCGATGATGATCTCGGGGTTGCCCGTCAGCCAGCCGGGCACGCCGAAGCGGATCTGGTTGTCGTTGACGAGCCGCCACACGAGATAGGCGAGGACCACCCCGAGCATGACCAGCCATTTCCTGAGCCGCTTCTGGCGAGTGCGTTCGCGGTTGGCGTTGGCGTCGATGTCGTCGCCCGACAACATCTGGCCGCTGCTGAGTCGTGTCATTTCCATGTGGATCCCCTTCGTTGCGGTGTCTCGAGGTGTCACATCGCGGAGCTGACCCCTGATGCAACGACTGGTCACTGAACGTAGTCCCGCGACACGCTGTGTGGTCAAGGTCTGGCGGTCAAGGTTCGGTCAAGATCGTGTGAGGAGCAGTTCGCACAAGTCGGTCCATTGGCCGGTCTCCGGTCGCGCCCGACCGGTACCATGGCGCCCGTGGCAGCACCAGATGGTCAGGGGTCGGGGTTCGGGGCGAACTCGTGGCTCGTCGAGGAGATGTACGAACAGTTCGTCGCCGATCCGGCGTCGGTGAGCGAGAGCTGGCAGGAGTTCTTCGCCGACTATCACTCGCAGGCACCGAGCGTCGCAGCGGCGGCCGCGACGTCACCAGCCGTCCAGGCGGTCGCTGAAGCCCACCGTGCGCCGAGCGATGACGCTCACACCGACGCCAATGTGGCGGTGCCGCCGGCTCCGGCTCCGGCTCCGGCTCCGGCCGCTGCGGCAGCTCCAGCCCCTGCACCGGCAGCGTCACCTGCCGCATCGGCACCGGCTGCTACCCCGATGCCCGCGCCCGCCGACGAACCAGCGGAGGAGCCCGGGTCACCGATCCGAGGCGCCGGTGCCGCCATCGCACGCAACATGGAAGCCAGCCTGACCGTTCCGACGGCGACCAGCTTCCGCAACGTGCCCGCCAAACTGCTCGAGGTCAACCGCAAGGTCATCAACGGTTTCCGCGCCCGCTCCGGGCAGACGAAGATCAGCTTCACGCACCTGATCGGCTGGGCGATCGTTCGAGCGATCGCCGACGCGGTCCCGGCGATGAAGAACACCTACGTGGTGGGCGACGACGGCAAGCCACGCCTGGTCGAGAACTCGCACGTCAACATGAGCCTGGCGGTCGACAAGGAGAAGCCCGACGGCAGCCGCACACTGCTGGTGCCGGTCATCCGCGAGTGCGACACGCTCGACTTCAACGGCTTCCTCGCCGCCTACGAGGAGATCATTCGCAAGGTCAACACCAACAAGCTGACCGTCGACGACTTCCAAGGCGCCAACGTCAGCCTCACCAACCCCGGCGGGATCGGCACCGTCCAGTCGGTGCCGCGGCTGATGCCCGGCCAGGCCGTGATCGTCGGGGTCGGCAGCATCGACTACCCGGCCGAGTTCGAGGGGTCCGACCGGCGCAACCTCAGCTCGCTCGGCGTCAGCAAGGTCGTCACGGTCACGAGCACCTACGACCACCGCATCATTCAGGGGGCCGAGTCGGGGCTGTTCCTCAAGCGGGTGCATGAGCTGTTGCTCGGCGAACACGACTTCTACGAAGACGTGTTCGCGGCGCTCGACATGCCCTACGAGGCGGTCAAGTGGCGCCCCGACACCTTCGCCATCGATCGCGAAGAAGCGATGCTCGCCAAGCAGATGGCGGTCGCCAAGCTGATTCGGGTACACCGCGTGCGCGGGCACCTGATCGCCGACCTCGATCCGCTGCGATGGAAGGAACCGCTCACCCCACGCGAGCTCGACCCTGCCACGTACGGCCTCACGATCTGGGACCTCGACCGCGAGTTCCTCACCGACGGTGTCGGCGGCGTCGACAAGATGCGTCTCGGCGATCTTCTCGGCGTGCTGCGCGACGCGTACTCGCGCACGATCGGCGTCGAGTACATGCACATCCAGGACACCGACGAGCAGCAGTGGATGCAGGAGCGCTTCGAACGGCCGCAGCCGCCCGTTCCCAAGGAACGCAAGCATCGGATCCTCGAGCGACTCAATGCCGCCGAGTCGTTCGAGAAGTTCCTCGCCACCAAGTACGTCGGCACCAAGCGATTTGGCATCGAGGGTGCCGAGTCGGCGATCCCGATCCTCGACGCCGTGCTCTCCAACGCAGCCGATGCGAGCTTCGACGGTGCCGTTCTGGGCATGGCCCACCGTGGCCGCCTCAACGTGCTGTCGAACATCATGGGCAAGAGCTACGAAGCGATCTTCTCCGAATTCGAAGGCCACATCGATCCGTCGTCCGTGCAGGGCTCCGGTGACGTGAAGTACCACCTCGGCATGAAGGGCAAGTACGTCAGCCCCTCGGGAGCCGATGTCTCGGTCGAACTCGCGGCGAACCCGAGCCACCTGGAAACCGTCGGCCCGATCGTGATGGGCATGGTCCGCGCCCAGCAGGATCAGATCGACCCGCCCGGTGCATTCAGCGTGCTGCCGGTGCTGATCCACGGTGACGCAGCGTTCGCCGGCCAGGGGATCGTGGCCGAAGGGCTTGCGATGAGCGACATCGGCGGCTATCGCATCGGTGGCACGATCCACCTGATCATCAACAACCAGATCGGCTTCACCACATCGCCGCAGTACGCACGCTCGTCGCTGTACTGCTCCGACGTGGCCAAGACGATCCAGGCGCCGATCTTCCACGTCAACGGCGACGACCCCGAGGCGTGCGTCCGGGTCGCCGAGTTGGCCTGGGAGTACCGCCAACGGTTCCACAAGGACGTGGTGATCGACATGGTGTGTTACCGCCGCCACGGCCACAACGAGGGCGACGACCCGAGCTACACCCAGCCGCTCATGTACAAGGCGATCTCCGAGCGCCGAAGCGTCCGCAAGCTGTACGTCGAGTCGCTCGTGCGGCGCGGCGACATCACCGTCGACGAGGCCGAGGAAGCCCTGAGCGACTTCCACGACAAGTTGCAGGTCGCGCTCGACGAGACCCGCTCCCAGGCACCGGCGTCGTTTCCGGTCCCGAGGCCGCCTCGCCCACTCGGCGTGTTGCCTCACATCCCGACCGGCGTCGAGCGCCACGTGCTCGATCGAGTGTTCGCCAAGCTCACCGAGTACCCGCCGGACTTCACGGTCCATCCGAAACTCGGCCGTCAGTTCGACGCTCGCATCAAGATGTGGGACGACGGCGAGGTCGACTGGGCGACGGCCGAGGCGATGGCGATCGGCTCGCTCACCGTCGAGGGACACCCGGTCCGGCTCGCCGGACAGGACTCGCGCCGCGGCACGTTCAGCCAGCGCCACGCCTCGCTGATCGACTTCGAGACCGGCGAGGCGTGGACCCCGCTCGACGCCCTCGAGCCCGACACCCGCTTCTGGGTGTTCGACTCGTTGCTGTCCGAGTACGCCGCACTCGGTTTCGAGTACGGCTACAGCCACGCCAACCCGAACGCGCTCGTGATGTGGGAGGCGCAATTCGGCGACTTCATCAACGGCGCGCAGATCGTCATCGACCAGTACATCGTCGCCGCGGAGGACAAGTGGGACCAGCGCAACGGCGTCGTCCTGCTGCTGCCGCACGGCTACGAGGGCCAGGGCCCCGAACACAGCTCGGCGCGAATCGAACGGTTCATGACCCTCGCCGCGGAAGACAACATGCAGGTCGTCAACACGACCACGGCGGCGAACTACTTCCACCTCCTGCGCCGCCAGGTGCACAGCGAGCGGCGCACCCCGCTGATCGTGTTCAGCCCCAAGCAGGGACTGCGAATGAAGCAGACGCGTTCACCGATCGACGCGCTCACGTCCGGCTCGTTCGAAGAAGTGCTCGACGATCCCGGCAACATCGATCCGGCGTCGGTCACTCGCATCGTGTTCTGCTCCGGCAAGGTGGCGTGGGATGCGATCGACGAGCGCGATCGTCTCGGCGCCCCGGTTGCGGTCGTGCGTCTCGAGCAGCTCTACCCGCTGCCCATCGACCAGATGCAGCAGATCCTTGCGAAGTACCCCAACGCCCGCGAGCTGCGCTGGCTGCAGGAGGAGCCCGAGAACATGGGCGCCTGGAACTTCATCGAGCATCACACCTGGCGGGTCAAGGAGGAGGGCTACGACCTGCGCCATGTGGCCCGCGTCGAGTCCGGCAGCCCCGCCACCGGTTCGAAGGCGATCCACGATCAGGAACTGGCCGACCTCATGGAGCGCACCTTCCGCGGTCTGTGACGTCGGAGCGATGAGTTTCAGCGACCACGGGTGTCGCGGAAACTCATCGCAGAGAGATTCCGAGCACGCGTTCGAGTTCGGTGATCGCGGGTGCGGCTGCCCCGACCTTGATCGTGGTCATGCCCATTGCCTTGGCCGGCTTCAGGTTGATGCCGAGGTCATCGAGGAACACACACTCGTTCGGATCCACGCTGAGGAGCTCGCAGGCGATCTCGTAGAAGCGGGGCTCGGGCTTGCGGCAGCCGACCTTGCTCGACTCGACGACCTGGTCGAACATCACCATGACGTCGCCGACCTCCATTCGCTGCTCACCGCCGACGACGTTGTTCGTGAGACACGCCGTGCGGTACCCGGCCCGGATGACGCGATCGAGGGCCTGGACCATCTCGGGGCGGATCTCGCCCGACAGCAGCCCGAGCACGTCGGCGCCGGGAATTCGGTGGCCGAGCGCCTCGGACTCGTCGGCGAACAGCGGATCGAACTCCTCCGGCGTGACGTCGTTGCGTTCGAGCAACGCCCACGCGTTCTCGTCGGGATTGGTGGCGTTCACGCTGCGGATGAAGTCGGTTGGGAGGCTGTTGGCGGCCTCGTACCGGTTGAACGCTTCGAAGGGACTCGAGAGGATCACGCCACCGAAATCCCAGAGCACTGCTCGGATCATGGTCGGCGAGCCTACGATGACGATGCGGCAGCGGACGTGATCGACCTGGGTTCATCTCGCGATGTATCGATGGTCATCTCGCCCCGCGTGCCCTCAACGACTCAGGAAGAGAAGCAATGACATCATCGAAAGGGCCGAACCACGTCGTGGTCGACGGGTCCAACATCGCCACCGAGGGCCGTTCGTTGCCCAGCCTTGCCCAGCTGAACGAGGCGGTGATGGCGTTCATGGAGGAGTATCCGCAGACGTCGATCACCGTGGTCGTCGACGCCACCTTCGGTCATCGCATCGACAAGAAGGAAGTGAAGGAGTTCGAGGAGGGCATCTCGAACAACGAACTCGTCGCACCTCCCGCCGGCGCGGTCGGCCGGGGCGACGCATTCGTGCTCAGCATCGCGCAGAAGGCGAACGCCTCGATCCTGTCGAACGACTCGTTCCAGGAGTTCCATGGCGACTACGAGTGGCTGTTCGACGAGGGGCGCCTGGTCGGCGGCAAGCCGGTTCCGCATGTCGGCTGGGTGTTCGTCGATCGAAATCCGGTTCGCGGCCCGGTGAGCCGCAAGGCGACGGGTTCCTCGCGCGGTGGGTCGCGACGTGGTTCGAAGAAGGAGAGCGACAAGGGCCGCGGTGGTCGCAAGACCAGCGCGGAGGCCATGGAGCCGATGCCGGTACCGACGTCGCCTCCGCCTGGGCGACGTGCGAACAGGCCCGCCGAGCCCGAGGACGTCAAGAGCGATGCTCCAGCGAAGGGGTCACGTGGTGACCAACGCAAGCGGTCGACGCCGAAGGGTGGCGAGCCGGTCAACGAGCTGATGCCGTTCCTCGAGTTCGTCGAGCACCACCCGGTGGGTACGAGTGTGAACGGCACCGTCGAGTCGTACTCATCCCATGGCGCCTACATCTCGATCGGCGAGAACGGGGTGCGCGGCTACGTGCCGCTGCGCCTGCTGGCCGATCCTGCGCCGACGAGCGCACGCAAGGTGATGCAGCTCGGTGAGTCGGTGACGTTGGTGGTCGTCAGTTTTGCCCCGTTGCGACGCAGCATCGACTGTGCGGTGCCCGACATGGCTGACGCGGCGATCGCTGAGGCGAAGGCCGAGCAGGCCGCCGAAGCAGCTGCTGAGCGCGCTGCAGAGGTCGGTGACGAGCAACCCGCCCCTGCGAAGAAGGCACCTGCGAAGAAGGCAGCAGCAAAGAAGACGCCAGCAAAGAAGACGCCAGCAAAGAAGACGCCAGCGAAGAAGCCAGCAGCAAAGAAGACGCCGGCGAAGAAGGCGGCAGTGAAGAAGGCGCCGGCGAAGACGCCAGCAAAGAAGACGCCGGCGAAGAAGCCGGCAGCAAAGAAGACGCCGGCGAAGAAGCCGGCAGTGAAGACGCCGGCAGTGAAGAAGGCGCCGGCGAAGAAGCCGGCAGTGAAGAAGGCGCCGGCGAAGAAGCCGGCAGTGAAGAAGGCGCCGGCGAAGAAGCCGGCAGCCAGGAAGTCTGCAGCGAAGAAGTCAGCTGCTCCCACGACGGACACGGGCGCATGACGTGAGAGTCGTCACCTGGAACATCAATTCGCTCCGAGCCCGACAGGAGCGCGTCGAGGAGTGGATCACCGAGGTGCAGCCCGACGTGCTGCTCCTGCAGGAGACCAAACTCGCCGACGATGCCTTCCCGGGGTTGGCCTTCACTGCGCTCGGCTACGAGAGCGCGCACTACGGCCAGGGCCAGTGGAATGGAGTCGCCATCCTGTCGAAGGTCGGGATCGATGATGTCGTCACGAACTTCGCCGGCGACGTCGAGCCGGACCCCGACGCCCGAATCATCACTGCCACGTGCGGCGGAGTTCGCGTGAGCAGCGTCTACGTCCCCAACGGCCGGTCGCTCGACGACGACCACTACACCTACAAGCTGTCGTGGCTCGATCGGCTCGTCGCTCACCTCGATGCCGACACCGACCCGTCGGGCGATGTCATCGTCGGTGGTGACTACAACATCGCGCCCGACGACCGGGACGTGCACGACCCCGCCAAACTCGTCGGCGCCACGCACGTCAGTCAGCCCGAGCGCGACCGGTTGACGGCGATCGAATCGTGGGGATTGGTCGACGTGTTCCGTCAGCAGCACAGCGACGATCGCGTGTACTCGTGGTGGGACTACCGCGGCGGCGACTTCCATCAGGGTCGCGGCATGCGCATCGACCTGTTGATGTGCTCGAAGTCCGCAGCCGAACGTGCCGAGTGGTGCGTCGTCGACCGCAATGCCCGCAAGGGCAAGCAGCCGAGTGATCACGCTCCCGTGATCGTCGATCTCGCCGACTGAGCCATCCGGTCGCCGGCGTTCGGTGACGCCTTGACCAGGTCGAGGATCTGAGGGGCGAGCCGCTCGGCGGTGATCTGGCCGAACGACGTCACGTCCACCAGTTCTTCGACCGTCATCGGGCGTTCCCGTGCGATCGACGAGAGGTCGCGGTCGCTGCACAACTGTGTCGGCAAGATGTCGGCGCGCCGTGCCGACTCGTCTCGCCAGGCCCGCAACTCGCCGATCAGCGGATCGATGGTGGCTCGTACGCGTCGCGGCGGGGGAGCGGGAGGTGCAGCGCTCAGGTCGAGGTCGGCGATGAACGGGCTGACGGTTCGGGCGTACCCGCCACGTCGGCCGGCCTGGGTCACCACGAGTTGATCGGTCGCCCGCGTCAGTGCCACGTAGAGCAGTCGGCCCTCCTCGGTCTTCGCTGCCACGGTGGTGGCCGACTTGTGTGGCATCAGGCTGCTCTCCACGCCGGAGACGATCACCGTGTGCCACTCGCGCCCCTTCGCGGCGTGAAAGGTCAGCAGGTCGACGCCATCGGTCGACGCATCCTCGAACGGGTTCGTGGTGGCCACCCATGCCCGAAAGCCCGCGCCGTCGCCGAGCGTCTGTTCGCGAAGGAACTCGAGAACGGCCGCTGCGACTCGACGCTCGGCGTCGGCATCAGATGCCGGCGCGTGCTGCTCGTCGGCGAACGGTGTGGACGGCGGTCGACCGTCGGTCGCGCGGTGACGATCGTGCGTGCGGTGTCGCAACGATTGCGGTGGAGGCGGCGCATCGAGGATGTCGTGAGCCCAACCCCGCAACCGCGACGCCGAGCCGAGCGCCGCTGCCTGACGGACCGCAGCCTGCAACGGTGTCCCCTGAGCGGTGGCGTTTCGTCGGACCGGGAGCCCGGCGTTCTCGAGGGCGTCGGCGATGGGGCCGAGTTGGGCATGGGTCCGCGCGAGCACAGCGACCTCTCCGGTGCGAACGAGGTTCGGGTCGCACCGCAGGAGGAGCCTGGCGATCTGGCGGGCTTCGTCGGCCTCGTCGTCGCCGACGATCCGTTCGACCGACGGTCCATCGGCCCGGTCGGAGACCAACGGACTCGGTTGGTCGGTGACGGTCAACACGTGGACGCCGGCGCTGACGATCTGAGGGGTGCTTCGGTGGTTGACCGGAAGGCGCACGATCTCGATGCCCGGGAAGCGCGTCTCGACGTCGACGAGCAGCGTGGGGTCGGCGCCGTTGAACCCGTAGATGGCCTGCGACGGATCGCCGACCAGGAACAGATCGTCGCGGCCGGAGCGCAGCAGATCGACGAGTGCATGCTGCAGTGGGTTGAGGTCTTGTGCCTCGTCGACCAGGAGGTGACGGAACCGCCAGCGGACAGCGTCACCGAAGTCGTTGTCGTGTCGAAGATCGCGGATGGTGTGCGCGAGGACGTCGTCGAAGTCGATGACTCCTCGACGCTTCTTGAGCGTCTGGTAGTCGGAGTAGACGGCCGCACACCGGTCGACGCCGGGGGCGGGATGCCGCTGTTCGCGTCGAGCCGCCGCGGCGTAGTTGGTTGCGTCGATGCCTCGCGCGGCGGCCCAGTCGATCTCGGCGAGGTACGCCGGCAGGCTTCGTCGGTCGCCGGCATCGATCGTGTCGCCGACGAGGCGCCGTCGATCGTTGACGACGGTGAGCGGGCGCCGCTCGGCGTCGGCCCAGCGCTGCTTGAGCACACCGAGCATCACCGAGTGGAACGTGCCGGCCTCGACGTGATCGCGCAATCCGAGCCGATGGAGCCGCTTGCGCATCTCACCGGCGGCTTCACGGGTGAACGTGAGCGCAAGGGTGTGCCGGGCGTCGGCGGTCTCGGTGGCGATGCGGTAGGCGATTCGTCGGCTCAGCACCCTCGTCTTGCCAGAGCCGGCGCCCGCGATCACGGCGACCAGCCGCGATTCGGTGGTGACGGCAGCGCGCTGGTCGGCGTCCAGATCGGCGATCAGCGCGTCGACATCCACCGCCTCACTGTACGAGGTGGGCCAACCCCGAGCGCCAAGCCCTCGGTCGCCTCCCACCCGAGCGATGAGCGAAGTGGCCGTATCTGGTCCGCTCGCTCACCGCTGTGGGCCCCAGCGCGCGTGCGAACAGGTGTTCCCGAGCTAGCGTGTCGGGGATGTCAGAGACCCTCACGCCTGACGAAGTGCTGCTCCAGGCGGCGCCTGCCAGCAACTACGCCGCGCTCGACGACGCGAAGTTCAGGGTGGTGTCCGACTTCGAGCCCGCTGGCGACCAACCGCAAGCGGTTGCGGCGCTCAGCAAGGGCATCGACGACGGTGAGCGATTCCAAACCCTGCTCGGCATCACCGGCTCGGGCAAGTCGGCCACCATTGCGTGGACGATCGAGCAGACGCAGCGGCCGACGTTGATCCTTGCACCGAACAAGTCGCTCGCTGCACAGCTGGCACAGGAGATGCGTGAGTTCTTCCCGGACAACCGGGTCGAGTACTTCGTCAGCTACTACGACTACTACCAACCCGAGGCGTACATCCCGTCGAGTGACACCTACATCGAGAAGGACTCGTCGATCAACGACGAGATCGATCGGCTGCGCCACTCGGCGACGGCGGCACTGCTCACCCGCCGTGACGTGATCGTGGTCGCATCGGTGTCGTGCATCTACGGCATGGGCAACCCCGACGAGTACCGCGGCAACCTGCTCGATCTCTCCGTGGGTGTCGACTACGACATGCGCAACATCCTGCGCCGCTTGGTCGACATGCAGTACGACCGCAACGACATGACGCTCGGCCGGGGCAACTTCCGGGTGCGCGGTGACACGATCGAGGTCCACCCCGCATACGAAGAGAGCGTGCTGCGCATCGAGATGTTCGGTGACACCGTCGACCGGATCACCACGATCGACCCGCTCACCGGCGAGCAGCTCAGCGAGATGCAGCGCGCCCACGTGTTCCCCGCCACCCACTACGTCACCGGACCCGAACGGTTGCGCACCGCGATGGCCGGCATCGAGGTCGAGCTGCAGGAACGGCTCAAGTGGTTCGAGGAGAACGACAAGCTGCTCGAAGCGCAACGCCTGCGCATGCGCACCCAGTACGACCTCGAGATGATGAGCGAAGTCGGCTACTGCAACGGCATCGAGAACTACTCGATGCACATGGACGCTCGCCAGCCCGGCGAACCGCCGTTCACCCTGCTCGACTACTTCCCCGACGACTACTTGCTGGTCATCGACGAGAGCCACGTCGCCGTGCCGCAGTTGCACGGGCAGTTCGCCGGCGACCGCAGCCGCAAGGACATGTTGGTCGACCACGGTTTCCGGCTCCCGTCGGCGCGCGACAACCGGCCGCTCACCTTCGAAGAAGTGCTCGAACGCGTCAACCAGTGCGTGTTCCTGTCCGCCACGCCGAGCGACTACGAACTCCGGGTGTCGACCAAGGTCGTCGAGCAGATCGTCCGGCCGACCGGCCTGGTCGATCCCGAAGCGATCATCCGCCCGACCAAGGGTCAGATCGACGACCTGATGGAGATGGTCAACGACCGCATCGCCCGTGGCGATCGCGTGCTCGTCACCACGCTCACCAAGAAGATGGCCGAGGACCTCACCGACTATCTCCTCGAACAGGGGCTGCGGGTGCGGTATCTGCACTCGAACATCGACACGATTCAACGCATCGAGATCCTGCGCGGGCTTCGCCTCGGCGACTTCGACGTCCTCGTCGGCATCAACTTGTTGCGCGAGGGCCTCGACCTCCCTGAGGTGTCGCTGGTGTGCATCCTCGACGCCGACAAAGAAGGGTTCCTCCGGTCGCAGACGTCGCTGATCCAGACGATGGGTCGCGCCGCTCGCAACGTCGACGGTCAGGTCGTGATGTACGCCGACACGATCACCAGGTCGATGCAGGCGGCGATCGACGAGACGCAGCGCCGCCGCAAAGTGCAACTGGCGTACAACGAAGAGCACGGCATCAACCCTCAGACCATTCGCAAAGCGGTCGGCGACATCCTGTCGCTGCTGCGCCCCGACGACACGGCGCCGGTCCCGGGCAAGGATCGTCGTCGCCAGCGCGAGCGCGACAAGGTGCAGCGCGACCTCAAGTCGCTGCCGCAGCAGGAACTCGCCCGCCTCATCCAGACGCTCGAGGCGGAGATGCACGAGGCCTCCGCCGAGCTCAAGTTCGAGTACGCCGCCAAATTGCGCGACGAGATCAACGACCTCCGCCGCGAGCTCCGCGACGCCCAGTAGCGTCGAGGCCGTGGGAAGCAGCACGAGCAAGCCGCGCAAGGGCCACGAGAAGTCGAAGCACCTACCGAAGGTGGGTTCACCCGCGAACCAGCAGTGGGAACACGAGGCCCACAAGACAGAGAACTTCGGTTCCCCGGCCAAGATGGTGACCATCGGGTTGATCGGCATCCTGGCCGTGATCGGCGTGCTCGTCCTCACCCTCTGAGTCGCAGCGGCGACCAGCCACTCACTGGAACTCCTCGCAGAACTGCTCGAGCAGCGACCGCTGCTGATCGCTGCGTCGCCCGACCGGCAGGAGCGGGCGCTCCGACCGTTCGATGAGCGCCGCGATCACGAGCAGCCCGATGCCGCCGACGGCGATCCACACCCAGGTCGGGGTCGCCGCCAGGCGAGGGCCCGCCGACATCAGCATCGTGGCGACCACCATCAGCGTGCCGAGCACGAGCGGGGCGCCGAGGCGTCTCACGCCGCCGATCGCCAGGGCGACAGTACCCACGGCCAGTGCGCCGAACGTCGCCCAGTCGGTTCCTGTTTCGAGTTGCGTGGCGACCAGCCAGGTGCCGACCATGCCGAGGCCGGGGGAGTAGGCCAACCAACTCGACACGGCGAGCGTCCTGCGCAACAGCCAGCCTCCGGTCAACAGTGCAGCGCCGACAGCAGCCAGTGCGACGTCTCCGCCGTCGGCGCCGTACGGGGCGATCGCGTCGATCATCCACTGATTCGTGCCCGTCGTCCACCACAGGCTCACGGTCGCGGCGCCCGCGAGCACGGCGCCCGCCGGGAGCAACCACTGCCGACCGGACGTCGCTCCGACGGCGATGAGCTGGGCGCCGAGCACGATGGTGGCAACCGACGTGAAGATCGGACTCGCCGCGCCGCTCGCGAACACCGCGATCGTCGAAGCGACCACACCGGCGGTCAGCCCGACGACCAGGCGCCGGTCGAGCATGGACAGTCCGGTCAGGCCGATCGCGACGAGGCTGGCCGCGATGGCGCTCGTGCCGGCGTCGACACCGGCGGCTGCCAAGGCCAGCCCGCCGGCGATCGTCCCGATGCCGACCGCGAGGTGGGATCTGAACCCGGCCACCGAGCGCGACGAGCCGGCCACGGCCCCAGCGAGCGCCGCCGTGGTCGCCACGGCGAACCAGCCGATCGCACCACTCGGATCGTCGGTGATCGCCAAGAGCGTGACGTACCCGGCGATCGCGAGCGGCAACGTCGAACGCTCGGGGCGAATGCTTGCGGCAAGACCGATCAGTCCGACGAACACCAACGTGCTGAGCTGAAACGGCGTCGACTCCGAGACCGTCGCGATGGCGTCGACTTCCGTACTGGTCCCGATCGCGGCGAGCGCTGCGGCGACGATCGAGCGGACTCCGGCGTCGCAGCGATCGACGACCGAACAGCTCACGACGGTGAGCGCTCCGGTGACGGCCAGGGCAGTGAACCAGAACACAGGCAGGCCTTCGTCGACAAACGAAGCGAGCAGCACCCACGAGGCCAGCGCAGCCGTCGTGAGGTCCCACCACGCCCAGGGCGTCGCCGCAGTGATCGCGATCCAGCCCACCAGGGCAGCGACGGCGAAGCTCCACATCGGTGCGCCGGCCATCGCCAGCGTCGACATCGACGCGGCAGTCGCGGCGAGCGGTGCCAGCGACGACCAGCCGCCACCGACGCGTCGGGCGGTGCCGGTGGCAACGGCGAGCAACGCCACGCTCCAACTCGCGAGCGGGAGGTACCAGCGGTCGTCGGCGACCACATGCGCCGGAAGATCCCAACGGGCGATCAGAGCCACGAACGGCGAGACCAGGGCGGCGGTGGTCAGCCCAGTGCCGAGCGGCACCGTGACCGTGCGAGCGAGTTGACGCCAGATCGAATCGGTCCGGGTCGCCGCGATGGCCTCGATGGCGAGCAGGACGATCGCCGGGACGCAGAACCAGAAGATGTTGCCGACGTCGCCGCTGATCAACGAAGTCACGACTCCCGAGCCGAACACCGCGACGCTGACGACGGCGAGCGGGCCGTTCTGCCGCGCGTTGCGCGAGCACGGCGATCACGGCGGCGGCGATCGTGCACGACAATGGTGCCGACCACACGAGCCCGTCGCCCGTCGCTCCGATTCGGGCGAGGGTCCCCGTCCCGATGCCCGCATCGGCGAGCGCCACGAGCAGCGGGGAGGCGCCGACGGCGACGGCGAGCGTCAGGGCTCGACGTCTCGAACCGAGCAGTGCCCCGGCGACGGCCGCGATCGCACCGATGACCGGGGCTGGGATGCCGGTCAGCGCCGAGAACCCGACCGCCGCCAGCCCGAAGGCGACGACCGTGGCTGCCTGCAGCGGGGCGATGTTCCAGCGCTGCGACTGCACCTCGGTGGCCGCGAGCGCTGCGACGCCGCCGACCAGCGTGCACACCGCCCACGGCTGTCCGAGCGTTGCTGCGGCCGCGATTCCCACCGGGGCCGTGAGACAAGCAGCGAGCGTGGCGAGCGAGATGGACGTGGTGGGGAACCGCCGCCGACCTGCCTCCGCCACGAAGTACACCGCGAGCAGCGCGGCCACCAGCCCCGAGAAGCGGACGACCGGGTCGATCGATTCCCAGTTGCCGGCCACGACGATGACCGAGGCGACCAGGAGCAGTGACGCTCCTGTCGCTGCCAGCCATCCGGCAGCCGACAGCTGTGGGAAGCGAGGATCAGGCTCGGCGGGCGCGGGTGTCGCCGGCGCAGGCCACGGTGATCGCGGTGGTGGGAACGAGGTGGTGTCCATGCCTCCGATCGTGAACGTCGACGGCCGGTTGCGCCATCGGGTGAATCCCCCAGCGACCCCTGGGGAATCCGCGTACCCCCACGCCGTCGTGGGGGATTGTCCCGATCGACACGCACCTGTCGATCCACGACGATCGATGACATGACCGAACGCGACGAATCGAGACGATGGACCGATCTTCACCCAACCGCCACAATCGGCAAGGGGTGGCGCTGTGTGCACTGATGGCAACTGCGACGGCGTGTACTTCCTCTTCTTCGTCGCGGTCGTCGGCGCCGTCGCCGTCATTGGCGTCGTCTGGACGCTCTGGGCGATGGCGTTGTCCGCTGCACTCGAGCGCCACGGTTGGTCGCCGGCGACACGTCGGACGACGGCGAGTGTCTGCACCGCCGGCATCGGGCTGCTCCTGCTCGCCGTGGCATTCGGCGCCACGGACGTCTCGGCACTTCTCGCTCTGGCCCTGGTGGTCGGCGCAGCTCCTGCCGCCGTCTGGCAGCGACGCATGACGAAGCGCTACCGACGGGAGCATCCGATCACCGGCCGAAGTGGCCCGCAGGTTGCCCGAATCGTCGACGAGGGGACGACGCCGTGATCGCCGGAGCGATCTGCGAGCAGAGCGACTGCACCGGTCTGATACTCGTGGTCTTGGGCGTCGCTGCAGCCGTTGTGCTGTTCTCGGTGCTCACCGCAGTGGGCGTCGCGCTGTACGTCGACGACGTGTTCGCTGATCGCGGGGTGGCGGCGAACCGCGCGCATTTCCACATCGATCGGGGCAGGGGTGTTCAGCGTTGCGTTGCTGTGGCTGCTCGTGTGGGTGCCGTTCGTCGGACTACCCGCAGCCGTGGGTGCGTCGATCGGTGCGTTGCCGCTCGCTCTCCGGCGGCGACGCCGGTCGGCTGCGGGTCAGTCCAGGCCGTGTTCGACGGCGTAGCGGACGAGGTCGCTGCGGCGCGACAGGTGGAGCTTGCCGAGGATGTTGCGAACGTGGTTCTCGGCGGTCTTGGGGGAGATGTCGAGTTCGGCACCGATCTCTTTGTAGGTGTGCCCGCGGGCGACCAACTGCAGGACCTGGCGTTCGCGTTCGGAGAGCGGGTTGGTGTCGGCGGCCTTCGCGAGACGGCGGAACTCGCCGAGCACTCAGCGCGGCAAGCGATGGAGAGAAGACCGGCTCACCGGCGGCGGCCGCCAGGAGCGCGGACCGGATCTCGTCGATCGGGGCACTCTTCACCAGATAGCCGGCCGCGCCGGCGGCGACCGCGTCGAGGAGGTCGCTCTCGGCCTCACTGACGGTGAGGATCACGATCGGGCAGAACGTTGCGCACGCTTGGACGACCGCCAAGCCGCCCCCTCGAGGCATGTGCAGATCGGAGACGACGAGATCGGGTCGCCGTGCCGTGATCACGTCGATGGCGCCCTCGGCGTCGTCGGCCTCGCCGACGACCTGGAAACGGTCACCGAGCTCCCCCCGCAATCCTGATCGCATCAGTTCGTGATCGTCGGCCAACACCAAACGGATCACGGCTGTCGGATGGCCGCTCGCCGGATCGCTGCTCATGTCGACCACACTCGCACTTCGGTGCCTGTGCCGGGTGTGCTGACCACCTCGGCGCGGCCGCCGACGTCACGTATTCGCGCAACGATCGACTCGTCGACACCGTGGCCCGAGCGTCGCTCGCTCGTGTCGAAACCGGACCCGTCGTCGCGGACCGAGGCGAACACGTCGCCGTCGTCGTCGGTTTCGACGAACACCACGATGCGGCTCGCCGCTGCGTGTTCGAGCGCGTTGGCGACAGCCTCGCCGATCGCCGCCGCCACGGCATCGGCCACGGCGTCGGGGGGCGGGGGAGCGGTGTCGACCACGCTCACGCTGATCGGCACGGTCGCCGCAGCATCGTGATGTCGAGCCGCTCGCTCGACGGCCGCGCGCACGCGCTGCTCCAACGTGTCGTCGAGCCGGGTCGCGCTCCCGAACAGGAAGCGACGCAGCTCGCGATCGGCCTCCCGTGCGGTGCGGGCGAGGTCCGGATCGGTGTCGGCGGTGCGGCGTTCGACGAGCGCCAGCGTCTGCAGCACCGTGTCGTGCAGGACGCGAGCGACGTCGTCGCGAGCCCGACGATCGGCGATATCGGCCTCCGCGCGGCGCAGGAGCTGAGCCTGCCAGCCGAAGACCGCGCCGGCAGCGGCGTAGAACAGTGAGGTGGCGACGAGCGAGACGACGTGGCGTGCACTC
This sequence comes from Ilumatobacteraceae bacterium, assembly GCA_963716095.1. Taxonomy (GTDB): domain Bacteria; phylum Actinomycetota; class Acidimicrobiia; order Acidimicrobiales; family Ilumatobacteraceae; genus Sva-07. Next base: position 42,123 of record CAVQSV010000003.1, on the reverse strand, counting down.
CAATCGTCGAATTCGTTGAGGACGGCGCCGATCCACTCGGCCGGTCCCATGAGGAGCCCGAACGCGCCGGCGACGATCGGACCGCGAGCGAGGCCGATCGAGATCACGGCGATCAAGGGGTACTGCGTGGCCAGACTCTGAGAGACCTCGAAGACGTGGCCGGGCTCGAAGACCCACCCGTCGATGACGCTCAGGCCGATCGCCAGCGTCGCCTCGATGACGAGAAATCCGGTGCCGAACAGCAGCGCTGGTTCGGTGCGCACCGCCCACGTCGTCCAGCCCGCGATCGTGGCCACGGCGGCGACACAGAGCCAGGTGACGAGTGGGTGCTCGATCGCATCTCGTTCGGACGACACCACGACCACCGCGACCATCCAGAGCAGGACCAGCCAGCGGGCTGCGACGAGCGCACGCGCAACGGTGACGGCGGTCGGGAAGATCGTCCGCGCATCGGCTGGCACGGCACGACTGTGCCAGAGCGGAACCGTTCGGTGGGGGACGCTGCGTCAATCGCCCTGTGACATCATCGGTGACGGTGAGGTGCGCATGCTGAAATCGTTGGGGGCGACGATCGCCCAGGTCACCCAGCGCGTCCGGGTGGGTGAACCCGACCACCGAGGTCGGTCGCTGCAGCACTACGAGCGTGCTCAGCGTGCCGCCGAGCAGGCCGAGCGGCGGCGACGACAGAAGACGTTTCTCGCGCTCGCTGTGGTCTTCGTGGTGATGGTCGGGGTGTTCAGCACCATCTTCCACACGCTGATGGAGTACGAGGACCGTGAGTACTCGTGGCCGACGAGCGTGTACTGGACGCTCACCACGATGACCACGTTGGGTTTCGGCGACATCACGTTCGAGTCCGATGCGGGTCGCATCTTCTCGGTGGTCGTGTTGCTCGCCGGCTCGACGTTCCTGCTCGTGATGTTGCCGTTCGTGTTCATCCAGTTCGTGTTCATGCCCTGGATGACCGAGCGCGAGCGTCGCCGGGCGCCCCGCGTGCTGCCGACGTCGATGTCCGGTCATCTGCTGCTCACCCAGCTCGGCCCGGTCGAGGCGGCGATCATCGAGCGTGCCGATCAAGCGGAGGTGCCCTACGTGCTGCTCGTCGAGGACGTGGCCGAGGCGGGGCTGATCCACGACGAGGGTCGTAACGTGATGGTCGGCGCACTCGACGACCCGGAGACGTACCGCAACGCACGCGTCGATCAGGCGGCACTCGTGATCGCCACGCAATCCGACCAGATCAACACGAACATCGCGTTCACCGTTCGGGAGATCGCTCCTGACGTCGAGATCGTCGCCAGTGCCAACTCGCCGGCGTCGGTCGACATCCTCGAGATCGCCGGCGCCGACCACATCGTGCAGCTCGGCGAGATCCTCGGCGCAGCGATGGCGGCGCGTACGTTCGGGTTGGCCGGCCACAGCCACGTGATCGGTGAGTTCGCCGGGTTGCAGATCGCCGAGGCGAGCCCGATGGGAACCGACCTGCTCGGGCGCACCTTGGCCGAGGCGCAACTGCGCAAGCGGCTCGGTGTGAGCATCATCGGGGTGTGGCGGCGCGGCGTCTTCTCGATCGCCACCGCCGACACGGTGCTGACCGACTCATCGATGCTCATCCTCGCCGGTACTGCCGCGCAGCTCGCTGCATACGACGAGTGCTATGCCACGAACTCGACGGCGACGAATCGGGCGGTGATCATCGGCGGTGGTCGGGTCGGACGTGCGATCGCAGCGGCATTCGCTGCCGAAGGCATCGAGTCGGTGATCGTCGAGCAGCTCCCGGAGCGCCAACGAGAGGGCGCGAAGTACGTGATCGGCGACGCTGCCGATCGATCGGTGTTGAAGGCTGCGGGCATCGACGAAGCCGGGGCGATCCTGATCACGACGCACGACGACAACGTCAACGTCTACCTCACGCGCTACTGCCGAGGGTTGCGACCCGACGCTCGGATCGTGTCGCGTTCGAAGCTCGACCGGAACGTGTCCACCTTGTATCGCGCCGGCGCTGATGCCGTGCTGTCGTACGCAGGCACGGGCTCGGCGGCCATCTGGAATCACCTGCGCGGCGATGAGACCGTGCTGGTCGCACAGGGCCTCAACGTGTTCCGCACACCGATCCCGAAGGAACTCGCGGGAACCACCTTGGCAGCGGCTCACGTGCATCGTCGCACGCACTGCAACGTCGTCGCCGTCGAGCGCAACGGCGTGCTCGAGGGCAACCCCGACCCGAACGAGCCGCTTCCCGCCACCGGCGAGCTGGTGCTCGTCGGCACCGACGTGGCCGAAGCGAAGTTCTCCGAAGTCTTCCCCCATGCTCGCCGGCGCCCATCGCTGCGCCGAACTGAGCGGCGCTGACGGTGACGGACGCAGACCGACCTACGATCATCTGACGTACGAGCGTGCCGTCGCAACGGCAGAGGAGGTCTGAGGTGTTCCGTCATGTGGTGATGTTCCGCTGGGCCGACGGGGTCGACGATGCGCACGTCGCCGAGGTCGCTCGCCGGCTCGACGAGTTGCCCGAGGCGATCTCGGTGATCCGTGCGTACCGACACGGCGCTGATGCCGAGATCAACGATGGCAACTTCGACTACGTCATCGTGGCCGACTTCGACTCTGCAGACGACTACGTCGTCTACCGCGATGATCCGACGCACGCGGCGTTCATCGCCGACGTCATCGTCGGCCGAGTCGCCGAGCGGTCGGCCGTGCAATACCGCTGTTGAGCCGTTCGGCCGGGGGCTCCGTTGAGCGGAACACATGTTCGGCGCTAGGCTCTGACCCGATGGCCGCCAGTACCTCCGCCACCGGCACGACGCCCGCGGCGACGCCCAAGAAGTCAGCTCCCCGCAAGCGCAAGGCGAAGGCCGACGAGCCACAGATCGTGGTTCGAGGCGCCCGAGAGCACAACCTCAAGAACGTCAACGTCGAGCTGCCGCGCGACAAGCTGATCGTGTTCACCGGGCTGTCGGGTTCGGGCAAATCGAGCTTGGCGTTCGACACGATCTACGCGGAAGGGCAGCGGCGGTACGTCGAGTCGTTGAGCTCGTATGCGCGCCAGTTCCTCGGGCAGATGGACAAGCCCGACGTCGACATCATCGAAGGGTTGTCGCCGGCGATCTCGATCGATCAGAAGTCGGGCAGCCGCAACCCTCGGTCCACCGTCGGCACGATCACCGAGGTCTACGACTACCTCCGCTTGCTCTACGCCCGTATCGGTGTGCAGCACTGCCCGAACGACGGCACCAAGCTGCAACGTCAGACCCCGCAGCAGATCGTCGACCGCATCCTCGACATGGATGACGGCATCCGCTTCCAGGTCCTCGCGCCGGTGGTTCGTGGCCGCAAGGGCGAGTACGACACGCTGCTCGAAGATCTGTCGGGTCAGGGCTACGTGCGTGCGCGCATCGACGGTGAGACGGTCGACATCGACGAGTTCCTCAAGCGAGACGAGCGTCTCGCGAAGTACGAGAACCACAAGATCGAGATCGTCGTCGACCGGCTGGTGTTGAAAGAGGGCATCGAGCGGCGGCTCACCGACTCGTTGGAACAGGCGCTCGGTCTGGCCGACGGTGTCGCCGAGATCGAAGTGGTGCCACGAGAGGGCGCCAAAGGGGCTGAAGCGCAGCCCGAGACGTTGACGTTCAGTCAGCACCTGGCGTGTCCGGTCTGTGGCACCAGCTACGACGAGCCGGCGCCGCGCAACTTCTCGTTCAACTCGCCGTACGGTGCATGCGCCGCGTGCGACGGGCTCGGCACGACGTTCGAGGTCGATCCCGAACTGATCATCCCCGACCCCGAGATGTCGTTGCTCGACGGTGCGATCGCGCCGTGGCGATCAGCCAACACGCAGTACTTCACCCGGATGCTCGAGTCGGTCGCCGAAGCGCAGGGCATCGACATGAGCGCGCCGTGGGAGGACCTCACGGCCAAGCAGCAGAAGGTCATCCTCCATGGTGTGAAGGGGAAGATGACCGTCAAGTACAAGAACCGTTATGGACGGTCTCGGTCGTACTCGACCGAATACGAAGGCGTGATCCCGTGGATCAAGCGGCGCCACGAGGGCAGCGACAGCGACTGGGCCCGCGACCAGTACGAGGGGTACATGCGGCTCGTGGCGTGCTCGACATGCGACGGTGCTCGCCTGAAACCGTCGACGCTGGCTGTCACGATCGAGGACAAGAACATCTCCGAAGTGGCCGACATGTCGATCGGCGAGTCGGCGAAGTTCCTCGCTGCGCTGGAGCTGACCGAACGCGATCGGATGATCGCCGAGCGGGTCACCAAGGAGATCAACGCTCGATTGGGATTCCTGCTCGACGTCGGCCTCGACTACCTCACCATGTCGCGTTCGGCGGGCACGCTCGCCGGTGGCGAAGCGCAGCGCATCCGGCTGGCATCGCAGATCGGCTCCGGGCTCGTGGGCACGCTCTACGTGCTCGACGAGCCGTCGATCGGGCTGCATCAGCGCGACAACAAGCGGCTGATCGACACCCTCACCCGACTCCGAGATCTCGGCAACACCGTGATCGTCGTCGAACACGACGAGGAGACGATCCGCGAGAGCGACTGGATCGTCGACATCGGACCCGGCGCCGGCGAACACGGTGGCGAGGTCGTCTACTCGGGCAAGGTGCCGGGGATCAACAAGGTCAAGGCGTCGGTCACCGGCCAGTACCTCTCGGGTCGCAAGAAGATCCCCGTGCCCGAGCAGCGTCGACCCCAGGGCCTCGAGTTCCTGCGCATCCAGGGCGCCCGCGAGCACAACCTCCAGAACATCGAGGTCGACATCCCGCTGGGCAATTTCGTTGCCGTCACCGGGGTGTCCGGTTCGGGCAAGTCGACGTTGGTGCGCGACATCCTGCTGCCGGTGTTGATGCAGCGGATCTACAAGTCGAAGATGTCCGCCGGCAAGCACAAGCGGATCGACGGCATCGAGTTCCTCGACAAGGTCATCGACATGGATCAGTCGCCGATCGGTCGCACGCCCCGCTCGAACCCCGCGACCTACACGGGCGTGTTCGACAACGTTCGCAAGCTGTTCGCCTCGACCAACGAGGCGAAGGTGCGCGGGTACATGCCGGGACGGTTCTCGTTCAACGTCAAGGGTGGGCGTTGCGAAGCGTGTTCGGGCGACGGCACGTTGAAGATCGAGATGCACTTCCTGCCCGACGTGTACGTGCCCTGCGAGGTGTGCCACGGCGCCCGGTACAACCGCGACACGCTCGACATCGAGTTCAAGGGCAAGAACATCGCCGAGGTGCTCGACATGCCGGTCGCCGAGGCGGTCGACTTCTTCGCCAATCAGCCCGGCATCGCGCGCTACATGCAGACGTTGGTCGACGTCGGCCTCGGGTACGTGCGGCTCGGGCAGTCGGCGCCGACGCTCTCGGGTGGCGAAGCGCAGCGCGTGAAGCTGTCGGCGGAGCTGGCCAAGCGGTCGACCGGTCACACGATCTACCTGCTCGACGAGCCGACCACGGGTCTGCACTTCGACGACGTCAAGCGGTTGCTCACGGTGCTGCAGCGTCTGGTGGATCAGGGCAACACGGTGCTGGTGATCGAGCACAGCCTCGACGTGATCAAGACCGCCGACTGGGTGATCGACCTCGGGCCGAATGGCGGCAACGGTGGCGGCCTGATCGTCGGTGAGGGCACCCCCGAGCACATCGCCTCGCTCGACGCGAGCCACACCGGCCGCTTCCTCCGCGACATCCTCTGAGCGACCCGTCGGCACCGGGCGAGCGATGAGCGAAGTGGCCGTATCCGGTCCGTTCGCTCACCGGTGGGGCGGGCACCGGGCGAGCGATGAGCGAAGTGGCCGTATCCGGTCCGTTCGCTCATCAGCTCGCGGCGCTGAGCGAACGTCGAGCGTGGAACGCGGCGAGGTCGGCGATCGTCTCGTGGAAGCGGTGCCCATAGCTGTCGTCGTCGATGCGCGAGGTCGACCACCCGATCGCAGCGGCGGCATGGTCCCGGCGCCGGTCGGACGCGATTCCGATCGACTCGCGGTGGGCGGGGTGCAGGTCGACCTCGATCGCCCAACGCAGGTGCGGCACGGCGAGGTCGAACCGGGCGCTGCCGTAGCCGGGAAGGTAGATCTCGTGCTGGCGCACGAGGCCGTGCACGCCTGCGCTGCGCAGCGCGTTGGCCACTCGCACCTCGGGATGCGACTCCGCCGGGCCGCCGGGAAGTCGACGATCGAGCGCGTGAAGGAAGCGCCGTACCCACGGTCGTTGGGGCGAGAGCCAGTCGACCGCCACCGCCAGCAGGTCGTCGTCGGCGAGCCGACCGTCGTGGACCACCTGCTCGATCACGGAGAGGAGATCGTCGGGGCCGAGCCAACGGGCGAGATCGAACACCGTGCGTGCTCTCGAGGTGATCCTGATGCCATCGCCGCGCTCGATCACATCGCGATCGTGGCGAGCGTCGGTGCGGTAGGGGACGACCCATCGCACCGCCGCAGGCTGGCTCGCCCGAGGAGCAATGACATGGATCCGGCGGTCGAACGGGAGGCGCCGCAAGCCCCACAACCGACCAGCGGTCGGGCCGGCGATCGCCACGTCAGGCCGGGCGAGACACACCGCGGCGCTCCGACTCTCCTGGGTGATCGGTGCGCTCGGTGTGCGGTAGGCGCCTCGCAGCACGAGTTCGATGTCGCCGGCGCGCTGGAGGTGTCTGATCTCGCGCAGCGAGAGACCGGTTGCGAGCAACTGCTCGACCGATGCCGTGCCGTGTTGACGAGCGAATACTGCGTGTGCGTGCGGCGTGAGGTGAGCCACGTCGAACCTCCTGATCTCGGAAGACGTCGGAGGGAGTCGGCCAGGTCGACGCTACCGGTACGCCTGGCTCGCCCCGCCACCCTGTACGAGGCGATGAGCGAAGTGGCCGTATCCGGTGCGTTCGCTCATCGCTTCGGGGTGGTCAGGCGAGGCGATGAGCGAAGTGGCCGTATCCGGTGCGTTCGCTCATCGCTTCGGGGTGGGCCCGGGGACGTGGGTGGCGGGTGTCAGTTGTTGCGGAGGCGCTTGCTGAGGTCGTTCAGGCGCTTCTTCTCGTCACCCGTGAGCGACTCCATGCCGTCGGCGCCGATCTTGTCGAGGAGGGCATCGAGTTCGATCTGGTCGGCGGGTGACGGTGGGGGAGGAGGCGGCGCTGGGGCCGGAGCGTTCTTCCACGGCCCCTGCACGACGCCACCGGACCGCGACGGGCCAGCTGCCCGCTTGGGCTTTGGCTTCGACTTGCGCTTCGAGCGCCCCGATGAGCCCGTGCCGATCCCATCGAGGGGCAGGTGCGGAATCGGCCAGCCGGTTGCGAGGCCCAGCGAACGCCCCGCCACCAGTGCCACCCCGATCGAGACGAGCAGGAAGATCACCTGACCGTTTGCTCCGGTGCCGGTGAACTGCAACAGGTTGAGCACGGTGAACACTGCAGCGAGCGCCCACAGCGGGACGACCTCGAACCACTTCACGCCGGGGTACGTGGCGGCGTAGACCCAGATGCCGCCGAGGAACAGATTGCTCAGCCCGAACTGGATCATGAAGTCGATGCTGTCGCCCAGTGGTCCGAGGATCGTGAGGATCAACGCCGGCACGATCGTGAGCGCGAGCACCCACGTGACGAACTTCGCCGCGTCCGAAGAGCGATTCGAGTTGCTGGCCGAACAACCAGAAGAACACGATGCCCAGCAATGGCCAGATCGCCGGTTCGGTGGCGATGGGCCAGGTGACGAGACGCCACACTTCGAAGTCGCGCACGAGTACGGGGGCGAACCACAACCGGTCCCACGCATCGCGGAAGAGTCCCCACAGAAACATCGACAGCACCGACAGCCCGCACAGGATGTCGGTCGTGGTGACGTCGTAGCGGCCCGCACGGAACCAGCCGTCGTTCGGGCGGCGTCGGAAGATGGCGGCGAACTGGTCGGACATCGGGCATCACGGTACCCGCCCGTCCGTATGCTTCAGACGTCATGAAGTGGCTGGCCCGGTGGAAAACGTCGTGACACCATGGTGAAACGCCCCCCCGCCGGCACGATTCCGGAGCTGCCCGGGTCGTATCAGTTCAAAGATGGCACAGGTCGTGTGATCTACGTCGGCAAGGCGTCGAACCTCCGCCAGCGCCTGTCGAACTACTTCCAGGCGCCGCGCAACCTGCATCCGCGCACGGCGCAGATGGTCGAGACCGCCGAGTCGGTCGAATGGACGACGGTACGCAACGAGGTCGAAGCGCTGATGCTCGAGTACTCGTTGATCAAGGAGCACCGTCCTCGCTTCAACGTGCGCCTTCGCGACGACAAGAGCTATCCGTTCCTGGCGGTGACCGTCGACGACGAGTGGCCACGGGCGTTGGTGATGCGGGGCCGCAAGCGCAAGGGCACCCGCTACTTCGGTCCGTACGCCCACGCCTACGCCATTCGCGACACCCTCGACCTCTTGTTGAGGTCGTTTCCGATCCGAACGTGCAGCCCGAACAAGTTCACCCAGCACGAACGCCTCGGGCGACCATGTCTGCTGTTCCACATCGAGAAGTGCGCAGGACCGTGTGTCGGCGAGATCGAGCCGGCCGCCTACAAAGAGCTCGTCAACGAGCTGATCGACTTCCTCGACGGCGACACCGACGAGATCGTCGACCGTCTCGAAGCCGACATGCAGCGGGCTGCGACCGGTCTCGAGTTCGAGCGCGCGGCCCGCTTCCGCGACCGTCTCACCGCAGTACGCAAGGCGATCGAGAAGCAGCAGATGGTTGCCGATCGCAGCGAGGATCTCGATGTGATCGGCATTGCCGAGGACGAGCTGGAGGCGTCGGTGCAGGTGTTCTACGTCCGGCGGGGTCGGGTGGTGGGGCGAAAGGGGTTCATCCTCGACAAGGTGGAGGAGCTGACACCCGGCAAGTTGATCGACCGGATCATCGAGTCGATGTACGGCGAGGAGCCGATCCTCGGCGTGCCGAAACAGGTCCTGGTGCCCTACGACGCCGACGATCTCACGACCTACGAGGAGTGGCTCTCGATGGGGCGCGGCTCGAAGGTGCAGGTGCGTGTGCCGCAGCGCGGCGACAAGCGCGCACTGTTGGAAACGGTGACGCGCAACGCCAAGGACGAGTTCACCCGGCATCGTCTCCGCCGGGCGAGCGATCACAACACCCGCAGCCGTGCGCTCACCGAACTGCAGGATCACCTGTCCCTTCCCGAAGCCCCACTTCGGATCGAGTGCTACGACATGGCCCACTTGCAGGGCACCGATTACGTCGGCTCGATGGTGGTGCTCGAGGACGGTCTGCCGAACAAGCGCGAGTATCGGCGGTTCAAGGTCAACACCGTCGGTGCTGGGGAGGAGGCCGGCGGCGAGGTGGGTGCCAGCGACGACGTCGCAGCGATGGCCGAGGTGGTACGACGGCGCCTGCAGGCATACCTCGACGAACGCGACCGCCCGGTCAACGAGCGCGGCGACAAACCCGGCAAGTTCGCCTACCCGCCACAACTGCTGCTGGTCGATGGCGGCAAAGGCCAGCTCAACGCGGCGAAGAGAGTGGTCGACGAACTGGAACTCGCCGACGAGATCCCCGTGGCGGGCCTGGCCAAACGCTTCGAGGAGGTCTTCGTTCCGGGCCGTTCGCAGGCGGTGGAGATCCCACGTGGAAGCGAAGCGCTGTTCATGCTGCAGCGCATCCGCGACGAAGCACACCGCTTCGCCAACACGTTCCATCGCGAGCGTCGCAGCAAGCGGATGACCACCGAGCGCGCTCGACGGGATCGCCGGTCTCGGCGAAGCTCGCAAGAAGCGGCTCCTCAAGGAATTCGGTGGGGTGAACGCCGTCGAACGCGCCGAGCTCGACGAGCTGCAGGCGCTGTCGTTTCTCCCCGACGCTGTCGCCGCTGCCGTGTACGAGAAGTTCCACGCCGCCCCGTGAGCGCCGGTCACTCGACCGGCATCACGATTCGCGGGTGAAGTGCTCCTGGGCGAACTCGTACACGCCCTGGTCGTGTGAGAACTCGACGGTGTTGCCGTCGGGATCACGGACCATGCAGATGTAGCCGATCGGGTGAGGCAGCTGGAGCGGGGGAGTGGCCAGCCAGCCACCCTCCTCGGCGACGGCTGCGATGTCGTCGATGTCGCTGCGTTCGGCGACCTCGAAGCCGAGGTGGGCGAACGAGCCGAGTGGCGTGGGCTTTGCACCCTTGTCGGGTTCGTGGCCGGCGAAGAACTGGGCGAACACCAAGATGAACGGCGCGTCGGGAGCGTCAGGGTGGCCGAGCCACGCTCCGTAGCCGTGGTCGTCCTCGCGTCGCACCAGCAACTGCAGCGGGGTGTACGTGGTGTACCAGTCGATCATGGCGTCGATGTCGGTGACCGACAGCGCCAGATGGGTCCAACGGGGAAGTCCTGCCACGTGGCCGAACCTAGTCGGCCTCAGGTCTCGACCGGGCGTGGGCCGTGTGCGATCTCCGGACGCCGTGGATTCGCGTCCCACGGGATGACGTCGGAGGTGTCGGCGAGCCAGCCGAGCAGCAGGCCGAGCAGTTCCTGTTGCACGTCGAGATCGTCCGCCCGTCCGATCAGGTTGGTGGTCTCGTCGGGGTCTGCCACTCGGTCGTAGAACTCGTCGGACTCGTAGCGCCGGTGCACGTAGGTGTGCGTCGGTGTGCGCAGCGACATCGCAGTGCCGACGAGTTCCGGTCGCTCGCGCTGCAGGCGTGCCTTGGCCTCGTAGATGAAGCCGGCTTGCTCCAGCAGATGGTCGTCGCTGACCCGGAATCCACCCTCGGAGCAGGCGAACTCGCGGTGAAGCTCGCTGGGGTCCGCAATCGCCGGGAGCAAGCTGCGCCCGAAGTGCGTGTGCTGCGGTTCGGTGCCGGCCAGGTCGCACACGGTGGGGAGCACATCGACCAGCTCGACCGGTCGATCGACGACGCGGCCGGCCGGCAGATCGGCGCCGGCGATGATGAGCGGATTGCGGAGGATGCAGGGATCGAGCCCCGATGGCCACTTCTCGACCAGGCCGAAGTCGCCGAGGTACTCGCCGTGATCGGTGAGGAACACCACCACGGTGTCGTCGGTGGCGCCGATCGCCTCGATGGCCGCGACGATGCGACCCAGTTGGTCGTCGACCCTGCTCACCATGCCGTGGTACGTCGCAGCGATCTCGCGGGCGTCGTCGTCGGTGAGGTCACCCCAGCCGTAGATGTCCCGGTAGGCCTCCATGAATCCGGCCTTGCCGTCGCCGTCGGCGCGGGCGATCGGGAGCGGCATGTCGGAGCGATCGTGGAGTGAGAACCACGGTTCCTCCACCGTGAAGGGCGGATGCGGGAAGATCAGAGGAACCCACAGTGCCCATGGTCGGTCGTCCGGCGAATGGTCGTGCAGCCATCGTTCAGCGGTGCGCACCGTGGCCTCGTCGAAGTCGACCGAGTCGGCCGTGCCGGTCTCGCCGAAGTACATCGCTCGGTGGAGCCGGTGGTCGTCGGGGAACGGCGAGGTCCACCGTTCGATCGAGGCGGTTCGGTCGGGTGGTTCGAGGAACCCGCACATGTCGGAGCTGGCCTCGGTGACACCAGGGGCGAACACGTCGCCGCGGTCGCCGGCGATCGCCACGTTGTACCCCGCGGTGCGCAGCGTCTTGAACAGGTTGGGCTCGTGGTCCTCGATCAGATTGGTGAGGGTCCGGTGGCCCGCGACGTGTGGATACCAGCCGGTCAGCAGCGACACGCGACTGGGGCCGCACACCGGGTGCTGTGCCCACGCATCGTCGAACTTGACCCCGCGTGCTGCGAGTGCGTCGATGTTGGGTGTCTTCGCGACTGAACTCCCGAAACACCCCACTGCGTCGGCGCGCAGCTGATCGGGCATGAAGAAGACGAAGTTCGGCGACCCCATCGGGCTACTGCAGCGCAGTGGCGAGCGCGTCGACGATGCGGTCGACGTGCTCGTCGGTGGTCACGAACGGCGGACAGAACGTGATGGTGTCGGTGCCGATGGCCCGGGTGATCACTCCGAGTTCGAGCATCCGGTCGCGTACCACCATCGCGTTCTGGTCGGGTCGAAGCCCTGCCGCGAACACCGCGATCTCGCTGCGGAGGTGATCGAACGCGCCGTCGGCTTCGAGCGAACGAAGACCGCTCTCGAGTCGCTCGCCCATCTTGACGACGCCGTCGAGCAGGCCTTCGCGTTCGATGATGTCGAGGTTGACCGACGCAGCGACGCAGGCGGCGGCGTGCCCGGAGTAGGTGTACCCGTGACGGAGGATGAACTCGGGGTCGGCCTCGAGCGCCTCGCGTACCTTCGGCCCGATGACGACCCCGCCGAGTGGCAGGTAGCCGGAGGTGACCCCTTTCGCGAACGTCGTCAGGTCAGGTGTGACGCCGTAGTGCTCAGCAGCAAACCAGGTCCCGAGCCGACCGAAGCCGGTGATGACCTCGTCGAAGATCAAGAATGCGCCGTACTGGTCGCACAGTCGCCGGGTTTCGGCGAGGTAGCCGTCGGTCGGTGGGAAGACGCCACCCGCACCCTGCACCGGCTCGGTGACGACCGCCGCGACCCGGTCGGCGTTCTCGGACATCAGCAGCGAGAGGGCCTCGATGTCGTCGCTCGCGACCTGCACGACGTCGGCGAGGAGTTCGCCGTAGCCGTCTCGGTTGGGTGCGATTCCCTGTGCGCTCGTGCCGCCGTAGTTGGTGCCGTGGTAGCCGCGAACTCGCGAGATGATCAGGCGTCGTTCGGGGTGGCCCGCTTGGACGTGCGCGAGCCGAGCGAGCTTCATCACCGTGTCGATCGCCTCGGATCCCGATCCGGTGAAGAAGACCCGGGCGTCGGGGATCGTCGTGAGGGTGGTGATCCGTTCGGCGAGCGCTTCTGCGGGTTCATGGGTGAACGGGTCGAAGCACGAGTACGTCTCGAGTGTGGCGATCTGGCGGGCGACGGCGTCGGCGATCTCGCGCCGGCCGTGGCCGACCTGGCAGTACCAGAGCCCGGCCATCGAGTCGACGAGTTCGTTGCCATCACCATCCCACAGCAGGGCGCCCTCACCTCGGGTGATGGTGATGAACTGCTCGCGTGTGGGTTTCGCGAACGGGTGGAGGAAGGCGCCTGGCATCGTCGCAGTCTGGCAGCTGGTGGCGGTTGTGCCCGCTCCAGACACCGTCTTGTGGCATCGTCGGGTGATGTCAACGCCATTCGACGCCGCCGCCGGCCGGGTTCGCGCCGGGGCCGACCACCACGCCGAGGCAGCGGGGCTCGTCGCACAGATGACACTCGAGGAGCGACTCGGGTGCCTCGATGGCGACACGCCCTTCTGGCCGGGGCTGTTCGACATGACCGCAGGTGGCTACTACACCCATCCCTGGCCGGCGGCGCACGTCGATCGCCTGGGGATCCCGGGGATCGACTTCGCCGACGGGCCCCGGGGCTGCGTCGTCGGTGACGCGACCGCGTTTCCGGTGAGCATGGCGCGTGGTGCAACGTTCGATCCGGAGCTCGAGGAGCGGATCGGCGATGCGATCGGCGCCGAACTGCGCGCCAGCGGAGCCACCTACACCGGGGCGGTGTGCATGAACCTGCTGCGCCATCCGGCGTGGGGGAGGGCGCAGGAGACCTACGGCGAAGATCCGCACCATGTCGGCGCACTGGCGACAGCGTTCACGTCGGGCCTCCAGCGCCACGTGATGGCGTGCATGAAGCACTTCGCGCTCAACTCGATGGAGAACGCACGCTTCTCCGTCGACGTGACCGTCGACGAACGGGCCCTGCACGAGGTGTACCTGCCGCACTTTCGCCGTGTGGCCGACGCGGGTGTGGCGTCGGTGATGAGCGCCTACAACTCGGTCAACGGCGAGTGGTGCGGCGAGAACGAGACGCTGCTCACGTCGATCTTGCGCGACGAGTGGGGGTGGGACGGCTTCGTCATCTCGGACTTCATCTTCGGTCTCCGTGATCCGGTCGAGTCGGTCACTGCCGGCCTCGACATCGAGATGCCGTTTCGTCAGCAGCGCGAGCTGGCGCTGCGCGACGCGCTCGCCGCCGGCTCGATCGCCGAGGCCGACGTCGACGTGGCGGTCGTACGGATCCTGTCCACGCTGTTGCGCTTCGCCGCCGTGTTCGACCGGTCGCCGCCGATCTCCGTCGTCGGTTCGACGGCGCATCGATCGCTGGCCCGCGAGGCGGCGGCGACGGCGACCGTGCTGCTGCGCAACCAGTCGGTCGACGGTGCACCGTTGCTGCCGGTCGACCCGTCGGCCGTGCGTCGTGTCGCCGTCCTGGGCCGACTGGCCGCGATGCGGAACCTCGGTGACGGCGGCTCGAGCGACGTCCACTCGTCGCTGGTTGTCACCGCGCTCGACGGGTTGCGTGCCACTTTCGACGACGTCGTCCACGATGACGGGGACCCTTCGATCGTGGACGACGCCGACCTGGTGGTGGTCGTCGTCGGCTACACCAAGGACGACGAGGGCGAGTTCATCGACAACGAGGGAACCGCCGCGCTCGTCGGCGATCTGTTTCCGGCGATCGACCACCCCGAACTCGGATCTGCGGCCTCCTACGAGCCGCCGCCGGGTCATGAGCCGGGCACGTCCGGTGACGCCGGCGACGACGGCGGGCGGATGGCCCCCGGCGGCGACCGGTCCTCGCTGCGACTGTCCAGCGACGACGAAGCGTTGATCGCCGCAGCGGCTGCCCGACACGATCGGGTGGTCGTCGTCGTGCAGTGCGGCTCGGCGGTGATGATGCCGTGGATCGACAGCGTCGCTGCGACGCTGGTGACCTGGTACTCCGGCGTCGAGGGCGGTGCAGCGCTCGCTGACGTGCTGAGCGGCGACGCCGAACCTGCCGGCCGACTCCCGTTCGCGATCCCCGTCGACGCAGATCACCTGCCCCACTTCGACCGTGACGCGACCGAGATCACCTACGACCTGTTTCATGGCCAGTGGAAGATCGACCGCGACGGTCACGTCGCCCACTTTCCGTTCGGGTTCGGTTTGGGGTGGGGGTCGGTCGACATCGTCGGGGCGCACCTCGTCGACGACGCGACGGTGTCAGCCTCGGTCCACAACCCGACCGAGCGCCCGCTGCGGTCGGTGGTGTTCGCGCACGCAGGGGCTGAGCGCAGCGATTGGGACCGCCCGCGTCGACGCCTGATCGGGTTCGCCCGAGTGCTGGTCGATCCCGGAGCGACGGCGGAGGTCGAGATCGAACTCGACTGGCCGATGCTGGACGTTCGTGTCGACGGCGACTGGGTGACCGAGCCCGGGGAGTACACCGTCGACGTCGGACGCCACGCCGGCGACGCAGGAGCCGTGACCGTCAGCGTCCACCGCTAGCCTCGGCGAACATGCGCAAGCCTGATGTCACCATTCCCGACGGCACACCCCCTGCGAAGCTGCTGATCGAGGACGAAACGATCGGTGACGGCGACGAGGCCGTTGCAGGTCAGGACGTCACGGTCCACTACGTCGGTGTGTCGTGGTCGACCGGAGAGCAGTTCGACGCCTCGTGGGATCGCATGGAACCGTTCCGTTTCGGTCTCGGTCGCCGCCAGGTGATCCAGGGCTGGGACGACGGGGTGCAGGGCATGAAGGTCGGCGGCCGCCGCCGGCTGACCATCCCGCCGGAGATGGGGTACGGCGCGGCAGGCGCCGGTGGTGTGATCGCCCCGAACGAGACCCTCGTGTTCGTGGTCGATCTCCTCGCCGTCAGCTGAATCCGACCTCGACGGTCACCCGATCGGGTTGGGCCCGCCCTGGGCCCAACTCCCACTCGCGGTGTGCGGTCGGATGTTGGTCGGCTGGGCCGAACGGCCCTACGGCACCGCTGGCTCGACCTGCAGAATCGACGATGGGCGCCGAAGGGCGCCAGATCGGACGCCGGATCGAGCAGCCATGACCACCTTCGAGATCGACGAGGTGCAGTCTCAGCACGCAGCGGTCGTGCGCGGACACGTCCGCGGCGACGAACTCTCCGACTTCTTCGGACGAGCGTTCGGCGCCGTGATGGAGGCGCTGATCGAGCAGGGCATCGACGCCGCTGGCCCCCCGATCGCGTACTACCCGGCGATGCCCGACGAGGCCTTCGACGTCGAGGCCGGCTTCCCGACCGCTGGGCCGGTCGAACCGGTCGGTGACGTCGTTCCGCTCGTGCTGCCGCACGGTCGGGTGGCTCGCGGCATCCACATCGGGCCGTACGACACGCTCAGTGACACCTACGACGAGCTCTTCGCCTGGTTGGCGGAGCAGGGCGAGTCGCCGTGCGAGCAGACGTGGGAGAGCTACCTCAGTGACCCGTCGGCCGAGTCGGATCCTGCCGCGTGGCGAACCGAGATCGTCTGGCTGCTCCACGCCGCTGCCTGACCGGCCACCGGCTACGGTCACGAGATCGCAGGACAAACGACACGGGGGTCGGTCATGAAAGCTGCAGTTCTCAACTCGATACCGGGACAACTCGACATCGAAGACGTCGACATCGGTGAGCCGGGGCCACGCGAGGTCCTGATCCGCACGAAGGCGGCCGGCCTGTGCCACAGCGACCTGCACTTCATGGAGGGCAAGTATCCGTTTCCGTGCCCCGCGGTGCTCGGCCACGAGTCGGCCGGTGTCGTCGAAGCGGTCGGTTCGATGGTCCACTACGTGCAACCGGGCGACCACGTGATCACCTGTCTGTCGGCGTTCTGCGGGCACTGTTCGCAGTGCACCGACGGTCACCTGTCGCTCTGCGAGAACAAGGGCACCGAACTCGTCCGCCAGCCGGGCGAACCCCCCCGGCTCTCTCGCGCCGGAGGTGAGACGGTCAACCAGTACCTGCACCTGTCGTCGTTCGCCGAACAGATGCTGGTGCACGAACAGGCGCTCGTGAAGATCGACAACGACATGCCGCTCGACAAGGCGGCGCTGATCGGATGCGGTGTCACCACGGGCCTTGGTGCGGTGTTTCGCACCGCGAAGGTCGCGCCGGGCGAAACGGTCGTGGTGATCGGCTGCGGCGGCATCGGCCTGTCGGCGGTCCAAGGGGCCAGGATCGCCGGCGCCAACAAGGTGATCGCCGTCGACATGGCGTCGTCGAAGCTCGAACTCGCGCAGCAGATGGGCGCCACCCATGTGATCAATGCCGCCGACGACGATCCGGTCGCCGCGGTCAAGGATCTGACCGGTGGTGGGGTGCACCATGCATTCGAGGCCGTCGGCCTGAAGCAGACCGCCGAGCAGGCCTATCAGATGCTGCGCAACGGGGGCCAGGCCACGGTGATCGGCATGATCCCCGTCGGCACCAAGATCGAAATCCACGGTCCCGAGCTGTTGTACGAAAAGACCCTCACGGGGTCGAACATGGGCTCGAATCAGTTCCGTACCGACATGCCGCGCTTCGTCGACATGTATCTCGACGGTCGCCTGCAACTCGACGAGATGGTGTCGAAGACGATCAGCCTCGACGAGATCAACGACGGCTTCGCCGACATGAAGTCGGGCAACGTCGCCCGCAGCGTGATCACCTTCGACTGACGCTTCGGGCTCGACGGGTCGATTGGGCCGCGGAGTTACGTGAGGGCGGCGTACTCGCAGGCGACCTTTGCGCCGAGTCGTGCGTTGTTGTTGACGAGCGCGATGTTGGCGACGAGGCTCGCACCGTTGGTGATCTCCACGATCCGGCCGAGCAGGAACGGAGTGGCGTCCTTGCCGTGGATGCCGTTGGCGTCCATGTCGGCCAGGGCCTGGTCGATGATCACACCGATCTCGTCGGCGGGGATCTCGTCGGCGACGGGGATCGGGTTGACGATCGCGACGCCGCCGGCCATGCCGAGTCGCCACTTGGCATGCATCAACCCTGCGAGGTCGGCGGGCGAGTCGAGCCTCAACGGGGCTGCGTGGCCGCTGTTGCGCGAGAAGAATGCCGGGAACTCATCGGTGCCGTACGCGACCACTGGTACCCCGAGTGTTTCGAGGGTTTCGAGGGTCAGCCCGATGTCGAGGATCGACTTGACCCCGGCGGAGACCACGGCGACGTCGGTCTGGGACAGCTCGGTCAGATCCGCGCTGACGTCGTAGGTCCGCTCGGCTCCCCGGTGGACTCCACCGAGTCCACCGGTGACGAACACCGAGATGCCTGCCAGCGCAGCCAGCCGCATGGTGGAGGCGACCGTGGTGGCGCCGTGGATGCCTTGGGCGATGGCGTACGGCAGGTCTCGTGTGCTGATCTTGGACACGTCGGGGCTGGTCGCCAGGAGGTGGAGGTCGTCGTGGGCCAGCCCGATCCGGGGGCGGCCGTCGAGGACCGCGATGGTGGCGGGTACGGCGCCGCCCTCACGGATGATCCGTTCGACCTCGGTCGCCATCTCGACGTTCTGGGGGAACGGCATGCCATGGCTGATGATGGTGCTCTCGAGTGCAACGACGGGGGTGTTGTCGTGGAGGGCTTGGGCGACTTCGTCGGTGACCACCAGATCGGGATGCGGGGCGATGGGGTGGGCGGTGCGGGGAGTGGTCGTCATGGGTGCTCCTGTTCGAGTGCGGCCCGTACGAGCCGCGGGGTGAGATCTGGCCGCACGGTGTGCGGGCTGGCAAGGGTCAACGCAGCGGCGGCGTGGCCGAATCGAGCAGCCTCTTCGGGTGAGCCGCCGGAGAGCAGCACGTGGCAGAACGCGCCGAGCATCGAGTCGCCCGCGCCGGTGACGTCCTCCACGGTGGTTGGTGTCGACGGGATCTCGATGGTGCGGTCGGTCGTGCTGAGTATCGATCCGCGCTCACCCAACCGGACCCAGACGAGTTCGACGCCGCGGGCGTGCAGGGTTCGTGCCGCCGTGCGCACCTGCCGGTCGGTGCGGGTCGGCAAGTCGGTGAGTGCGGCGAGTTCGTCGCGGTTCGGGGTGACCGCCGAGACGCGAGCGTCGATCGCCTCCTCGAGGCCGGCGGCCTTGGGCACGCTGACGGGCTCGAAGACGGTGTAGACGCCGGCGGACAGGTCGAGTGCGTAGTTGAGCGTGTCGAGGCCGAGGTTGCCGTCGAGGACCAGCACTCCGGCGGTCGCAATGATGTCGCGGGCATGATGGAGTTGCTCGGGTCCGAGCTCGGCGGTCGCCTCCATGTCGGCGATCGCCACGATGAGTTCCCCGTCGACGTCGAATACTGCGGTGTAGGTGCCGGTCGGCCGATCGGTGCGGGTGACGTGCTCGATGCGCACGCCCGCCGCTGCGGTGTGTTCGAGCAGATTGTCGCCCATCGGGTCGCGGCCCACGATGCTGATGAGGTGGACTCGATCGCCGAGTCGGGCGATGTTCTCGGCGATGTTTCGGGCAACACCTCCGGGCGCCATCGAGCCATGACCGGGATTGCTCGTGTGGTCGGTTGCTCGGGCGCTGCTGCGAGCCTTGAGGTCGACGTTGGCGCCGCCGATGACAACGGCCCCAGGCTGCTCGGCGAGCACATACCCACGTCCGAGGATCACGCCCTTCTTGCCGAGATTGGACAGGTGCACATTGATCGAGGCTCGGCTGGTTCCCACCGCCGCGGCGAGCGCCGCGGCTTTCATCAGCGGGTCGCGACGAAGCAGGTCGACGATCTGTCGTTCCCGATCGGTGAGCACCTAATCATCATAAATCTGCTTTGCTCTGATAAGCAACAACTTCACCCGAAGGTGTGCAGCAGCGTGAGCGGTGCCGGCCCCGGCCCCGGTCTTCGGGCCGGCTGTCCCGGGCAGGGCGGCTGTGGCGTTTGCTGGGGCACATAGTGTGCAGGTCATGTCCGATGGTGACGAGTTCCTGAACGCCCTGTACCCGTACCGGTCGCGATTCGAGACGCACCGCACCCTCCCGGCCGACGGGGTCGATCGCGCAGTGATCCTCGACGAGCTGACCACCATGGCTGCCGAGGAGGACGCCAAGGGCGACCAGGGTCTGGTGTCGGGTTCGATCTATCACGGAAGTCACGACCACTACCACTTCCTGACCGAAGCCTTCGAGGCATTCGCCCACGCCAACGTGCTGCAACGCGACATGTACCCGAGCTCCACCAAGCTCGAAGGGGAAATCGTCGCGATGTCACTCGACATGCTGCACGGCGACCTGGCCGAGGACGCCTGCGGCGTGATCACCTCCGGCGGATCGGAATCGCTGATGACCGCGGTGTACACCTATCGCGAGTGGGGCCGCAGCAAGGGCATCACCGAGCCAGAGATGATCTGGCCGATCACCGCGCACTGCGCGCTCGACAAGGGGGCGCACTACTTCGGGGTCAAGGTCGTCCACGCTCCGGTCACCGACGACCAGCAGGCCGACGTTGCATGGATTCGCGACCACATCGGGCCCAACACCGTCGCCATCGCCGCCTCGGCAGGCACGTACCCGCACGGGGTGATCGATCCCATCGAAGAACTGGGTTCGCTCGCACTCGAACACGACATCGGGTTCCACGTCGACGGTTGTCTCGGAGCGTTCATCCTCGCCTGGGGTGAGCGGGCCGGTGTCGACATTCCGCCGTTCGACTTCCGGGTTCCGGGCGTCACGTCGCTGTCGGCAGACACCCACAAGTACGGCTACGCCCTCAAGGGAACATCGGTACTGATGTACTCGCGCAAGGAGCTGCGCTCGTTGCAGTACTTCACCGCCGGAGGTTGGCCCGGGGGCATCTATCTGTCGCCGGGCATGGCCGGTAGCCGATCGGGCGGTGTGATCGCCGCGACGTGGGCTGCGATGGTCAACCTGGGTCAAGCCGGCTACGTCGAGGTGGCCAAGGACATCTTCGACACCACCGCGAAGCTGGTCGACGGCATCGCGAAGATCCCCGAACTCCGCATCCTCGGCACGCCGTACTTCCTGGTGGCGGTGGCATCGGCGAGTGACGACGTCGACATCTTCCACGTCAACGACGGCCTCGCCGAGCGGGGTTGGCGAATGAACGGTCTGCAGTTCCCCGACGCGTTCCACTTCTGCATCACACGGCCGAACACGGCGCCCGGTGTGATCGAGAAGTACCTCGACGACCTCGCGGACGCAGTCGCCGACGCCAAGACGATTCCGAGCGATCAGGCACCGAAGAGCGGCGCGCTCTACGGGTTGTCGGGCTCGGGGCCCGAGGGGATCCAGGCCGTGGAGGAGCTGCTCGCCGGGGCGATCGATGCCTTCTACGACGTTCCCGGAGCGATGCCGGCAGTCGGCTGATGTCTGCTGGAGGTTCGGCGAGCAGCCAGTTCGCCGACCGCGACGATCAGTACGTGTTGGCCATCGACCTGGGAACCGGCGGTCCGAAGGTCGGATTCGTCTCGCTCATCGGCCGCGTCGCTCACCAGGAACACCACGTGCTCGATCCGACGTATCTGCCGGACGGCGGCGTCACCGTCGATGCCGACGAGTGGTGGTCGACCATCCTGGGCGCCGCCAAGCGAGCGCTCGCAGCGGGTGCTGTCGACCCGGCGAAGGTCGTTGCCGTGTCGGCAACCGGGCAGTGGGCGTCGACGATTCCCGTCGACGAGTCAGGTCTCCCCGTGGCGCACGGGCTGAGCTGGATGGATGGTCGTGGCGGCGAACTGGTGCGCAGCCGAATCGGGGGGTCGGTGAGCGGCTACAAGCCCCGAGTGCTCGCCGAGTTCATCCGACGTTCGGGCGGTGTCCCGTCGCTCGATGGCGCCGACCCGGTCGGCCACCGCCTGTATTTGAAGCACGTCCGTCCCGACGTGTGGAGCGCGGCGCGATGGCTCTTGGAACCGGTCGACTATCTGTCGATGCGTTTCACCGGGGTGGCTGCGGCGTCGCCGGTGTCGATGACCGGCAGCTGGCTGATCGACACCCGCGATCCGGCGAAGCTGGCCTACGACCCGAAGTTGGTGCCCTGGCTGGGGGCGGAGCCGACAAGCTTCCGCCGCTGCAGCCGTTCGGTTCGGTGATGGGAATGGTCCAACCGTCGGTCGCTGCCGAACTCGGCATCGGTGACTCGGTTGCCGTGGTCACGGGCTCGCCGGATCTGCACACCGCGGCGATCGGTTCGGGTGCGATGCGCATCGGTGACGCCCACATGGCGTTGAGCACCACCGGCTGGATCGGCGTGCCGATCGGTCGGAAGAAGACCGATGTCATCCGACAGGTCGCGACCGTCCCTGGCCTCGACGAGCGGTCGTACCTGGTGGCGAACAACCACGAGACGGCCGGTATGTGTCTGCAGTGGTTCCGACTGATCCTCGGCGAGGGCGAACTCGACTACGGCGCGCTGACCGACCTGGCAGCAGCGTCGGCGCCGGGCGCCGGAGGTGTGATCTTCACGCCGTGGCTGAAGGGGGAGCGCTCGCCGGTGGCCGATCGGTCCGCCCGCGCCGGCTTCCACGGGATGGGCCTGGCCACCACTCGGGCTGATCTGATCCGGGCGGTGATGGAAGGCGTGGCGTACAACAACGTGTGGCTCCTTGCCGCGGTCGAGAAGTTCGTCGGCAACCGGATCGATCACATCCGCATGATCGGCGGCGGTGCCCAGTCCGACCTGTGGTGCCAGATCCATGCCGACACGATGAACCGCACGATCGAGCAGGTTGCCGACCCGCTGTACTGCGGCCTGCGGGGTGCAGCCCTCAGTGCCGGTGTGGCGCTCGGTCTGGTGACTGCAGTCGACGTCCGCGACCTCGTCGAGGTTCGCCGCACGTTCCGTCCGGACCCGGCCAATCGGGTCACGTACGACCGGCTGTACCGGGAGTTCCCGGGCTTGTATTCGATGCAGAAGAAGTTCTTCCGTCGGCTCGCCCGCTGACGGCTCGTCCGAGTTCGGCGAGGCGATCGGTGATGATCGTTCGGTGGAGGAGCCAGTCCTGCAGGACGTGGCGGTGTGTTCAACGTGTTGGGCTCGGGGGCGGTTCCCGCGGGAGTCCGAGGAGGCGTTCACCGATGATGTTGCGTTGGACTTCGCTCGTTCCGCCACCGATCGTGAGTGCCCGGCTGAACAGGTAGCCCCAGTGATACACGTCGTCGTGTTCCGAGGTGAGGTCCTGGGTGCCGAGCATTCCGTCAGCACCGCGCCGGTCCTTCACCAACGACAAGACGTCTTGGCCGAACACGTCGGCCAGGCACTTGCGGATCGACGCGAACGACGACGGGTCGTTCCCGGCGACTGCCGAGGACAGCATGCGCAGGCTGAGCAGCCGGATGATCTCGGCGTCGGTCCACGCCGCTGCGAAACGCTGGCGCTCGATCGGGTCGTCCCAGGGGCCGGTGTTGCGAAGGTGCTCGAAGCACTCGTCGGCGGTGGGCCCCATTCCCCAGAGCACGCCGCCTTCCGACAGCGAGAGCCGTTCGGCTCCGAGCGTGACCTTCGCCAGGCGCCAGCCGTCGCCTTCGTCGCCGATCATGCAGTCGACCGGGACGCGGACTTCGTCGAACCAGGTTTCGTTGAAGTGGTTGCCGCCCGTCATCTCGATGATCGGTCGGACCTCGATGCCGGGCAATGACATGTCGACGCAGAAGTAGGAGATCCCTCGCTGCTTCTCGTCGAGTTCGCCGGTTCGGGCCAGCAGGATGCCCCATTCGGAGGTGTTCGCCCACGTCGACCAGATCTTCTGACCGGTGATCACGTAGGCGTCGCCGTCGCGCCGGGCTCTGATGCGCAGCGAGGCGAGATCGGAGCCCGCCTCGGGTTCGGAGAACAGTTGGCTCCACGTTTCGCTGCCGTCGAGGATGCCGGGTAGCCATCGCTCGTGCTGCTCCGGTGTACCGCCGGCGAGGATGGTCGGGCCCGCCCATCCGAGCCCGATCATGGCGTCCTCGAAGAAGGTGTCGACGCCGCTGAGCTCGTCGTCGATGATCAGCTGGTGTTCGGGATCGGCGTCGAGCCCCCACGGGGCCGGCCAGTGAGGGGTGAGGTAGCCACTGGTTCCGAGTTCGGCACGCGACGGCGACGGGTGTTCGGCGAGCCAGGCCCGCACGGCCAGGCGCCGGGGGTCGTCATCGGGCGGAAGGTCCATTTTCATCGTGACGCTCGGAACTGTGTGGGTGTCGGTGTCGAGTCCGAACGTGATCCGTCCGAACGGTCCAAGAGTACGCGGTGACCATGCGATGATCCTCCGATGCCTGCTGCGCCGACCGTGCTGCGATCAGGGCGTGTGCTGCTGCGTCGCTGGACTCCGGCCGACCGCCCCGTCTTCGCTGCCATGAACGCCGATCCCGTTGTCATGGAGTACTTCCCGTCGGCACTGGACCGCTCGGAGTCGGCTGGCGTCTGCGCAGGGACGTCTGGGGCAACGGGTACGCCACCGAGGCGGCGGGTCTCGCGCTCGACGATGGGTTCTCCCGGCTCGGCCTCAACGAGATCGTGTCGTTCACGGCGGCGATCAATCAACCGTCGCGTCGTGTGATGGAGAAGCTGGGGATGCGACGCAACCCGGTCGACGACTTCGAACACCCCTCCGTGTCGGTGGGGAGCTCCCTTCGGACCCACGTGCTGTACCGCCTCGCCGCTGACGCCTGGACCGCCGAGCGTCACGACACCACCTGACGTCGCCGAGCGATGAGCCAAGTGGTCCCATGCGGTCCGTTCGCTCATCGCGCTGCGCGGTCCGGTCAGCTGTCGACGACAGTTGCCGCGCCGCTCCGGCGGGGGTCGCCGACTCCGTCGAGACGCCCATCGGCGGCGCGTCGGACGGCATGTACCCCGCCGAAGTACAGATCTCGCCGTGGCCAGCGTCGGTGCCGTTCGAACGCGGCCAGGAGCCGTTCCTCCGTCGTCGGGTCGAGACCGGGCTCCACGTCGAGGTGGATCGCTCCCGCCCCGTCGAGCTCGGCGTGGATCCGCGGCGCGGCGATCGCGCTGGTCAGGTCGTTCCGGTCGAGGCAGAGTGCGGCGACAACCCGGCTGATCGCTGACCGGATCCGGCTCGAGCCACCCGACCCGAGCACGGTCACGGCGCCGTCGGGATGCTCGATGATCGTCGGACACATCATCGACGACAACCGGCGGTCGGCGGGCCAGTCGCTGTGGTCGGGGTTGACGTCGTCTTCGCCGAGGATGTTGTTGAGCATGAACCCGAATCCGTCGACGAGTTCGCCGTTGCCCTCACCGTTCGACACCGTGATCGAGCACGCAGTGCCGTCGGCGTCGATGACGGAGACGTGGGTGGTGCCGCGTTGTCGGAATGCTGGCTGTTCCAGTGCGGTGAGGTCGTCGACGGCCAGTCGGCGGGCGCCTGCGGTCGCTGCGAGCGCGCGGGCCAGCTCGGCCTCGTCGTTGGTGGTGAGCTGCTCGAGTGTGTGGTGCACCAGCGTGCCGCCCGCGGCGGGCAGCGGGTTCAGATGAACACGGGCATCGGCGAGTTCGACCGTGACCGGCTCGCGCCAGACCACCGAGTAGCGGTCGAGGTCGTCGGCGGACACGTGGCCGCGGCTGCGCTGCTGCTCGACGATGGCGGCACCGACGTCGCTGCTGCGCAGACCGTCCACGGCCAACAGCTCGAGCGCGTCGCCGAGCCCGGGGTTGCGATACGTCGTTCCGGGTCGGAGCAATGCGCCGTCGGGCGCGAACAGTTCCCGTGCGGCGGGGGTGGCGGTGAGGATCGGTGCGACCACGGTGAACAGGTGGTGTTGGAACGGCGTCACGGCGATCCCGGCGCGGGAGGCGGTCGCTGCAGCGACGACGAGTGCATCGATCGGCGCCGATCCGAATCGGCGACCGAGTTCGGCGAGGCCGTCGAACAGGCCCGGCGTCGCCGTCGTCGCTGGTCCGATTCGAAAGGCCTGCCGAGTCGTGCCGAAGTCGGCGTGCACGAGGTGCTCGCCGTCGGCGAGGTCGGTGGCGCGTCGCAACGGCGTCTGGACGAACGCGTCGAGGAGGTGGACGGAACCGTCGGCTCCGTCGCGCACCATCGCAAATGCGCCGCCGCCGGGTGAGCTGAGAACGGGCTCGCAGAGGCAGGCCATCGAGATCGCGGCGATGGCGGCGTCGACGGCGTTTCCTCCCTGGCGGAGGACCGCTGCGCCGGCACCGACGGTCAGGTCGTGACCGGCTGCCACCACACCTCGTCTCATCACGATGAAGGTAGACCGCACCACCGCCGATCGGCGGGTTCCGATCTCGATCAGCGATGCTGCCTGGCGCCCTGCGTCCTCGCGAACTCTGCGACGCGCGAGAGGTCGCGTCGTCGTGGCGCGCGTGCGCCGTCCGCGACTGGCCCGTCCCGAGCGGCAGACGAACCCTTGACAATGGACCTTCGGCTCTTCCGTGCGGGCGAGCGTCGGACGCTCGATGGAAGGAGCCGAAAGAGAGGTTGACGCGATGTCGGACGACACGAGAACGGTCCATGTCCCCACGAGTGGAGGTTCGCAGACGGCGTTGGCCGAACCGATCGGCGACGGGCCGATGGCCGCGACCTCAGTGGGGCTCACGAAGGTGTATGGGTCCGGCGACACGCAGGTGGTCGCTCTCGACCACGTCGAGGTCGGCTTCCAGGCTCAGCAGCTCACCGCCATCATGGGGCCCTCCGGGTCCGGCAAGTCGACGTTGTTGCATTGCATGGCCGGCCTCGACTCGGTGACCGATGGCGACGTCCGGATCGGCGACACCCGGATCTCCGACTTGTCCGACAAGCAGCTCACGCTGCTGCGTCGCCAGCGCCTCGGCTTCATCTTCCAGGCGTTCAACCTGGTGCCGACGCTCACCGCAGAGGAGAACATCCTGCTTCCGCTCCACCTGGGCGGACGCGAACCGGATCCGGACTGGGAGCAACAAGTCGTCGACAGCCTGCAGCTGGGTGACCGCCTGAGACATCGGCCCAGCGAACTGTCGGGCGGCCAACAGCAACGTGTCGCCGTCGCCCGGGCGCTCGTGACGCGACCCGACATCATCTTCGCCGACGAGCCGACCGGCAACCTCGACTCGAAGGCGGGCAACGAGGTGCTGGGTTTCCTCCGGCGTGCGGTCGATGACTGGCAGCAGACCGTCGTCATGGTGACGCATGACCCTGGCGCAGCGTCCTACGCGGATGTCGTCATCTTCCTGCGTGACGGGAAACTCGTCGGACGGCTCGAGGACCCGACGCCCACCCACGTCTACGAGCGGATCAGAGCGCTCGAGGAGTAGCCGTCATGCGCGAGATCCTTCGTCTCACCTTCCGCAACCTTGCCGCCAGCAAGCTGCGATTTCTCCTCACATCGTTCGCCGTGCTGATGGGCGTCAGCTTCGTCGTGTCGTCGTTCGTGCTGACCGACGGTCTGACCAAGACCTTCGACGCCATCGTCGAGGACTCGAATTCCGGCCTCGACGCCCAGGTTCGTGCCAGCGTCGACTTCGAGGAAGTCGCCTTCGTTGATGTGCCAATCGACGAAGGGCTGGTCGAGACGGTCGCCGCCGTCGACGGCGTCGAGGTCGCCCAACCCGGCTTCCAGAGCGGAATGATCATCCCGCTCGACTCGGACGGGGATCCAGTGAAGACAACCGGTTCGCCGATCCTGTCGTTCAACTGGTCCGACCCCGAGATCAGCGGCTTGGCGCTCGTCGAGGGCGTACCGCCCGAGTCGGCGGACCAGTTCGTGATGGACGTCGACAGTGCCGATCGGAACGACTTCGTCGTCGGCGAGACGTACGACATCGTCGGCACCTCGGGGCCGGAGCCGTTCGAGCTGGTCGGGCTGACGAAGTTCGGGCAGGACAATGCCGTGGCCGGCGCCGTCCTCATGTCGTTCACGT
The DNA here is from genome assembly GCA_963716095.1 of Ilumatobacteraceae bacterium. Classification (GTDB taxonomy): domain Bacteria; phylum Actinomycetota; class Acidimicrobiia; order Acidimicrobiales; family Ilumatobacteraceae; genus Sva-07. The sequence continues at coordinate 14,501 of CAVQSV010000003.1, read as the reverse complement.
TGGATGACGTACAACGGCTCAGCGGCCTCGATGGGCAGATTCACTGGATCGACGTCGCCAGCGCCGGTGTCGACAGCGAGACGCTCGTCGGTCGGCTGAACGAGCGCGTTACCGAGCACCGTGGAAACGGTCAGCAGCGATGTCGTGGTGGCCGAGGAGAAGGACGACTTCGGTGGGATGCTCGACATCTTCGGCAACATCCTGCTCGGGTTCGCGCTCGTCGCCGTCTTCGTCAGCACGTTCATCATCGGGAACACGTTCAACATCCTGACCGGGCAACGGGTGAAGCAGCTGGCGCTGATCCGTGCGCTCGGAGCAAGCCGCGGTCAGGTTCGGCTCAGCTCGACGCTCGAGGCGTTGGTCATCGGCGTGTTCGCGTCGATTCTCGGCCTCGGCGGTGGAGTGTTGCTCGCGCTCGGTCTCCGGTCGGTGATGAATGCGATGGGCTTCGTGCTGCCGGCGTTCGACATCGTCGTCAGTGCGCGCACGGTGATCGCGGCGCTGGTCGTCGGCATCGGCGTCACGCTGGTGGCCTCGATCTCACCGGCCCGCCGCGCGGCGACCGTGCCTCCGGTTGCGGCGATGCGTCCCGGCTTCCGCTTCGGTTCCGGAGAGGGAACCCGCCGGACGATCATTGCGGTCGTGCTCGCCGTGATCGGCGTGACCGGTGTCGGTCTCGGGCTCTTCGGCAACCTCGACAGCACCCCACTCGTTCTCCTCTCGTTGGGCGGTGGTGCCGTCCTCGTGTTCGTCTCGGTGGCGATGTTCGCACCGCTCTTCTCCAGTCCGTCGGCGTCGTTCCTCGGCCTGCCGTTGGAGCATTTGCCGGGCAGTCGCACGACCGGCCACATGGCCCGCGAGAACGCAGCGAGCAACAACAAGCGAACGGCATCGACTGCGGCCGGTCTGATGATCGGACTCGCGCTGATCGGCATGGCGACGGTCGTCGCCACCTCGCTCAAATCCTCGTTCCGCGACCAGATGGGCTCGACGCTGACGGCCGAGTACCTGGTGAATCACCCCAACGACGAGAACTTCTCAGAGGAACTCGCCACGCAAATCGCTGCGCTCCCGGAGTTCAGCGAGGTGTCCGGTGTCCGCTTCGGCAAGATCCGCATCGACGGTGACACGAAGGACGCAACGTCGACCAACTTCGCCGAACTGCTCGATCTCCTCGACGTGGGCATCATCTCCGGAGATCCGGCGAGCGCGGCCGGTCCCGATTCGATGCTGATCCATCAGGACGTTGCGAACGATCGATCGCTCGAAGTAGGCGATCAGGTCACCGTGGAGTTCGCTGCCACCGGCGAGCAGATCCTCACCATCGGCGCGATCTACGAGAACGCGTTCATCATCGGGAACTACGCGCTCGACGACTCGGGCTGGGAGGCGAATTTCGACACCTCCGACATCAACGTCGTCGCCGCCAACGTGGCTCCGGGTGTCGACGATGCCACCGCGGCCGCTGCACTCGCAACGGTCGAAGGCTCGTTTCCGCAGCTCGAGTTCGAGACGAACGATGAGTTCCGCAAGCGAATGGAGGGGCAGCTGGACTCGTTGCTCGTGATCATCAACGTGTTCCTCGGTCTGGCCATCATCATCGCCCTGTTGGGAATCGCCAACACGATGGCCCTGTCGGTGCTGGAGCGCACGCAGGAGATCGGACTCATGCGCGCGATCGGGATGACCCGACGCCAGACCCGCAGCATGATCCGACTCGAAGCGGCGATCGTCTCGCTCTTCGGCGCGCTCTTGGGTCTCGTGGTCGGACTGTTCTTCGGCTGGGTGGCAGTCATTGCGATCCCCGACTCGATCATCAGCAGCGTCGACATTCCGTTCGGCACGCTCGCTGTCTACGCCGTCATCGCCACCGTGGCCGGGTTGCTCGCTGCGTCGTTCCCCGCGCGCAGAGCGGCGCGCCTCAACGTGCTCGACGCAATCGCCGCATCCTGAACTCGTTTGCCCCCTGGCGAAGGATCGCTGCGCCGGTACCGGCGTCAGGTCGTGACCGGCTGCCACCAGAACTCGGCCCATCACGATGAAGGGAGACCGCACGACCGCCGATCGGCGGATTCCGATCTCGATCGTCGCTGACATCTGGCGGTCTCGGCTCCGGCTCTCGCCAACTCTGTGACACCCCCTCCGTACAGTTGTTCGTATGAAAGTCGCAGCGGTGCTCGAGCGGGTGGAGCGACTCGCCGGTGCCGGCACCGACGGCCACGTGTCGAAGCTCGATCTCGAAGCTGGGTTGGTGGCCGCCCGCGAGGTCGAGGCGTGGGTCGAGTCGAGGCGGGCAGCGATCGTCACTCGGTTGGCGGCGGTCGACAGTTTCCCGGAAGCCACCATCGCGAGGGCAGCGAAGACCTCGGTGGGCAAGGCGTCGAGGTCCGCAGAACGCGCGGGCACGCTCGTCGAGAGCCCGCGTTTGGCGGAGGCACTGGGCGACGGAGCGGTGACTCCCGGTCATGTCGACGTGGTCACGCGGGCCGGCAAGCAGCTCGACGAGAAGCAGCGGGCGGCGCTGTTCGACTGCGTCGAGTCACTGGTCGATGTCGCAGCGGCGGCCACGGTGGAAGAATTCGATCGGCGGGTCAGGCTCGAAGCCGACAGAGTGCGCTCCTCGGATGGCATGGATCGCTTGGAACGGCAGCGTCGCGACACCCGCCTGCGTACGTGGGTTGGTGCCGACGGAATGTGGAACCTGAACGGCCGATTCGACCCGGTCACCGGTGTGCAGTTGGCAGCGAAGCTCGATCAGGCTGTCGAGTCGCAGTTCGCCGAGACGACGCCGGAGCACGCTCCCGAGGACCCGATCGAGAAGCAGCGCTTCCTGGCTGCGCAGGCGTTGGCGCGGTTGGTTCAGGGGAGTGCAACGAGTGGCCGGCCGGGGCGGGTGGAGATCCTCGCGGTCATCGACGCCGGCAGCCCCAGCGGCTTCCAGGAGCCCGCTGACGCGTTGGCGTCGCAGGTGTCGTGGCGGATCCCCGTGGAGATCCCCGGTCGAGTCCTCGCCGAGTTCGCATCCGGCGACGATGTCGACGTCGTCGGCGTGGTCGTCTGCAACGGTGTCGTGCTCCACGCTCCCGGTGCCCTCGACCAGGGCCGCAGCACCCGACTCGCGAACCGGGCCCAGCGACGAGCCCTACGGGCCATGTACTCGACCTGTGGTGTCCCTGGATGCACGGTCGGCTTCGACCGTTGCGAGATCCATCACATCATCTGGTGGCGCAACGGCGGACGAACCGACCTCGTCAACCTCCTGCCGATCTGCACCCGGCATCACGCAAGGATCCATCACGACGGCTGGACCGTCGCACTCGGGCCGAACCGGGAGCTCACCCTCACGCTCCCGGACGGCGCGGTGATGGCAACCGGGCCACCCACAATCCGAGCAGCTTGATCCGAAGGTGGAGGTCCGCACCGGTCTCCCAGGTCCTGACCCACGCCTGGCGCCCCCAGCTGTGGGATCGATCAGCGGTCCGTTCGGATCGTGCGCTCGTCGACTGACGATCTGTCGGCGATCATCGAACGAACGTGCTCGGTGAACGCCTCGATCGTCAGGTGCTCGACCTCGTCGGGCGGAACCGGATCGAGGATCGTCACGTGGATCGGATGCCGTCCCTGGAGGACGAAACCCCGCTTCGGCAACGCCTCGGCCGAACCTTCGATCACGATCGGAAGCACCGGCAACGACATCGTCCGGGCCAGTTCGAACGCCCCGGTCTTGAACGGCCGCATCTCGCCCGTGGACGAACGAGTGCCCTCCGGGAACATCATGATCGAGCTGCCCTCGCCGAGGGTCTGCTCGCACGCGGCCATCATCTCGATGACGCTCTCCCGGTCGCCTCGACGCAGCGGGATGTAGCGGTTCATCGACATGTTCCAGCCGATCAGCGGCACCTTGAAGTTCTCGATCTTCGAGACCCACTTGAAATGGCGGAACAGTCGGAACAGAACGAGGATGTCGATCAACGACAGGTGGTTCGCCACCATCACGTACGTCGTGCCGGGCTGAATCTTCTCGCGGCCTTCGATCGTCACGGGCCAAGCCGGGTTGCCCCAGGTGTACAGCGACGCCCAGAAGCAGGTGAAGCGATGGAGTGCGACGAGCCGACGGTCGAACGCCACTGTCGCAAGCCAGATCGCTACCGCGATCGGGTACATGACGAGAGACGAGACCGTGATGAATCCCCAGAACAGGGCGGAGTAGACGCGCTTCTTCATTCCGCCGACATTGTTTCTCACCCACGCGCATCGGGCGGTGATCCTCGGTCGGTGATTGCGTAATGAGGATCGACCTGTCAGAGTCCGGTCATGATCAAGAACCTCTGGAACCTGCTCCTCTCCGTGCTCATGCTCGTGGTGATCGCACTGATCGTCACGTTGCCCGCAACCTGGATGCTGATGCTGTTCCTCGGCAACATCGGAGTCAACCTGTCGTACTGGGGCACGCTCCCGCTGGGGATCGTCGTCTCGCTGCTGATCGGTGCCGGTGGGTCGAACGACACGTTCAACACCCTCAACGTGTTCAGCGACGACTGATCATCGGGCCGGAATCGGCGTCCACGGGCTGCTCAGCGGCGGGCTGATCAGATCAGATGCAGCCCGCACGCTGGATGTTCGCGTGGAGCGGACGACGGGATTCGAACCCGCATCATCAGCTTGGAAGTAGGTCGAAGCGGATTCTGCGGGCGGCGCCGTGACCTGCCGAAACGTGCTGCGAGCAGGCGGTATGTCGGATGTGTCGCCGTTCACATTATCCCGTGTTGTCCGCTGTGTCCGGCTGGTGTCGGCTGTTCTAGGCACGCTGTAGGCACGAAGGGCGACGACCGCGTGAAGCGTGCCGCATCGTACGAAGACGACTCAGACCACCGTCAGCCACTCGAGGAACCGACGACCCCGATCGGTGACCCAGGGGTCGTACATCGACCGGCCAGTGACCATCCCGCTTCCGACGTCGCCGAGGCCGACTGCCCGAAGGTCCTCCAGGATCAGCTCCATCTGCTCCACTGGGAATGGAAAGCTGGCGAGCTTGAGCACCTCGCTCTGTGGACCTGAGATGAACTCGGGCATGTCGACTCCGGCTTCGGTGAGCCAACTCCGAGGATCCAGGCCGAAGCGGAGCACAGCGATGTGTTGCGGCTCGAGTTCGTCGACCCACCGCAGATACCGCAGGGTCCAGAGATCGGAAACGTCGTCCGGCACACGGGTTGCAGCGTTGAAGAGGACGGCCTTGAGCATGTCGAGCTTCTCCTCGATGTGCTCGCCCATGGCGATCCGGCCGGCGTCGTGCACGGCGGTCACAAACGCCTGCCGGCCCGCAAGCGCGTCGACGTCGACTCCGCGCTCGTCGAGTTCAACCACGAGTTCGTACAGGCGCCGAAGCCAAGCCTCGCGGCGGTGTTCGTAGGCGGTCCCGAAGATCTGCCGTAGAACCTCGACGACAGTTCCTGCGAGCGGAAACTCGCCGGCCGCTGAACTTGCGATCTCGACAAGGCGATCACGCGCCGTCGTTGTCGGCGGCGGTTCGACCTTCTCTGCCATCCCGAAAATCCCAAGCGACTCAGGCGACCTGGATCGCGTCCTTGAGGCGCTTCGGCACCTCGTCCGGGAACGACACGACCAAGTGTCGGTCGAGGGCCGTGGCGACGCGGGCGAGTGTGTCGAGGCGGGGGCGGCCGCCTCCGCCTTCCTCGAGCCGTGAGATGACGGACTGCGTCGTACCCATCCGCTCGGCGAGCTCGCGCTGGCTGAGCCCGGCGCTGGTGCGAAGTTCGTAGATCAGCTCACCGAGCGCGAAGTCCTGCTCGATGGCCGCCCGTTCCTCGTCGGTAGGGCCGGGCCGCTGCTTCTTGATGTCGTCCCATCGGGAGTAGTTGGCCATGTCGGTGCTCCTACGGGTTGAGCCGAGCGCATTCGTCGGCGATCTTGCGAGCCCGGGCGATCTCGGCTCGCTCGTTGTTGCGTTGCTTTCGGAAGGTCGTGAGCAGGATGATCCGGTTGTCGGTCGTGAATCGATAAGTGATCCGTCGTGCGGTCGGCCCGAGCGAGAAGCGAAGCTCGAACAGGCCATCGCCGAGGGCTCGGGAGAAGGGCATTCGTGCCGTGGAACCGAGGCCGGCGAGTCGATCGATGGCGACGACGGTGCGGTTCCAGTCGGCGTCGTCGAGGCTCGACATCCAGTCAACGATCTCGTCGTGGAGTTCGACGTCGGCCACGACACTCAGTATCGCAAGAATGCGATCATCGCGCAACTGCGATGTTCGGCTCCTTCAGCGACGTCCGGCACCTTGGCGACGCAGCCGTGAATGGCCGACACTGCCGGCCGAGCCTCCCCACGTGTCTGGCTGTGCCGACCCTGGCCATCGAGCACGTCATCGTCGCTGGCGCCGTTTCCGAACAGTCGCCTTCCTCTGCCTCTCCTACACATATGCACCACAGGTGCTGCACATGTTCGGAAACTCGATTCAGAGGCCAGATCTGGCGGCGCCGTCCCGATCGCACCGGTAACGAGGAGCAATGCTAGGGCGCCCTTGGGCCGTGATTATGCGCTAGGCCAACTCTCCCTTGACCTCCAACACTTCGCCGGCACTGCCACACTTCGCCGGAACTCAGGTGCGGGTCACAGCGTTCTTGCCCGGGATTATCAGTCGAATCTGACGCGGAAACCGACCGATCGATACGACTTGGGTGATCGGGTCGACGTTCACTCCGGTGGATTGTCAGTCCCGCCGGAATGGAAGTGGTCCGTTTGTGTGTCACACCAAGCCACCGCTCGACACTTTCAACGTGAGCCTTGATGTCATCGCCGCGAAGATTTCCCCCCCCGCACTTCTTCTGGTGCGCCGCGAGGCCTCACACGAACGCGCAGCGACCAACGAAGAATGAGACCTGATGATCCGATGATGGGGTTGACCCCTGAGAGTGCTCTGGACCACATCGATGATCGGATGTATGCCCCACATGTGGTCGTCGTTGTCGACTTGGTCACGGATGAGACGTCGGTACTCGGCCCGTTTCCCGAACCGATGAGTGCACTGGTGTTTGCCGATCAGTACGTTCGCGACGTCGGCGCGGAACCCGACAGCCTGTTGCTCACGATCACCACCCTCGATCCGACATGATGAGCATCCTCAGCGGTGGCACACATCTGGTGTGGTTGACACTTCTAGTGCGCCGACCCAATTACCGCACGACCATCGAGGAACGTGACCGATCTGCGAGACGACCGAGAAGACCGCCTCAGGAACCTGATCCGTGTGCACGGTCGCACTGTTCGGGCGTGTTTGGCGCGACTCGAGCGTGACCCGGCGAGCGTGGACGACCTCTGGGTCGACGTATTCGCATTGGCGTCAGAACGTCTCGATGAACTTGCTCCGCTCCCCGACTCGACCCAGCGTTCGTGGCTGGTGCGGACTGCCAGCAACCTCACCGCAAATCACGCTCGCAAGAACAACACACGGCGAAAGACCCTCGAAACCCTTCGGCGTGACCCGCTGCCGTTCGTCCCGTCGGCCGAGGAGGATGCTGAGCTTCGTCTGGCCGACGCCGAGTCGGAACTTCGATCCGACACGCTCCGAGCAGCGCTTGACATGCTCGAGCCTGCGGCGCGTCAAGTACTCGTCCTTCATGCGATCGGCTATGACGGGCCACGCATCGCAGCGGAAATGTCCATCAGTCAGGCCGCAGCACGAAAGCGTCTGATCCGCGCACGGTTCGCCTTGCGCCAGGCGTACGTCGACCCGGTCGTTCACGAGAACGCCACGAGGGCCCAGCCATGAGCGACGACCAAACCCCCAACGAACTCGCCGACCTCGTCGACGTATGGATACGCGACCGTCCCGATGCCTGGGCCGCTGCATTCCCGGAGCCGACCGAAGCCGAACTCGACGCCGACGTCGATCGCGTGGTCGTTCGCGCTCGCAGCCTTGCCGACGCACTGAATCCGCGGCGTCGCCGGCGCCGATCGATCGGGGCCGTCGTCGTCGGCACGATTGTGATCGTTGGCGGATCGGTCGGCGTCGCCGCTTTGATTCGTTCGGGTCAGCCAATACAGCCCGCGCAGGGCATCGCGTGTCGGGCCGCCGAGGACCCCCGATCCGACGCCATCGTCATCCCCGCGAATGCAGATCCGATCGCAGCATGCGCCGAGCAATGGGCCAATGGCACCCTAGGCCCAACCAGCGACGTACCACCCCTCACCGTCTGCATCGCAGTGACCGGTGTGGTGGAGGTCTACCCAGGCGACAGCGAGGTCTGCGGTCGAATCGGGCTCGTCAACGCCGACGCCGAACTCACGCCCGACAACTTGGCCGTCCTCGCACTGAACGACCGCCTCGTCAATGAAGTCAACGCTGCTGCCTGCGCCGCCGCGGTCGACGTGCTCGCATCCGCAAAACGAATCGTCGACGAATCAGGTCTCGACGGGTGGACGATCGCGATTCGCGGCGACTCCCGAGACGCAGACTGCGCCAAGGTCGCACTCGATCAACCAACCAAGACCATCACAGTCATCAAATTTCCGTAGGAGGAACCATGCGCACCCGAACCATCACTGCCACCGTCGCACTCATGATGACCGCCGTCCTCGGATTGCCGACACCGCCGGTCAGTGCGGCCGACTCCGGCGGCGTTCTCGCCGCCTTCGAGGGAACCACGATCAATTTGCAGGATGGGTGGGGTGCTGCACGAGCTTGCACGTCCAATGGGACCGTGACGACGTGCTACCGCAGCGAGGCCGCAATGGATCGAGCTACAGCCGTGTCTGCTCGATCGACCGAGATCACGCCGCTCGCAGCATGCTCGAGTTCGCTGCGGCTGTACCGATCCACGTCCTACGGCGGGTCGGTGCTGCAACTCACCACCAGGTACACCTACATCAACCTGTCGGGTTACGGCTTCGAAAACGACACAAGCAGCTACAAAGTCGGCGCATGTAGCGCTGGCTTCTATGACGGATCAGGCGGGGGCGCTCCGGCCTACCCCGGCAATACCGGTGCGAACGCTTCGGCGACATCGATGGTGTCAGGGTGGGACAACCGAGTGAGCAGTGTCTACATCGCCTGAACGGCCCCACATCCGACTCGCGGCGAGCACCTTCGGCGCCGACCTGAATGAGAGTGAGGTGGTCACGTCGGCCCCCGACGCGACCACGACGCCGCAAGACACTCCAACGGTTGACGAGGCACGCCCGTTCGATGGCCGATCCGACGTGGCCGCTGATCGGCGACGGCGGTGGGCTTGGCTCGCCGCTGCGGTGGCGCTGATTGCCACCACTGGGGTGGGTTGGGTAGCAGGGCGCAACGTGCGTTCCCCGGATCAGGCCGCGTCGGAGGCGGCTGCGCCGATCGCGTCGTGGGTGACGGCGCCGGTGGAGTTCCGGGTGTTGTCGCAGACCGTGATCAGTTCGCGGTGACGTCCGCGCCGAGGTCTCGACCCCGGTCGATGCGCCCTCGTCGATCGTGGGCGACCCGGTGATCACCGGCATCGACGTCGCCGCCGGCGACGAGGTGATCGAGGGCCAACGCGTGGTCGAGGTTTCCGGCCGCCCAGTGTTCGTGATGACCGGTGCGGTGCCGGTGTACCGAACGTTGCGTCCCGGCATGACCGGCGAGGATGTCACCCAGTTGCAGCAGGCGTTGACCCGCCTCGGCTGCGCGGTCATCGACGAGCCGGGCGTCTACGGCGACTCGACGAAAGCCTGCGTCGCCCAGCTCTACAACGACGCCGGATACGACCCGGTACCGACCTCACCCACCGAAGCCGCCGATCTCTCCACAGCGAGCACGGCAGTCAGCGACGCCGACGCATCGGTCGCTGTGGCCCAAGCAACGTTCGACCGTGCCGCAACCGGTGCGGCCAAGTCATCCGTGCTCGCAGCACAACAAGCGCTGGCCGCCGCCCAACGCGGCTACAACGACGCCGTTGCCACGTCCGTATCAGGCATCACCACCGCACAAGCGGACCTGACCGCGGCGCAAACACAGCTCGACCAGGTCCACGCCGACCCTGCCTCGACCGCCGCCGACATCGCCGCCGCGCAAGCGACCGTCGACACCGCAACCGCCGCGCTCGACTCCGCCCGCCGCACCGGGGCATCTGCGGTTGCGGCAGCAGCTGATCAGGTGGCGTTGGCCCAAGTGACGCTGAATGAGACCACCGCTGCGCCCGACCGATCCGCCGAATACTTGGCGCTCGGCCAAGCCATCCAGACACGAGACCAGGCCACCGCGACGCTCACCCAACTCCAAGCCGTCACCGGAGCCACCGTGCCCCAAGGTGAAATCGTCTTCACTCCCACGATGCCCGCCCACGTCCGCAACGCCGTCACCGCACTCGGAGCGCCATCCACCGGCAACGACCCAGTCGGCGGCTCGAGCCCATCGCCGGCCCTGGTCGACTTGGCAGGCGGAGCACTCGTGGTCGACATGACCCTGCACGCGCGACGAACGCGAACTCGTCGCAGTTGGCACTCCCGTCGAGCTACTCGACGAACAGACCAACACCACGAACCCCACGACCATCACCACCGTCGCGGACACTGCAACCACCACCGGCGACGGCGGCCTCGGCTACCTCGTCACAATCACACCCGATGAAGCCCTGCCGGACCCGGTGAACGGCACCAACCTTCGCGTCACCATCACCGCCGCATCGACCGACACACCGACGCTCGTCGTGCCGATCGCGGCGGTGTCGTCGGGTGCTGACGGTTCGACGTTCGTGTCGGTCGTCACCGGCACCGACGTCACCGTCGACACCGACCCCACCCTGGTGCCAATCAAAGCTGGACTGACCGCTGACGGCTTCGTCGCCGTCGAACCTGTCGATGTCGGCTCGCTCACCGAAGGCGTCCGCGTCGTCGTCGGCCGATGACCGCGCCCGCACTCGACGAGTCGATCGTCGTCGACGTCGACAACCTCACGAAAGTCTTCCCTGGCCCTCCTGAGGTCACAGCGCTTCGGCCGTGCACATTCCAGATCCGACGCGGCGAGTACGTCGCTGTCACCGGTGCCAGCGGATCAGGCAAGACGACACTGCTCTCACTGCTCGGCCTACTCGACACCCCAACCTCGGGCCGGTACAGACTCGACGGCATCGACGTCGCCGAACTCGACGACGCAGACCGATCAGCGGTCAGAGCCCATCGCATCGGTTTCGTGTTCCAAGCGTTTCACCTACTCGGCTACAGAAGCGTGGCCGACAATGTCGAACTCGGCCTGATCTACCAAGGCATCCCGAAACGACAGCGCCGCCAACGCGCCGCCGAGGTCATCGAACGCGTCGGGCTCGCCCACCGCCGGCACACGCTCTGCTCGACACTGTCCGGCGGCGAGAAACAACGCGTCGCCATCGCCCGAACCCTCGTTCGCGAACCCAGCCTCGTACTTTGCGACGAACCCACCGGCAACCTCGACACCGCCACCACCATGCAAATCCTCGAACTCCTCGACGACCTCCACGCAGCCGGCCTCACCATCACCGTCATCACCCACGACCCCGATATCGCCAAGACTGCTCAACGACACCTCACCATCACCGACGGCAACCTCACCGAATCAAGCGGAGCCGCTCGGGGTTGAGGTTTGCTTCTGCTCAGTCGCCCACAACCAACGCATTTCGGTCGAGGAAGGCCTGCTGCGCCCGACCGAACGCGTCGAGGTAGTCGAGCGTGAACCCGGTGAGGTCGTCGCGCGCCAAGTCGGTCAAACCCGGGAGCACCGACACGCTACTCGCACTGGTCACAGTCCACCTTCGAGCGACACTGAATCCATGAGTGCCCAGATTCGGGCGACCCATCAAAGCCAGCACGAAGGAGCCTTCAAATGAAGAAGTTCATCGCAATCGCAGCCGTAGTCTTGGGAGCAATCCCAGTGGTCGGCGCCGCTGCCGGCACCGTCGAGGCGTACAATCCATGGAACTGCGGCACCGTGACGCACTCCTATCCTGCCGCAGCGGGATCCGCATCGCTGAGTTCTACGGTGCTTGGCTGTGGCATGAAAGTGGCCATCAAGTGCTCGCCCCCACAGACGGGCCTTCTGCTCGGCAACCTCGCCTACACCGGTCAGACATCCAGTCGGAACTGCCCAGCCGGCTCACTGGTGAACTATCGGGGTCACCAGCTCGGCACCAACTGGTAGGAGCCAATCGATGCTCACCGCTGGACGCCGGATCACCAGGCTGGCGGCCGCTGTCACGATTCTCGGGTTAGGCAGCAACGCCTGCACCGGCGAGACAACCGGCTCATCGGAGGCGAACTTCTCCGATCGATACCTTGCATCCCTCATCGGTGCTGCCGACAGCCACGAGAACGAGGAGGTGATGACCGACTACCTCCGCTACGAGGAGGCCTCGATCTCGCATTGCATGGACGAGGCCGGGTTCGACTATGTCGCCGCGCCGCCCGAGTCGATCTTCGTTCCGTTCGGCTACACCGGCGACCCTCTCACGGACGCGAAGAAGTTCGGGTTCGGCATCTCGACGGTCGACGTCAACGTGCAGGCATCAGCAACAAACCCCAATGACGCAATTCTCGCGTCGCTCGACACGCAGGCGTCTTCGGCGTGGAACGACCAGTACCGGCAGTGCGCCGACGTCGCCACGCAGGAGGTGACCGATCAGCGCGGAGTCGGAACGGCAGCGACGATCGCGTCGGACGTGACCGCGGCTGTACGCAACGACCCCGCCGTTCGCAAAGCTCAGGAAACGTGGCGCACGTGCATGCATGAGCGCGGCTTCGACGCTGCGAGTCGTGACGACCTCATCACCCAGATGACCTCCGAGTACCGGACCGTTCCCTCATCGAAGCTGTCGGCGTTTCAGACCCGTGAGATCGCCGCGGCCGTCGCCGACGCAGAGTGCGGCGAGCAACTCCGAAGCGTCGAGTCCGAGTCCACACGAACACACCTCAGGACGATTTCGCCTGAGTCCTATGCACAGCTCTATCCCTGATATCTCGAGCGGGCCCTCACGAACCGCCGCACCCCCATGAGCCTGACACCCATGGCGCCGGTGATGGCCGACTCGAGGGAACATGCCAAACCGGACCGCTCGCGCCTGCGGTTTGTCGACACGGTCAGCGAGGCCATCGCCGTGGTCTCCCAACGCCCGATTCGAACGCTGCTGACCGCGCTTGGCACGATCCTCGGAGTCGGCGCGTTCGTCACCACCACGGGCCTCGCCACCACCGCGAGTGCGCAGGTGTCATCACGATTCGATGCGCTACGAGCAACCGAAGTCCGCGTCCAAGACGCCGCACCCGACGGCAGCGACCCATTTCCCGACGATGTCGACGCCCGCCTCGAGACGCTCAACGGAGCCAATCACGCTGGGCTCATGTTCACCGTTGCCGACAACGGCGCAATTCAGCCGCGCAACACGGCCGCACGTTCACTGGGGATCGCCAGCAACCAGATCCCGGTCATCGCCGCTACCCCCGGTGCCGTGTCCGCCTCGCTCCCCACGCTCGCCACCGGACGCATCTACGACCAGTTCGCCCAAACCCGTGGCGAGCATGTCGCCCTGCTCGGCCGCGTCGCCGCCGACCAACTCGGAGTCACCCGCATCGATCATCAACCTGTCATCTTCCTCGACGACACCGCCTACAGCGTCGTCGGGATCGTCGACGATGTCGCCCGCAACCCTGACCTCCTACTGTCAGTCACCGTCCCGACCAGCGCTGCCGACGTCCAGTTCGATACCGCCAACGCCGAGCGACAAGTGATCATTGACACCGCCCCCGGCGCCGCACAACTCATCGGGGAACAAGCACCACTGGTGTTGCGCCCGGAGCAGCCCGGGCGCCTACAAGCCCTCGTCCCACCCGATCCGCGCATCCTGCGCAACCAGGTCGAATCCGACGTCCAAACCCTGTTCTACGCGCTATCCGGGCTTGCGCTGCTCATCGGTGCCATCGCCATCACCAACGCCACCCTGCTCAACATCATCGAACGACGACCCGAAATCGGGCTCCGCCGCGCCCTGGGCGCCACCAGGCTCCACATCACACGACAAATCACCCTCGAAGCCGCACTCACCGGAGCGATCGCCGGGGTCGTCGGTACCACAATCGGCATTCTCGCCATCTCGGCCACCTCGATCGCACGCGGCTGGACACCAACCATCAACCCCACGCTCCTCGTCGCGCGCTCCCGCAATCGGCATCATCACCGGAACCCTCGCCGGGCTCGTCCCCGCCCTCAAGGCAGCCGATACGCCACCAGCCGAGACGCTACGGACCTGAGCTTGCGTCGTCCGCTCGCTCAGCTCTACGCTATCGACGTCGATCACCGCGCCCACGACCGACGGAGACGGCCGACATCGGTCAGCCGTCCCCTTCCAGAACGCTTCGAGCATTTCGGGCGATCGCACGCTCAATACCTTCGACACTTGCCATGCCCCGATGAAGTCTTCGGTCTTCATCAGGTCGGCCGAAACACGATCAATCTCTCCGATCACTCGATCCGACGCATCGATATCGAGTCTGCACGCGTAGGTCAGCT
>CAVQSV010000002.1:0-187658 GCA_963716095.1 Ilumatobacteraceae bacterium | reverse complement strand
GGTTCAGTCCTCGGCGGGAGTGGCCGGAGCGTTCTTGCGCTGGCCGTAGCGCTTGTTGAAGCGCTCGACGCGCCCGCCCGTGTCGACGAGCTTCTGCTTGCCGGTGAAGAACGGGTGGCACTCGTTGCACAGCTCGATGTGCTGCTCGCCGTCGCGCGGATCGACCGTGTGACGAACGTGTTGCCGCACGAGCAGACGATCTTGACGTCGGCGTAGGAAGGATGGATGTCGGTCTTCATGACGGATCCTTCCTGGGGATGGCTGAGCGGGTGGGCCGCTGTGCCCCCGGTCGTCACCCAGATCGGCGTCCCACGCTATCGAGCAATCACGTGTGCCCCACCTGATGATGCCGGTGCCAGGCACCGGCGTCAGCGGGTCACATCGAGGGTTGTTTGGCGATCTCGGCGAGGAACTCGTCGTTGGTGCGGAACGTCTTGAGACGGTCGATCAGCAGCTCGAGACCTGCAGCAGCGCTGCCGTCCTGGGCGAGCCCGGACAACACCCGACGCAGCTTCCACACCTGCTGGAGCTGCTTGCGGTCGAACAACAGCTCTTCGTGGCGTGTCGACGACGTGTCGACGTCGATCGCCTGGTAGATGTGTTGTTCGGCGACCTTGCGGTCGAGACGCAGCTCCATGTTGCCGGTGCCCTTGAACTCTTCGAAGATCGCGTCGTCCATACGGCTGTTGGTGTCGACCAACGTGGTCGCGAGGATGGTGAGCGAGCCGCCCTCCTCGCAGTTGCGGGCCGAACCGAAGAACTTCTTCGGGTGGATACAGCGCGGCGGCGTCGATACCACCGGAGAGGATCTTGCCGCTGGCGGGTGCTGCGAGGTTGTAGGCGTGGCTGCGCAGGCGGGCGACGCCGTCGAGGATGATGACGACGTCCTTGCCGGCCTCGACCATGCGACGGGCCTTGGCGATCGTCATCTCGGCGACGTGGGTGTGCTCGTCGCTCGGACGGTCGAAGGTGGAAGAGATCACTTCACCCTGGACGCTGCGGCGCATGTCGGTGACCTCTTCGGGGCGTTCATCGATCAGCAGCACGAGCAACTCGACTTCGGGGTTGTTGAGCTCGATCGACTTGGCGATGGTCTTCATCACCGTGGTCTTGCCGGCCTTGGGCGGCGAGACGATGATGCCGCGCTGGCCCTTGCCGATCGGCGACACGAGGTCGATGATGCGCGCCGTCATGTTCGCCGGATCACTCGGATCCTCCAGCGTGAGGCGCTGGTCGGGGAACAACGCCGTGAGGCTTTCGAAGTGCGGACGCTTCTTGGCCGCTTCGGGGGTCGCCACCGTTGATCGTGTAGACCTCGAGCAGACCGGGATTCTTCTCGTTGCGACCCGCGGGACGCACCTTGCCGGTGATCTTGTCGCCCTTGCGGAGGCCGTACTGGCGGGCGAGCTTCAGCGGGATGTATGCGTCCTGCTTGCTCGGGAGGTAGCCGTTGATGCGCAAGAAGCCGTAGCCCTCGTCTCGGATGTCGAGGTAGCCCTCGACATCCACCGGCTCGCTGCTCTCGAAGCCGGGGTCCTGATCGAGCAGCTCGATGTCTTCGCCCTGCGGACCCTCCTGGCCGCCGAGGCGACCCTTGCGGCGGCGACGACGACGCTTGTTGCCGTCACCCGGCTCGTTGTTGCGGTTGTCGTTGCGCTGACCGCCACCCTGACCGCCACCCTGCTGGTTGCGGTTCGACTGGCCACCGCCCTGGCCACCCTGGCTGCGATCGTTGCGCTGCTGGTCGTTGCGACCCTGGCCGCCCTGGTCGCCGCTCTTCTGGTCGCCGGTCTTCTGGTCTCCGGTCCTCTGGTCGCCGGTCTTGGCGTCACGTTGTTGACCGTTGCGACCCTGGGCGCCGCCGGAGCGGCCACCACGCTGGCCGCCATCTCGCTGACGTGCGTCGCCCGACGCCTCGTCCCCGCCCGACTTCGACTCGGCCGGCTCTGCGGCCTCGCCGTGCTTGGCCAACTCGATCTCCCAGTCGGCGAGCGGTTCGCCGTCAGGTCCGAGCACGACCTCAGCCGACGCGGCGGCCGCCGAAGCGTTCGATGCGTCCTTCGACGCCTCGACCGAGGGGCGTCCTTCGCTGTGGGGGCGTCCTTGCCCGGCGCGTCCGGCGATGTCGCTTCGTCGACCGGCTGGCCATTGCCGGCGCTTGCGTCGGCGGCTGGGGTGCTGGGGCCGGTGGTGTCGAGGATCTTGTCGATGATGTCCGACTTCTTCTGCCGGGAGGTGACCTTGACGCCGAGCGCCTTCGCCATCTCCAGGAGCGTGTCTTTGTCCTTCGATTCGAGCATGGACTGTTCGAGTGCAGCTGCGGCCACGAGGATTCCTTCTCGTCCGCCAACGTGGGGCGCAACGAGTCGTCGAGTACCAGAGAAAGGGGTGTGTGGAGACGCAACGTGCGTCCGCAGACGGGATTCCCCTGCAGAAATTCGCACACGACCGAGAATTCGGGTGCGGCTCAGATGAACCGAGCGAACGTCACTGTACCACCACGCCATCCAACAACCACGCATCCCCATCTCACTGCTCCCCACCTCACCCCCAGGAGCCGAAAAATGCGCACAGGAGCGGCACCGGCGGCACGATCTGCGCACGTTTCCGGTCAGCCGTGAGCCGCGAGCCGTGAGGCTCAGCCGAGGGTCAGTGCTTCGACGAGCGCCTCGACCGCTCCCAGGTCGTTCGCGACAGTCCGGGTACGTTCGGTGCGATCGAACAGGTCCTCGAGGTGCGGCGGAAGGGCCGGGCGCTGCTCATCGCCCGCTCGACGGCGTCGGGGAACTTGGCCGGATGGGCGGTGCCCAAGGTGATCACGGGATGGTCATCGAGATCGAGGCTGGTCAGCATCGACGCCGCCGCAGTACCGGTGGCCGTGTGCGGGTCGAGCACCACCCCTGACGCCGCATGCACACGCCGGATCTCGGCGAGGGTCGCGTCGTCGTCGAACGCAGCTGCTCTGAAGTGGCCGGCGAGGAACTGCTCACGCTGGTCGGCTTCGATGTCGAGCTTGCCGGTCGCCCTGAATCGACCGAGCTGTTCGGAGGTCATGCCACCGTCGCGCCCGTTCATCTCGAACAACAGCCGCTCGAAGTTCGACGACACCTGAATGTCCATCGAGGGGCTGACGTCGGCACCACGTCGCGGGCGCTCATGTCGCCGTCATTGACGAAGCGAGTGAGGATGTCGTTGGTGTTCGACGCGGCGTCGACCAAGTCGTGGATCGGCGCGCCCATCTCCCGGGCGATCCATCCCGACAGCACGTTGCCGAAGTTGCCCGTCGGCACGCTGAAGGTGACCGGCTCGGCGAACGTCTCGGCGGCGGTCACGTAGTACACGGTCTGTGCCATGACCCGCGCCCAGTTGATCGAATTCACCGCCGACAGTTGGTTGCGTTCACGAACGGCGCATCGTTGAACATCGCCTTGACCAGGTCCTGGCAGTCGTCGAAGGTGCCCTCGACCGCGAACAGTGTGGACATTCGGTTGATCGACCGTGGTCATCTGGCGGCGCTGCACCTCGCTGGTGCGACCGAGTGGGTAGAGAATGACGACGTCGACGTGTTGACAGCCGAACGACCGCATCGATCGCCGCCGAACCCGTGTCACCACTGGTGGCACCGACGATGGTGACGCGGTCCGGCCGCGCTCGCCCAGCACGTGATCGAACATCCGGCCGACCAACTGCAGCGCGACGTCCTTGAACGCCAGCGTCGGGCCGTGGAACAGCTCCTGGATCCACTGGCGGTGATCGAGCTGCACCAACGGCACCACGGCGGGGTGCCGGAAGGTGTCGTACGCCTCGACGCACAGCCGTGTGAGCGTGAGCTCGTCGATGTCGGGCTCGACGAACGGCCGCATGACCTCGACAGCCCGTTCGGCGTAGGTGTGCGCGTTCGACGGCGCCAGCGTCGGCCAGTGTTCGGGCACGTAGAGCCCGCCGTCGTTGGCGAGTCCGGTGAGCAGGACGTCGGCGAAACCCAACTCGGGAGCGGTGCCACGGGTGGAGACGTACCGCACGGTCAGTCGCCGATCACGCGGAGCAGGCCGCCGACGTTGCGAACCACGTCGAGGTCGCGCAGCTCGTGCACCGTTGCCTGCACGTCGGCCTCGTGTGCCGAGTGCGTGATGAACACGAGTCGAGCGTCGGGGCCGTTGCCCTCCTGCTCGGCGACACGGATGTCTACGCCGTGCGAGGCGAACACGCCGGTGACCGAGTGCAGCACGCCAGGCTTGTCGGCGACGTCGAGGCCGAGCAGATACTCAGCGGAGGTCTCGTCGATCGCCCGGATCGACGCCGCTTCGAGCGCCCCGAGCGAACCGTGGGTCCCGTTGCGGAGGTTGATCGCTGCGTCGATCACGTCGCCGAGCACCGCACTCGCCGAAGGGAACCCGCCCGCACCGCGGCCGTAGAACATCAGCTCGCCGACGGCACGACCCTCGACGAAGACCGCGTTAGAAGCTGCCGAGACCGACCACGAGCGGATGGTGCTCGGGCAGCATGGTCGGGTGCACGCGCACCGACACCGCCATCGTCGTCGAACTGCTCGCAGATGGCCCAGCAGCTTGATCCGGAAGAGCCCATGCGAGCCGCATACGCGATGTCGGCCGCCCGGACGGTGCTGATGCCCTCGAGATAGCACGTCGTCGTCGACCACGCGCACCCCGAAGGCGATGGACACGATGATCGCTGCCTTGGCGCCGGCGTCGTGACCCTCGACATCGGCCGTCGGATCGGCCTCGGCGAACCCGAGGGCCTGCGCCTCGGCGAGCGCCTCGTCGTAGCCCGCTCCGTGCTCGGTCATCTTGCGTGAGGATGTAGTTCGTCGTGCCGTTCACGATGCCGATGATCCGGTCGATCCGCTCACCGACCAGTGATATCGCGCAGCGGCCGGATCAGCGGGATGCCGCCACCCACCGCTGCCTCGAACAGCAGGTCGACCCCGGCCGTCTCGGCCGCGGAGAACAGCTCTGGGCCGGCGCTCGCCAGCAGCGCCTTGTTGCCGGTGACCACCGGCTTCGAGTGCGCCGGCAAGGCGTCGAGAGTCGGCCGACCGCCAAGGCTCGATGCCGCCGATGACCTCGACGACGAGGTCGACGTCGGGGTCCTGGGGGATCGAGTCGATGTCGGTGGGTGAAGACCTGGGCGCGACGGCGACCCCGCGATCCGCCGTCAGGTCGCGCACCGCGATGCGGGTCACCTCGAGGCGGACGCCCGAGCGCGCCGTGATGGCGTCGCTGTGCTCGGCGATCCAGGTTGACGAGCGCGGCTCCCACGTTGCCGCAGCCCAGCACCCCGATGCGTACCCCGCTCGTTCGTCCACCCGGCCACGCTATTCGGCCACCCCACGCTCAGCCGGTGCGGAGCAGCTCGCTCCACTGCAACATCGCCGCGAAGTGCTCGGCGGCGACCGGGTGACCGAACTGGTACCCCCTGCACGAAGCGATGGCCAGCTCGTGGTTGACCTCGGCTTCGGCCCTTCGTCTCGATCCCTTCGACGACGCACTCGACGCCCATTGCCCATGGCGATCGACATCACCGAGCCGAGCGGGCCCGGGGGTCGACGTCACAGCCCATCACCCAGCGACCGGTCGACCTTGACCACGGTCGACGGTCAGCTTTGCCGGAGTCGTCCCGAGCGAGGAGTGACCCGTGCCCGAAGTCGTCGAGCGCGACCCGGACACCCGGTCGAACGGAGAGCATCACTGATCACGTCGACCATGTCGTCGAGCCGAGTCGTGATACTCGGCTTCGGTGAGCTCGACCACGATGTCGTCGGGGATGAGCCCGGCGGGCGAGCAGCCATCAGCTCGTGGAGCCGCCCGACGATCGACCGTTCGCACAGCTGCGATGGGGCGAGGTTCACGAACAGCCGAGGCGCCGGGCGCGGTGCGTTCCGCACCCAGCGCACCCCCCAGCCCTCGAGGGCGCGGCAAGGCGGTCGGCGATGGTGTCGAGCATTCCGCCGTTCGCTGCCACCCCGAAGAACTGACCGGCGGTGAGAATGCCGTAGGTGGGATGCGCCCAGCGCAGGAGCGCCTCGGCTCCGGCGATCGACCCATCGACGACATCGATGATCGGCTGGAAGTGGCTGACCGGCTGCTGGTTCGCGGAGGTCGATGACGTTGAGACCCCGGCTGGACGTCGGCGACGTGTGACGGGGGCTGGTCGACGATGTCGACCAGTGGGTGGATCACCACGCTGCACCCCAGCACCCGGAACGGGCTCGACAGCTCGAGCGATGAGCCGCTGCGCCACTCCGGCGACGTCCTCGAACCGGTCGAAGTCGGTGAGCACCACGACGAACTCGTTGTCCACGGTGCGCGCCGCGAGGTATGAGGTCCGCAGCAGCGAACGCATCCGGGTGGCCGCGAATCGGCGCACCGAGTCGGCGATGGCCGATCCGTGCGTGCGTTCGATCTCGACGATCTGGTGCAGCGAGCACGTCAGCATGACGATCGGGAGCCCGAGTCGTTCGGAGCGGCCGACGGCGTAGCGGTACAGCTCGGCGAAGAGCGCACGGTTCGGGAGCCCGGTCAGGGCGTCACGATCCGGGGTGAGCCGGTCGACGGTGGTCGATCGTAGTCCCCATCGTAGGAAATTCGACAGTAGGTGATGGGCGCGATTGGTGGAACGTCGGGGGCGACCCGCGCTCAGTCGACGTCGAGACGAAGCAGATCCTCGTGCGTTTCGCGCCGCACGACCAGCAGCGCTCGGCCGTCGGCGACGAACACCACGGCGGGCCGCGGCACCTTGTTGTAGTTCGATGCCAGTGAGTATCCGTAGGCGCCGGTGACCGGTGTCGCGATCACGTCACCCACGACCATGTCGTCGGGCACCATCGCGTCGGGCACCAGCACGTCACCCGATTCGCAGTGCTTGCCGACGAGGCGGATCGCACGGGTGCGGTCGGCCAAACGGCACGTGGCAGGAACGTCTCGTAGCCCGAGCCGTAGAGGACGGGACGAGGGTTGTCGCTCATGCCACCGTCGACCGAGACATAGGTGCGCACACCGGGAATCTCCTTGATCGTCCCGACCGTGTAGACCGTCATCGCCGTGGAACGCGACGATGGCTCGACCCGGCTCGACGCTCACACGCTACCTCACGCCGAGGGCTTCACACGCGTCGAGCAGCACGCTCCCCCACCGACCGATCGAGGGGGCTTCTTCGCTCTCGAGATACGCGACACCGAGCCCACCTCCGAGGATCAACTCGGGCAGGTCGAGTGGGACGGCGAAGTCGGCCATCACCTCGGCCGCCTTGGCGAACGACGACGCCTCGAACACGTTCGAACCGATGTGACAGTGCAGGCCGACGAGCTCCATCGCGTTGAACGGCGGGCGTGGTCGACCGCCCTCAGCGCATCGCCATTGCCGAGGTTGAATCCGAACTTCGAGTCGTCCTGGCCGGTGGCGATGAACTCGTGGGTGTGTGCGTGGACACCTGGGGTGACGCGCAGCACCACCCTCGTGCTGGTCGATACGGCTGCGGCGAGCACGTCGAGCCGATCGAGCTCATCGAAGGAGTCGACGACGATGTAGCGAACCTCGGCTTCGATCGCCTCGCGGAGTTCGTCGCCCGACTTGTTGTTGCCGTGCACCGTGCACGCGCTGGCACACCGGCGGCCATCGCCACATGGAGTTCCCCGCCGGTGGCGACATCGAGCAGCAGCCCCTCGTCGTAGGCGAGCTTCGCCATCGCTCGGCACAGGAAGGCCTTGGTGGCGTAGATCACGCGTTCGTGCCCGAAGGCGGCAACCGCCTCGCGGCAACGAGCGCGCAGATGCGCTTCGTCGTAGACGAAGAGCGGTGTCCCGTACTCCTCGGCCAGCGCCTCGATGGAGACCCCACCGATCTCGAGCCAGCCGTCGTGGCCGACCGCCGCCGTGTCCGGCAACAGCCGCCGGTGGATCGCCGTCACATCTGCTCCGGGGCGTCGATGCCGAGCAGATCGAGGGCATGGGCGAGGGTGCGGGCGGTCACG
Source organism: Ilumatobacteraceae bacterium (assembly GCA_963716095.1). Lineage (GTDB taxonomy): Bacteria > Actinomycetota > Acidimicrobiia > Acidimicrobiales > Ilumatobacteraceae > Sva-07. The sequence goes on along the minus strand of CAVQSV010000002.1, from coordinate 179,669 downwards.
TCGCACAGCGCAAGGCGGCTCGACCGCAGCGGCTCGTCGGCCTTGAGCACCGGACAGTGCTCGTAGAACGAGGTGAAGTCCGTGGCGAGGTCGTACACGTACGTGCAGAGCTTGTGCGGGCTGTAGGTCTCGAGCGTGCTGGCGATCGCTGTCGGATAGGCGAGCAAGCGGAGCGCCAGCGCTCGCTCCTGCGGGGCATCCAGTGTGATCGGCAGACCGCGGTCCGACGCTCGGTCCATGCCCGCCCGGCGGAAGATCGAACAGATGCGAGCGTGGGCGTACTGCAGGTACGGGCCGGTGTTGCCGTCGAACGACACCATCCGGTCGAGGTCGAACACGTAGTCCTTGACCCGGTCGGTCGAGAGGTCGGCGTACTTGACCGCACCGATACCGATCATCCGGGCGACCGCCGCCCGATCATCGCCGTCGAGGTCGGGGTTCTTGTCTGCAATCGCTGCGTCGGGGCGCCTGCCGATTGCTTCGTCGAGCAGATCGACGAGCTTCACCGAGTCACCGGAACGGCTTCGCAGCATCTTGCGATCGTCGCCGAGCACGTTGCCGAACGACACGTGTACCGCCTCGGTCGGCGCCACGAGCCAGCCGGCCATCTCGCAGACCTTCCACACCATCTGGAGGTGTTGAGCCTGCGGAGCACCGATCACGTACACCATCAGGTCGGCACCGAGCCGTTCGACGCGGTCGATCACACATGTCAGGCTGCTCGTCGTGTAGTTGAAGCCGCCGGTGCGTGCCTGGATGATCAGCGGGAGCGGGTCGCCGTCGCGGTTCTCGAAGCCGGGCGGGAACACGACCTTGGCACCGTCGTCCTCCACCAGCAGATCAGCCTCGTCGAGGCGAGTCACCGTCGCATCCATCAGTGGCTGGTACATGCTCTCGCCGGCCAGGTCGTCGTCGGTCAGGCGAACGTCGAGCTTCGAGTACACCGAGTTGAAGTAGGCGGTCGACATCTCGACGAGGCGCTGCCACAGCCTCGTCGTCTCGGCGTCACCGCGATCCTGCAGCAGGACGACCCGGTCGCGGGCACGCTCCTGGAACTCCTCGGACTCGCGGCGAACTTGGCATTCGCCTGCTTGTAGAACCCGTCGAGGTCGCCCTGGGTGAGCCCGACCGCCGCGACATCCTCGCCGAGATCGAGGAGGTGCTCGATCAGCATCCCGAAGGGCCGGCCCCAGTCACCGATGTGGTTCTCGCGGACGACGTCGTGACCGAGGAACTCGAAGAGCCGGACGAGCGAGTCACCGATCACGGTCGAGCGAAGGTGTCCGACGTGCATCTCCTTCGCGAACGTTCGGAGCCGAGTAGTCGACCACGACCGTCAGCGGTGGAACCACAGCGGCGACACCCAAACGATCGTCGGCCGGACCACCCCCAAATTGCGCCGCCAAGAAGTCGGGGGAGAGCGTCACGTTCACGAATCCCGGACTCGGCGATCTCGAGCTCGCTCGCCACCGTGAGCGCACCGGAGTCGACGACACGCTGCGCGATCTCCCGAGGATTCGACCCAGGCGCTTTGCGAGCGGGAGTGCCCCATCGCATGGCGCGGCACGGTCGGATGGACGCACCGTCGGATCCGCCGGCACGCCACCGTTCAGATCGGCGAACACCGGGGCGAGCAGGTCCGAGATCGTGGCGATGGGGTCCGACATGATCGTCACAGTCTGCCGGATTGCAGTGCCGCACTCACAGAGGGGTCGTGAGCTCGAACTTCATGCGCCGTTGAGCCCCCGTATTCCTGCGGCACGTCGCTGTCAGGCGGTCGCTGGCGCCTGGTCCGGGCGTGGGCGCCGGCGCAGGCCTGGGCACCGGCTTGAGCCGGGCGGACACGACGTAGGAGACGACGACCGCCACGATCACGAGCGGCGTCAATTGCAGCCCGTCGGCCTGCAGGAACAGCACGACCAGCAGCACCGAGACGAGCGGCAAGCCGAGCATGGCAACCGTCAAGGCGCCGATCCCCATCGCCACCCCGGAGATCAAGGGCAAGCCGGGCAGGTGCGACAGCAGGATCCCGAGCGTCGCGCCGACGAACATGCCGGGGAACACCGGCCCGCCTCGGAAGCTCGTCAGCGCCGCTGCGTAGGCCAACGACTTGCACACGACGTAGGAACAGGATGCACCCACCGTCCAACTCGACGCGTCGGTGATCAACGGGCCCAATTCGATCCTGACCGGAGAACAACACATCGGCCGAGGTCTTGTCGGTTGCGCCGACGAAGATCAGGCTGAGCACGCCGATGGTGATGCCGACCACGGGCATCAACAACACCATGCGTCGCTCGATGATCGGCTGGAAGAACAGGGCCGATCTGGTGATCCCCGCACCGAGCACCGCCGCGAGCACCCCGATCACGATCGCCCACAGGAACTGAGCGACCGTCGGCGTGCCGGCAGCCGGAATGTCGGGGATGGCGAGCGAGAACGTTCCGAATCCGGTCCAGTTGTCGAGCCCGACGTAGATCAACGACCCGACACCGGCGGCGAGCAACCCGGGCACCAGGACGACGCCCATCATCGCCCCACCGAGTCCCGCTGCCTCCATGAGCAAGAATGCGCCGGCGAGTGGAGATCCGAGCAGTGAGGCGATCGCTGCGAAGCTTCCGGCCCCGCCGATCACCATTGTCGCCATGGCCGGCGCATCGCGTTCGATCAGGCGCACAGCGAGCACTCCCATCCCGCTGCCGATCGTGATCAATGGAGCCTCGGGCCCAAGTACGACGCCGAGGCTCAACGTGGCGAACGAGGCGAGTGATGATGCCCGGGCAGCTCGATCGGTGGGACCGGACCGCCCGGCCTTGAACCCCTCCGCCGGCTTGTGGCCGGCCTCGCCGGGCAGATGCGTGATCGTGAGGGCGACGAGCAACCCGCTGAGTGCGAGCGGCAGGATCGGCCACCATCCCGGCTGGCCGTCGAAGCCGAGATCGTCGCGGCAGCGTCGTGAACACGTAGTTCTGCGCCTCGGCCACGGCCTGCAGGAAGAAGTAGGCGACGACGGCGACCGGAACACCCGTGATCGCGCCCAGCACCAACAGCCCGAGGTAGCTCGGGCTCCGCAGCAAGGCCGCCGGATCAGGAGCAGCGCCGGCTTCGGCAGCCTGACCAGCGATCGCTGGTGGCTGGGTCGACGGCGGATCGGCGCTCATGTCGCCCATCGTGGCAGAGACTCCGGCGTCCACCGCGACCTCGACACGACGGCAGTGACGGTCGTCGTCACCTGCGTGGCGCCCTCGGCGAGGATTCGAACCTCGCGCACACGGCTCCGGAGGCCGATGCTCTATCCCCTGAGCTACGAGGAGCGGGAGCTGTCGAAGGATACCTGCGCCTCACTCGTTCGAGACGGGCTCCGCTCGTCGGCATGGCGCGTCAATCGCAGCCGTGGTCGGTGCAGCTGATGTGGTCCCGTCGGTCGAGCGTCGAGCTGGTGGTCGCCGACGCTGGAGTCGGGCGGTGGTCGTGCGAGGCCACCGGCGACGACGTGGTCGTGGGTGACGTGGTCGACGCGCTGGTGGTCGTCGATGTCGTGGTCGTGGTCGATGTCGTGGTCGTGGTCGTGGTCGAGGTGCTCGTGGAGGTCGTGGTCGGCGCCGGCCGGGCCGAGTGCGCGGCGACCCACGGGGTCGCGAAATCGCCATCGGCCCATGCATCGACGGGTTCGGCCACGTGCATCGCGCAGCATGTTGCGGGCGTTGTTCGAACACCGTCACCACCAGGTTGCCGGCAGCGCCGCGCCAGGGCGCGAGGTGGGCGTGGTACGTGTTGCGCAACGGATCGAAGCCCGCGTGAGCTGGAACAGCAGCCCCGAGCGGCACGGGTCGTCCACGGCCCCCACGGGTCGTTGGCCACGTCGATCTCCAGCTCGTCGCCCCAGTACCCGTTCACGGCGGTGGCCGCGACCCATTGCCCGTCGACCCGCCGGGGCTGCATGGGGAACTCGGCCCAGTGCCGTTGCAGGATCGGCGCCGCGGCACGCAGCCCAGCGGCGACCAGCCGTCCGCGGCGCGGTACTCGTAGCGCTGGCGCCGAGGCGGCCCCGTGGCACACGTGCGAGGTACATGCTCGGTTTGCCGAGTGTGGGCCGTTCCAGAAGCCGCCCTCGCGAGAAAGCAGGTTCTGCTCGAAGGTGTTGCCGAACAGGTACGTGTACTCCGCCGTCGCCTTCCTGCACCGGCGTAGCCGTAGACCGGCAACACTCCCCGATCGGCGGCGGGCTCGAACGACGCGCGCGCCAGGGTGACCGGATCGTAGGTGGCCCGCCAGGTCATCGTCGGGTGCCATCCCAGCCCATCGGGCGGCAGCGGGTCGACGGAGTCCTTCGCCATCTGCACCCAGTACACGTGGAGTTGGCCATCGATCAGTTCGCCACCCTTCGGCCAGAACCAGGAGCTGAGCGTGCGGCTGCCGGTGCCCAATTCGAACTCGGCCGGACGGTCGGCCGTGCCGTGATGCAGCAGTCGGAAGCACCGGCCGTCCTGGATCATCGCTGCATTGTGGACGAAGCTGGATTGCCCGAGGTCGGTGGCGGCGCCGGTGTGATCGACGAAGGTGTCCTGGAACAGCCACAGGTATCGCGCCTGCCCGAGCGGATAGATGTGTCGGTGTCCCACCCGAGTACCGGTCCGAGCCGTTGCGAGAGAAGCGGTCGAGTGATGCGGCGTCGAGGCCGTCGGCGCACCCCAGGTCGGTCGACACGTGCCCGCCAACGGTCACGGTGCGGGTGAGCGCCCACGGCGGAGCGGGGGCCACCGGTGGGGCCTCGGCCGGCGCCGCAGCCGGAACCGGCCGGGCGACCACTGCCGGTGCTGCTTCGTCCTGCGGAGGCGCGGTCGGCGTTGGGACGACCTCGGTGGTGGCTGAGATGCCGGCTGAGGCGGTTGGAGACGGGGACGGCAGCGTCGGCACGGCATCGTCGAAGACGAACGGTGAGCCTCTCCGCAGCGGGTGACGACGTCGTACTGGCCGTCGCTCGCGTCACGACGTCAGCGTCGGCGTCGGACTGGCCGTCGGTGCGGCCGATGGCGGCAACCGCCGCAAGGAGGACGGCCAGTATCGCAAGCGCACCCACGGTGACGCGCCGGCGGCGCGACTGCGTGAAGCGATCCGGGTCGACCTGGGCCACGATTCGACTCTAGGGGCGGCAGTCCGACGACGTCACGCGGCCGGCAGCAGGTTGCCGTCCGGCACATGTGACGATCGGTGTCTGACACCAATCGTCACATCAGTAGGTGGAGCTGGACGGCGTGTCGGTGAGCAGTGCGTCGAGCAGACCGCTCGCACCGAAGCGGAACGTCGCAGGAGTTGCCCAGCCCTCCCCCATCACCTCGTCGGCCAGATCGACGTAGGCGAACGCCTCGTCGGACGTGCGGATTCCTCCCGAGGGCTTGAGCCCGATGCTGCGACCGGTCTGCGCAGCGGCACGGATCTCGCCGAGCATCGCTCGGGCCGCCTCGAGCGATGCGCCTTCGGGAATCTTGCCGGTGGAGGTCTTGACGAAGTCGGCGCCGTTCGCAATGGCGAGGCCAGCGGCGCGAGCCACCGTGTCCATGTCGGGAAACGCACCCGATTCGAGAATCACCTTCAACAGCCTCGGCGACTCGACCAGTGCGGCGAGCGCCGTGACCATCTCAGCAGCTCGCTCCGAGTCACCGCCGAGGAACGCCCGATACGGGAGCACCACGTCGATGTCGTCAGCGCCATCGGCCAGGGCGGTGCCGGCCAGTGCGACGACGTCGTCGACGGCCTCGTCGCCCGACGGGAAGTTGACGACGGTCGCCACTCGCACGTCGCAACCAGCGAGCAGCTCGGCGCACCGGGCCACGTATTCGGGCCACACGCACACCGCGGCGGTGCCATGCTCACGCGCACGGCGGCACAGCTCGTCGATGCCATCGGACGAGTGGTCGTCGGACAGGTCGGTCAGGTCGATCAACCCGATCGCTCGGCGGGCTCGGTCAGCTCGTGCGTTCACGTCTCGAACGTACCCGACTCGGGGGTCTCCGTGTCCGAGTCGAGCTCGAGACGCGGACGCTGCCCGTGTCGAGTCGCAGCTGACGTTCCTTCGGTGACTCTGCGAGCACGCTGTCGAGATAGTCGACCATCGCTGCTTCGTTGGTGACGTCCTCGCCCCGGCGTTCGGCCATCAGGTACCGATGTTCGAGCAACTGGTGGAACACCTCCGCCGGTTCGAGCCGAGAACGCAGCTCGTCGGGAATCGTGTCGATGATCGGCTCGTACACCTCGGCCAACCACCGCGCGGTCGCAACCGCACGTGGGATCGATCGATCCTCCTGACGTTCGAGCCAGGCCCGGAACTGGTCGATGTCGGACAGCAGCCGGCGTGCCTGGTTCTCCTGCACGTCGAGCCCGGTTCGGGCCCGGAGGTCGCGGGCGTGGTGCCCTTCTTCGATCAGGGCCGGCTTGACCGCGAGCGTGCGCCCGTCGCGGTTGATCGACAGCTCTTCGACGTCGAAGCCGAGATCGTTGATGCGACGCACCCGCTGCTCGATCTGCCAGCGGTCGTCGAGGTCGAACTCGTCGACGCGGGTGAGCTCACCCCACAGCGCCTCGTACCGGGTTCGCAACGACTCGGCGATGCCGAGGTGGTCGATGTCGTACGCGATCCGTCCGCTGGCCTGCAGTTCCATCAGCCCACCGATCACGTTCTCGACGGCGATGTCGATGTCGTGGGCGCGCATCCGGTCGCCGATCGTGGCGTGACGTTCGGTCGTCTCGGCGTCGACGAGGTAGGCCATCATCGCCCCGGCGTCACGGCGCCAGAGGATGTTCGACAGCGAACAGTCACCCCAGTACACGCCTTCGAGATGGAGCCGGACCAGGAGCACCACACCGGCATCCATCAAGCGATCCGCGAGCGTCCGATCGTCCCGGCCGAGCAGATACCAGTACGGCAGCGAGAAGTCGAGGTACCGCGTGATCAGCACGCCATCGCCTTCGTTCGGCGCATCCGACACGACCCCGACCGGTTCGACCACCGGCAGATGGTCGTCGCGGAGGTCGCGCAGCACCCGGTACTCGTGGTGTGCTGCGTCCAACCCGGTTGCCTTCAACGTGTAGACGCGATCGCCGAAGCGGACGAAACGGACGATGTGACGACTGATGCCGTGGGCCATCTTGACGAGGCGATGGTCCGTCCACTCGGCGAGCGGCTGCTCCCACGGCAGGTCCAAGAAGTCCGGGTGTCCCTGTTTGGTGACGATTTCCATGGCAACTGCCTGTTCAGGTCAGCCAGACGGCGGTGTCGGGAGGGAGATGCTCGTTCGCGAATTGCGACGATGACAGCAGAACATCGCCATGCGGCAACCCGACGGGTTCGTCACCCATGTTGACGATGCACCGCATTCCGTCGGAGCGATCGAAGGCGATCACGGCCGGGTCGACGTCGATCCAGGTGATCTCGCCATCCAGTCGGCGGTCGGGTCGGTCCGGTGCCGCGAGGCGCTCGCGTCTGATGGCCAGCGCTCGACGGTACAACTGCAGTGTCGAGTCGGGATCGCGCTACGCTGTGCCGCAGCCGCCAAGCGGGCAAACCCCGGCGGCTGGGGCAGCCAGGCCGGGCCGGTACCGAAACCGAGCGACCGACCGGTCGGTTCCCAAGGAATCGGCACACGACTGCCGTCGCGACCCTTGCGCGTGTGGCCCGAGTCGTGCCAGACCGGGTCCTGCAACACCTCGGGTGGCAGATCCCACACCTCGGGCAGGCCGAGTTCGTCACCCTGGTACACGTACACCGATCCGGGCAGCGCAAACGTGAGCAGTGCCGCAGCCCTCGCTCGCTTGGCCCCCCGTTCGCTGTCGAGGAGTTCGTGGGGGCCCTCGAGCAGCCATCGCTCCGGATCCACCTCGGCGGGGAGTCCGTAGCGTGTGGCGTGCCGGACGACATCGTGGTTCGACAGCACCCACGTCGAGTTCGACCCGACCGCATGTGTGGCTCGCAGACTCTCGTCGATGATCGCCGAGAACTGGTGCGCGTCCCAGGGCGCCGACAGCAGGTCGAAGTCGAACGCCTGGTGGTACTCGTCGGGCCGCAGATAGAGCGGACGACGCTCGGCGGCCACCCACGCCTCGGCAACCATCATCCGGTCGTCGTACTCGTCGAGGAGTCGACGCCAACGTCGTACGATCGGGTGCAGGTCGTCGCGGTCCAGATAGGGAAGCGGGTCGAGCGTGCCGTTGCCGTCGTTGAACTCCAGGCCGGCGTCCGGATAGCCCGGCGCTTTGGTCAGCGAATGCGCAACGTCGATCCGGAACCCAGCAACACCGCGGTCGAGCCAGAACCGCATGACCGCATCGAACTCGTCGGCCACGTCCGGGTGCTCCCAGTTGACGTCCGGCTGGCTCTCGTCGAACAGGTGGAGATACCACTGACCGTCCGCGACACGCGACCACGCCGACCCACCGAAGATCGACTTCCAGTCGTTGGGCGGCTCCGTCCCACCGTCACCTCGACCGTCGAGGAAGTGGTACCGGCCGCGTGCCGTGCAGCCCGGCGGCCCCGCCAGCGCCTCGACGAACCACACGTGTTCGGATGACGTGTGATTCGGAACGAGGTCGACGATCACGCGGATGCCATGGTCGGCAGCATCGGCGATGAACTCCTCGGCCTCGGCGGTCGTGCCGAACTGCTCGTTGATTTCGCGATAGTCGACAACGTCGTAGCCACCGTCGCGTAGCGGCGACCGGTACCACGGGGTGATCCACACGGCGTCGACGCCGAGGTGCGCGAGGTACGGCGAGCCGCGAATGCATCCCGGCGATGTCGCCGGTGCCGTCACCATTGCCGTCGGCGAACGAACGCACGTACACCTGATACACGACGGCGTCGCGCCACCAGTGCGACCCGTCTCGTCGACATCGGCGCTGCTCCTGACTCCGTCGACCGGACGTACGACTGCGTCCGGCACATGACGGCCCACTGTAAGCGCTTGCAATCGGCCCTCGGGAGTCATGGACCGGTCGACCGACCCGACCGACGTATCGGCATCGAAGACGTCGCCGCGGCGGCGAACGTGTCCGTCGCCACGGTCAGCCGAGCGCTGCGACACCTGCCCAACGTGGCGGAATCGACCCGCGAACGGGTGATCGACATCGCCGAAGTCGATGGGCTACCGCCCCGACCCTGCGGCATCGCGACTGGCCACCGGGCGCACGCAGGACGGTCACGGTGGTGGTACCCCATCTCGTCGAGCTGGTACTTCTCGACGGTGATCGCCGGCGCCGAGGCGGTGTGCGCCGAGGCCGGCTACGAGTGCCTCGTGCTGAGCGTCGGCACGATCGCCGGGTGCAATCAGCTCCTCGACGAACCGAATCACCTCGAACGCCGAACCGACGGTCTCGTCCTCGTCAACATCCCAGCCTCCGAAGCCCAGGCCGAATCGCTGCGGCGGCGTGATGTTGCACTGTCGACCGTCGGGACCCGGACACGGGGTCACCCCGCCGTACTGATCGACGATGTCAGCGCCGGACGCATGGCCACCGAGCACCTGATCGAACTCGGCCATGAGCGCATCGGGCTGATCAGCGGTGAGCATGACGATCCGATGAACTTCGCCGTACCGCTCCGACGCCAAGAGGGGTTCGCAGCGGCGCTGGCCGACGCCGGCCTCGAGTTCGACGAGGCACTGGTGCGCAGCGGCAACTTCGGCATCGACGGTGGGCAAGAGGCGATGAGCGCCCTGCTCGATCGACCCGATCCGCCGACTGCGGTGTTCGCGATGTCCGACGAGATGGCGTTCGGGGCGCTGATGGCGCTGACCGAACGCGGGCTGCGTCCTGCAGTCGACGTCTCGCTCATCGGCGTGGACGACCACGACGTTGCTCGGGTCGTCGGATTGAGCACGGTGCGGCAGCGAGTGGCCAGCCAGGGAGCCGCTGCGATGCGAGCCCTCCTGGCGCGACTGGCCGATCCGTCGACACCTGAAACGATCGTCGATTCACCGCTCGAGTTGGTCGTGCGTCAGACGACCGCACAACTCTGATTCAAGTCTGTCGGGTGGCGCTCCATGCGGCGTACTCGTCGGCGAACCCGATCATCATCAGCGGCAGCACCGCACCGGTGAAGATCCCCGCCGGCGCAGCGACGACGAGGAGTACCACCATGTAGAGCGCCGTGAACGCGACCGCGCCCAGCCTCCACGACATCAGCCGGGCGACGTCGGGTCGGTTCAGCACCAGTGCCCCACCGAGACAGAATCCGGTGGCCGCCCCGAGGAGCGGGTCGAGCAGCCCGATCGACAGTCCGGTCAGCAACAGCAGTCCCATCGCCTGCAGCACACGTTTGGGTGCCGTCGGGTTCCGCGAAACGAACCCGAGCGCGATGAACACGAACGGAGCGATCGCCAAACCGATGGCGGCGAGCTCGAGTTGGAACCCCGACCGGTCACCCTCGCCGTCGATGAACGCCGCGCCGTAGCTGAAGTAGCTGAACGTCATCAGCGGCGTCGCGAATGCGATCGCGATCCAGTTCCGCCGGCGCACACCCTGAGCGTCCACCGTCGATGCCGTCGTCGACAGGGTCAGCCCTTGACCGAACCAGCGGTGAGGCCACGGACGAAGTACCGCTGCAGGCTGAAGAACACCACCAGCGGCAGGACCATCGTGACGAACGCCGCCGCCGGGAGCAGGTTGAGCGCACCTTCACCGCGACCTGCGAGGTCGGCGAGTTCGACGGTCAGGACCCGCTTGTCCGGATCGATGCCGAGGAACACGAGCGCCACCAGATAGTCGTTCCACGTCCAGAGGAACTGGAAGATCGCGAACGACGCCAGCACCGGCACCGACAACGGCAGGATCAGCTTCGTGAAGATCGCGAAATGGTCCGCGCCGTCGATCCGTGCGGATTCGATCATCGAACCGGGCAGCGATCCCATGTAGTTGCGCAGCAGGTACACCGCCAGCGGCAGCCCGAAGCCCGGCGTGGGCGAGCCACACCGCCGGGTAGGTACCGGTCAGGTCGACGATCGGTGTAGACCCGCAGGATCGGGATGAGCGCCATCTGCAGCGGAACGACCATCAGACCCGACGACGACGACGAAGAGAAAGTTGCGTCCAGGGAAGTCCATCCAGGCGAAGGCGTAGGCGGCGAAGGCCGCGATCATGATCGGTATGACCGTCGACGGGATGGCGACCGCAAGGGTGTTCAGGAAGGCATTGCTGAACCCCTCGTCGAGGACACGCGTGTAGTTGTCGAGCGTCCACTGCGCGGTGTCGAACGGGCTCGCGAAGACCGTCCACCATCCGGCTCGCACGGATGTCCGACGGATCGCGGAACGAGTTGACGAGCAGACCCGACCGTGGGGATCATCCAGATCACCGTGAGCAGGAACACGGTGAGGTACACCGGGAAGGGCGCACGCTTGGCCTTCGGCGGCGCGAGCGCAACCGGTTCGTCGTCGAGACCGAGGTCCGGGGGCGTGTCGAGCGTTGTCATCGCATGGCCTCCTCGGCCTTGAAGCGCCGGATGTTGATGATCAGGATGGGGGTGATGGCGACGAACATCAGCACCGCGAGCGCAGCGCCCACGCCGTTGTTCCGATTGGTGAAGAACTCCTGGACCATCTGCTGAGCGACGACCTGGGTGTCGTCGCGCCCACCGGTCATGACCCACACGATGTCGAACACCTTCCACACCGTGATGATGACCGTCGTCCACACGACGACGATCGTCGACTTGATCGTCGGAATCGTGATCCGGGTGAACACCTTCCACTCCGACGCGCCGTCGATTCGGGCCGCCTCGATCAGCTCGATCGGCACTCCCTTGATCGCCGAGGAGAGGATGACCATCGAGAACCCGGTCTGCAGCCAGATCAGGATGACCATCAGGTACAGGTTGTTCCAGGGTTGCTGCGAGAGCCAGCTCGTCGGCTCGCCACCGAGGCCGACCTTGATCGCGTTGAGCAAGCCGATCTGCTCGCCGAAACCCTCGGGTCGGAACGAGTAGATGAAGGTGAACACCACCGACGCGCCGACGAACGAGATCGCCATCGGCATGAAGATCATCGACTTCGTGACCGACTCGGTCTTCTTGCCGAGCTGGTCGACGAGCGTCGCGAAACCCAGGCCGATCACGAGCGCAGCCGCGGGGACGACCATCACCCACAGGATCGAGTTGCGGATACCGATCTGGTACCGGCTCTCGGTGAACAGGGTGTAGAAGTTGTCGAAGCCGACGAACTCGGAGCTGTCCCTGTTCTGCAGACTGAGAAACAGCGTGTTGACGGCTGGATAGATGAGATAGAAGCGTCAGCAGCACCATCGCCGGGCCGACGAACAGGAAGGGTCGCGCGGCGTTCGCCGCGGCCCTCGGAAGCCGGTCGATCAGCTTGTCGACTCCCCAGTAGAGGCCCCACACCCCCACGGTGCCCACCGCGATGGCGAGAATCACCTTGAGTCCCTTGTTGGCGTCTTCGTCCTTCAGGAACAGGAACGAGAAGTAGAACACGATCAGGATGACCGGGATGATCACCGCGGCGATGATCGACGCTGCCTTGGCACCGAGGCCGTATTCCTGCTTGATCTCTTCAGGTCGTTGCGGAGGTCGTTCGACGTTGTCGTCGTCGACCAGCAACGGCTGCTGTTCACTCATGTCGCTCCCCCGAATCGCATGTCAGATCCCCCGGGTCCATGTCTGTTGCCCACTTCTGTCCATCTCCTGAACTGGCTCCACCACACCGTAGACGACGCAGGGGCGGCCTCACGGAGTGAGACCGCCCCTGTCATCGATCAGCGTTGACCGTTTCAGCCGATCAGCTCGGCCACGATGACTCGATCTGGTCGGCCACGTCCTGGGCTGGTTCGCCCCGTGACCAGTCGACCATGCCCGTCCAGAAGGTTCCCTGGCCGACGGCCGGGTCCATCAGGTCGGAGGCGTCGAACACGAACGTGTTCGCACCCAGTGCATCCGTCACCGCCGTCGCGTAGGACTTCGCGGCATCGGTGATGTAGCAGTTCGGGTCGACGTTCTTGTTCCCGGGCAGGAACTCGACACCCTCGACACCGTGGCCACCGTAGGGGGACGCATCGCCGCCGGTGGCGGAGGCATGGGTGCACTGCCAGTCGGGAGTGATCCAGTCCTTGACGACCTCGATGTTGGCGTCGGAGCCCTCGAAGACGACGATCGTGTCACCGCCACCCATGGCGCCGACGTTGCCGTCGATGGTCGGGAAGGGGAACACACCGAGTTCCTCCTCGACTTCTCCTTCTTCGTAGCCCGGAGCGTCCGGGAACCAGTTCGAGGCGAACGAGCCCTGCTTCAGCATGAGGCACCCCGGCGGCTCTTCGAACAGCGGCGCGGGCGAGTCGACGACGTTGATCGCCGCGACGTTCTCGGCGCCGCCGAGGACGAAGCCCTCGCCGAAGAAGATCTCACCGAAGGTGTCGAACGCTTCGACGACCTGCGGATCGTTGAACGGCACCTCGTGGTTGTACCACTGGGCGTAGAACTCCGAACCGGCCTGGCGAACGAGGATGTCCTCGATCCAGTCGGTTCCGGCCCAGCCGGTCGCGCCGGCGGACTCGAAGCCGAAGCACCACGGCGTCAAGCCGTCGGAGACGATCTGCTCGGACAGGGAGACCATGTCCTCGTAGGTCTCCGGGATCTCGTACCCGTTCTCCTCGAACGTCGGCTTGTGGTAGAAGACGATCGACTTGAAGTTCGGGTACCACGGGATTCCGTAGTGCATGCCGTCGTCGCAGAGGCCGAGGTTCACCCAGTACTGGGAGCTGTCCTCCTCCAACTGGGCGATGTCGAACCCCATGTCCTCGAGTGACACCAACGCACCGGCGTCCGCGTAGTCGCAGATCTGGCCCGGCTGCGGCAGGAAGGCCATCTCGGGCGGGTCACCGCCGTCGACGTGGATACGGAGCTGCGACTCCAGGTCGTCCGATCCGGTGAAGGTGATGTTCGAGCCCGTCTGCTCGTTGTAGACGTCGAGGAAGCCTTGCACGGCCTCACCCTCGATGCCGGTCGGCGCGCCGAACAGCGTGAACTCGGCGTCAGCCGCAGCTGATGCACTGCCACCACCGGTGCCCGACGCATCGGTGTCGGATGACGAACTGTCGTCGTCGCTTCCACAGGCCGCTGCGACGAGGCCGAATGCGGCCACCGCAGCGAGAATCTTGATCCCTCGAGATCGTTGCATGATGTCTCCCCCTCCAGTGGAACACAGAAGGCGGAATCACCCGTCTGGAGTTGCCAGGTGGAGCCTTCGCTCACGGTGTGTAAGCGCTTGCATCGTACGACGAGCGTTCACCCTGCGTCAATGATTCCGAAACACCGCCGACGTAGAAGGGACCAAGGTCCCGGGTCGGACGTCAGGCCCAGATGGCCTGATGCGTCTCGGCGTCGAAGAAGTGCATGTTCTCGCTCGACACCGCGATGTCGACGGTGTCACCCATTCGCACGCGCGAACGGGGGTTGAACCGACCGACGGCGTTCGCAACGTCCTCACCCTCTCGCTCTTCCACGGCGTCGGGGTCGCCGGAGTCGACCTTGACCGCGTCGATGCGGAAGTGCACCATGATCTCGGAGCCGAGCGCCTCGATCAGCGACACGTTCGCAGTGATGCGCTGGGCCTCGGGGATCTGCTCGGCGAAGGCGACGTCCTCGAAGTCTTCGGGTCGGATCCCGATGATGATCGGCTTGCCGTCGTACTCGCTCAGCCGTGGTTGCTTGGCGAACACCTCGCTCGGCAGGCCGATCACGTTGCTGCCGACCGCGACGGTGCCAACGTTGCCGTCGACCTTGACCGTGCCCTCGTACAGGTTCATCGACGGCGAACCGATGAACGCGCCCACGAACACGTTGACCGGATGGTCGTAGAGGTTCTGCGGCGTGTCGACCTGCTGGAGATAGCCGTCCTTGAGCACCGCGACGCGGTCGCCCATCGTCATCGCCTCGATCTGGTCGTGGGTGACGTACACGGTGGTGACGGCGAGCTCGCGCTGCAGCGCGGCGATCTCGGCACGCATCTGCACGCGCAGCTTGGCGTCGAGGTTCGACAGCGGCTCGTCCATCAGGAACGCAGCCGGCTGACGCACGATCGCCCGACCCATCGCAACACGCTGACGCTGACCACCCGAAAGCTGCCCGGGCTTGCGATCGAGGTTCTCCTCGAGCTCGAGAATCGCCGCCGCCTTGCGCACACGGGTGTCGATCTCGTCCTTGGGGACCTTCGCGAGCTTGAGCGCGAAGCCGATGTTGTCGTACACGCTCATGTGCGGATACAGCGCGTAGTTCTGGAACACCATGGCGATGTCGCGGTCCTTCGGCTCGACATCGTTGACGACCCTGTCGCCGATCTTCATCGTGCCGCCGGTGATCGTCTCGAGTCCGGCGATCATCCGCAGTGCGGTCGACTTGCCGCAGCCCGACGGGCCGACGAGCACCAGGAACTCCTTGTCGGCAATCTCGAGGTCGAGGTCGTGAATTGCGTGGTAGCCGTTGTCGTAGACCTTGTTGATGCCGTCGAGTTGGACCGTTGCCATGTCGATTCTCCTCCTGTGGCTCCGGACACCGGAGCATCTCGATCGTGATCCCCCTCGACCACGTCGCTGCGGATACTAGTCCACTGTACGCGGTGTGCTGGGCGGTGGCGCCCACCGAGGAGAGCGACGGAGGTCGTCTCATTCCACGCAGAACCGCTGTGACGATTGGTGTCTGACACCAATCGTTACATGGCGAGCCCAGATAGCGTCGCGTGACGTGAATCAGACGAAGAACCGGATGCAGGCGCTCGGATTGCTCGACCGCTCGTTCAAGGCAGCCACCGACGACGAGCTCGCCACAGCGATCGACGCACTCGACGACGACCACCGCGAGGGACTCGACTCGTTCGTCGAGGCGGCGACCCCCGACGGGGTGCGCGCTGCAGTCAAGGCCGGCCGTATCAACGGCGACATGGAGGCGATCGCTGCGATCATCTCCGATCTGTGTCTCGCCGACTGCATCAAGGAGCTCGGCGACAACGCCGACAACCCGTCCACCGAGCAACTCAAAGACGTCCTGCCGGGTGTCGTCGAGCGCCACGGCGCCGCGGTCACCCGGGTCATGCTGGCGGCGACGGTCGCCGGTGAAGCGCCAGCGTCGGCGATCATCCGCGACCTGCTCAAAGCGGACGACCTCGTCGCGCTGCCGAAGGCCGAAGAGGTCACGATCGCTCCGCTGATCGACACGTCGAAGCGCTCGGCGGAAGAGCAAGCCGAGATCAAGGCAAAGCGTGCCGCTGCCAAGGCGGCGAAGAAGGAAGCCGACCGCGCCCGCAAGGCCCAGTCGGCCGCCGCACGCAACCGCGCCTGACCATCACAACGCCGGACCTACGGTGCCGGCCGCTCGTGCGCGAGCAGCCACGCCTTCGTGTCGACGCCACCCGCGAAACCGGTGAGTGAACCGTTGGCGCCGACCACCCGGTGGCAGGGCACGATGATCGAGATCGGATTGCGACCGTTCGCTGCACCCACCGCTCGGGCCTTGCGACGATCACCCATCCGATCGGCCTGGTCGCCGTAGCTGACGGTGACGCCGTACGGGATCGTCAGCAGCGCCTCCCAGGCGGCACGCTGGAAGTCGGTCCCGACCGGGTCGAGCGGAACGTCGAACGTCGTTCGGGTCCCGGCGAAGTACTCCTCCAGCTGCGATGCCGCTGCCGCGATCACCGGGTGCGTCGGATCGTCGACGGCATCCGGTAACCGGACGCGCTTCGGGTCGTCATCGGGCCAGAGCACCGCGCGAACACCGGCGTCGCCGGCCACGATCGTGAGGGTTCCGACGGGGCTGTCGACGACCGCGCTGAACAGTGCAGGACTCATGGCTTCTCCTTCGATGGTGCCGGTTCGTCGGCGGGTGGTGCAGGCGGCGCGAGGCTGGCCCAGAGGTGATGAACGGCATACGAGCGCCAGGGCGCCCACCGAACTGCGTCGGCCGCATCGAGACCGAGGCGGTCGAGACCATGGCGGACGCCGAGGTCGTTCGTCAGAAACGTGTCGGGATGCCCGAGCCCACGCATCACGACATAGTCGGCGGTCCACGGGCCAATCCCCTTCAGTGCGAGCAGCTGGCGGCGAACGACCGACGGGTCGGAGCCGACGTCGAGTTCGACGTCGCCTGCGGCCACCGCTGCGGCGACACGTCGGATGGTGTCACGTCTCGCGCCCGGCATCGAGAACGCCGCGTCCGGGGCGCCCGCGAGTTCGCCGGGTCGGGGAAACCGATGCGTGATCTCGCCGGACGGTTCGAGCAGCGGCGGCCCGATCGCGTCGACGATCCGTCCTGCCACCGTTCGGGCGCCGGCAACCGAGACCTGTTGGCCGACGACGGCGCGGATGGCGGTCTCGTACGGGTCGACACTCGCTGGTGCGCGGCGTCCGGGCACCTGCTCGACGAGCGTGGCCAGCATTGGGTCCACAGCCAGCGCCGCGTCGACGGCGGTCGGATCGCTGTCGAGGTCGAGGAGCCGCCGGATACGCTGCACAGCGACCCCGAGGTCGGACCACTCCGACAACTCGATCCGAGCAGCGACATGATCAGTGTGCGCAGCCAGGCCGATCACACCGACACCACCCGGCAGATCGAGCGAGCGTCGGTAGGTGCGACCATCCCACGACTCGATGCCTGGAATCGCCCGCTGGCCGATGAACGACATCACCTCGTGGGAGGCGAACGGCTCCCGAACCGCCAGCCGGATGCCGACGGAGACGCCCGCGTCCCGCGAGGTGGTGTCGGAGCCCGCCGACGCGGGGCTCGGACCGCGACGGTTCGCGGTTCTCAGCTCGCTGGGTGAGGCTGCGAACACCTCACGAACCGTGTCGTTGAACTGCCGGACACTGCCGAAGCCGGCCGCGAATGCGACATCGGTCAACGTCATCGACGTCGTCTCGATCAGGAGCCGGGCGGTGTGGGCGCGCTGAGCTCTGGCGACCGCCAGTGGCCCGGCACCGAGTTCGTCGGTGAACACCCGGGTGAGGTGCCGCTCGCTGTAGCCGAGACGCCGAGCAAGACCGGCCACACCGTCACGCTCGACGACTCCGTCGCCGATGAGCCGCATCGCACGTGCGACGACGTCCTGGCGGACGTTCCACTCGGGTGATCCGGGCGAGGCGTCGGGACGGCAGCGTTTGCAGGCACGGAACCCTCGCTGCTGGGCGGCGGCCGCCGTTGGATAGAAGTCGACGTTGGCGCGCTTGGGCGTGATGGCCGGGCAACTCGGGCGGCAGTAGATCCCGGTGGTGCGCACCGCAGTGACGAACCATCCGTCGAAACGGTGATCGCGGCTCTGCACGGCGACGTAACAGTGGTCGGGATCGAGCGGTGGCACGGGCCCATCATGCCTGGAATGGTCGGTGCGCACTAGCGGAAATCCGCCATCACGGTCAGCGCCTTCGATCGTGGTGCAGTTCGGGTGGGCGAGGCCACCGGATCTGCAACGCGTACGTGGGGGTCAGTCGCCTGCGACGGGGGTGTAGGCCTCCGCCATCCGGCTTGCAGGACCGGCTTCGGGCGATCCGGCCGGAACGAGTTTGAAGCGCAGCAGGTACAACCCGACGAGACAGCACAGCACACCGCCGAAGAAGCCGGTCTGCTTGCCGACGGCCTGCGCAAACCCGCCGATGAACAATCCACCGAACACCGAGCCGACCTCGAAGAACATGGTGAACGAACTGATCGCCCATGCGCGGTCGCTGTCGCTGGCCCGATTGACGGTGAGTGCGAGCAGCGACGGATAGTTGAACGCCATCCCGATGCCGACGAAAACCGACGCAACCCACAGCGCCGCGATCGTCGGAACGATCGCCAGGATGCTCAACCCGATTCCCAGCGTGCCGAGCGCAATGGTGACGGCTCGCCGTGGGCCGAGCCGCTCGGGCAACGTGGCGCCGAAGATGCGCACGAGCACCGACGTGACCGAGTACGCGGCGAACAACCCGCCCGAGGTCGCGAGGCCGACCTCGCGCGAGTACTCGGGAATGAATGCACCGAACGTCGCGAACGCGGCGACGCCCGAGGCGAGCACGACCCCCGGCATGATCGCAGCCGGGTGCATGATCTTGCGTCTCCCGGAGGCAGGCGCAGCGGAGGCGATCGTGTCGTCGACAGGATCGAGCGGCGCCACCCGCGCCGGCGCAAACAGGGCGACGACCGCGGCGGCGAGCGCGAAACAACCGGCGACCACGAACGCCCGCTCGAACTGGGTGTCGTCGAGGACGAACTCGCCGATGATCGGCCCGATGCCGATCCCTCCGAACACCGCCACCGAGAAGTAGCTGGCACCCTCGGCCCGACGATCACGAGGCGACAGGTCGGCGATCAACGTCGCGGCGCCGACGAACACGGCGGCTTCGCCGATGCCCATCACGCTGCGCAGCACGAGCAACTGCCAGAACTCGGTCACCTGGCTCGCGGCGATGCCGGTGAGACCCGCAACCGACGCACCGCCGACGAGCAGCACTCGCCGCCCGTAGCGATCGGCGATCCGACCGAGGAACGGTCGGGCGATGATCGCCGCACCGGCGAACGCCGCGATCGTGACCCCGATACCGAACTCGCCCAAACCCAGCGGGCCTTCGATGAACAGTGGCACCACCGGGATCAGCATCCCGATGTAGATGAAGAACACCAGGGCCGACGCCGTGACCACCACGAACGGCCGAGTGAGCAGGCGTGCGCGCGCTTGGCCCCCCGTGTTCGTCATCGTCGACATCGGCTCAATCCTGCCGAACTCGGCGGCTCTTCCCGCAACCGGATCCCGCCCGGGACCGATGTCACAACCCACGTTCGCGTTGCAGTCCTGAAGGGACGGGCCGCCCAAACCGTCACACGAACGTTGGGTTCCGGCTGGACGAGCTCGCTGCGGGTCAGAGACGGGCGACGTCGACCGACACCGACAGCGACTGCGGCGACGACGGCCCGACGACCACACCACGCACGGGCGCCACGTCGGCGTAATCGCGTCCCCAACCGATCGTGACGTGCCGCGACGGGGCAACGACTCCGTTGGTCGGGTCGAAGTCGAGCCAGCCATGGTCGGGCACCCACACCGAACACCAGGCATGCGACGCGTCCGCCCCGACCGTCTTGGGTTCTCCGGGCGGCGGCTCGGTCTCGATGTAGCCGCTGACGTACCGGGCGGCGAGGCCGATCGAACGAAGCGCGCCAACGGCAAGGTGCGCGAAGTCCTGGCAGACACCCCGGCGATCACCGAGTACGACATCGAGCGGCGAGCTCACCTCGGTGAACGACGGGTCGAAGATGAACGTCTCGAAGATCTCCGAGCACAGCGCCGTCGTCGCGTCGACGATGCCGCGACCCGGCGTGAACGACGACGTCGCCAACGAGAACAGATCGAGGCGATTCGCATCCGTCGTCACGAAACGAGACGGGGCCACGAAGGGAGCGACATCGAGGGCGGTCGGACCGCGCATGCCCGCCACAGTCGCACTGGCACGTTCCCAAGCCACGTCGACACGCGGGAGTTCCTGGGCCCAGACACGCGCCTCGGTGATCGCTTCGACGACGAGGCCATCGTGAGGGCGGTGCAGTCCGAACTGCACGATCCGGTTGCCGAACACGTCGTGGCGTTCGTCGTACTCATCCGCTTCTGGATACGTCACGACCACCGACGAGCTCACGGTCTGCGACGGGGTGGGGCGCGCCAGCACACAGGCGACGCTGTACCCGTCGAGCATCGTGGCGCCATAGACGTATTCGGTGCGGTGCACGACCCGATACCGCTGCCCGGGCATGTCAGCTCCGTCCCATCATCCGCGGGTCGACCGGGGCCGCGAGGTACGACCCGACCACGTCTCGAGCCAAACGGTCACATCCGTCGAACACGTCGACGAGGAGCGCTGCTGTCGACTCGACCGATTCGAACGACGCCGCCTCGATCAACGCCAGCAGCTCGGTCGTCTCACCGACGCCGCGCTCCCAGCCGAGACGCTCCGCTTCATGGCCGACCTCGCGAATCGCCGACGCGGCCGAGCGCGGGTTGCGGACGTCACCGACGACGAGGTGCATCGCCCGTTCGAACTCGACATCGCTGCGATGACGACGCCGGTATGCAACCAGGCTCTCGTTCGACGCGAGGATCAGTTCGATCACACGTTGGCGCTGGAAGTCGAGCCGGTGGTCGTCGCCGGAGCTGGCGAGCCACGACGTCTCCGCCAGCGCATCGGTTCGATACAGCCCCAACGCGCCGCGGACGCCGTCGATCACGCCGAACGCCCGCTCGAGTCGGCGGCCCACCTCACCGAATCGCCATGCGGGTCCGTGCACGACGCTCTCGTTCCAGAGGCCCACGAGCGAAGCGAGGTCGACGAGGATCGACTCGAACGTGCGACCGTCGATGCGAGCGATGTCGACCACCGACGGCCAGGGAGCACCTTCCTCGGTGACCATCCAACGCAGCTGTGCCCGCGACTCGGCGAGACGCGCCAACGTTCGACCAGCCGTGGTCGAGAAGAACTCGCGGACCGACGACGCCTCGGCGAGGAAGGAGCCCAGCTGCTTGGCGAGCGCCTCGACGCCTGCGGCGAACGTGGCCCCGGCACGCTCGGGGGCACCAACTGCGAGCGGTTGTCCGGCGACCGCGGTGAGCATGTCGAGGCCGTGCTCCACCCACGGTTCGGCCACCTCGGCGTCGACCAGACCGCTGGTGCGATCGAGGACCACCTCCATCACCCTCGCCAGGATCTCGGCGCGTTCCATCGCCCGGCCGGCCCAGAACAACGCCTCGGCCGCACGAGTCGGAACGGATTCGATGAGGTCGACCTGAGGAAGTGGGGTCCGGCGGCGCAGCATCGGCGGGGCGACCGTGCCACCGATCACCCAGACGTCCTTCGCCGTCGCCGCCGTCGGGCGGATCGGGTCGTCGCCCTGCAGCATGACGCGGGCACTCCCGCCCTGCAGCACATCGATCCCCTTGTCGCTCGCCACCAGGTGCAGCCGCAGCGTGATCGCGCGCTCCGTGGGGCCCACGCCGTCATAGCTGGGCCAGGTGGACCAGGAGCGCTCCGCGCGCTCGGCAGCCGGCATGAACGGCAACGGCCACACGTTCTGATAGTCAGACGTTCGACCCGTCAGCCATGCTCCCGCTGCGTCCCAGTGCTCACCGAGGGCCGGGTCCTCGAGCACCCCACTGCCGTGCGCATTGGCGAGGCTGACCCCGCGAGAACGGGCCGCCAGCAACAGGCCGGGCACTCCGGCGCTGCCCTGGGCGTTGACCTCCATCGGGTCGACCCGATCGTCCTCGAGTCGTCGGAAGATGACGTCGATCGGCTCCAACCCCGACAACGAACGCAGCCAGACCCGCCGTTGGCGGACGACGAGGTCCGCCCCCTCGACCATGTTGAGGCCGAGGCGGGTCGCCAGATAGGACTGCTCGACGAACGACGGGTGATCGACGCCTCCTGACAACACGACGATGCGCGGGTTGCGGCTGAGGGCCACGTCGGCGAGTCCGTCGCGCAGACGGTCGGCAAACGGATCGAGCGAGCGCAGTGCTCGGCCCGCCGGAAGCTGCGAGATCGTGTCGCGGTGGACACGGCCGGCGACCGCACGGCCCAACAGCGCGTAGCCGACACCGGCAGGCGCATCGGTCAGATCACGCACCACCCGCCATCGGCCGTCGACGTCACGCACGACGTCGACCGCATAGTTGGTGAGCCATCGACGAGGAGGCCGTTGACCGAAGGCGGCCAGGCGGTAGTGCGGACTCCCCCACAACGCCGCCGGGTCGATGACCGCATCTCGCAGCAGGGTCCGAGCGCCGTAGAGATCGTCGACGATCGCCTCGAGCATCCGCATGCGGGCAATCGCGCCATCGGCGAGCGCCACGAACTCGTCGCCGTCGATCACCAGCGGGATGGGATCGAGGCGCCACGGCCGCGACTCGAGCGCAACCATTCGGCCATCGGAGCGCAGCGGAAGATCGTGGACGATGTGCCCGGCCCCCTCGGCAGCCAGCAACCGGTCATGGTCGGCCTGGCGGGTACCGAGATCGGCCAGGCCGGCGATCGAATCCATCAACGCGTCCGCACCGAGACCGCCGGCACTCGCCATCGCCGATGGAGGTGTGCCGGAGGGCGCCGGACCGGGATCGAATCCGGTGTCGAGGTGGTCGGTCATCGTCGGTCTTGCACGGCTCGGTCAGTGAACGACGTACTGCTCGTACATCACGGTGCTCAAGCGGGCGAGTGCACTCTGCACTTCATCCATCGCCGCATCGAGCACGGCGCCGTCGTCGGCGGCGGGGCGGCTCCGACGGAGTTGGCGATCGACGGCCTCGACCGCTCCGAGCACGTTCGAGTACTCGGGCAGACGCAGGATGGAGGTTCGCATCTCTGCGAGACAGCCGGCGACCGACCGCGGGAACCGGTGGTCGAACAGCAGGAAACGAACGACGCTCGGCCCATCGATGTGACCTCGTGTGGCTCGCTGATACATCTGCAAGGCCGACAGCGACCGCAGCACGCCCATCCACTGCACCTCGGCGAACTCGTCGACCGATCCCGGCGGTTGCGCCAGGAGTGCCGCCGCGCGCACGCCGAGCACACGCGTCGTCATGTCGGCGCGTTCGATGTAGCGGCCGAGTCTCCACATCTCGAACACCTCGTCGCGGGTCATCGTGGAGATCATCACCCCGTCGAGGCGCCGGCTCTCGTCGATCACCCGGGACAGGAAACGGTCGCGGCGCCGCCGATCGATCGACGTGACGGCCGCACCGCGCACGTAGATCGACAGATCGTTGACGGTCTGCCACGCCTCGCGAGGCAGCACCTCGCGACAGGTTCGCAGGTTCTCGCGGCACTGCTCGACCGCATTGACGATGCTGTTCGGATGATCGCGATCAGCGATCAGGAACTGAGCGACCTGGCCCTCATCGGAACCGACCAGCGCCGGCAGTTTCACGTCGCTGCCGGAGATGCTCACGAGGGGACTCCACCGCGTCGACGACGTCGGCAGGTCGGCCAGCACGTCACCGTAGGCCCGCAACACGCGGGCGGAGTCCTCGGCCCGTTCGACATATCGAGCGGCCCAGTACATGCGGTCGGCCACCCGCGACAACAGCGCCATCAGCCGACCACACCCTGCGATTGGTCCTGCACGGGCTGATGAGCTGCTGCTTGGCTCACGTCGACGATCCAGGTGTCTTTCGAGCCGCCGCCCTGCGACGAATTCACGATCAGCGAACCCTTCGTGAGCGCCACCCGCGTCAATCCACCGGCCGTGACGTAGCTGCCCTTTCCGGTCAGAATGAACGGCCGTAAGTCGAGATGTCTCGGCTCGATGCCGTCCTCGACGAGGGTCGGGGCGGTCGACAGTTCGAGGATCGGCTGGGCGACCCAGTTGCGCGGATCGGCGCGGATCGCTTCGGCGGCCTCGTCGAGCTCGTCAGCGGTCGCCCGATTGCCGATCAGGATCCCGTACCCGCCGCTCTCATTGGCCGGCTTGAGCACGAGGTCGCCGAGATTCGCGAGGACGTGCTCGAGTTCATCGCCGTACATGCACCGATACGTCGGGACGTTGGGGATCAGCGGCTCCTCACCGAGGTAGTAACGAATCATGTCGGGCACCCAGGCATACACGACCTTGTCGTCTGCGACGCCCGCACCCGGAGCGTTGGCGATACCGACGTTGCCCGCCTTCCAGGCGCGCATCAGGCCGGCCACGCCGAGCATCGACTCGGGGTCGAAGACCTCGGGATCGAGGAACAGGTCGTCGATGCGCCGATAGATCACGTCGACGCGTTCGAGCCCCTGGATCGTCTTCATGTACACACAGTCGTCATCACCGACGACGAGGTCCTGGCCCTCGACCAGTTCAGCGCCGATGCGTTGAGCAAGGAACGAATGCTCGAAGTAGGCGGAGTTGAAGATGCCCGGCGTGAGCACCACGATCGTCGGGTCGTGCCGGTCATCCGGGGCGAGCGACGACAACAGCCGGTTCAGTTCGTCGGTGTACGCGTCGACCGGACGGATGCGATACCGCTCGAACAACTCGGGGAAGGTTCGCTTGGCGACACCGCGGTTCTCCAGCACGTAGCTGACGCCCGACGGGACCCGCAGATTGTCCTCGAGGACGTAGAGCTGACCGTCACCGGCGCGCACGAGATCCGAGCCCGAGATGTGCGCCCACACGCCGAACTTGGGGTGCACCCCCTGGCATTCCGGCCGGTAGTTGGCCGAGTCGTCGAGGAGGTCAGCGGGGAAGACCCCGTCGGCGATGATGCGGCGGTCGTTGTAGATGTCGTCGATGAAGTGGTTGAGCGCCCGCAGCCGCTGCGCGAGTCCGCGCTCGACGACGCTCCACTCGTTGCCGTCGATCAGCCGCGGGATGATGTCGAAGGGCCAGGCTCGGTCGATGTTCTGCCCGTCGGAGTACACGGTGAACGAAATGCCCATGGTGAGGATCTCGAGATCGGAGACCCGCTGACGCTCGCGCACTTCGTCGATCCCGAGGCGATGCACGAGTTCGATCAGGTCGTTCCCAATGGGCCGAGGGCTCCCGTCGTCCTCGAGTAGTTCGTCCACGATTGCCGACCGTACCCGCAACTGCGATCCTCGACCATCACCACCCGTTTCGTTCTCGTGAACTACTTCACCTCTGAGAGGTGAAGTTGTTCACGAGAACGGGGAGGGCGAGGACCGGTGCGGCCAGATCGGTAGCGTCGCGGGCGGAGGGACTCCAGATCGGCCCACGTCGGCCCGAATCCATCATTCGGTTCTCGGAGGTCTGCATGGTCCAGTTGTCACACGCACTGGTTTCCCACATCGTCCAGCGGCACGGCATCGTCACGCGCGCGGAATTGCTGGCGGACGGGTTCTCACGTCGGGAAATCGATCGTGCTTCCGAGCGAGGCGCGATCACCCGAGTTCACAACGGCGTCTACCGCATGCCGACATCGCCCGACACCTTCGAAGCGCGTTGCGTGGCTGCGTGCGCCGCCGATTCCGAGGCGACCATCACCGGCACGGCCGCCGCCCGCCTCTGGGGTGCCCGACACGTCCGACGAACGGACCAGCCGATCGTCCTCGTCGCCCACGATCGAACACCGCTCGCTCGCGGCGTGGTGCTGAGGCGTACGAACGTGCTCGACGACGAAGATCGCGTCCAACGCGACGACGGCATCTGCATCGCCAGCCCGCCCCGCACCTGGTTCGACTGTGCACGCGACGTCGACGATGATCGCTTCGAACGTCTGACCGAGTGGGTGCTCGACAAGCACGCAACGCTGCCCACGCTGTGGCGAGTGGCCAGACGGCTGCAATCCAGAGGTCGCCCGGGACTCGCCCGAGTCAAGCGCGTGATGGCACAACGGGCCGATTGGCAGAAGCCAGCCGGCTCCGCACTCGAACTGCGCGTGCTCAAGGCACTCGAGGCACGTGGAATCGTCCTCGTTCGACAGCACCCCCTTCGACTCCCTGACGGCGCCCTCATCCACCCCGACGGTGCCGATCCTGGCATCAGGTGGGCGCTCGAGATCGACCACGTCGAGTGGCACGGCGGACGCCTCGACGCTCAATACGACAAGTCCCGCGACCGTCGCGCTCGCTTGATCGGATGGCAGGTCGAGCGCGTCACCGATCAAGAACTCAGCGAGGACTTCGCTGCGGTGATCGACCAACTCGTGGCGCTGCACCGTCAGCGCGTGTCGACGGTTGCCGCAGCCTGAGCCGACTTCGTGAACAACTTCACCTCTGAGAGGTGAAGTTGTTCACGAGAACGGAATGATCAGAGACCGGCGACGATCTCGGCCATCAGTTCGCCGGCTTCGGTCGGGTTGAGCCCGACCTTCACACCGGCGGCACCGAGTGCGTCCATCTTGCCCTGGGCCGTGCCCTTGCCACCGGACACGATGGCGCCGGCATGGCCCATCTTCTTGCCGGCCGGCGCCGTGACGCCTGCGATGTAGGCGCTCATCGGTTTGGTGACGTTGGCCTTGATGAACTCGGCCGCCTCTTCCTCGGCCGAACCACCGATCTCGCCGATCATCATGATCGCGTGCGTCTCCGGATCGGCCTGGAACTCGGCGAGGCAGTCGATGAAGTTGGTGCCGGGAACGGGGTCGCCGCCGATGCCGACACACGACGACACCCCGATCCCCTTCTGCTTGAGCTCGTAGAGCGCCTGGTAGGTGAGCGTGCCCGACCGGCTGACGATGCCGACGTTCGGGCCGTCGGGCGACGGCGCCTGGGCGATCTCACCGGCGGTGATGCCGATGTTGCACTTGCCGGGGCTGATGATGCCGGGGCAGTTCGGGCCGAGCAGGCGCGTGTTGGGATGGTTGCGGACCAGGAGGTTGTAGGCCTTGGCCTCGTCCTGGGCCGGGATGCCCTCGGTGATGCACACCACGAACTCGATGCCCGCTGCCGCGGCCTCGAGGATCGCGTCGGATGCGAACTTCGGCGGCACCGCCACGAACGATGCCGTGGCGCCGGTGGCGGCGACAGCATCAGCGACGCTGTCGTAGATCGGGACGCCGTCGACGTCCTGGCCGGCCTTGCCGGGGGTGACACCGGCCACGATCTGGGTGCCGTAGTCGCGGTTGCGGAGCCCGTGGTACTTGCCCTGACCGCCGGTCAGACCTTGGACGATGACCTTGGTGTTCTCGTTGACGAAGATGGCCATGGCTCTCTCACTTCGCTTTCGCGACGGCTGCCCGAGCGGCGTCGAGCATGGTGGGTTCGGACTGGAGTTTGTCGGCGGGGATGCCGGCGTCGAGCAGGATCTGGCGACCCTCCTCGGCGTTGGTGCCGTCGAGACGGATCACGATCGGCGCGCGCAGATCGACGCGGCCCATCGCCTCGACGATGCCCTTGGCGACCTCTTCACCGCGGGTGATGCCGCCGAAGATGTTGATCAGGATCGACTGGACCTCGTCATCGAAGTTGATCACCTCGAGCGCACCGGCCATCACGTCGGCGTTGGCGCCGCCGCCGATGTCGAGGAAGTTCGCTGCGGAGCCGCCGACCTGGTTGACGACGTCGAGCGTCGACATCGCGAGGCCGGCGCCGTTGGCGATGATGCCGACGGTGCCGTCGAGGCCGATGTACTGCAGCCCCTTCTCGGCAGCCATCTTCTCGCGGTCGTCCATCTCGGTGAGACCGCGGAACGCGTCCCACTCGGGGTGGCGGAACTCGGCGCTCTCGTCGAGGGTGACCTTGGCGTCGAGTGCGTGTACCTCGCCGGTCGGCTTGAGGATCAGCGGGTTGATCTCGGCGAGATCGCAGTCGCCCTCGGTGAAACAGCGGTAGAGCTTCACGAGGATGTCGGCGGCGCCGTCGAGCGCTCGCTCGGGCAGCTTGGCGTCGACGCACGCCTGGCGTGCGGTGGCAACGTCGAGGCCGTCGACGGGATCGATGTGCAACTTGACGATCGCGTCGGGGTTCGACTCGGCGACCGCTTCGATCTCGACACCACCTTCGGCCGACAGCATCAGCAGGTGCTTCTTGGCGGCGCGGTCGAGGGTGAACGACGCGTAGTACTCCTCGTCGATGTCGGATGCCTGCTCGATCCACAGTCGCTTGACGACGTGCCCCTTGATGTCCATCCCGAGGATGTTGCCGGCGTGCTCACGCACCTCGGCTTCGGTGTCGGCGAGCTTGATGCCGCCGGCCTTGCCACGGCCACCGACCTGCACCTGCGCCTTGACCACCACGGGGTAGCCGGCCTGGTTGGCCTCCTTCACCGCCTCGTCGACGGTGTCGGCGGGGCCACCTCGGCTCACCGGAATGTCGTAGCGGGCGAAGTACTGCTTGCCCTGGTACTCGAAGAGGTCCACGTCGGGGTCACTCGCTTTCTGATTGCATCTCGGGGTTCGACCGTCGCTGCGGTCGGTCGGGTTCGGAGCGGTCGAGCGTCGACCGCTGCCACTGGCCGATTGCCAGCAGCGACCATAGGGCAAGTTGTTGCATCGCAGCGAAACGACCGTCGGCCCATCGAACCGACCGGCCCCGACGCCGTCGAAGCGAGTTCCACGGCAGACTGTGGGCGATGTCGAATGCCGCAGCAGGACGACCGTTCAAACTGAAGTCGCCCGCCGCCCGCGCCATCGTGCCGGTCGTCGGCGGCATTGCGTTCTTCGTGGTGCTGGCGCTGGTGACGTGGGGTATCGCCGCCTGGATCTCACGCGGTGGCGCCGAGGTCACCGATCGGCTCGCACCCAGCCGTTTCGAGGTCGGATCGGCCCAGAGCGCTGCCCAGATCGTGGCCGAGGACGGCCCGATCATCTTCCCCGGCCTGAACACCACCACCGGCGAGCGCACGTTGGTGCTCGACCACGAGGGCGACGACCCGACCCGGGGCTGGCAGGTCTTCTACGCCTATCCGGTCGACCGCCCGGACTGTCCGGTCGAGCAGGTGATCGGCACTCGCGACTTCATCGACTGCGACGGAGACACGATCGACGTTGCCGATCTCTCGCCGCCCGCTTCGGGCGTGTTTCCCGTGGTCGAGAATCAGCGGGTGCTGTACATCGACCTCGCGAGCGTCACCAACGAGACGTCGGCAACCACCGGCTGACACCCATTCGGGTGGCGACGGCCGTCGATCAGCAGCCGCTCAGCCGGTCGCCATCGCGTCGACGAGACGCTCGGCGAAGATCTCGGAGTGCTGGTCGAGCTTGCTGCGGCTCATCGCCAGTCCGCCGATGACGTACGCGCCGGTGTCGCCCAGTGCGCGGTCGAGTTTGTCGAGCGACTTGCCGGGGTCGAGCGCGAACGTGCAGAAGCCGGCTGCGCGCTTGCCGCGCATCGTGGGCAGGTTCGCGATGTTCGACACCGCCCACGGGGCTTGGCCGAACAGAAACGCTCCGTGCACCCAGGTGCCCACCAGAATGAGGTCGGCCTGCTGGATCGATGCGTAGTCGGGCTGCTTCACCTTCGACAGGCCGGTGATCGTCCAGCGCTCCTGCGCCAGGAGGCCGGCCACCTTCTCGGCTGCCGTCCACGTGTTCCCCGTCAAGCTCTCGACCAACAGTGCTGCCTTCACGGCGACGAGTCTTGCAGGTCGGCGGCTCCCGCAGAAGATCTGGTCACCAGGTGACGTCGTCGCATCCGTCGTGATCGACGGGCTCGACCTGGAACGTGGCGTGGACGACACCGTGACGCTCGGCCAGGCAGCGACGTGCATCATCGAGAATGGCATGGGCGTCGCCGCCTGGTGCACTCACCAGGTGGGCCGAAGCTGCATCCATGTCGGACGTGAGCGTCCACACGTGGACGTCGTGCACGTCGACGACACCACCGATCGCGCCGAGTTCGTCGGCGAGCTGATCGAGGTCGATGTGTTCGGGTGCTGCCTGGAGCAAGATCCGAACAGCGCGACGACCGAGCCGCCAGGCTCGCGGCAGGATCCAGACGCCGATGAGGACACCAGCGACCGCGTCGACCCACACCCATCCGAACACTTGCAGCAGCACTGCCGCCAGGATCACGCCGACCGAGCCGACGGTGTCGGCGAGTACTTCGAGGTAGGCGCCCTCGACGTTCACCGACTCCTTGGCCCCCTCGCGCAGAAGTGCGAACGCAACAAGATTGGCGAGCAGGCCGACCACGGCAACGACGAGCATGGGTACCCCGAGCACCTCGGGATCGCTTCCGATGCGGCGAACGGCTTCGATGACCACCCAGATCGCAACGCCGAACAGCAACAGCGAGTTCATGAACGCGGCAAGGATCTCCAGGCGGTACAGCCCGAACGTGTGCTGCGACGTGGCGGCGGAGCCTCGCTGTTCGAAGCGGGTGGCCAGGCTGATCGCAGCGAGGGCCATCCCGATGCCGATCACGTCGGTGAGCATGTGGCCGGCGTCCGACAGCAGCGCGAGCGAGTTCGTCGCAATGGCGGCCACCAACTGCACCACGAAGAATGTGGCGATGACCCCGAACGCTGCGATCAGCCGGCCGCGGTGCCGTTGCCCGGCCCTCGCCAGGCCGGTGCCGTGATCATGCCCGTGGTCGCTGGCCATGCATTCATTCTCACACACTGAGAATGAATCGGCAACCTCGTCGGCCAGCTCAACCGGAGACGGGGATCTGGACGGTGAACACCACCTGATCGAAGTCGCCGTAGCGGGCCGTGATCTCGAACGTCCACAGCCCCGCCACGGGAAGATTGACGTTGGCCCCGATCACATGGTTCACGCCGGCGTCGAACGTCTCGACATCGAACGGTGGGATGTCCTGGGCAGGCAGTTCGGCCGTGACCGTGATCTCGTCGGCTCGATCGAGCGCACCCGACGGCGAGGTGATGTAGACGTGCATCTCGGTGCCACCCGTGACCGCAGGTTCGAGCTCGACCTGGGCAACCCGCGAGCCGACGACCGCCGACACCGACACGATCTCGGCGGTGTCGAGGGGTGGCGGCGAGTTGACGAGGCCGGCAGTCGCTCCGAGGATCAGCGCGACACCGGCGATCTCCACGCCGACCGAACGCCGGACGATGGCGCTTGCGTCGTCGCCACGGGTGTGGACGGTGCGCCGGCTGAAGGCTGCAACGCCGACCACCGCGACGACCAGCACCAACTTGATGACCAACCACCGGCCGTAGCTCGACTCGGTGATCCCCTCGAGCGAGCCGAGTTGACGCCACGCATTGGCCGAGCCCGAGACCGCGAGCGCAACGACCGATCCGAGCGCCCACGGCGAGAAGCGGGTGGCCCGTGCCCAGAACTCACCGGGCGGAGGTGCCAGGAGCACGACGGTGAGTCCCCCGAACCAGATCGCCATCGCCGACAGGTGCACGAGCGTGGAGGCGAACCCGAGTGCGACCGAGTCGCCGGAGATCGCATGTCCGCCGGCAGCGACGACACCCAGCACACCGAGACCCAGCACCGCCGCTACGGCGACTCCACCACGGACGGCCAACCGGGAACGCAGGGCGATCAAGATGCTGAAGAGCACGATCGCGACGAGGCGAGCGATCCACCACTGTCCCGACTGTGTGTTGGCCACGTCACTCCAGGCCAGGAACGACCCTCCGATGATGTTCGCCTGCGCGGCGATCATCCAGAGCGTGCCGAAGAAGGCGACTTCGGCCGCAACCACCAGCAACATCCCGACACGCCGCGACTGCACCGCCGACGGGGTCAGCGCCAATGCCATCACCAGGCCACCGACGAGCAGCCCGACGCCGGCGAAACTCAGGAACCGTCCGATGCCGAGCACCAACGATTCGGAACTGGTGTCGGACCCGCCGTCGAAGAGTCCATCGAGGACGCCTGGGGTCACCGCCGAGGGGACCCCCACCGAGAAGGTGAACGAGCCGCGCACGCGATGCGAATCAGCGGACACCGCTTGCCAGGCGACGACGTAGGTGCCGTCGTCGAGCGTCGTCGGCACCGACGCCCGCATCCGCTCCGCCCCGGCGGCTTGGCTGACCGCTCCGATCTCGACGTCGTTGCCAGCGGCGTCGACGAGGCGAATCCCGGGTTCGATCGGGTCGACGCCCTCGGTGAACTGCAACGCGATCTCGGCGGGAGACTCGACGAGCAGCTCCTGATTGCCCGGAAAAGACGAGAGCAGCTCGGCATGCGCCGAAGCGGTCGTCCCGCCGGCGAGCAGCCCGATGGCCACGATGCTCAGGGTGATGGCGAACGCCGTCGTGCGGCGGCCCACCGACGACAGGGCACCCGAGAGTTGCATCACGCTCAGCTGGGGTTCGCCGCGCGGCTCTGGCGAGCGCGGTAGACGACGAAAGCGCCAAGACCGAACACGGTGGCCATCGTGATGATGAACGCAATCGTGCCGGTACTGGAGTTCCCGGATTGGCTGCTGCTGCCGGTGGCCACCACCGGCTCGGAGGTCGTCACCACGTCGGTGGTCACAGCCGACGGCTCGGTCGGAGCCGTCGTGGCGATCGGCGCATCGGTTGTCGCTGGCGCGGTCACCTCGGGTGCGGTCGAACTCGGTGTCGTCGAGTCGGGGACGCTCGCATCGGGCGGCACCGTCGCAACGGGCCCGGTGAGCATCATCGCTGGGGCCGGCTCGTCGAGCTCGTCGCCAGGTTCGGCAGGGATGCCGATCCAACGGATCTCACCGACCTCGCAGCGCTGCACGAACGGGAAGTAGATCGTGGTGTCGGGCGTGGCCGGCAGCGTCATCGTGACGCCGAAGGTCCCCTCGACATCGTCGGCCAACGTGCCCCCGGCAAACGTGACGATCGTGTCGCCGTCGACGGTGTCGATCGACCCGTCCCAGCCGTCGACGTCCTCGGTGACCGGGTCGGCGACGCCGTCCGGCAACCGCATGTCGAGTTGCGTGGTCGGCGATCCCTCGCAGCCGTGTTCGACGGTGAAACCGACGGTGAGTCGCGAGCCCGCCTGTGCCTGCGTCGGGTCGGGATCGATGTGCGCCGACACGGGCGCGGCGACGAGCAGCGTGGCCAACAGCGCGGCCGCACCGATCGCCGCGGAGGAAGCGAGTCGACGGATCATGGCCCGCCAAGGTTACGGCGGGCGGCGCGGTTCGCCAGGTCAGCTCGGTCCGTACACTGGCACGATGCGCTCCCCCGTTTGGCCCGACGAAGTTGGCGTCGACCACGACGACGGAACGCGCACCGCCGACGACTCGTTGTCCGACGAGTCGGTCCAACGTCTGCTGCGTCTGGTGCTGATCGTGCTGGTCACCGCAGTGGTCACCGGCCTGTTCGCAGCCGCTGCGATCTGGGCGCTCGGCGCCGACGACGAACCACCGACGCCGATGAATGCCGTCGACATCGGATTCCTCCAGGACATGCTCGATCATCACGATCAGGCGCT
This sequence comes from Ilumatobacteraceae bacterium, assembly GCA_963716095.1. Lineage (GTDB taxonomy): Bacteria > Actinomycetota > Acidimicrobiia > Acidimicrobiales > Ilumatobacteraceae > Sva-07. The sequence continues at coordinate 145,887 of CAVQSV010000002.1, read as the reverse complement.
GTTGATCTCCAACCTGTACCTCGACGACAACGGCGACGGCGACGCAGCGCCGTACGCCCGTGAGGTGATCATGTTCCAAGAACGCGACATCGGCTGGATGGAGGACTGGCTCACCGAAGAGGGGTACGCGCGCGGCGAAGCCGACCGGGTGGCCATGGTGTGGATGGACGAGCCGACCCCTGTCGCCGAGATGCGCGGCATGCAGACACCAGCACGTCTGCAGGAGCTGGCCGACGCCAGCGGCACCGAGGCCGACCGGCTGTTCTTCGAGATCATGACCGACCACCACCTCGGTGGCGTCCACATGGCCGACCACGCTGCGGCGAATGGTGCCCGCGAGGAGATCACCGAGTTCGCCGAGTCGGTGTCGCGCAACCAGCGCATCGAGGTCATCGAGTACGACCTGGCCGTCGAGCGCCTCGGCCTCGCCTGAGCGTCCCCACAGCGATTCTCGTGAACAATTCCACCTCTCAGAGGCGAAGAAGTTCACGAGAACGGGATCGCTAGACCTTCTTCAGCGGCGCCCAGGCGAGCGCCAGGTGTTTCGTGCCGGCGCCGGGGAAGTTGATGGTGGCCTCGGCCTTCTCGCCAGAGCCGGAGATGTCGATGATGACGCCTGCGCCGAAAGCCGGATGTTCGACGTCGTCGCCGACACGCAGGCCCAGCTCCTGGCTGTTGGTCGGCGCCGGAGCCGGCTTCGAACCGGAGCGGATCGCGGCCTCGACCACCCGATCGCGATGCGCCTCCTGATCGGCCTTCGCGTCGAGGATGTCGGCGTTGATGTCGCGACCACCACTGCCATGACCGCCACCACCGCTCCCCCGGCGATACGCCGGCGGGTCGCCGTAGTCGGATCCACGACTCCGATAGCTCTGGCGGCCGTACGTGGACCGACCGGTGACGTTGCCCTTCGACTCGATCAGCGTGTCGGGAATCTCGTCGAAGAACCGTGATGGCGGGTTGTACTGGGTCGAGCCGAACAGCTGGCGACTCCACGCGTGCGACATGTACAACCGCTGCATGGCTCGCGTGATGCCGACGTAGGCGAGGCGGCGCTCCTCTTCCATCTCGGCAGGTTCGGTGAGGGCCCGGATGTGCGGGAAGATCCCTTCCTCGCAGCCGACGAGGTACACCACCGGGAACTCGAGGCCCTTCGCCGAGTGGAGCGTCATCAGCACCACCTGGTCGTCGACCTCACCGTCGGGCAGGTCGTCGGTGTCGGCGACGAGTGCGACCTGTTCGAGGAACTCGTCCATCACGGTGAACTCTCGGGCCGAGCCGACGAGCTCGCCGAGGTTCTCGATGCGGGTGTGGGCTTCGATCGTGTCCTCGGCTTCGAGTTCGGCGAGGTAGCCGGAGCCCTCGAGTGCCGCCTGCAGCACGTCACCGGGCCCCTGGTCGGGGTCGGCGACGACGGTGCCCATCGTGTCGAGGATGTCGACGAACGAGGCGATGCCTCGAACCGCCGGGCCGGTGACGCCGGCCTCGTCGGCGCGGCGCAACGCCTCGGCGAACGGAATGCCTTCGGCTGCTGCGAACGTGTCGAGCTTGGCAACGCTGGCGTCGCCGACACCTCGCTTGGGCACGTTGAGAACCCGCTTGACGCTGACCTCGTCGGCCGGGTTGATCACCGCTTTGAGGTAGGCCATGGCGTCTTTGACCTCACGCCGGTCGTAGAACCGGGTGCCACCGACCACCTTGTACGGCACGCCCTGTCGCATGAACGCCTCTTCGACCACTCGGCTCTGGGCGTTGGTGCGGTACAGCACCGCCATCTCGCGGAAGTTGATGCCGTCGTCGGCGTGCAACTGACGGGCGGTGCCAGCGACCCAGGTGGCCTCGTCGCCTTCGTCCTCGGCGTGATATCGGGTGATCCGTTCGCCCATGCCGCTGTCGGTCCACAGCGACTTGGGCTTGCGCTCGACGTTGTTGTCGATGACGGCGTTGGCGGCGTCGAGGATGGTCTGGGTGCTGCGGTAGTTCTGATCGAGGATCACCGTGGTGACGTCCGGGAATGCCTCCTCGAACTCCAAGATGTTCCGGAAGTCGGCGCCGCGAAATTTGTACACCGACTGATCCGTGTCACCGACTACGCAGACGTTGCGGTGGCCGTCGGCGAGGAGGAGGACCATCTCGTTCTGGGCTTGGTTCGTGTCCTGGTACTCGTCGACGAGGATGTGCTGGAATCGCTGGCGGTAGTGCTCGAGGACGTCGCCGTGCTCGCGGAACAGCTTGACGGTGTTGGTGAGCAGGTCATCGAAGTCCATCGCACCGGCCTTGAGCAGGCGGGCCTGGTACTCGGCGTAGACGTCGGCGTGTTTGCGGTCGAAGATGTTCTGCGCCCGCCGCTGTGCTTCGTCGGGGTCGATCAGCTCGTTCTTCCAGAGGCTGATGATGGCGTGCACGCCACGCGGGGTGAACCGCTTGGCGTCGAGGCCGAGGTCGCGGATCACATAGCTGGTGAGGCGGTTCGAGTCGGCCGAGTCGTAGATCGAGAACTGGCGGGGATAGCCGAGCAGGTCGGCGTTCGCACGCAGGATGCGGACGCACGCGGAGTGGAACGTCGACACCCACATCGTCTTCACCACCGGGCCGACGAGGGCGCCGACCCGTTCGCGCATCTCGGCAGCGGCCTTGTTGGTGAACGTGATCGCCAGGATCTTCGACGGGTGCACCCCGTTGTGGATCAGGTGGGCGATGCGATGCGTGAGCACTCGAGTCTTGCCCGAACCGGCGCCGGCGATCACGAGCAGCGGGCCGGACTCGTGGGCGACCGCGTCGAGCTGGTCGGGGTTCAGGCCCTCGGCAAACGGCGACGGGCCATTGTCGACGAAGGGGTCGAACAGCGCCTCGGGGGCTGCACCGTCGGCCGGGTGGGGGATGTCGTCGCCGAAGAGTTCGTCGTCAGTCATGTGCCGCCCACTCTAGAGAGCGGGTGTCGCGGAGACGGGGGGACCGTCGGCGTGATTCACTGGAACCCCATGGAGTACCAGGCGATCACACCCGACGACATCGCCCAGACGGACGGCCTCGAGGACTGGAGCGTGATCGACGGGCCCGCGATCACCGCCGAGTTCATCGCAACCGACTATCTCGCCAGTGCCGATCTGGCGCGCACGTTCGCCGCGCTCGCCGAGAAACACCAGCACCACCCCGACATGGAGCTCCGCTACCCGGGCCGACTCAAGGTGGTGCTGACCACCCACGACACCGGCGGCTTGAGCAATCACGACGTGGCAATGGCACGCCGGTTCACGGCCGCGGCGCGAGATGCGGGAGCGTCAGCGGTCGCGAACTGAACGGTCTCGGCGCGGTCAGATCGACGCCATCGCAGTCCAGCGCTCGCAGCCTGCCTGGGTTGGCCCGGCCGCTATCCCCAACGGACGCGGAAGTTGCCGTTCCAGAGGTCCATCAGGCCGGTGTTCCCACTCATCTCGATAGTCGAGTCAGGCGTTCGATTCCAGAGCAGGACGTAGAGGTCGGCCGCCGTTCCGGTCAGCGTGAGGTCGGCTGCGTCGCCCTCACGGGAGGTCTCGGTGTCGTCGGGTCCCATGCTGACGTACCAGTGTTCGTCGGTGTCCTCGGCGTGGACGTGCATGACCTGTGGGCGCTCGACGTCGAGTGGGCGGGGGCGTGCTGCGAACCCACTCAGGAGTTCGTCGAGCACGTCGTTGGCGAAGTGGGGGTCGAAGTGCGAGGTGATGCCACGCGCCTGCTCGGCGTCGAATCGGTGAATGGCGATCTCGCTGGCCTGACGGCGCGCCCACATGGTGAGCGGTGTCGGCGCCGGGAGGAATGTGAAGGCGGCAACATCGGCGGGTGCCGACTTCAGTACCTCGACCAGATTGGCCAAGGTCTTGCGGTACCAGCCGACCAGTTCGGCGTCGGGTGGATACTCGCCGGATTTCCCGGTGAGGTCGGGCCAGTACCGGACCAGGTCAGGGAGCTCCTCGACGTCCAGCCAGTCCGACTCCGGAAACGCGACGTTCGCAGCCGCCCACAGGTGGATCATGCCGAGGTGACGCACGAGGTCGCCCATGTCCCAGTCGGGGCAGGGTGCGATTCGCACGCTCAACTCGCCGTGCTCGGCAGCGGAGGCGAACAGGTCTCCCTCCGAGGCCACGAAGCCGATGTAGTCCGAAACTTCCATGTGACATCCCCTTCTCTCCAGATGGCAGCTCCGTGATACTGCAATCTGCACTGTGCAGAATACTGCATCATGCAGTAAAGTCAAGGGGTGACTTCACGTTTGACCACGTCGTCCTATGCAGTGCTGGGGCTGCTGGCGATACGACCGTGGGCCGGCTACGAGCTCACACAGCAGGCAACACGGAGCTTGCGCTTCGCGTGGCCCAAGTCCGAGCGGCTGCTGTATGCCGAACCGAAGAAGCTCGTCGAGCGCGGGCTCGCCACTGCGCTGCAGGAGTCGGTGGGCCAACGCAGTCGCACCGTGTACACGATCACCGAAGAAGGTCGCACAGCCCTGAGCGGGTGGATGGCCACCACGCCGCAGCCTCCGGTGCTCGAAGCCGAGGCGCTCCTCCGCCTTCTGTTCGCAGAGAACGGCAGCATCGACGACCTCACGGCCGCGCTCGATCAGATGGCCACCGATGCCACCGAGATGTACGAGCAGGTCGTCACGATCAACACCGGCTATCTCGACGGCCAGCATCCGTTCCCCGACCGAACGCATCTCTCCGTGCTCTTCGCCACGTTCCAGCTCGAGCTCTTCGACCTGATCGTCAATTGGGTGGACTTCGCCAAGGCCGAGATTGCGACCTGGCCGACCACTGAGGGTCTCGGGATGACCGACCGCACCGAGGCGATCCTCCGCAACATCCAGCAACAACGCTCCGTCCTCGGGTCACCGGCGGTTCGATAGCGATCTCACAGAAGCACGTGCCCGACGTTGCGCCGTCAGCGTGGTCTCCTCCGTACGCGATCGAACGTTGCTCGTGTGGCACTCGGGTTCAGGGTTGCGGCTTCCAATGTGAGGCGAGGGTGCGATGCCACTTGTTGGCAGAGAGGTCGGGACGGATCGCGGCAAGGCCGGTGCAGAACTTGCTGATCTTGGTGGGCCGCACGTGGTGCTGCCACAGCCAGCGATCGGCGGCACTCGGCGCACGAGCCGACTTCGTCTCGACGACGATGGCATCGAGGGTGGCCTCGCCGCCGCCACAGTCGATCTGGCCGCCGGACACACCGGTGCACCGCAAACGCCGGTCGAACGTCAGCCGGGTCCGGCTGGCTGGGTCGATGAGCGTGCTGCGTTCGTACTCCGTGGTGAGCACGGGCAGCAGGGCTGAGGCGAGGTCGCTGCCCTCCGGTGATCGCTTCGACGAAGTCGTGCCCTGCCGCCGTGATCGCGTCGTGGTCGCTGCGGCAGTACGCGATTCTCGACTTGACGTTGGCTCCGCGGCGCCCCTTGGCCTTGACCTCGAGGAAGCACGGGCCCGGTCTCGCCGTACCGTCGGCTTCGAACCTTGTACCGCTGCACGGCGACCCTGCGCAGCGGCTCGATAGAGCGCGAGATCCTCGGTGTCGAAGTAGGTCGAGCGGTACTCGCACGATTGGTCCCCATCGATGTCGAGCACGCGCAGGGTCGGCGCCATCGCATCGAGGAGTTCCCACAACGTCGCCTCATCGACGAGGTACTTGCGGTCGATCCGGGTCTGGAGCTCGGCGAGCTCGTTGGCGCCGGCGAGTGAGATCGACTCGAATGCGGCGAGCGCCTGGTCGGTCGAACTCATCGCTGCCCCGCCGAGGCATCGACTGAGTTCGGGGTGCCCGGAGGAGACGTCGCCCGGAGCCAGGTCTCGCGGCAGCTTGAAGCAGACGTCGACGACCGTCGTGTCGTGGACGAGGTCGAGCTTCCTGATGCGCAGCCGGGTGACCTCGGCGCCGAGCAGCCTCTCGAGGTGGGCAATGGCGGCCCGTTCGTCCGGGTACGCCATGTCGAGCGTGACCGTCTGGTTGCGATGGCTCGTGAAGAGACGGGGATGATCCGCGACGAAGAGCGTGAGCGAGGATCGCGCCCATCAGCGCCGGAGTGACCCATGCCGGCGAGACGCTGATGCCTCCGAGCAGCCCGATCGCCAATGCGGTGAAGTAGTAGGCGATGTCCTCCTGTGCGAGTTCCGACGAGCGGAGTCGGATGATCGACAGCACACCGAAGAGACCGAGGCCGAGGCCGGCGCTCACCTCCGCCGTGGAGAGAGCGGTGGCCACGGCCATCACCCCGACGTTGAGACCGAGGATCGCCACGACCATGTCGCGCCGGCGGTAGCGAGGGAAGTAGAGACCGAACACCAAGACGGTGATGGCGAGAAGGTCGGCGGTGACGAGTGCTGCGTGTGACATGTCGACCATCGAAACGATCGAAGTCTGTGAGCTTCCGTGTGAACGTGCTTCGGATCTCGTGTGGACAGCGATTCACAGAAGACTCACAAGCGAGTCGCACAGGGCCCGCAGGGTGCATCGCTTGGGTAGTGGTCATCACCAACTCGACCGGCGCCCGACAGGAGCAACGAATGACCATCACCCCCATCACCGCAGCGAACCCGAGGCAGTCCCGTGCCCGACGCCGAACCTCGCGTCGGATCCGCTCGACTCTCGCAACGACGACCGCCGGTCTGATGCTGTTCACCGGATGTGCGGCCAGCTCAGAGGCGGCGAACTCCGAAACGACGGCCGCCGAAGGCGCCGATGCGGCATCGACGTCGGCCTCGGGGATCGACACCGAACAGTCGGGCAGCCGAACGGAGACCGCCGACACCGACCTGTTCGACAGCAGTGTCGTGCACACGATCAGCGTCGACTTCGACCAGGCCGACTACGACGCCATGATCGACACATTCACCTCGACGGGTGACAAGGAGTGGATCTCGGCGACCGTCACGATCGACGGAGCGGTCTACGAGAACGTCGGCCTGAGGCTGAAGGGCAACTCATCGCTCTTCGGCCTCACATCGGCGACATCCGGCAACCCCGAAGACCTGCCGTGGCTGATCCGCCTCAACGAGTTCGTCGATGGCGAAGACCACCAGGACTACGAAGAGATCGTGATCCGGTCGAACTCGACGGAGACGGCGCTGAACGAAGCGGTCGCCCAAGAACTGCTCGCTGTCACCGGACTCGCCTCGCAGGATCCGATCGCCACCGCATTCACCGTGAACGGTGGCGAGACCGAACTTCGTCTGGCCGTCGAGCACCCGGACGAAGAGTGGTACGAGGACAACTTCGCCGACGAGGACGGTCTGCTGTACAAGGCCGACAGCGAAGGCGACTACAGCTACTCGCGGTGACGACGCCGAGGCGTACACCGACGTCTTCGATCAGAAGGTCGGCGACGACGACATGGCGCCATTGATCGACTTCCTCGACTTCATCAACAACGCAGACGATGCGACCTTCGCAGCCGAACTCGACGACCAGCTCGACATCGAAGCGTTCGCGACCTACCTGGCGTTCCAGGATCTCATCGGCAACGCCGACGACATCAACGGTCGCGGCAACAACTCCTACCTCCAGTACGACACGACGACGGATCAGTTCACGGTGGTCTCCTGGGATCTCAACCTCGCCTTCGGCACCGCAAACGTCGGAGGCGGCGGAGCAGGCGGAGCGGGCGGAGCGGGCGGTCGGCCTGCAGGCCCGCCGCCGGGTGCCGGCGGTGCTGGCGGCGGTGCGATCGGTGGCGGCGGTGCAGTCGGTGGCCCTGGCGACCAGGCGAATGTGCTGGTCGACCGATTCATGGCCACGACGACTTCGCCGCGCTGTACGCAGCGAAGACCGACGAACTCAACGAGCTGCTGTTCGCCAGCGGTACTGTCGACGAGGTGATCGCCACCTGGGCCGACGTCTTGATCACCGGTGCCTCCGATCTCGTCTCCGAGGCAACGGTCACCGCCGAAGCCGCGGCGCTCGTCAGCTACGTCGACGGGCAGCGATGAGCGAACGGCCCCCGAAGGTCCTGGTTGTCGACGACGAGGAGAACATCCGCTTCCTCGTCGAGTCCGCGCTCCAACTCGCTGGAATGGAAACGGCCGGCGCCGACGATGGCCGTGCCGGTCTGAAGCTGGCATCCGAGTACCGGCCCGACCTCATCGTCCTCGACGTGATGATGCCCGAACTCGACGGGTTCGACGTCCTGCGACGGCTTCGAGACAGCGGTTCGCAGACACCCGTGATCTTCCTCACAGCCCGCGATTCGACGGAAGACCGCGTGCGCGGATTGACCGGTGGCGGTGACGACTACATGGTCAAGCCGTTCGCCGTCGCCGAACTGGTCGCTCGTGTCCAGCTCAGGCTCCAGCAGGCGGGCCAGGCCACGAACCGAACGGTGCTGCGTTGCGCTGATCTCGAACTCGACATCGACGCACACCGTGTCCGCCGAGCAGGCACGGTCGTCGAGTTGTCGCCGACCGAGTACAAGCTGCTGCACTATCTGCTCGCGAACACCGGCCGGGTGTTGACGAGGGCGCAATTGCTCGACCATGTGTGGGAGTACGACTTCGGTGGTGACTCCTCGGTCGTCGACACCTACATCAGCTATCTGCGACGCAAGCTCGACCACGTCGACCCGAAGCTGATCCACACGATTCGCGGCGTGGGGTTCTGCCTGCGAGCTGACGGGTGAAGCTGCGCACGCGCGTCCTGCTCGGGTTCACGATGATCTTCGTCGTCGTGATCGCAGCCGGCATCTTCGCGGTGAGCGCCCAACAACAACGGTTGTACGACCAGATCGACGATCGGTTGCTCGCAACACCGCTGCCGCCGGAAACCCGCGCGAGGCCGGCCGACAACGACATCTCCGCCGATGGCCAGGAACCTTCTGGAGAGGCTCCCGATCGAATCCCCGCGCAGCCTCTCGACGACGAGAGCATTTCCGACCTCTACGTCGCCGTGCTCACGCCCGACGGCACCGTTCGCCCAGTGATCGAAGGTCAACTCCTGGTCGATCGGCCCGATGTCCAGTCACTCGTCGACGACCGACCGGAGGACAGCACGATCATCACGACGAACGGAGTCGACGACACCTCGACCTTCCGCGTGCTCTTCCTTCCCGGCACCGACCGGTCGCTCGGGGCGATCGTGGCCGTGCCGATCGACGATGTCGAGGACACCATCCGTCAGTTGACGTACACGTTCATCGGGGTCGCCGGCCTGATCCTGCTCGCGTTGATCGTGATCGCCTCGTGGATCAACCGATTCGGACTGCGGCCGATCAGCGAGATGACGGAAGTGGCCGAGGCGATCTCATCGGGCGAACGCGACCGACGCGCTGACGTGGACGACGCCACGACCGAAGCTGGTCGCCTCGGCCACGCGTTCAACGTGATGCTCGACGAGCGCGACGCCGGCGAGGAACGGCTTCGCCAGTTCGTCTCGAACGCATCCCACGAGTTGCGGACCCCGTTGACGTCCATTCGGGGCTACCTCGACCTCTATGCCGCCGGCGGCTTCCGTCAGCCGGGTGAACTCGACGACGCGATGCGGCGTCTCCAGGTGGAAGCAAAGCGGATGAACCTGCTGGTCGAGGATCTCCTCGTGTTGGCCAAGTTCGACGAGGAGCAGCCGCTCGACATCGCCGGCATGCGCATCGACGACATGGTGCGAGACGTCGTTGCGCTGGCCCTCGCAGGACATCCCGATCGACAGATCAGCGTCGACGTACCGGAGCAGATCGAGGTCGCCGCCGACCACTTGCGCCTGCACCAAGCGCTGGCCGCACTCGTCGACAACGCCGTCCGCCACACGCCCGACGACTCCCCGATTCGGGTCGCGGCCGCCCGCACCGGCGGGCATGTCGAGCTCTCCGTGACCGACGCAGGCCCAGGCCTCACCGCCGACGAGGCGGCGGCCGTGTTCGATCGCTTCAGCCGAGGCGACCAGTCGCGCGCTCGCAGGACCGGTGGCTCGGGTCTCGGACTCGCCATCGCGCAAGCGATCGTTCAGGCTCACGGTGGTGAGATCTCGGTTGCGGCCACGCCTGGCGACGGCGCCACCTTCACCATCGAGCTGCCGCTCGAGTGACCGGTTGCGACCGGCAGCCGTTCGTCAACGATCGCCTGGACGTCGACCGTTCCCGAGCAATGGGCGAACCGACTCGCCCTCGATGTCGATCACGAAGTCACCGCCGACCTCGATCTGTTCGAGCCCGGCGCCACGAAGCGCACCGCTGATCTCGGATCGGCTGAGCCCGTGCTCGCTGCCGTCGCCGTCGACCCGTTCCCAATCCCATTGGACGAAGACCCCACCGGCGCGCAACTTCGAAGCGAGGTCGAGCACGGCCGCCGGGTAGTGGTCGAGGAAACCGCACACCGACGAACACACGACCAGATCGAACGGCCCGTCTGCCACCGTCAGGTCGGGTGAGGTGCGCACCGTGGTCCAGCCGCGCTCGGCGATCTTGCGGTCGAGAGCCGACAGCATCGCCGGCGAACTGTCGATCGCCAGGACCTCCGCTCCAGCCGCGACCAGATGCTCGGCGAGCACGCCGGTCCCACACCCGAAGTCGATGACGCGGGCACCGTCCAGCGACATCCCGCTCGCCTCAGCGATCCGCTCCAGCGATTCGAACGCGGCAGCCGCATAGGCGCGTACGGCCTCGCTGTCGTCCCACTCCCCTGCGACCTCGTCCCATTCGTTGATCGCGACGTCGTCGGGATCGATGGACTGCTCCTCGTGCGCGCCGGTCACGTCGGGGTCCGATCGACGGGCAGCCCGCCGTTGGCGTGGGCGTCCTCGCAGAACGCCTTGAGCCCGTCCACATCGCCTCGGGCATGCTCGCGAATCGTGTCGATGATCATCTGCTCCAGTTCCGGGTCGTCGATTTCGGTGTCCGATCGCACCGCGTAGAAGAACGAGAAGCTCGTTCCGGTGCCCGTCGCAGATGGCGTTGCCTCCCAGGTCTGCAGCATGCGCCCGATCACCGGCACACCGGTCAGCCGGTCGGTCGCCCGCCGCGAGGCCGGGTCGTAGGCGACCCGATAGTGAACGAGGTGCATCCCGTCGCCGTGGAGGCACGTGTGGACGCTGCCCGCTTCCTCCACCGAGCCGGTCAGGGTCTCCGCCCTCAGCAGCGTCGGAAACATCTCCGAACCCCTGTCGAGGTTCTTGGTTGCTTCCCACACCAGTTCCGGAGGCGCCTCGATCTCGACGGTCGCAACCACGTCCGCGTCCGCCTCGCTCAGGAACACCGCTCGACGGCGGTGGAAGTCGGCTCGTACGTCGGCGAAGTCGACGTAGACGTAGTCGACCGATCCGAGATCGTCGTAGGTGTCGACCCCGTCGATGGCAGCGAGCCCGGTTGCGGCGGCCACATCGGACACCTCCGAGCTCAGCAGTGCGTACTCGCGGATGGGTACGCTGTTCTTGAGCAATCGGTGGGCAACCACGACGTCGTGGCCGATGACGTGCTGTTGCCCAGCGATTCGTTCGACATCGAACGCCCCACGGTGGACGATGAACTTCAGCGTGAGGTCGCCGCTGCGGTTGCAGGCACCGCAGTCGCAGGTGGATCCGGTGACGACCTCCTCGAGCGACTCGCGGAACTGTTCGTAGACCCGACGCAGGTACGTGAACACCGCCTCGGGATCGTCGGCGTCCTCGCTGTAGACGAACAGGCAGTCCCCCTCGACATTGCCGAGTTGCCAGGTGTCCGAATCGACCTCGAACATGCCGTTGAGCAGATGGCTCGTGATCTCCTTGCCATGCTCGACACCGACGTCGGACAGAAACGTCGTGTAGCCGCCGATGTCCGCGAGAATGAAGACTCCGTGGCGCACGGCCGCACCCTACTCGGAGGGCGTCGCGGCGAAATCGCTCTCGAGCTCGCCGGGAGTGGAGCAGCTGTGATCATCCTGAGCCACTGTCCATTCTGCGTGGCATAGTGACGGAATGATCGAACTGGTGTTGACCATCATCGGGCGCGACCGGGCAGGCGTCGTTGCGTCACTGGCCGACGTCGTTCGTTTCCACGAGGGCAACTGGAAGCGCAGCGAGTTGGCCGAGATCGCGGGAACATTCGCCGGTGTCGTGGTGGTGGAGGTCGGCGACGACCGAGTCGACGAACTCCTCACCAACCTGTTGATTCTGCGCGACCACGGTGTGCACGTGACGGCTCAGCAGGTCGAGGAACCCAGCGATGCGCCCGACGCCGATGAGGTGCGCCTGCGACTCTCCGGCGATGACCGGCCAGGCGTTGTCCACGAGATCTCGACAGCGATCAGCGAAGCCGGAATCAGCATCTCGCGTCTGGGCACGGTCACCGACTTGCCCGGCGAGGACGGTGGCAGGCGTTTCGAGATCACCGCTCAGTTGACCGTGCCGGTCGGTGCTGACCTCGACGCGGTGCTCGATTCGATCGGGGAGATCGCCGTCAGCTCGGGCATCACCCTGAACGTGGAGGACCTGACGGGCGACGACGCCAGCAGCTGACGAGCGACGGGTACCGCTGCGCCGGTACCGCTGCGACCGTAGCGATGTGTCGAACTCAGCTGCTCTGGAGCTCGGCCAGTTCGAGCCAGCGTGATTCCAGCTCGTCGAGTTCGCTCTGGGCCGTTGCGAGCTCAGTGCCGAGCGAGGTGAGTTCGGCGTGATCGCTCACGGTGGCCAGTTGCCCCGCGAGGCGGTCGACATGCTTCTGGGCCTTCACCATTGCCTGCTCGGTCTCGCGGAGCTGGCGACCGACCGTGTACGCACTCGGGCCGCCACTCGACTTCGGCTTGCTCGGCGCGGTCGTTGCGGCGGCTGCCGGCTTCTTGGCGGGCACCGCTGCGGCCGGCCTCGTCGAGCTCGAACGTTCCGACAACCATCCCATGACGCCACCGGGCACTCGGCGCACCGAACCACCGGGGTCGATGGCCAACACGTGATCGGCCACACGATCGAGGAACGCCCGGTCGTGGCTGGCGACCACGAGCGCGCCGGGCCAGTCGTCGAGGAACGCTTCGAGCGAACGCAGCGTGTCGAGGTCGAGATCGTTGGTCGGCTCGTCGAGGATCAGCAGGTTGGGTTCGGTGGCCAGCACCATCACCAATTGCAGGCGGCGACGCTCTCCGCCCGACAGCATTCGGACCGGCGCGTACTGGGCGGTCGAGTCGAACCAGAACCGTTCCAGCAGCGCCCGATCTCGGTGGTCCGGCTCGCGGTGGGGGCCGGCGACGAGCTTGCGGACCACGGCGTTCGGATCGAGATCGGACGAGTGCTGGTCGGCGAAACCGACGACGACCGTCTTGCCACGCTTCACCGTTCCGGCCGCCGGTTCGCACCGGGCAGCGATGATGTCGAGCAACGTCGACTTGCCCGAGCCGTTCGGCCCGACGACGGCAAGTCGGGCGCCGGGCTCGATCAGCAGGTCGACGTGTTCGAAGACGGTCAACTCGTCGGAAGATCCGATGTTGAAGCGCTGAGCCACGTCTTCCAGCTCGACCACCTGGTTGCCCAGCCGAGCGGTTCCGGCACCGAGCTGCAGCTCAGTGCCCCGCACGCCGACCGGCGCGGGACCGCCTGACACGATCTCGTTCGCCGACCGCAACCTCGCCTTCGGCTTGGTCGACCGAGCTGGGGCACCGCGCCGCAGCCAAGCGAGTTCTTTGCGAGCCAGGATCTTGCGGGTCGACTCCTCCTGCGCCTCGCGCTCGATGCGTTCCGCCCGAGCGTCGAGGTAGGTGGCATAGGCGCTCGCACCTTCGGCCGCCTGGTGCACGAAGCTCCGGCCGCCGTCGAGCTCGACCACCTTGCTCGGACCGACATCGGTGGTCAGTCGATCGAGCGCGTGACGGTCGTGGGTGACCAAGACGAGCGCCGACTTCATCCGGACGAGGCGCGACTCGAGCCATTCGATCGCTTCGAGGTCGAGGTGGTTGGTGGGCTCGTCGAGCACCACCATGTCGTGGTCGCCGTGCTCGTCGTCGGCGAGCACCTTGGCGAGCGCCACCCGCTTGGCCTGGCCACCGGAGAGCTCGTCTGTCCGCCGGTCGAGCAGGGGCAGGACGCCGAGCTTGGTGGCGACGGCGGCAACCTCCCACGAGTCGCCCAGGAACTCACCGACCGTCCCGGGCGGCAGCACCGGATCCTGCTCGAGCGAGGCGATGCGCACACCACGCCCGAACCGGACGTCGCCGGCGTCGGGTTGCAGCACCCCGGTCAGAATCTTCAGCAGCGTCGTCTTGCCCGACCCGTTCACGCCGACCACCGCGACCCGATCGCCGGTCGACACGGTGACGGCGAGGTCGGCGAACAGCACCTTGTCGGGCTGGGCGAGCGTCACGCCGGCGAGGTCCACACAGATCACGTCATCTGACGCTACGGGGCGAAAACACCGATCGGGCGAGGCCACAGCCCCGCCCGATCGGTCGGTCGTTACGTTTGGTGTCTGACACCAAACGTAACGAATCAGTCGTCCGGGGTGCGGTCCGGGCGGCCGTTGTTGACACGGTCGGAGATGCGCTCCTCGGCATCGGCGAGCCGCTCGGCTGCAGCGTCGGCGTCGAGCTTGCCGTCGGCCACCGCTGCATCGACACGCTCGGTCATCTCGGCGACGATCGCGTCGACGACGGCCTGCGGATCGAGCCCCTGGGCGGTGGCGATGTCGCCGAGCGTCGAGCCGGCGCGCAGCTGCTCACGCAGCTCCTCAGCACTCAGACCGAGCAGCTCCTGCACGGCCTCGGGTGCCTGACGACGCTCCTGCCGCGCCTCTCGGCGGCCCTCGCGATGCTCCCGACGCTCGCCGCGGTCGGGGCGGTTCTCGATGAGGTGCGACGTCACTGCGTCGGCCTGCTCGGTGGTGATCGTGCCGTCGTCGACGAGCGATTGGAGGGTGTCGCGCAAGCGAGTCCCGATCTCGGCCGGCGCCTCGTCGGTGGGGCCCGCCGGGTCGGTCTCGTCGACCTGCTGCACAATCGCAGCCGGCGACACGGCAACGTCGCTGGATGCTGCACTGGTCAGGCCCGGTACTCCGAACACGAGGCCGGCAGCGGTGCCACCGATCACGCCGAGCGTGAGCCCTGCGGCGACGCCACGGTTCACACCGGACCGGCCGCTCGGGTGACCGGTCCGCTCGGTGCTGTCGGTGCTGTCGTTGCTGTTCATGATGTTCATCCTTTCGACGGTGGGTCACCGACGAGATCGTCGTTGACACCACCCACGTTGAACGTCGCTGGTGAAGCTCACGAATGAGTCACGTAAGGCGACGGTGTGACGTCCGTCAACCTTGCCGCAAGCGCTCCGCGAACTCAGCCCGTACGAGCGAGCACGTCCTTGGCCGCGTGCCAACCGCCCATCCCGTGGACGCCACCGCCGGGCGGCGTCGATGCCGAACACATCCAGACACCATCCACGGGCGTACGCCACGGGTGCAGACCGAGCGTGGGACGCGCGAATGAACTGACGAACGTCGCCCGCGCCACCGCTGATGTCGCCGCCGACGTAGTTCTCGTTGTGTCGTTCCATCGCCGAGGTCGTCATCACGTGGCGACCGACGATCCGATCCCGGAATCCCGGCGCGAACCGCTCCACCTGCGCCTCGATTCGCTCGGTCATGTCGACCGGCGAACCATTCGGTACGTGGCAATAGCCCCAGACGGTGTGGGTTCCGGCCGGCGACCGGCTCGGGTCGAACAGGCTCTGCTGGGCGAGCAGCACGTAGGGCCGCTCCGGAGTCCGACCCCGCATCACCTCGCCCTCACCGGCGGTGATCTCGTCGAGCGTGCCACCGAGGTGCACGGTGCCCGCGTCGGCACACCGGGGGTTCGTCCACGGGATGGGACCGTCGAGCACCCAGTCGACCTTGACCACACCCGGCCCGTAGCGGTACCTGCGCAGTGCGCGTGCGAACCGGCTCGGCGCACGATCGCCGAGCACGGCGAGCACCTGGCGCGGCGTCAGGTCGAGCACGACCGCGCTCGACGACGGCAGCTCGGACAGCGAACCGACCCGGTGGCCGCACTCGACGGTGCCGCCGGCGTCCTCGATGATGCCGACCAACGCGTTCGCGATCTGCTGCGATCCGCCACGGGCCATCGGCCATCCCACCAGGTGTCCGAGCACACCGAGGGTGAGGCCGTAAGCGGCCGTCGACGGCGATCGCAGCGACAGGATCGAGTGCGCTGCCAGTCCGGCGAACAACGCCCTGGCTTCGTCCGTGTCGAAGCGGCGGCTCGCCAGGCCGTGCGCTGACCGGATGCCCTGCAACCCGAAGCGCGCCAGGTGCACCGGATGCGCCGGGGGGACCCGGAGCGGTGACAGCAAGCCGTCGGTCAACTCGTAGCCGGCTTCCACATACGGCCCGACCAGGCGCTGGTATGCATCCCGGTCGGCCCCGAGCGATGCGGCTGTCTCGGCAACCGAACGGTGCAGGACCGCAGCGCGCCCGCCATCGAGTGGATGGGCAACGGGCACCGTCGGGTGGATCCAGTCGAGTCCATGTGCGTCGAGGAGCCCCTCATCCGCCAACGCCCGAAACGCCGGGGATGCGAGGGCCAGCGGGTGGATCGCGGAACAGACGTCGTGGACCGACCCCGGCCGTATCAGTTCGGCAGACCGGGTGCCACCACCGGCGACGTCAGCCGCCTCGAGCACGGTGACCCGACGGCCGGCCCGCGCGAGCACCACCGCTGCCATCAGGCCGTTCGGACCTGCACCGACGACGATCGCGTCCGGGTCGCTCACTGGGCCAGCGTCGCAGAACCTTCGGCGGCGGGCCAGTCCGGCGACACCGGCAGCGCGAAGCCGATCGAGGCACCGCCACCGTCACGCGCTGAAGCAGCAACCGTTCCGTTCGCTCGGACGACCACGTCGCGCACGATCGAGAGTCCCAGCCCGGAGCCTGGCATCGTGCGTGCGGCGTCGGAGCGGTGGAAGCGATCGAAGATCCGCTCCTCTTCGCCAACGGGAATGCCTGGACCGCGATCGAGCACCGTCAAGGAGCCACCGTCGACGACGACCTCGATCGGGCCGCCGCTCTGGTCGAACTTGCAGGCGTTGTCGACGAGATTGGTGATCGCCCGATCGAGCGACGACTTCGGTGCGTCGACCGCTGCACTGCTGCGCACCTCGACGACCACGTCACGAGAGCGCCGACGGCCCACACGCTCGGCCACCTCGGCAGCCAACACCGGCAGGTCGATCCGTTCGTTGGGTTGCTCCTCGAGTTCACCGGAGGCGACCGCGACGAGTTCGTTGACCAGTTCGGTCAGTTCGGTCACCTCGGTGTCGAGGTCGTCGAGCACGCCGTCACGCATCTCAGATGACATCTCAGGGTGACGGCGCAACACCGACAGGTTGGTCTTCAGGCTGGTGAGCGGCGTGCGTAGTTCGTGTCCGGCATCTTGCACCAGCCGGCGCTGTTCGGCGCGAGAAACCGCGAGCGCACCGAGCATGTTGCGAAACGCCGAGCCGAGCCGTCCCACCTCGTCGGTGCCGGTGCCGGGAACCTCGACGTCGAGCCGGCCCGACGAGCCCACGTCCTCGGCTGCTCCCGTGAGCCGACGAATGGGCGCGGCCACCGTGCCGGCGATCAAGAAGCCCACCAGGGCCGCCCCGACCGAGACCAGCACGACCAGCAGGAGCGTCCGCTGGCGAAGGTCGGCCAGCACGCTGTCGACCTCGTCGAGTGGGCGGGCCACCTGCAGTGCGCCATCGGCGAGGCCGATGGTGTGGACGCGGTACGACTCGTCGCCGACCTCGATCGTCTCCCAGTCGCGGGCTCGTTGGCTGCCGACCACCGACGTGGCACCGTCGGCGATCGGTGCGCCGTCAGGAAACGACGACGCGATCGACTCGCCCGTCACATCGAGCACACGAACCGAGTACACCTCGAGCAGGCTTCGGGTGGGCATCGTGATGCGCCCGTCGACCGCACGGCCGATCATCTGGCCGGTGGCCTGGCTGATCGACCGGTCGACCTCGTCGAGCAGGCGTGCACTCGTGGTCCGGTAGCTGATCAGTCCGACGGTGAGCGTCGCCACCAGGGCGACCGCCGCCAACGACAGCGCGATCTTCCAGCGCAAGCCCATCAGTCGTCGATCCGGGCGGTGTAGCCCACACCGCGCACGGTGTGGACGACCCGCGCCTCGCCTTCCGCTTCGGTCTTCCGACGCAGGTAGCCGATGTAGACGGCGAGGTTCTTCGAGTCGGGTCCGAAGTCGTAGTGCCAGATGCGGTCGTAGATCGTCGAATGATCGAGCACGATGCCGCTGTTGGCGACGAGCAGCGCGAGCAGGTCGAACTCGGTCTTGGAGAGCTGGATCTCACGATCGCCACGGAACGCCCGCCGCCCCGACGTGTCGAGTCGCAGGTCGCCCAGCACCAGCTCACCCTCGGGCTGCTCAGCATCGTCGAGCCCATACCCGGAGCGCCGCAACAACGCTCGGATGCGGGCGAGCAACTCGTCGAGGTCGTAGGGCTTGGGGAGGTAGTCGTCGGCACCGGCGTCGAGTCCGGCAACGCGATCGCTGGTCTCGGTGCGCGCCGTGAGCATCAGCACCGGCAGCTTGCTGCCCTCCGAGCGCAGGACGCGACACGCTGTCAACCCGTCGACCACCGGCATCGACACGTCGAGGAGCAGCACGTCCGGTTCGGACTGTCGGATCGCTTCGAGCGCCTCGGCACCGTTGTTGGCCGACGCCACGGTGTGACCCTCGAGTTGCAGCGCCCGTACGAGCGATTCGCGTACCGCTCGATCGTCCTCGGCGACGAGAATGCGCGCAGTTGGTGTGTCCGTCACGGAAGCCAGTCTGGTCGATGGTCGTGAGAATGCGGTGTGAAGGGCACCCGGTTTGGTACGAACGGTGCGTGCAGGTGTTCGATCGAACCACTCCGTTCGAGCCGACGGTGGTGGCTGCGGTCGCGGCCGGCGGCGCCATCGGTGCGACCGGGCGGTGGTTCGTGGCCTGGGCGATGGACGCGACGACGAGCGAGCAACAACTCGGCACATGGCCGTGGGCCACGCTGATCGTCAACATCGTCGGCTGCCTGGTGATCGGCCTTGCGGCGCGACGGGTCGAACGCGACACCGCCAGCTGGGCGTTCGTCATCACCGGCGTACTCGGCGGGTTCACCACGTTCTCCGCCCTGGCGGTCGAGCTGAACGACATGGCCGACGCCGAACGCCTGCCGCTCGCCGTGCTCTACGGCGCGGTCACGCTCGCGGTCGGTGTGGCAGCAACCGCGCTCGCCGACTGGCGGCGCGCATGACGCCGGTGCTGTTCGTGTTGGCTGCGGGGCTCGGCGCAGTTGGCCGTCACGTGGTCGGGCAGTTCGCCTGCTCGTGGGTGGCGCTGTTGTGGGTCAACTCGGCCGGCGCCGGTCTGCTCGGTGTACTCGTCGCATCCGACCTCTCGCCGAGTGCGATGACGGTTCTGGGCATCGGCTTCTGTGGCGCGCTCACGACGTACTCGTCGTTCGCATTGGAGACGCGCAGCCTCGGCTGGCGATGGGGAACCGTCTACGCGCTCGTGACGATCACGAGCGCCTGCGCCGCGGCCTCACTCGGCACGACGCTCGTGTGAACGGTGACAACACGGGTCAGACCCCAGGTGTGATCCCGACCGATCATGGCGATGTCGAGGATGCGGACCGGCAGTCTCGCGAGGACCGCGGACCTGCCGACGCTCCACCGTGGTGTCGCCGGCGAGTTCGACACGCGGGAAGCGCCTGATGAACTCCTCGATCGCCACCTTGCAGCTCCAGCCGGGCGAGGTTCGAGCCGAGGCACCGGTGGATGCCGAGCCCGAACGCCGCGTGCCGGTTCTCTTCACGATCGATGACGAAGGTGTCGGGATCCTCGAACTTCAGCGGGTCACGGTTTGCTGCCGGGAACGGCAGCAGCACCCAGTCGTCCTTCTTCATCGGGCAGCCGTGGAACTCGACGTCCTCGGTCGACCATGCGAGCCATCGTGACCGGTGCGTACGCCCGCAGGAACTCCTCGAGCGCGAACGGTCATCACCTCGGGGTCGTCCAGCAGACGCTGGTGATCATCCGGATTCTGCGCGAGGTGCCACAGCGACGAACCGATCGCCGACCACGTCGTGTCGATACCGGCGACCAGCAGCAGGATGATCATGCCCCGGCGACGTCGTCGTCGAGCTTGTTGCCGTCGAGCTCGACCTCGTCGAGCAGGTAGCTCGTGAGGTCGTCGCGGGGGTTCGCGCGGTGGTCCTGCGATCTGCTCGGTGAATGTACAAGCCGAGATCGTTCGCCGCCATGACGCGTCCCCGGCTCTTCGTTGATCCGCTCGAGGTGTCGTGGACGAACTTCGCGGAACATCTCCTCGTCTTCTCCGGGAAGCCGAGCATCCGGCCGATCACGTTCACCGGAATGTGCTGCGCGTACTGCACGGCGGCATCGATGACGGTCTCGCCGGGCGTGATCTCGCCCATCTCGTCGAGCAACCGCTGACAGAGCATCGCGGACCTCGGACTCCCACGGCTCGATCTGCTTCGGAGCGAACGGCGGCAGCAGCAGACGACGGGCCATGTTGTGGAACGGCGGATCGCTGCGTGATCGGCGGGCGCGACACCGATCGGTGCGGGCAGCGCACGATCGCCCGGACGGCCGACGTTGACGACGACGCTCGGCTCGTGAAGTTCTCGGTGTCGTAGGCGACCTCGTGGACGGTGTCGTGCGTGAACGGCACCCACATGCCGCCGTATCGATCGGAGTGAGCGACCGGGCAACCCCACTCGCGGACTGTCCTTCCAGACCTCGGGCGCGTTCGGGTTGTAGGTCGGGTCGGCGTGGTCGAAATCGGTGGCGAAGTCGTCGACCGGGCCGTAGTCGTCGGCGTCGTAGGGCTTGCGCTGCCAGACGTCGGTGCCCTCGGGGCCGGCACCCGATGATGAACTCGCAGCGTCTCGCCGTTGCGATCCCAGGGTGATGACCTTGTTGCCGGTCTCCGGGTCGATGGTGACCGCTCGTTGTCCGCGGTGTCGGTGCTCGTCGCTCTCGTCGATGCTCATGTCATCCGTTCTCGGTGATCGTGATGGCGTACTCGGGGCAGTTCGAGGCGGCCAGACGGGCCTTGTCCTGCAGCTCCGTCGGGGACGTCGCCCTCGACGAGCAACATGGCCTGGCCATAGTCGTCGACATCGAACAGTTCGGGCGCCAACGCGTAACAACGGTTGTGGCCCTGGCACTTCTCTGCATCCAGGTGTACTCGCATGACGGCGACTGTAGAGGCCAGAGTGGGCCCGTGACCAGCGAACGGCCAACTTTTTCGAACAGCGTTCCAATGCTGCTGCTCCCGCCATCGGAGGGCAAGGCCGAAGGCGGCAGCGCTCGTCGGTCGACGTGGATTCCCGACCAAGGGGCGTTCGGCCGGCGCCTCGGCGATCGACGCGCCGCCGGTGGCCGAGTCCCTTGCTGGCGTCGGCGGTGGCGACGAGAAGCTGCTCGGGGTCAAGGGCGACCACCTGCTGCGCGCCCAGTCGGCCAACACGTCGCTGGTGGGTGCGCCGACGTTGCCGGCCTGGCAGCGCTACACCGGAGTCGTGTGGGACCACCTCGACCCGGAGACCCTCCCGGCGCCGACACGAAAGCAGATCGTCGTGGTGTCGGGCCTCCTCGGTCTGGTTCGCGGCGACGACCCGGTCCCCGACTACCGACTCAAGATGGGCGCCAACCTGGCACCGCTGGGCAAGCTGTCGACCTGGTGGCGCGACGCGGTCACCGCCGAGGTCGCCCGCCTCGCTCGACGCCACGTGATCGTCGACCTGCTACCCCAGGAGCATCGAGCGGCATGGGACCCGTCGTCCAGACCTGCCCGTCGACGCGATCACCGTGTCGCTCGTCGATCCGACCGGCAAACCCGGCGGACACTTCGCGAAGGCCGCCAAGGGCGAGTTGGCCAGAGCGATCCTCCTCGAAGGACTCGGCGCGCTCGACACCTGGCACGACGACCGGTTCCACCTCGAGTTCAGCGAGGTGTGAGCCAGTACCGATGAGTTTGCGTGACAACAGGTGTCCGCGAAACTCATCGCTCGGTGGCGGCGCTCCGGGCCGATGAGTCTCCGTGACAACGGGTGTCGCGAAGACTCATCGCTCGGCCCCAACACGTTCGAGCGCTTCCACCGTGAGTGGTACGTCTCACCGTGCTGGCGAACTCAGCGAGGTGGGCGGGCGAACGTCGTCGCCATGATCGCCACCGCCGCGGGGACGACCACGATCGCCATCGCCTGACCGACCGACAGCGCATCGGTGTTGGCGAGCACCCCCACGAGCGCCGGCGTCACCACCGCGGAGCCCCGCTGGCCGATCAGCATCGCAGCAAACCCAGAGCCTGGCCGACCCGGCCAGCGAGCGGCGCGGTCGTACAGTTGGGGGAAGAGCACCGACGTACCGATGCCGCCGATCAGGAACCCGACGATCGAAATCGGCACGCTGTCGACGAGCGTTGCGAGCACTGCCCCGATCGCGACCAGGACGGACGCCCCTCGAATCAGCGACGTCGGACCGACGCGCACCTGCACCCAGTCGCCGCTCAGGCGTCCCACCATCATCGCCGCCGAGAAGATCACGAAACCCAGGCCCGCAACCCCCGGCGCTGCACCGAGATCGTCGCCGAGCCGGAACGCCGCCCAATCGGTGTTGGTCATCTCGATCGACATCGCCGCGGCGCCGCCGACACCCAGCACCAGCCCGGCGAACGACAACACACCACTCGAGGGCGTCGGCTCCCCTCGCCCCGCGGTCGCCGGCAGGTCCACCGTCGCCGCCGGTTCGTCGTCGCTGCGCAACAGACCCGGCGCCACGAAGCGCAGCACACCGATCAGCACGACCGCCACCACCGTGAGCTGCCACATCACGCTCACGTCTGCGCGCAGCGCAACGACGGTCACCAACCCGCCGGTGACCGCACCGAGGCTCCAGAGCCCGTGCAGGCGGTTCATCACCGGGGTGTGGCGGCGCGCGCTCAACGCGGAGCCCTGCACGTTCATCGCCACGTCGATGAAGATGTCGAAGAACAGCAGACCGAACAGCCCGAACGCGAGGACGACCGGCGTGGTCGCGACCCCGATCACCGGCAGGAAACCGATCGACAGCACGCCGCCGTAGATCAACACCCGTCGGCTGCCGACGCGGGCGACGACCCGGCCGGCGAAGAGCACGCCGATCAGGCTGGCGAGTGTCCCGACGGTGAGGACCACACCGAGCCCGGCGATCGACACCTCGACCTGCTCGCGCAGGTCCGGCAGCCGGGGCACGACCGTGGCGATCGTTGCCCCGTTCGCGAAGAACTGCACCGCGACGGCGCGCAGCGCACGTCGGTCGACCTCGCTCGTCGTGCGCACGTCCGGCACGGTGCCCGCCGTTCGTCAGCCGGCGCGGTCGCCGGCCAGATGCTCGAGCGCGTCGTCGCCGGTCACGTCGATCACCTGGGTGACCGGGCGGCCATCGCCGACCACCGCAGCCATCGGCCCGCCGCGCACCGTGCCGGAGGTGAGCACGACGAACGGGGTCGCCGGCTCGATCTCGTGGGCAACCGACGCCTTGGCGATCGTGCGCCACACCGCGTCGATACGGGTCAGTCCGGGCCGAGCGGGCGTGTTGACGCCGGCGAGCTCGTACAGCCGCTCGATGCCGTCGGGCCCCGTTGCCCGGAATCCCACGGTGACCCCGGGCGCCACCCTGGCACTTTCGACGACGTCGGTGCATCCGGCTTCATCGAGCAGGGTGCGAGCGATCTCCTTCAGTGTCCGCTGATCACGTGGTGGGGCGGGCGCCATCGAGGCCACCCGTTCACGCGCCTTGTCGACATAGCCGGGATCGGTGTCGTAGCCGACGTAACGACGCCCGGTGTTGACCGCGGCGACGGCGGTGGTGCCCGATCCCATGAACGGGTCGAGCACGACGTCGCCGTGATAGGTGAACAGCTGGATGCACCGCTCGACCAGCGCCACCGGGAACGGTGCGGGATGACCGACCCGAGTGGCACTCTCGGCCGGAATCTCCCAGACGTCGAGCGTGGCTTCCATGAACTCGTCGCCCGGGATCGTGGCCAGACCGGGCTCGCCGCGGCGACGCCGAACCGCGTCCGACCCGGTCGAAGCGACCCTTGCTGGCGATGATCACGCGTTCGGTGGTGTCGCGCAGCACCGGGTTGGCCGGCGACCGATACGAGCCCCAGGCGCACGAACCGCTCGCGCCGCGCTGCTTCTGCCAGATCACTTCGCCGCGGAGGAGCAGCCGCAGGTCGTCCTGCAAGATGGTGGTGACGTCGGCGGCGAGGCTTCGGTACGGGCGTCGGCCGAGGTTGGCGACGTTGACTGCCAGGCGGCCACCCGGTTCGAGTGTGCGGACACACTCGGCGAGCACGTCGCGCAACATTGCGAGGTAGTCGAGATAGTCGCCGGGCACGTGACCTTCGCCGAGTGCGGTCTCGTACTCCTTGCCGGCGAAGTACGGCGGCGACGTGACGACGAGCGCGACCGATCCATCGGGCACATCGGCCATGTCGCGGGCATCGCCGACGTGGATGGCGTCGAGTTCGCCCGGCTCGCCGATCGTGTCGTCGTCGCTGACCTCTGGCGGCGCGAACCGTGAATAGAAGTCGGAGGAGTCGTGCGATTCTCGCTTGCCGACGCCGAACGACGAGGTGGAGGTTCCCATCGTGCGGTCAGCTCTCCGGCAGGGTGACCGGAGGGTTGATGCCGTCGGCGGCACGTTGGACGCGGGCGACCGATGCCTCGCGGGTGGAGTCGTGGGTGAGGATCCAGAATCGATCGGCCTTGATCGCCCCGACGACCTCGGCGGCGACCTGACTGGCGGGGATCCCGCCGTCGACGCCTGCAGCGAGGGCCTGGTTGATCAACTGCGCCATCGGCGATTCGACCGCCTCGGGTTCCTTGCCCATCAGGTCGGTCTTGACGAACTCGGGGCAGAGCACGCTGGCACCCACCGGCGAGCCGGTCACTTCGAGTTCCATGAACAGGCTCTCGCTCAGCCCGACCACGGCGTGCTTGCTGGCCACATACGGCGCGATGCCCGGCGCGCCGTTCAGGCCGGCATGCGACGCCGTGCTGACGATGTGGCCCACACCCTGCTCCTGCATGACCGGGAGCACTGCGCGGATGCCGTAGACCACGCCGAGCACGTTGACGTCGAGAACTCGGCTCCACAGTTCGACCGGGTCGGTCCAGGCGTCGCCGACACCGGCGATGCCGGCGTTGTTGAACATCACGTGGACACCACCGAACTGCTCGACGGCGTATTCGATCAGCGCATTGACCTCGGGCTCGGCCGTGGTGTTGCACACCATGGTGGCGACGCTCGCACCATCCTCGCTGAGGCGGGCCTCGACGTCGCGCAGCTTCGGCGCGTCGATGTCGGCGAGCACCACGCTCATCCCCTCGGCGATCATCGCCTCGGCGACGGCGAGTCCGATCCCGCTGGCGCCTCCGGTGATCACGGCCACATTGCCCGGCGCAATGGCAGGCGGGCGCGTCGATGCGGGCTGCGAGTCGGACATCGAACAAATCTAGGACGCCAGACCATGCCACCGCCGTGATGGACGCGCCCCAGCCCACCCCAGCCCACCCCAGCCCACCCCAGCCCACCCGACCACACCACCCGTTCATGTTGCAGATCCGACGGACCAGGTCATCCGAACCGCAACGCAAACGTCGGGGCCGACCCCACCACCCGTTCATGTTGCAGATCCGACGGACCAGGTCATCCGAACCGCAACGCGAACGGGGTGGGGCGAACGGGGTGGGGCGAACGGGTGGGGCGACGGGGTGGGGCGAACGGGGTGGGGCGAACGGGGTGGGGCGAACGGGATGGGCGGGTGGCGGGCTGGACATCGTGCGGTGCGGACGGGGCCGGTACCGTGGCGGCGCATGGCGTACCGCTACCTCTGGACTCCACAGCAGCTCGGCCCGGTCGAGGTGCGCAACCGCATCGTCTTCTCGGCGCACCTCACCAACTACGCCCGAAACGGGCTGCCGACCGATCAGCACGCGGCCTACTACGGCGCACGCGCTGCCGGCGGAACCGGGCTGATCATCACCGAGGAACACTCCACCCACCCCACCGACTGGCCCTACGAGAAGCTGATCCACGGCTTCCACCGCGACGTCATCCCCGGCTACCGAAAGATCACCGACGCCGTACATCGTCACCGCGTGCCGATCTTCGCCCAGATCAACCACAACGGCGGCCAGGCCTCGTCGATGTACTCGCGGCTGCCCGTGTGGGGACCATCGTCGGTGGCCGACCCCCTCTTCCGCGAGGTCCCCAAAGCCGTCACCCACGCCGAGATCGACGAGATCGTCGCCGGCTACGCACTGGTGGCCGAACACTGCGCCGAAGGCGGCTTCGACGGCATCGAACTGCAGTGCTCACACAGCTCGATCGTGCGCGGTTTCCTCTCCCCCGCCACCAACCACCGCACCGACGACTACGGCGGCTCGCTCGAGAATCGGGCCCGCCTCCTCGTCGACATCGTCACCGCCGTCCGCAAGGAGATCGGGCGAGGCATGGCGCTCGGGGTGCGGATCTGCGGCGACGAACTGATCGAACACGGCACCACGATCGACGATGCCGTTCGAATCTCCGAGATCGTCGAGGCAACCGGCCAGGTCGACTACATCAACACCTCGATCGGCGTGGCGACGGCGAGCCTGTTCATGATCGAGGCGTCGATGCACATCCCGCCCGGCTACGCGATGTTCATCCCGTCAGCGATCCGCAAGGCAGTCGACCTGCCGGTGGTTGGCGTCGGGCGATTCAAGGATCCACTCCAGGCCGAGCGAGCGCTGGCCGAGGGTCATTGCGATCTCGTCGGCGTGGTCCGCGGGCAGATCGCCGACGCCGACTTCGTGGCGAAGGCTCGAGCCGGTGCCACCGACGAGACACGGCTGTGCCTGTCGTGCAACCAGGAGTGCGTGGGCCGGATGGGTCTCAACCGCTGGCTCGGCTGCATCGAGAACCCCCGCACCGGGCGCGAAGCCGAGGGTGTCGGCACGGTGCAGCTCACGTCGAAGCCCAAGTCGGTGATGGTGGTCGGCGCCGGCCCCGCCGGCCTGCAAGCCGCGATCGCCGCACGGCGCAACGGCCACCAGGTCACTGTCTACGAAAAGGAGCCCGAGGCGGGCGGCCAGGTTCGTCTTGCAGCCTCGGTGCCGAACCGCGCCGAGTTCGGCGACATGATCCGCAACCAACTCACCGAGTGCCGTCGGCTCGGTGTCGAGTTCGAGTACGGCGTCGGGGTCTGGCCCGGTCTCGTCGACGAGAAGCAGCCCGACCACGTGATCGTCGCCACCGGCGCCGAGGCTGCACTCCCCTACTGGGTGCCCGGCGACGCCGACAACGTGTGCGACGTTCGCCAAGTCCTCGATGGAACGGTGCAGCCGTTCGGCGACGTCGTGGTGATCGACGAGATCGGTTTCCACCACGCCACCTCCACCGCCGAGGTGTTGGCCGACCGTGGCTGCAACGTCGAGGTGATCACCCAGGGCATGGTCGTCGGCCAGGACCTCGGCATCACCCTCGACATGGAGAACTGGTGGATCCGCGCCGGCGAGAAGGGCATCGTGCAGACCACCGACCTGGTCCCGATGGGGATGGAAGCTCGCACGCTCAACCTGCTGCATCACCCGACCGGCACCAACGTGACCCGAACCCCCGACTGGGTGGTGCTCGCGGTCCACGCCCACCCGGTCGAGTGGCTCTACCGCGATCTCGAGGCCGCAGGCGTCAGCGTCGAACGGGTCGGCGACTGTGTGGCCCCGCGCCGTGCACACGCCGCCGTCGTCGAAGGCGAGCGCGCCGGCGCCGCCGTCTGACGACATCAGGGGTCTGACATCAGGGGTCTGACCCCTGGTGCCATCCCTGCAACACTCGACGATCGTGATCGACATCGACGCGGCGTTGGCTGCACTCTCACTCGAAGACAAGTGCCGGTTCGTCGCCGGCAAGACGACGTGGCGCACGCATGCGTTCCCGGACGCCGGGATCCCGCAGCTCAAGATGTCCGACGGCCCGAACGGTGTACGCGGCGAAGGCCACGGTGGCTCGGGAACGCCCGGTGTCGTCGTACCGGCCGGGATCACCCTCGGCGCCACGTGGGACCCTGACCTCGTCGGCGAGATCGGGTCGCTGATCGGCACCGAAGCGATCCGCAAGGGCGCCCACATCGTGCTCGGCCCCACCGTCAATCTGCACCGCACACCGGTGGGCGGGCGCACGTTCGAGTGCTACAGCGAGGACCCCGAACTCACCGGCGGTATCGCAGTTGCGTACGTCCGGGGCGTGCAGTCGCACGACGTCGCCGTCACCGTGAAGCACTTCGTCGCCAACGACACCGAGATCGAACGCATGACCGTCGACGTCGACGTCGACGAACGCACCCTGCGCGAGCTGTACCTCCGCCCCTTCGAGCGCACGGTGAAGGAGGCGAACGCCTGGGGCATCATGAGCTCGTACAACAAGGTCGCCGGAGAATACGCCGCCCACAATCGGCGCCTGCTCACCGATGTCCTGCGCGACGAGTGGGGCTTCGATGGCTTCGTCGTGTCGGACTGGTACGGCGTGCACGATGCAGCCCCGGCGGCGAACGCGGGACTCGATCTGGAGATGCCGGGTCCCGTTCGCATCTACGGTCGCAAGCTCGAAGCCGCCGTCGAGCGGGGCGAGGTCGACGAAGCTCAGGTCGACTCGGCTCGTACGCAACCTGCTGCTGCTCGCCAATCGGGTGCGCGCCGACGAACGCTCCTGCGACGTGACCGAGCAGTCGGTCGACGATCCCGCCGAGCGGGCGCTCACGCGACGCGCCGCCGTCGCCGGCACCGTCCTGTTGCGCAACGAGCCGATCGTCACCCGAGGGGGACGTCTCGGTACCGGTGCTCCCGATCGACACTGCAGGGGTTCGCCGCATCGCGGTGGTCGGCCCCAACGCCGAAATCGACAGGAGCATGGGCGGCGGCTCGGCAAGCCTCACGCCGTTCGCGCATCGGACGTTGCTGACGGCGCTCACCGAACGGCTCGGGCCCGGCTCCGCAACCGATGCCGAGATCGTCTTCGAGCCGGGCGTTCGAATCGACCGCCTCACCCCCGTCGTCCGCAAGGGCCAGCTCGTCAGTCCCGACGGCGGGCGCGGGCTCCGGGTCTCGTACGTCAACGGCACCGACTGGACGGGCGACGTCGCGCTCGAGCAGCCGACACCGACCACGCTGGTCCGCTTCTTCGGGTCGGTTCCCGAGGGCATCAACCCGCGACAGTTCTCGACACGAATCGAGGGGTCGTTCGTTCCCGAGGTCGATGGCGAACACACCGTCGGCGTGGTCACGACCGGGCCGATGGCGATGGCGGTCGACACCGGCGACGGCCTCGAGGAGTTGCTCGCCGACCGGGAGATGCAGTGGCCGCGAAGCAAGGAGTTCTTCGGCTATGGCAGCGAGGAGATGACCGCCACGATCCACTGCACCGCCGGGCAGCCGGTACCGCTCGACATCGGGTTCGCGACGGATTCGGGGAACGGATTCGCGGCGATCCGCGTCGGCGTCCGTCCGCCCGACCCGGCCGACCTGATGGAACGAGCGGTGGCTGCAGCCGCCGACGCCGACGTTGCGGTCGTGATGGTCGGCACGAACGACGAGTGGGAGACCGAAGGCCACGACCGCACCACGATGGATCTGCCGGGCCGCCAGGACGAACTGATCCGACGCGTCGTGGCCGCCAACCCGAACACCGCTGTCATCGTCAACGCCGGCTCACCGGTCACGATGGACTGGGCCGACCCGGACACCTCGGGCGCGGCGCCGGCGATCCTCACCTCGTTCTTTGCCGGACAGGAACAGGCCGAAGCGCTGGTGGACGTGCTGCTCGGTGTCTCCGATCCCGGCGGTCGGCTGCCCACCTCGGTCCCGAAACGACTCGCCGACCATCCGGCGTACCTGCATCACCAACCCGATCACGACAGCACCGGTGCCGGCACACAGCGCTACGGCGAGGGTCTGTTCATGGGCTACCGCGGCTATGACGCAAGAGGCCTCGCCACGAGGTTCCCGTTCGGTCACGGGCTCAGCTACGGCACCACCGAATGGGGCGAGCCGACCACGTCGGCAACGTCCGTCACCGCCGGTCAGGCCGTGACGGTGACGGTGCCGATCACCGCCGCCGGCGACCGCGACGCCACCGTGGTGGTACAGGGCTACGTCGCTCCCGTCGAACCATCGGCGCTCCGCCCGCCGAAGGAGCTCAAGGCATGGACGAAGCTCGTCGTCCCGGCCGGCTCGACATCGGACGTCGACGTCGAATTCGGACCCGACGCGTTCCACCACTGGGACACGGCGACCGCCGACTGGGTGATCGAACCCGGCGAGTACGACCTCGTGATCGCCTCGTCCGCCGAGGCCGAGCACGCCCGCGTGCGCATCACGATCACGTCCTGATCGCGGGCGGGGCATGGGGCCTCGCCGCTAGCGTCGGACCGTCATGGTCGGCATCGTCGCGAGCATCATCACCGACGTCACGGAGTGGCTCGACGAATTCTCGTCGAGCGGGTGGTTCATCCTGATCGTGTTCTCGGTCGCGCTGCTCGACTCGGTGTTCCCCGTCGTTCCGGGCGAGACCACGGTGATCGCCGGCGGGGTCGCTGCCGGCGCTGGGAACCAATCGCTGGCGCTCGTGATCTTCGCCGGGGCGTTCGGCGCGTTCCTCGGCGACAACCTCGCGTACTGGATCGGCGACCGCTTCGAGCCGCGTGTTCGGGCGTGGGCCGAGCGCAAGCCCAACCGCATGGCACGCCTCGACGCCTCCGCGTTGCAGATCAAGAAACGCGGCGGTCTCCTCCTGATCACCGCTCGCTTCATCCCTGGCGGACGCACGATCCTCACCGTGTCGTCGGGCATCACCCAGCAGCCTCGTCTCTGGTTCGCAGCATGGGTGGCGGTGGCGGGATTGATCTGGGCGACCTACGCGGCCGGTCTCGGCTACCTGTTCGGACAGGCGTTCGAGGACAACCACGCCGCTGCGTTCTGGCTCGCCTTCGGTACCGCTCTCGGCATCACCCTGCTCGTCGAGGTGATCCGCTGGCTGCGCGAACGCGGCAAGGGTGACGAGCCCGCTGTGATTGCGCACGCGAACGACGCCGACCGTACGCTGGACCGATGATCGCTCTCGTCCCGGTTCGCAACGGGGTGCTCCCCGCCGGCGCTCCCGATGCGATCGCCGAGGCGAAGGGGCGAGTGCTCATCGTCGGATCGGGCACCGCCGACACCCACGTCGACGGAATCGCCTCCGAGGTGTTCCACGTCGAACTCGGAGCGGTCGAGTTCGGCCGTTGGGCCGCGATCCTCGCGCCGATCGTCCACTCACTTCCCGACAGCGACATCGTCGTGCTCCCGCACGCTCCCGACGGACGCGACCTCGCGCCGCGTCTCGCCAGCGCACTGGAACGTCCGCTGCTCGCCGGCGCCACGGAGGTGAGCACCCACCGGGTACGCGTCGCACGCCGTGGCGGGCTCGAGCTCCATGAGCTGCGTCCGACCGGGCCCTTCGTGGCGACCGTGCAGCCGGGTGCTCGCGGCGGCCTCACCCTCGACACACCCGCCACGGTGCACCACATCGACGTCGACGGTGCCGGAACCTCGTTCGACGCCCACGACGCCGTCGTCGTCGAGGTGCTGCCACCCGACGTGCAGACGATGGACCTCACCGAGGCCAGCCGGATCGTCGGTGGTGGAGCAGGGCTCGAGAGCAACGAGCGATTCGCACAGCTCGACCGATTCGCCGGCGCGATCGGCGGCGTGATGGGCGCCACCCGGGTGATCACCGACCGTTCGTGGGTGCACCACGACCGCCAGATCGGCACCACCGGCGTGGTGATCGACCCCGAGCTGTATCTGTCGTTCGGCGTCAGCGGTGCGGTGCAGCACACCAGCGGCCTCGGTCATCCCGATCACATCATCAGCGTCAACACCGACCCGCACTGTCCGATGATGGCGATGTCCGATCTCGCCATCGTGGCCGACGCCAACGAGACCCTCGACGAGCTCCTCCGCCTGCTCGACGCAGCGACTGGCGCCGAACACCAGTCGTTGCAGGGGACCACCTCGTGAGCGGCACGAACCCGACCCCATCGGTCGATGCCATCGTCGTCGGAGCCGGCCCAGCCGGGTCGGCTGCAGCAACCGTCCTGGCACGCAAGGGCCACTCGGTGATCCTGCTCGAGCGAGGGTCGTTCCCCGGTTCGAAGAACATGTACGGCGGCGTCGTGTACCCGCGCATCCTCGACCAGCTGCATCCCGAGTGGTGGAACGAGGCACCGATCCAACGCTGGATCACCCGACGCTCCACGATGGTGCTCACCGAGACCCAGGCACTCACCGTCGACTTTCGCTCGGCGAACTGGGGCAAGCCCCCCTACAACGGCGCCACCGCCTACCGCCCCGACTGGGACCACTGGCTGGCCAGCAAGGCCGAGGCCGACGGCGCACGACTCGTGTGCTCCACCACCGCCACCGGGTTGCTGCGCGACGAACACGGCCAGATCATCGGGGTCACCACCGACCGCCCCGACGGCGACCTCCACGCGAAGGTCGTCATCGCCTGCGACGGCGTCAACAGTTTCCTGGCGAAAGACGCAGGCCTCTACGGCGACGTCGATGCTGCCAACTACACCGTCGGCGTGAAGGAGACCATCGCACTGCCCAAGCACGTGATCGACGAGCGATTCGGGGTGCGCGACCGCGAGGGCGTCGACATCGAGATCCTCGGCGGCACCTCCGGTGTCAACGGTGGCGGCTTCGTCTACACCAACTTCGACACCCTCGCCGTCGGCGTGGTGCTGAAGCTGCCGAAGCTGGCCGCCCAGCAGTTGCGACCCGAGGAGATCATCGCGAACCTGAAGGCGCACCCGGGCATCGCCCCGTTCGTCGAAGGCGGTGAGATCAAGGAGTACTCGGCGCACGTCATCCCCGAGGCCGGCCTGTCGATGATGCCGAAGATGACCGGTGACGGGATGCTGGTGGCCGGCGACGCTGCGGCGATGTGTCTGGCTGCAGGGATCTGGTTGGAGGGCGTGAACTTCGCGATGGCCAGTGGCCTGTACGCCGCAGAGGCCGCCGCCGAGGCGCTCGCCGCGAACGACACCTCGGCGATCGGACTCGCCGGCTACGAACGCCGTCTCAACGACACCTTCGTCCTCCGCGACCACCGCAAACTGCGACGGGCGCCATCGCTGGTGCTGTCCGATCGGGTCCAGCATCTCTATCCCGACATGATCGCCAATACGGTGGAGCGCATGTTCCGGGTCGACAATCCCACGCCCAAGCCCGGCCTGCGCCGAATCCTCAACGAGGAACGCAAACGTGCCGGTGTGAAGCTCAAGGACTTGGCGAGCGACGCACTCGACGGATTGAGGAGTTTCGGATGAGCGAGCGTTGGCCCGAGCAGTCCTTCGAGGATCTGATCGGCACGACCCGGTTCGACATCCACGAGCGCGCCCACATCACCGTCGACGACGAGATCTGCGCCGACTGCTCCACGCGTGGTTGTGTCGTGGCGTGTCCGGCAAATCTGTTCGTGCCGACGAGCGATGGCGGCATCCTCTTCAACT
This sequence comes from Ilumatobacteraceae bacterium, assembly GCA_963716095.1. GTDB lineage: Bacteria > Actinomycetota > Acidimicrobiia > Acidimicrobiales > Ilumatobacteraceae > Sva-07. The sequence continues at coordinate 112,324 of CAVQSV010000002.1, read as the reverse complement.
ACGAACAGTGCTTCGAGTGCGGCACGTGCTACCTCGTGTGCAACGAGGAAGGCGCCATCACCTGGACCTATCCGGAGGGCGGCCACGGCGTCGTCTTCAAGCGCACCTGACCGACAGGATGCGTGCCTCGTGAAGATCGCTGTGTGTTGGAAGTGGGTGTCGCTCGACCGCGAGCGCGAAGCCGACCGTCGCTGGTCCGGCGTGTCCGCGGCGGACGAAGCCGCCCTGGAAGTGGCGCTCACGATCGCCGAGCAGCCGGGCACCCACGACGTGACGGTGATCTGCCTCGGTCCGCCGAGCGCCGACGACGTCCTGCGCGATGCCATCGCCGTCGGCGCCGACTCGGCGATCCGCGTCGACGCCTCGACCGAACTCGACAGCCACGTCGTCGCCGTTGCGCTGGCCGAGCATCTCCACGACCACGACCTGGTGCTGTGCGGCGACTACTCACTCGATCGTGGGACCGGTTCGGTCCCGGCGTTCATCGCGGCAGAGCTCTCGTGCGCACAAGCGCTCGGGCTCCTCGAAGTGCAGATCGCCGACGTGTCCGCACCGCTCCGCGTCGTCCGACGCCTCGACGGCGGACGGCGCGAGATCATCGAGGTCGCTGCACCGGCCGTGCTCTCCGTGGAGGGCTCTGCGGCCCAGCTTCGACGCGCGTCGTTGGCGGCATCGCTCGCGGCCCGCGACGCCGACGTGTCGCGACTGCAGGGTCCGCACGGCCGACTCCCGGAAGCCGAGATCCATCCGTACCGTCCTCGAGCACGCGTGCTCCCGGCCCCGGCCGGCGGCTCACTCGATCGGGTCCGCCAGATCCTCGACGTCGGCGGTGGCGAGGTCCACTCCGAACTCCTCACGCTCGATCCTCCGTCCGCGGCCGCCAAGATTCTCGATCAACTCCGCGACTGGGGTTACCTCGACACGTCCCCGTCGAACCCTGCCGAGTCAGAGTAGGACCAGACCATGCGATTGGGTGACGCCACCTGGCCGGAGGTCGACGGCATCGCCCGACCACCATCCGACGATCGAGCACCCGCTCCCATCGTCCTGATTCCGGTCGGTTCGACCGAGCAACACGGACCACACCTGCCATTGGCGACCGACACGATCATCGCCGAGGAGCTCACCGGACGCGCAGTCCATCACACCGACGGGCTGATGATCGGCCCGACGATCAGCGTCGGCGCCTCCGGGGAACACGCCGACTTCGCCGGCACGTTGTCGATCGGTTCCGAGGTGATGATGTCGGTGCTGATCGAGCTCGTCAGAAGCGCCGACTGGGCAGCGGGTGTGGTGCTGGTCAACGGCCATGGCGGCAACCACGAAGCGATCGCCTCGGCGGTCGCTTCGCTGACCGCCGAGGGCCGTAACGTGTTGGGCTGGTCGCCGCAGTGGCCGCAGCGGCGCGACGGCGGGCCCGCCGACCTGCATGCCGGTCGGATCGAGACGTCGATGATGCTGGCGATCGACCCCGGACTGGTGCGCCTCGAGTTGGCCACCGCCGGACCCGACGCATCGATCGACGAGCTGCGTTCCCGAGGGGTTCGTGCCGTGAGCCGCAGCGGTGTACTCGGTGATCCCGACGGCGCGTCCGGACGGGAGGGCGAGCGTTTCATCACGGAATTCGTCGCCGACCTCGTGCACTCGATCGAGCGGTGGCGGCCGCTGGCGCCGGGCCCGGGCACTTGACGTGCGCTACCGCGTCGACTCGTCGTGGCAGCGTTTCGGCCCCGTCGTCGTGGCGGGCTCGCCACTCCGCCTCTTCCGGCTGAGCTCCGCAGGCGAGGCCTTCGTCGATCGGCTCGAGCCGGGTGGCGACGTCGACGCGTCGACGTTGACCGACCGCCTGGCAGATGCAGGGGCGATCCATCCGCTCCCCACCGAAGGCCATCGATTCACCCTCGCCGACGTCACCGTGGTGACGCCACAGCTCGGTGGTGCCGTCCACGGCGACGGTCGGTTGACCATCGATGACGGATCGACCCCGCCGCTCGCCGGCGCGGCGCTCCGTCTGAGCACGAACCGCGGACCGGCTGCGGCGCGCAACGCAGCTCGTTCGCTGATCGACACACCACTGGTGGCGTTCGTCGATGCCGATGTGTCGCTGCCGGGCTCCGACTGGCTCTCGGCGTTGCTGTGGCACTTCGACGACCCCGCGGTCGGACTGGTCGCTCCACGCGTGCGGGGCGAGTCGGGGTCACCACTCGATCTCGGCGGCGAGCCGGCGCGCATCCGTGCGGGCACACGCGTCAGCTACGTGCCGGGCGCGGCGGTGGTGGTGCGCGTCGCCGCGTTCGATCAGGTCGGGGGCTTCGACGAGGGATTGCGGTTCGGTGAGGACGTCGACTTCGTGTGGCGACTCGACGACGCCGGTTGGCGGTGTCGCTACGACCCCGCCGTGGCGGTGTGGCACGAGCCGCGCACGTCATGGCGCGAACGGCTGCAACAGCACGCCGGTTACGGCACCTCGGCGGCGCCCCTCGCGCTTCGGCATCCGGGCGCGTTGTCGCCGGTCCACATGAACGGCTGGACTGCGGCGAGCTGGGCCTTGGCCCTGTTCGGGCAGTGGGTACCGGCCATCGCGTTGGGTGCCGGCAGCTCGGTCGCGCTCGTGCGCAAGCTTCCCGACGTACCGCCCCGAGCGGCGATGGGGCTCGCCCTACGCGGCCACCTGCTCGCAGGTCGCCAGCTCGCGTCGGCGAGCCGTCGCGTGTGGTGGCCGATGCTGGTGGCCACCGCGGTGCTGTCGCGTCGGAGCCGCTGGTGGCTGCTCCTCGCCCTGGTCGACAAACCACGGGCAGCGCCGACCGACCTGGCCTACGGGTGGGGCGTGTGGGCCGGGATGCGCCGATCGCGAAGCTGGTCTCCGATCGCCCCGCGCCTCAGCGCCTGGCCCGGGCGTCAGCGCTGAACGGGCCGAAGGGGGGTCAGGTCTCGGCAGGCACGCGGTGCTCGGCGGTGGTTCCTGACACCGCTGCCTCGACAACCGGAGCCTCCTCGCGGGCCTCGACCAGCGCCTGGCGGAGCCGGTCGCTGATGTCGTCGCAATCGGCACATCCCCAGATGGCGCTGTAGGCGATACATCCGAGGCAGACGGCGAATGCTGCTTCGAGCGTGGCGGCAACGGCGAGCATGGCGATCAGCACGACGGCGACGCCCGTTGCGCCGAACGCCCACGCAACCGACGCTGTCGCCGTGAAGGCCAGACCGATCGCCTGCGCGAACCGCTTCGGCGGGCCGGGAACCTGGCGCGAGTGGAAGCTCGGGTTGCGATCGCGCAGCTGAGTTTCGACCGACGGGGTTGCGACACGGGTGACGAACTGGCCGAGCGGCGAGAGGGTCGGCCCGGTGGCAACCCGGGCGAGGAAGCCGTAGGTGAGCGGCACGAGCACCCACCACTCGCGCACCACCAGGAACACGATCGCCTGTGCCACCACGCCGGCGGCAACCAGGCGCGCAGAGGTCTCGTTGACCGGGTTGGGGAAGCTCGTCAGGGATCGCAGCGTCACGCCGACGACGATATCCATGACAATTCCGATCAACACAGTCGGGATTAGCTCCGATCACCCACCAACGATGAGCGAAACCCGCAGATGTGGTGTGTTCGCTCATCGACGTGCGGGCGAGGTCGGGTGATCGCAGCACTAGCGTCGACGCCGTGACCGTCACCCTGACCATTCGCACGGCTCCGTGGCGAGCGCACATCGCTCGGCTCGCGGGTGCCGTCGACGGGTTGGTGCCCGTCGTCAAGGGCAACGGCTACGGCTTCGGACGCATCCCGCTCGCACAGTTGGCAGCAGAGTTCTGCGACACGGTCGCCGTCGGCACGATCCACGAACTCGACGGCCTGCCCGACGGGCTCCACCCGGTCGTGCTCACGCCGACGCTCGCCGCTCCCCCGTCGACCGCACCGATCCTCACGGTCGGCAACCAGGCGCACGTCGACGCGCTCGCCAAGTGGGGCGGCCGGGTCGTGGTCAAGCTCGAATCGTCGATGCACCGCTACGGCGCCGACGCCGACCTCGTCGACGCTGCGAGACGAAGTCGCCTCGACGTGGCCGGCGTCAGCATCCACCCTCCGCTCGCCGGGACGCCTCAGGAACACGCCGACGAAATCGCTCGGACGATCGACACGATCGACCGCGACCTCCCCGTGTGGGTGAGCCACCTCGACCCGGCCGCCTACGCCTCGTTGCCCCCGACACACACGTATCGGCTCCGTCTCGGCACGTCGCTCTGGCACAGCGACAAATCGCTGCTGCAGCTCAGCGCCGACGTGCTCGACGTCCGCCCGATCCGCGCCGGCACACCGGCCGGCTATCACCAGCAGCCCGTGCAAGCCGATGGCCACCTCGTGATGATCGGCGCGGGCACTGCCAACGGGGTCACCACGCTCCCCGACGGTCGCAGCCCATTCCACTTCGATCGCACGCGGCTCGACCTGCACGAAGCGCCGCACATGCACACCTCGATGGCGCTCGTCGCCGACGGCGCACGGGTGCCCGACATCGGCAGCCGGGTCGACGTCCAACGTCCGCTCACGATGACCACAGTGGACCGCTACGAGTGGATCTGACCACACCGACCGCCAGCTTCACCGACACCGCGCCGTCTGCCCGGCTGCACGGGCCCGACGTCGTTCGCGCCGTCGCGCTCATCGGCGTCATCGTGATGAACTACCACGGCTACCTGATCTTGCGGAGCTTCGAAACCAACACCGCCTGGCCCCGAACCGGCTGGCTCGAAGAGTTGTTCGATCCGTGGACCGGACCGCTCTCCACCCGATTCGCAGCGACGTTCGTGCTCGTTGCCGGGGTCAGCGTGACGCTGCTGACCCGTCGGACGATCGGCGATCCGACCCGTGTCAGCGAGATGCGGTGGCGACTGGTCCGTCGAGGGGTGCTGCTGTACGTGCTCGGCCTCGTACTCGACACGATCTGGCCGGGCACGATCATCGTCTACTACGGCGTCATGTTCGTGCTGGCTGCAGCGATGTTCACGTGGCGGTCGCGATGGATCATCGCCGTCGGCCTCGCCGCTGCGGTTGCCGCTGCCTCGATTCAGGTATGGGAATACGAGCGCAACCGCAACGGCCACGACACCGGCTGGCTGACCGGCCCCGACCAGGATTCGGTGCGGCGATACGTGTTCGACGTGTTCGTCAACGGAACGCACCCGCTGCTGCCCTGGTTCGCGTTCCTGTGCGCCGGCATCGTGCTCGGCCGCGTGCTCGATGCGTCGTGGTGGCGCCCCGCGGCGACCGGTGTCGGGATCGTGTTGCTGAGCGTGTCTTCGATGCTGTCGGCTGCGGCGACGACCGGCGTTCGCTCGATCGTGTTCTCGATCCAGCCACTCGATCGCAGCCTCGTGTACGTGGCGAACGCCCTCGGCACGGCCCTGCTCGCCTACGTCGCCATCGACTGGCTCGCAGCGCGCTTTCCGGTGGCGACCGATCCACTCCGACGCGCAGGCCAGCTGACCCTGTCGCTGTATCTCGCCCACATCCTCGTCTTCAAACTGCTGCGTCGATTGGCTCGGCTGGATCGAGCCGGCCGGCGCCGACACAGCGTTGCTGTTCGCTGCGGTGTTCTGGGTGGCAGCAATCGCAGCCGGGATGTGGTGGCAGCGCAGATTCGGTCGCGGCCCTGCCGAGTACGTCTACCGGGCCTTCGGCGGCTGAGTCGGACGGGCTTGGGTTCGGCGGCGCGCGGCCCGGCGCAGACCTCGCCAGCCCACGGCGCCGGCGCCCACCAGTGGGCCCTGCTCGCCCAATCTCGATGGCGTGATCCGAGCACCGCGGCTGTACGGCTGGCGTGCGAGCTCGTCGAGCGTGACCTGGGCGGCGTGGAAGAACGTCGAGCCGAACCCGAGAGCAACGCTGCCGCCGACCACCACGAGCGACAGATCGAATGAGTTGCACATCGATGCGGCGGCGCGCCCCACGAAGTCACCTGTGCGCTGCATGATCTGATACGACGACTCGGTGGCCGGTCGGCCGGTGATCGCCACGATCGCTTGTCCCGAGGCTTCGGCTTCGAGGCATCCCTGTGTGCCGCAGACGCAACGGCGCCCACCGGGCTCGACGATGAAATGGCCGATCTGGCCTGCGTAGCCGGACTCGCCGTCGAGGAGGTCGCCGTCGAGGATGATCCCCCCGGAAACACCTGCCGACACGGTGATCGCGCAGAAGTTGGGCTGCCCCTGTGCCGCGCCCAGCCACCCTTCGGCGAGTGCCAACGCCTTGGCGTCGAGGTCGCCGTACACGTCGAGCCCGGACAGCTCCTCGAGACGCGCCCGCAGGGGAAAGTTGCTCCACGCAGGCACGCTCAGCGGTGAGACCTCGTCGAGTCCGCGACTGACATGACCGCCACTCGTCAACCCCAAGCTCCGCACGACGGCCGCGTGACGTGACGCTGCTCGCTCGAGCATCTCCGTGACGGTCAACGCCAGCGCCGTGTAGTTCGACTCGGGACCGACATCGGCTTCGATCGGCGCACGGCTGCGGTCGATGAGGACACCACGGGCGGTCACGAGTCCAGCCTGAAAGAAGGTGGCTCCGACATCGACAGCGAGGACGACGTCGACCGGCAGTTCGACGACTTCGGGTGCCGCAGTGTCGGCGGAGACGTTGGCGGCGGCGACATCGGACATGGGCCACGACACGGTAGCGCCGACCCGCCGGTGACCCGGCGGCAGCTCGGTGTCTCTCGCGCTGTGTAGCGTCGATCCTCCCGACGAGAAGGAGGTGCGCGTGGCGTATGCAGTCGTGACGACAGTCAAGGTCGACCCCGAGTCGATCGACAGGCTCGCTGCCCTGTTCGACGAGACCAATCGCGACCTGGTGGCGGCGCACGACGATTGGCTCGGTGCGTGGTTCACCGCCGATCGCGAGCGAGGCGAGGTGACGGTGATCGCGCGCTGGCGCGATCCCTCCTCCTACCAGGCGCTCCGAGAGAGCCCGCAGTTCCAGTCGACGATGGCACGTTTCGCAGAAGACTTCGTCGAGCCGCCACGGGTGTCGATCAACGAGATCCTCATCGAGATGTAGCTCAGTGGTCGTCGCTCCGTGGCACTTGGACCAGCTTCGACAAGCGCTTCGGGGCGACCAGGATGTAGGCCTCGGTGACGAGTTCGTCGACCTCGTCCCACTCGACGGTCGGCCGGTCGAGGTAGATCCCGACGTAGCCGTGGCGAGCGACGTAGGGCGGCAGGAAGAAGACGTCGGGGTCGGACGCGACGAGCGTTTCGTTCTCACCCTTCGGCGCCCGAACCGACAGCGAGATCCTGCCGTCACCGTGATGATCGACCGTCAACCACCCGATGGTCTTGCCGGCGACGCTCAGTTTGAGGTGCTGATCACCCTCGATCACGCACTCCGGGAGGTTGCGACAGATCTTGGTCAACTGCTCGACCGACGAGCTCGCCTGCGCTTGTGAGATCCCCGTGACCACGACCACAGCTTCGTCCCGACTCGCGCTGCGGTCAACCGCGGGTGGCCACCGTCCACCGGCGTACTTGCGCAACGCAGCCACCTCGGCCAACGATCGGACCACGAGCCGGACCCCGACATTCGGGTACAACGATGGATGCAGTCCGTTTGGCATGCACGTGGGACGGTCCGCCCAGATGCCTGGCGCCTCTCGTTCGTCGTGGTCGTCGACGGCGAACCGACATCACGATGACCGGCTTGGCCGAGTGCCGGCAGGCCCTCGGGATCGAATCAGGTACCGAGACGTGGTCCCCAGGGGCCGACTGCGGACCTTTTGTCGCAAGAACGCGCTCTACTGAGCTGGAACATGTGCCGATACCACCGATGGTGATCCATCCAACAGCGCGACCACCTCGCACCGACCCCACGCGCACGCTCGTGGGCAGACGACGCCGGTTTCCACGCGTCCAAGGTGACGACGACCATCGTCGCGGTCGCACTGCTCTCAGCACTGGTGGCGCCACCCGCACACGCCGACGATGCCGCGAGCGACGACTCCGCGACGGCGCTCGGCAGTCAGCGCGTCCACCACCGTCGCCGACACCACCACGACATCGACGACGTCGACGACGACGACCACCACCAAGCCGACGACGACCACCACCAAGCCGACGACCACAACGACCGTTGCGGCGCCACGGCCGGCGACGACCGAGGCACCATCCCCACCAGCACCTGCGGCCGGAGCGACCACGACAACGACCGTCGCTCCCCCGACCACGCCGGCACCCGCACCTCAGCAGGTCGTTGCCTACCCGAGCCAGATGGCCAACATCCTCGCCACGATCCGGTATCTCGAGTCGCGCGGCGACTACACCGCGCCGCCGAACAAGGGCCGCGCATCCGGCGCGTACCAGTTCATCACGTCCACCTGGAACGACTACGCCGGCTACCCCGAGGCCTACCTGGCACCGCCCGAGATCCAAGACGAGCGCGCCGCCGCCGACGTCACGAAATTCCTCGCCCAGTGGAACAACGACGTGTCGATGGTTCCGGTCATGTGGTACTACCCGCGGGCATCTCGAGACGTCGAACTCATGGACATCGTGCCGGTTCCCTCAGCCGGCAACGTCCTCACGGTCCGCGAATACCAGCAGCGGTGGCTCGGCGTGTGGGCATTCCTCTCCGGTCAACCCATCCCGCAGACCCTGACGTTCGAGGCTCGGCTCGCACGGATGGGATTCGCCCCCGAACTCGCACCGCCGACGGCGATCGATCCGGCGACGCCGGCGATCGAGCGCACCGCGACGGTCGCATTCCCGGTGCTCGGACCCACCCGGCCGGCCGCTCCCGAGTGCGGAGACGCTCAGGACGCCGCCGAGGGCGCCGGGGCCAACGGCACCGCCGCCGAGATCGAGGCCGCAGGGCTGTGCGCCGAGGAAGCGCCCAGCATCATCTTCGGAGTCAAGATGCAGCCCGTCCTCGCGGTCAGCGACGGAGTGGTCACCGATGTCCGAAACCAACCCGGAGAGCCGATCTCGGTCACGATCACCGATGTGGTCGGTCGGAGCTACCACCTCGCAGGCTTCAACGACGACACCCCGGGGACCGACGACGGGGCAGCGCCGGATCATCTGCGTCTGACGAACCTCGCCGCTGTTGGCCAGAGCGTGCGCGCCGGCCAGGTGCTCGGGTACATGGGCGACAGCAGCCCACTGCCGGTCGGCATCCGGGCAGATGTGCCCACCGACGCCACCGTGCAGATCCCGACCGATGCCGTCGCCCCGCACATCCGTCTCACGATCGTCGATCTCGATGGCACCCCGGTCGACGCCTACGGGCCGGTGATCGATGCCCTGTTCCGACAGGCCTGCTCGGCCGGCATCGGCCCATGGTCCGGGATCGCCTCGGGGTCCGGCTTCGATCCGGTGACCACCGAAACCACCGACGACAACCGTGAGATCGACTCCGAATGGGTGATCGGCGAGACCGGCGTCGTCACGGCATCGGGCTGGGCCGCGATGATCTACCCCAACGAGGGGTGCGGGTGGGCGCCACCAGAGAAGCGCGGCCCGGGAGCCGGCGGCCCCGACACCGTGCCGGCGACCTGGTTGACACCGATCGACCTGCCGACTTCGATCTGGGTCGATCTGGCCGTCCGCGACGTCACACCGAGCGCCGTGCCGATGATGCGTCCCTGAGCCACCGGCTGCGCCAGTGTCAGCCGACGCGACGAGCGTCTTCGACGAGGTTGATCTGATAGAGGACCTCGTCGAGCGCGTGCTCGGCGCTGATCGCTGAGAACCGCTGCGGAGTGGCTTCGGTGCAGCACGACGGCACCGGCGACAGGATCGTCCACGGCCTGGGGTGGCAGAACTGCACGACGCTGTACCGCTCGCCCTCGTAGTCGGGCGAGGCGACCACGCGGTGCCACCCGATCGGGATCACACCGTTGGTCAGGCGCTCGAGCATGATGCCCGTGTTGATGATGACGGCATCGTCCGGTGGTGTCGCGTCGACCCAGTCGTCGCCCACCTGCACCTGCAACCCGGGGGCAGTGGCACGCGGCAGCGCGGTGATCAGGTTGATGTCGCCGTGCTGGCCGGCCCACTCGTGGCCGTCCTCGCCCAACTCCGACATCGCCGGGTAGCGGATCGCCCTGGTCAGGGTCGGGCCGTCGGCGACCATGTCGTCGAAGAACGTCTCGTGGCATCCGATGCCCTCGGCGATCACCCGGAGGAACCGACGCTGCAGATCGGCGATCGATTCGTGGAATCGGTACAGCACCTCGGTGATGCCCGGCACCGCCGACTCGGGCAGCAGCTGGTCGGGATACGCGGTCGGGAACTTGGTCTTCAGAGGATGCCCGGCGGCGATCGGAGCCGACCAGTTCAACATCTCCTTCCAGTCGGGCTTGTCGCTCGCCGCTGCCGTCTCGACCAGGAGCCCGGTGTAGCCGGTCTGACCGTGTGCGCCCGGCACGGTGAACTGCTGCTTGGTTGCCTCGTCGAGCTCGAAGAACTCACGAAGCATGCCGTAGGTGGTGTCGAGCAGGTCATCGGACAGGTCGTGACTGGTGTACACGAACCCGGTTGCCAGGCTGCGGCGCACGCCGTCGACCACGGCTCGCCGCCTCGCTCCGGTGTTCGATTCGAAGGCGAGCAGGTCGACGTCGAGGATCTGATCGGTCATCCGCGCCACGCTACCCGTGCGCGCCGACGCCAGTCAGCGGGGAACACCGCCGGGAGCGAACAGCGCCGGCCATCCGCCGGTGTGGACGAAGACGACATCGGCGCCGAACCGGCCCTCGGCGGCAAGGCCGAGCAGACCGGAGCACCCCTTGCCCGAGTAGGTGCGGTCGAGGAGCCAGCCGCCGTGCTCGGCCGCCCAGCGGATCGCCGAGTCGCCGGCCTCGGTCGGCACCGCATAGTCGTCGCCGATCCATCTGGCGTCGACCTCGACGTCCTCTTCGGCGACGATCGCCGTCGACTGCATCAGCGTGAGCGTCTGGTTCGCCAGGCCCGCCACATCCGGCCGACCGACGTTCACGCCCTTGGCGACCCCGATCGCAACGACGGCGGGTACGTCCCGGCCGGCGTGTGCTGCGGCCGACGCGACCGGCAAGCAGTCCTGCATGGGTGCCCCCGCTCGACGACGTGAACACCACGTGCGAGGGCGCCACCCCGGCCGCGTCGCACTGGTCGAGCAGCTCGATGAACGCTTGGGCATAGCCGAGCGCCCCGACCGCCGTGCTGCCACCGATCGGGATCGCATACGGCACCAGACCGTCGGAAACGAGCTGATCGGTGATGGCCTCACGGGCGATTTCGAGCTCACCCCAGTGGCTCTCTTCTGCGCCGGTGAAGTGCAACTGCGCTCCGAACAGCATGGACAGCAACTGGTTGCCGGTGGCGGCGTCGGGACGATCGCCGGAGAGCACGAGGTGCGTCTCGAGCCCGAGGCGAGCACCAGCGGCTGCGGTCATCCGACAGTGGTTCGACTGCGCGGCGCCAACCGTGACCAGCGAACCGGCGCCGGTCGCAACGGCCTCGCCGCAGAGGAACTCGAGCTTGCGCGCCTTGTTCCCGCCGCCGCCGAGACCCGTGAGGTCATCTCGCTTCACCCAGAGTCGACTGCCGCCGGCAAGGGTCGGGCCGGCTTCGAGCGGCGTCGGCAAGGTGGCGAGCGGAGCTCGTTCGAGATGATCGAACACGACACCCATGGTAGGCAGTGTGGCTGATGAGGACGGACTGGAACCCCGCGTTGCGCGATCAGTTCGACTTGCCGTACTGGAGCGACCTGCAGTCGTTCGTCGCAGAGGAACGACGAACGCATCCCGTCTACCCACCGGCGGACGAAGTGTTCGCTGCGCTGCACCTGACGCCGCTCGCCGAGGTGAAGGTGTTGCTCCTCGGCCAGGACCCCTACCACGGTCCCGATCAGGCACACGGCTTGTGCTTCTCGGTACGTCATGGGGTGCGTGTGCCGCCGTCGCTGGTGAACATCCACACCGAGCTGCACGCCGATCTCGGCGAGGAGATCCCCGACCATGGCAATCTCGAATCGTGGGCACGCCAGGGCGTGCTGCTGCTGAACACCACGCTCACCGTGCGCGGTGGCGCTGCGGGCTCACATCAGAAGCACGGGTGGGAGACCTTCACCGATCACGTGATCCGGGTCGTGAACGCCAAGCGCGAGTCCGTCGTGTTCATCCTGTGGGGCTCGTCGGCTCGCCGCAAGCGCGAGTTGATCGACACCGATCGTCACACGATCATCGAGTCGGTACACCCATCGCCGCTCTCGGCACGCAACGGGTTCTTCGGCAGCCGGCCGTTCAGTCGCACGAATGCAGCGCTGGTGGCCGCAGGGCGCGATCCTGTCGATTGGAATCTGACCGAGACGAAGAACACCGAACGATGAGGATGCAGCGCTGATGCCCTGGACAACGAGCGACAAGGTGATGGATTTCCGCTCCCGGCATGCCGCGATCGACGTGCTCGTCGACACGCTCGACGGTTGGCGGCGGCACATCTCCGGGCGCAACGCATCGGTGCTCGCCTTCTTCGGATTTCTCTCGATCTTTCCCCTGATGCTCGCCGCGACCACGATCTTGGGGTTCGTGCTCGAAGGCAACGAGGAACTCCAGGAGCGACTCATCAACGGCGCGCTCGCCGACATTCCGGTGCTCGGTGAGCAACTCCAGAACGATCCGACGTCGCTCACCGGCAACTGGTGGGCGCTGATCATCGGTCTGGGCGGAGCGCTGTGGTCGTCCACGAAGGCGTTCGTCGGTTTGCAGGGTGCCCTCGATGACGTCTGGGAAGTCCACGTCGACCAGCGCGATGCCATGCCGAAGCAACGCGGCAAAGCGCTCCTCGGCCTGCTGTTCATCGGTGCTGCCCAGGTCGCAACCATCGTCATCACCACGCTCGTGAACGCTGCCGGGCTCCCGAGCGTGGGTCGAGTGGCCCTGCTGATCGCAACCGCGCTGATCAACATCGCCGTGCTCGCCGCCATGTACCGATTCCTCACCGCCGCAGAACCCACGTGGCGCGACGTCTGGCCGGGAGCGGTCATCGCCGGCATCGTCTTCGCAGCACTGCAGTACTTCGGAACCGCCATCGTCGACCGCATCCAGGAGGGGGCCTCGTCGACCTATGGCAGCTTCGCTCTCGTCCTCGGGATCGTCACCTGGCTCAGCTTCCTCGCCATCTCGTCGCTGATGGGTGCCGAGTTCAACGGCGCACTGGTGCGCCATCGCGACGGCTCACTCGATCGGGTACAACCCTCCGACGCCGACGCACCGACCGAACGCCCCGCCGCCGTCTCCGCCTGAGATCGCCACGCGTTGCGGCACGGCCCTACTCAGCGAGACGGGTGACGATCGCGCTGGCCGATTCGAGCGTGCGGTGCACCGGACACTTGTCCGCGATCTCGAGCAGTTTCGCCCGATGCTCGTCGGTGAGATCGTCGCCCTCGACGGTGATCGCACGTTCGAAGCGGTCGATCATGCCGGTCCGGGCGACCAGGTTCGTGTTGTCGGCACACTCGACACAGTCGTTGGCGTGCACCTTGCCATGGCTGACCTCGACCGTCACCCGGTCGAGCGGCACCTTCTTGCGGTCGGCGTACATCCGCAACGTCATCGACGTGCAGGCGCCGAGCGCCGCTCCGAGGAAGTCGTACGGCGACGGTCCCGCGTCGAATCCTCCCACCGACTCCGGTTCGTCGGCGAGCAGGCGGTGCTGTCCGACGACGACGTGGTTCAGGAAGGGGCCCTGTGTGGTCTCGGCGACGACCACCGACGCCGAGCCAGGCGGCGCATCGAGGGCGCCGCTCTCGTCGATGATGTAGCGGTCGGCGAACGCTCCGATCGCGTTCGCAGCGAAACGCGCGTCGTCACGATTGGTGAGCAGGTGGTCGGCGCCGTCGAGCGACACGAAGCTCTTCGGATGGCGTGCCGCCTGGAAGATCTCGGAGGCATGGTCGATCGAGACGGTGTTGTCGATCGGCGAGTGCATCACCAGCAACGCCCGTTTCATGGTCGCCACTCGATCGGTGATCACGTGATTGCGCAGGTCGTCGACGAACTGCTGGCGGATCCTGAACGGCCGACCGGCCAGCTGTACCTCTGCAGAACCGGTCGCAGCGATCTCGTCGAGCGACGACTCGAAGTGGCCCGTGACGTTCTCCGGGCTCGCCGGTGCACCGATCGTGGCGACCGCACGGACCTCGGGGATGTCGGCGGCCACCGCCAGCACGGCGGCACCACCGAGCGAGTGCCCGACCAGCAACTGCGGGGCCCGATGCTCGCGGCGCAACCAATCGGCGGCGGCGACCAGGTCGCCGGCGTTCGAGGTGAAGTTGGTGTTCTCGAACTCGCCTTCGCTCATCCCCAGCCCCGTGAAGTCGAACCGCAACACCCCGAAGCCCAGGTCGGTGAGCGCGTTGGCGATCCGCGACGCTGCGGCGATGTCCTTGCCACAGGTGAAGCAGTGGGCGAACAGCGCGAACGCTCGTGGCGGGCCGGCCGGCAGGTCGAGTCGGGCGGCGAGCTGGGCCTGCTGACTCCCCGGGAAGGTCACTCGTTCGATGCGTGCGGTCATGGCTTGACGGTACCCCGACTACGATCGCACCGGATGTCCGTCGACTCCATCCTGAGCAGCTGATGAGGACGGAAACGTGACCGCTGCGATGTTCGCTGCGACCGAGTCGGCGATCGGTCCCACGCTGGCGCTGATCCTCGGTGCCGGGATGTTCGCGCAGTGGGTTGCCTGGCGCATCCAGGTCCCCTCGATCATCGCACTCCTGACCGCCGGCCTGCTGCTGGGACCGGTGACCGGGATCGTCGAGCCCGACGAGCTGCTCGGCGGCACGCTCTTTCCCTTGGTGTCGCTGGCCGTCGCCCTCATCCTGTTCGAAGGCGGCCTCGACCTTCCCCCACGAGAGTTGCGCAACACCGGCACCGTGGTCCGACGGTTGATCTCTGTCGGCGCCGTGGTGACGTTCCTCGTCGGCTGGTACGGCGCCCGCGAGATCTTCGACATCTCGAACCAGACAGCGATCGTGCTCGGTGCCGTGCTCGTCGTGACGGGCCCCACCGTGGTGGGACCGCTCCTGCGCTTCGTGCGCCCAGCCGGGACCACCGGGCCGATCCTGCGTGCCGAGGGCGTGCTGATCGATCCGATCGGCGCAACGGCGGCACTGATCGCCTTCGAGATCGTGCTCACCGACGCTCCCGACGAGGCCGTCGCCACCATCGCCGGTGTCGTGCTCCTCACGATCGTCGCCGGTGCCGGTATCGGTCTCGCCGCCGCCGTGGTCCTCGACAACGCACTGCGGCGCTTCCTGATCCCCGATCAGCTCACCGTCCCGGTGACCTTTGCCTTCGTCGTCGCATCGTTCGTCGCCACGAACGAGGTACAAGAGGAAGCCGGCCTGCTGACGGTCACGGTGATGGGCATGTACCTCGCGAGGCGAGAGAGCTCGACGATTCGTCAGGTGCTCGAGTTCAACGAGAGCGTACGGACGCTGCTGATCTCGTTCCTGTTCATCCTCCTCGCTGCTCGCATCGAGACCGATGCCCTGCGCGACGTGCTCGTGCCGTCGCTGGTGTTCCTGGCTCTGCTGGTCTTCCTCGCCCGGCCGCTGTCGGTGATGGTGTCGACGGTGCGAACCTCGCTGAACTGGCGTGAGCGGGTCTTCCTGATGACGATGGCACCACGAGGCATCGTCGCCGCCGCCGTGTCGGCGATCTTTGCGATCCGACTCGAGGAAGAAGGGGTTCCCGACGCTGCGAAGATCGTGCCGATCGTCTTCCTCGTCATCATCGGCACGATCGTCGTCTACGGCTTCCTCGCGGGGCCGGCGGCCCGGGCGCTCGGGCTCGCCGAGGCGCAGGCCGATGGTGTGCTGATCGCGGGTTCACACGCGGTCGCCCGGGGCCTCGCCGGCGAACTCGACAAGCGCAACTTCAAGACCCTGCTGGTCGACACCGATCCCTACAACGTCACACGGGCGATCGCCGCCGGGCTTCGTGCTCGCCGGATGAGCGTGCTCGCCGAGGACGCGAGCCAGGACCTCGACCTGCGAGGCATCGGCCGCCTGCTGGCGTTCACCTCGAACGACGAGGTGAACGCGCTCGCCACCGCCCGGTTCGCTCGCGTGTTCGGCCGTCGAGAGGTCTTCCAACTCGCGCCGAACGCCCGCCGCAGCGGCGACACGTCGGTACCCGAGGAGCATCTCGGCCGCCTGGTGGGCATCGAGGGCATCACCTACTCGACGCTCGACGAACGCTCGCGGCAGGGCTGGCGGGTGCGAACGGCTCGCGGCGGCGACGCCATCCAAGAGGCGGTCGACGCCAACCTGTTCCTCCCGGTGGTTCGGATCGTCGACGACAAGCTGGCGTTCCTGTGCCGCAACGACCCCCTTCCCACCGAGGGCGACGTGATCGGCCTGGCCGCTCCGTCGCTCCAGCAGCAGCTCGACGACGAAGCCGAACTCAGTGCCTGACACGAATGTACCCGGCCGGGTGCGTCACGTCTTCGTGTATGGCACCTTGCGACCGGGCGATCTGCGGTGGCGTTTCCTCGCTCCGTTCGTCGTCGACGACGGGTGGCTCGACTCGGTGCCGGGACAGCTGTTCGACACCGGACTCGACTATCCCGCAGCGGTGTTCGACGAGGCGGGCACGATCAGCGGCCACACCTTCGGCCTCCTCGACGAGTCGTCCGACCGGGCACTCGAGGTCCTCGACGAGATCGAGGGCGTCGTCGACGGAGGCTTCGCCCGGGTGATGGTGCGGACCGCTCGCGGCATCGACGCGTGGGCCTATGCGGGCGGCGCCGGACTCGAGCTCACGCTCATCGAGTCCGGCGACTGGTTCGTCCACCGTCCGGTCTGAATCTCCATCACCTCGAACGCTGCTCTTGCTCGCCGGCGCTCGTCGCGCGAACATATGTTCGTGTCCTCGCCCGCGCGATCCACCGCTTCGATCCTGCACGCCGACCTCGACTCGTTCTACGCCGCCGTCGAACAACGCGACGATCCGACGTTGCAGGGCCGGCCGATCGCAGTCGGAGGCGGGGTCGTCCTCGCAGCGAGCTACGAAGCCAAGGCGTTCGGTGTCAGGACCGCCATGTCGGGCGGAACCGCCCGACGGCTCTGCCCGAATCTGATCGAGGTCCCACCGCGTTTCGACGCCTACACCGAAGCCAGCCGGCACGTGTTCGACATCTTCCGCGACACCTCGCCCATCGTCGAACCGATGTCGATCGACGAAGCATTCATCGATGTCGCAGGGCTGTGGCGGCTCGCCGGATCACCGACACAGATCGCCACCGAACTGCGCCGCCGCGTCGCCGCTGACGTCGGGATACCGATCAGTGTCGGCGTGGCACGGACCAAGTTCCTGGCCAAGGTGGCCAGCGCTGTGTCGAAGCCCGACGGGCTGTTGGTGGTGGAACCGGAGGGCGAACTCGACTTCCTCCACCCGTTGCCGGTGCAACGCCTCTGGGGAGTCGGAGAGATCACCGCCGCGAAACTGCACGACCGAGGTCTGCACACGGTGGCCGACGTGGCCGCGATGCAACCCGAGGCGCTCGTGTCGATCGTTGGTCGGTCGATGGGCCACCAACTGCATGCGCTGGCCCACAACCGCGACGTTCGCCGTGTGACCACCGGCAAGCGGCGCGGCTCGATCGGATCGCAGCAGGCGTTGGGTCGGCGCCGTCGATCCCGCGACGAGATCGACGTGGTGCTGTGGAGACTCGTCGACCGGGTGGCCGGCCGACTGCGCCGAGCCGATCGGGTCGGCCGCACGATCACCGTGCGGCTGCGCTTCGACGATCTCAGCCGAGCCACACGGTCGCATTCACTGCCCGACGCGACGTCGGCGACCGCGCTGATCCATGCCACCGCCGACGGCGTGCTCGATGCTGCCTGGCCGCTCGTCGAACAGCGCGGCATCAGCCTGCTCGGCATCTCGGTGGGCAACCTCGCCGACCGTGACGCAGTGCAACTGGTGCTCCCGTTCGAGCGGTGCGAGGCCGAGCAGCTCGACTCCGTCGTCGACGCGGTCCACGAGCGGTTCGGCCGGACTTCGATTCAGCGGGCGACGACGCTACGCGGCGACCCCGGGATCCAACTGCCGATGCTCCCCGACTGACGGTCACGCCGGTGCCAGGCGCCGGCGTGGCCGACGGTAGGTTCGGCCACATGAGTGCACGCGAGCGACTGACCGGCCCATCGAACCTCGGCGTCTGGTACTTCACGGACGCAATGACGACCGGCGAGGCGGCCGAAGCTGCCGGCCGAATCGAGTCGCTCGGCTACTCGACGCTCTGGGTGCCCGACACGGTCGGACGCGACCCGTTCGCACACCTCGCATGGCTCGCCTCGCAGACGTCGACACTGCAGTTCGCCACCGGCATCGCCAGCATCTTCAGCCGTCACCCCGGCCCGATGATGCAGGCGGCCAACACGCTCGCCGAACAGACCGACGGTCGCTTCGTGCTCGGACTCGGCGTCAGCCACGAGCCGATGGTGGCAGGGCTGCGCAAGCTCGACTACTCCAAGCCGCTCACCCAGATGCGTGCGTACCTGGAGGCGATGGCTGCGTCGCCGTACATGGCGGTGCCGCCGTCCGAGCCGCCGATCAAGCTGCTCGCAGCGCTCGGACCGAAGATGCTCGAACTGTCAGCGACCGCGGCCGACGGCGCACATCCCTACTTCGTCACTCCGGAACACACCGCCGAGGCACGCGCGGCGATCGGGCCCGACAAGCTGCTCTGCGTCGAGCAGAAGGTGATCCTGTCGACCGACGCCGACGCAGCACGCGCCGCCGCCAACGTGCAGATCGACCGGTACGCCGGCCTGCCGAACTACCGGAACAACTGGAAGCGCATCGGGTTCACCGAGGACGAGATCGAGCAGCGAGCCAACCGATTCGTCGACCACGTCATCGTGTGGGGCGACGAAGACCAGGTCAGAGCCGGCATCCAGGCGCACTACGACGCCGGCGCCGACCACGTGTGCATCCAGCCCGTGTCGACCGAGGGTCCGCTCACGCTCGACTGGAACCTGCTCGAAACGCTCGCGCCGAGCAGCTGACGCTCCTGCGCCGGATCGGCGACAGATCAGGGACGGTGGCCGAGTGCGATCGAGCCGTGTTCGAGCCACTCGGCGGCGTCGGCTGGGAGCGTCGCCACCATCGCGTCGTATCGGGCGAGTTGGGCCTCGGTGAGCACCCCGACCCAACGACCGTTCGTGCCCTGGTGAAAGAACGACTTCGGCTCCGCCCTCGAAACCCGAGATCGTGAAGCCCGGCATCTGTCGGCTTCGGAACGCATTGCATCGATCCGGCAACGACCGACGACGTCCGGCCACTGCTCGTCGGTGACGCTCAGTTCCAGGAATTCGGCGATGCGTCGCATCTCGCCGTCGAGGTCGGTGCTCAGGTCGTTGTAGTGCACGAAGAGCACGAACGGTTCGTGCCGGAGCGGCCACCACCCTGCGAGGTGATCGGTCGGCGAGCAATCGCGCTCCCACTCGTCGAAGAGCTGGTCCATGTCACCGTTCCAGATCGGTGGGCAGCGGCTCGACGCCATCGGCAGCACCCTCAGCGTTGAGCATCTCGACCACTTCCGGATCGCATCTTGGCCCGGTGGTTGCTCCAGGAGATGAGGGCGTCACGACCGTCGCGGTACACCACGATCGTCTTGCCGTCGACGTCGACCGGGAAGCCTGCCGCCGAGGTGTGTGTCTTCAGGAATCGTCGATGTGCCTGCGTGTCGATCCGAGCACGGAGCTCATCGATCGGCGGCAATCGGAAGTCGACCCACGGGCTCGAGTGCCGAGAACGCATCGGGTGCATCATCGGCCGGCCACAGCAACGCCGTGACGATGCCCTGCATCCAGGTCGTGCCCGACTTCGGTGGCGTCGAGATGACGATGTCGTCGGAGCGCCGGTCGATGAGGTCCCAACGTCGGCTGTTCTCCAAGTACGAGATCTTGAGGCCCTCGGGCGAACGCAACATGGTCACGAGCCTGCGCCCCCGCCGAGACGGTCGAAGATGTTGCGGGTGATCTGTTCGACGTCTCGGTCGCGTTCGGCCAGGCCCCAGATCCAATCGGTGCAGCCGGACGTGATCACGGTGCCGCCGCCCGACGACACGTACGAGCCGAGCACGGCATGGCCGTGGGTGATCCGTTCGACCGCCGCCGGGTCTCGGGTGTCGAACAGCCGCGAAGCGATGAACTCGTCCTCGGCCGGCTCGTGCGGCGCCGGTGGACGTGAGGCGGTGGTGCGGCTGAAGTGCGCTGCGGGTGCCGTCCCGAGGATCTCGAAATCGATCGGCGTGCCGTCGACCCCGGTCGGGTACGGCAGGCCGTCGCGGTAGGTGAAGTCGCAGCCGTCGCACTCGTAGCCGACGATCGTGGCGGCCGCGCCGAGCAGGTCCCCGTAGTCGAGGCCGGTGCCGTCGAAGATCCAGTGTTCGGGGCGGTGCAGCGTGTACCCGCCGGCTCCCTTGGTCGCCCGCTTGCCGATGCGGTGGTAGCCCCCTCGGCTGAAGCTGACACCGGTCATGTGGTTCTCGGGCCGTTCCAGGAGGTGGTCGGACCAGATCGTGGTCAGCTCGGCCTGGCGGTCGGTGTCGAACACGGGGTCCTGCTTGAAGAACCCCTTGTAGCCGACCATCGTCGCCGCCGGCCCCGGGCCGGCTCCATCGTCGCTGCTGCCGGTCGGGTCCTCCAGACGAACCTGCCAGAACGCGGTGTTGCCGGAGAAGAAGGCGGCGTGGCCGCCACGGGCGATGAAGCCCTCGACGGTGTCGCGCATCGGGGCCGACCAGTACTCGTCGTGGCCGATCGACAGATACAGCGAGTACGGCGAGTCCGGTCCGAGCAGTTCGGGATGTTCCTCGAGGTCGGCGTTGGTGACGACGTCGATGTCGTATCCCTCGCGTTCGGCCCATGCGATGAAGGGCTCGCTCCAGTTCGGCCACCCGGCCGAACCGCCGTAGGGCGACAATCGGTTCATCCGCAGATAGCCGACGTGGCTCGCGCTCTGGTGATCGGGCGGGTGGATCGAGGTGACCCGCTGGCCCGCCCCGGGTGGCTTGTACAGATAGCCAGGGGCCATCGGCCGCAGCATCGACGCCTGCGTGGCGCCGGTGTAGAGGTTGCGGCCGCCGAAGTCGTTGTAGGCGTGCCAGGTGTTGGTGTCGATCGCCCAGAGGATCCTCGACGTCGTGGTGGCGAGGTCGGGACGGATCACGAAGAACGCTCGGCTCTGGCGCTGCTTGCCGTCGACGTCGATCGAGAGCAGCACCTCGTAGTAGCCCGAACTCCACGCCGCGTCGACCACGATGTCGGATGCAGCGGGCCAGTCGCAGCCGTGTTCGGGTGCGTCGGTCGGTGTCGGGTGATCGCCGGCGGGGATGGCGCCTTCGGCGAACACGACCTCGCGGGTCTGCCCGATCCGTGCGACCTCGATCGACACCGGGCGCGCCCCCGCAGACGACACGTGCAGCGCAACGCGCTCACCTGCCTCCACCGATTGTGGCCAGCAGTACCCGGTGACTGTTTCGTACGCCATTCCCCCGACAGTAGGCGCCACCCGCCCGGAGGCGATGAGCGAACTGGCCGTATCCGGTTCGTTCGCTCATCGCTCGGGCAGCGGACCCGGAGGCGATGAGCCAAGTGGCCGCATCTGGTTCCTTCGCTCATCGCTCGCAGGCTCGGGTGCGGCCACGACCGGGTACGTTCGGGTTCCGTGCCCATCGTCGCCGCCGCCAGCGAACTCGTCGCTCAGCCAGCCGCTGGGCGGGTGTTCGTGAGCGAGCGCCCCGTCCGTCTCGGCGATGTCGACGACCGGGCGCGCCTCCGCCTCGATGCCATCGCCCGATACCTCCAAGACATCGCAACCGACGACACCGCCAGCACCGACCTCGACGACGACGAGGACGGCAAGGGGTCGAGCTGGGTGGTGCGACGAACGCTGGTCGAGGTGCGCCACGCCGCCAGACTCGACGAACGCCTGGAGTTGGCGACGTTCTGTTCCGGCACCGGGCGAGGTTGGGCCGAGCGGCGGACCTCGATCGTCGGGGTGCATGGCGCCTCGATCGAGACCGTGAGTCTCTGGATCAGAATCGACCCAGCCTCCGGACGGCCGATCCGCTTGAGTGACCGCTTCCTCGAGATCTACGGACCGACTGCCGGCGACCGACGTGTCTCGAGTCGCCTGCAGCTGCCACCGCCACCCGAGCACGCCGACCGTCGGGCATGGGCCATTCGCCGCGTCGACCTCGACCCCTTGCGCCACGTCAACAACGCCGTGCACTGGTCGATCGTCGAAGAGAACCTGCCGTCGGGATCCCGCCGAGGTCGTGGCGAAATCGAGTACCTCGCGCCGATCGAACCGGACACCGACCTCACCCTTGCCGTCGACGGCGGTTCCAGTTGGCTCGTCGCCGGCGACCGAGTACTGACCGCAACGACGTGGACGCCGACGTCATGACCGCCGGACCTGTTGGCGTGCTGTGCCTCCAGGGCGGTCGCGAGCTGACCCCGCCGTGCGAGGAGATGGACCGATCGGTGCTCGAACGCTCCGGCGGCGAGGTCGTCGTGCTCGCCGGTGCTGCCCGTCCGGGCAGCGACTACGCCGGGGCCTCCGCTCGCACGGTTGCGCACTACCGCACACTCGGCGCCGCGGTCTCCGTGGTGCCCGACCCACGAGACGATGTCTTCGCGGCGCTCGACGCACTCACCGACGATGTCGGGCTGATCGTCATGCCCGGCGGTTCACCCGGCGGCCTGCTCGACGTGCTGACCGTTGCCGATGGTGGATCGATCGGACGACGCCTCGTCGAACTCTGGAGGGCCGGCACCGCGATCTCGGGAGCGTCGGCCGGGGCGATGGTGATGTGTTCGAGCACCGCGACGACGGACCGGTCGGGCGGTCCAGCTGCAGGGCTCGGCCTGGTCGCCGGGCTGGCGATCCCCCACTGGTCGCCGGGCTCGGAACGCCGCTGGGCGGTCTCGGCATCGCCGCTGTGGGGCCTGCCGGAGTGCGGCGGCGTCATCGTCGCCGGCGAACACGTCATCGCCGTCGGCCAGGGAAACCCGTCGGTGCGAGTCGACGGCGAATGGCAAGCGGTGTCCCGCACGTAGGAATGGCTCGGCCCTCGACGAGGGAGCCATCGACGCGTACGAGTTCGCGCTGACGGCCCCGGCCGGTGAGCCGGCTCCGGCAACCGTTACACCTGGTGTCTGACACCAGATGTAACACCGCGTACGCTCAGCCGATGACCGTGAAGAACGTCGTCGTCGTGCTGCTCGATTCGTTGAACCGGCACATGCTCGGTTCGTACGGCGGCACCGAGTTCTCGACGCCGAACCTCGACCGGTTCGCAGTGCGATCCTCCCAGTTCCGCACCCACGTCACCGGATCGCTCCCGTGCATGCCCGCCCGTCACGACATCCTCGTCGGCGCACTCGACTTCCTCTGGAAGCCATGGGGGTCGATCGAACTGTGGGAGGAGTCGATCACGGCCGACCTGCGCCGCGCCGGCGTCACGACGATGTTGGTGTCCGACCATCCGCATCTCTTCGAGACCGGCGGCGAGAACTACCACGTCGACTTCAGCGGTTGGGACTACGTGCGTGGCCACGAGGGCGACCCCTGGAAGACCTACGTCGACCCCAGCGCCCATGGTGCCCCGACGATCGAGCCAGGTGAGCGACCGTTGATCACCAACGCGGCCGACGGAGGGTGGTTCCTCCGCGACCAGATGGGCGTCGCCGACCGGTCGTTCGGGCGCCGTCACTACGACGACAGCCGCACCTGGTTCCGCACCGAGGAAGACTTCCCGGGGCCGCGCACGATGGCGTCGGCGGCATCGTGGCTTCGTCACGCGTCGGCAGCTCACGACCGTTGGATGCTCTTCGTCGACGAGTTCGATCCGCACGAGCCCTTCGACACACCAGAGCCCTGGGCGTCGATGTACGACGACGACCCGCTCACCTCCGAAGAACTCGAGAGCGGCCGACTGGTGTGGCCGCCATACATCGTCGGCGGCACCTCGACCGGCAAGATCACCGAGCGCCAAGCGCGCCAGATCCGCAACGCCTACGGCGCCAAGCTGTCGATGATCGACGATCACTTCGGCCGGATCCTCGACGAACTCGACGCCCAGGACCTCTGGGACACCACCGCGGTGATCGTGTGCACCGACCACGGGCACTACCTCGGTGACGTCAGGGCGACCGGAGCACCGGGCGACGACTCGACCGCCGACATCTGGGGCAAGCCGGGCATCCCCCAGTTCGAGCCACTCGGCCACACCCCGCTGATGATCCATTGGCCGGGCGCCGCTCGGCGAGACGTCGACGCACTGACCACCAACGTCGACATCCACGCAACGATCGCCGACGCATTCGGCGTCGAGTCGGCGCACCACACGCACGGGCACTCACTCGTACCGCTGCTGACCGGCGAGGCAGACTCGATCCGCGACTGGGCGATCGGCGGTGTCTACGGCAACTGGGTGCAGGTCACCGACGGGCGTCGCAAGTACGCCCGAGCACCGGTCGATGCGAACATGCCGCTGTCGATGTGGTCGAACCGCTGGTCGACGATGCCGGTCGGGCGGGGCCTCGAGAGCTTTCGCATCTTCCCCAACCCGGACCGCCGGGCGACACTCGACTACATGCCGGGCTCGGACGTGCCGGTGATCCGCCAACCGTTCGCAGCAGGCGACCCGCTGCCGTTCTGGGCAGGCGGCGCCAGGAACGAGGGCCGCCACCACCTCTACGACGTCGGAGTCGATCCCGACGAGACCGAGAACCGGCGCGACGAGACCGCCGTCGAACGCGAGATGATCGATCTCCTCCGCACGGCGCTGGTCGACGTCGAGGCGCCCGACGAACATCTCGCTCGTCTCGGGATCGCCTGACCTCTCGGTCGATTAGGGTTCGGGACCTCTATGGGGCCGCGCCAGTACCAGACCATCGTCAACGTCAGTTTCCAGGGAGACGACTGGGACTACGACGAACGTGTCACGTTGGCGGGAGAAAGCTTCCGCCTGGTCCGCGTTGGCGTCAGCGGCAGCGCTGAGGCTGCGGAGACCAGCGTTCGAAGCTGGGCCGAGAGCGCCGACGCCATCGCGATCAGTGGTGTGCGAGAGGCTCGCGCCGCAGGACACTCCATCGACCGCGGCGACGACCTGGCGCGGTTCGCCGAGGTGGCGTCACCGGTTCCGGTTCGAGACGACTCGCTGCTCGCCGACATCTTCCAGGAATGGGCGATCCGCCGAGTCGAAGCCGAGATGCCCGGCTACTTCATCAACGCCCGGGTCGTCGTGGTCGGCGGAACGACCCGTGAGCGAACCATCGCCGTGCTCCGCGAGTTCACCGACAACATCATCTTCGACGAAGCCGGCCACGATCTCTTGCTGCCCGGTCAGGCCAAGACCAATCCCGTGACGGCGACCACCGCCGAGATCGGTGAGTTCGCGTGGCGGCACATCCCGGGCGTCATCAAGGACCAGGTCTCCGGCCCGGTTGGCTGGGTGAGCGGCAAGGTCGCCCACGTCGCCGCCGAGGACGCCGACGTCATCATCGGCTCGTTCTCCGAACTGATGCGGTTCGGCCTGCCGAATCTCGCCGGCAAAGCGGTGATCACGAGCACGGTCTCCGACGAACGCCTCGCCACCCTGACCGAACTCGGCGCCGACCTGATCGTCGACGTCACGCCGCAGCCGTTCGACTTCATGGTCGTCCCGGCGATGTACGAGGCGATCGTGGCGGCGACCCTGCCCGAAGGGGACGACGTCACGACCGACGCACTCGCGAGCTTCCTCCAGTCGGCCGAACTGGAGCCCCGCCTGATCCGGCCGCACGGCCACCGCCGGAAGAGTCGCTTCGCGTTCGTGATCCACCCGCTCTCCACCGAGTACTTCAAGAACGTCGAGCCGCTCGGAATGCTCACGAACATCCCAGGGATGACGGGCGTCGTCGAGAAGTCGATGGCGTACATCCCACCGTTCGTGTACAGCCACGTCACCGGGATCGTGTCGGAGACGGGCGACGAAGCCGAAGGGTGGCTGATCACCGTCGGAGGGACACCGAAGGAGATGCTCGCCCACCCGCCGGAATTCACCTACTCACGTCTGCTCGCCGCCGGCGAGTTGTCGAAGAAGCTCGGCGCCCAGATCATGGGGTTGGGAGCCTTCACCAAGGTGGTCGGCGACGCCGGGGTCACCGTCGCCAAACAGGCATCGCTTCCGGTGACCACGGGCAACAGCTACAGCGCCTCGGGCGCGCTGTGGGCCGCCTCCGAGGCGGTGCGCCGGCTCGGGATCGCCGAGGTCGATGACGACGGGACGATCCACGGCAAGGCGATGGTCGTCGGCGCCTCCGGGGCGATCGGCTCGGCCTGCGCCCGACTCCTCGCGCTGGCCTCCGACGAGCTCTGGCTCGTGTCTCCCGAGACCGCAAAGCTGCTGGCGCTCAAACAGGACATCGAGCGCGACAACCCGCGGGCCACGGTCCACGTGGCCACCAACCCGTCGTCGGCCATCTCCGACATGGACGTGATCGTCACCGCCACGTCGGCAGCCGGCCACAAGGTGCTCGACATCATGCGGGTCAAGCCAGGATGTGTCATCACCGACGTCGCCCGACCGCTGGACATGTCCGCCGAGGATGTCGCCAAACGACCCGACGTACTGATCATCGAGTCCGGTGAAGTCGAGTTGCCCGGCGATGTGCGGATGAAGGACATCGGCCTGCCAGACAAGACCGTCTATGCCTGCCTCGCCGAAACGATCGTGCTCGCCCTCGAAGGTCGCTACGAGAACTTCACCGTCGGCCGCAACCTCAGCTGGCCGAAGGTCAAGGAGATCTACCGGCTCGGGCTCCGCCACGGCATGGCGCTCGCAACGATCTCGGGTGTCAACGGGCCGTACACCGACGACGACTTCGACCGGGTTCGCACGGCGGCCCTCGCCGCTCGGTCGACTGCCGACAACGAATCGAAGGAGCTGACGTGAAATCGGTCAAGGGCAAGAACGTGCTCATCACGGGCGCGGCAATGGGGATGGGCCGGCTGTTCGCCGAGCGCGCCATCGCCGAGCACGCAGCCGCTGTCGTGCTGCTCGACGTCGACGAGTCGACCCTCAACGCCACGATGGAGGAGCTCGCTGCCCGTGGCGATGTCACGTCCGAGATCAGCGGCTACATCGTCGACGTCAGCGACGCCGACGCGGTCGCCGACACCGCTGCGGCAGTGCTGGACGAGGTCGGGCGTATCGATGTGCTGGTCAACAACGCCGGCGTCGTTCGGGGCAATCACTACTTCTGGGAGACCGACCTCGAGCGCGACGCGAAGTTCACGATCGACGTCAACACACTCGCCCCGATGTACGTCGCCCACGCATTCCTCCCGGCGATGATCGCTGCCTCCGACGACTGCCGACTGCTCAACCTCGCGTCGGCAGCGGGCTTCACACCGAACCCGCGGATGGCGGTCTATGCCGCGTCGAAGTGGGCGGTCATCGGATGGTCCGACTCGGTCCGTCTCGAGCTCAAACAGGCGGGCCACGACCACGTCAAGGTCACGACCGTCTGCCCGTATTACACCAACACCGGCATGTTCGACGGTGCCTCGTCAGCACCGCTGCTGCCGATCCTCGAACCCGGCGAGGTCGTCGACGAAGCGTGGAAGGCGATGCTGGCCGGTCGCTCGTTCGTCGTACTCCCCAGGACCGTGATGCTCAGCGAGATGCTCAAGGGGGTCGTGCCCGTCGACGTGCGTGACTTCATCGCCGAGCGCATCATCGGCGTGTATCACACGATGGACGACTTCACCGGCCGGACCGAACCCGACGACTGAGTCACCGATCCGGTGCCCGTGCGACGTAGACCGTGCAGGCCGACTCACCGCCGGTGTAGTGGTTCGGGAACGAGACGACGTGGGCGACCACGCTGGTGAACGTCTCGCCCATGAGCGCCTCGAAGTCGGCGTCGGGCGGATCGTCGGACCACAGCGCGAACACCCCGCCCGGACGCAGCTGATCGCACACACGCCCGAACCCGCCGGGGCCGTAGAAGCTCGCATTCGACGCATGCAGGTGGTGACTCGGCGTGTGATCGATGTCGACCAGGATTGCGTCGAACCGTCGAGCCTGGTCCGTCTCGATCTCGATCCCGCCGTCGACCAGCGCGAAGAAGTCGCCATGGCGCAATGTGCACCGATCGTCGTCGGCGAGCTGAGTGCCGAGCGGAACGAGTCCGTCACGATGCCACCCGATCACCTCCGGAAGGGCTTCGATCACCTGGAGCCGGGACACCCGGTCGTCGCCCAGCGCCGTCACCGCGGTGTACCCCAACCCCAGGCCGCCGACGACCACGTCGAGATCATCGCCGATACATGCCTCGAGCCCGAGGCTCGCAACGGCCTCCTCGCTGGCCGTGAACAGGCTCGACATCAAGAACTCGTCGCCGAGCTTGACCTCCCAGACGTCGACCTGCAGGACCGGTTCGAGGCGCCGGCGAAGACTGATCTCGCCGAGCGGCGTGAACTGGTGGTCGATCTCTTCGAACGCGCGGCTCATCGGGACCAGCCTCCCACGCGCAGCCACGACCGCCCTGCCCCCGAACGCGACGAAACCGTTACTCGTGGTGTCAGACACCACGAGTAACGGTTTCGGGCGGGTGTTCGATCAGCCTTCGGCGGAGGTGTCCTCGGCCGGCGGCTCTTCCACGGCCGCTTCGTCGGCCGTTGCCTCGGCGGGGTTCACGACGAGGGCGGTGACCATGCCGAACATGCCGGTGTCACGCTCGACGTGGGTGAGGATGTGGCAGTGCCAGACCCAGACGCCGGGGTCGACGGCCTGGTAGATCACCGAGTAGCGCTCACCCGGAGACACGTTGACCGTGTCGGCCCAGTACGGGTAGTCGAGCGGGATGCCGTCCTTCGCGTACACCAACTGCGGGAACTGGTGCTGGTGCATCGGGTGCGCCGTCAGCCCCTCGTTGTAGTAGTCGGCTGCGACCCAGTCACCGGCTTCGAGCACGAGCGGCTCGGTGCCGGGGAAGCTCTTGCCGTTGAGCGTGAGGCCGACGGTGCCGGCGTCATTGAGGATCATCGGCAGCTCGACGTCGGGCTCGAAGTCCTCGGCGATGGTGATGCCGCTGATCGTCTCGCCACGGGGGTACGGACGGTCGCCGATCCGGAAGGCACCGAACATGCCGTTCGGCACCGAGATCTGCGAGTGGAGGTGGGCGTGGTACATACCGATCGAGGCACGGTCGGCAATGAACTCATAGGTGAAGACCTCGCCGGTCTTGATCGGATCCTGTGTGAACGGCGACACGCCGTCCTGGTCGTTCGGGGTCCGGATGCCGTGCCAGTGGATGTCGGTGCCCATCGGCGTGTTGTTGGTCAGCTCGACCTGCACGTTGTCGCCGACGTCGACGATGATCTGGGGGCCGGGGATCTGACCGTTGTACGCCCAGCCTTCGATGATCTGGCCGGGAGCGACCTCCCAGTCGATGATCGACGCTTCGAGCTTGAACAGCTTCGTGCCGTCGGGCAGGATCTCGGGTTCGAGGATCTGGTTGCCCTTGCCCTCGGTTTCAGCCGGGAACTCGAGCATCGAGTTGACCATGATGGCGTCCATCTCGTCGGCGTCGAAGTCCGGCGAGTTGTGGTCGTGGGTGCCGCCTGCGGCCGCCTCGCCCGTCGGGGCGGGATCGTTGGTGATGTTGAGCGGAGCGACCATGCCGGACTCGGCGTGACCGGCAACGCTGCAGTAGAGCTCGTACGTGCCCACCTCGAGCGTGCCCAACGCCAGCGTCGCGTTCTCGCCGGTGTTCAGCATCGGGCTCTCGGCGCCTGTTTCGCGCACGACGAGGTTGTGCTGCTGGCTGCCGTTGTTGGTGACGAGCAGCGACACGTCGCCGGGCGCCGCCTCGAGTTCGCCCTCGATCTTGAATTCCGACAGGGTGAGACCGAGCGTGGTCGGCGCGGCGCTGGCACCTTCCCCGCCGCTCGCTGCGCCATCGCTCTCGTCGCGCAGCAGGCCGATGAGGCCGATGATCACGACAGTGGCGACCAGAGCGATCAGCAGACCGGCCATACCGATGAACACGAGCCCACCGCTGCCATTGCCTTTGCTCTCGGGCGCGCTGGGCGCAGCTGAGTCTTCAAGAACGGTCACGCAGGTTCTCCAATCGTCGTGAAGGGTGTGGGGACGCAGCCTCGCAGCGGCGAC
This sequence comes from Ilumatobacteraceae bacterium, assembly GCA_963716095.1. Classification (GTDB taxonomy): domain Bacteria; phylum Actinomycetota; class Acidimicrobiia; order Acidimicrobiales; family Ilumatobacteraceae; genus Sva-07. Next base: position 82,117 of record CAVQSV010000002.1, on the reverse strand, counting down.
AGACAGACCCTAGGGACCAAGGTCCCTTTCGATCAAAATCGGGAACTCTCGCCGCAGTACGGTCGACGCCATGCACATCGGCGTCGAGATCTTCCCCACCGACCAGACGATCGGGGCGATCGAACTCGCCCGCGAAGTCGAAGCCCGCGGGTTCGAGTCGCTCTGGTTCCCCGAGCATTCGCACATCCCGACACGCCGTGCCACCCCGTGGGGAGGCCGCGAGGGCGCTCCCGAGCTGCCTGAGTTCTACTGGCGCACGTTCGACCCGTTCGTGGCGCTCGGCGCCTGCGCCGCCGTGACGACCACCTTGAAGCTGGCGACCGGCATCTGCCTCGTGGCCCAGCGCGACCCGATCCACACGGCAAAGGAGGTCGCCAGTGTCGATGCCCTGTCGGACGGCCGGTTCCTGTTCGGCGTCGGCTACGGCTGGAACAAGGAGGAGATGGCCCAGCACGGCACCGCCTACAATCAGCGTCGGGCGATCCTGCGAGAGAACCTGCTGGCGATGAAGGAACTGTGGGCCAACGACGAGGCCTCGTTCGACGGCGAATACGTGCAGATCGAGCCGAGCTGGTCGTGGCCGAAGCCGACCCAGCAGCCGGGCCCACCGATCATCCTCGGCGGCGACGCCGGACCGAAGACCGCCGCCCACATCGCCGAGTTCTGCGACGGCTGGATGCCGATCGGTGGACGCCACGCGCTCGACAAGTGGGACGAAGTGCGAGCAGCCTGCGAACGCATCGGCCGAGATCCGGCGACGGTCGAGCTCGGCGTCTTCGGTGCCCCACCCGACGAGGCCAAGCTGACCGACCTGGCCGGCAAGGGCGCGAAGCGCGCGGTCTTCGGCTTGCCGCAGGGCCCGCGCGACGAGGTACTCGCCGCCCTCGACGCCATGGCCCCCCTGGTCGACACGATGCGCGCCGTCAACTGACGCCAGGTCCTCGCGGTTCCCCGTGCCCAGGGCAGCGGGAACCACGACGGTCGGGTTCGGTCACCAACTCCTGATTCTGCGGAAACACGCCCGACACGTTGGTGCTCGAAGCTCGTGAGGTGCCTCCCGAACAGTTCCTCGTGATCGCTGTGGACCACCCCAGTCTGAGCGGCACGCTCGGTGTGTTCCTCGACGAGCTTCGCGCCGAACGTGGCTGCACGGGTCGCGGCCCGTCGAGGGGACGTATTCCGTTTCCCGAGCTGATCGAACGACTCGGCGCACCGAAGATGTTGCGCCTCGGGGCGATGCACGAACGGCGTCTGATCGCCGCTGCAGCGGTGGACAATCAGGGCGCGGTGGCGCTCGCAGTCGTCGAGGAGTTCCGGCGGCGCGGCATTGCCAACGAGCTGGTACGGGTGGCCACCGAGCGAGCAGCAGCACTCGGCTATCCCCCGCTGCATCGCTTCACGTCGACGCATGCCAGATTGGCGGGATGAGCGAAGACGGAGCTGCAGACATCTGGGAGCTGGTGGTCGACGGAATCGACTTCGGCGAGGGGCCGCGATGGCACCTTGGCCGCTTGTGGTTCAGCGACTTCTATCAGGGCACGATCTCATCGGTCGGCCACGATCGCCAGCGCCGTGTGGAGGTGGAGTACGGCGGCCGCCCTTCGGGCCTCGGGTGGCTGCCCGACGGGCGGTTGCTGTTCGTGTCGATGCTCGACCGGCGCGTCATGCGACGCGAAACCGACGGCTCGATCGTGGAGCACGCCGACCTCGATGGAATCGCCTCGGGACACTGCAACGACATGGTCGTCGGCCCGCAGGGCAACGCGTATGTCGGGAACTTCGGCTTCGACTTCGAGGGCGGCGAGGCACCGGCTGCGGCGACGCTTGCGATCGTCTGGGCCGACGGCACCGTCACCGCGGCGGCAGACGAGCTGCTCTTCCCCAACGGATCGGTGATCACCGACGACGGCTCGACGCTGATCGTCGGCGAGTCGATGGGTGCCCGCTACACCGCCTTCACGATCACCCACGACCGGGGCCTCACCGATCGACGGGTCTGGGCCGAAGTGCCCGGCATGGCGCCCGACGGCTGCACCATCGATGCCGACGGGGCGATCTGGTTCGCCGATGCGCTCGGCGCGCAGGTGGTACGAGTGCGCGAGGGCGGCGACATCGCCCAGCAGCTGGCAACGCCGAACAACGTGTACGCCTGCATGCTCGGCGGCGCCGACGGTCGCACGCTGTACGCACTCACCGCCGACGGTTCTCACCCCGACGACGTCGCAGGGAGAGCCACGGGTGCGCTGTGGCAAACCCAGGTGGAGGTCCCCCGCACCCCCACCTCTCGCCCCTGACCAGCCCCACCCCTCACCCGCCCCCGAACCGAAAAATGTGCGTGCCGGCGTCGCCGGCGGGCTGGTCTGCGCACGTTTCGGACAACTTTTGTTGCGATCGCAAACATCTCCGCTATATTCATTGCTATGACAACTATTTCGACCTCAACCCTCCCTCTCGCGACCGGCACCTGGACGGCCGACACGGCCCACACGACCGTCGGATTCGTCGTCCGCCACCTCGGCCTCTCGAAGGTGCGTGGCAACTTCGAGGGCGTCGCAGCACAACTCGTCGTCGGCCACGACCTGGCCAGCAGCTCGGTGAGCGCCGAGATCGAGATGGGCAGCGTCCAGACCGGCAACCCCGACCGCGACGCACACCTCGCATCGAGCGACTTCTTCAACGCCGAGACCAACCCCACGATGACCTTCCACTCGACCACCATCAGCGGCGCGGGCGAGGAGTACACCATGGTCGGCGACCTCACGATCAACGGAGTCACCAAGCAGGTCGAGCTCGACGTCGAGTTCTTCGGTACGTCGGTGTTCCCGATGGACCAGTCGACCCGCGCCGGCTTCAGCGCCACCGGCACGATCTCGCGCAAGGACTTCGGCATCAACTTCAACGCACCGGTCGGTGCGGACAAGGTGATGATCTCCGACAAGGTGGCGCTCGAGCTCGACGTTCAGCTCATCGCACCCTGATCGACACGAACTCACGCCAGAGCGATGAGCGAACCCCGCACATGCGGTGTGTTCGCTCATCGCTTTGTCGCGTCAGACGACCTTCATGCCGTACATCTCGCCGAGCGGGTCGCTGATCAACTCGAGGCGTTCGCCATCTGGACCCATGAAGTAGATCGAGGTGTCGCCCACCAGGTGGTACGGGATCTCCTCCGCTTCGAGCTTGCCCTTCAGTCGTTCCCAGTTCTCGCGAGACACCGAGATCGCCAGGTGATGATGTCCACCGAGCACTTCGGCGTAGTCCTCCAGGCCGAGGCCGGGGAAGTCGAAGAACGCCAACGCGTTGCCGTTGCCGATGTCGAAGAAGAAATGAGTCGAGCCGACGTAGTCACGGTTCTCGAAGAGCTCGGTCAACGGGAACTCGAGCAGCCCTTGGTAGAACGCGATCGTCCGTTCGACGTCGGAGGAGATCAGCGCCTGGTGGTGCACGCCGCGCGCCGAAGACGCCGGCCGATCCTCGGGAGACAGCATGTGCTTGGCGCGCATCTTCGCCCACTCGTCTTCACGATCGGGGTGGTCGCCATCGTGGGCAGTACCGAACTGGAGGTCGTTGCTTGCCATCGCAACATTCTGCCACGCGACGGGCCGAACCAACACCAGACCTGCCACACTCTCGGGAGGGGAAGACCGCGCGAGGGGACCATCATGACCGTCATCGACCGAGCAGACACCAACGCCACCGACCTCACGATCACACCGAAGTCGCCGACGATCGGGGCCGAGATCTCCGGCATCGATCTCGCGAGTGAGATCACCGACGACGAGATCGCCGCCATCCGCCAGGCGCTGCTCGATTACAAGGTGCTGTTCTTCCGCGATCAGAACATCACCACCGAGCAGCACCTCGCCTTCGGTCGGCGCTTCGGTGAACTCGAGGTGCACCCCTTCGCGATCAACAAGCCCGACCATCCCGAGGTGTTGGCGATCACCCACGACGCCGACCATCCCGGCCGCGAGAACAACTGGCATTCCGACGTCACCTGGCGTCTCGAACCGTCGCTGGGGTCGATCCTGCGTTGCATCGAATGCCCGCCCGTGGGTGGCGACACGCTGTTCGCCGACATGTACGCCGCGTACGACGGACTGCCCCAGCACATCAAGGACCGAGTCGAAGGGCGTGTCGCCCGTCACGACTTCGCGCACTTTCGCAATCTCCTGCGTCATCGGGGCGCCACCGACGGCGAGGTCGCCGAGATGGAGGCCAAGTACCCGAACCCCGAGCATCCCGTGATCCGCACCCATCCCGAGACAGGCCGCAAGGGCATCTACGTCAACAGCGCGTTCACCCAGGAAATCGTTGGTCTCGACCCCGACGAGAGCACCGAGTTGCTCCAGATCCTCTATGCCCAAGCCCAGTTCCCCGAGTATCAGGTGCGGTTCAGTTGGGAGCCGAACTCGATCGCGTTCTGGGACAACCGAGCATGCCAGCACTATGCGACGTCCGACTACTGGCCCCACGTCCGGCGCGTCGAGCGGGTGACGATCGTCGGCGACACCCCCTACTACGACGCCGCGCAGGCGCCGGCCGAATCGGCTCCCAGCCCGTTCCGCGGCAGGCTCCAAGCCTGGTCCGACAGCTGAGCCGGGGACCTCGCAGTCGTTTCCGACACGACCAGCGCTGACGCCGGTCTGCAACAGTCGACCCATGAGCGCATTCCTGATCGTCAACTACGACATCGACAACCCCGAGCTGTATGGCCAATACCAGGAGGGTGCCATCGCAGCCCTCCGTGTCGGAAGCGACTGCGAGGTCGTGGTGTTCGACGGCGACTCGCAGCATGTCGAGGGCGAGCGCACCGGTCGCCAGACCGTGGTGTTGAAGTTCGAGTCGATGGAGAAGGCTCGCGAGGTCTACGACTCGGCCGAGTACCAGGCGATCGTCGGAAAGCGCCACGACGCGAGCTCCAACCACTTCGCGGTGCTGGTCAACACGCTGGGCTGAGCAGCGCGCTCGGCGCTCACGTCACCGTTCGAGGTGGCGGAGCAACGCGTCGAGCGCCACGAGATAGCTGTCGGCACCGAAGCCTGCGACGACGCCGAGACAGACGGCGCTGACCACCGAGGTGTGGCGAAACGCCTCGCGCGACTGCACGTTCGACAGGTGAGTTTCGACCACCGGAACGTCGATCGACGCGATGGCGTCACGCAGGGCGATGCTGTAGTGGGTGTAGGCGCCAGGGTTGAAGATGACGCCGTCGGCGCGGCTGCGGGCTTCTTGCAGCGCATCGACGAGTTCGCCCTCACCGTTGCTCTGGATGTCGTAGACCTCGGCGTTGCGCTCGACCGCGGCCGCTCGAACCGACGCCACGATGTCATCGAGTGTGGCCGAGCCGTACACGTCGACCTCTCGGGTCCCGAGCAGGTTGAGGTTCGGGCCGTTGAGCACCAGAATTCGGCAGGTCATGGCTGCAGGTTACGCACCACATCACCCGTCGACGGGCACATCGCGGCACGTGACCTCGCCATCGAGCACCACGCTCCGTGACATTCGTGCACTGAAGTCCTTCAGTCGCGGACCCGGACGACCGATGACTCCTTGACGTCGTCCGCACGAGGACGGCCACAACTCGGGCGGAGGTCGCGATCGGATGAACTCAGAGGTGTTCCTCGGGCGACAGCCGATCGTCGACGCCGACCGAGAGGTCTTCGGATTCGAGCTGCTGTACCGCGGCGGCCCCGACCAGGCAACCGCCTTCGACGACCCCGACGCCGCAACGCGTGGGGTCATGGAGCGTGTCGTTCTCCAATGGGGCATGGAACATGTCGTCGGGCACCGGTTCGGACTGATCAACGCCAGCGCGAGCTCGGTCGTCAACGGCCTGCACCTCGCGATGCCTGCCGAAGGGATGATCATCGAGGTCCGAGAGGTCGAACCGTTCGACAGCGCCACGGTCGCAGCGCTCCTCGAGGCGCGCCACAACGGCTACCACTTCGCGCTCGACAACGTGAGTCGGCTCGGCGATCTCGAACACTCCGAGCTGCTCCCGCTGGCCAGCATCGTCAAGATCGAACTGACGACTGCGCATCACGCCGAGATCGAACGACTGGTCCGAGTCGCCCGCGAACGGTCGCCGGGTGTGCTCGTGGTCGCCGAGAAGGTCGAGACCGTCGACGACTTCAACCGCTGCATCGAGCTCGGTTTCGACCTGTTCCAGGGCTACCACCTCGCCAAGCCCGAGGTCCTCCGACGACCGGCTCGCCGAGCCAGCAGGTCGTCGACGGCCGAACTCGCTACGGCGTTGGATGGACCTGTCGACGTCGAACAGATCGAGCAGATCGTCAGCAGCGACCCATCGCTGGCGTTCCGGTTGCTGACGGCGATCAACGCCAATGCGTTCGGCCTCGACCGTCGCGTCGAGAACCGTGGCACAGGCAATCAGTCTGCTCGGCATCACCAAGCTCAGGTGTCTGGCCGACCTGTTGTCGTCCTCGCACGAGACGCTCGACGACGCCGACATGATTGCCCTCGGCGCGAACCGGGCACGCATGGCGTCAGCGCTCCTCGATGGAACCGAGGCCCAACCGGGAGCGGTGATGGCCGCCCTGCTCTCAGTGATCGACCGGATGTACCACGCCCCGCTCGGCGACCTGCTCGACGAGCTACCGCTCGCCGACGAGGTGGCTACCGCGATCGTTGGCGGGCACGGCACGGCCGGACGAACGCTCGACATCATTCGGGCGTGCGAACGCAACGATCGACGCACGATCGACGAGCTCGCCCCACTGCGCTACGAAGAACTGATGCAGCTGCATCGAGAGACGACCGACAAGGCGGTGGCGTCCGAACTCGCGTGACAGGCTGGGTCGATGTCCGACGCTGATGCCATCGACTTCGCTCTGCTGCTCCTGCGGTGTGGCGTGGGTGCGGTGATGCTCGCCCACGGCATCAACCACATGCGTCCGAACATCGACGGCACTGCCGGCTGGTTCGGATCGATGGGAATGAAGCCGGCCAAGCTCCATGCATGGTTGGCGACCGTCACCGAGATCGTCGGTGGAATCCTGCTGGTGATCGGGTTGCTCACCCCGTTCGCAGCTTCGGGCGTGGTCGGCGTGATGTTCGTCGCCTGGGCGATCAACCATCGTGGCAACGGCTTCTTCATCTTCAATCCCGGCGAGGGCTGGGAGTACGTGATGACGCTCGGGATCGTCGGGCTGACGATGGGCGCGATCGGGCCGGGCGCATGGTCGCTCGACGAGGCGCTCGACCTGAACGACACCTTCGTCGGCTGGACCGGTCTGCTGATCGCCGCGGTCGGCGGCATCGGTGGCGGCGCCGCGTTGCTCGCAGGGTTCTGGCGGCCACCGCACGCCGACCCAGACGCCTCCTGACCGCTTCTGGTTCTCGCCCACGCGAGGACTGCAGCGACTCAGATCAGTGGTTCGCTCGTCACTCCGAACGTGGGGCTCAGGTGGCTGGTGTCGTTCCAGCACCGGACCATCCAGTGATCCTCGGCGGCGACCACGATGTGCGAGATCGATGCGTTCGCCGCTCCGGTGAACGCGAAACCCGTCGAGCCGGTCGCGATGTTCATCACCTGGCCGATGACGCCGCCGTGGACGACCGCCACCGCGAGTTCGTCGGGGTGTGCTGCCGCGATGCGGTGGATGCCGCGCCGAACCCGGTTCTCGAACTGGTGGGCGGGCTCGCCACCGGGGATGACGTCCCAACGCTGCTCGACGTACATCTGCTGCGCGATCGGGTCGCCGTCGGCGACGCGGCGCCGGAACTCGCCGCCCTCCCAATCGCCGAGAAACACCTCGCGCAGGTCGGCCTCCACAACCGGCTCGATGCCGAGACGTTCGACGAGCGGCGCTGCGGTCTGCACGGTTCGTTGCAGCGTGGTCACGTAGACGGCCGCGATGCGCTCGCCGGTGTCGATCAGCCGCTGAGCTGCGAGCTCGGCCTGCTCGACCCCCTCGGGCGCGAGCGGCGGGTCGCCGTGGCCGTCGACCAGATCGAACGACTCCCCCTCGACATGAGCCGCCGATGCTCCATGACGAACCAGCAGGATCTCGGTCGCCCCGGGCGGCGGCACGAATCCGGTCTGGGCGAATGCACGCGGTTCGGAGGTCTCAGCCATCCCCCGACGGTACTCACCACCCACGTTTGCGTTGCAGTCTGGGTGGGACGGGCCACCCGAACTGCAACGCGAACGGGGTGTGCGGCAGACTGAGCGTGTGAAACAACTGAACTCGCGACCGATCGACACGATCGACCTGCTCTCGCTGCCGGCGTTCGTCGGCACGATGGTGTGGGAGTCGCGGGTGCTCGCCGGCGCGAGCTGCCGCGAGTTCGGCGACCTCGACGACGCCACCCCCGAAGAGCTGTCCGATCCGAGCTTGCCGCCCGATCCGCTGGTGCCGGTCGGCTACGAACGTCGCGACACCCAGGCCAGCCTGACGATGCTGCTCGGCAACGTCGCAGTCAACCTGGCGATCGCCGGCGCTGTCGGCGCAATGGGTCGGTTCGTGTACAAGCGCCGCATCGTCGACCTCGGCGTCACCCGATGGTCGCTGCCGGCCGCACTGGTGGCCTGGGACTTCCTCTACTACTGGGACCACCGATGGATGCACGAGGTCCGGTTGTTGTGGGCCAACCACGTCACGCACCACTCGAGCGAGCGGTACAACCTGTCGACTGCGCTGCGGCAGCCGTGGTCGGGGTTCCTCACCTCGTGGGTGTTCCTGCCGATGCCGCTGCTGGGAATCCCTGCGCACCACGTCGCGAAGGCGGGCCAGATCAACCTGCTGTATCAGTACTGGATCCACACCGAGGCCATCGACCGGCTGCCCGAAGCCCGTCGAGGCGGTGTTCAACACGCCGTCACATCACCGGGTGCACCACGGGGCGAATCCGCAGTACCTCGACAAGAACTACGGCGGGATCCTCATCGTGTGGGACAAGCTGTTCGGCACGTTCGAGCCCGAGGTGCGCCGAATCAAGTACGGCCTCACCAAGAACATCGAGACGTTCAACCCGATCCGGATCGGCTATCACGAGTTCGTCGACATCGCCCGCGACGTCCGCCGTGCGAGCGGCTGGCGCACCAAGCTCGGCTACGTCTTCCGCGGCCCCGGCTGGCAACCGTCCACCTGACGAGTTGCGGTTCCCGGTGCCCTGGGCACGGGGAACCGAACCGAACGCGGTTCCCTCGGTTCCCGGTGCCCTGGGCACGGGGAACCGAGTCAGGCGGCGTACTGGGAGAGGATCATCGCCGGGAGTGGGCCCGGGTCGATGTCGCCCGGGTTGTAGCCCGGCGTGTAGGTGGTGAGCAGGCGGTTGCGCCCAGCCTTCATCCACGGCGGCAGATGGTGCTTGGCCGGCGCACCCTGCGATTCGAGCAGGATGCGCTGCATCCGCCCGACGGCGCGCTGGAAGTGCAACTGCGAACGCAAGGACGCGAACACTCGGTACGGGTAGCTGCCCTCGAGCTCCTCGTACACGTCGAAGGCGACCGTGCGATGCTCCATCTCCTCGGCGAGGTGCCACATCCAGAGCTCACCCCACTTGCCGGGCCGGATGCTGCTGGTGCCCGAGGTGGCTTCGTCGATCGAGGTGAGCGCCATCGCACACGTCATCGCTTCGAACCCTTCGGCATAGGCCAGGTTGAATCGCCGTGACTTCTCGGCGTTGAAGCGTCGGTAGTCGGCGTCGAGTTCGTCCTCGACCGCCTGCAGGCGTGCAGCGACCGCCGGCCCGAGCTGAGCCTTGATGATCTCGTTGATCCGGCGATGGTTCTGGAAGTGCTGTGCCTCTTGCCCGATGAACTCCTTGACGTCCGCCGCGAGGCCCGGATCGGTGATGTCGTCGGCGACCGATCGATACGTCCGAATCAGGTAGGGCTCGAGATACGGCATCGTGAGCGAGAACGCCACGAGGTGCGTCTCACGCACGAGATCGTCGCCGGGAAGCACGTCGTCGAGTTCGTCGGGGAACTCGAACTTCACCTTGCGGACCGTGATGTCGTGCGGCTCACTCATACGAGCACGGTAGCCGCAGCCAAATCGAAGCGCTCGTCCGGTTCGGACAGTTCGGCGCACACTGCGGTCGCCAGCTCGACGAACGCGCTCGCCGCCGGTGACAGGGTGCGACCTGCACGCCACGCGATCGACACGTGCCGGCCGGGGATCGGCGGGTCGAGCGGATGGAGTTCGGTCCGAGGATCCTCGGGTTCGGTACAGAGCAACGGCATCACCGCCACGCCCATCCCGGCTCGCACCATGGCCGCCACGGTGCCGTTGTCGTTCGAGCGGAACACGTAGCTCGGGTCGAGCCCGCCGGCGCGCAATCCGGCCTCGTTGAGCAACTGGCACGAGTTCGGGTGCTGGCCGATCAGCGGCTCGTCCGCGAACGCATCGAGCGACACCGGACCGGGCGGGAACTGGCCGGGGCGCGCGATCAACACGAAGGGGTCGGTGAGCAGCAGCCTCGACTCGAATCCGGACTGTTCGGGTGCCGCAACGTCGCCGACGATGAACGACACCTCGGTCTGACCTCGCTCGAGGTACTCCTCGAGCTCTTCGTCGCGATCGGTCTCGAACAGCTGCACTTCCACCTCGGGATGCCCGGTTCGGAACCGGCCGAGCACCATGGGCAACACCGCCGATGACACGCTCTGAAACGTGCCGATCGTGAGTCGCCCGGTCCGCCCGGTTCGGAACCGGTCGAGATCGTCGGCGAGCGCCTCGACCCGAGCCAGCAGATCGCGGCCTCCGCGCAACAGCTCGGCACCGAACGGCGTCAGCTCCACCGCCCGGGGTCCGCCCGGCCGGTCGAACACCTTCTCGCCGACCGTGCGCTCCAGCGCAGCGATCTGTTGGCTGACAGCCGATTGGGTGTAGCCCAGCCGTTCGGCAGCCCGCGCGAACGTGCCCTCGCCGGCCACTGCATCGAGTGCCAAGAGGTGTCGGAGATCGAGGTCGCGCCACGTCGACATGAGCAACAGCATATCTGATGACCATGAGCAACAATCATCGCCAGTGATGTGGACCAAGGCTCCGTACGGTGATGTCATGACCTCGCTCGACCGCATTGCCTTCACCATCGACCGCGAGGGCTTCGAGGCCCTCGATCGACCCACCATCGACGACGTGCTCGCGCTGGCGAACGCTGCCGACGCGTCACCGGTCCTCGCCGAGGTGCTCGGCGACGACGACGAGCCCGCGCCGGTCCGCGAGCGCGCCTTCGGCTTGCTCGCCATGCAGATCGCTCGAAGCACCCCCCAGTCGATGCTCGGGTCCCAGCGCGGCAACCGCCGGCTGGGTCACACACGCGCCCGCTTCGTACAGTCGACGCCATGCAGCAGTTCCAAGGCCAGGTCGCGGCGATCACGGGTGCCGGTTCCGGTATCGGGCGCGGACTCGCGCTCGCTCTTGCCGGTCGAGGCGCCCATCTTTCGCTGAGCGACATCGACGATGCCGGTCTCGCCGAGACCGTTGCACTCGTCGAACAGTCAGCGGGTGCCAGCGGCGGCGTGAAGGTGGCCAGCTCGCTCGTCGACGTCACCGATCGTGATGCCGTCGACGCATGGGCCGCCTCGGTCGTCGAAGAGTTCGGCACGGCAAACCTGATCTTCAACAACGCCGGCGTCGCCCTCTCGGCCAACGTCGGCTCGATGTCGTACGACAGCTTCCGATGGTTGATGGACATCAACTTCTGGGGCGTCGTGCACGGCACGCTGGCGTTCCTTCCGCACCTGAAGGCGTCGGGCGACGGTCACGTGATCAACATCTCGAGCGTGTTCGGCCTGCTCGGCATCCCCAGCCAGTCGGCCTACAACTCCGCCAAGTTCGCCGGTGCGCGGATTCACCGATGCGTTGCGCACCGAACTCGACATCGAGGACTGCGGCGTGTCGGCGACCACGATCCATCCGGGTGGCATCCGCACCAACATCGCCCGCAACGCCCGCTTCGAGTTCGCCGAACACGAAGAGGCCATCGACGCCGAGCAGGCTGCGGTCGACTTCGAGAAGTTCACCCGCACCACGCCGGACAAGGCGGCGCAGCTGATCATCGGTGCCGTCGAGAAGAACAAGCGCCGGGCCCTGATCGGCCCCGACGCCCACGTGTTCGACGCGGCCGCCCGGATCTCGCCCCGCGGCGCCCAGTGGGCACTCGGCAAGCTCGTCGCCCGGGGCAACTCCACGATCGTCTGAGCCCGATCAGGCCGGTTCGTCGTGGTACGCCTCGGCGAGCAGGTCGACGAGGTCGGCATCGACATCATCCGGCTGACGCACGTTCGCGACATGCCAGTACCGGTTGCCGTACTCGACCACCTTGCGGGTGATCGTCGGGTGGTGCGCCCTGCGACGGAGCGAGAACGACACGGCAACCCACTTGTCCTTCGGACGCAGTTCGGCGAACTTGCGCGGGTTCTTCAGGAAGATCCCGACCGACACGACGTCGGCGTGCACCGGGCCGAGCGATTCGAGCTGCGGCATGATCGCATCGAAGATCGGACGTTCATGCGACGGTCCGGTCTCGAAGTACTCCTCGAGGCTGAGGCCCGGTGCGCAGTCATGTGACTGGCCTGCGCGGCCGAACAGCCGGCCACACTCGGGACAGACCCACTCGCCCATGGTCGGATTCTTCCACGCCGCAGCGGGTTGCGAAGGCGTCACGTCGATGCGCGAAGCTGCCCGCAACGGAAGGGGAACGACATGAGCCAGACCAGCAGCACGCTCGAACACAGCGCGAGCGCCGAGGTCGAACACTTCGACGTGTTGATCGTCGGAGCGGGGATCTCCGGCGTCGGCGCCGCCTATCACCTGCAGGACCAGTACCCGGAGAAGTCGTTCGTCGTTCTCGAGAAGTTCGAGAGCTTCGGCGGTACCTGGCTCACCCACAAGTACCCGGGCATCCGTTCCGACAGCGATCTGTACACGTTCGGCTACCGCTTCAAGCCGTGGGTCGACAAGCCGATCGCCACCGCCGACAAGATCCTCGCCTACATGGGCGAGGTGATCGACGAGAACGACCTCGGCCGACACATCCGCTATCACCATGCGATCTCGTCGGCCGAGTGGTCGAGTGACACCAACCTCTGGACGGTGCACGCCACGCGTACCGACCCCGGCACCGGCACCAGCGAGGCGTTGACGTTCACCACCAACTTCTTGTGGATGTGCCAGGGCTACTACAAACACGAGCAGGGCTACACCCCCGACTGGCCCGGCATGGCCTCGTACCAGGGTCAGATCGTGCACCCGCAGACCTGGCCGACCGACATCGATCTGTCGGGCAAGCAGGTCGTCGTGATCGGCTCGGGCGCCACTGCGGCCACGTTGGTGCCGGCGATCGCCGGCGAGTGCGAACACGTCACGATGTTGCAGCGATCGCCGACCTACTTCGTGTCGCGCCCCAACGTCAACGAGGTCGCCGACATGCTTCGCAGCCTCGAGATCCCCGAGGAGTGGACGCACGAGATCGTTCGCCGCAAAGCGCTGCAGGACCAGGCCATGATCACCCAGCTGTCGTTCGACGAGCCCGAGTGGTTGCGCACCGAACTGCTCAATGCAGTTCGCGCCGAGTTGCCGGACGGCTACGACGTCGACACGCACTTCACGCCGAAATACCGGCCGTGGCAACAGCGCCTGGCGATGGTGCCCGACGGTGACCTGTTCAAGGGGATCAGTGCCGGGCTCGCCTCGGTGGTCACCGACGAGATCGACACGTTCAACGAAACCGGCATCCTGTTGAAATCGGGCCAGCAGCTCGACGCCGACATCATCGTCACGGCCACCGGTTTCGATCTGAGCGTGCTCGGCGACATCCAGTTCACCGTCGACGGCAACCCGGTGAACTTCGCCGACACGGTCACCTACCGCGGGATGATGTTCACCGGTGTGCCGAACCTGCTCTGGGTGTTCGGCTACTTCCGGGCGAGCTGGACACTGCGGGCCGACCTGCTCGGCGACTTCGTCTGCCGCCTCCTGCACCACATGGACGCCAAAGGTGTCCAGAAAGTCGTTCCGCAACTGCGCGACGAGGATGCCGACATGGAACTCGGGTCGTGGATCGATCCGGACAACTTCAACCCCGGCTACCTCACACGCAGCCAGCACCTCATGCCGAAGTCGGGCGACAAGCCCGAGTGGCAACACACCCAGGACTACTGGACCGAGAAGACCGAGCTGCCCGCCATCGATCTCGACGACGGCTGTCTGCGCTACGACTGAGCACTGTCGACGCAATGACGGTTCGCATCGGTTTCATCGGCACGGGTTTCATCGCACGCACCCACAACTGGTTCCTCAAACACACCGCCGCCGATCACCAGATCGTGGCCGTACACGATCTCGACAACGATCGGGCCGAGGCGTTCGCTGGTCGCGTCGGCGCCGACGTCGTCACCGAGGACGACCTGTTCGATCGCGTGGACGCGGTGTTCGTGACCACGTGGACGTCCGAGCACGAACATCTCGTCGCAGCCGCAGCAGAACGCGGCGTTGCCGTGTTCTGCGAAAAGCCGCTCGCGGTCGACGCTGCGTCGGCCCAGCGAATGGTCGACACCGTCGAAGCTGCCGAGATCGCGAGTCAGGTCGGTCTGGTCCTGCGGTTCATGCCACAGTTCCTGCACGCCAAGACGCTGCTCGCCGATGAGCGCGCCGGTCGCCTGCTCGCGGTGTCGTTCCGCGACGATCAGTTCATTCCGATTCAGAGCCACTACGGCTCGAATTGGCGGGTCGACCCTGCCCGACGCAGGCCGCGGCACGCTGCTGGAGCACTCGATCCACGACGTCGACATCATGCAGTGGTTGTGCGGTTCCGTCGACCGTGTGAACGGCACCGTCCGGGAGGTCCACGGCTACCCCCGGATCGACGATGTCGCGATGGCTCGTCTCGATTTCACCAACGGTGCCGTTGCGTCGCTCGCGTCGATCTGGCACGACATCGTCGATCGACCGAGCCTGCGCAACATCGAGATCTTCTGCGAGAACCTCTACCTGCACCTCGACGGTGAGGCGACCAGCCCGCTCACCTGGCAGTTCACTGGCGAACCAGTGCAGACGCTCGGAGGCGATGACCTCGCACGTGGCCTGCATCGACGCCGGCCACGCCCGCGAGCGCGACCTCGCCCCGGTTGTCGGCGGCGCAATGTTCAACCCGCTGACGCCGTTCCTCGATGCCATCGCCGAGGGCACCCCGTCACCGCTCCCACTGCGTGAAGCACTCCCCGCCCATCGCATCGTCGACGCGATCTACACGTCCGCCGACAGCGGCGTGACGATTGGTGTCTGACACCAATCGTCACATGGTGAACATGCGGCTGAGAATCTCGTAGGAGTAGTGCGAGGCGAGCTGGTCGAGGAACTTCGGGAAGTCGACCGAGGCCGTCCCACTCGAGAGGTCGGAGATCGCCCGGATCACGCACAGCGGGACGTCACCGAGTTCGTGGCAGACCTGGGCGACAGCGGCACCTTCCATGTCGACGCAGATCGCATCGGGTGTTCGGCGACGAACGATGTCTTTGAGGTCACCCTCGATGAACTCGTCGCCGGTGGCCACCTGGCCGACGTGCACGGTCGGCCGGCCGATTCCGAGATCGGCGAGCTGCTCGGGCGAGACCACCCGATGCAGGCCGTCGCTCACGAACGCTGTCGCAGCGTCGACAGCAGCACGCGTCATCGATTCGTCGGTCGCCAACTCGACGACGCCGAGCAGTGGGATCTCGCCGCGTGCGAACATCTCGGGTGGTCCGGCCAGGTCGTGTTGGACGAGCTCGCTTGCGACCACCACATCACCGATCGCCAAGTGGTCGTGGAGCGCACCGGCGATTCCGGTGAACACGATCGCGTCGACGTGATGATCGCGGATCAGCGAGGCAGCGGTGAGCGCTGCGGCAACCTTGCCGATTCGTGACTGCACCACGGTGACTCGCTGGCCGGCGAGGGTTCCGTTGCGGTACACCCGGCCCGCATCTTCGGTGACCGTTTCGGCGTCGAGGTGGTGGTGCAGTCGGTCGACCTCCTCGGCCATCGCTCCGATCACGCCGACGTGCCGATGTCCGAGGGGCATCGCAGCATCGTACGGCGCGTGCGATGTCCGCGTTTCGAACTCCGGGGCTCAGGCGTGACGGGTGCGTTGCTGGTTCGGCAGGGCACACGAACGCATCGGCTGGCCGACCAACGGATTGATCGGGCACAGTCCGAACACACCGGTGGCGATCGGCAGGAGCGCAAACACGGCGAGTGCGGTGCCGGCAACGCCGCCGATCAGGACACCCCCGATCAGGAGGAGGAGACCGCCCGCGATCCTGATGCCACGACCGGTCGGGGTGTTCATGAACGAGAGAAATCGCATGCCTTCATCATACCCCCAGAGGTATCTGATGCGGCGAACGCGTCCGGCGAGGAAGGGTTGCGTCTCCTTCCGGGCTGTTGTTAGGGTTACCTAACTATGGTGAACAAGCACTCTCGATACCTGTTGGGAAGCCTGCTCGTCGGAGCGCTCGTCCTGAGCGCCTGCGGGAGCGACAGCGACTCCTCTGGCGATGGCGACGGTGCCGGTGGCACCGTCGAAGACGGCGGTTCGATCACCGTCTACACGGGGCGCCATTACGGCATCGAGGACGTCTTCGACCAGTTCACTGCGGACACCGGCATCGAGGTGCGGTTCACCACCGGCAACGACCCCGAACTGCGCGAGCGCCTGATCGCCGAGGGCGCCAACACACCCGCCGACGTCGTGATGACCGCCGACGCCGCCAACGTCGAGCTCTCTGCCGATGCCGGCGTGCTCGCACGCGTCGACAGCGACGTCCTCTCCGAAACCATCCCCGAGGAGTTGCGCAGCGAGGCCAACGACTGGTTCGCCCTCAGTCAGCGCCTGCGCGTCATCATCGCCAGCACCGAGCGCGTCGAGAACCCACCCACCACCTACGCCGAAGTCGGCGATCCCGAGTGGCAGGGCAAGCTGTGTCTGCGCCCGAGCACGCACCCCTACACACAGTCGCTGGTCGCCAGCTTGATCATCGCCGAAGGCGAGGAACGCGCCACCGAGATCGTCCAGTCATGGGTCGACAACGACCCGCTGTACATCAACAGCGACACCGACATCTACAAGGCGGTGGCCAGCGGTGAATGCGACATTGCGATCGCCAACACCTACTACCTCGGCCGGCTGCTGGCCGAGGACCCCGACTTTCCGGTCGAGATCGTGTGGCCCGAGCAGGACGGTCGGGGCGCCCATGTCAACGTGAGTACCGCTGCGGTCACCGCCAACGCACCCAACCCGGACGGGGCGCTGACCCTGATCGAATGGCTCGCCACCGACGGCCAGCAGCAGTTCGCCGACGCCAACTTCGAGTACCCGGCCGACCCCGACGTCGCGGCCAACGACATCATCGCCGGCTTCGGCGAGTTCACCGCCGACCTCGCAGCCGTGCGTCAGCTCGGTGCCAACCAGCCGGCCGCTGTCGTGGTGCTGAGCGCCACCGGCTACGAGTGAGTTGACGCCGCTCGCATGACCAACGCGATCACCGACGCCGTCGACCTCGCACCCGACGACCTCGCCGTTCACCCGGAAGGTCGGAGACCCACGCGTTCGTCGACGGCGTCGGCGATTGGTCAGCGAGCACGATCGTGGACGTCCACTGCGGTGATCTCCGCGGTGGCGGTCGCCGTCTCGGTGCCCGTTCTGGTCATCGTGTGGTCGATCGTGCAGCCGAGCACCGAGGTGTGGGAGGAACTGTGGGCCACCCGGTTGCCGGGCATGATCCAGGACACAGCGACCCTGCTGATCACGGTGCTCGTCGGCACGCTGGTGCTGGGCACGTCGCTCGCCTGGCTGGTGACCGCCTACCAATTCCCGGGACGACGACTGCTCGGCTGGCTCCTGGTGACCCCGCTCGCGATCCCTGGCTACGTGCTCGGCTTCGTCTGGCTCGACACGTTGCAGGAACCGCTCGGGGCGAGGAACGTTCGCTCGATCTGGCTGTGTGCGCTGGTGCTCACGATCACGCTGTACCCGTACGTCTACCTGTTCGCGCGAGCGGCATTCCGCGAGCAGTCGCAGCGAGCGATCGACGTGGCCCGCAGCCTCGGCTGCAGCCGCGCGCAGGCATTCTGGCGGGTCGTGCTGCCGATGGCCCGGCCGTCGCTCGCCGGCGGAGCGGCGCTCGTCGGCATGGAGGTGCTCACCGACGTCGGCACGGTGCGGCTGTTCAACGTGTCGACCATCGCCGACGGCGTGCTGCGCGTCTGGTTCGGCACCGGCAATCGCAACGCTGCAGCGGAGCTGGCAGTGTTGTTGATCGGCATCGCGATCGTCCTGATCGCGATGGAACGGTTGGCCAGGGGTCGAGCGCGGTTCACCCAGTCGGGGTCGCGAGCCGGCCTCCACGTCGAGCAGTTGCGCGGGCCACGAGCTGCGGGAGCCTCGATGATCGGATGGGCGATGTTCACGCTCGCCGTCGCCCTGCCCGTCTACCGCCTGATCACCTGGGCGCTCGAAGCCCGACGAACCGACCAGACCGCCACCGTGGCCGGCGACCTCGGATTCCATCTGATGTCCTCGCTCCGCGTGGCCGCTGTGGCCACGCTCACCTGCTTGGCGCTCGGTTTGCTGCTCGCAGCCGGCCTCAACCGGCGTCGCGCCGGCGGCACGCTGCTCGCGCGTCTGGCCACGCTCGGCTACACCGTGCCCGGCCCCGTCGTGGCAATCGGTGTGCTCGTCACGCTGGCCGCCCTCGACCGCACCGGATGGCTCCCGGACGGTTGGCTGCTCGTCGGATCGTTCGTCGGCCTGATCTACGCGCTCGTCGTCCGGTTCCTGGCGGTGGCCTACCAAGGCATCGAGTCGAGTGTCGGCAAGGTCCCGCCGTCGGTGGTCGCGAGCGCCCGGACGTTGGGCGCCGGACGGTTCCGCGTGGCCACCCGGATCGAGCTGCCGCTCGCCGGCGCAGGCATCATCGCTGCCTCGGTGCTCGTGGCGATCGACACGCTCAAGGAACTGCCGATCACGCTGCTGCTGCGGCCTTTCGGCACCGAGACACTTCCGATCTGGGTGTGGCAAGCCACCTCCGAGAGCCTGTGGGTGCAGGCAGCGGTGCCATCGCTGGCCATCGTGGCGGTCGGGATGGTGCTCGTGGCAGCACTGCTGTGGACCCTCGAACACGGAGCGGAGACAGTGTCGTGAACCCGCCGACCGCGACCCGTGAGCATGGTGGTCTCGGCATCGAGACGGTCGGGCCTGCGCCGACCACCGGTACCGTTGCCTCCCCGATGGATACCACGCTCGACCTGCCCCGTGCCGCGTCTGTCGGTCAACGGAGTCACTCGACACATCGGCGGGCGTGACGTGGTCGACCGGGTGTCGTTCGATGTCGCCGATGGCGAACTCGTCGTGATCGTCGGCCCGAGTGGGTGCGGCAAGTCGTCGCTCCTCCGGGCGATCGCCGGACTCGATCCGACGACCGCTGGGCGCATCGTGCTCGACGGGACCGACGTCTCGGCGCTCCCTCCGGAGAAGCGCCGGATCGGCCTCGTCTTCCAGGATCACGCACTGTTTCCACACCGTCGCGTCGATCAGAACATCGCGTTCGGGCTCACCCATCTCGACCGCCGCGCACGCGCCCGCCGCGTCGACGAACTGCTCGAGCTGGTCCGACTCCCCGGTGTCGGAAAGCGGTACCCACACGAGTTGTCCGGTGGCGAGCAGCAGCGCATCGCTCTGGCCCGTGCGCTGGCCCCCGACCCCGCCGTGGTCCTCCTCGACGAGCCGTTTGCCAGCCTGGACCCGTCGCTGCGCGACGACGTGCGAACCGACGTGATCGAAGCGCTCCGCCTCCGCAATGCTGCCGCAGTGCTCGTCACCCACGACCGCGAAGAAGCACTCGCCCTCGGCGATCGAGTGGCGGTGATGAGCGCCGGCCAGATGCTCCAGATCGATCGACCCGAGGAGGTGTACGAACGACCGAGCGACCAATTCGTTGCGACCTTCCTCGGCGAGGCGTCGTTCCTGCCCGACCCCGACCAACCGGGTGTCACCATGATGGCGCGACCGCACGACCTGACGCTCTCGCGCGACGACAGCAGCACTGACGGCGGCGCCGATCGGGTGACGGCGCGTCGCTACCTCGGCGCAGCCTGGCGCTACACCGTGCAGCGCTCCGACGGTTCGGTGGTCGACGTCGACGTGGCCGGCGGGCCGGCGACGACGCCGCTCGATGTGGACGACACCTGCACCGTCGTGGTCGATGCCGGACACCCGCTGCACCGCCTTCCCGCCTGACCCCGCCTGCGGTCTACGGTTCCGCGCATGGAACTCATGGATCGAGTCGTCGTTGTCACCGGGGCCGGATCGGGAATCGGCGAGGCCATTGCTCGAGCTGCGCATGCGGCAGGGGCCCGACACGTGGTGGTGGCCGACCTGCACGGCGACCAGGCCGAGCGGGTCGCAGCCGACATCGGCGGCACAGCGGTGGCGATCGACGTGCGCGACGAATCGGCGATCCAGGCGATGGTCGAGTCGACGCTCGACGCACACGGCCCGATCGACCTGTTCGTGTCGAACGCCGGCTTCGTGACCGCCGCCGGTGTCGAGGACTCGAACGACGCGATCCAGAACATGTGGGAAGTGCACTGCATGGCCCACATCTACGCAGCCCGCGCCGTGCTGCCGTCGATGATCGCCCGCGGCGAGGGCTACATCCTGAGCACCGCTTCAGCGGCGGGGCTGTTGACGCAGATCGGGTCGATGGCGTACTCGATGACCAAGGCCGCCGCGATCTCGCTCGCCGAGTGGCTGTCGATCAGCCATCACCATCAGGGCATTCGATTCTCAGTGCTCTGCCCGCAAGCCGTGGCCACCAACATCGTGCGCAACAGCCCGCAGAACTCCATGGCGGCATCCGCCGATGCAGCCGATGACGGATTCGAGGGCGGTGTGGCCAGCGGCGACGGTGTGCTCGACCCTGCCGATGTCGCACAGCTGTGTCTGCAGGCGATCCGCGACGAGCAGTTCCTGATCCTGCCGCATCCCGAGGTCGCCACCTACGTCGAACGCAAAGCGACCGACCGCGATCGCTGGCTCGCCGGAATGCGCCGCTTCCAGTCGGCCCTCCACCCCGACGGCAACCTCCCCGGCGACGCGATCACGCCAGGGGTCTGACCCCAGGCGTGATCGCCGAATCGGAGGGGGCGCATGCTGAATGCTTGACTGACGGGATGACTGCGATCTCCGATTCCGTCCGTCTCGACACCGTTGCTGCCGACGTTGGCGACATTGCCCTCGTGATCGTCGACAACCCCCCGGTCAACGCGCTCAGCTGGCACGTGCGTCAAGGGCTCTTCGACGGCATCAACAAGGCGGTCGAAGACGGCGCCAAGGCCGTCGTCGTGATCTGCGACGGCCGCACGTTCATCGCCGGCGCCGACATCAGCGAGTTCGGCGGCAACGTTCCCCAAGCCGCCGGCCTCCACGAGGTGCAGGCTGCGATGGAGGATGCCTCGATCCCGGTGATCGCCGCCATCCACGGCACTGCGCTCGGCGGTGGCCTCGAAGTTGCGCTGTGTGCGCACTACCGCGTCGCTGTCGACTCGGCGAAGTTCGGGCTGCCCGAGGTGAACCTCGGTCTGCTCCCCGGCGCCGGCGGTACCCAGCGACTCCCCCGCCTCGTCGGCGTGCCCAAGGCGCTGGAGATGATGACCTCCGGCCGCCACATCGGCACCGCCGAAGCACTCGAAGCCGGACTGATCGACGATGTCACCGCAGGTGGCCCGGCCGAACTGCGCGAGGCCGCCATCGCCTTCGCCAACAAGGCCGTCGCCGACAGCCTCCCGCTCGCACGGGTTCGCGACCGCGACGAGAAGGTGCTCGAAGCTCGCGGCAACGAGCAGCTCTTCGCCGACTTCCGCACGTCGATCGCCCGCAAGACACGCGGCTTCCTGGCGCCGGAGTACAACATCCAGTGCATCGAGGCGGCCGCCAACCTGCCGTTCGACGAAGGCCTCAAGGTCGAGGGCAAGCTCTTCATGGAGCTGATGACCGGCCCGCAGTCCGGCGCCCAGCGCTACGCCTTCTTCGCCGAGCGTGCCGCCAACAAGATCCCCGACATCGCCAAGGACACGCCGATCATCGACGTGCAGAAGTGCGGTGTGCTCGGCGCCGGAACGATGGGCGGCGGCATCGCGATGAACTTCGCCAACGTCGGTATCGCGGTCACCATCGTCGAGCGCGACCAGGCTGCGCTCGATCGCGGCCTCGGCGTGGTCCGCAAGAACTACGAGCGCTCCGCATCTCGCGGGTCGATCCCGGCTGAAGCCGTCGAGCAGCGCATGGCGTTGATCACCGGTTCGACCGACAAGGCCGACTTCGCCGACTGCGACATGGTGATCGAGGCCGTCTTCGAGAACATGGAACTGAAGCAGTCGATCTTCAAGGAGCTCGACGAGATCTGCAAGCCCGGGGCGATCCTCGCCTCGAACACCTCGGCGCTCGACATCAACGAGATCGCTGCGGTCACGTCTCGCCCGGAGAGCGTGATCGGCATGCACTTCTTCTCCCCCGCCAACGTGATGAAGCTGCTCGAGAACGTGCGCGGCGACAAGTCGTCCGACAGCGTCGTGGCCACCACGATGGCGATCGGCAAGAAGATCAACAAGGTGCCGGTGATGGTCGGCGTGTGCCGCGGCTTCGTCGGCAACCGCATGCTGTTCATGCGCGGCGCCGAAGCCGAGCGGATGATCCTCGAGGGCGCCACGCCCGCCCAGGTCGACAACGTGCTGTACGAGTTCGGCTTCCCGATGGGACCGTTCGCGATGAGCGACCTCGCGGGGCTCGACATCGGTTGGGACGAGGAGAAGTCGTCCAGTTCCACCATCCGCGAGGTGCTGTGCGAGAACGGCCGGCGCGGCCAGAAGAACGGTCGGGGCTACTACACCTACGACCCCGACACGCGGGCGTCGACACCGGACCCCGAGGTGGTCGAGCTGATCAAGAACTTCGCCGTCGGCAAGGGCATCGAACAGCGTGAGGTCACCGATCAGGAGGTGCTCGAGCGGCTGCTGTACCCGATGGTCAACGAAGGCGCCAAGATCCTCGACGAGGGCATCGCCATCCGTGGCAGCGACATCGACGTGGTGTGGGTGAACGGCTACGGCTGGCCCGTCTACCGGGGCGGCCCGATGTACTGGGCCGACCAGGTCGGTCTCGCCGAGATCGTCGACAAGATCAAGCACTACAGCGAGACCCTCGGCGGCAATCACTGGAACCTGTCGCCGCTCCTCGAGCGCCTTGCTTCCGAGGGCGGCGCTCTCCACCAGCACAGCAACTGACTCCGCCCGTCAGGCGATGAGCGAACCACGCAGATGCGGTGTGTTCGCTCATCGCTGATGTCGGGTGGAACGGCTCAGCGGTCGGGAAGGCCGGCGGCGCCGTCGAGACGCCGCCATACTTCGCGCAGCCACTCGGGCCGTCTGTCGTCGAGCTCGGCAGCGACGAGTGCGGAGTGCCAGCGACGTTCGGCAGCGGCCGACAGCGCGAACGCGTCGACCGTGTCGGGCGGCGAAGCGAGCCACTCGCGCTCGAGGTGCTCGCGTGCATCGGCGAACACCGTCATCGCCGCTTCGTGGTCGCGCAGCACGCAGCGGTGGAGCAGTTCGTGTGTCCACCACCGACTGGCAGGGTCGTAGCGGTTCGTCGGATCCGGACCGAGAGCGCCCACCTGCTCGACCGGGCGATCGACCCGCACCGGATGGAACGTCGACGTGCACGGAGCCGACGTGGCCGTCACCCAGTGCAACGGATCGCTGCGCAGGTCGCTGACCCACGACGCAGTGCTCTGCGACGACGACACGCTGCCGCCGGCGTGCACGCACGGCGCAGCCATCGCGCCGTCGATCTCCGACCACACCGGCGACACGCCGCCGCCGTGGTCGCGTAGCGCGGCGAACATGTCCGCCACCTCGACGGCAGCCTCCGCCGCCGGCTGGGTGCGGGCTCGGCGAGCTGTGCACGAGACGTTGCGCGCCTCGGTCGTGGAGGTGAACTTCTCGGCGAACCCGGCGATCGAGAGCCCGTTGGAGATCGACCGCCCAGCACCGGTCACCCGCTCGGTGGCCCAGTGCGACCCGGCGGTCTCCAGCACGATCGCCCCCGCGGGATCGGCGACGAGAAAGCTGTTGTGATACGAAAAGCCCGGCTTCTCGTGACTGCACGGCCCGCCTTGGCCGTGGCGTTCGAGCAGCTCGACGATGACACCGACCGCCTCGTGGGCCGTTGCCGACCGTTCGAGCGCCAGCCGCACGAGATCCATGCCGAGCAGGGCAGGGTCGCCGAGCGGCTCGGTCGTGAACACTGCTTCGTTGCCGATCACGACGCCGTGCTCGTTGGCGCCCATCTCGGCACCCCACATCCACCACGGTCGAGACACCAGCACTGCATTGGTGTGGGAGATCTGCGGGATCGAGATCCAGGTGCACTCGACGTCGCCCGCAGCGTGATCGCCCGACGGAAACCAACACGGAATCTGCGCCTCGTTCGGATCTCGATCGCTGTTCTTCGCGAACAGCACCCCGTCCGAGGTCAGCGAGACCAACGTGTCGCACACGTGGGCGACGCTACCCCCGACGCACTCAGCGACCAGGTTCCCGCTGCCCAGGGCACGGGGAACTGCTGGTTCCCGCTGCCCAGGGCACGGGGAACCACGACCGGTGTGGTACGACGGGGAGCCATGACGATGACCTTTCAGGAAGCGTGTGCGCAGGTGTGCGCACCGGGAACCCGTTTCGAGATCCAGGAGGTCGACGTCGCCGGCGTCCCGACCAAGGTGTTCGCAGGCACTCCGCCGAACATGCGCCACCTGTTCGCAGCGGCCGCGGCACGAACCGACGACTTCATCGTGTTCGAAGACGAGCGCTGGCCGATGCCCAGGGTGCTCGAACTCGTCGGTCAGATCGGTCACGCCCTCGTCCACGACCTCGGCGTCACCAACGGCGACCGGGTGGCGATCGCGATGCGCAACTACCCCGAGTGGATCGCAGCGTTCGCCGCCATCACCGCAGTCGGCGCAGTCGCGGTGCCGATGAATGCGTGGTGGCAGACCGACGAGATGGTCTTCGCGCTCGACGACTCCGGATCGAACGTGGTCATCGCCGACGCCGACCGCCTGAACCGCATGCGCGCCGCCGAACCCGGATCGATCACCGCCAAGGTCGTCACCGTCCGCGAAGGCGCCGAAGCCAACGACGATGATCCCTTCGAGGTCATTGCGCTCGAAGACCTCCTCACCCCCTCCGCCACGCTGCCCGACGTCGAGATCGATCCCGACGACGACGTCACGATCCTCTACACCTCCGGCACCACCGGCAACCCGAAGGGCGCCGTGTCGACGCACCGTGCCGTTCTCAATTCGCTGATGGCGTTTGCGGCACGTGCGGCGGTCAACGCGTTGCGCGACACCGCGCCGCCGGATCCCGACAAGCCGCAAGCCGCGGTGATGCTGCCCGTCCCGCTGTTCCACGTGACCGGTCTCGTGCCGGTGATGCTCGGCGCATTCGTCGGCGGCTCGAAGCTGGTGATGACCTACAAGTGGAACCCCGATCGGGCCCTCGAGTTGATCGAGCGTGAGCGCGTCACGAACTTCGTCGGCGTGCCGACGATGAGTTGGGACCTGCTCGAGGCGCCGACGTTCGACCAGCGCGACACCTCCAGCCTCACGGCCGTGGGCGGCGGTGGTGCACCGATGCCACCGGAGTTGGTCAAGCGGATCGAGGACAACTTCTCGAAGGGCCGCCCGAGTCTCGGCTACGGCATGACCGAGACGAACGCCTACGGCCCCGGCAACGCCGGGGACGACTTCGTTGCTCACCCCACCTCCACCGGACGAGCCCTGCCGATCATGGATCTGCGCGTCACCGACCCGATGGGCACCGTGCTGGACCCGGGTGAGACCGGCGAGATCTGGTTCCGCGGGCCGATGCTGATCCGCGGCTACTGGAACCGTCCCGACGCGACGGCCGACACGATCGTCGACGGGTGGCTCCGCTCGGGCGACATCGGACGCATCGACGACGAAGGGTTCGTCTACGTCAGCGACCGGGCGAAGGACATGGTGCTGCGCGGCGGCGAGAACATCTACTCCGCAGAGGTCGAAGCGGCGATCTACGAGCACCCGGCCGTCTACGAGGCAGCCGTGTACGGCATCCCGCACGAACGCCTCGGCGAGGAGCTCGCCTGCCACGTCATGGTCAAGGAAGGCGCCACGCTCGACGTCGACGAGCTGCAGCGGTTCGTCGGCGAACGCCTCGCCAACTTCAAGGTGCCGAGCCGGATCACGATCGTGACCGAACAACTCCCCCGCAACGCCTCGGGCAAGATCCTCAAGCGCCAACTGCGCGACACCGTCGCCTCGAGCTGAACACCAGCGCCTGTGACCCCGGGCACGGGTGAACCCACGTGCGCCCGCGCGCCGACACCTCGCACGGTGTCGTAGCCTGCAACGTCATGTCGGAACCAGTGAGCTGCTCGCGCCTCGCCGCGTTCCGCCGGTTGCTGTTCGCAGTACTGCTCGCGTGCACCGTCGCGCTGCTGGGTGGTGCCACTCCGGCCTCGGCGCACACCGACTTCGTCGGATCGAACCCGGCGAACGGCGACGTCGTCGACGGACCTGTCAGCCAGATCGTGCTCGAGTTCACCGGGGAGTCGACGGAGGCAGGCGACGGCTTCGTCGTGCTCGACACCGACGGAGAGTTGCGTCGGCCCGACTCGGTCGTCAGCGACGACGCCAAGACATTCACGCTCAACTTCGACCCGGCCCTGAGCGGTGGACTGATCGGGGTGCGTTGGAGCGTTCGCGCCGGTGACTCGCACCCGATCGAGGGCAGCTTCTCGTTCACGGCAGGCGGGACACCAGCGACGTCGGCGCCAGACACCACCACCGGCACCTCGGTGCCAGCAGACGCCGCTCCCGGCACCACCGCGGCGGGGGCGCCAACGACGGTTCCGGTGCCGGAGAGCGCTCCAACCGACACGAGCGCGGACATGGCCGGCATGGACGATGCAGGTGGTTC
The DNA here is from genome assembly GCA_963716095.1 of Ilumatobacteraceae bacterium. GTDB lineage: Bacteria > Actinomycetota > Acidimicrobiia > Acidimicrobiales > Ilumatobacteraceae > Sva-07. The sequence continues at coordinate 55,085 of CAVQSV010000002.1, read as the reverse complement.
TTCATCGACGACGACGGGCGCTGCCATCGACATGGCCGCGTTCCTCGACGTCGACGACTCCCGCCCCGGCGAGACAACGGCAGGCATCGGTCGCACGGTGACGCTGCTGGCGACCGTGCTCGCCCTCGGCGGCATGGCCGTTGCGTTCACCACCTTGCGCGGACCGGCGGGCGAGATCGGTTGGCTGCTGCGAGGGGTACGGGTCACCGGCGCCGTTCTCGCGCTCGGCGCTGCCATCGAATACGTCGGCGTCGCCCGAATCGCCGGCGACGCGCTGCCGTCGGCGTGGTCGACCTCGGCCGGCGCTGCCACCACGATGCGGCTCATCGCCGGGATCGCCATCGCTGCGGGAATCGCCGCCACCACGATCAGCGCGCGGCAGCGGACACCGAGGCCGTTGTCGGCCGCAGTCGACACCGACCACAACGTCGGACCGGCAGGATCATCGACCAGCCGCCACCTGGACGACGACCAACAGACCACCTCGGCATCCGGAGCTCGAGACCTTGCCCGCTGGGCGCCAGACCGCCGGTCCGCACTCGGTCTCGTCGGCGCAGCACTGCTCGTCGCATCGTTCTGGTTCGACGGCCACACGGTGACCGAGGGGTTCCGGCCACTGCACGCACTCGCGAACAGCGTCCACGTCGTCGCTGGATCGATCTGGGCCGGCGGCGTGATCGCCATGGCCGCGATCATGTGGCGGCGGCGTCGCCAAGGCCGCCCGAGCGGAGCGCTCGACCTCGTCGTGCGGTTCTCGTCGATTGCGACGGTGGCGCTCGGCGCGGTCGTCGCTGCCGGACTGCTGATGGCGTTCCTGATCGCCGACTCGTTCTCCGACCTCACCGGCACCGAATGGGGACAGACGTTGATGCTGAAGACGGCCGCCGCCGGAGTCGCCATGGCATTCGGTGCGTGGAACCACTTCCGCCTGCTCCCGGCGCTCGAGGCTCGCCCCGACGACGCGGATCTCCAGCGCACGGCGCGTTCCACGGTCACCGCCGAGGCGATCGTGCTGGTGTTCGTGGTCGTGGTGACCGCCTCGCTGGTCGCCGCGGCAATCTGAGAGGCTCGTCACCGACCGGCTCGCTCGCGATGGCCCAGCGGAGCCGCCGGAGAGCATCTGTTCTCGGCCAAGATTGGACCTCCATGACACGCATTCTCATCACCGGCAGCAACAGCGGCTTCGGCAAGCTCGCCGCACTCAGCCTCGCCCGACAGGGCCACGACGTGATCGCCACCATGCGTACCGTCGCCAAGGGAGACGATCTCCGTGCGACGGCTGCAGCCGAGGGTCTCCCCATCGAGATCCGCCGGCTCGACGTGTGCGACCCGGCGTCGGTCGCCGAAGGTGTCGGCGACCCGACCACGATCGACGTCGTCGTCAACAACGCCGGATTCGAGATCAGCGGCGCCCTCGAATTGGTCGACGACGACCTGTGGACCCGGCAGCTCGACACCAACGTCCTCGGGCCGATGCGGGTGATCCGTGCGGTGCTGCCGGCCTGGCGCGAGCGCGGCGCCGGCACAATCGTGAACGTCTCGAGCATTGCCGGCGTCGTCGGGTCGCCGTTCGGTGGCGCCTACTCGGCATCGAAGCATGCCCTCGAAGGTCTCAGCGAGGTGTTGCACTTCGAAACCAGCGGGTTCGGCATCCGGGTGCGCCTGGTCGAGCCAGGACGCTTCGACACCGGCTTCAGCGACAACATCGTCACCGTCGACGGCTGGGAGACCTCCGACTACTTCGATCGTGCAGGTCGCTTCCGCGAGTCCCAGGGGGTGTTGTCCGGCGACGGCCCCGCCCCCGACCCGCAAGATGTCGCAGATGCGATCGTGCGAGCCTCGCTCGACGCCGATGCGCCCTTCAGGAACTTCGTGGGCAACGACGCTCAGCTGATCCACTCGGTGAAGTCGTCGATGCCGTTCGAGGAATTCGAGTCGGTGATGCGCGACACCCTCGACTGGCACGAATGACCGACATCGCCGCTGTCAAGACCTACCGCTACCTGCGGATCACGATGGTCGGGGCAGTGGTGCTGCTCGGTGTGTCGATCCTGATCGAACGTTCGAATGTCGACTGCTGGCAGACGTCGGTATCGGCCTACTACTACACGCCGGTACGGGCGATCTTCGTGGGCATGCTGCTGGCGATCGGGCTGTGCCTGATCGTCATCAAAGGCAGCACCGCGTGGGAGGACGCCACCCTCAACGCCGCCGGGATGCTGGCGCCGATCGTCGCAGTCGTACCAACGACCGATGTCGGCGAGTGCTGGTCGCAGAGCCCCGGACGTCTCCCGGTCGACGACGACGGCAATCTTGCTGCCTGGGTGATCGCCAACATCGACAACAACATCACCGCCCTGCTGATCACCGGCATCGCCGGACTGATCGTGGCTGCGGTGATCGCGAGCATCGCCACCAGCAACGTCAAGGCGGTCGCCGAAGTCGGTGACATCGGCATGCGACTCGGGTTGCTCGCGGCCATGGTGTTCCTGCTGACCGGCGCGGCGCTCTTCATCTGGTGGGACGATTTCGACACCCGCGCCCACGGCATCGCTGCGGTGCTGATGTTCCTGTTTCTCGCGCTCGCGGTCGGCGGCAACGCGTGGAGTCGGCGACACGACCCCAGTCCGCGCATCTACTTCTGGCTCTATGCGACGATCGCAGCGGCGATGGTGATCGCTCCGGCGATCATGTTCCCCCTCGGCTCGCAGTGGCAGCACATGGTTCTCGTGCTCGAGGCCACCGAGATCACGCTGTTCGCCGTGTTCTGGTTGGTGCAGACCAAGGAGCACTGGGGCGAGACCGTCTGAACCAGACGCACCTCGGCGGCGATGAGTTTGCGTGACACCCGTGGTCCCGAAGACTCATCGCTCTGTGATGCGGGGGCGATGCGGGCGGCTACGTTCGGCCCATGACCGCTCGCCTTCCCGCTCTCTCGCTGGCTGCCTCACCGGGGCGGCGCGCCCGCACCGTCGAACTCGCCAAGGACATCGAGGCCCGAGGCTTCCCCGGCGTCTACTGCCCGAGCTTCGGCGACGCCCTGGGGCTGTGCCTCTCGATCGCGGACGCAACCACCACCCTGGAAGTGGGAACCTCGATCCAGCCGATCTATCTGCAACACCCGATCGCACTGGCCACCACGGCGAGCTATCTCCACGAGATCGCCGAGGGCCGATTCCGCCTCGGGGTCGGCGTCACGCACGGGCCGGTCATCAAGCGACTCGGCGTCGAGACCGGCCGACCGTTGTCGGACATGCGCGAGTACGTGCAGACGATGCGATCGGCGGCCGAGCACATGGGCGGGCTTCCACCGGTCGTGCTCGCCACCTTGCGCGACAAGATGGTGGGCCTGTCGGTCGAGGTGGGCGACGGAGCGGTGTGGGCGAACGGCTCACTGAGCCGGATGGCGCACTCGGTCGGTCTCGTTCCCGACGAACGTCGCAGCGGTGGCTTCTGGATCGGCAACATGATCCCGACCGTGATCGACGACGACGTCGATGCGGCTCGGGCCCGCAACCGCAAGACGCTGCAGGGATACGTGGCGCTCCCCAACTATCGCAACTACTGGATCGAGGCCGGCTACGAGAGCGAGATGCAGGCGGCGAAGGCCGCGATCGACGCTGGTGACGCCGACGCCGTGCTGGCTGCGATGAGCGACGCGTGGCTCGACGACTGCACCCTGTCTGGCCCCGCCGATCGGATTCGGGACGGCGTCGAGGCCTGGTTCGATGCGGGTGTCACCCCGATCGTGGTTCCCTCGTCGACCTCCGGCGGCCAGGCCAAGGCGGTCGCCGAGCTCTTCGACGCCTTCGCCTGAGCGAGCCATCCATGATCCTGTACGTCGACTACGAACACGCATCGACCTACACCAAGGAGCACGCCAACTTCATCCTCGCCGCACGGACCCGCATCTCGTACATGCTCCAAGACGTCACGGGGCACCGCTGCCTGCTCCAGCGGTACACCGACGTCGACGCCGACATCATCGACGAACTGGATGTCGCTGCGGTGTTCATCAGCGGCAACGGAGCCGCTCCCGACGTCTACGACGCAGCCGACCTGGAGGGGCTGGCCACCATCGTTCGATCGGGTCGCACCCCGGTGTTCGGGTTCTGCGGTGGTCTGCAGTTCATGGGCACGACGCTCGGCGCACGTCTCGACCGGGTCGGCCGGCTCGGCGACGACGAGGTCGATCCCCACCCGAAGTACGAGCCGGGCTGGCGCAAGGAACTCGGCTACGAACCCGTCGAACTGATCGGCGAGCACCCGCTGCTCGACGGCATCGAGCGGCATCCGGTGTTCCGGCACGCCCACACCTCGGAGCTGAAGAACGCACCCGACGGCTTCGTGAACCTGGCTCGAACCGACATCACCGAACTGCAGTACCTGGCCCACGAAACCCTTCCGCTCGCAGGCACCCAGTTTCATCCCGAGTGGTGGACCGACGAGTACCCCGCCGGCCGTCGTCTGATCGCCAACTTCTGCACCTGGGCCGGTCTCTCAGCGCCTGATCAGTGAACACCCGCAGCTCCGTCGCCGGGAACGAGCAAGCTTCACTGCTCGCCGAAGCGTTGCACCCGTTTGCGGTGATTCGTGCGGTTGTCGCCGTCGATCTGCGAGCGCTTGGTGCCCTTGACTTCCTTCACCTTTGCGTCGTCCCCGGTGATCGACTGCGCCTCGATGCGCGTCTCGCGCTCGAAGGCGTGCGACGTGTGGGTGTTGCGGTAGTAGCGCCACAGCCCGAAGTAGGTCGCTCCTGCGCCTGCGGGCCCGAGGGCGAGCAGAATCCACGGTGTGTCGCCGTCGCCGTCGGCACCGGCGAGCAGCATCGGCAACGTCGACGCCAGCTCGGCGAGCACAGCGGCGATCATCCGGACGCCGCCAGGATCGCGATGACGAGGCCTTCGATGATCGTGCCCGCGGACAACGCAGCGACGAGCAGCCTGGGGTGCGAGACCGGAACGCTGCCCATGACTTCACCCGTTCGGCCGTTGACGGCGATGTAGTGCACCATGCCCTTGCCGCCTTGTTCGTGGTAGTGCGAGTAGAGCCACACCGGTAGGTACATCGCCACCCATCGTGTGCCGTGCACGTCGAGACGTTCTCGTTCCCAGCGGACGCCGCGGTCGTAGCGATCGACGCTCGGCGCCACCTGCGATCTGGCGATGGAGAGCAACTGGTCTTCGAGCTCCGGCTCGAGGTGAGCCACGTCCTGGTCACGCTTCTCGGAGGTGAACCCTGTGAGATAGCTGGCGTTCCACGTGACCGCGTTCTTGGTGTCGAAGGGCAGGATCGTGTTGATGATGTTGTTGGTGTTGACCGCTGAGTTCATGTGCGCCCGCTCGGCCGACGACTCGATCGTCAGATCGTCGACGGTGAAGTCGACATGGCGCTGCACTTGGTACACGTCGGCGTCGTAGTAGGTCTCCTTGTCGTCACCGGAGCCCTTCGTGTAGCGACGCGTCTGCACCTCGCCGTGGCCGACGACGTCGGCGCTGGCCTTGCCATCGACCACCATGTAGGGCATGTAGACGCCAACGATGTTCTCGGGCTTGAACTCGCGAAGAAAGCCTCGGTCGGCGAACAGGCGTCGCTTGCCGGCGAACTCGTCGATCTTCGCCACGGCCTCGTCGTGGGTGAGCTTGAAGGGCAACAGCGCATCGGGCACCGCTCCGTTGGGCACCTGCTCATTGACGGTGAGCACATGCCGACACCAGTGGCAGCGAGCGCCCATCTGCTCGGCGGTGTTCACGACGACGTCGGCGCCGCAGCCGCCGCACTTCATGGTGATCACCGAGTCGACGTCGGCGTCGATGTCGGCGGCGCCCGAGCCGATCGTCGTACCGCTCAACGTCGTGAGATCCCCATCGTCGATCGTCTCGTCGAGGCGGGCCTCCGACCACTCGTGCCGGCAGAACAGGCAGATGAGCATGCCCGCCGACGGTCGCAGCTTGATCTCGGTGGCACCGCACTGCGGGCACCGGTTGGCACCATCGTCCAACCGCTCGTTCTCGGTGTCGATGATCGGATCGGCTGGCGGATCACTCGGCGCACCGATCGGCGGCGGCTGGGCGCCGTCGCCTGGAGGTGGCAGGCTCGTCATGACAGCTGGCGCTCGCGCCTGCTCAGAGTCCGAGCACCTTGTTCTTGGCCGCGTCGTAGTCCTCCTGGGTGATCAGGCCCGCGTCGAGCATCTCCTTGAACTTCGTCAGCTGGGCCATCGGATCCTCTGCCGCCGGTGCAGCGGGCGCCGCAGGAGGTGGCGCTGGCGCTGCTGCTGCTGCGGCCGGTGGGGGCGGCGGTGTGCTCTGGGCACCGATTCCCGGCACCGGCTGCTGCAACCCACCGAGACCCGTCGCCCCCGAAGCGATGCCGAGCCCGACCAGGCCGGCGGCACCGGTGTTCTCACCAGCGGATTCGAAGCCGGCAGCGACCGACGCCTGCAGGTTCGAGTTGCCGCGAGCACCGGCGAGTGCGTCGGCTCGCTGCACGTTGCGCAGCAGTTCGCGGGTGGTCTCGTCGTACTCGATCGAGATGATCGCGGTGGCCACGATCTCCAGTCCGCGCCCGGTGGCCCACTGGTAGTTCTGTTCCACCGCGGCCGACAGACTCTGGGCGAAGCCGATCGAGTCCTGCTGGATCTTGGTGATTCGATTGCCCTTCGACGGGTCGTTGGTGTACATCGAGAACGCTGGGGCGAGCGAGCCCACGACCTCGTTGAACAGCTGCGACGCCGCGTCGTTGTCGAGATCGGTGAAGTCGAACACCTGGCCCGGCTCGAGGTACTTCGCCGGCACCCACGCCTTGATGAACAGGATCGGGTCGGCGATCTTGAGCGTGTAGGTGCCACGGGTGACCGCACCGACCTGGGCGTTCATGTAGGCGTCGTCCCAGTAGATCTCCGACTGGGTGCCGAAGCGGTTGTTCGGCAACTCCTTCAACGTGACGAAGTACGCCCGCTGCTGGGCACCCGGGCGTCCACCGAACTTGAAGCGTTCCCACGACGTCGTGATCAGCGGGCTCACGATGCCGTTGCCCGCGAAGATCGACTGCGAATCCTGCTCGTCGCTGTTCCACTCGTAGGCGCCGGCCTCGGCGGCGAAGCCCGTGATCGCTCCCTGTTCCATCAGGATGAGGCCGTAGCCCTCGGGTACGAGGATGCGGCTGCCGTTCGTGATCACGCCCTCGGAAGCTTTGGTGTTCGAACCGCGGCCTGCGTTCTCGCCGCGAGGAACCGCGGCGAACATTGCCGCGGTCGGGGCGATGCCTTCCGGCACCGTGTAGAAGTCCTTCCACTGGTCGGCCAACGTGCCGCCGATTGCTCCAACTGCCGCCCGAATGAGCCCCATGTGTCAGCTTCCCCTTGTGTTCGCCGAGTCTGAGGTCACCACTGTAGTGATCTCACCCGGCGCCCTCGGTAGGGATCCGGCCCACGACGTGTCGTCGAGCATTCGTGCGTCGCCGCGGCGGGATGCCCAGCCCGGTCAGGCAATGGGCGACGGGCGAGAGTTCGTCGTCTCGGTGGCGGACCGCACCATGGCATCGGAGTCAGGGAACCAACCCTTGGTTCGGTTGGCGAACGCGACGAGCGACAACATCACCGGAACCTCGATCAGGACCCCGACCACGGTGGCGAGCGCAGCCCCCGAACCGAGACCGTAGAGGCTGATCGCGACGGCGACCGCGAGCTCGAAGAAGTTCGACGTGCCGATCATCGCCGCCGGTGCTGCGACATCGAAGGGAAGCTTGATCAGTCGAGCGGCGCCGTAGGCAATCGCGAAGATGCCGTAGCTCTGGATCAGCAACGGCACCGCGATCATCGCGACCCGAGCGGGTTCGTCGACGATCGTCTCAGCCTGGAACCCGAACAGCAGGACGACCGTGAGCAGCAAGCCCACGATCGAGGTGGGCTTCCACCGAGCCGCAAATCGTTCGACCGCGTCGGGGCCGTCGCGCCGCAGGATCAGGTGCCTCGTGAACAGCCCTGCTGTCAACGGGATCACCACGAAGATCACCACCGACGCGAACAGCGTTGCCCAGGGCACGGTGAGGTCGGTGACCCCCAGCAACAACCCCGCCAGCGGCGCGAACGCAAACACGAGAATCACATCGTTGATCGACACCTGGGCGAGGGTGTAGTTCGGGTTGCCGCCGGTGAGCTGGCTCCACACGAACACCATCGCAGTGCATGGCGCCACACCCAGCAGGATCATGCCGGCGATGTACTCCTCGGCATCTGCTGACGGAATGAGATCGGCGTAGACGTACCGGAAGAACAACACTGCGAGTGCGGCCATCGTGAAGGGCTTGATGAGCCAGTTCACGGTCAACGTGAGGACGAGCCCCTTCGGCTTGCGACCGACGTCGCCGAGGCAGCTCGGCTCGACCTTGAGCATCATCGGGTAGACCATCAGCCAGATCAGCACCGCGACCACGAGATTCACATCGGCGATCTGTGTGTCTGCCACCTGCTCGAACGCCGGCTGGGCGAGCAGACCCAACGCCACCCCGACCAGCATTGCCGCGCCCACCCAAACGGTGAGGAACCGCTCGAAGACACCCATCATCCAGTCCCTGCGACGTCGAGCATGGCCGAATGGTCCACGCCTGCATCATGACAACATCAGGATCGCCAACCCAGGGCACGAGGTCATGAGGGTGTGCTGAGTCCGGTCCTCCGACACGAACCATGTGACCCCAGCGGTGTGCGCGACGTCAACGACGTGACCGCGATGGTCGAGGCGAAGGTGCGGCGGGAGCTGCTCGGCCTGCTGATGACGGGATGACCGTCGAGCAGCCCAGATGAGCTGACCGTCGGGTGACGGGAGTACCATGATCGACAGAGCACGAGCCTGTCTCGCCGAGTGCCGTACGGCCCGGCTCGGAGGAGTTCGTCATGGCGTCACCAGTGTTCGAGCGGGAGGCGTTGCGAATCGGCATCCTCGCGCCTCCCTGGGTCTCGGTTCCGCCGGTCGGCTACGGCGGCACCGAGCGGGTGATCGACCGGCTTGCACGGGGTCTGCACCTTGCCGGCCACGACGTTCGACTCTGGACCACCGGCGACTCGACGTGTCCGGTACCGCGCGGCTTCGCCTATCCCACCGCTCGAACCGAAGCGATGGGAGCCAGCTCGATCGAGCTGAAGCACACGATCGAGGCCTACGAGTGGTTCGCCGATCAGCGCTGCGACGTGATCCACGACCACACCCTCGTCGGGCCGTTCCTCGAGATCGCATCAGCGCCGGTGATCTCCACGAATCATGGTCGGTTCGACAACCCGGAGTTCGCGACGATCTTCAGTCGGCTCTGCACGAACGTTCCCCTCATCGCGATCTCACAGAACCAGGCGTCGATCGCAACTCGACTCGGCATTCATGTGACCCACGTCATCCACCACGGCATCGATGTCGCGGACGTGCCGGAGGGAGACGGCGACGGCGACGACCGCGGGAAGTACCTTCTGTTCCTCGGTCGGATGAGCCCCGACAAGGGGGTGCTCCAGGCAGTCGAGATCGCCCGGGCCGCTGGATTCAGGCTGCTGGTGGCCGCAAAGATGCGTTCCGCCGACGAGGTGGCGTTCTACCGCGATGTCGTCGCACCGCGATTCTCCGCCGGCATCGAGTACATCGGCGAGGTCCGTGGCGCCGACAAGGTTCGGCTCATCGGTGCCGCAACGGCACTGCTGAACCCGATCCAGTGGCCGGAGCCGTTCGGTCTGGTCATGATCGAGGCCCTCGCCGCCGGTACGCCGGTGATCTCGACCCGATGGGGGGCCGCTCCCGAAATCATCCAGCACGGACGAACCGGCTTCCTGTCCGATGACACCGACGAACTCGTGCGAGCGGTCCGATCCGTCGAGCGGCTCGATCGCAGCGTCTGCCGCGCCGACATCGCCGACCGGTTCAGCGTCGACCAGATGGTGTCCCGACACCTCGCCGCCTACCGGCAGTTGCTGACCACCTCGAGCGATGATCGCAACGCTCGGACACCACAGCTGAGCCTCCTGTGAGTGCCATGAGCGAACCCATGAACGCGGACGACTGGACGGTGCCCGCAGTGGGTACCGGGTCGATCACGCTGGTCTCCGGACGTGACTTCGCGATCAGCGACACCAGCGGCAACATGGTCCGGGGAGCCGTCCACGGCCTCATCCACGACGACCGCCGGTACCTCGACGTGTGGTCGCTCGGCGTGGACGATCTGGAGCTGCGGCCGCTCGCGGCGACGACCCCGACACCGTTCAGCGCGGTCTTCGTCGCTCGCGTCCATGAGCCCGGAGGTCGACCACTCCCCGTGCTCGTGATCCGACGTCGATCGGTCGGACACGGCATGCGCGAGACCTTCGAGGTCCACAACTCGGGACGTGATCCGTACGAGCTCACGCTGACCCTCGATGCGGGAGCCGACTTCAGCCACCTGTTCGACGTGAAGTCGGGACAACCGAGCACCGTTCACGGGGCCATCACCGCAACCGACGACGGGATCAGTATCGAACATCCTGATCCCGACCTCGACCGGCGCACGTTGATCGATCTGCAGCCTGCGGCGTCGGACCTCGGTGAGCAGGGTTGGTCGTGGCGGGTCCGGATCGGCGGGCACAGCCGTCATGTCGCTCGGATCACGCTGGCCGCTGTCTCCGGGGAGCCGACCGACGACTCGCTCGTCGAACTCGACGGAACGGCGCACTCCGAGACGACAACCCATGACGTCGACGGTCTGTCCCATCACCGGTACGAGACCTGGCAGGGGCGGGTGCCGACGATCGTCTCGCCCGACCCTCGCCTCGCCCTTGGCATCCGCAGGTCGTTGGAGGACCTCGCATCGTTGCGGATCTTCGACACGGCACATCCCGAACTGGCAGTCGTCGCGGCTGGTGCGCCGTGGTACATGACGCTGTTCGGACGCGATGCGTTGCTGACGTCGTACATGGCGCTGCCGTTCGCTCCGGAACTCGCTCGAGGCGTGCTCCACGAGTTGGCTGAGCTCCAGGGGAAGACCGTCGATCCGCACTCCGGTGAGGAGCCGGGCAAGATCGTCCACGAGCTCCGAAGTCACGGCGGTGCGGGCCCGTTCAGCGAACGCTCCCGCTACTACGGCACCGTCGACGCAACCCCGCTCTATGTGTTGGTCGCCGCCGACGCCGTGCGCTGGGGTGCCGTCACCACCGCCGACCGCGCCTGGCTGCTCCCAGCCGTCGACGCGGCGATCGGCTGGATCCGGAACGCCGGCGACAGCATTGGCGACGGTTTCGTCGACTACGCGCCGCACGACGGAGGGCTCACCAATCAGGGGTGGAAGGACTCGTGGGACGGTGTCAACTTCGCTGACGGCTCGCTGCCCGACGGGCCCATAGCTCTGGTCGAGGTGCAGGGCTACACCTACGCCGCGTTGGCGGGAGCTGCCGACATCTACCGAAGCGTTGGTCGCCACGACGATGCCGACCGCTGCGATCACGAGGCGAATGCGTTGCGTGACCTGTTCAACGAGCGTTTCTGGGACGAGCGAGGATGGTTCGCGGAGGCGATCGACGGGTCGGGCCGCAGGGTTGACTCGCTCACGTCGAATCCGGGTCATGCCTTGTGGACAGGCATCGCCGACCCGGACCTCGCCGACCGCTGTCTCGACAGTCTGGTGAGCGATGAACTCTGGACCGGCTGGGGTGTCCGGACGTTGGCGACACCGATGGGCGCCTACGACCCGCTCAGCTACCACAATGGCTCGGTGTGGCCGCACGACACGGCGATCTGTCTCGCTGGAGCAGCCCGCTACGGCAGGTGGGACGTCGTCGACCGGCTCACCGACGGGTTGCTCGACGCTTCGATGTACTTCGGTGGTCGGCTGCCCGAGCTGTTCGCCGGATTGTCGCGACGACTCGTACCCGTCCCGGTTCCGTACCCGGGTTCGTGCTCGCCGCAGGCGTGGGCGTCGGCGGCGATACTGCTCCTGCTCCGGGCCAACCTGGGCCTCGACGCCAACGTCGCAGCACGCACGATCACCGTGCTTCCCGAGGGGCAACTGGTGAGGGACATCTCGTGTGATCGTCTCGCCATCGGGGGTCGTTACGCATCGATCAGCATCCGCGATGGCGTCCTGACGGCCCACGGAGATGGTCTCGACATCGTCGATGCCCGCGACGAGCTCTGACCACAGGACCGACCGGGAACCGACGCGGTCGCCGACAGAGGACTCATACACGGGCAACGTGACTGTCGTATCCGTCGACAGGGTGATCGAACGGACATGCGAGCGCAGGTGACCTGAGCCGAAGGTGACCTGATACGAGCAACGCGATCGGGCACGTCCACGTCGACGTGGTCCTCCTGCCCGCGGGCGGCTGTGGCGGGCCTCGTCTGCTGCTTCGAGCGGTCATGATGGGCACATGACCGCTCCGCAGGGCAATCCGCTCGGATACGACCTCGAGCGGGTGTATCGCTTGGTTGGGATCGAACCCCCGTCGCTGCAACGCGCCGAGGTGGAGGCTCTCACGGGCGTCGACTCGGAGCGGTCCCTACGTTGGTGGCGGGCGATGGGCTTCCCCGAGGTGACGCCCGGCGAGATTGCGTTCGGCACCGAAGACGTCGACATCGTGAGGCGTCTCGACACGATGATCGCCGCTGGGGCGATGAGCGATGACGACATCGCGCGCCTCGCGCGCCTGATGGGAGCGTCGTTCTCTCGCATCGTCGAGGCCCAGCTCGCCGTCATTCCGGCATTGCTCGCCAGGGCGACCGCGGGGCAGACCGACCATTCAGGGGCCCTCGGCCGAATCGACGGCAATGTTGGATCCGACGCGATTGACTTCGTCGAGAGCACCATGAACTACGTCTGGCGACGGCATTTGCTCGCGGCGCTCGCCCAGAGCCTCTCGGTGGGAGAAGACGACGGGCCACGGACGGTCGGCTTTGCCGATCTTTCGGGCTTCTCGCGGATCAGCAAGACGGCAAGTGCGGACGAGATCACCGAGATCGTCGAGATCTTCGAGACGACAGCACTCGATGTCGTCTCTGCTCATGAGGGTCGAGTCGTGAAGTTCATCGGTGATGAGGTGATGTTCGTCGCCCACAGCTTCGATGATGCGATCGAGATCTCGCTCGATCTCATCTCCAGGCTTCGCCCCGTCGAGACGTTGCCACCCCTGCATTGCGGCATAGCCACCGGGCCGACGGTCCTCGTCGGCGGCGACGTGTTCGGGCTGACCGTCAACCTTGCGAGCCGTCTCACCGATCAGGCCCGGCCCGACAGTGTCGTGGTCACCCGGCGTGATGGACAACATCTCCTCGATCGCGACGGCCTCGACGTTCGAGCGCCCCATCGCTCAGTCGACCTGAAGGGTGTCGGCCGCATGCACATCCTCTCGATCCGGCCCGCAGAGAACCGGCAATGACCCGCCTCCCGTTCGACCCGGCACCTGAACGAGTCGGTTCCGACGACCGGTCAACCGGTCGGCTCACGTGCCGTCATCGTCCGTGACGTCCATCATGCACTCGGACACCGCATCACGGAAACTCATACCATCGCAATGGTCGGCGGCCCCGGTCCTCCGACACGAACCATGTGGCCGCAGGGGTGTGTGGTCAGGATCGAAAGGGTTGACCTTCCGGACGTCAGGCTGCGCCGACGACTGCAAGGTCGGGCCACCACAGGCGGCGACCGAACTCGAGGCTCGCACCGCTGATCGCGCCGAGCGTCGAGCGACCATCGATCTGCTCGAACATCCGCTTCTCGCTCGCGCTCACGAACATCAGGCCAGCAGCAGGGCGAACGAGATGCCGAGATTGAACGCGCGTTCATGTTCTCGTTTGCGTTCGAGATGGACATCAGCGGCGGTCCTGACGGTTCGTTGTGGGTCGTCAACACCGGCTTCGATTCGAGCGGGTACATCGGCCTCTACCGGGTCGAGGGGCAGACCGTCACGCTGCACACCCCGACGGGACGATCTGGATCGCGACCGCTGCCGGCATCACCAGGATCGTGCCCGAATCGTGACCACACGACGAAGGGGGAAGTCGGGAAGCGAGCAATCCGGGCCGTGTGTCGACTCGTTCTCAAGGTCGACCGGGACATGCGCGTGAGGCTGGTTCGCAGGTTGGTCGGAGCGATCGCGCTGGGCGTCGGCGCAATCTTCGGTCACAAGGGCGAACACGAAGCCCACTGGAGCGAGCCGCCCAACTGGGTAGCTGACACCGAGACTGACGAAGCGGACTCGGGCGACCCCTGATCGTCTACAGCAGGGCGACCGGCTCATTCGCGAAGTGGGACGACGCGTACAACTGCGTGGTTCGCTCGTCGCGACCGGGTCGAAGCGGTCGATCAGTTGCGGAAGGCCGTGAGGACGTCGCCGAGCCAGTCGATCGACCGATGCGTGATCGGATCGACCACGAGCTGCACATGACGGGCCCCCGCGGACTCGAACGCTCGAAGCTGGGCGGCGAGCTCCTCGGCGGACCCGGTCAGCGGGGCCACGGTCTCGGAGTCGTCGTAGTCCCCCATCTGTCGGCCGACGCCGCCTTCGAGCTGTACGAGGACCGCTGCGGTCGCCTCGACCTCGCCGGGTGGGCGACCGGCCGCAGCGATCAGCCGGTCGACGCGTTCCTTCTCGCGGGTGAACCCCTCGACGGAGTTGCCGTACTGGCTCCACCACATGTTCCAGGCATCCACGTGAGGGAGCGTGATGTCGAGCATCCGATCGCCGATCGAGCCGACCATGATCGGGGGGCCGGACTCGCTGGAACGAGGGACGAGGGTGCACCGATCGACGTCGTAGAACTCGCCGTGGAAGTCGATCGCGCCGTCGCGCAGCAGCGTGCGGACGATCGTGAATGCCTCGTCGAACCTGCCGACCCGATGGTCGAACGGGAAGCCGAATGCGTCGTACTCCCGACGGTTCCAGCCGGCGCCCAGCCCGAGGATGAGCCGGCCCTGCGAGACGGCATCCACCGTCGTGGCGAGCTTCGCGAGCATCGCCGGAGCGTGGAAACTCGTCGAGGCCACGAGCGGCCCCAACTGGATGGTCGTCGTGGAGGCCGCGATCGCAGCGAGCGACGTCCAGACCTCCCACGGGCCGCGGTCGCCGACGTCGAGCTCGTAGAGCAGGTGGTCGCCGAGCCACAGCGAGTCGAAGCCCACATCCTCGGCAGCTCGCGCCATGGCGAGCAGCTCCGGGAAGGGCACCTCCCATTCCACCTCGGGGAGTTGGATTCCGATCTTCATGCGTCCGCCCTGCTCGTCGGCCATGTGCGCACCGTAGGGCGCGTGCGTGTGCACGCCACGGTCCGGTGGGTTCACGAAGTCGAAAGGAGGCGCCAGGGTTGGTTGGGTCATTCGCACCTACCCGACAGATGGTCGCTCGATGAGGCTCCGAGGTATGAGGTTGTCGGCTCTCGCCGTCTGCGCTGCTGCACTGGTGGTGCCCGTGTGCTCGAGCGACCCGGCCGAGCAGGCCGTCTACGGCGACGCCGACAGCGGAACGGAGATCCTCGTCGATGCCGGCGAGCAGTTCGAGATTCAGCTCGACTCGAATCCGAGCACGGGGTATTCGTGGGAGATCGCCGACGACGCGGGTCTGAACGCCGTGGAGCTCATCACCCGAGATCACGAACCGGCCGACACCGAGTTGGTGGGAGCTTCCGGTGTCGATGTGTTCGTGTTCGAGGCCGTCGCTGGGGCTCAGATACTGCGCCTCGAGTACGCGCGGTCGTTCGACGACCCCGTCGTGCCCGAACGGATCGTGGAGTACATCGTTCGCGTCGACGAGGCGCCGTGGCCGCCTGACGACGTCGTACCGCCGGGGACATCGAGCGCGACCGCTCCGATGGAGATCGGTGTACTCCTCGCAGGTGCGGTGCCCGCCGAGGCGACGGTGACGGGTTACGTCGTGTGGGACGACGACGACGCCAGGTTGTGTGAAGTGTTGATGGAGTCGTATCCGCCCCAGTGCGGCGGCGTCTCGCTCGTGATCGCCAATCCCGAAGCGCTCACCGTGGAACTCGAGGAGGAACAGTCCGTTCGCTGGAGCAAGGATCGCGTTCAGGTGGTCGGCACGTTCGACGGCACAGGATTCACGCTGCGATGAGACCGTCACGCTTCGACGAAGTCGCACCGATCACCACCGGGGATCTCCGTCCGGGCTGGACGCTCGAGAGACCTGGGGTCTACGTGCCGCGCGTTGCTGTCGAATGAGCGGGTGTTTCTTCTGAGTGCCCGGTGGACGGGGTTGCGGTCATCTTCCTGCGGAGGTTCAGGGTGCGCCAGCCGACGCTCAGGAAGAACACGGTCATCGCGAGAACGCTGACAGCATCGACGTCGGAGCTGGGATCAATGATGGCAATCGCAGCGCCAAGGGTTCCCACGGCGCCGAGACCGACGGAGAAGACAGCCAGGCGACGCCCGAACGAGGTGGTCGTCCACATCGCAACGCCGAACAGGGCGATACCGATCGGGACAAGCAGGACGCCGGTCGCGAGCATGGTGTCGAACACACTCTGCGCTGCGTGCCACGAGTACTCGATCGCCTGTTGATCTGTTGGGTTCGCGTCTTGCGACTCGTACAGATCGGCAAGCGGAGCGGTCGAAACGTGGAGAAGCGAACTCGCCGCCATGATCACGAGGCCGAACATGGCGATGACCTCGCCGAACAGTGATGCAGCAGGATGAGCGGCCTTCAGGAGACGGTGCAGCACCGCCACATGGACGGCAAACAGCACGATGGCACCGAGGTACAAGAAGTGCTCTGCGATTCGGCCCGACTCGATGTCGGCAAAGTCCGTCAGTGTTTCAGCGTCGGATGCGTCCGGAAGGCCAGCAGCGACCACGACGCCGACGGTGACGACCATCATGGCGACGCCCGCCAGCGCTGCGATTCCACCCCATCGGCTCAATTGAACGTCTGGGTCTGCCAGTCCGGACGGGTCGTTGTGGGCGGGGTCGATCATCAGTTGCCTCCTTATGGTCCGGGAGCCACGTCGGCGACCGGGATCACACCCCGTGGCGAACCCTGACCACTCGATCGTGCGCAGCACCGTCTCGCAGATCACAGGGGCAAACGGCCCTGCCCGAGCGTTCTCGGGACTCGACAAGACGAACCGCACAGGTCGCCATCAGCGAATCAGGCAAGGCCCCGCTCCTGCTCGGAAGCTCATCGGGAAGCAGCCAGCCGATGGGGTGCGTCCGACGCCGGGTCGGGCGTGGTGACGTCGCAGAATCCCTTCACGATGAGCCAGAGGGCCATGGCCATCTCTTGGACGGCGAGGGGTACGACCAACAGGTTCAGCGTCGATGCGTTCGAGTTGAGTGACTCGAACATCACCAGGAGACCCGAGGCGAACATCAGTGGCACACCGATGATGCCCCACAACGCCAGCCAGCGTGGGATGAGCCCGTTTCGGAGAAACGCCCAGTTCAGCACGAGTGCCGAAATGCTGAAGACCATCTGGGCACCCAGATAGCCCGTCCAGTCATTGGCGTCCTTCAGCGACTCTGCCAGCACCGCTGCACTTGCCGCATCCGCGCCGCTGGCCGTTGCGAAGTCCCAGCTCAGCGGCACCAGCAGAAGCCCGGCGACCATTCCGACAGAAAGCACCACCACCTCGAG
The DNA here is from genome assembly GCA_963716095.1 of Ilumatobacteraceae bacterium. Classification (GTDB taxonomy): domain Bacteria; phylum Actinomycetota; class Acidimicrobiia; order Acidimicrobiales; family Ilumatobacteraceae; genus Sva-07. The sequence goes on along the minus strand of CAVQSV010000002.1, from coordinate 37,495 downwards.
CGTTCTGGCCAACACGTAGCTCAGTGCCAGGGTTTCACTGTGCTTGCTGAGAATCGGCGCGAGCAGAACGGCCGTGCCGACCATCGCAGTCAGCATCACAAAGATGAGCATCTCGCCAAAGATCAGCGAGCCTTGACGGGAATGCGCGGCCGAGAGCAGATCCTCATCTCCCAGGGTTGACGACATCACCACAACGCTCGACACGCCTGCGACCGTCGCCACGACGAACAACCAGCCGATTCGTTGCGCCGGTCCTCTGAAGTACTTCACGTCGCGCCTCCCAGCCCGGTCGTGTCTCTCAGTGTCATCGCAACGATGCCTGACCGGTTAGGGGCCAAGGTCACGCAGCCGTTTACGGGGCCACCGGAGTTCGGGAGTGGACGGAGGGCGAGGGGGTTCGAATCGATCGCCCCCGTGCTGCGGGGTTCGGGTCAGCGGTCGCGCTCTGCCAGTCGCTTGATCTCGAGCATCATCTTGCGGCTCATCACGAAGCTGATTGCCTCGATCGGAACGCGTCCGAACGCGAGGCGGCTCTTCCAATCCGGCGAGTGGTCGTATCGACCCCTCGTGAGGAGCCGGCTGCCACCATCGTGGCCGGGGTGGACGACGAATTGCCACGTCGACACTCCCCCGCTCCCCTCGGCACCGACATCGGCGGGTGACCCGAACAGCACGAGAACGTTCGGAGGATCGACGATCTCGATGCGCATCGGCGGTGCGGTGGGATGGAGGTGAATGTCGTCGCCGACCACCGGATGCTGGTGGGCGGGGAGGATCTGCGTCGTGTTGGTGATCCTGCACCCCACGATGTTCTCGAGCGTCTGATACGAGTAGAAGCCGCCGCGCCCCTGTCCGATTTGAGCGATCCACGGCCACACATCCTCCGGCGATGCATCGATGGCGATTCCGAGGGTGTACGACCATTTGGGTTCAGGCACGAACTCATCGCCTGGCAGCGCATCGCATCGGCTCTGTTCCCACCGTGCCCCATCGCAGCCTCCTCCGTCCGATGAATGGGGTCGCGACCAGGTTGCACACGATGAGCGCAGCGCCCTCGAGCGCTGCCAGAACGCCGACACCGGGTGCACGAGTCGCACGACGTCCACGCCGTCGGCTGTCCTGTTCTCCTCCGGCCTCCATGACGGTCCGGTCAGCCCTCGATCGACACGATGGCGGCGACGATCGTGACGAGCGCCATCACCGCCCACACCGCGAGGAAGAAGACCCCCACTCGGACGCTCTGCGGCAACCCGATCCGCAAGCCCCGGCGCGCCATCGCCGCTCGGGCGAGGATGCCGCGGCCTCCGAAGTACAGGTACATGCCGCCACCGACGAGTCCGAAGTAGGCCCACGCGTCCACGTCGGCGATCAACAGAGCTCCGGCCGCCGCCATCGTCCACAACGTGAGCGTGTCCCAGAGCGCTTCGGCTCGGGCGTCCGCCCAGAACGTCGGTTCGACGTCGTCTTCGGCCTCCATCAGCTTCCATCGCACCGCGATCGTCGGCGCCAGCCACGACAGCGCTTGCCCTCCCCAGGCCAGCATGGACAGCGCCACGACGACCACACCCCAGACGACGTTCACGGTCGGCCAGCTCTCCCGGTGGTCATTCGACGAGCCGAACGAAGCAGTAGACACTCTCGACGACACCGAACACCGGCCACATCCCCCACGTGACGATCCAATACGCGGCGGTGTTGCGTCGGAAGCCGAGGTCGCGGTCCCAGAAGTAGAAGAACACAGCGGTGTACCAGAACGGCACCGACGCCATCAGCGCCAGCAGGAAGCCCCACCGTTCTCCCAGCAGCATGCCGATGCTCCCCATGATCTGCAGAGGTGCCCACAAGAACGGGTCGGCCCACGCGCTGGCACGGTTGAACGCGAAGTACGCGTGTGGGTCGGTGTCGTCGGGCGAGCCCCCATACACGTTGTCGATGGTCCAGCGGGCTCGAGGGCGTACGACTGCCACCAGCTGCAAGGCGGTGAGCAGCGAGATGAGCCCCAGTCCGATCAGGGCGATCGCCCAGGTCGCGGTCGTTGCCTCCACACCGAGTCCTCCTGGTCAGCAATTCTGTCGGTGTGTCCGTCGGCGTCGTAGGGGCAGAGGTCACGAGGAGGGTCCATGGGCTCTGTGGCTCGATCGCTGACCGGGTCAGAGTGGAAGGAGAGGGCGTTGCGGCGTCTGTACCTCGTCGTGAGCCACCACCAGACCGGCCTCACCGGTCGGAGAGGAGACGATGATGGATCAGAAGCCAAAGGCCGCTGGAATCGCAGCGCTGATCGCCGCGGCAACGTTCTTGTTCGGGATTGTGATGTTTGCGACCGTCCTGACCGACTACACCACCGGGGACCCCACGCCCGAAGAGTCGGTGGCGTTCGTCGTCGACCACCAAGCGGCGCTCTACGTCTGGAACGTCGTGATCTTCATCGTCTTCGGGATCGTGCTCGTGCCGCTCGTGCTGGCGCTGCGTGACCGCCTGAAGGCACTGTCGCCTGCGATGGCCCAGGCCTCGGGAGCGTTCGGGCTGATATGGGCGGGGCTCGTGATCGCGGCCGGCATGGTTTCCAACATCGCGATCGGCACGGTCACTGACCTCAACGACACCAACCCTGCCGGTGCGGAGACGGTATGGTCGGCGCTCGACGCGACGCAGAACGGGCTGGGCGGCGGCAACGAAATCGCCGGCGGTGTCTGGATCCTGCTGGTGAGCTGGGCAGCCCTTCGGACCGCGGTGCTGCCACGCACACTGAACTACGTCGGCTTGGCCGCCGGTATGGCGGGCCTTGTCACCGTCATCCCTGCACTCGAAGCCGTCGGGGCCGTGTTCGGGATCGGCCTCATCGTCTGGTTCCTCTGGGTCGGCGTGCTCCTGCTCAAGGAACACGCGCCAGGTGACACACCGAGCTCCGAGACTCGCACTGAGCGTTTCAGCACGGCCTGACCTCCGAGCTCTGTCGTCGTGCAGGAGCGGCAATCGACAGGGTTGACCCTCGGGTGGTCAGGCTGCGCTGACGACTGCAAGGTCGTGCCGCCACAGCCGCCGACCGAACTCGAGGCTCGCCCCGTCGATCGTGCCGAAGGTCGTGCGACCGTCGATCTGCTCGAACACCCGCTTGTCGTGTTCGTTCGCGAACATCACGAGGTCGCGGTCGATGTGCGCCTGGTTGATCAGGACCGCTGCAACGTTCGCCGGCAGCCGCTTCTCCACGGAGATCACCGTGTCCGGACGGATCGGGACGAAGGACCTCCAGTCGTCCCAGTCGAGTGGCGCCAGCGGTGAGTCGTCTCGGTAGACGACAGCGCTGTGCCGTTGCAGGGTGCCGCGGAAGAGTTCGACCGCGGCGAACTGGTCGGACGGTGTCATCGCCGCGATTCGGTCACCGTGCGGCGTCTCGGTCAGGGCGCCGCAGTGCGGGAGGTAGGGCGCCTGATGGACCCATCGCCCGAACCGCAACCCAGCTGTGTCGACGAGGTCGAGGAACTCGGGCACCGTGTACGAGCGTTCACGCGGGTTCAACAACGCGTCGGCGAGGGCGTCGTCGTCGCGGAAGTCAGGCGTGTCACGCAGTGCATGGCTGAGCGGGTGACCGGTCGGCAGTTCGCGCAGCGTGGCGACGAGGTCGGCGATCTCTCCCGATGTGGGCGTGATGCCGAGCTGTCGGCAGTACTCCTGGATGAGGTGGACGCCGTACCGACCGTACGTGGCGTACACCATGAGCCGGAGCGCTCCGGCCGGGGCGAGGGTCTGGCGAAGCGCTCGGAGCCCGGTTCCTGGATCGGCGAGGTGGTGGAGCACTCCCGTACAGACGATGTGGTCGAAGCTGCGACCGATCGATGCGACGTCCTCGATGGGGAGCTCGTGCAGTTCGAGATTGGTCAGGTCGTGGCGTCCGACCAGGCGTCGGGTTGCCTCGAGGCTCGCCGGGCTGACGTCGATGCCGGTGACGTGTGCGCGGGGATAGCGGGCCGCATAGCGAGCCGCCTGGGAGGTGCCGCACCCGGCCACGAGGATCTCGTGATCGTCGCGATATGCACTGGTCGGCCACATCCGAGCGTGCTCGACGCGGCGGCGGGTGCCGTCGCTCCACGCAGCGATCTCGGCGTCGAGGTCAGTGATCGGAGGCGGGTAGGGGTGACGCTCGTAGAACTCGGCGATCTCGTCGCCGGCCGAGCCCGTCACGAGGGGGCGAACACGGTCGACCAGTCGTTCTTCATGCTGACGACGGTCCAGCCCGACCTCGCAGCGGTGTCGAGAATCGACCCGCCACTGTCGAACGTCGCCGCCTGGCTGGCATATGCGTACTCCCGGTCGGCGTCGTCGTGATCGACGAGCAGACACATCGATGGTCCACCGGCGGCGCGCGCGCGTAGTCGAGCATTTCGGCGTCGCCCGCAGAGTTGCCTGCCGCGAAGATCGGTCGACGACCCAGGATCCGCTGGATGTTCTGCGGTTTTGCCGCTCCTTCGTTCGGGTCACCGACGAGCCGGTTCGTGCGCAGCAGGCGCAGCGCGCCGTCGTGGTGGTCGACGTCGTAGTCGATCTGGGAGCCGATCACGCCCTCCGGCATGACGCCGTAGAAGTCGTGGCTGATCGCCCTGACGAACTCGGTGCCTCCACCCGTGACGATGTAGACGTCGAACCCCTTGGCGCGGAGCGCCGCGATGAGTTCGAGCATCGGCTGGTATCGCATCTGCCGGTACGGGACGCCTCGATCGGGGTGCCGCGCCGCAGCGATGAACGAGCGGACCCGATCATCGAACTCCTCGGGTTCGATCCCGGCCAGGAGTTCGACCAGGGCGATGGCAACTCGTGGGAGCCCGAGCGCGACGAGCGCATCGCGGTCGCGGTCGATCACCGCTCGGAACTCTGACCGCTCGCCGAGCGACGGGTCATCCTCCAGCCTGCGACGCAGTTCGGATTGCATGAACTCGAGCTGCGCATAGCCGGGCTTCTCGCACAGGATCGTTCCGTCGTTGTCGAAGACGGCAACCCGCTCGTGGGGCGGGATCTCGTCGACCTGCTCCAGGAACCCGACGATCTTCGATCGGGTGGCGCCGTCGCTCCAGGAGGGGAGGATCTCAGCGCTCATGAGTCGATGTGGTTCGTGTGATGGTGCGGAATCCCATGTGACTCATCCCGGTGTCGATCATCTGCGGCCGACGAGCCGCCGGTCGGTAACGCTGACAGTAGTTGTCGGCGCAGAGGAACGAACCGCCCTTCACCACCTTGCGCGGGATCGCGAACTGCGGTTGGTTCGGGTCGAGACTCGCTCGCATGTCGGGCCCGCGCGGGTTGGTCGGCACGCAACACGGCTTCTCGGCATCCTCAGGATGGTGATCCGAGTACCAGTCGTCGGTCCACTCCCACACGTTGCCCGCCATGTCGTACAGACCGAGGTCGTTGGGTGCGAACGACCCGACCGGCGCGGTTCCAGCGAACCCGTCGGCTTCGCTGTTGCGGTACGGGAAGTCCCCTTGCCAGAAGTTGGCCAGGTACACACCGCCCGGGACGGCGTCGTCGCCCCAGATGAACGGTCGGCCTTCGTGCCCACCACGGGCCGCATACTCCCATTCGGCCTCGGTCGGCAACGACTCACCGGCCCACTCGGCGAACGCGGTCGCGTCCTCGTGTGCGACGTGCACGACCGGGTGGTCGAGCCGATCGATGACGTTGCTGCCCGGTCCTTCCGGGTGTTGCCAGCAAGCACCCGGCGTCCACGTCCACCACTGACTGAGATGCCTGAGGTCCACCGGTCCCGGCGTCATCGTGAACACGAGAGAACCGGGAACGAGATTCTCCGGTGGCGCCCCTGGGAAGTCGGCAGGGTCGAGCGGGCGTTCGGCGATCGTCAGGTAGTCGGTCGCGTCGACGAACTCGGCGAACTGGCGGTTCGTGATCGTCGTCGATCGCATCCAGAAGCCGTCGACCGCGACCGTGTGGACCGGCGACTCCTCCGGGTAGTGGGCATCGGAACCCATCGCGAACCTGCCACCGGGGATCCACACGAGGTCAGCCGGACGCTGCAACTCGCGTGGCCCCCGGGGTTCAGCGGCGCTCACGAACTGGTGATGCCCGCTTCGAGCTTCGCGAGGACCTTGTCGATGCTGAAGCTGGCCGGCTCCTGGCGGGGCGGGAACTCGACGAGCGTCTGGAGGTGTTCGGCGACGAAGGCCTGTGCCGGCACGAAGAGGAAGGCGTGGTCGAGTATCCAGTCGTAGTACGTGTTCGAGGTGATGTCGGCTCGTTCGAACGGGTCGGTGCGAAGGTTGAACAGCTTCGGCATTCGGAGTTCGACCATCGGCTCCATCCAGATTCGCATCGTGCCCGCGACACGTTGCTCCAGGAACACGAACTTGAAGTTCTGGTATCGGATCGCGGCGATGTCGCCGTCGTCGGTCACGTAGAAGAAGTAGAACCGTGGACTCTCGTCGACCTCACCGGTCAGGTAATCCAACTGGTTGAAGCCGTCGAGGTGCACCTTGTAGGAGTGTCCGTCGAGTTCATGACCGGCCTTGAGCTTCTCGGCGATGTCGGGCTCGCCGGCCGCGGCGAGGAACGTGGTGAACCAGTCGGCGTGACTGATCATGCCGTTCAGCACTTGGCCCGCTTCGATGTGGCCGGGCCAGCGAACCATGGCCGGCACGCGGTAGGCCCCCTCCCACATCGAGTTCTTCTCGCTCCGGAACGGTGTCATGCCACCGTCGGGCCAGCTGTTCATGTGCACGCCGTTGTCGGTGCTGTACACGACGATCGTGTCCTCGGCGATCCCGAGTTCATCGAGGTGGTCGAGCATTTCGCCGATCCGACGGTCGTGCTCGATCATCCCGTCGTGGTACTCGGACTGCCAGACGCCGGCCTGGCCGAGCTTGTCCGCTGCGACGTGGGTACGGAAGTGCATCCCGGTCGTGTTGAACCACACGAAGAACGGGGTGTCGTCGTCGACGGCATCCTTGATGAAGCGCTGGGCCTCCGGAAGGATCTCGTCGTCGATCGTCTCCATCCGCTTCTTCGTGAGCGGCCCGGTGTCCTCGATGCGACCATCGGCCCAACTGTGGATGACACCGCGAGGGCCGAACCGTTCGCGGAAGTGCGGGAAGTCCTTCTCGTTCGGGTAGTCCCGGAGCTCCGGCTCCTCTTCAGCATTGAGGTGGTACAGGTTGCCGAAGAACTCGTCGAAGCCGTGATTGGTCGGCAGGAACTCGTCTCGATCACCGAGGTGGTTCTTGCCGAACTGTCCGGTGGTGTACCCCTGCTCCTTGAGCGCTCGAGCGACCGTCGGGTCCTCGCTGCGCATGCCGATGTCGGCACCGGGCATGCCGACCTTCGTGAGGCCGGTACGAGTCGGGTTCTGCCCACACACGAACGCCGCCCGCCCCGCAGTACACGACTGCTCGCCGTAGTAGTCGGTGAACCGGGCACCCTCGTCGGCAATGCGATCGATGTTCGGGGTCCGATAGCCCATCAGCCCATCGGAATACGCACTGACATTGGTGATCCCGATGTCGTCGCCCCAGAGGACGAGGATGTTCGGCTTCCCGTTCGGCATGGTCGGTTGCTCCTTGTGTCGTGGTCTGCGGCGCGACCGTAGAGCCCCGGGACGCGTGGGACCTCACCCGGGGGGGGTGAACGCACCTTGCTGGATCGCATCGCGTCGGATCAGCAGGACGGCGCTCACGACGGCGACCCAGATCGGGAACACCCAGGTCAGCGCATCGTTCGGAACGGGCATCAGCAGCAGCGTCAGGCCGACCACGTAGCCGATGAGGACGAGCCAGCGCGGAAACACCTCGGAGAGGCGGCCGACGGTAGTGGATGCGATCATGAAGACGGCTTCGAGCCTGGTCGCGACGATCGACGTCATCGTGATGCCGCCGGCCTGGGTCATTGCTGTGGTTCCTGCATCGGGCACCATGTCGAATGCCTGGCCGGCGACCGCCGGCGCGGCGAAGAAGACGCCGGCGACGAGCCAGGCGCCGGTCAGGAGCAGCGCCGAGCCGAAGAACACGGTTCCGAAGAGCCGGTTCTCCCGCTCGCCGACGCGGCGGCGGATGACGGCGACGAACCAGATGAACATGATCGACGAGATGGTGAGCAGGTTGACGGCGAGGATGATCGTTCGCTGGTTGCCATCGTCGAGATACCAGTCGGCGACGGCCTGATCACCCTCCGAGGGATCGGGGCGCGCAAGAACAACCCGGTCGCGACGAGCGACAGGGCGCTGTGGAGGAGGCCGGCAATGGCGGCGGCCTCGATCGACCGCAGCGCTCGCGGGATGTTGCGGCGCGGTCGAGATGCGGAGACCTGCTCGTCGTCCATGACACAGGATCCCACAGACCGTCCCGTCGCCCTTCCCCCGTGCGGGGTGAGGAATCCGCCCAGGTGACGTGACGGATGAGTCCGGCGCCGCACTCACGTCGTTCGACGAAGCTCAACGAGGTCAGCCACCCATGCTCGCTTGCCATGGGAGCAGGCGGTGAAGGTTCTCGTTTCGGTTCGCTGAGGTCGGAACGACTCGAGTTGGCCGCAACGATCGTCCTGTCGTTCGCAGTTGTCTTGACGGCTTGGTCAGCGTTCGAATCTGGAAAATGGTCGGGTGTGCAGGCAATCAGGTTCTCCGAGGCGGGAGCGGCCCGCATCGAGTCAGCGCGCTTGGACACCCTTGCTGGGCAGCTCACTCAGCTGGACATCGCCATCTTCAGTGACTGGTCGGCCGCCGTGAGCGAGGACGTCGCATCAGGGCTGATCGAACCCCCGTCGACAACGTTCGAACCGGACCCCGGAACTCGTTCAGGATTCCTGTACGAGCGGATTCGTCCCGAGTTCCGCGCCGACCTCGCTGCCTGGCTCGAAACGAGCCCGATCACGAATCCTGATGCGCCATCCACACCGTTCGAGATGGCGGGCTACCAGAACGAGGGTGCCGTCGAGGCGGAGCAGCTGCGTGGCCGGGCTGAGGAACTCGCCACGGAAGCTCGCGCTGCGAACCAGAACGGTGACAACTACCTCCTCTCCACGGTGCTGTTTGCGTCGGTCTTGTTCTTCGCCGGAGTCACCACGAAGGTGCTCTCCGCACGCAACCGACTGATCCTGCTCGGTGTCAGCATCGCCACACTGGCGGTCGGTGTCGTCGTCGTGCTCAGCCTTCCCATCGAAGTCTGACGGCACCCTCGCGGAGCACGTCCCAGTCGATCGGTTCATCCACGTCGCGGTCAACTCACCCATGTGGGGGAATTCACGCTTCGCGGATGGTGGTCTAGGTTTGGTGCCATCGCGGACGTTCGGGCAATCGATCCGCTTGTGCTGAGAGCCCACCGACAAGAACGAGGAGCGAGCAATGGGTGACGGAATCACGACCGATGTGACCGCCACGACCGCCACGACCGCCGAGATCGCCGAGATCGACGAGATCGACGAGATCGACGAGCAGCATGCACACCGCGCCGTGGTGTGGTTGTTGATCATCCTGGGCACGGTCGTGATGGTGTTGAGCACCTTGAACACGTGGGTCGAACGCCAGCTGCTCGACACCGACTCCTGGGTGAACGCCAGCACACAGCTGCTCGACAACGACGATGTGCGCGAGGAGTTGTCGGTCCGGCTGGTCAACGCGCTCTACGAGAACGTCGATGTCGGCCCGGCGATCGATGATCGGCTTCCCGAGCAGCTGCAGGGTCTCGGTGGCCCGCTGGCGGGGGTACTGCGCGATCCACTCATCGACACCGCCAACACACTCCTCGAGAGCCCACCCGTGCGGGCTGTCTGGAAGGAAGCCAACCGGCAGGCGCATACGGCCGTGCTGGCGATCCTCGAAGACGATGTTGGTGACAACATCTCGACCGCCGACGGCAACGTGGTCATCGACCTCGGAGGGGTGCTGGTTCAGGTCGGCGAACAGATCGGGCTCCCAGAGGGCGTGCTCGACGCGATCCCCGACGACGCCGGCCAGTTCCAGGTCGTCGAATCTGACCAGCTGGAGTCGGCCCAAACCGCCGTCAAGCTGATCAAGGTCTTGAGCATCGTGTTCTTCCTCCTGGTCATCGCCCTCTACTGCGGTGCGGTCTACCTTGCCCGCAACTGGCGACGGACGGCCATCCGCAACGTCGGTTTCGCGACGGCGTTGGGCGGCTTCATCGTGCTGATCGCACTGCGTCTGGGCGTCACGGTCATCGCGGGAGCTCCCGACACACCCGGCGGCCGCTCCGCCGCAGACGCCATCCTCGCGATCGGCACCTCGCTGTTGCGGCGAAGCGCGTGGTCGGAGATCCTGATCGGCCTGCTGATCGCACTCGGGGCGTCGCTCGTCGGACCGGCCCGCTACGCCAAGTGGGTCCGGCACTACACCGCGCGAGGCTTCCGACGGGCCCCGGTGGCGATGTGGATCGGTTTGGCAGTGTTGGTACTCGTCGTCCTCGCCTGGTCACCCTTCTCCGCAGGCGGTGACTGGCCGGTGGTCCTGATCGTCCTGGCCCTGGTCGCCGTCGGCATCGAAGCGCTCCGACGGACATCGCTCGCAGAAGAAGCGACGGTCATCGGTGATGAGGCGAACGCTCCACAGGCCGACCCCGACATGGCTGACGCCGGCGAGCAACGCTGAAGCGATGGACTCCGGCGGCGCACAACGGATGCCGCGATTCAGATCGAACAAACGAGTTAGAGCCCGGCCACGTCGCAGTCAACCGCTCAGAGCAGTTCCACGTGGTTGGCGAGGTCGCGTACTGCGAGCGAAAACTCGATTCGACGCTGGACGAACGCATCGGCCGATCGGTGAGCGGAGCCATCAGGGTCAGCACGCGCCTCGCGCTCGTCGCGGAGCGCATCGCTGACCGACAGGGTCGACACCGCGACGGAGCGGCTGACACGTCCGTCCATCGCGGTCGGAGCAAGACAGGTGACCTGCGTGATCTGCGAGGCGAAGACATCGATTCTGCCCGTCAAGGACTGCAGATCGTCGACGTCGAGCTCGGCAATTTGATCGATCCCGTCGAGGTCGAAGACCAATCGCCGTGCCTCGACGAGCGCGTGTTCGCGCCGATTGGAGATACCGGTCCTTCTCGGCGATCGAGGACCCGGCGGGTGGACCGCTGTCACGCAGGTAGAAGCCGATCACCACGCCGGCGACGGCAACAGCGACGAGCGCGACCACGATGACAGCGGTCATGTCGATCGGTCCCGCACGCGCCGCTCGAAGCGTCTCATCACCTCCATCGTCACCGGGCGTTTGCCGGACGACCTCACCCGAGTCGGGGGATCCGGTGCTGGGACACGAGGGACACCCTGGTGAGATGAACGCTGTCTCGGCGCGTGCAGCCCTGCTCGACTTCGTCACCCAGGCGAGCGACCCGAACGACTCCGACGACCTGGTCAGTGGCGTCGGCAACGAGATCAGGGTTGGACTGGACCGTTGGTCGAGCGGACATGTCGGGGTGACCGATCTCGTGATCGCCGGCGCGATCGTCGTCATCGGCGGGCTGCTCGCATGGGTGGCCAGCCGGATCGCACGCCGGATCGCACACCGCAGCACGGGCGCAACTCACACTGCGGTCGCCGTCGCCGGGATCATCGCCAGTTCGATGGTCGTACTTCTCGCAGCATCGATCTCCCTGGAGGTGCTCGGCTTCGGGCTGGGCCCGATCCTGGTGCTGATCCTCGTCGTGGTGATCGTCCTGCTCCTCCTGCGTCCCATGGTGACCAATCTGACCAGCGGGCTCCTGCTCCAGGTGCGCGGAGCACTGGAGGAGGGCGACCTGATCAAGACGAACGGCGTCGAGGGTGTCATCGAGGAGATCAACGCTCGGAGTGTCGTCATCGAGACCAACGACGGTCGCCGCGTCCACGTCCCCAATACCGAGGTCCTCGATGGAACGATCGAGAACTACACCTCGATCGGTCGACGGCGGTCAACTGTTGAGTTCATCATCGATGCTCGCAACGAACTCGATCCCGTCATCGCGGCGGTCGGGCGGTCGCTGCAGGAGACGGACCATGTCCTTTCCGAACCGCCACCGCTCGTGCTGATCGACCGACTCGTGGCATCGTCGGTCGTGATGCGATGCGATGTCTGGCACGAACCTTCGTTGGCCGATGCCCGACTGGCACGACACGAGACGATCGGATGTGTGCTCGAGACGCTCGACGAGTTCCGCGTCGCCGTGGGCGGCTCGGCCCTGGTCACCCTCGGTGATGATGGGCCAAACGGGGTCGGCGGGAAGCAGTGAGCGACCGCGCCCGACTCGGCGGGCCGATCGCTGTGACCTGTGTGACCCTCGGACTGATCACATGGCCCATTGCATTCAACCTGGGAGCGTATGGACAGGTGTTCTACGACGATGTGTTCCAGGTCGTCGTCGCCTCGTCGATCCTGTGCGTGATCGCGACCGTCACCCGCCCGTACCCGTCGCCGTGGATCTGGTTGGTGCGACTGGCGCTGGCCTCCCCGATGGCGTGGATGATCACGGCCGGATTCGTGGTCGGTTCCACCACCGAGGCACTCGATCGACCCGCGTTCCTGATCTGGCTCCTGCTGATTCTGTTGGTGTCGGTTCCGATCTCGTTGCGACTCCTGCTCGATCTCTTCACCCCGGAGGTCTCGCAAACGACCGACCGGCGCGTGGCCTGGGGTGTCGTCGCGCTGATCATCGTGGTCGCCGGTGTCGGGTACGCATCCGGGCGACACAACGATCGTTTCATGACGTGCTCAGACTTCTCCGTTGCGGGCTCGTCGGAACCAGCGAACTGTTCGCGCGACAACTGACCCGCGGCGACGCTCACACGAGTCGACGGTCGACGGCCAGCAATGCGGCAGCAGTCCGGTTCGACACGCCGAGTTTGGCGAGGATGTTGCTGACGTGAATCCGGACCGTGCCCGGTGAGATGCCGAGCTCGATCGCGATCTGCTTGTTCGATCGACCGGCGACCACCTGGCGCAGGACGTCGGTCTCTCGCGGTGTGAGTTGGCCCGCTGGTCCGACGGGTTCCGGTCCGGCCCGCAGCGCGTGCGCTGCTTCCGGTCCGAAGACCGATTGTCCACTCATCACGCTGCGGATTGCACCGACGATGTCATCGCCGCTCGCGCTCTTCATCAGGTAGCCGCAGGCACCGGCATCCAGTGCAGCGCCGACCAGATGCGGGTCGGTCGAGCCGGTCAACACGATCACGCGGGCATCGGGGAACTCGGAGCGCAACAGCCCGGTCGCCTCGATCCCATCGACGACCGGCATCGACACGTCCATGAGCACGACGTCCGGACGATGAGATCGATAGCACTCGACGATGCCGGTAGCGGTGGACGTACTCGCCACGACGTCGAGATCGTCGAAGCTCGCCAACAGCATGGTGAGCCCCTCGATCACGACGGAGTGGTCGTCGACGAGGAGCACCCTGGTCACCGCTGATCACCTCTGGCGCTCCAGTTGACCGTCACCGTCGTGCCGACCGCTGAGTGGCTGTCGATCAGCAATTCCGCCCCGATGCTCCCAGCCCGCTCCTCGAGATTCCGGAGGCCCTGACCCTGAGTGACACGCTCGGGATCGAAACCGGATCCGGTGTCGCTCACCACCAGGAATGTCGTCCCCTGGTCGTGACCGACCCGCACGGCGATCGAGCCCGCTCCGCTGTGGCGCACGGCGTTGCTCAGCGATTCCTGGGCAAGGCGGTACATGCCGAGCTTGACGTGGCGCGGGAGAACGGGGATCTCGGCCACATGGGCCTCGACGTCACCGTCGACCCCTGCCGCCACCGTCTCGACGAGCTGCTCGATCAGCTGGGGGAAACGGGTTGCGTCGAGCGATTGGGGCTGCAACTCGAACAGCAGCACCCTGAGCTCGGACAACGACGTCAGCAACAGCGACCGGATTCGCCGGACCGTGTCCTCGGCATCGCTGGAGCCCGTGGAGAGTTGTCGTTGGGCGGCATCGGCGAGAAAGGCCACCGAGTACAAGCGCTGAGTCACCGAGTCGTGGAGATCGCGAGCGATTCGATGTCGCTCGACGTCGACTGCGTTCGCAGCGATCATGCTGTCCAGTTCCGTTCGGTGAACGAATCCGGCGAGATGCTCCGCCGCGAGCCGGACGTATCGGCGCTCCTCGTCACCGAAGGGCACTGACGGGCCGGGCACGACGTCGAGCGTTCCGAGAGTCTGCCCCTCCATCGCAACGGTTTCGATCACGACATCGTCCGATCCTCCCGCCGGCTCCGATGGGTCCGATGGGTCCGCGACCCACTCGCTCACGGCGGGGAGCGCGTCGGATGCATCGGTGTCGTTCAGACGGAGATCGACACGTCGAAGACCGAAAAGGGTCCCCAGCGTCTCGAGCAATGACACGACGACGCCCCTGGTCTCCTCGGCCCCGGCACCCGGACCGACCAGCTGGTTGCCGCGCTCGAATTCCTCCGTCAGCCGTTCGAGGCGGCGCATCGTGAGGCGCTGCCGGGCGAGCTGCTCGCTCAGTTCGTCGTTCGCAGCGATCAGCGCGGCAGTCCGTTCCACCACGGTCTGCTCGAGCCGAACCGAGTGCTCGGCGACCTGCCGCTCGGCACGTGACAGCCGACCCGAGATCAACACCGCTCCAGCCACCGCGATGACCACGCCACCGAACGGCGCCAGGTACGGAGTGCCGACAACACCTTCGTCGACCAGGCTGTCGTATGCGGCGAAGCCCAGCAGCACGATCAGCCCGACCGACATCACCGCCGACTCCGCCCGACGTCCCCGTCGGAAGTGGACTGCGAGCGAGACGACGACCATGAGGAGCGACGCGAGCAGGTAGACGTCGAGCACCGGGCGCCACGCTGACGTACTCGCCTCGTGGACAACGAAGATCTCTCCGAAGAGCTCGACGGATCGCAGCTCGACGATCACGTCGGCAAGCAACCCGTCCGACACGACGAGTTGCAGCGTTCCGACCACCACGGTCGCGATCCCGAAGGCCACGAGCGCCCAGCGAGGAACGTTGCCGGTCCACGTCGCGACAACCAGGACGACCGAGACCACCGACAGCAGGCCGATCACGCCGAACACCTCGAACGCCTCGCGGTAGTCGCCGACCGACGAGCTGGTGTGCATGTCGACGATGTTCCACGTCGCAAACGCACCGAGTCCGGTCAGCAACGCAAACGAGAACATGAACGGCCGGCCTGCCCCTCGCGAACGCCGCAGCCCGATGGACACGAACAACACCGACGTCAACGCCTGGACACCCAGCGAGACCCCGTAGGCAAGCGTGCCGTAGGCCGTGGTCACGACGAGACCCTCCGCCACAGCTCGATCCCGGGGCCCGTCACGCTCGGATCATTGCACCCGCCCGACGGCACCGCAACGAGCAACACGGTCCTCTGACGATTGTCAGAGGACCGCTCTGCCAAACCACACTGTTGCCGTCCAGCGTCCCTGGCCAGAATGGAAGCGTGCCCAGCGCAGAGCTTGCAGTCGCCATTCCGGACCAGTCGACCTCCCAGCTCGCGAACGAGCTCGCCGTCCTGGAGCGTGCGCTCGACGGTGGTGATCTGGAGACCGTTCGACGTCAGGCGAGGGTGCTTCGGCGTTGCCTCGAACCAGCTGAACGAGCACGCAATCTCGACCGTCGACGTCGACGCATCTCCGCGTCGTGGGTGGTGTCCCGTTGACCGGCCGCGAGATCGGCGCACTGCACCTCCTCACCGATGGATCGATGAGCCAGAAGGACATGGCTCGTGCGATGGGTGTCTCGACCAACACCATCAAGACCCATCTGAAGTCGCTCTACCTCAAGCTCGGCGCTCACTGCCGAGGCGAAGCCATCCAGCGCGCCCGAGACTTCGGGATCCTGCCGCTCGCCGATGAGGTCGAACGTTCGAACCCGAGCACTCCGACGATGGAACGGACCAGCGTCGGTGGCTGACGACCTCGCGACCACCACGGCCAAACGCCCATCGGCGCTCCAGCCGTGGATGGTGGCCAACGTGGCAATGGGCGCCGGATTCTCGGCGTTCATCGCACTGTTGATTCCGCCGTACGTCACGGAAGTGACGAGCGACGCATCCGCCGCTGGTGTCGTGATGGCAGTGATCAGTCTGGCGGCCGTACTCGGACCCGTCCTCGGCACGTTCGCCGATCGACACGCTGCACATCGTCTTGTCATGAGTGGAGGCGTCCTCGGACTGGCCATCGGTTTCGCCGCCTTTGCACTGGCCTCGGAGTCGGCGGAGTTCTTCGCCATCGACGCGATCATCCTCGGTGTCTCGGTGGCCGCGGTGTCTGCCGTCGGCCCGGTGTTCATCGTCGGGCTCGGGCTCTCACAGGATGTCGAGGCCCGGAGGATGACCGGCTATTCGCTTGCGATGCCGGCCGGCCAGGTGGTCGGCGGGTTCCTGATCGGCGCGGCAGCGACCGCCGGATGGTCGTACTCGGCACGATTCTGGCTTGCTTCGGGTTGCTGCCTGCTGCTGGCCATCGCCACCTGGTTCTCGAGCAAGGGCCCCGAGGAGCAGCTCCACCGTGTGATGTACGCCGCAACCAACGACGACAGCACCTCGAGCACGGAGAGCAAGCAGGCCGAGAAGGTCCCGCTGCGTCAGATCTTCGTGTCGATGTTCGGTCTCTTCCTGCTGATCAGCGTGCTGACCTCGGTGGCGAACAACGGCATCAACAGCCAGATCTCGAACATCATGCCCAACGTCTACGGCATCAGCGAGGCGGAGACGTCGACGCTGATCTCGATCGCCGGCGCGCTCAACATGGTGCTGTTCATCCCCGCCGGGCGGCTGATGGCCAAACGGGGAACCCTGCCGACGTACTCACTCGGTGTGATCATGCGACTCGTCGGCGCGCTCGGCATGGCGGTCGTCGGAATGATCTCGGGTGCACCGGCGCTGATCGCCGTGGCGTTCATGCAGCTGCTGTATCAGGCCAACCCGTTCGCCCGTCTCGCGCAGCCCGGCACCGCAGTGCGGTTCGCGACCTTCCCCGCCGGCATGGCCAACGGGTGGCTGATCGCAGGTTCAGCGCTCGGGGGCTTCGGCGGTGCGCTCCTCGGTGGTGTGCTCGCCGATGCGTACGGCTTCAACGCGGTCAACTGGATGGGTGCGGCTGCGGCGGCCGGGTCGATCGCCCTCCTCGTGCTCGGGCTGTGGCCAGCGAAGCCGGTCGAGCCCGACACGGAGTGACCGAACTCGCATGACGACGGCCGACCGCAGCGACGGCAGGACGCCATTCGCCGTCATCGTCGCTGCGTCGTTGATCGGCATCACCACCGGTGGGCTGATCGTCGCCCTCGAGCACCTGATCGACGAAGTTCTGCACGTGCTTGCGGAGGCGCCCGTCTGGACGCCCGCAGCCGCCGTGCTCGGGGGCATGCTGGCGACCGCACTGGTCATTCGGCTCGGCGCAGGCGGCGACACCGCCTCCACCGAGGTGTACGTCGAACAGTTCCACCGGGCGACGCCTGACCCGAACGTGGCGCACGCCCCGGGACGTCTCGGTGGCGCCTTCACCACGCTTGCAGGTGGTGCTCCACTCGGCATGGAGGGACCTGCTGTCTACACGGGATCTGTGGTCGCCGCCGTGGTGCACCGGTACTGGCGACGGCTCGACCGGGCGAGCGTCCATGCGCTGCTCGTCGCCGGCGCCGCCGCCGGGATCGCCGCTGTCTTCAAGGCACCGGCCGCTGGAGCGATCTTCGCCATGGAGGTGCCGTTTCGCGGGCGCCTCGCCGGCGAGCGGGTCCTTCCGGCACTCTTCGGCGCCGGCGCCGGGTACCTGACGATGGCGGCAGTCGAGGGTGTCGAACCCGACCTCGAAGTCCCACTGATCGAGATGACCTTCGGTCGTTCGATGTGGAGCCTGGTGCTCGGCCTGGCGATCGGCGTTGCAGCGATCGGTGTCGTCTGGCTGGTGGCCTCCGCGGAACGCCTCAGCGAGCGAGCCAGCCCGGTCGTTCGTGCAGGCCTCGCTGGGCTCGCACTCGCCGGACTCTACGCGATCAGCAGAGGCCTCACCGGCGAGTCGTTGGCGCTGACCTCGGGGAACGCCGTCATCGATTGGGCGATCCAGCCGGGCCATGCGATCTGGCTGCTCGTGGCGGTCTTCGCGATTCGTGCGCTGGGGCCGGCGATCACGATCGCGGGCGGTGGCGTGGGCGGGCTGTTCATCCCGCTGATGGCCGCCGGCGCGGTGATCGGTCGGATCTTCGCCGACGCGGTCGACCCTCAGGAAACCACGCTCTATGTGACCGTCGGTGCGGCCTGCATGCTCGGCGGCGGGTACGCGGCACCGCTCACCGGTGTCGTCTTCGTGGCCGAGTACACCGGCCAGGCTTCGGTGATCGTGCCGGCGTTGGTGGCGATGACGATGACCAGGCTCGTCGTGCGCGACCGGTCGGTGAGCCCCAACCAGATCAGCTGATCACTCCAACCCGACGACTTCGATCAGCAGCCACAGCCCGCCGCAGTAGAGCGCGAACATCACACCAATCCCGATCGTGATCCAACGTCCGAGCTCACCCCGCTTCATCCCCAGCCCCAGACCGAGCAGCACCGACGCCGTGACACCGGGGACGATCGGGCCCACCAGTCCGAGCCCCTTGGCCCCGTATCGCTCGGTCAGCTTGCCGACACGCGAATCTGGATTCGGCGGGTCGGGTTCGTTCTGTCCGGTGATCCGCTTGCGAAGTCGATCGCCAGCGAGGAGGAACACCCAGAGGCCGAACATGGAACCGACCGACGCCGCAATGTAGACCTCGATCGGCGACAACGACAGCGAGAAGCCGATCGGTATCGCAAAGCCGCCAGACACGAAGCTGATCGCACCGACCACGAGCCATGCGACGACCCTCACGACGCCGAGCCGAGGTCGCTGCGGGCCTGGTCGATCAGGTCCGGGTGACGGTGACTGAACCGCAGCAACGTGGCCACACCGACGGGCATGGTCACGATGTCGTAGAAGACCCGCCAGACGACGACGGCGGCGACGATGACGCTGGTGTTGACGTCACTGACCGCTTCGATCCCGAGGATCAGGACGAGATCGACGACGCCGAGCCCGCCGGCGGTCAAGGGGATCAGCGTTCCGGCGAGGAACGCCGCGGCGAAGATCGCGAAGACCTCGACGGTCGGCAGCTCGCTGTCAGCGATCCCGAGGAACCGCAGCGAGGCCAGCAGCATGGTGAACGAGATACCCAGATTGACGGCGACGGCGACCGATCCGAACACCCAGCGCCGCCGAACGACGTCGTAGACGTTGTCGCGGAAGTCGATCACGGCAGGGCCGAGGTCTGTGATCGGGTCACGGCGGAACCGTGCGAGCACCCACGAGATCACTCTGGTGAGCTGTCGGCCGACCCAACGGGCCGACGTCTCCGACCGACCGATCAGCCACACGACCACGGCGGCGATTGCGAGCACCACGGCTGCGGCACCGGCAATCAGCCAGGTGCTCCCATCCGCCCGCCGTGCGATCACCAGTGCGATCAGCGCGAACAACGGCAGCACGAGACGGCCAGCCTGGGGGAACACGAACGTTCCCGCCGCTGCCGTTGTCGAGGCCTGGGCGTCGTAGCCCGCCGAGCGGAAGTAGGCGTATTGCACGATCGACGGCGCCGGCGGCGGCAGCACCGTGACGGCGCTCGAGGAGGTGTACGCCTGGGCACCGGTCCAGATGCCGAGGCCGGGCAACATCGCACGGTAGATGAACGACTCGGAGACGATGCGTGCTGCGGTCAACGCGAGCAACGTCACGATGTCGAGCAGCGTCAGCGACTGCAGGCTCTCCCAGACGGTCTGATAGTCGATGATGCTCGGGATCACCCACCCGAAGACGACGACCAGCGCCAGCACCACCAGGGCGATGCGCCCGACTCGTTTCCAGGTTCCGCCCGTTCGATCTTCGATGAGCCCTAGTCGACTCGGGTCGATCCGTCGCCCACCTCACCCGGAACGGGTGGGGCTCTCCGACGCGACAGTGGGAGCGGCGACACGCATCTGGACGTTCGACCTGGTTCTGACCGCCGACGCGGCGTGCGTGGTGGTCTGTTGACGCTGAATTGTTCCCCTGGAGCAATCGGGCAGATTCCGCTACCCGAACGGTGTCTTCTGGCCAATCGTTGCGGTCCGCAAATACTCAACCAGCTGTCATTTGGCGCCCCTCGCAGGGATCGAACCTGCGACACACGGTTGAGGAATCGTCCCTTGCCCGTCCGGCTGGTGCCGGCGAATCCGTGAAAGCCCGTGGATAAGGGGTTCGCGGTGTCCGGTCCTGCGCCGAGTGAAGTCAAATCCGGGTAGTTCCGCCGCGCTTGCTACCCAAACGCTACCCAAATCGGCGTCGCCGGATCCGGCCGCGCCATGTGGGCCAGACTCGTTCTTCGGCAGGCGACGCTCGGGCGAAGATGGCCACGGATTGGTCTGGAGTAGGTGCGCCGTTGTCGAGCACGCACGCAAGGCAACTTGCGTACCTGAGGTGACCACCATGCCCCGAACCGCCCAAGAAATCCTCGACCACGCCGACGAACTCGCCGCCCGCTTCGAGGCACACGAGCCGGGCGACGACGTTCACGACGCCACCGAGCTACGTCTCGTCCGAGAAGCGTTCCTTGCCCGCGCCGACGCAGAACGCGCACTCGGCGATGCCGTCGTTCGTGCCCGTCACAACGGGCACTCCTGGGCATCGATCGGTGCCATGGTCGGCACCGAGGGCGAGGCAGCACGCCAACGCTACGGGCAGTCCGTCAACCCCTCGTAGCAGCAACAACGTCAGCGAACATCGAACACCGCAGCGGGCCGGACTCGCACACCTCGGTCACTGCGCCGCTCGAGATGATGTGTGCAGATGCCGAGCGGCGTTTGGACTGTCAGCTTGGTTGGAGGTATCGGCGAAGCGCTTCTCGAATCACGGCCGACGGTGACGTGTGATCCTGCTCGGCGCGAAGCAGCAGTTGGTCCTTGAGTTCCGGATCGAGGCGCACGGACTCGACAGTGGCTGGTCCGGCTCCAAGTGTCGGGCGTCCTCGTTTGTTGCGCCGTGCGACGAGTTGGTCGATGTCGTAGCCGGCCTCGGCCTCGTCGGCGAGCGCTTCGATCTCGGAATCGGTGAGGGTTCGGTTCGTCGTCATGGTTCGAGCAGCTTTCGAGCAGGTTGCCCGCTCGATCCGGACCGAGGGACGAGCCACCGGTCTGGGTCCTCACCGATGTCCTCGATCGCCAGTGAGTGCTCAACGGCGTGCTGGATGTCGAGATCGTTGACGCCGTGTCGGCCGGCAGAGGAATGGATCTCCACACGTGATTGTCGTACTACAGAATCCGGGCAGCTGGGAAGGACGAGCGTGATTTCGTGGCGCGGGACTTGGGCCGCGATGCGGCGCAGGCGGTGAACAGATGGACGGACTATCGAGTGCGCGTTATGCGCTGACCACGATGAGCAGAATGCCGGTTCCCGGCCAGTCTGGAGGGCTTCTGCTGGTGTCGATATCCGTGTCCTCGATCCTGCGATGGGCGACCTTGGGGGCGGAGGGACCGTCGGCGCTATGGGGCCGGAGCACTCTGGCCATCTCTGCAAACACGGGTGTCTTGTCGGGCCCCAGGTTGAGCACGCAATTCGAGTTCATCACGTCGACGGACTGGTCGGGCAGCAGGATCTCTTCGATCATGCCATGCAGGAACTCGACGTTCTCGACGCTCGCGTCGACACCTGCGTGGTCGAGCTGGTGGTCGTGCTGTTGCCTTCGTCGCCGGCTGGCGGACCCGAACAGCGCGGACGCGTTCGGGATCTTCCACGTAAGTTTGTTGATGAGTGCGTCGTCGAGCGCCCTACCGCCGACGCTGGGGCGATCCGGGCGGGGGCGTATCGTGGCCGCCATGGCAACTCGCATCGTCGCTGACGTCCTGATTCCCGGTCGCGGTGAGCCGATCGAGCACGGCACGGTGGTCATGGATTCCGAGTCGATCGACTACGCCGGCCCGACCGCCGGAGCGCCCGCGGCGGCACTCGACGACATCACCGTGGAGGCACCGGTCGTGATGCCGGGCCTGTGGGACTGCCACACGCACTTCATCGGCATGGCCACGTCGAATCTCGAGGCGCTCGCGACGGTCGACCTTGTCGGGTCGGCGGCGCGGGCGGTCGAAGATGCGGGCAAGGTGCTCGACGGCGGCATCACCAGCGTGCGCGACGTCGGTGGGATTGGCCTGCGTCTGGCCCCGGTCGTCGCCGAAGGGCGGATGCGCGGCCCCCACATCTACGGCGCCGGTCGTATCCTGTCGACCACGGGCGGGCACGGCGACATTCACTCGCTGCCGCTCGACTTCGCCCACGAGCTCACCTGCAACACCGGGTTGAGCATTCTGTGCGACGGCGTGCCCGAGGTGCTCAAGGCGGTGCGCACCAACCTGCGCGCCAACGCCAAGCTCATCAAGATCTGCGCATCGGGCGGCGTCATGTCGGAGATCGACCACCCGATGCACCAGCAATTCTCCGACGAGGAACTGTCGGCGATCGTCGCCGAAGCCGCGCGCGCCGAGCGCATCGTCGCCGCTCACTGCCACGGCAAGGCTGGAATCATGGCGGCGCTGCGTGCCGGTGTGCACTCGGTCGAGCACGGCAGCTTTCTGGACGAGGAGGCGGCCGACCTGATGGTCGAACAGGGCACCTGGCTGGTTCCGACGCGCTACGTGAACGAGGCGCTGCTCCAGCAGTCGGAGAATCTGCCCCGATACGTCTATGAGAAGGGCCAGATGGTCAGCGGCGTGCACGAACAGGCGATGAAGATCGCCATCGCGAAGGGCGTCAAGATCGCGACCGGCTGCGACATCTTCGTGTCGGGTCAGATGTACGGCACCGGCACGCTCGAGGTGATGCACCTCATCAACGCTGGCATGACCGATCTCGAGGCGATCGAGGCGGCAACGGCGAACGGCCCCGAGACGCTCGGCCCACAGGCGCCGCGCTCGGGTCAGCTCCAGCCAGGTTTCGACGCCGACGTCATCACGATGGACGCCAGCCCCCTCGACGACCGCAGCGTCTGGGGCGACCCCGACCGTGTCACCGGCGTCTGGCAGCTCGGTACCCGCCGCAAGTGACTCGGCGGTGGTGCGCCGGGATCGGCCGCCGGACCTCACGATCGGTCACCATCGACGGGCAGTCGGTGCCCACACCAACCGGTGCTGCGATCTACGAGATCGAAGGGTGCCTGACCACCGGCGAAATCGCACACCTTCAACCGGTCAGCCCAGACTCACAGCTCGATAATCACACCGTTCGAGGGCGGTCGACCCCGCTCAGGTACGGCACGACTGCGGGCGGCGAGGTGCGCGAGAACGCGCAGCAGGCATCCGGGTCAGGCGTCGGGCTCTTGCAGGCTGGCTGGGATGTCTCGGCTGGTGTGAAGGAGTCGCCAGACATCGACAGAGGTTTCGCGCTCCAAGTAGAACAACAGGTACGGGAACTTGCCGACCGACACGACCCGCAGGTCCGGAACAGAGAGTTCGTACGCGAAGCGCAGCGATCCAATCCGCGGGTTTCGGCCGATGCGTTTCGCAACCGCCTCGACTGCGTCCACGAAGCGGATGGCTGTTGCGACGTCGGCTTCGGCGACGTAGTAGCCACTGGCTGATTCGAAATCGAAAGTCGCAAGTTCTCGAAACTGAACCGGCTTCGCCGCCAAGAGCTCAGGCTTCCGTCGAAATGCGCTGACGCAGTGCGTCGAAGTAGGCGGTGTCAGCAACGACGCCCGGACCGGAGTTCGCGCCTTCGAGGACGAGGTTGCGGAGGTGGCCTCGTTCGCGATCGCGTCGGATCAGATCGCGGACGTACTCGCTCGTCGACCCGTAGCCGTCGTGAGTGACCCGTTCATCGACGAAGATCTTCAAGTCGTCGGGCAACGACACGTTCATCGTGGTCATGGACGACACACTAGCTGCCTTGGCAAACCTTGTCATTGCCAAGCGGGCCCGGTAGCGCATAACACCGGCAGCCGGATGGCCGGTCACCCGCCCAGCACGGCACATCTTCGCTCGTTCACCTGCGCGAGAACGTGCAGCAGTTGAGAGAGGTTGCGGAAAGACCTGTAGCCCAACGCGTCGAGCGTCTCCGAGAGATGGTTCGTGTCGAGCAAACAACGTGCCGACCCAGAGAATATGTCTACGCCGAGCGACACATCCTCAGCTCGTCCTCCGACCTGACATGCAACCAGTATTCAACGCCGATTTCTGGACGTCGCTCGGCCTGTTCGCGTTCGTCGTTGGTGCACCGACCGCAGCGATCACGACGATCGTCGTGATGTGGACTGACGTCACCAATCGCGCGAGATCGCTACGCACCGGTGGCGCGCCCCAGGACACAATCCGGTCGGTGTGCGCTGGCGAGTCGGGCGAGCAAATCGCGGGATGACGAGCCGCTGGCGCCAGTCGTGCAGGATTGGGACATGTTCACCTTCGACCCGAACAGTTCGTACATGATGCCGGCACATTTCGGTCCTCGACAGTTCGACCCGCGCGGATCTGGTTGGTATCACGATGTCACAGCGATCACGACGTCGTACGTGACCGACCGGGATCAGCTCTCCCAGTACGTTCCGGCGCCCTTCGTCGTCACTGACGAGGCGGTCGTGACGGTCGTCTACGCGAACAATCGTCGCGTCGATTGGCTCGCTGGGCACGGATACAACCTGATCGGTGTGAGCGCCTCGGTGCGCTTCAACGGCGACGCCGACGTCATCGACGGACAGTTCACGTTGGTGATGTGGGAGAACCTCACCGACCCCATTCTCACCGGACGCGAGCTGCAGGGGGTTCCGAAGCTCTACGCGGACATCGAGGATCATTCGGTGATCGGTGACGTCTGGCAGACCAGTGCGAGTCACTTCGGCCACAAGATCGTGGATCTCTCCGCTCGCAACTTGCGCGAGCCGACCGCCGACGAGATCGCCGCCGCGGCCGATGGCGGCGAGAACACGTCGATGGGGTGGCGCTATCTCCCGGGCGTCAGCGGATTCGGAGAGACGACGAGTCAACCGACTGCCTTCCCCTCGCAGAACGTCATCACCGAAGCCTGGGTCGGCGAGGGTGCCGTCGAGTGGCAGGCGCTCTCGTGGGAGCAGAATCCGACACAGTTCCACATCGTCAACGCGCTCGCCGGTCTCCCTGTGCTCGAACCGCGGCCGGCGATCGTGAGCAAGGGCAGCACCAACCTCATTTTGCTCGACGATCTGCCGAGGGCGATTTCGTGACGGCGGAGTTCGAGCACGGCGGACCCATTGATGAGATTCGCACTGTCGCCTACATCGGAGCGGGGATGATGGGTTGCGTCAACTCACTTGTTGCCGCAGTGTCCGGCTATCACGTCGTGTTGCATGACGCATCGGCAGACATGCTGGCCTCGGTCGTCGAACGGCAATCAGCCATCGGGGCCTACATGGTCGGCATCGGGTACTGCACGCCCGATGACCTGACGGCAGGATTGGAACGAGTGACTACTGCTTCAGAGTTGGCCGACGCGCTCGTGGGTGCCGACCTGGTCAGTGAGTCGATCTACGAAGATCGCGAGGCCAAGCGCTCCGTCTTCGGAAGGGTCGACGAGCTCGCTTCACCCGACACGATCATCACGACCAACACCTCCGCACTCATGGTCTCCGACCTCGAAGACGCCGTCGAGTGCGGCGACCGCTTTGCCGCGCTGCACTCCCACCTCGGCGCACCGCTCTACGACATCGTCGGCGGGCCACGAACATCGCCCGAAACGATCGACATCCTT
Source organism: Ilumatobacteraceae bacterium (assembly GCA_963716095.1). GTDB lineage: Bacteria > Actinomycetota > Acidimicrobiia > Acidimicrobiales > Ilumatobacteraceae > Sva-07. The sequence goes on along the minus strand of CAVQSV010000002.1, from coordinate 11,781 downwards.
CGCCGCTTCGTCGAATCACTCGGAGGCACACCGATGGTGCTGAAGAAGGAGCACCCCGGATACGTGTTCAACTCGATGAACGGCCAGGTCATGCTCATGGCGATGCAGCTCGTCCTCGACCGACGCGCCACCGTCGAAACAGTCGACAGGGCCTGGATGACCGACCGCTCTGCACCCATGGGGCCATTCGGGATGATGGACCTCTTCGGTCTCGATCTGATGCGTGACAGCTGGAGCACACCGACGAACGACGCCCACCGCGAGGTAGTGCGCAAGCGGGTCGAGCCATTCCTCACCGAGATGGTCGATGCGGGCCGCCTCGGGCAGAAGTCGGGCTCTGGCTTCTACACCTATCCCCAGCCCGCCTACCAACAACCGGACTTCGCTGACGCTGAACCACGCTCGGAGACCGCCTCGAACGCACTCATGGCCGCGCTCGTCATAGCAGCGGTGACGATCGAGGCCAAAGACGTCGCCGACCGCGCTGACATCGACGCCGCATGGTGTGCGGCGACGGGGCAAACCAGCGGACCGTTCGGCATCCTCGAGAACGTTGGCGTGGATTCGTTCATCGCCGTGCTCGATGAGCTTCGAGCCGAGCGTCTCATCGCAGCCGAGACGGCCGACACCGTTCATTCGCACCTGCAGTCCGCGACCTGAAACAGTCCCACCTGCCGCTCAGAACCAGCACGTCCGATCACCACCAGAACGAAGAGCGCTCCGAATCGCTGTCAGGGAGGTCCCGGGCCGCGCTACATGTCATGCGAACTGTGGGAGGTCCCGTTACTGATCGGACAGCGCATAGTCGCCTGCAGACCGCAGACGCGACCCGCTCCTGATCGGCACTTCCGACCGGTCCGTTGCGCCGTCAGACCCCGAGCGATAATCCTGCGCCAGGTCGCTCCGGTCCGCGCACACGTTCCGGCGAAGTGTTGGACCTCCTGACCCGATCGACCCACCGCATAATCACTGCGGTTCCAGCCAGCAGCACCCCTCACAGAGTATTACCCGATGGGTGTACTCAATCGTTGCGTTTCGTTACGCTCGCAGCATGACGGTTCCTGGCAAAGGTGGCCGGCCACGCAAGTGGCGATCGGACGCCGATCGGGTGCGGGCTTTCCGTGCTCGGCATCGCGGCGAGGAGGAACCCGCGACATTCGAAGAAGCGCTCGTCGACGGCGACGATCTGGCTCGGGCAGTCGAACGATCCCGACAGTTCCAGGCAGAGCTCGTCGCAGCATTGGCTTCGCTGTCCGAGTTGAACGCGGCGCTACAGACCGAGCGCCGACGACACCAGTCGACACTGCGCAGGCTCGATCGGGCCAGGGCAGAACTGGACGGCCTCCGCACCGCCGGCGCTCGGCGCGAGGAAGAGCTCGAGTTGCTGCGAGATGGCTTCGCTGAGCTCAGGGCCGAGAACGCAGCCCTTCGGGCACGAATCGCCCTGACCGCCCCGGCCACTCAACCCCAAGGACTCAACCGCGCTGATCGTCGTCGAGCCGCAAAGCGAGACCGAAACAAGGACTGATCTGCGGCCCAGGCCCATAGTTACGGAACGCAACGTAACTGTGCACCATCCGGGTAATGATATGTGAGGAGCTTCCCTCCGGTCCCCGCCACTCGCCTGCCGACATGCCGGACTCTCTTACCGGGGAGCCGCCTTCGCACTCCAGCGGAGATTCGACTACAGTCGATTCACGTAGCCGTCCGCCTGGGTTCGACGCAGTTGGCTGAGTGGATCGAACACGTCTGCACGCCGGACACGCTCGAGCCGGGTGAGGTCCGAGCTGCCTGCCGGCAGACGTTGTCCAGAAGCAGCGACCCGCGAGACGTGTGAGCGGTCGTGTGTGTGCCGAGAGGCGCTGACCAGGGGAAGGGAGTGATGCGGGGAGTCATCCGACACCCCGGGCCGAAGGTGGTAGTGATCGTGTGTGTTGTCGTGGGAGTCATCGCACGCCGCGGTGGGAGTGGTCGAGTGTGTAGTCATCTGGACAGTACGGACATGAGCTACTCCGACGAACCCGCCCACCGATCCACCTACACCGTCGAGGAAGTCGCCCGCATCCTCGGCATCTCGCGAACCACCGCGTACGAATCTGTGAGACGCGGCGAGATCCGGGCCCGACGGTTCGGGCGACGCGTCGTCATCCCGACGATCGTCGTCGACCAGCTGCTGAACGCGACCGATGACCTCCGGCCGGACGAGTCGGTCAGCTGAGCAGTGCGGCGGCAGCCTCGGCGGCTTCGCTCTGCTGGCCCGGCATGACGTGACCGTAGGTGTCGAGCGTGAAGCTGACCGACGAGTGCCCGAGCCGCTCGCTCACGACCTTCGCGTTCACGCCCGCTGCGAGCAGATGCGATGCATGGGTGTGGCGAAGATCGTGGAGACGGATCCTCGCAAGCCCCGACGACTCGACCAGACGGTTGAACGCCTGGCCGACACTGTGCGGTCGCATCGGATCACCGACCTCGTTCGTGAACACGCGGTCGTCGGTCGGCGACGTCATCCCGAGCTCGAACAGTTCCTCACGCTGGGTCGCTCGATGTCGTTTCAGAATCGACGCAGTCCGCTGGTCGAGGTCGATCGTGCGCCGGCTCCGCTTCGTCTTCGGCACCTCGACGCGCTCCACACCTCCGAGGAACGAGGCAGCCGCACGAACCGTCACCGTCGAGCGTGCGAGATCGACCGCGTCCCACCGCAGCGCGACCAGTTCACCGCGACGCATGCCGGTCATCGCTGCCAGGTGGACGAGCGCGCCGGCCCGATAGCTCTCGACGTACCGCAGGAAGCGACTCAGCTCGTCGGGCGACCACACGTTCATCTCGGGCGCCCGATCACGCGCCGCCGCCATGCTCGGCGCGTCCGCGAGCCTCGCGACGTTGCGCACCACGAGGCCCTTGCGTTCTGCGTCGTGGAGCATCTTGCCCAACAGCGTGTGCACGTGGTGCACCGTCGTCATCGACAACGGACGACCACCGACGCCGCCGGCTCTCAACAGATCGGCGTAGAGCTTGTCGAGGTCGGTGGCGCGCAGGTCCTGCAGCTTGTGCGTCCCCAGGTGCGGCAGGACCCAGTTCTTCATCGCCTGCCGGTAGCCCGTCACGGTCGTCACCTTGCGACCCTGCGTCTCGAGCGCGTGCAGCCACGTGTCGACGAAGTCGCGGACTCTCAGATCCGTCGGCGCCACGAAGTCCTGACGGCGGTGGGCGTCGATCGCAGTCGCCAGCGCTTCTTGCGCTTCCTTCTTCGTCGAGTACGACTTCTTCGACTGCCGGCGACGGTCACCTTCGAGCCACGAGACGTGCACGACCCACGGCTTCTTGCGGTCGTCGCGCCGGTACACGGTGCCGTTGGCCATGGGTTCCCCTGGAGCAATCGGGCGAATTCTGCTACCCAAATGCTACCCAAACGGCATTTTCGGGTCAATCGTTGCGAGCCGCAAACGATCTACCAGGTATTTTGTCGGCGCCCCTGGCAGGGATCGAACCTGCGACACACGGTTTAGGAAACGGTTCCAAGCCGTCCATCCGAGTTCGCTGCGTCCGCTGAGAGCCGCCTGACCAGGGCTTTCGTTCGGGCCGTGTTGTTGCGTGTTGATCAGTGTTGTCCCATATATGGGACAACATATGGGACAAACCCGTGTTCGCCATCGCTGACGTGAGTCGCCATTTCAGCGTGGTGCGGCCCAGCCCCACGTGCAGCATTCCAGATCGTCCCGTAGCCGTCACCGCGGCCGGCTCGGCGCCCCCGCGTGTCGGGGCTTGGCACGCTGCGACAACCGGAGCGCGACACTGGCGCCCATGGACTTCGTTGGGTCGATATCGCGCAGGTTGTCGTCGGCTGAGCGTGAGGCACTATCGAACGCCGTGGAGCAACTGGACGACTTCCTGCTCAGCGAACTCGTCGAACTCCACGACGAGACGAAACCGAAGCGGATCGCGACGATGACGCCTCCCCTTTGGCAGCGACCAGTCCGCGCGGTGCGGTCGGTGGACGATCAGCACCTCGTGGTGACGCGGGCCATCGTTCGCCAGACGACCCCACCAGCGGCTTCGATCATGTTGATCAACCTCCGCTCGCAACGGACCGGGGTCGCGGCACTGTGGTGAACGGTGACCGTCCGGGGGGGGTGAACAGTCGACGACGAGCTCAGCCAGGCCGGCCGTGTCGGGCGAGCGCGGCGTTGCTCCAGCCGGGCTCCCCGGTGAGTTCCCGGCCGAACCAGTCAGGCGGGGCGAACGCAGCTGCGTCCGCTTCGGAACTGAACTCGACCTCTGTCACGCACAGCCCGGTGAGTGAACCGGCATACACGTCGACCTCGGCGACATGTCCGAGCAGGTCATCGAGCAGCACTCGATGTCGCGTCTTGTCGATGCGTCGTCGGGCGGTGTGTGGCCACAATGTGTCGGCCTGCTCGGCTGAGACCGCGATCTCCACCTCGGTTCGCGACAACCCCGTCCCCGCCTTCACGGTGAGCGTCGCCTTGTCGGAGGTGATGCGGAGACGAACCTCCACGCCTTCTTGCTCAGCGAGGTAGCCCTGGCGAATGTGGACACCTGGGCCCAGCCGCTCCGCACCCAGCGCCTCGGACACGATGAACTTTCGTTCGATCTCGATCGTCACCAGACCAGTATGTGGCAGCGGCCGGTACCTTCGAAAGCAATGCGTGTGATGACCTTCCAACTCAACGGCCACGAGAGGACCGTGGTGGAGTCGCTGACGAAACTCGGATTCGTGTTCGATCCGTCGCACATCGTGACGACCACCCTGATCGACACCTTCGACGCAAGTTTGCACCGCGCCGGTCTACGGCTTCAGGTGAACGAGTCCAAGGGTCGGGAACTCGAACTGACCGGCGAGGGCGGTGCCCCCGCTCACCTCGAGGTCGACGCCGTGCCCCGCGTCCCTGCCGACCTCCCGCCCGGTCCGTTCCGGTCCCGCATCGCCGCCCTCACCGACGTGCGCGCCTTGATGCCGCAACTCGAGGTGAGCATGACCCGGACCAGCGGAGCGTGGCGAGACGCGGCCGACAAGGTCGTGGCCATCGCGGAACTCCACCACGATGTTCATGTCGTCGGCCGGCCTGACACCGACTGCCCCGAAGCGACAATCGAGATCCATGCGGTGCCGGGGTACTCCAAACGGACGCGGCGCACCCTGCGCACCCTGCGTGAGATCGGACTCGCCGAGTGCGATACCGACACCTTGACGCAGTGCGCTACGGCGGCCGGCGTCGATCTCGCCGGTTTTGCAGCGTCAGCGACCGTACCGCTCGATCCCGACATGGCGGCGATCGACGGGTTCCGATTGGTTCTTGCCAACCTCGCAACGACGATCGGCGCGAACTGGAACGGCACCATCGACCAGATCGACCCGGAGTTCCTGCATGACCTGCGGATCGCAATGCGCCGCACCCGCACGGTCCTCTACGAAGCCAAGCCCGTGCTCCCCGCCGCAGTCCTCGAAACCGCCCGAGACGGGTTCAAATGGCTCGCCGCGCTCACCGGAACACCACGCGACCTCGACGTCTACCTGCTCGAGTGGTCGCGGTACACCGATCCTCTCGGCCCCGAGATCGCCCCATCACTCGAACCAGTACGCGACCTGCTCGAACGACGCCGCGCCGAGGGGCACATCGAGCTCGAACGTGCCCTCCGCTCGGAACGGGCAACCGAACTGATGGAAACGTGGCGGACCTGGCTCACCGAGCCATTCACCAGCGATGACGTCCCGCCACGAGCCAGTCGTCCACTCGGCCGGTTCGTCGCCAAACGCATCGCCCGCGCGCACGGCGTCCTCATCGAGCGAGGCAGACTCATTGGTCCCGACACGCCCGCCGAACATCTCCACGATCTCCGCAAGGACGCCAAGAAGCTCCGCTACCTCCTGGAGTGCTTCGGCAGCCTGCTCCCGGATCGGCCGCGCAAGCGGTACGTGAAACGGCTCAAAGCGCTGCAGGACAACCTCGGCGAGCACCAGGACGCCGAGGTCCACGTCAGCATGCTGCGCGCGATCAGTCGCGAACTCCACGACACCGGATCGTCGCCCGACACGATGGTCGCCATCGGTCAACTCACCGAACGGCTCGACCAGCAACGTCTCGCGGCCCGCACCGAGTTCGCCGAACGATTCGCCGACTACGACACACCGGCCACATCCCGCGCCCTCGATGCCGTGCTCGACGGGATCACCGAGTGAAAGTCCTCGCGACATACAGCATCAAAGGTGGCGTCGGCAAGACGACCACCGCAGTGAACCTCGCCCACGAAGCAGCCGTGGCTGGCTGCCGAGTCGTGCTGTGGGACCTCGACCCACAAGGCGCCGCCACCTTCTTCGTACGCGTCAAGCCCGCCATCAAAGGCGGAGCCGAGCGCCTGGTCCGCAACACGGGATCGCTCGCAGCGAACATCCGCGCCACCAACGACCCGTCTGTCCACATCGTGCCCGCTGACTTCTCCCTGCGCCACCTCGACCTCGAACTCGACGACACCAAACACCCGACGCGGCGCCTCGCGACGCTCCTCGAACCAATCCGCCACAGCTACGACATAGCGATCCTCGACTGCGCCCCAGGGATCACGCTCACCAGCGAAAGCGTCTTCGACGCCGCCGACGCACTCATCGTGCCGACCATCCCCACCACTCTGTCCGAACGCACCCTCAACCAGCTCACCGAGTTTCTCGCCGACCACCCGTCTCCACCGATCGTGCTGCCATTCGCATCGATGGTCGATCGCCGCAAGCGCCTCCAACGTGACCTCGTCACTCAATTGATGACTGACATCCCTGGCTTCTTGCCGACGCCGATCCCGAATGCCAGTGTCATCGAACAGATGGGCGTCCAACGCGCACCCGTCGCCGACTTCGCACCGACCAGCGCAGCGACAGCGGCGTTCCGACAACTGTGGGCCGACATCACCGCACGAATCTGGACCTGACGCACCGGGCGCGCCACTCGCTCTCAGCGTCTGAACCGTGGCGAATCAGCTCGCCGACGGTAGCCAGGGTCAGGAGCAGACCGTAGACACGATGTGACAAGAACAGAGCGGTGAGGCGATCTCGAACACCCAGTCCGACGGAGCAGTTCAGAGTGTCGCAACGACGAGGTGCACGATGTCGTCTTCGGCGAGGAGCCCGGCGAGTTCGGCTTCGAGCTGCTCGAGTTCGCCGAGGTCGGCCAGCCTGCAGCCTCGGGAAACTCGCTTCGGCCCCTCGTGAGGGCTCAGGTCGTGATCCAGGTTCGAGCCGTCTCCAACTCGTCGAGGTGGAACACCCGGACCTCGCCAGGGATCAGCCACCCGAACGCCTTGACGCAGCGGCGCACCCAGACGGCATCGGTCACGATGCCCATTCGCTCATAGGAGTTGAACGTCTTCAACCCGAGCTTGGTGTCGTCCCACATCGCATCGGCGTCGTACCCGGTGAACTCGTTTCCGAGGATGTAGAGCAGCCGGATCTTGTCGTGCCGGGAGAGCCGATCTTCGATCGCCGGCTCCAGGACGTCGTCGTAGTCGTCGTCGTCCACCTCACCGATGGCTCGCACCCCGACGACGTTGTCGGGGAGATCGTCGATCAATCGCATGGTCATGAGCGCCTCCTGCAGGGGAAGTCGTTGTCGGACACTGTGTTCATGCTCCGATCGTCTCAGCCGTGAGACGTCGCGTCATCACTTCGATCAGGTGATCGGTCGCCGGGTGAGGCCCGTTCATCTCTCGAGTCGTCGGGTCTGCTCACCGTCCTGACGCACGAGCCGGTCGACGGTTCCGCGTCCGGAGGCGATCGTCGCCTGCGGCGGCGCACCCGTTGGTGTTCTCGGGCCCGGCGACGCCTGCTTCCGAGCTGATCTTCCTGCCTGACCTGTCAACCGGTGCGGGCGATCCGGAGCAGCTTGCGAGCGCCGTCGACGAGGCCGTTCGGAGCCGCCGCAGAGGGTGAGGCGCCGGGATGCTGCGGGGCGATCCGGACACGGAGGGCTCCCGGACGGATCGAGAAGCGCAAAGGCGGGTCGAGCACGAGCGCCTCGCCGTCGACGCCGGCGGGGACCGCACCGTCGGAGCCCACCTCGAACGTCGGCGCCTGCCACTGTCGGAACCGGGCCCGCCCGCGAGCGTCGTTCGAGGTCAGCTCGGCGACCGCCACGCCGAGCTGACCGTCGTCGATGCTCGGTCGGGTCCCCGACCCGACGATGTTGCCCAGCCGGTACTGGTTGTTGGAGACCATGATCACCGTCGCTCGGCGACCGCTCACGCCCCCAGGGCCGGTGTACTCCAACACGTGACCGTCGCCGGTGGCGTCGCTGAAGTCCGGAATCGTGTCGAGCACCGTGCGGATCTTCGCGTTGCGGTACCCGGAACGCTGGACCGCCTCTGCGTAGAGCCCCAACGACACGTTGTTCACGAAGACGCGTCCGTTGACCTCGGCGAGATCCACACGGCGCTCACCGCCGTCGACGAACGCATCGAGCGCCCCCACAACGTCGTCACGGTCCACACCGAGGTCGAGCGCGAAGTGATTTCTCGTGCCTGCAGGGATGCACGCGAACGGCAGGCCGAGTTCGGCGGCGATCGTGGCCACGATCGCCTGCGTCCCGTCACCGCCGGCCGCAGCGAGTGCGTCGGCACCGTCGGCCACCGCATCGCGTACGAGCTGAAGCAGGTCGTCGCCGGGTTTCAGCTCGATCGGCTCGATGCCGCGGGCCCGCGCCTCGGCATCGACGTTGGCGGCCAGTGCCTTGCCCCCGCCCGACTTCGGGTTCCACACGACCACCGGCCGCGTCGGAGCGGCTGCTCGCGGCAGCGGGACGTGGATGCGGAACGCCTCGCGCGCTGCGGCGGCGGCGGAGGAGAACAGCGCGGCCGCGACGATCGCCTCGAGCAGCACGCCGCCGGCCACGAGGACCTCGACGAAGGCGACGAGCAGCACGATCGCGACGGTCGCGAACAGCGCCCGGGCCGCTCCGCGACGACGGAGCGCTTCCCACCCCACGACGAGTGCCCCGACCAGCAACGATGCGGCGATCAACCCGCGCGGAAACGCCCGCACGCCGGTCAGCACCAGCACGAACACGCCCGCAACGAGGAGGCCGAGTGCTGCGATCGCGGTGAGACGACGTGACTTCATCGGATCCCTGTACTGGTCGGCGGGCGCTGGCGATCAGGCGTCGGCATGACGACCGCCGTGGGCGGCGAGCGCATAGATCACGAGGATGCCGATGATCACGTAGGCGAGTGACCAGACGGGATAGATGGGCATCCACCACATCGCGGACACGGTCAGGATGGCGCCGGCGATGATCCCGATCCATCGGGCGAACTGCGAGCGGTTGAGCACCGCGAACGACGACAGGATCAGGATCACCCCGACGATGATGTATGCCCAGCCGTACGTCGACAGGGTCGTGCCGAGGAGCGCTCCCTCGAACTCGTCGGGGAGTACTCCGTCGTAGCGGAAGGCCCAGAACGCGTCGACGAAGCGCATCAGCCCCGCGAGGCCGAGAATCGTGCCCGCGAAGTAGAGCCAGCCACTGGGAACGTCGTTGTCGGTTGCTGAGTTCATGGACCGATCGTGCACCTCTCCTCGCGAGCCCGCATCACGCCGATCGGGTGAACCGTTCTCAGCTGCCGGGATCCGCCTCGCTCGTCGCGTCGATGTCGGCGAGCGCTTCCTCGATCGTGTCGTAGAAGTGGTGGGCGTCGAGCGTGGCGAAGAGCCCGTAGTCGTAGACGAGGTCCTTCAACCGGCTGCGCAGGTCGACGAACGCGATGTTGACGCCTCGCTCGTTGAGCTCGAGGTCGAACTGTTCCAGAATGTCGGCCGCCGTCACGTCGATGTCGGTGATCGCCTCGCACTGCAGGATCACCCAGCGTGGGCTCCGTTCGCGCACGAGCTCGCGGACCTGGTCACGGAACATGCCGGCGTTCGCGAAGAACAGCGGGGCCTCCCACCGGAACACGAGGACGCCGGGGAGCTCCTGCGCCAGGAGGCCGTTGTGATTGCTGTGCCAGCCGTCCTGGCCGTTGATCCGTCCGAGCACTTCCCCGTGGGGCCACCAGCTGCGCCTGAAGAACAGCAGGATCGACAGCACGACAGCGATCAGGATGCCCTGCAGCACCCCGAAGAAGACCACGCCGCCGGTTGCCGCCAGTGAGAGGAAGAACGAGGTCCGGCGGACCTTGACGTAGCGGCGCAGCGTCCCGACGTCGACGAGCGAGAACGCTGCGGCGATGACGACGGCGGCGAGCGCGGTTTGCGGGAGACTCTTGAGGAGTCCGTTGAAGAACAGCAACAGCAACGCGACCATGCCGGCGCCGATCAGTCCGGTGAGCTGGCTCTTGGCGCCGGTCTGGTCGGCCACGGCCGTGCGCGAGCTGCTGGTCGAGACCGCGAACCCCTGGAAGAACCCGGCAGCGACGTTGGCGGTGCCGATGCCGATCATCTCCTGGTCGGGCTTCACCTCTTCGCCTCGCCGTGCCGAGAACGCGGTCGAAGTGGCGATCGTGTCGGTGAGCGACACCAGTGTGATGCCGACGGCGGCCACCAGCATCGGGGCGACGTCGCTGACGCTCGTCCACGGCAGTGACGGCCGCGGGAGCCCCTCGGGCAGGGTTCCGACGGTGGAGATGTCGAGATCGAAGGCGCCGGTGACCACGGTGGCGCCGATCACGGCGACCAGGACCGCGGGAATCGTGCGGGTGAACCGGGGCAGCACGAGCAGCACGGCGAGCGTGGCGAGCCCGAGCCACAGTGCGGTCGGATTGCGGTCGGCGAACCCGTCGACGAACGCCTGGAGTTCGGCGACGAAACCGTCGGCGTCGGTGGAGAAGCCGGCGAGTTTGGGGAGCTGGCCGACGACGATCGTGATGGCGAGGCCGTTCATGTAGCCGACCTGGACCTCCTTCGAGAGCAGGTCGGCGACGAACCCGAGCTTTCCGGCACCGAGCCCGATCAGGATCAGGCCGACCATCACCGCCATCATCCCCGCGAGCGCGATGGCAGTCTCGGGGTCATCCGCAACGACGACGAGCGGCACGATGGCGGCGAAGATCAGCGGTGAGACCGCCGAGTCGGGACCGAGCACGAGCACACGTGACGGGCCCATGAGCGCGTAGCCGACGAGGCAGGCGATCGTGGTGTAGAGCCCGGTGACCGGCGGGAGCCCGGCCAGTTCGGCGTAGGCCATGCCCTGGGGGACGAGGATGGCAGCGAGCACGACTCCGGCGACCAGGTCGAACCGCAGCCACGACCGTTCGTAGGTGCGGACCGCCGTGATGCCGGGGACGAGTCCCCGCCACCCGGTTGGTGCCCGAACCTCGTCAGGCACCTGACGTGGTCGGGATTCCGGCGAAGGGGTGCTCTTCTTGTTCCCGGTCGAGGCGTCGCATCTCGATGATCTTGTCGATCGCCACGAACAGCGGCGAGATGAGCGACAACCCGATCACGAGGACCCACTGTGCGCCGGTGAGCGAGACCGTGTCGAGCATGCGCTGGAGTGCATTCGTCTCGATGGCGGCGAGGGTCAGTCCCACCCGAGGATGACCCATCCCATGTAGGGGAACAGTGGGGCCGACCACGGCACCTGCCGTTCGCGTCGCATCACGAAGCCCATGTTCACGGCGCTCAGGGCCACGACAGCGAACGCCATCGTCATCGAGGTCGACGGATCGGTGGTGCTCGGTTCTCCGGGTCCCCACGACAGCAGCGCCAGTGCCGAACCGGCGATGATGAAGCCGCTGATCAACCAGCGGACGGTCTGGGCGCCGGTTGCGATCTTCGAACCGGGA
>CAVQSV010000001.1:0-11518 GCA_963716095.1 Ilumatobacteraceae bacterium | reverse complement strand
GGAAATGCCTTGCGGCGATCCCCAGAAGACACCCGTCTGTCCCCAACTTGAAGTCACACCAACCGTGTTGTTCAGGATCGAGTACCCAGGTGACTGAAAGGCGCAAACTGTCCTACTCGTCCGGTTCTTGATCGAACGGCCGCGGTCAGCGGCGATGCCTCCCGCCGCCCGGGTAGTAGAGGTCAACCCGAACCACGGCCCCCTGGTTGCTTGCGCCCGCAGGGTCGGTGAACACACATTGGTAGTCGATGCACGTGGTGCCAGTTCCCGTCGTCGTGTAGAACGCCAAGCAGACCCATCCGGAACTCGAACAGGAGCCGGTATCGCCTGAGCTGTCCCAGTACGAAAGTGTGGCGGAGACACTCTGCGAGGAACCGAAGGCGATGAGCGCTCCGGCGAACGTGAGCGCAAGGGCTACCCGCACAACACGACTTCTCAGATTGGGTCGAGCTTGGTCGCTCATCCTGGTCTCCTCCGGCTATGTGACTGTGTTCATCCATAGAGTGTCGAGTGGGCCAGATGTGTCCCCGGGAGTCGCAAGCGTGAAGAGCAGACTTGAATCCACGAGTGACAGTTCGGGACTCACCCACCCGAGGTAGCCCGTCGGTGGATCTACCTATTCAGGATCAACCCGGCGACGACCTCTGTCACGATCACGTTCCTGGTCTTGGTGCAGTCAAAGACTGCGAGAGCTGTTGCTACTTCTTCGGTCTTGAGGGCGCTGAGTCCCGCTTCGTCGTCCAGTGGTAGAGCCTGCAGGCGGCTACTGAAAGTGCCGATCAGTCGAGCAAGCCCTCAGAGCGCACGCCGGCTCGTCGCGAGCAGACACCCATTCTTGCTCGGCTGCGACTACTGCAGCAATCTGGGAGAGGTCCAGCAATTCGTTGTAGGTGGCTTGAACATTGTCCAGCCCGAGTCACGCAGCGCCTGTTCGTTTTCCTTGGTCCAGGCACCCGCCCGAACCAACGTCACCAAGTTGTTCGAGCAGCGCTCCACGTTCAGGGGCCGAGAGTGAGTCCAGAAAGGACGTCACTGGATCTTCGGCACTCGCCACGGTGACGTTCTCGAATGTCGTTGACACTCCGAATCCGTAGGTCTTCACCCATTCGCGATCGCTGAGGCTGCCCGACGGGGGCTCCAGCGAATCGGAGACAACATTGATCGCAGATGGGTAGTCGAATCCTGCCTCCGTCATGCACTCTCGGACCTTCTGATCCGAGACACGCGCCGCGTCGAACAGCACGCGGAATTCCTCATCAGGGCCGAGAACACCTGCGATGGCCTCGCCGTACCTCTCGCGGAAGGAGCGTGCGTTGGTGGATGGCGACTCGCTGTGTGAGCACCGGTGAGGAGTACCAACGGAACGCAATGCTCAGAGGTCGCCATCCACCGGTCATACGGATCAGCCCAGCAGCGATCGCGCCGACATTGAGCCGGGCGTAGTTATACGGGCTGGAACAGGTCTTGCTCGACAGTTGGTTTAGGCCCCTCCAGGTGCTGGCGTTTTGCCACTGCGACTGCCCGTCGCTCTGTCGCTGGCACAGGACGCGGGCTTTGGCCTGACAGCCGTTTGAGGCACCCGGCTTGACCCACGTGAGCATCGCGAGTCCCTCGAGCGACCCGCCGGTGCCATAGTTGATGTTGCCGCAGGTGGAGTAGAACGTGTGGTCGGTGACGGCAGCGGCGGCTGGCGCCGAGACTCCGATGAGACACATGACAGCACCCACGAGCGATGCTCGGAGCGCTCTGCGACCTACCGAAGTCTTGTTGAAAACGTGCATGATGAACCCCTTTGTGATGTACGACGCCCGGTGCGCCGTCCCCAACTACTAGGTGTCGATCGGCTCCAATGTGTGACAACGCCCAGGGGTCCGCGTCCTGTGCATACGGCCCTCTTCCCGGAACGCACGTCACGGGACGCACCTCCGGCCAGATCCCCCAGGCCCTCGCTGAGCACGCCGCCTCTATCGGCCAAGTCGTTGCCGACCATCGCGAAGCTGAGCAGCAATACCGTGTCTACGACGAGTGAAAGACAGGATGGACATCCCGAAGCCGACTACGTCCGGCTGGCCAATGCGCTGCGGTAACACCTCCAAGGACCCAGATTGAGACTGGCAGAGTGGTGATTGGAACCGCCCGAGAATGTTCACTCGAAGCGTCGAGCCGGCCCCGCTCTCAACCGGCATTCCGATCGCCGCTGCATCAGCTGGAGCCGCACAGAACGCGCGCTCCGTAATCCGGTCGACGACGGATAGCCCGCGCCGCATTGCGGCCCAACTCTCGCGTCACGTAATCGCGTGCCGATCTCGCGATCTGGGCTGTCGGACACGTGGGTCTCGTGCCGGACTAATCTTGCTGTATGCAGGTCGAGACGTTGGAGCAGATCGCCGAACGGTTGGGCTGGAGCGACGAGCGTCTGGCTGAGGCTCGAGCCCGTGCTGCTGAGACCCGCCCATCCAACGTCAGCGACAGCGACCGCGCCCGGGCCGACGCGCTCTCGGACTCGGTCAACCAGACACGTCGAGCACTCGACGAAGCTTCCTGAAGAGGTGTCTCCTCCCGATTGGCGGACGCTGAGCGTCGTCCTCAACGACCGAGCTGCGATCTACGCAGAGGAGTTCCCTGCGGTACTCGCTGATGTGGGGTCCGCGATGGTCGAGGCGTTCACCCACGACGAAGCCCAGGGCCTGCTGTTCACCTTCGCCGGGGCGTGGCCAGCACTCGGACGAGACGCCGAGGATCCATCGACTCGGTTCGTGTACATGGCGATCGGCGAACTCGTCTGTCGATTTCGAGGGATCGAGCTTGCGCCCGGAGCCATCGTCGTCGACGACGTTGCGCGCCTCTGATTCCGGTCAGGCACTCGATAACACCCGCCCCATAACGCAGTTGCGCCACAGGACTTCGCGCCACAGAACGGCCCAAGCCTGGCGCGGCCCGCGCAACAGTGCGGCCCAAGTCGCACGTCACAGAATCCCCGCTCCCATCGGCCGTGCCCGTCCGGCGACTGTCGCTTGCGGACCTTGGCATAATCCGACCGTGCACGCGCCCCAACGCGACACGATCCTGCGATCGGTCGTCGTCAGCTTCGTCTCGTTCGGCGTCCTGGCCGAAGTGATGCACAGTCGCGCGGCTTCGCTCCGTGTGCCTGAAAGCGGAATCACATCGGTCGTGGTTCTGGGTTACCCGTCGTGGCGCGGCGGCCGACCGCACCCCGTTCAGAAATGGCGAGTCAAACTCGCCAAGAAGACGATCGACCGCCACGGTGCAGATCGAGTCGTTCTCTCAGGCGGGCCGACCCGTAGCGGGCCAACCGAGGCGTCGGTGATGGCGGAACTCGCCGTCGCAGTGGGCATCGATCCAGCGATCACCATCCTTGAATCGGAGTCGATGAACACGTGGTCCAACGTCAAGTTCTCGTCCACCCTGGTTGCGGACAGCGCCGTGGTCATTCTCGTCTCCGATCCGGTCCATGCCGCCTGGGCGAGGAGGTATTGGCTTCGTCAGCACCCTTCCGACGCCGATCGAGTCTTCGTGACCCCATGCGCAGGTCTTGGAAGCTGGTGGATGAAGATCCCGACGGCCCTCGATGGGTTTCGGCGCTCGGCGCAGTCTGTGTTGCGCACGCACACATGAGGGCGTCCGGAATCACAGTCCGCAGCCAGCGCTACACCGAACGGCGGTCCCCAGTGCGGTCGCAAGAAGTACCGCACGATTTCGCAAATTCAGGCGTCGGCGAGGTCGAGTGAGTATCGAACCTCGGGCACTTCGACTCCGAGGATCGGCTGCGAATCGTTCACCGACGCCCCGACACCACACTCCGGCTTGGATCAGCGCGGCATCTCGTCGGACGGAGCCTTGGCGATCGGTTGGCTCGCACAAGGATGTGTCTGCGGCGTTGTACCTTCGCTGCATGCTCAATCCGACTCACCGTGGACTGACTGCGGACATGTTCGTCCTGCGCGGCAACGAGTTCCTGACGCTGACACGCGCCGGCGGACTTGGCGAAGGGTTGGAGTACTTGCCTGGTGGCATCGTTGACGTCGGCGAAGACCCCGCCCATGCGGCGGTCCGGGAGACTCATGAAGAGTCCGGACTGCTGGTAACCAATTCGAGCCTTCTTCGGGTGTGGACCTATCCGACTCCAGAAGGGTGGGACACCGTCCACGCCACCTACGTTGGCTACAGCGATACCGGTCAACCTGTGCTCAGCCACGAACACTCCGACTTCCAGTGGACGACGCCGGCTGCATACATCGCTAAGTGGTGCTCGGCGGAGCTCGAAGCAGCTCTCCCGACGTACGCTCGCTGGCTGCGAGAGGTCCGCACCAACTGTGAGCTCATCGATGCCCTACTCGAGAGACCGGCCGACCGATAAGGGCGTGTCGTAGTGGTCGCAGACGACACCCGATAATCGGTACTCGATAATCCGGGCCGCACCATCGATCACGCGCCGCATCACGGCCCAAGCCGTGCACCCGATAACGCCAATCCGTCAACGCTTGGCGGACACTCTGATGGTCACCTCGTCAGCCACCCGTCGGCGACCGAACATGGC
Organism: Ilumatobacteraceae bacterium; assembly: GCA_963716095.1. Classification (GTDB taxonomy): domain Bacteria; phylum Actinomycetota; class Acidimicrobiia; order Acidimicrobiales; family Ilumatobacteraceae; genus Sva-07. The sequence goes on along the minus strand of CAVQSV010000001.1, from coordinate 6,960 downwards.
AGTGCCCGGATGCCGGCTGTTGCGCGGCAGTCCCGGTTCGTGGGCTTTCGAGCCGTTGGTCTCCGGTCGCGGAATGGGCCAGGGTCTCCGACTTCATTGAGCGTCTGGCGACTCGCGCCTCACCGAGATGGTTGCGATGAACCCAGCGAGCCCTACGCCCATGGCAACCATGACCAAGGCACCGCCCGTCCCCAGCGCATCGATCGTGCCGAAGGAGAGCAGCCCGAATGCGCACGCAAGCGCGCCAAATCGCCCGCTGCCGGGTCGGTCCGCAGCGAGATTCCAGTAGTTGCCGGCGTACCTCACTCCCACCCATGCAGCCAGCACAACGACGGCAGGACCGAACTGGAGTTGACCTGGTGGCTCGAACGCTTCCGCTACGGGCCATTCGAATGGGCGTGGCGATGCGGGCACCTACCGGACATGGCAACCACTCCGCAGGCCACACACCACCGCCTGACTTGCCCTCCGCCGCTGCGGTCGCCTCGGATTCCCGCAAGACGCTCAGTCGGTTTCGGTGGTCGGTGCGATGGGCTGGGACAGGAGCGCTCGCGGGTAGAAGTCGATGAGGCCCGTTTCTTGCCAGTCCGGGTAGGCGTTGATCATGGCCGCCTTGTACTCCTCGCCGCTTGTCGCTGCGGCCAGGTTGGCTCGGGCGGTATGGATGTAGTCGATCGTTTCGGCGTAGACCGCCCGGTCGGCCGGCGGTCCGTGGCCGGGATACACGTTGGTCGGCGAGTCGAGCTGGAGTTCTTCGAGGATCGAGATCCATCGGTCGAGGTTTGGCGTCAGGAACAGGTGTGTGTCGTTGAACACCAGATCGCCGGTGAAGATTGCATCGTGGTCGGGCAGGGTGACGACCATTTGAGCGCGTGCTTCGGCTTCGAGGTGCTCCTCGGCGAGATAGTCGATTCCGTCGATCGTGAACGCTCCCTCGAGGATCTCGATGTCTCGGTTCCCGGCGTCGATCAGGTCGGCGACGGCCGCGGTGGTGGCCACGGGAATGTCCGCGAACGCGGTGTTCAGCCCTCCGACGTGGTCGGGATGGTCGTGGGTGATCATCACCGTGGCGATCGGCTTCTCGAGGGAGTCGACTGCCGCCCGGAAGCGCTCCGGGTCACCGTTTCGATAGCCGGTGTCGATGACGACGAGCGAGGTCGCCGACTCCACGACGTAGGTGCCGGTGTTCAGGCTCGGGCCGAGGAAGGAGTGAATCGTGACGTCCCCAAGCGTGGTCGCCGTCAGCTCCGCTCCGGGGAGGGTGACGGCGACGTTGATCGGTGGGTTCGTTGCGTCGTCACCATCGCCGCCGCACCCGGCGCTGACGAGCAACACGACGGTGGCGGCGAGACCGAGCCATCCTCGACTCCGGGTTGCCCGAGGCCCGGTCATGTCGGAAGCGAGGAGGAGAACGCCAGCAAGTTGAACACAGCGGCCACCGCCCAGAACGGGGCGAAGACGATCCCGACGTGGCGGCCGTGTCGCGACACCCTGGGGTGGTGACCGAGAAACCGGATGCCGGCATGGTTGGCGTTGACGAGCATGAAGAGCACCGACATGACCATGAGGACCAGGTGCAGCGGGTTGCGCTCGGTCAGCGTCAAGGTCAGGCCATAGATCACGCCGGCGATCACCGAAAGAAATGCCAGAGAGCCCTGGCGTTGCTCGAAGAGCATCAAGAACACGTAGTCCGATGCTGCCGTCGTCTTCTCGGCGGGGGCGGCGTCGACGGCGGCGTCGAGCATCGTGAGCTGCTCGTCGTTCGTCAGCGACCCGGCAGTGCTCGGTCGTCCCGGCCCGAAGAACGGGAGCACGTAGTTCACGATCCAGCGAGACAGCATGGGAAACGCCACCTCGACGGCGTGCAGGACGCCCGGCGCCAGGCACAGCAGCAGCGCAATGGTGGAGATGGTCTTGTCATCCATGGGGTTCGTCGGCATTCTCTGCATGGGCCAGTACTGCGGTGAGTCCGAGTTCGTTCAGAACGTTGTCTTGGATCGGTTGGGACAGGCGGTTGAGTTCGGGAACCCCGTGAGCGATGCCGACATGGGTCCGCATCGGGCGCTGTCCGGGCTCCGCAGCGGCCAACGCCAGGTAGGCGTCGACGACGAGTTGGTTGTCGGGCGCTGCGTCGGTCGTGAAGAACTCGGCGAAGTAGGCGAGCATGCCTGTCGGTACGTCCCGCAGCGGCCCGTAGTCGTCGGTGACGTGCTGGCGGGCTTCTGGTTGGACCGAGTTGATGAGATTCGTCGGGAACGGCCCGGGCTCGACGATGGCGATGTCGACGCCGTGAGGAGCCATCTCGTAGCGAAGGCTCTGCGAGTAGGCCTCGACAGCGAACTTGGTGGCGCCATAGGTGCCGAAGTATGGGTAGGCGACGCGGCCGGCGGTCGATGAGGTGTTGATGATCAGCCCGCTGCCGGCCTGGCGCATCGTGGGCAGCACCGCCTGCGTGGTGCGGATGACGCCGTAGTAGTTGACGTTCATCTGTTCGTTGGCCTGTTCGAGGCTGTAGGCCTCGGTGTGGCCGATGTACATGATCCCGGCATTGTTGATCAAGACCTCGACGTGGCCGTCGGTGTCGATCACCAGCGCGATGGCGGCCTCGACGGATGCGTCGTCGGCCACGTCCATGTCGACCACGCGGATGTCGCCTGCAGCGGCTTCGAGGAGTTCCTTGCGTTCACGGTTCGAGCCGTCGGCGTTGCGCATCGTTGCCCAGACCCGGTAGCCCTGATCGGCGAATGCGAGTGCGGACAAGTAGCCGAACCCGTTGCTGCTCCCGGTGATGATGATGTTGTTCATTGGTGCCTCAGAACTTTCCGTTGTCGTGGGCCATGTCGGCGGGGATCTCTGAGATCACGTCCCAGTGTTCGACGATCTGGCCCTCGTCGAGACGGAACAGGTCGTAGTACGCCGTCGGGGCGTCACCGAAGGCGCCTTCGGACAGCATCAGCACGAAGTTGCCCTGGCCGATGATCTGATGGACGGTGTCGTAGCGGATGCCGTTGCCTTGTGCGGCAAGGTCCTCGAACGCTGCGCCGAGGGCGGCGAGACCATCACCGAAGAGAGGATTGTGCTGGAGGTACGCGTCGCCGCCGGCGATGAAGTCGGTGATCCGAGCGAAGTCGCCGCCGACCAGCACCGTCTCTGCGAACTCGGCCACGAGCGCCTTGTTCGCCTCGGTCGCGTCCAGATCGGTGACCTCGGTGGGTCCGTCGGTCAGCGTGCGACCTGACACGTTCGGCTCGGCCGGTGGCTGGAGGTTGTCCCAGTGTTCGGCGACCTTGCCGTCCTCGATGCGGAAGACGTCGAAGGCCACCAGCGTCGGCGCCCCGAACAGATCCGCATTCTCGTAGGTGTTGTGCATCGCCACGAGATCGCCGTCGGTGATGATCCTGTGCGTCGTGACCGAGATGCCGCTCTCTTCGAGCGCCGGGATGAACTCGAGCACGGCTGGTGCGCCGGTCGGCACGCCGGGGTTGTGCTGGATGTAGTCCGGCGCCAACAGCGCGGCGGCTGCCTCGGGGTCGAAGTCGGTGAAGAGTGCGTCGAGCGTGGCGGTCGCCAGTTCGGTCGTGGTCATGGTGCCTGTTTCCTGTTCTTGGTTGGTTGTTTCGGTTTCCCGGGTACTGGTGGCCGGTTCGACGGTCGACGTCGAACCGCTGCACGCGGCGACTGTGAGCGTCATTGCGACAAGTGCCGGAGTGAGGATCTTCATGCGGTGCTCCCTGATCATGAGTGGCGAGCGACTTGGTTGAGTACCGCTCGGTACGAAACGAAGCTAGGGCTTCGGGGTGCTGTTGGCAACCCGGACGTACCACAAGGTACGAAAAGGTTTCGGCCTGGTGATGATCAGTGGTCGAATTGCGTACCAACAAGTACAATCGAGGGCTGCTGTCGGAACGAAACGCGCAGGAAGGTCGAGCATGGAGGTCGAAACGAGCGAGCGCCGCGGGAGGGGCCGACCGAAGACGATCGACCGTGACCACGTGATCGACGTCGCAATGGACTGCTACTGGCGTGAGGGGACCGACGCCGTATCGCTGAACGAACTGTGTCGGCGTGCCGGCGTGTCCAAGCCCGCCCTGTATCGGGAGTTCGGCGGCGAGGACGGCCTCATGGACGCCACACTCGAGCACTATGCCGAGACGGTGCTCGCGCCGATGCTGGAACGAACGACCGAGGACGATTCGTTTGCGGACGTCCTGGCGTCGATCGTCGACGTCATGGTCGACCTCGACCGAGGCATGCCGCCGGGCTGCCTTCTCGCGAAGATGCGTGTGTTGTCGTCGCGCCTCGGCACGGCCACCCAGACCCGGACCAACAACCTCCGAGTGGAGGCGCGGGCACGCTACGCGGACTGGGTCGAACGCGCGAAGAAGCGGGGAGAAATCGCACCAGACATACCGACCCCTCTCGCCGCTGCCTTCATCGACAACCAGTTCACTGCGTTGCTCATCCAGATCGCGCTCGGTGAGGATCCAGACATGCTCCGAGCCCAGGCCCGCCTCACCTTCGCCGGGTTGACCAGCCGAGCCGGTACCACCGACGTCTCGGTCTGATCGGCTCTCGAACGGTGTCGAGCGTGCGTCTGCGAAGTCCGATTCCGAGCGTCACCGGCTTCCGCAATCGAGATAACGGCTCGATCAGGCTGTTCAGGACGTCACGCACCGAGGCCGCCCCTATCCGGCAGGGTGCTCGCCGACGACCCACGCATAACATCCGTTCCGCAGTCCGGTAGCCGCCGACGCGAGCGCGCCGCAGTGCGGCCCAAGCCGAGCACTGCACTTTCCCGCGTGGCGATGCTCTATGGCGTCGGTGGTGCGGTGTGGACGGGGGTCTTTTGATCCGTATGGCTCACCTCATTGCGAGCAGCGCCGGTCGGGCGGGTCGACCGGAGCTGCTCGCAGCGACGGCGGGTCGTTGGTGGTCAGCTCATGCCGCCGTCGACGACCAGCTCGGTGCCGGTGATGTAGCTCGCCTTCGACGACAGCAGGAACGCCACCGCGGCGGCGACTTCGTCGGCGGTCCCGAACCGGCCCAGAGGTACCTGGGCGAGGATCTGCGTGGCGAAGCCCTCGATCTCCTCGGCGGTGAGGCCCGTCGCACCGAAGAAGCCGGTGTCGATCGGGCCCGGCGAGACTGCGTTGACGCGGATCTGGCGAGGCGCCAGCTCGTTGGCGAACACCTTCATCGCGGAGCGCACTGCGCCTTTGGTGGCCGAGTACACACCGGAGTTCGGCATGCCGACGTCGTTGACCACCGAGGTGTTGAACACGACCGAGCCGCCGTCGGCGATCGTCGACGACAGAGCGCCCAGCTGGAGGAGCGGACCGCGGACGTTGGTGTCGAACTGTCGGGCGACCTCGGCGGCGTCGACCGACTCGATCGGCTGGAACGCGCCGAAGCCGGCGTTCAAGAACACGCCATCGATGCGTCCCTCGAAGATCTCGTCGACCGCAGCACGTAGCGCGGCAGCGCCATCGGGGTCGGCGGAGTCGTTCTCGAGCACGGTGATGCCCTCGACGCCGGCAACCTGCGCGAGACGCTCGGGGTTGCGACCCGTCGCGATCACCTTGGCGCCCTCGCCCGCAAGGCGGACGGCGGTCGCGCGTCCGATACCGCTGGTGGCGCCGGTGACGACGATGTGTTGGTTGTGGAATTCGGTCATGAGGTGGTCCTTTCGAAGTCGCCGGGAGTGGCGAGGTACCGACGTCGGGGTGACGCCAGACGGTGTCCCATTAGGGAGCGAACGTTTCCGAATTTGGTCAGCAAACAGGAGAGTGATGGGTTGGGACGCGTCATCGGATCACGGCTCGGCGAGCGATGGCGAGGGTTCGACGGGCCTGGTCGCCGTCGATCCCCTTGCGGGCTTCGACCTGCACACCGTTGATCGCGGTATAGAGGAACCGCGCCGCGTCGTCGAGTGGGCCGGTCACATCGGCGCCTTCGGCCTGGGCACTGCGAAGTGCGTCGGTGAGTCGTCCGACGAGGCGCTCGTCGTGTCGCCGGAGACGGTCGCGTATCTCTGGTTCGTCGCCCGCCAACTCGACGGCGCAGACCACGCCATAGCAGCCACGAGGGCCGTCGGAGTTTGATGCCATGTCGGCCAGCGCACCGAGCCAGGCATCGATGCCGTCGACTGTGGTGTCGCCCGAGTCGAGCAGGGCGCCCATCACGTCGAGGCCGTCGTCGAGGTAGCGGTCGAGGGTGAGCGCGCACAACTCGCCCTTGCTGCTGAACGCCTTGTAGAGGCTCCCCACCGAGAGTCCCGTCGCTGCACTGAGCTGACTGATCGACGTGGCAGCGACGCCGTGTTCCCAGAACTCGTCGCGGGCAGCATCGAGCACGGTCTGCTCATCGAACTCGCGGGGCCTGGCCATGGACCGAACGCTACCACCATTCGGGAACGACCACTTCCGAATTCCGATTGAGGAACGGAGTGGGCGATCGACTCCTAGGGCCTCGGGGGAACCAGTGTCACTCGGTGACTGCCAGTGGTGGATGTTCAGAGTGATCAACACGCGAGAGTCGGGTCGTCCCGGTAGGGAAGATGCTCCGTGCGCGGTCGCCCGCAGGCCACACATATCGCTCAATCGATAACCCGGTCGGTGGCCCGACGCTCGTGTGCGGCTTCGGCCCAAGTCGGGCACCTCATAATCCCGTCCGCAAGCCGAGTCGTTCAGACGTCGACAGTGACCGTGGTTACGTGCGGGTCAACGCGAGCGGTAGCCCGTCACAGCACGCCGGCGGTGCGGCGCTGGCGAGAGCGTTTCGCGACGGGATTATCGATCAGGCTCGCCTCGTCGCGACCGATCGATACGTGCCGCTATCTGACAGGTTGAGCTCTGACGCGACACCGTCGATATGAGCGTTGGCCTGTCGTTCGGTCTGCCGTCAAGGTCGCGTGCGATGGCTGGAAGCAGCAGTTCGACGCCGACGATTCCCAGTTCGTCT